>NZ_QGGX01000020.1 GCF_003148805.1 Aminobacter sp. AP02
CAACGTCGGAGGAAGCAAAGGGCCAGAGGCCGGTCTCTTTCTCATCACCGGGCCTGATTACCATGGCATGGTCCCGGCAGGCATGAAGCAGATCAAGGTCGGGACGAGACTCGCCGTGGTCGCCAACCGCGTGTTCGTCAACGGAGACGCCGACCTGCCGAGCGCCCGCGCCGTACAGGAAGGGTTCAATTTGCTCCCGCTGTCGGTATTCCAGAAGAACGGACTGAATTTCAAGCTTCCTGAGAAGGTCGACTACGAGCGTTTCGTGTTCACACCAACGGCTCCCGAGGCTTTGCAGCTATATGATCAGATCGGCTTTGGTATGCGCACGTTTCTCTCGGCGAGCGACGACTTCTCCGATTCCGATGTCGGAGCGGCGCAGCAAATCGGTCTGAGCGTCGCCAACGGTTTCGAGTGGCAAAACCTGGATGAACCTACCAAGCGGGGACTAGCCAGAGCGGCGCTGGCTGCGGACGCCATCATCGCGAACACCTATGCGAATGCGGCTGAAACCGCCAATGGCTGGAGGTATACGATGGGCGGAGGCAGAGCGGGCTTCAACTACGCCGTGAGGGCCGCATTCTCCGCCAATCTCACCGGAGCCAACGTGCCGGAGGAAATCCTCTATCCGAATACCCGTGTCGATGGAGCGGGCGCTTCGCTCACGGGCGAGCACAAATACGTCTTGCACTTCGATAAGGACAATCTTCCGCCTGTCTCGGTGTTCTGGAATATGAGCATGTACGATGACAAGGAGTTCTTCATCGAGAACGACTTCAAGCGCTACAGCATTGGCAGCACCACCGAGGGCCTGAAGATCGAGCCGGATGGTTCCGTGACAATTCTCATCCAGAACGAGCGTCCGGCCGACACGTCTAACTGGCTGCCCGCGCCAAAGGGGCCGTTCAATCTCACGATGCGGCTCTATGGATCGCAAACGCCAATCCTCAATGGCTCATATCGGTTGCCTGGTATCAAGCGAGTGGACTGATCGGATCGGCCCGAGCGGGAAATCCGTGAAGGAATTTCGGGTATGCAACGTTGGAGATATCCCATGCGAGCTTGGTTTCCTGCACTCATCGTCCTGCCGTTCCTCGTGTCCACAGCGGGGGCGGTGGATTTCACGCCAGACCAACTGCATGACAGAACGGTCGAACGCCGCGCCATCGAGGCCGTGAACTGGGGGATGCCCGTCGTCAATTTCGACCGGATGTTCCAGGCGTTCAAGGACAAGGGTGGCGACTTCAACCAGGTCGTCTACTGGTCGGGGCTTCCGGACTGGAAGAACCAGATGCTGACACCCAACCCGGATACGATCTATCTGCTGCCGTTCTACGACACCAAGAATGTCGGGCCGGTGGTCATCGAGATACCGCCTGCAGGGGATGCGGGATCGATTACCGGAACGCTAATGGATGTTTGGCAGGCTGCGCTGGAGGATGTGGGACCTGCGGGTGCTGACAAGGGCGAAGGTGGCAAATACCTCATCCTGCCGCCGGACTACAAGGAGGCCGTGCCGAAGGGATATATTGTCCTGCCATCATCGACTTACGAAGGCTACGGTCTTTTCCGTTCGACCGTGAAAGGTATCGGCCACGAAGCCATCAACAAGGCGGTGGACTACGGCCAGAGGATCAAGCTCTATCCCCTGTCGCAGGCCGCCAAACCAGACAGGACGACGTTCGTCGACGTGTTGGGTGTCGAGTTCGACTCGACGATTCGTTACGATCTGAGCCTCTATCGTTCGCTCGACCGCGTTGTGCAGTACGAGCCATGGCTTCCACGCGACAAGGTCATGGTCGATATGCTTCGCTCAATAGGCATTGAGAAAGGCAAGAAATTCGATCCGGATCAGAAGACCACGGACATTCTCGAAGCAGCGGTAGCGGAGGCCCACGCCTGGATCGACAGCCGTTACGAAACGGCGTTTGAACCGTATTTTGACAATGCGCATTGGTCGGTTCCTGCACCGCTGGACATGGTCAAGACGTCGGCGACATTTTACGAGACGTCAGACACCTATCCCGTTGATTCCAGGGGGCTGACCAACTTTTGGGGGTTTTCCACCGTCAAACACCTTGGGACCGGTCAGTTCTATCTGATGTCGACGCAGGACAAGGCAGGGCAGCCACTTGACGGAAGCAAAAACTACAAATTAACAGTGCCTGCCCATGTTCCCGCGAGCCAGTATTGGTCTGCCGTTGTCTATGACAGGGCAACTCAGTCCCTCGTCAGAGACGTCCCATCTCCAGGCAAATCGTCCATGAGTGAGCGGCTAGCAGTAAATGCAGACGGCACAGTCGATCTCTTCTTTGGTCCTGCATCGCCAGCAGGCAAGGAAACGAACTGGACGCCGACCAAGCCAGGAGATCGGTTCGAAGTGCTGTTTCGGTTTTATGGGCCTCAGAAGCCGCTGTTTGAAAAAACCTGGAGCCTCCCGGATATCGAGCATGCAGAGTGAACGATTTGTTTATTGTGAATAGGCTGTGATCCCGTCGTGGCGGCAGTCCTTCGAACGACATAAGTCATGGCCAAGGTGCTGGTATGCCATCGCTTACCTTCCGTCAACGAAATGGTCATGTAATGTGGCGCGCGGCAGCAGCAATTGGCCGGAGACCTTATGACCGTCCCCAAGTTTGAGAAGCAAAACCATCACTATGTACCGCAACACTGGCAGCGGGGATTTAGATCGAGTGGTGGACATCTCTTCTGTCGGTGTGGGGACGACGTCTCAATCGTGTCGACACGTACGACGATGCAGGAGGACTATCTCTACACTGTCTTCGACCAGCAATGGCGACCATCGGATGCGCTGGAGGATACGTTTTCTGTCGTCGAAGGGAAGGATGCGTTACTCTTCAAGAGGTTGATGACCCCTGGGTATACGCTGACATCTGATGATCATGAGCATCTTTGCACGGTGCTCGCCATGCAGGCATCTCGTCATCCCGATATCCTTAAGCGCGGAAACACTCTAAGCCGTGAATTTGGCACCGTGTTGGCAAGCGTCCACAAGTATTCGGAAGCAGAATTCGTGCAGACTTTGGTTGATTACGGCTTCCCTGAGGAGGAGTCGGGCAATTTCTACATTGCTCTCAGCAGAGTGCCAGCGGAACAACTCGCCAATGAACTAGCTGAACTCCGTAGTCTCTCACCGCAGTCGCCCGATCTGCCGATGCAGGAAGCAGTCAAGGCGTGGGTGGAAATCAGAAAGGTTATCCTCACGATGGAGATGTCCCTTATCGATGCGATCTCTCCACTTGCATTCGTGCTGGGCGACACTCCGATCCCTCAGGACAATCTAGGGCAAGGGTTTACCGTGCCGCTGTCGCAGACACTGGCCGTTAGGGTCACGCCATCTCAAACCGGCTGTCATCCGTCGATCACTCGACGTCTCGCGACGCAAAATGACGTCGACGAGATCAACAGATGGCAATGGGAAAATTCTGCCCAGATCATCGTCGGATCATCCGTCAAGCTTTTGAAGAGCTTTTGACGATTTCGACCTCCAACGCGAGACGACTATTTGATGCCGTTCGCCTCCGACAGAAAGTTTGCACCGTCCAGAATGTCGTAGAATCGAGCCAATCTCAGACGAGGGTAGGAAATACGCTCTGTTTTGACCGCGAACGAGCTAAGTGGGAGCACTTCGATATCTCAGCCGAACGGGCAGAGTCCGAGCCATCGCAAACAGCAGGCTTACATGTAGTCCTACTTCCTCCCTGAATGGGAGGTGAAAAGATCACCCTGCTCAATGTCTGAAGCAATATAGCCGCCCAGAATTGCCTCTAGCGCATTTTCGTTTAATGCTTCTGACAGAAGATCGCCGTTGAATTCGAGGACGCGCAAGACCCTGATGTTCTTTGGCGATGTTGCTTTCCCTTGGAACGCCCACTGTACCTTGATCGTATCCATAATGTGGATATTCAAACGTTCCGCCTTCACCAATCCCCAAAACTGTTCGTCTTCAATGCGGAAAAGTCGCTCGCGGCCCTTCAAATCCTTGCCTTTCCAGGAACGTTGACGATCTTCTCTGTCCCAGTTTGGGGACGTTACCTTAAGATCGACAATCCCAGTCGACCAAGGCTCATCGTCTTCGTCTTCTCGGGGTGGAAGCGAAACCTGTAGACGGAGGAAATCGCTTCGGCCGACTGGGAAAACAGGCTCGTCTTCAAATCCCACTCCCCATATTTCGGGTGTGTCAGCACAAGCTTCGTAAAACTCATTCCGCGCGGCAAAGCCATCCCGGAAACGCGTCGTGGTTATCCCGACAGACTCTAATTCAGAGACATCCGTTTGCAGGAAGGATTTTGTCGTTTCGACAAGGAATTCAGCAGCGGCACGGCTCTTCACTTCGCCATCCGCTGGCGCTTCGTCGGAATCCTCGATAGCCTCATTATCGTCATCGGAAACCATCTGCTCCCTGATTGCCGCACCTGCTTGCTCCGCCCAATGCGCCGGGTCCTGCAGTGTCAAGCCACGGATGAATGCCTGACCGACATCACTTTCTGTAAATGACCAAACGGCAAGCCACCCCCCAACCAGATAGACACCTATCCTGCTTTTGAAGGAGCCCTCCTGTGGGGCAAGCACCAGGATTTCATATTTCAGTTTTCCATCGAACAGCTCACTATTCAGTGACGCGATGATGGCTTCCGCCTGTTCGGCGGTGCGAACAAACGTATCGAGGGGTATGGCGTGTGCTGGCAAATCAAAATGAATCGGCAGGATGGCGAGTGCGCCATCCTCACTTGATTTCAACTGACCCATCCCTGCGCCCCTCCCGACGTAGCAAACGACGGCCGCCTACATTTGCATTGGCCTTAGCATCGACACATGAGCCGCCCTAGGTTTACCTGAGGCCGTTTCGTTTAGTCACGCTACCATGTCTGGATGCTTCCAAAAGGGATAGGTTTCGAAACACATTTCAGCAATTTATGTATGAGCGGCGTATCGGTCCTATCTCCGATGAAGGTAGGCGCTACGTGCTTTCTTTGAACTTGAATGAGCCGTTGACACTGGGTACCCGCAAGGGATCCGTCCTGTGTCTAAAGTTATGTCATCGAAGGTATCCATCGGCGACCTATGATCGCCCCCAGAATGCCTGGTAGCGAGGGCCATGAGACTCGGGCTGCTGCCCCTTCTCAGGGCGGTCAACCAAAATAGGTAGCGGAGCGGGTAACTCGGGTCCGACGATGATCGCCTCGCCCTGAGCAAGCGATGGGATGAATGCTGCGGCGTCGCGGTCCAGATCGCCGCATGCTCGCTCGATGGTCTCGCGATCACGGTCGTTGGTCAGTCGGTGGACGAAGAGAGTACCGAGCTGGCTTAGAACGTCTGGAGGCACATCTCTGGGGCGTTGCGTGGCTATAGCTGTTGTCAGTCCGTACTTTCGACCTTCCTTCGCGATAAGACCAAAGGCATCCAGCAACACATGATTTGTATCATCACCTATGGAGCGACCGATAAATTGATGAGCTTCATCGAGGAAACAGACGAGCGGGCATTGCTGAAACACGTTCTGCCGCGCCAAGCCGAGCAGGTAACGGCCAAGTGTGTTCAATAACAGTTCTCGGGTGTTGTACTTGAAGCTGACATGCTCGAACGAAAGAACGAGAGCGTGTTGGTTAGGGTCTGAAATGAAATCTTGGATCTCCATGCAGATGTCCGTCCCTTCGTCGGAGAAGAGGCATCTCATTTCTGGAGAAGAAAGATAATTCTCAATGCGAACGTTCAACGAGTTGCAGGTCCCTAACGCAAAATCGTCGTGTAGCCCGTAAGAACCCATGCCGTCGTTTGTATGCTGCTTAACGCACTCTTCTTTGATCTGGTCGGAGAGGAGGTGGATGTCGAAATCGCAAAGGTGCGAATCTAGTTCGCTCGACAATTCGATGAGCGCCAATGACAGCGCATGACGACTGTTTCCGGCCTTTCTCACAACCCCGCTTGGGCGAAGCTCGACAAAACCACGCTGCCCAACCGCATAGCGTTCACTGCCATCTTCCATGGCTTTGATCGTGTACCGTAAGGGTTTTCGCCGCAGTGCCGTTGCCAACCTAAGGCTTTTGATCGCGCTACGGAGATTTGGCCCCTGCATCTGCACCGATGGCGTCAAAAGAGCATACAGATCGATCTCTGACAATTGTCGGTAAGGAAATCTCGCAAGCGGTTGCTTCTTGTTTGCTTTGGAGAACGAAAACTCCTTCGCACCAGACACCCTGCCTGCAAATTCCCCGGTTGGATCGAAGAGTATGCACTTGCCGCCCAGCCGGACTACTTCATTCAGAAGCTTTGACAACGTCCAACTTTTACCGCCTCCGGTAGCCCCGAATATTCCACAGTGCCGCCCAAACAATTTTTCCGGCGGCATGGCAATCGAAGCATCCGTAATGCCGGACAGCGTGCCGAGGTTCACTAACAAACGCTCGTCTTTTCCTTGCTCGATCTCTCCCTGAAGGGCGTCTCGAATAGCGGCCGCGAGTGCTCCACCATCAGCCAGATAAATTCCGTCGCCTACACGCGGCTTTACGTTGATTCCACGCGTCACCTTGTGCGTGGCCTTGTTGACTGTCGCAAGAAGCTGGGCCCGACCTTGTGGTTCGACACTCGCATCACGTTCCATCTGGCGCTCGAGCACAGCACGCTGGCGCTCTGGGACGAAGACGTCTGTTATCCGGCCAAGGATCGTCTCATGATCGCAATCGACGAACACGAAGTCTCCGGTTGCGCCTCTCGCCAAGCCTCGTTGCCCGCTGGCAGCTAACGCCTTTGGAATAGTCAGCTCAATCGAAGACGCGCTCACCCTCGTCACGGTGCCAACACGCTTATCTGGATCGATCAGCGCGATTATTCGGTCGGTCATACCGCGTCGCCTCTAATCTGATCCAGGCGCATCTGGAGGCGTTGCCGATCTGACTCGCCGGGAATCGCGGGAACAGCATCCACCAAATCTTCAAACCGACCATTCAGCAGGGTGACACGCGGATCACCTTCCACGACTAGGCGCGCTATCTTGTTTTGGTATTTCCTTGTCGGCAGCCCGACGTCGAGGAGGTGTTGGGGCGCTGGATGCGCATCCAGCTTCCAAGCGGGAATGAATGATGGGTCGACCAAGATTAGTCGGAGGGAGAGGTTTGATTCCAACGCAGACCAAATCGGAGCGCTGATATGGTCGTCGGCGAACCCGAAGCCTGCAACCAAAAGTGCGGTGTCAGGTTCACGAAGAGCTGCTTGAAATGCCGCGAACATGTCAAGGTATGGAGTTTCGAAAGCTTCCTGATATTTGGTCGACCTTGGATAGATCAGTACGGGTTTCAGGGCCGGATCGTTGGCTTGGGAACGTATGACGACGCCATCGGAGCGGCGTCGCCAGTCAATCGAGCCGTGAAGCTTGTAAAGGTGAAAGACGCCATCGATGTAATCGGCCTTCGTACCGGACGTCTGCCGCCGTACAATATCATGCTGGAAGTAGTCTCGATTGAAACGCTGTTCTGCGCTATGTGAAAAGCCATCTACGAGTACGACACCCAGTCGAGATGCAGCCTCTTCGACGCAGAGATCGTAGTTGGTCGTGAAGACCTTTACGCGAGGCTTATCTATAGCGCGCTTCGCGAATTTCTGGATTAACCCTCTGTGGGCGAGCAAATCGGTCGTCTGATCCACAAAATCGACCTTCTCAAGGATTGCACCTTCGGCTTCCTTGATGAAGGTCTTCAATTTTCTGATCGGACCTTCGGGATCGGATTTCTCGCTCTCCTGGGCCCGAGCCTCCATCAATTCAAGTTTCATCTTGCAGAGGCTTAGGAGATTTTCGATGTCGCCAGCTCGTTGCTTACCATTTTCCTCCTGCGGTAAGGTGCCGATGACATCCAGGACGACATTGTCGAAATCTGAGTGGTCTACTAAATTCTCCTCGCAGACCTTTGATCTGGCCGCGTGCCACAGATCGCTCATGCCGGGCGCTTGCTGTGGGCCAGCGTTTTTCGCGCAGAAGGAAGCACCTGCCCCAAGGAGGGTCAAAACGTTGGTCGCGTGGACAGCCTGGGTAAGGACCTCGTTTACGCGCCCTTTTGCGCCCGCGATCCTTTTACTATTGGCGTCGTCAGGATCAGCCTCCTGATCTTCCCAAGCGAGCCATTTTCCTTCCCGAGTTAAGAGGCGGAGATTCTCCGCCGCGCCGGGCTTATCCGTCCAAAAGTCGCTCAAGCTTTACTCCCGACGCCAAAATCAACATACAACTGGAAGAACTAGCAACGTATTGTCGGGCGACGCAACAATGCTTCATTAAAATCCGGGATCGAACATCTAGCGGCAGTCACGCAGATAGCTGCTGTTCTGCAGCCGACCCCAAGTCAGTCGTTCACGCTGGACTGCGGAGTGCTCGAAACCTGCCGTTCGTTGAGCGCTTGCATCAGCCATCCAAACGCTCAGCATAGCAAACGCCACTTCTATCGATTGGCCGCCGCGTGTCCTCATATCTCACGTCAACGATGATGTTGCACTTCAGCATGAGCCTACGATCTCGACAAAGTGCGGGTTCTTGGAGCACGGTTCCTCGCGACCATGCCATCGCAGAAGCATCCTTTGTCACTGGCTTTTGCAGTACGCCGAAATCGTGACCCACAAGGAGGTCGCTGGCAACGAAAGTTAGAAACGACGTTCTGTTTCTGATCATGTGTGGCTGCTATGAAGCAGCGCATGACACCGACCCGCAAAGCATACGATCTTTCTGCCATCGTCGATAAGCTCGAAGCAGGGCGATACAAGCCGCTGGTAAGAGCCATCAAGGCATTTCACGCGGCTGAGTCGGTCGGAATCGACCTCGCGGCTGCGGCGGAGTCCGTCAAACTTCTGAAGGGTCTCGACAAGGCAATTTCAGACGAGACATCTCACATGGGAAGCGCCTTGCTCGTCCACGCTGTTGTTGTCTACTCGCGCGCTACCCACTCGAAGGCAATCTCCCGGTTCAACGTTGGAGTCACGAGCGCGTACGACAACTTGCTGAAAGCGAAACACCGAGAAGTCGTGGATCTGCGCGACAAGTGCATTGCGCATTTTGGGCCTGGCAAGGACGGATGGCATGTGGAGCATGTCATTTACCTAGAAACCCCGAAAGGGAATGGCCTGACGATGACGCATCGGCGAACAAATTTTAGTTTGAGGACAATTGAAGACCTTGATGCCCTGCTGAGCGTCGCAATTCCGCATGTGACTAAGCTACAGCGGGATCGCGCGAACGACCTCAACGCTGCCTTGAACGGGAATGACAAAGAGCTTTGGAAGCTTATCGACGGGCACGGATTCGATTTGGATGGATTCCTTGCGCCTGCGGGAACGTCCGACAAAGCCTGGGACGACGGCGCGTTTTCGCAGAACCTCTGGGAACGCAAAAGCAGCTAGCGAGCTACACGGCGCAGCTATGATCCTTCCAACGTTTAGTGTTTGCGAAGGAGAACCATCAGCATGGGTCGCATCAAGCGCCAGGGTCTGGCGTCGCTACGGATGGCAAATCCGCAGCGGCCTTTCTCCGACCCTCGACGTACGCCCTGCGACGTCGCCTCTTCGAGGCACCAACACGCCAAGTTGTCGACTTTACGATATCACGATAAGTCTCAAACGCTTCTATCGCGGCTTCGCTACGCTCTTCTGCATAAAACTCGTCAACACGTCCGGGGAGGACTGCGGTAGCTCCGTTCTCCAGAGAGCAGTTGAAGATGTCGATCTCACCTGCAGGCTCGCGGGTCTTGTCGGCATTGAGCGTAAAACCAGCTTCGGCAACTGCCGCAACCAGACCGTCAAACGCCACCTTCAGCTCAGCCTGATCGTTTCCGGACAGGCAGAGATCGTCCATGTAGACCGAGCATGAAATCGATGCCGGCAAGCTCCGTAGGAATGTGCCGACAGGCGACTCCGCCAGAACCAGAGTTGCGAGAATGGGCGACTGGACAAACCCATAGGGCAGGACGTAGCCGCCGCCCTCGAAAGGGTTCTTCACGCACGACCACTTCGCATAATGCTCAGGTTTCGGAACGCCGATAGCTTTCAGAACACGTTTCACGCGGTTTCTTCTGACGCTGTAGAAGAAGCGATTTATGTCAACGCGACAGAAAAATCCGTTCTTGCGGTGGAGATGAAGGGCCGCGACGTGGGAGCCCTCCTTGAAGTGATAGATGTAGCGGTCGAACTTATACTTCTTGGCTACCTTCCGTTTGAGCTTGTTTCCAAGCTCAATGCTAAATTCGTTAGGCGCGAAGATCGGTTTGCCGTTCTTCCAATACGAATGCAGGAAATTTTCGAATGCCCCGGGCATAGTTGACAACCTTGCTGACCAGCTCAATCAGGATATTCACATTCTTCAGGAGAAGAAGCGATACCGTCAAGGCCGATGCAGCAAGGTTCAGGCGCTTATGAATGTTCTTCATATGCCTCTCCATTGCTATCCTTCGGCACGCCAGCAACCTCATCTTCACGATGGAGTTGTCAACTGAGAGAACGGGAGTTCCCGAAGCCCAAGACTCGAGGTGCTTCCATCAGGTCGCCCCAAGAACCAAGGACCAGCGCGAGGTGCAGCCTAACGCCGAAGTCAACGCACATATACGATTGCCGTCGCGACTCTTCAATGCCTTCGCCCCAACCGCGCGCCATCATGTTACCCGCCCAACCTCACGTTACCGTCGGGACGGACCGGTCGACTGGAACGGCCGCTTGCGTCTACACGGCGGCTACTAGTTGCCATGCCGCTTTCCACCCCATTGCCGCCAGGCGCATCATGCCATCGCAGTCCGTTGCGGATCACGAAGTTGATGCCGCTGATAATCCGACGATTATCGACCCGCGGCACGCCGTGCGACAGTGGAAACACCTAGATCGGTGATCTTGACCCCAAACCTTCGAAGACCGATTTCAGCAACTCGCCTTCCAGCGTGCCATTAGTTAGCAGCGTATCCACGACTATCTCAATCTCAGCATTATTGCGCGATATCAGGTTCCGCGCTTCCATCTCGGCGTCACAGAGTCTAGCGTTTACCCGCTGCGCGAGTTCTTTGTGTGAAAGGAGCGTCCAGGCGATGTCCTTGACGTCCAAGTAAACCAACGACAAGTCGCCACCAAAGCCGAACTTGGTCTCCATGTCGACCGCCAGTCGGGTAGCCATGGCCAGATCGCTCCGTGCATCTCCGCCAGAACCGGCAACCACATTGCCTAGGATTTGCTCTTCCGCCACCCGACCAGCAAGGTAGATCACAAGCATTTTTTCGAGGTGATCTTCGGTGGCCTCCTGTTCCAGCGGCTGCTCCATTCTCATCCAGCCTCCGCCGCCCATCGTCTCGATGGATATTGCGGAGATGCGCCCAACTCCCAATGTCAGATGCGCAACGAAATGCCCTGCCTCATGGATTGCCAATCGTCTGCGAACATGAGCGGGGAGAGGCGGCTTGGCTTGCCCCAATGCCTGAAGCAGATCATTGAACTCAAGAGTGCGATCAGCGCGGCGAGCCGCTTGCCTGCTTTCGCGCACAATGCGTTCGACATCTGCTGGGCTTAGCCCAGCTGCGCGGCGTCCGAGTTCGCGCAGAACCTGATCTGTATGTGACTGTGTATTCATGGTATCTCCGATCAATTCAGCCATGAACGGAAAGGTTTCCCTGTCGAGCTGCTGTGGTCATACATATCTCCGCTTTTCGTCTCATTTGCCGACAGGATCGGCAGTGCCGACATGACGACGCGGCTGATGTCCTGCCCCAGGTGAGTGCGGAAAATTCCCGAAAGGGCCTCGATATCGGGAAGCGGGATGTCGAACCGCTTTTCCAATCGGCCCGAGCGCAGCAGAGCCGCATCGATGTTGTCTACGCGATTTGTGGCCCCCAGCACGATGACCCCTTCTGTTTTGGCGATGCCGTCGAGAAGCTCCAAAGCCCTGTTGACGACGTTGTTCCAGTAGTCGCTGTATTCTCCGCGTGCGTGCCGATGTCCGAGACCGTCAGTCTCGTCAATGAACAGGATGCAGGGTGCGAGATCACGGGCTTCCTCGAAGACGTTAGACATCCTTTCCAACACATCCCCGAGATGACCGCGCTGGAGCCAGGTGGCCGCAGAAGTGGCCACCAATGGGATTTGTAGCGTGTTGGACAGCGCCCTGGCGAACGTGGTTTTGCCCGTTCCGGGCCGGCCGACGAGCAGGACCTTGCTCTGCACATCACGCCATGCAATTCGATGTTCCTTGTAGTGGCCCAGATCGATTTGCAGATCGAGACCCCAGTCTCGTGCTTTGCCGTAGCCACTCAGGGTCGACAGATCATCGGCGAACACGCCCAATGCCTGGCGATCTTCCGGCTTTGCGGGCATGATTATGTCGCTTCCGGTAGGCTTACCTTTCTTCGTTTTACGGTCCTTGAGCGCGTCCCGCTGCTTGTCGACCGGACCTGCCCGCTCGACTTGTCGCTGTTTCTTGAAAAAGCTGATCTCCGAGATCTTGTACGCCATCTGCTTCGCAGAGAGATCAGGCCTGATTGCTATCGCAATGTCCGATAAGGATACAGCCGACAGGTCGAGAGCCCCGTCCAGGTCGGGAAGCTCCACGCTGGTCGCGTTCCGTGCTACCAGCCTGATCATTTCGTAATCCAGTGGACCACAGTCCAGCATCAAATGCGCCGCAGCACCCAGCTCTTCCGGAAACTGGTCGATTGTCCCGGCCAGCCCAAACATCGGATATCCCGTCATCAGCGAATACCCGATTTGCGATGATGTTTCGGAACGCTTCTGGTGACGGGAGAATAGAATGATTTTCCAATCGGTGGCTGGAAGTCTGGCGAAGGTGGGATGCTCCTTCGGGCCGTCAAGTGCATAACCATCGGCGAATTTCGCCATTCTCCCGAACAGGAGACCCTCTTCAAATAGCTGCTGGAAAATCCGGTCAAACTCCAGTGCCTGGCAAGCTATGGCGATGATCGGCTGGTCCTTTTTGAAGATGTCGAGCAACTGCCTTGCTGAGAGGCCCGACCTTTGCGCAGCGCGTTCCAACAGGAATATCGCCGCCAAATGGACCGGGCTGAGAGCTTCGGTCAGTTGGCAAAGAAGACGACGCGCTTTCGGATCTGAGGCCGACCAGATTTCTCTACGCTCGATCTCAGACCTTTGCAGATACGGCGTTGGATCTGAAGACTGGGCGTCGTCGAGTGCATCGAACCTATACTCACCTGGACGGTCCAGTTCGGTTGCACGAAGCACATTCTTCATTTTCCTGACCGTAAGCACCTGGTCACCCCACCGGACAAGACGTTGCACGTCTCGGCCATTGACAGCCGTCGAGGACACTTCAAACATGCCAGCCAGGATGGCTTTTTGAATAGCGGCATCACGCGCGGCGCGCTTCGCCTGGCGGATAAGGAACCTTGAAAGTACGGATATCATGGCGACGCACATCAATTGGATGACATGATGTGTGCTCTTTGACCCAGGCGATACCACCTCGACCGCGTACGCGCCCAGCTGAGCTCTTCGCTAAAAGCAACTATGTCGGATGTTACGATCTCACGTCGGTCGCCATGCAGAATTGGATGGCCAGATGAGAGCCCTGTTAGACAAGAGGTTCGGCGAAACCCTAAACCCCAGAATTCAAGAACTGGTGCCTCGTTAGGGAAAAGGGCGTCCGAGGGTCCGAGTTTTTCACGCCTGGCTATCTCAGCCAAATCCGCCGCTAATGCAAATAATCGTGCTGCCTCGAATTTCAGGATATTTCGAACCCGCTCATCAGTCTCCGGACCAAATACCAGCATGTTTCCTCCTCTGATTCGCATTTGTGAAAGGGAGGCTGCAAAGGCTTCGCCCCTGGCCCGCGCATACAGAATGCATTCACGTGCATTTAAAATGCACCACAATGCATTTCAAGTGCATTTTTAGGAAAATTTGGCGGAAAAAGATCGATTGGAATAAACATGAAAAAATGGAAGTTCCCGCCGAATTGTTACGCGCTTCAAGGATCGCGCTTGGCATGAGCCAGGCAGAGCTAGCTCAGGAAGCTGGGGTGGCGCTGAGAACTGTTGCAAAAATGGAAACCAGCGGCACGGTCCGATGGGAAACCCTCCGGAAAATCCAAAAAGCATTGGAAGCGAAAGGCATAAGATTCTTGGATCGCGATGAGAAAAATGGCTTCGGATTAAGGTTGCCATCGGATTGGCCCAAGGCTCCCTGAGCATAAATCACGGAGACCATCCGACCAACACCGAGATTGAAGATTTCTTATCGCAACCGAAGGCCAAAACGGCCGATACCACTACCCTCAAAGCCCCTCCCTGGCGGTCGGGGTCCGAGGCGGCTAACGCCGATAATGACGGCCTTCGGCCGCCTTCCTTTGAATAAAGGCTGGGCCTTGGCTTTAGTTTGATGCAACGCCAGGCCAGCCTTTATTCATCAAACGGAATTCGCCTATCGGCGAATGAGTTTGTGCCAGCATTCACTCGGTCCACAACTCTAGGTCTAGAACGGATATCGAATTTGTGAATGTGGCAGAAGCAGCCACTACGACCTGCCCATCGCCCTTGGACTGATGGCCGCTCTCGGTGCCGTGCCGGGCGATGCGCTCGCCGCCTATGTCGTGCTCGGCGAGCTCTCGCTTGACGGCACCATAACGGCCGTGGCCGGCGCGCTTCCCGCGGCAATCGGGGCGAATGCCGAAGGCAAGGGGTTGATCTGTCCGGCGGCCAGCGGGCCGGAGGCCGCTTGGGCCGGCGCCGACATCGACATTCTCGCACCACGCAGCCTGATCGCCATCGCCAACCACTTCCGTGGCACCCAGGTTCTGTCGCGGCCCGAGCCCGGCATTCGTGCCACGGCGCGCGACCTGCCCGACCTTGCCGACATCAAGGGCCAGGAAAGCGCCAAGCGCGCGCTCGAGGTGGCTGCTGCCGGCGGCCACAACCTGATGATGGTCGGGCCCCCGGGTGCCGGCAAATCGATGCTGGCGGCGCGCCTGCCCTCGATCCTGCCGCCACTTTCGCCCAAGGAACTGCTCGAAGTCTCGATGATCGCCTCGGTCGCCGGCGAACTGGCCGAGGGCAAGCTCACCGACAGGCGGCCGTTCCGTGCGCCGCATCATTCGGCTTCCATGGCCGCGATGGTCGGAGGTGGCCTCAGGGCGCGGCCTGGCGAAGTGTCGCTCGCCCATCATGGCGTGCTGTTTCTCGACGAACTTCCGGAGTTCACGCCTCAGGTGCTCGATTCCCTGCGCCAGCCGCTCGAAACCGGTGAATGCATGATCGCTCGTGTCAATCACCGCATTACCTATCCCGCGCGCATCCAGCTCGTCGCGGCGATGAACCCGTGCCGCTGCGGTATGGCCGGCGAGCCCGGCTATCGCTGCCTGCGCGGCACGCGCTGCCAGAGCGACTACCAGGCGCGCATCTCGGGCCCGCTGCTCGACCGTATCGACCTGCGCATCGAGGTGCCGGCGGTGTCGGCGGCGGACCTGATCCGAACCGGCAAGTCGGAGGCAAGTGCCGATGTCGCCGCGCGTGTCGCGCGGGCGCGCACCATCCAGCGCGAGCGGCTGGAGCGCCATGGCGTCACTGGCGCGACCACCAATGCGCAATGCGCGGCCGGTTTGATCGAAGACATCGCCACGCCCGATGCAGCGGGGCTCTCGCTGCTGAAAGATGCCAGCGAAAAGCTCAACTTTTCCGCCCGCGCCTATCACCGCGTGCTCAAGGTGGCGCGTACGCTTGCCGATCTCGACGGCAGTGACACCGTCGGCCGCATCCATCTTGCCGAGGCGATTTCGTACCGCATCAGCGCGGAGCGCGTGGCGCAGGCAGCGTAAGGGGGGCTGACACACGGCAGGGGCACGGATCGCCGGACTGCGGCGGCGGGCAAAGTCCAAGGGCAGGAGGGAAGACCGCCCCTAACCAGGCGCGGCCTAAGTCGTCGCGCCGGTACTGCAAGCCAGTTGGCCAAGGAACAATCGGACGAACCAAATCACGCGCTTTGGCGCGCCTGTTTGCCAACACTCATGCCGGGAGCGGCGACGCCAGGCATTGCGGCCGGGGAAACCTTACTTGACCGAGCCGACCAGCGTTGTCTGGCCTTCGCGGATGGTCACCCAGCGGCCGGTGTTTTCAGCCGACTGACGCTTCAGGTAATTGTAGCCGGTTTCGTCCCACTGGCGCACGGCGTCGGTCAGGTTGTCGAGGATGAAATCACCCTTGGAAGTGCGCACGGTCAGCACGGCGTGGCCTTCGCCGTCGGGCTTGCGCACCACGGTTATCAGCAGGTCGGACAGCGGCAGGCCTTCGCGGTTCAGCATACGGCGCTTTTCGAGCACATAGTCCTCGCAGTCGCCTTCGCCATTGGCCGGGTAGGTCCAGACCTCTTCGCGGCCATAGATGTCGATATCGTTCATCGGCTTGATCGCCGCGTTGACGGAGACATTGACGGCAACGATCTTGCGCCACAGCGCACCAGTCAGCTGTTCCGGCCCCGCGTCGCGCGACTTGATCGAGCATTCAGCCGGGTTGAGGCGGCAGAAATCATAATGGCCGATCGGCTGCGAGGTCAGACCGCCGGTGACCATCGGCTCGGACGCCATTGCGGCTCCAGCAGACAATACAACGCCTGCCATCAGCCCGAAAAACAAACCAGCACGCCCCGCCGCGCACCGTACGCCTGCTGCGGAAATCATTTGCCCCGCTCGCCCCTTTACATCGTTAACAAAACGTTAAGGTCGAGAGGCGTGCGGAGTCAATCAAAGCTCGCGGGAGATTGCAGACATGGTTACCGCGAGCGTCGAGGAGCGATAATTGTGCAACAAAACAAGGAAGGCCCGGCGTTTCGCGCCGGGCCTCTTGTGGAAAAGTCAGATGCCGATGCCGAACGGGTCAGGCTTCGCGCACCAGCCTCGGCTTTGTTGCCTTGCGCGCGGTGGCGCCATAGCTGGCCATGAAGTCGACGATGCGCGGCACGATCTCGGCGCGGAAGCGCGAGCCGTTGAAGACGCCGTAATGGCCGACCGCCGGCTGCATGTAATGCGCTTTCATGTCGTCGGGTAGGTTGACGCAAAGATCGTGCGCGGCCTGGGTCTGGCCAAGGCCCGAAATATCGTCGTTTTCACCCTCGACGGTGAATAGCGCGACGTTGCGGATCGCCGAGGTGTCGACCGGCTGGCCGCGATGGGTCATCTCGCCCTTGGGCAAGGCGTGGCGCACGAACACCGTGTCGACGGTTTGCAGGTAGAACTCGGCCGTCAGGTCCATCACCGCCAGATACTCGTCGTAGAAGTCGCGATGCTTCTCGGCGCCGTCGCCATCGTTCTTCACCAGCTGCATGAAGAAGTCCTTGTGAGCGATGATGTGGCGGTCGAGGTTCATGCTCATGAAGCCCGACAGCTGCAGGAAGCCTGGATAGACATCGCGGGTGAAGCCGGGTGCGGGCCACGGCACCTGCATGATGACGTTGTCGCGGAACCAGTCGATGCTTTTTTGTTCGGCGAGTTCGTTGACGGCGGTCGGATTGCGGCGCGTATCGATCGGCCCGCCCATCAGCGTCATGGTCGCAGGCGCAAAACGGTCGCCGCGCGCTTCCATGACTGCCACTGCCGCCAATACCGGCACCGAGGGCTGGCAAACCGCCATCACATGGGTATCCGGCCCAAGGGCATGGAACATGTCGATGACATAGTCGATGTAGTCGTCGAGGTCGAACTTGCCTTCGGTCACCGGAACCATGCGGGCGTCGGCCCAGTCGGTGATGTAGACGTCCGCATGCGGCAGCATCGCCTCGACAGTGCCGCGCAGCAGTGTCGCATAATGTCCCGACATCGGTGCGACGATCAAAAGCTTGGGGTCGGGGCGGCGTCCCGTAGGCAGCGCGCGTTCGAAGCGGATCAGGTTGCAAAATGGCCGCGACCAGGCGACTTTTTCGGTAACCGCCACCGGCTGGAAGTCGATTGTTGTCTTTTCCAGACCGAATTGCGGCTTGCCATAGCGGCGAGTGGTGCGCTCGAACAGTTCGGCCATCGCCGCCACGGAGCGGCCCAGCGGCATGTGCGAAAACGGGTTCAGGGGGTTGGAGTAGAAAAGTTTGACCGCGTCGGCATAGGCGCGTGCCGGCTGGAAAGCGGCGTGGGTCGATTCATAAAGCTGGTAAAACATGAAGTCCTCATACGGCCATGCGGGAAGGCGAGCCGGCCGGAGGCCCGTCATGCGATGCAGCGAAGGTAACAAACATCTGCTGCGATGCAATATCTCACTTGGCGTGAAACAGGGTCATTCTTTAGTCCAAGCTGTTGAAAAACCGTTTCCATCAGCGCCGCCGGCTCAGCATTGGCCAGCCTTGACGTTGTGCGCCGCGGTAGTTCGGCGAGTCGGTCCTTCCGGACGCGTGCAAGCCCGCATCCGGGCCAAAGTGGCCCGGAGTTCTTGCAACATCAGACGTGTCGGATTGGGCTAGATACCCTCGACCAGCATGATCTCGCCGTCGGCGAATTGCTGGCGGATTGACTTGGCGTGCTGGTATTCCGGCGAGAAATAGCAGTTGCGCGCGTCCTTCATCGAGGCGAACTCGATGATGACGTTGCGGGCGCGGCCCGGACCCTCGACCGCTTCATGGGCGCCGCCGCGGGCGATGAACTTCGCGCCGAAGCGCTCGAAGGCAGGCTTTGCGGCGGCAACGTAACCCTTGTAGCCCTCGGGGTCGCGGACATCGACGCGCGCGATCCAGTATGCCTTGGTCATGATTTTCTCCCCGACACCAGGTTTTCAGGCCGAAGCCATTTCTTCGAGGATAGCCTGTGCGGCGGCCCGCCTGTCAACCGCGCCGACGATCGGGCGGGCGACAACGAGGTGGCTCGAGCCGTTGCGGATGGCGTCGGCGGGGGTGACGACGCGCTTCTGGTCGCCATGGTCGCTGCCAGCCGGACGGATACCCGGCGTGACCACGGCCATGTTGTGCCCAACGATACGGCGCACGGCGGACGCTTCGCTGGCCGAACAGACGATGCCGCCCATGCCGGCGTTGAGCGCTTGCTCGGCGCGGTGCAGCACCAGCGTATGCGGGTCGAACTCGTAACCCGCCTCGATCATGTCCTTGTCGTCCATCGAGGTCAGCACCGTCACCGCGAGCAGGCGCAGTTCGCTGCCCTCGGCAGCCTTGACCGCCGCCTTCATTGCCTTGGGATAGGCGTGCAGGGTCAGCATGGTCATGCCCATCTTGACGATGTTTTCGACGCCCTTGGCCACCGTGTTGTCGATGTCCAGAAGCTTCATGTCGAGGAAGACTTTCGTGCCCCCGCTCGCCAGTTCACGCGCGAAATCGAGCCCGCCGGCAAAGGCGAGCTGGTAGCCGATCTTGTAGAAATTGGCTGTGCCTTCGAGGTCGCGCACTGCCTTTTCCGCTTCCTTCACGGTCGGCAGGTCGAGCCCGACGATCAGCCGGTCGCGCATCGCTTCGATTGTCATGGTTCGTGTCTCCTCGACAGCAGTGCCGCCCGTTCGATCAGGGGCCGGCACGGCCGTCCCGTGCCCTCTTGCAGGCTGTCGCACCCTCACAGGGTGCGCCAACATCGTGGCGACGGGTATAGGGGCGATCAGCCTGTCAAATCAAGCACGCCGCTCAGTGCTTTGCGCGGCGATAGACCCAGAGCTGCGTCGGCGGAATATTGCGGATGATGAAGTCGAAATGCTCGACCGTGTAGTTGCCCAGCCCCGGGGGGATTGGCGATTTCGGTCCATAAGTAAGCTGTATCACCGGCCTGCCTGCCGGAATGCGCCTGAGCAGGCCTTCGAGATAGGCCACGCGGCTGGCGACAGGAAAATTGAGCAGCGGCACGCCCGATATGACTGAGTCGAAGACTACGTCGCTCTTGTCGCCGAGCGTCTTGTCGAGGTCGAAGGCATCGCCCTCGATGACGTTGACGCGCGGATACAGGCGACGCAGGTGCTGGACGAAATCAGATGAATATTCAACGGTGTAGAGATGCTCAGGCTTCACGCCGTGAGCCAGGATCGCCTTGGTGATGACGCCGGTGCCGGGGCCGACCTCCAGCACTGGCAAGCCCGACTTGGTGTCGATGACCGAAGCCATGCGCTTTGCGGTGACCGAACTCGTCGGCACGATCGAACCAACGGCCTTCGGCTTGTCGATCCAGCCCTTGAAGAACTTCAGTTCGTCGTCGAACTTGGCCGCAAGGGTTTTACGCAATCCGGAACCGCGTGGCATCGCTTCGATCTCCTCACCGTTGCTGCGGGAGAAATAACAGCAACCCAGCCCAGCGCAAGCGGAAAGCTAACTCAATTTCCGTTACGGCAGAAACAATTCTCACTTATCCCCGAAGGACTCGAAAAAGTCCTTCATGCGCGAGAAGAAGCCGCTCGATTGCGGCGAATTCTCGGTCGAGGACAGCTTCTCGAACTCTTCGAGCAATTCACGCTGGCGCCTAGTCAGGCTTTGCGGCGTCTCGACCGCGGTCTGGATGTAGAGATCGCCGACCTGCGGCTGGCGCAGGATCGGCATGCCCTTGCCCTTGAGGCGGAACTGGCGCCCGTTCTGGGTGCCTTCGGGTACCTTGACGCGTGTCTGGGTGCCATCGAGCGTCGCCACCTCGAACGAGCCGCCAAGGGCTGCCGTGGTCATCGAGATCGGCACCTTGCAGTAGAGGTCGGCACCGTCGCGCTGGAAGAATTCATGCGGCTTGACCGACAAGAAGATGTAGAGGTCGCCCGAAGGGCCGCCGCGCAGCCCGGCTTCGCCTTCGTTGGCTAGGCGGATGCGGGTGCCGTCCTCGATGCCCGAGGGAATGTTGACCGACAGCGAGCGCTCTTCGGTGACGCGGCCCTGGCCAGCGCACTTGCCGCACGGATCCTTGATGGTCTGGCCGCGGCCCTGGCACTGAGGGCAGGTGCGTTCGATCGAGAAGAAGCCCTGGCTCGCGCGCACCTTGCCGTGGCCCTGGCACATCGAGCAGGTCACTGGCTGCGTGCCGGCCTTGGCGCCGGAACCGGCGCATTCGGTGCACAGGATCGAGGTTGGCACGCGGATCTGCGCGGTCTTGCCGGCGAAGGCTTCCTCGAGCGTGATTTCCATGTTGTAGCGCAGGTCGGCACCGCGCTCGCGCCCGCCTGACGAGCGGCGGCGGCCGCCGCCCATCATGTCGCCGAAGATATCCTCGAATATGTCGGCGAAGCCGCCGGCGCCAAAGCCCTGGCCACCGCCATTGCCCATGCCGCCATTTTCGAAGGCGGCATGGCCGAATCGATCATAGGCGGCGCGCTTCTGGGGGTCCTTCAGCGTCTCGTAGGCTTCGTTGATTTCCTTGAACTTGTGCTCGCACGCATCGTCGCCCGGATTGCGGTCGGGATGGAACTGCATGGCGAGCTTGCGGAAGGCCGACTTGAGCTCCTTGTCGTCAGCACCCTTCTGGACGCCCAGCGTTTCGTAGAAATCAGCTTTCATGTTTTCTCGCTGCCCGGCTGCTCAATGTCTCTGCGTGGTCTTGCATGGCATTGCTTTGCCGGTTCTTTTCTCGGCGACAGGCCTTCGATTTAGTAAGTCGAAGCCCGCTACGCCAGAGTTGGTGCGGCCTGGGCCGCATTTTTTCGGTTCGGGTTGCAAAAAAGCCCGGCCAAACCGCCGGGCTTTTTTGTCAGAGCCTTGAAATGGGCACTTAGGCCGACTTCTTCTTGTCGTCGTTGTCGTCGATTTCTTCGAAATCGGCATCGACCACGTCGCTGTCCTTGGCCGCGTCAGCTGCGGCATCGGATTCGGCCGCTTCCTTCTGCGAAGCCTCGTACATCGCCTGGCCGAGCTTCATCGAAGCTTCGGCGAGTGCCTGCGCCTTGGCGTTGATCGCCTCGGCATCGTCGCCTTCGGTCGCGGTCTTGAGCGCTGCGATCGCATCGGAAATCGCGGTGCGGTCGGCTTCCGTGACCTTGTCGCCATACTCCTTCAGCGACTTCTCGCTGCTGTTGAGCAGGCTTTCGGCCTGGTTGCGCGCCTCGACCAGCGCCTTGCGCTTCTTGTCGGCCTCGGCATTCACCTCGGCGTCCTTGACCATCTTTTCGATGTCGGCGTCGGAGAGACCGCCAGATGCCTGGATGCGGATCTGGTGCTCCTTGCCGGTGCCCTTGTCCTTGGCCGAGACGTTGACGATGCCGTTGGCGTCGATGTCGAAGGTCACTTCGATCTGCGGCACGCCGCGCGGTGCCGGCGGAATGCCGACAAGATCGAACTGGCCGAGCATCTTGTTGTCCTGCGCCATTTCACGCTCGCCCTGGAAGACGCGGATGGTCACCGCCGACTGGGAATCCTCAGCCGTCGAGAAGACCTGGCTCTTCTTGGTCGGGATCGTGGTGTTGCGCTCGATCAGGCGGGTGAACACGCCGCCCAGCGTCTCGATGCCCAGCGACAGCGGGGTCACGTCGAGCAGCAGCACGTCCTTGACGTCGCCCTGCAGCACGCCGGCCTGGATGGCGGCACCGAGAGCAACCACCTCATCGGGGTTGACGCCCTTGTGCGGCTCCTTGCCGAAGAACTGCTTCACGATCTCCTGGATCTTGGGCATGCGGGTCATGCCGCCGACAAGAACCACTTCGTCGATCTCGCCTGCCTTGAGGCCGGCATCCTTGAGCGCTGCCTTGCACGGCTCGATCGTGCGCTGGACAAGGTCGTCGACCAGCTGCTCGAACTTGGCGCGCGAAAGCTTCAGCGTCAGGTGCTTGGGACCGGTCGCGTCCGCGGTGATGAAGGGCAGGTTGATCTCGGTCTGGGTCGTCGACGACAGCTCGATCTTGGCCTTTTCCGCAGCTTCCTTGAGGCGCTGCAGGGCAAGCTTGTCGTTCTTCAGGTCGATGCCCTGTTCCTTCTTGAACTCAGCAGCCAGGTATTCGACGAGACGCATGTCGAAGTCTTCGCCGCCGAGGAAGGTGTCGCCGTTCGTCGACTTCACCTCGAACACGCCGTCGCCGATTTCAAGCACGGAAATGTCGAACGTACCGCCGCCAAGGTCATAGACCGCAATGGTCTTGCCTTCGGTCTTGTCGAGACCGTAGGCGAGGGCGGCCGCAGTCGGCTCGTTGATGATGCGCAGCACTTCCAGGCCGGCGATCTTGCCGGCATCCTTGGTGGCCTGGCGCTGGGCGTCGTTGAAATAGGCCGGAACGGTGATGACGGCCTTTTCGACCTTCTCGCCGAGATAGGCTTCCGCCGTTTCCTTCATCTTCTGCAGGATCATCGCCGAGATCTGGCTGGGCGACTGCTTCTTGCCGCCGGCCTCGACCCAGGCGTCGCCATTGTCGCCATTGACGATCTCGTAGGGGACAAGCTTCTTGTCCTTTGCGGTGACCGGATCGTCATAGCGGCGGCCGATCAGGCGCTTGACCGCAAAGACCGTATTTTCAGGATTGGTGACCGCCTGGCGCTTGGCCGGCTGGCCGACGAGACGCTCGCCGTCACCGGAAAAGGCGACGATGGAAGGGGTCGTGCGCGCACCCTCCGCGTTCTCGATGACTTTCGCGTCCTTGCCGTCCATGACGGCGACGCAGGAATTGGTCGTTCCCAGGTCGATGCCGATAACTTTTGCCATTTTTGTATCTTCTCTCCGCTAAGCAGGCTCTCTGGACCCATGAAGGCGTTCCGACGAAAGCCCCTGTTCACTCGAAATACCGCTCCGGACACCGGTTTTCCGGGCCGAAGCGGTGTTGCGGCGTATATAAGAACAGGCTTCTGGCAGCGCAAGCGTTCTGCAACTTTCCTTGCGCAGGACTCGGCAAAAGCCTGTGGCAAGCTCATATTCCATACATGAGTGAGCCGCATTCCATCAATCTCCTCGAGCACCGGCGCAATCATGCGGTCAATGCGCTGCAGACATGGCTGCTCGGTGCCGGCAGCCTGCTTTTGCTCGGCGTCACCGCCTGGGCCTTCGCCGGTAGCACCGGCATCCTGTATGCCATTGTCTTTGGCGCGCTCTCCATGTGGGCGGTCCGGCGCATTAGCCCGCAAATGGTCCTGTCGATGTACAAGGCACGACAGGTCACCCCGGCAGATTTTCCGGCCGGCTTCCGCATCGTCGAGGAACTTGCCCGCCGCGCCGAACTGCCGGCCACGCCGAAACTCTACGTCATACCGTCCAAGATGATGAACGCCTTCGCCGTCGGTCGCCGCAACGACGCGGCGATCGCCGTCACCGATGCGCTCGCCCGCACGCTGACGCCGCGCGAACTGGCCGGCGTTCTCGCCCATGAGATCAGCCACATCGCCCATGAGGACGTGAAGGTGATGGCCTTTGCCGACATGGTGTCGCGCTTCACCTCCTTCATGTCGACGGTCGGACTGGTGTCGTTGTTCTTCAATCTGTTCGGTTTTGCCGGGGGCTTCCGCACCCAGGTACCGTGGCTGGCTGTTGTGGTGCTGCTTGCCGCGCCAACTGTCGGCGGCCTGCTGCAGATGGCGCTTTCGCGCACCCGTGAATTCGAAGCCGATCTCGGTGCGGCAGCCCTCACCGGCGACCCCGACGGTCTAGCCTCGGCGCTGACCAAGCTCGAGCGCGCTCAGGGCCGATTGTGGGAAAACATCCTTCTGCCGAGCGGGCGCATTCCCGATCCCTCGGTGCTGCGCCCCCATCCGCTGACGGCGACACGCATAGCCCGGCTCAGGGCGCTCAGAACCGCCGAGATACCCGACGAGTTGGTGGCAGGTAGCACTGCCGGGCGGCGACATGTTCCGCGACCTTCGATAATCCCGAAAATCCGCGCGCATCCCGGTACCTATCTCCCGCGTGGCGCGCGCGGTTTCATCAATGCCGCCAACACCGATTTCGCCGACGACACCCGACCAGCCAGCGACGCCCCGCTCAACCCGCCTGCCAGCGCACCACGTATCCGCGTGACGCGCGGCGGGGTGTGGTGGTGATTTTGTGAGGTCGAGCGTGAATAGATTTTCCACGGGTTGGCAAGTTTTTTGTTGGGGCGCGTTGCCCCGGCTGTGATGATTGCGGCTGTTGCGACCACGGTTGCCGTTTCGAGGCATCCAGAGATCTGGGCCATCGATGTAGCTTCGTCGTCGAGGCAGCTGCCGCCGGGGTCCAAAGCTACCACGTCCAGGAGCTGTCACCCTCTGTCAGTTACCAGCGTGGATAGCCGAGCCCCTTCCACCACGCCCTCCGGAGCCATCGTATAATCATGCCAGTTCCTCCCATGGGAACGCCGGTCGCGACGGTGATCTGTGGGGAGGAACCGGCGCCTCCGGTGACGAGCCAACGTAGCTCGCTACCCGGCGAGGTTCCGTCCAATGGTTCCCCTCCTGGGACTACGCCCGGGGTGCGCTGGACGAGCGCTAGTGGGGCCGACGATGGGCGAAAATGCCTGGAGACGGCCTGCGGAAGCGGAACGGGCGGGAACAGAAATCGCCGGCGGGACGCGAGGTTCGCGCCACATAATTGTTATCGGAAGGCACGGCCTCGCGCCCCGCTTCCCGAACCACCTCCCTTTGACGGGAGTGCTCTTTGACAATGGCCAGGCGCAAAAGCGAGCGTGGCGGTGAAGAAGTGTGTTGGCCGAAGCGGGAACCTGCTCCGAAAAAGCTGGGTGATGGCCTTGCTTACAGAAACTCCATGAGTCCGCGCCGCACAAGATCGAGCGCCAGTACGGTAATCGCGATCTTGAACCACTTGCGAAAACTTTCCTCCGGCATGCGTTCGAGCAGCTTGGTGCCGTAGACGGTGCCGAAATAGCCGGAGACGATCATCGCGGCTATCAGCGGCAGCCAATCCCAGAAGGCGAAGCCGGCGAGACCGAAGACGATGATCTTGAGACCGTGCTGGGCCACCATGCCGGCGGCATGGGTTGCCACCAGGGCCTTGCGGTCGTTGGCGAAGAATTGCGCGAACAGCACCGAAACCAGCGGCCCGGTGGCACCGACCAGCATTCCCACGAGGGCCACCGCGACGCTCGCCACGGCAAGGCCGGCGCGGGTCAGCTTTTCGATGCCGGGAATCTTGGCCCACGTAATGGAGATGACGAAGGCGCCGAGCACCAGTTTAAGCAGAGCGTCGGGCAGCTGGATGACGACAAATGCGCCGATGACGGCACCCACCATGCTGCCCGCGATGAAGGGCGCTGCGACATCCATGCGCACATTGACGCGCTGGTGCCAGGCGCGGCCGGTATTGGAGCCGAGCTGGACAGCACCATGGACCGGGATGAGCGCGGCCACGGGCACGAACAGCCCCATCAGCGTCAGCATGGCAATGCCCCCGCCGACGCCGAAAGCTGCGGTCAGCGCCGAGGTGAAGGCGCTGGCGACGACGAGTGTTGCCGCGACAAGCGGCTCGAGTCCCTGGGGCAGGAGAGTGGCGAGGGCGTCCATGCGCCCTCGGTCCGCGCTCAGGCCTCCCGGCGCGTGAACTGGCCGGCGTAGCGGTAGCGCCAGAGGTAGCTCGGCAGGATCGAGGCGGTGGACTTGGGCGAAATGCCGATAGCAGCGATGGCGCGGCCCTCGTCCTGCGCGGCCTTCGACACGACATTGTCGGAGCGCAGCAGCATGACCTGGTCCTTGGTCAGCAGCGGGTTGGGCAGCAGGCCGAGCACGGAGGCCTGCAGGTTCGCGGCCCACCACGACATCGGCAACAGTATGCGCTTGCGGTCGATGACCTCGAGCATTTCTTCCATGCACTGCTTGAAGCTCAGGACCTGCGGACCGCCAAGCTCATAGACCGAACCGCCCTTGACCTTGCCGTCTACTGCGCGGGCAACGGCCTCGGCGACGTCGCCGACATAGATCGGCTGGAAGCGGGTTTCCCCGCCGCCGATGAGCGGCAGAACCGGCGAGAAACGGGCCATGTTGGCGAAGCGGTTGAAGAAGCCATCCTCAGGTCCGAAGACGATCGACGGCCGATAGATGACGGCATCGGGCATGGTGTCCAGGACGGCCTTTTCGCCACGCGCCTTGGTCTGGGCGTATACGGACTCGGAGTGCGCATTGGCGCCGAGTGCCGAGACGTGGGTCAGCGAAGCACCGACAGCGCGGGCGGCTTCGGCAACGGCGCGGGCGCCGAATTCATGCACCGTCGAGAATCGCTGGCGTCCGCTTTCATGCAGGATGCCGACGAGATTGATGACATGCGATGCGCCCTGTACCGCGCGGTCGACCGACCAGCGCACGCGCAGATTGGCCTGAACCGGTTGGATCTGGCCGACATTGCCCAGCGGCTGCAGGTGGAAAGCGAGATCGGGGCGGCGGCAGGCGACGCGTACCAGATACCCGCGCTGCGCCAGCGCCCGCACGACATGGCGGCCGAGGAAGCCGGATCCGCCAAATACGGTCACGAGTTGCGGGGTCTGCAGTATTTCGGTCATCGCTGGCTCCGGTCGCCAAAAGGGGCATGCCAAAAAGGGCACGGATGTAGCGTTTCTTAGCCCGTTTCGCGAAAAAGGCAATCATCGACAGACTGCGCGGAGCGGCCCGCGCCGATGTGGCGCGGGCTTGTGGTTTGCCTTGGGAGGCGAGCTCTAGAATTCGCGGCCGAGACGCGCGTCGACCGAGTGTCGGTTGCCGCCGCGCACGGCGAAGAACAGGAAGATCGCGGCCCAGATGATCGACTTTTCCGCGCCCTGGTAGCCCTGGCCCATGGTGATCCAGTGGAACCAGACGGTGACGAGAAGAACGAACATGGCGGCGAATGCGGCCGGGCGCGTGAACAGGCCGATGACGATCAGAGTGCCGCCGAAGAACTCGGTGCAGGACAACAGCAGCGACCAGAAGGCGCCGGGGTAGAAGCCGAGGCCTTCGACCATGCCGGCAGCGCCGAACGGGTCGGAGATCTTGCCGAGGCCGTGGGTGACAAGGGCTGCGCCGGCGACGACGCGCAGGATCGTCTCGGCGGCATCATGCAGGTTTGAATAGAGGCCACGAAGTGCGGGAATGAAGAGTCGGCGGCCGGAATTTTCGGTCGTCAGGGTCAAGGACATGTCTCCGTTTGCGGGGCTACGCATGATCGAATGTTGCAACGCACCAACGCAGCAAAGGTTACGTCACGGTCAAGTCAACAAGGTTTGATATAAATATGATTGACAAAGTCAACTTTGAAAAATGTTGGAACCTGTCGGCAGCGGGAGGCGTTCACCCCTCAGTGCGGCGGACCTGTCGTGCCTATTCCAAAAGGAGAAATGCAATGAATTGGAACCAGATCGAAGGCAATTGGGAGCAGTTCAAGGGCAAGATTCAGAGCCAGTGGGGCAAGCTCACCGATGACGATCTCGACGTCATCAAGGGCAAGCGCAAGGAACTCGCCGGCCGTCTCCAGGCACGCTACGGCAAGGCCCAGGAAGATGCCGAGAAAGACATCGACACCTGGCTGTCGCGCCACTGAACCGTTACTTGCAACATCGCTTGTTCAAAGCCCCGCCGCGTGCGGGGCTTTCTCGTTCACCCGGACTGCCGCGCTGAGAACTCGGCAATGCGCGCATGCACCGGCGCCGGCACGGTGATGCCTTCGGCTTCCGATCGGGCGCGTGCGGCGGCTTTTGCCGGGCCGGGAATGTGGACGCCGTAACGGCCCGACAGCCGATCGAGCTGGACGCGCATGCGGATATCGAACCCGGGGTCAAAAAGCTTGGGGTCGAGCGCCACAATAAACAGGCCTGTATCAGGCGACTGGTGACCCTCGGTGATCGAGGGAGCGTCGAGCGACCAGTTGGCGCCCGATACGCCGGCGGCAAGCACCTCGACCATCAACGCGATGTTGGCGCCGCGTGCGCCGCCGAAAGCCAGCAGCACGCCCTTCATCGCCTTCTTGGCGTCGGTCGTCGGTTTGCCCCTTGCATCGAGCGCCCAGCCCTCGGGAATGGGCTCGCCGTCATGGGCTGCCTTGCGGACATTGACGAACGCCGTGGCGCTCGACGACTGGTCGATGATGAGCGGCGGGCCGTCGACGACCGGGGCCGCCAGCGATATCGGATTGGTGCAAAAGACCGGCTTGGTCGATCCGGAGCCGGCGACCAATGCCGGCCCGTTGGTTGCGGCCAGCGCCACCAGGCCCGCTTCGGCGAGGCGGCCGGTGAAATAGCCGAGCGCGCCGCAGGTATAGGTATTCTTTTGCGAGAAGATGGTGACGCCGAACAGGTGCGCCGCCTTGGCGATGTCGTTGAAGCTGCGGTCGAAGCCGGTATGCGCTGCGCCGCCTTGCCCGTCGGACAGGTAGATGGCGAGAGCGGGCCGATGGATGACCGGTTCTGCCTTGCCATCGATACGCCCGGCCTGAAGGGCCTCGAGATAATCGATGTAGTGGGCAAGTCCGACGCTCGGCTGGCCGTCGGCCTCGGCGGCGACGGCGGCAAGCGCGATGGAACGCGCCGTTTCTTCGCTGGCGCCGGCACCGATGGCTGCCGAGATGCACAGCGAACGTGCCTCGTCGAGGCTGAGTGTGACAGTCTTGGTATGCGGCATGGGCGTTATCCCAGTCTGGCCGGAATCCGCGCCTCCAGTTTTCGGAAGGCGAAGACGAGAATGCCGGTGATGATCAGATAGATAAGCGCGAGCAGCAAGAGCGGCTCGTAGACGATGAAGGTGTCCTGGCGAACGCGTGAAGCGACGGCATAGATGTCGATCACCGTGATGGTGGCGACCAGCGGTGTCGCCTTGAGCTGGAGTACGGTTTCGCCGGCCAATGTAGGCAGCGCGCGGCTGACCGCCTGCGGCAGCCAGATCCGGCGGAAACGCTTCCAAGGGCTCATGCCGAACGCGCGGGCAGCCTCCAATTGACCCCGTGGCACGCCGGCAAAGGCACCGCGCATGACCTCGCCCTCATAGGCGGCATAAGACAAGGTCAGCGCCACGACTGCATAGGGCCAAGCTTGCCGCAGGATCGGCCATAGATCGGACTGCCTTATCCATGGATATTGCGGAAACAGCGATCCGAGGCCGTAGTAGAGCAACCAGAGCTGGAGCAGCAGCGGGGTGCCGCGGATGACCGTGCAGAACGCCTTCGCCGGCCAGGCGAGCCAGAACGGGCCGGCGGCCTGGGCAAGTCCGAGCGGGATGGCGAGCATGAAGCCGAGCGTGCAGGTCACCACCAGGATCCAGATGGTGCGCCAGATGCCGAGCAGCGCGAGGTCGAAATAGTTGGGCAGCCAGTCCCAGCGCATGAAGAAGATGGCCGAGAGTACCAGTGCAACGGCGATAGCGATCAGCACGATCCGGTGCGGCTGCAGCCATTCGGACCGCCCCGTGGAAGTTGATTCTGCTCGGGCTGCGGCGCTCATTGGCCGCTCTCCGTCACCGGAGGCATGCCGCGCCGGGCCCAGCGTTCGATGCGGCCGATGATGACGTTGGAAAACAGCGTCAGCAGCAGATAGAGCACGCCCGCGGCGACGAAGAAGGTAAAATAGGCCTTGGTCGTGGCGCCGGCCTGGCGGGTTTCCTGGGTCAGCTCATTGAAGCCGACGACGGCCAGAAGCGCGGTGTCCTTGGTGGCGATGAGCCAGAGATTGGCGAGGCCGGGAATGGCGAAGGGCAGCATCGCCGGCAAGGTGATGCGGCGCAGCATCTTGCCGGGCGGCATGCCATAGGCGCGGGCAGCCTCGATCTGGCCTTGCGGGATGGCAAGGATGGCACCGCGGATGACTTCTGTGGCATAGGCGCCCTGGACGACGCCGAGCACGCAGATGCCGGCGACAAGGCCGGATATGTCGATGGGCGCATAGCCGAAGCTGTCGAGCGCGCGGTTGATGAGGTCGGTGCCGGCATAATAGAGCAAGAGGATCAGCACCAGTTCCGGCACGGCGCGCACGACCGTGGTGTAGATCTCCATCAGGTCGCGCACCATCGGGCTGCCATAAAGTTTGCCCCAGGCGCCGGCGATTCCGATCGCGAGACCTAGGCCGAAGGCCCCGACAGCGATCTGGATGGAGTTGGCGAGCCCGCGCAAGAGATTGGCGCCCCAGCCGGGCGGCGAGATCGACAGCAGCTCGATGGTGGCTGATTGCAGCATCGGGTTCAGGAGGTTCTCGATCGGCATGCTCCTCGATGGCGCCTCAGGAAAACGATGAGCGGCGGTGACAAAAAACCTCGCCCCGGCTTGCGGGGCGAGGGTGGCTATGTGGCGTCAGCGGACGTCACTTGCCGTAAATGTCGAAGTCGAAATATTTCTTGGTGATCTCGGCATATTTGCCATTGTCGCGCAGGGCCTTGATGGCGGCGTTGAACTTTGCCTTCAGCGCCTCGTCGCCCTTGCGCAGGCCAACGCCGACGCCAGGTCCGAGCACTTCGAGGTCTTCGGCGACGTCCCCCTTCATGTCGCAGCAGGCCTTGCCCGCGTCGGTGTCAAGGTAGGTCTTGAGCGACAGCGAATCCGCTTGCACCGCGTCGATGCGGCCGGCGGCGAGGTCCGCCTGTGCCTCATCCTGCGTCTGGTAGATCTTGATCTCGGCGGCGCCTTCGCCGAAGTGCTTCTTGGCGTATGCCTCATGCACGGTCGACACCTGCACGCCGATGATCTTGCCCTTCAGCCCTTCCGGCGTGGCGTCGAACTTGGCGTCCTTGGCGCCGATAATGCCGGTGGGTGTGTTGTAATATTTGTCGGAGAAGTCGATCGACTTCTTGCGCTCGTCGGTGATCGACATCGAGTTGATGATGGCGTCGATCTTTTTGGAATTGAGCGCCGGAATGAGGCCGTCCCACGCTGTCATGGTGATGGTGCATTCAAGCTTGGCCTCGGCGCAGAGCGCTTCGATCATGTCGATCTCCCAGCCGCCCCATTTACCGGAAGCGTCGGGCGATTCGAAGGGCGGGTAGGGTTCGGGCGCCATGCCGACCTTGATCGCCTCGGCGCTGGCGCCTCCCGCGCTCAAGCCAAGAACCAAGGCCAGGGCCGCTGTAGCAAGCAGTGCTTTCATGCTGTCACTCCCGTTTGTCGTCGTTTCGGATGTTCCCCTGATTTCGTCCGCGCTATCCGATGCTGCGGATGAATTGCTTGAGGCGCTCCGATTTCGGAGCGCCGAATATCTGTTCGGGCGGGCCTTCTTCCTCGACCACGCCGTTCCAGAGATAGATCACATGTGTCGCAACCTCGCGGGCGAACTTCATCTCATGGGTTACCAACACCATGGTGCGGCCCTCGCGGGCGAGGTCGCCGATGACCTTGAGCACTTCGCCGACCAGTTCAGGATCGAGTGCAGAGGTCGGTTCGTCGAACAGCATGACGCGCGGCTGGACGGCAAGCGCTCGCGCGATCGCCGCGCGCTGCTGCTGGCCACCTGAGAGATAGGCGGGATAAACATCGCGCTTTTCGGCGAGGCCGACACGGGCCAGGAGCTTTTCGGCTTCGACGATGGCGTCACTGCGCTTGACGCCCAAAACATGCACCGGCACCTCGATGACGTTTTCGATCAGCGTCATGTGGCTCCACAGATTGAAGCTCTGGAACACCATGCCAAGCCGCGAGCGGATGCGCTCGATCTGGCGCCGGTCGGCCGGCACGCTGTCGCCCAGGCTGTTGGGCTTGAGCCGGATCTGCTCGCCATTGACGCGGATGATGCCGCTGGTGGGGTTTTCCAGGCAGTTGATGCAGCGCAGCAGCGTCGACTTGCCCGAGCCCGAGCCGCCGATGATCGCCACCACCTCGCCGTCGCGGGCAGACAGCGAAACGCCCTTCAGCACATGCAACTGGCCGAACTTCTTGTGCAGGTTTTCGACATGGATGGCTTCGGCGGCGACGCCGTCTGTGGGGGCAGGGCGTTGGGCTGCAACAACTGCAGCCATCAGCGATGGCCCCAGTGCGTGAACGTTTTCCCGTCAGCGTGCAATCGGCTGCTCATGGTTCGCGTCGCGATGTCCCCGGGCGGTGAGGATGGACCTTCAAGCCTTGCGGCGTCAACGGCACCATTCCCGCTTCTTGTCGCCATTACGGCACTTGCGACGTTGTTATGCAAGTGTATAAATATTGGTACGATCAAACTTTCTCCGGAAGATGCGAAGGTGATGGCACACGGCTCACTGCCCATGGCGCCGTCGCGCCAGGTAATTGCGCGATGACGGTCGCTGGCCGGCGAAAATTCCGTCGCGAAGGCGAGGAGCGCCGGCGGCAGGATCTGATCGAGGCGACCCTCGATTGTGTCGCTGAACACGGGCTGCAGGGTGCTACCGTCAGGGCGATAGCATCGCGCGCCGGCGTGACAGCCGGGCTGATACGGCACTATTTCCCCGGCAAGGAAGAGCTTCTGCAGGCATCCTATGCGACGATCATGGGGCGCATGACCGAGCTTGCGAAGACGGCACTCGCGACCGTCGAGCAGGATCCGCGGCGGCGCCTCGCGGCATTCCTCGAGGCAAGCCTAGTGCCTCCGGTCATCGATGTCAGGACATTTTCCATCTGGGGGAGCTTCATCGGCCGGGCAGGGTCGGACCCGGCGCTGGGCGTCGCTCACCGGGCTGGCTATCTCGGTTTCCGCGACGAGGTCGAAACGTTGGTCGCCGAGGTGTTCTCGGGCTCGGGGCGGCTGGCGAGTGCAGGCGAACTGCGCAGGCACGCTATCGCCATCAACGCCATCATCGACGGATTGTGGGTCGAAGGCTGCCTGGCCGGCGACATGTTCGAGAACGGCGAACTGGCCGAAATCGGGATCGGCTCGGTCGAAGCGATGCTCGGCTTGAGATTGCGGCGGGAGGAACTGGCATGACGACGATCGGCGAAGCTCTCATCGAGTTGCTCGAGGCCTATGGCGTCGACACGGTATTCGGTATCCCTGGCGTGCATACCATCGAACTCTATCGCGGGCTGGCGCGGTCGAAGATCCGCCATATCACGCCGCGCCACGAGCAGGGCGCCGGCTTCATGGCCGATGGTTATGCTCGAGCGTCAGGGCGGCCAGGCGTCGCCTTCGTCATCACCGGTCCGGGGCTGACCAACACCATCACGGCGATGGCCCAGGCGCGGGCCGACTCCGTGCCGATGCTGGTGATTTCAGGCGTCAACGCCACACCGACGCTCGGCAAGGGGCTCGGCTATCTGCACGAACTGCCGGATCAGCTGGGCATGATGGCAAAGGTGGCGTTGTCGTCGAAGCGGGTGACTGAGGCAGCGGAACTGCCTGGAGCTGTATCAGAGGCCTTCGAGATTTTTGCGACCCGGCGGCCCGGCCCGGTGCATATCGAGATCCCGCTCGATGTGATGGGCAGGCCGGCGGATGGGCTGAAACCGTTGCCGAAGCGCGAGATTGCGCAAGTCGTTGACGAGACGGCGATTGCCGAGGCCGTTCACCTGATCCGCGAGGCGAAGCGACCGCTGATCCTCGCTGGCGGTGGCGCGAAAGGCGCTGAAGCGGCGCTTTTTGGGCTGGCCGAGAAACTCGATGCGCCGGTCGTGACCACGGCCAACGGTCGCGGTTTGCTGCACGGCCGCGGCCTCAGCGTGCCCGCGAGCCCCAGCCTGAAAGCGGTGCGGTGCCTGATCGCCAATGCCGATCTGGTGATTGCCGCCGGCACCGAGTTCGGTCCGACCGACTACGACATGTATGGCGATGGCGATTTTGTGCTGCCGAAAAACCTCATCCGGATCGACATCGATGGCGCGCAGCTTGGACGGCGACCGGCCGCCGTTTCGATCCTGGCCGATGCGGTTGAGGCTCTTGAGAGACTGAAAGCCGGACTTGGAAGCGAGGGGCGATCGGCTGAAGGTGCCGCACGCGCCAAGGCAGCGCGGGAGGCTGCGTGGGAAGAGATCGGCCCAACCATGCGCGAGCAGGTCAAAGCCGTCGAGACGATCCGGGCCGCACTGCCCGGCTCGATCATCGTTGGCGACTCCACCCAGCCGGTCTACGCCGCCAATCTCTACTACGACCATGACCGTCCGGGCGGCTGGTTCAACGCCGCGACGGGCTATGGCGCGCTCGGCTATGGCCCGCCGGCGGCGATAGGCGCTGCTTTGGCTGTACCCGATGCGCCAGTCGTTTGCCTGAGCGGCGATGGCGGTTTCCAGTTCACGCTGCCGGAACTGGGAGCAGCGCTCGATGCGAATGCGCCCGTCATCTTCGTCGTGTGGAACAATCGCGGCTATCGCGAGATTGAAACCTCGATGCTCGATGCCGGCATCGAACCTGTCGGCGTGTCGCCGGTGCCACCGGACGTGCTGCTGGTTGCGCAAGCCTATGGCCTCCAGGCAGAGCGCCTGTCTGACATCGGAGCGCTTGACGGTGCGCTGAAGAAAGCACGCTCGACGGCAAAACCCTGTCTGATAGAAATTACCGTCGAATAGGCCGCGCTGCGCGGCCGGTCGCGGGAGTTGAGCATGACGAGAAGTTTCGAAGGCCGGCACGTCGTTGTATCAGGCGCAACCGGTTCGCTGGGAGCTGCGGTAACCAGGCACTTGCTTGGCGAAGGTGCTGTCTGCCATCTGCCCGTCAGCCGGGCGAAAGCGCCGGAGGGTTTCGAATTCGCCGGTCATGAACGCGTGCATATCGCCACCGGCGTCGACCTGACCGACGCCAGGGCCGTCGATGCCTTCTATAAGGCCGTCCCCAGCCTCTGGGCCTCGATCCATTCAGCCGGCGGCTTCGACATGGCGCCGATCGACAAGGTCGATCCCGACCAGTTCGGCCAGATGATGGACATTAACGCCAAGACCGCCTTCTTGTGCTGCCGTGCTGCTGCCCGCTCGATGCTTGCCGGCAAGGCCGGCGGCCGCATCGTCAACGTCTCCGCGCGTGCCGGCATCGAACCGCGCAAGGGTGGCGGAATGGCCGCTTATGCGGCGAGCAAGGCCGCCGTTGCGGCGCTTACCTTTGCCTTAGCCGAGGAGCTGAAGGGCGCTGACATATTGGTCAACGCCGTGGCGCCGTCCACGCTCGACACGCGGGCGAACCGCGCCGACATGCCCAAGGCGGATTTCGCCAAATGGGTCAGCCTGGAAGCTGCGGCGGCTGCCATCGCGCATCTCGCTTCGCCTGCCAACCTGGTCACCAGCGGCACGGTGGCGGCCCTTTACGGACGAGCCTAGCGGGCCGCTGGCGCAGGAAAACTGCGATCGGCTGACCGGTCGGACGCAGGGGCGCTTTAGTGCGCGAGCCCGCCACTTGCGACGCCGAGCAGCCTTGCCGGCAGGTAGATGACCAGCGAGGCAGCCCCGGTGATGATGTTGGTGCTGTCGGCGAGAAGGGTCTCGCCCTGGGCGCCTTCTCCGCGCACGCCGATGTCACGGTTCAGGGCCCCGCTGGCAGCCAGCGCCATGAGTGTTGGCGAGCTGGCGAAGACGTCGTGGCTGCCGCCATCGAGATCGGAAGTGTCGAGAACGGTGATGTTTTCGTCCTGCAGCGCCTGGATGTCAGCTCCGCTGCCTACGCGGGGGTGCCCCCCCGTAAGCCTGCCCGAAACGCCGAGCGCCTTGTCCTTGCGCGACACCAGGATGGTGAAGGGACGCGGCAACGGGTCGATGTCGCGCACCTGGCTCTGGAACACGTCGATGTCGATGTCGGGCGCAGCCAGGATCACCCCGCCGAGACGGTTGATGTATTGTTGGCGTCCACTGAGTGCCAGGCTGCGCAGCGCCTCCATCACCACATATGTGCCCATCGAATGGCCGACCAGGACGATGCGCTTGGCCTTGGTGCGGGTCGCGATCTCGATGGTTTCGGCAAGCCCGTCGCGGCTGTAGGCGGCACTGTCGCGATCATAGACGTAGAGCGGCAGCGAACCGCCCGAGGGCCAGGCGTAGTGTAGTGCCACCGCCTTGACGTGGTAGTCGTTCATGATTTGCGCGTTGCGGAAGACGCTGTCGGCGAAATTGTTGTTGTAGCCGTGGACGAAAATGGCGATTTCGCGCTCATTTGCCGGGCGCTTCGCCAGCGCCGCGTCCAGCGCGTCGACGAATTGCTGCTTGTCGTCATAGGGCTGGAAGCTGCGGGCGAGGAAATCGCGCGCCGGATTGGGCGCGCGGTCGCTCTTTTCGACCTTGCCTGGGACGTGGGTCTTGGGGATGCCGATCTCGAACTTGGCGAAGTTGAGCGATTTCGCCCGGGCAGCCGAAAAAGGCGCTGCGAGGTCATCGGAGCGCGCACGCATAGTCGAGACGTAGACCGGCACCACAACCGCCGACTCGCCCTCCCGGCTGTCGCCGAGGCCGAGTACGGCTCTGCCGGCACAGCCGGACACCACCAGCAACACGAGAAAGAACGTCAGAAAACGCAACTTGGTCATGGCCGGGCTCGGGATGCTGGGCAGGGCTTGCTGACTTAAGAGCAGCAAATCCTACCCACGGCAAGCTTGAAGCGGCCGATCCATTTTCTTTGGATGCATTCGGATGCTCTGTGAAGCATTCTGGCATCACTCATGGCTTTTCTGGTCGTTCAGGCGGGGCCATAAGCGACGTTTCAGCTCGCGGCTACATACGCATAGCCCGTGCCCTTCTTCTCGGCATAACCAATTCCCGGATAAGGCCAGTGGAAGCCAAGCATCTTGATCTTGTCGGTGGCAGCCCGGTCGAGAAACGTCTTGCGGGTCTGGATGGCAAGGTCGGGAATGCTGTCAAAGCCGAAACGCCATTCTGGGTGCGGGAAGGCTATCGGTACCGCAACGATGGCGTCGCCGACGATGATCAGCATTTCATCGCCGGGGATCTCGAACGAGACGTGGCCGGGTGTATGGCCGGGCGTGTCGAGCACCCGGATGCCGGCATGGACCTCGTCGCCCGGCTTGAACATCGTCACCTTCTCTTTTACCGCCGTGAGGTTGTTCTGCGCACCGAGAACGAAGGGCTGCATGGCCTCGGGCACCTTGGTGACAAGGTCCTTGTCCATCCAGAAGTTCCATTCGGCGGCGGCCGCATAGTAGGCAGCCTTCGGGAAGGTGAGGTTCCCGTCCGTGCCAAGCGTTCCCCAGATATGGTCGGGATGCGCGTGGGTGAACACGACCTTGGTGATGCTGTCGGGTTGGATGCCCGCTAGTGCGAGGTTTGCAACCAGCTTGCCTGCAGTGGGTTGGAAGTTCGCGCCAGACCCTGTGTCGAACAGGATCGTGTCGGCTCCCGAGCGGATCACAGCGACATTGGCGTCGGGCTTGATTTCGGTGCCGGTGATGCCGGCGGCGTCGAGCAACTGCTTGAGCGCGTCCGGCGGCGCGTCGGGCGCGAGGATGCTGGTGGGAAAGACCAGGTGGCCGTCGCTCACCACCGTGATGTCGAGCGCACCCCGCTTGAAGCTGTATGGCCCGGCCAGCGCAAGCGCCCGAAGTGGCAAAACACCGACAGTGACAAGGGTGGCCGCGGCTGTGAGAAAGCGCCGGCGGCTGTGCCCGTGCCAATCACGATCGACGAGGGGGAGGCTCTCATGGCCGGCGCCCAAGAAAAAACCCGCCGGATCGCTCCGGCGGGTCTTTCAGTTCACGACAATGAGCGGATGGCTCAGTTGTTGCGGTTCTTCAGGGCTGCGCCCAGGATGTCGCCGAGCGAAGCGCCGGAGTCGGTCGAGCCGTACTGAGCGACTGCTTCCTTCTCTTCAGCGATTTCCAGCGCCTTGATCGAGACCTGCAGCTTGCGGGTCTTCTTGTCGAAGGCGATGATGCGGGCGTCAACCTTCTGGCCGACGACGAAGCGCTCGGGGCGCTGCTCGTCACGGTCACGCGACAGGTCGGAACGCTTGATGAAGGTCTCGATGCCGCTCTCGACGAGACGGACTTCGAGGCCACCATCCTTGATGCCGATGACTTCGCAGGTGACGACGGCGTTCTTGCGCAGTTCGCCCGAGGTCGCGGCTTCGGTCACGGTGTCGCGGCCGAGCTGCTTGATGCCGAGCGAGATGCGCTCCTTGTCGATGTCGACGTCGAGAACCTGAGCCTTGACCATGTCGCCACGGTTGTACTCTTCGATGACCTGCTCGCCCGGACGGTTCCAGTCGAGGTCGGACAGGTGCACCATGCCGTCGACGTCGCCGTCGAGACCGATGAACAGGCCGAATTCGGTCTTGTTCTTGACTTCGCCTTCAACTTCGGTGCCGACCGGGTGGTTACGGGCGAATGCTTCCCACGGATTCTCGAGCGTCTGCTTGAGGCCGAGCGAGATGCGGCGCTTGGCCGGATCCACTTCGAGCACGACCACGTCGACCTGCTGGGTGGTCGACAGGATCTTGCCGGGGTGCACGTTCTTCTTGGTCCACGACATTTCCGAAACGTGGATGAGGCCTTCGATGCCCGGCTCGAGTTCGACGAACGCACCGTAGTCGGTGATGTTCGTGACGGTGCCGGTGATCTTCTTGCCGATCGGGAACTTGGTGCCGATGTCCGACCACGGATCCGACTCGAGCTGCTTCATGCCGAGCGAGATGCGGTGGGTTTCCTGGTTGATGCGGATGATCTGCACCTTGACCGTCTGACCGATGTTGAGGATTTCGGTCGGATGGTTGACGCGGCGCCAGGCCATGTCGGTAACGTGCAGCAGGCCGTCGATGCCGCCGAGGTCAACGAACGCGCCGTAGTCGGTGATGTTCTTGACCACGCCCTCGACAACCTGACCCTCTTCGAGGTTCTGGACGATCTCGGAGCGCTGCTCTGCACGGCTCTCTTCGAGAACGGTGCGGCGCGACACGACGATGTTGCCACGACGGCGATCCATCTTGAGGATCTCGAAGGGCTGCGGGTTGTGCATGAGCGGGGTGACGTCGCGGATCGGACGGATGTCGACCTGCGAACGCGGCAGGAAAGCAACGGCGCCGTCGAGATCGACGGTGAAGCCGCCCTTGACCTGGTTGAAGATGACGCCTTCGACGCGCTCACCCTTGGTGAACTTCTCTTCGAGCTTGACCCAGCTCTCTTCGCGGCGAGCCTTGTCGCGCGACAGCATGGCTTCGCCAAGCGCGTTTTCGATGCGCTCGACATAGACCTCGACGGTGTCGCCAACCTTGAGCGAGCCGTCCTTGGCCTTGGCGCCGAATTCCTTAAGCGGAACGCGACCTTCGACCTTCAGGCCGACGTCGATGATGGCCATGTCTTTTTCGATGGCCGTGACGATACCCTTGACGACCTGGCCTTCGCCCGAATGACCGTCCGAGAAGGACTCTTCGAGCAGGCTCGCGAAATCGTCGCGGGAGGGATTAGCTTGTGACATTGGATCTCCTGGTGCGTCCCGTCTTGCGGGAGCGGCGCCGTGGGTTAGCGTTGCGTTGACCTGTCAACATCCCGGGCCAAAGGCCCTTGGCCGCCTGAAGCGGCAAATCGGCGCAAGAAGAATGCGGACAGGTCGGTTAAGTGGCGAAATCCGGGGATTTCTGCCTGCTCTCAGCTTCCGAGGACACGATCGACGATATCCCTGGCTGCAGAAAACGCGGCTTCTATATCCATTTCTGACGTATCGAGCAAGTGTGCGTCGTCGGCGGGCCGCAATGGAGAGTCGGCGCGGCCTGTGTCGCGCTCGTCGCGGCGCACGATATCGGCCAGGATGCCGGTGAAATCGGCGGTGCCGCCATTGGCCTCGATCTCGGCGAGGCGGCGCTGGGCGCGAACCTCGGCACTTGCGGTGACATAGAGCTTCACGTCGGCGTCGGGGCAGACCACGGTGCCGATGTCGCGCCCGTCGAGCACCGCACCTTGCGGCGCGCGCGCGAATTCACGCTGCTTGTCGACCAGGATTTTTCTCACTTCGGGGATCACCGCAACCCTGGATGCCGCTTCGCCGACGGCGTGCGCCGACAGCACTTTGCGGTCGAGATGGCCAAGCTCGACGAGCCTTGCGGCCTCGATGGCGTGGGCGACGTCGTCGAGCGGCCAACCCTTTTCGATCAGCATGTGGGCGACGGCGCGATAGGTCAGCCCGGTGTCGAGCAGCGCCAGATGGTAGTAGTCGGCGAGGCGACGGGCGAGGGTGCCCTTGCCGGCGCCTGCCGGGCCGTCGATGGCAATGGTTATGGAGGTCGACATGTCTTCGCGCGGATCCTTGGTCAGACGCCGCGCATCAGGCCGCCATCGACCTTCAGGCTCTGGCCGGTGATGTAGGCAGCCCCCTCGGAGGCAAGGAATGCGATGGTGGCGGCGATCTCTTCCGCCGTGCCGTAGCGCTGCATCGGCACGCCGTCGCGGCGCTCGTCGGTCTGCGGCAGGCTGTCGATCCAGCCCGGCAACACGTTGTTCATGCGGACATTGTGCGGGGCGTACTGATCGGCGAAGAGTTTGGTGTAGGCGGCGAGGCCGGCGCGGGCGACCGCCGAAGTCGGAAACATCGCCGCCGGTTCGCCGACCCATGCGGTCGAAATGTTGACGATGGCGCCGCCCTTCTGGTCGACCATGATCGGCGCCACCAGCCGCGTCGCGCGCACCACGTTCATGAAATAGACGTCGATGCCGGTATGCCACTGCTCGTCGGTGATCTCGAGCAGCGGGGCGCGTGGGCCATGGCCGGCGCCGTTGACCAAAACGTCGATGCGACCCCACTTGTCCATGGTCAGGCCGACGAAGCGCTTGAGGTCGTCGTTCGACTGGTTGGAGCCGGTGAAGCCGAGCCCGCCGAGCTCCTTGGCAAGTGCTTCGCCCTTGCCTGACGAGGACAGTACGGCGACGGAATAACCGTCCGCCGCCAGCCTGCGCGCCGCCGCAGCCCCCATGCCGCTGCCGCCGCCGACGATCATAGCCACTTTATCAGACACGCAATTCTCCCTGTTCCTGACCGGCCTCGAACTGTTAGCGCCTGGGCGCTTTCGGGAGGCCTTTTGACTGCTTCACCAAATCCGCGATGGTCCGGTCGGCCGCTTCCTGGCGGGCCAGCTTTCGTGCCTGATCGAACCTTCCATATTCCGCCTCGGCGAATTGTCTAGCGGCCGAGGCACTCACCGAGCCGCCCGTTCGCAGCACAGTTCGCCCCAAATTGGCAAGCTGCCTGTCGAGCAGATCTTGTGCGTCCAGCATGACAACGAGGCGCCCAAGGTCGAGCTGATCCTCGAAGATGTCGAGGAGGATCGTCGTCAGCCGATTCAGCTCACGTATTTCTGTCTCGCCGAGATAGTTCTTGGAGACGGTTACGTCTGCCTTGCGAATACTGTCGCCTTGCCAGGACATAAGTCCCATGTTTGCCACAGCGTGGTCGGCCCTCTCCGAGATGATCTCGGCCGGCGTGTGCGAGGTTACCGCGTAGACGAGCTTGGCCTGGGTCCTCTGATAGAACTCGCGGGCAGCTTCCTTGTTGGCGTCATAGTCCTGGCACATGGCGCAGATCTGGCGAAGTTCCCGGTAGATGTTGGCTTCGTCCGACCGGATGTCACGGATGATCTCGCGAAGCTCGGAAACGCGGTCCCTTGCCTCGGCCTGCTTGAGACGGGGTGCGTCGACCACAAAGCCTTTCTTTGCGAACTGGACGAGAATGCCAGTGGCCCAGCGCCTGAAGATCGTGGCTTGCGCCGAAGAGACGCGGTAGCCGACGGAGATCACTACATCGAGATTGTAGAGTGTGGCTGGTCTGCCGCTAGTTGTTTGCGTTTTCCGCAAAGAACTAGGCTCGTCCAGCTCTCCCTCCTCAAACACGTTCGTGATGTGTCGCGAGATGGTCGATACGTCTTTGCCAAATAGCTGCGCAATCTGGGCCTGGGGCATCCACAGGGTCTCGCCTTCGTAGCGAATGTCCAGGCGAAGGCCCTTTTCGGAATCATAAACCAGAAAGCGATCGCCGGATTCTGCATCCTCAACCAGACGAACCGGCCCCGCGTTTTCCTTGCTCATATAGCCACCTGTCCTGCGCGAGAACATATTGGCAACGTTGCTATGACAGTCCGCGCTCGGACTCAAGTAGGCTTGCGCCTATTCGATCGCCGCGCCCAGCTCAGCCATCAGGCCCATGAATTCCGGAAAGCTCGTCGCGATCATCGCCTGGTCATCGACGGTAACAGGTTTTTCCGAAGCCAGGCCCATGACCAGGAAGCTCATGGCGATGCGGTGGTCGAGATGGGTCTTGACCACACCGCCACCGAGACCCTTGCCGCCGGGGACGCCGCGGACCGAAAGCGTCGCATGACCTTCGGTGCATTCGACGCCGTTGGCTTCGAGGCCGCGCGCGACAGCCGCCAGCCGGTCGGATTCCTTGACGCGCAGCTCTTCCAGCCCCTGCATCAGGGTCTCACCCTCGGCGAAGCAGGCGGCCACCGCCAGCACCGGGTATTCATCGATCATCGACGGCGCGCGGTCGGCCGGGACCTTGACGCCCTTGAGTTCGGAGCCGCGCACGCGCAGGTCCGCGACGTCCTCGCCGCCGGCGTTGCGCGGGTTGAGGATGTCGATCTTGCCGCCCATTTCGATCAGAGTGGTGATCAGGCCGGTGCGGGTCGGGTTCATCAACACGTTTTCGATGGTGATTTCGGAGCCCGGCACGATGAGCGCTGCAACCAGCGGGAAGCCGGCCGACGAGGGATCGCCGGGAACGGCGATGATCTGGCCCGTCAGCTTGCCCTGGCCTTCGATGAAGATGTGGCGCACGCCCTGCTCGTCGGTCTGGACTTCGATGTTGGCGCCGAAGCCCTTGAGCATCTTTTCGGTGTGGTCGCGCGTCATCACGGGCTCGATGACGGTGGTGATGCCCGGCGTGTTGAGGCCGGCGAGCAGGACCGCCGACTTGACCTGGGCGGAGGCCATGGGCACCCGATAGGTGATGGGGGCCGCCTGGCGCGGACCTCGAAGGGTCAGCGGCATGCGGTCGCCGGGAGCGGCGTTGATCACTTGAACGCCCATCTGGCGCAGTGGATCGAGCACGCGGCCCATCGGCCGGCCCGACAGCGAGGCGTCGCCGATGAAGGTGGTTTCCATGTCATAGGTGCCGACCAGGCCCATTGTCAGGCGCGAGCCGGTGCCGGCATTGCCGAAGTCGAGCGGCGCCTCGGCCTGCAGAAGGGCGCCATTGCCGGTGCCCTGGATGATCCATTCGCCGTTGCGCTTTTCGATATGCGCGCCCATCGCCTTCATCGCATCGCCGGTGCGCATCACGTCTTCGCCTTCGAGCAGTCCGGTGATGCGGGTTTCGCCGGAGGCCAAGCCGCCAAACATGAAGGAGCGGTGCGAAATCGACTTGTCGCCTGGCACGCGGGCGGTTCCAGACAGGGATTTTGACTTCCGGGCGACGGCCGGCTGTGGCACAGCTTGATGCGACATGGTGTTCCTCGTGCGGGATGACCCGAGAAACCGGGCTTTCCCAATGATTGCGGCGGTGTCGTAGCATCGATTGCTGTAACGGTCATCCCCCATTGCCCCTGCCGGGGGATTTGGCTTTGACAGCGCCACAAACTGCGGCTAAGGGGACGAAAATCTAGAAAACGAGGCCTGACGTGGCAAAATCCGAGCTTGGCACAAAGCGCATCGACCCTGAGACGGGTCGCAAATTCTACGACCTGAACAAAGACCCGATCGTCTCGCCCTATACCGGCAAGACCTATCCGCGCTCCTATTTCGAAGACAGCAAGGCTTCGGCCGTTCTGGAAGAGGACGAGGAAGTCGAGACCAAGGAGCTCGATCCGGAAGAGGAAGGCGCAGAAGTCGTGTCGCTCGAGGATGCCGACGATGAGGCGAAGGGCGGCGACGACCTGCCGGATCTCGATGACGACGATGTCGATCTCGGCGACGATGACGACGACACCTTCCTTGCCGACGAGGAAGAGGAAGACGACGACGTCTCCGACATGATCGGCGTCGGCGACGACGAAGACGAGATCTGATCAAGCTTTTCGGGAAACCGAAAAAAGGTTTCGATCAAGGCTTGCCAATGGTCGAATGCGGCGCTAGAAGCCGCCAACAAATGCGGTGCGGACGACAAATTCGCACCGACCTCTTCGCCGGAAACGGCGCCGGCTGACTGCCGGGTGTGGGGCCATAGCTCAGCTGGGAGAGCGCCTGCATGGCATGCAGGAGGTCAGCGGTTCGATCCCGCTTGGCTCCACCAAATCAGTCTTTCTAATTCCTGAAATCATCGTTTGCTTGATTGCCGGCTCTTGCCGCAACGCGCGTCGGCGATTCGCTATGCGAACATCAGGCCACAATTGGCTTTGCGGGCACGTTGGTTGCCGTCGCTCCCCCGGCAACGATGGCGAAAGCGGTCATTGGCCTTTTCACGCTTCGCGCACGCCGGTCAAACGACCGTCAAACGCTGGGATCACGCCTGCGTGGCAATCTACCGTCCGCAGGGTCCAGAGGGCGCCAGGTTGAACACCAGCTCTCCGATCGTCTGCGAAGCAACAACGGAGGCTTACATGACCAGGATAATTCTTGCGTGGATAGCAGCCCTCACAACCGTCACGCTGGTTTACGCTGGCGGCATTGCGGGAAGAGAATGCCATGAAGTCAACGGTCATCAATCTTGCGTTAAGATGAATGACACTGACGGACGTTGAGAAGGCTTAAAGCCCCACTCTGGCCATCGCGCCGCCGATAGTACGGTTGTCGATCCGCGCGGCGGATGGCCGAGAGATGCGAAGGCCTACGACTCAGTAGGCCTTCACAAGACGCGACCTGGGCGCGTAGCTGTTTTTCCCGGCATCGTCAGGGTGACCCCTATGTTTTGTCGTTCCCCGGCAGACCGGCACGGGGGCATTCAACCCCTCATCAACGGGATGGCCGCCGGACCGCGCGGCGCAGCCGGATGATTCGACGCAGCTTGCCTCGGCCCGAACTGCTTTTGACCGCGCCTTCACTGGTCGTGGCCGGGTTGGCGCAGATCATCAGCATCAGTTGGCTGGCAGGCTATCCCGAAGCTGTCATGTCTGGCAGCTGCGGGCGTCGACCGGCAGTGTCTGGGCTTCGCCGCCTTCGCTGCGAAGCGTAAAGCTGTCGAAATTGGCGATCGTGGCGCAGGAATGATTGGGGAATACCCGGACGCGGCTGCCGAGCGGCAAGCCGCGGCCCGACACCGGCACGAAGCCATGCTCCTCCGACATTCTTTCGAGCGTCCACACGCCGGCGTCGCTGCCGCCATCGGCGCCGATGACAATGCCGAAGCTGTTGCCGCCCATACCATGCGCGCCGCGGTCTGAACTCATGGTCTTCGACCCGGCATCGATGATGAAATGTTTGTCATTCGAGGCGACGACCCGGGCAACGACGGAAAGCGCCAGATCGTCGGCGCTGCAGATGCCGAGCCTGAGCGCGGTGCCATCAAGAAAGACATAGTTGCCCGGCCTGACGCAGTCGACCGCCTGAAGCGGTGCGCCTACACATGTCGGAGTTGCCCCCACCGAGATGCAGGCTACCTCGATGCCGTGGCTTTTCAGCTCGGTCGCGAGGCCCGTCATGGCCGCTGCCTCGTCACGGGCGACTCGGGCAATACCGCCAGCATCGGTAGCGGCATAGGAGTGACCGGCGTGCGACAGCAGGCCGGCGAAACGCAGGCCCTCCGCTTCGACGATGCGCACGCAGACATCGAGCGCCGCTGGATCATGCGGCTTCAGGCCGACACGGCCGAGGCCGACATCGACCTTGAGGAACACACCGATTTCGACGCCGTGGCGCGTCGCAGCCGCGGACAGCGCATCGACGCCGGTTTCGCTTGCCGCGATGGTGCGCAGCTCGGTTCCACGTGCCTTCACAGCCGGCAGCAGGCGGTCGAGCGATTCGGGGCTTACGATCGGGTAGGCAAGAATGATCGACGGGATGCCCGCCTCGACGAAGACCATCGCTTCGCTCGGTTTGGACGCGGTGATGCCGCGTGCGCCCAAAGCCAGCTGCTGTTGCGCCAGATAGATGCTCTTGTGCGTCTTGACGTGGGGAAACATGTCCAGGCCGGCCGCGTCGACGCGGCTTTGCATGGACCGCATGTTGCGCTTCACCCGCATCTCGTCGACCTCGACATAGGGCGTCGGCAAAACGGCGGCGGCTGGCCGCCGCAGGCCATCAATCTTGAACTGGGACACCGTGTCAATATGGGCCGTTGCGCTGCCAGCCGCGGAGGCGTGCGCCAGCGACACTTTTGAAGTGGACATTTGGGAATGCTCTGATTTTGGAAGAGGAACTCTTGATGGAACCGCCGTCAGCCTGTCGCGACCTGGCGCACGAAATGGGTCGATGAGATTTGATGCATCGGCAGCTCGACAGGCACGAAATCAGGCGCGCGCATGGCGCTCGGGATTTCGTCTGACATCGGCTGGCGTCCCTGCGGGCGGCGCGTCGGATCGGCGATGGGCACCGTCGACAACAGCTTGCGGGTATAGGGATGTTGCGGATTGTTAAAGACCGAGCGGCGATCGCCGATCTCGACGATTTCGCCGAGATACATGACCGCGACGCGATGGGCGATGCGCTCGACCACCGCCATGTCGTGGCTGATGAACAAAAGCGAAATCTGCATGTCGCGCTGTAAATCCATCAGCAGATTGATGACCTGCGCCTGGATCGTAACGTCGAGCGACGCAACGGCCTCGTCGGCGACGATGAGACGGGGATTGAGCGCCAATGCGCGTGCGATGCAGATGCGCTGGCGCTGGCCGCCGGAAAACGCATGCGGATAGCGCTCGAGAAGCTCAGGCGCGAGCTCGACCTTGGCCATCAGTTCGGCGGCGCGGGCCCGCATGGTCTTCAGCGAGCCAAGCTTGTGAACCCTCATCGGGTCCATCAGCGATTGCTCGATGGTCATCCTCGGGTTGAGCGAGGAGAACGGATCCTGGAAGACCATCTGCGCCTCGCGGCGAAACCGCGCCACGACCTGGCGCGGCGCGCCGATCAATTCGGTGCCGTCGAAGCGGATCGATCCTGAACGCGGCTTGTCCAACTGCATGAGCGAACGCGCGACGGTGGATTTGCCACAGCCCGACTCGCCGACCAGCGCCAGCGTCTCACCGGGGAAGATATCGAAGGAAACATTTTCCACGGCATGGACGCGGCCGGAGACATGGCCGAACAGGCCCGCCTTGAGGTCGAACCTCGTCACCAGGTTGCGGACTTCGACGAGCGGCTGGCGGGTGTCCTTGCGCGGGACGGATGCGTTCATTTGCTTACCTCGGCGAGCTGACGCTCGGGCTCAAACACCAGCAACGGGAATTTTTCCGGAGCATGTTTGTCGGCCATGCTGCCGAGCCGCGGCACTGCCGAAATCAGGGCGCGGGTATAGGCATGTTTCGGTTTGGCGAAGACGTCATAGACAGAGCCGGTCTCGACGATCTCGCCTTTCAGCATGACGCAGACCTTGTCGGCGACTTCGGCGACGACGCCCATGTCGTGGGTGATGAACAGCACCGACATGCCGATCTCATTCTGCAGGGCGCGAACAAGATCGAGGATCTGCGCCTGGATCGTCACGTCGAGCGCCGTCGTCGGCTCGTCGAGGATCATCAGCGAGGGCCTGCATGCGAGCGCGATGGCGATCATGACGCGTTGGCGCATGCCGCCCGAAAGCTGATGCGGATACTGGTCGAGCCGGCGTTCGGCGTCGGGAACGCGGACAAGCTTGAGCGTGTTTAGGGCAATCTGACGTGCTTGCTCCGGCGTCTTGTCCTGATGGTGGATCACCGCCTCGGCAATCTGGTCGCCAACGGTGAAGACCGGATTGAGGCTCGACATCGGATCCTGGAAGACGATCGAAACCTCGGCGCCCCTCAGGGCCTCAACGCGTTTTTCGGAAAGGGTGGCGAGGTCGGTGACCTTGCCGTCCTTGAAGCGCATCAGCACCCGGCCGCCGGTTATGGCGGCCCCGTCGTATTCTGTCAGCCGCATGATTGTCATCGCCGTCACCGACTTGCCCGACCCGGACTCGCCCACCAGCGCCACCGTCTCGCCGCGCGAGATGGTGAAGGAGATGCCGCGGACAGCGCGCACGTTCGCCTTGGAGCGGACCGCGAAGGAGACTTCGAGGTCCTCGACCGAAAGAACCACGTCCTCGGGCAGTGCAAGTGGTGTGGTCTTGGCAGGGATCATCGGCACATGGACCCAGTTTCAACGATGGACGTCGCGGGGCATCGAACGCAACGGTGCTGCAATCTGTCAATAGGGCGCAAAGGGGCGACCGACGCTTGCCAAGGGACGGTCGGCGCGGTTTGGTGCGGACGATACGGCGGACCACCGGGTCAAAACCAGCGAAATCAACGTGTAGCGATGGGCACGGCCAAAACTATGCATGTCATGCATTGCGCCACCTGTCTTCGCATATCGTGTCCGACAGGCAATTCGAGGCGCTTGGACGGTCAGGCCGCGTCCAGGGTGGGCTCGAAACCGCTCTTGTACTGGGGCAGCTCGGCACATTCCTTGAGATGCTGCCACAGCGCGTCGCCGTCATGGCTGCCGCCGCCAATGCGCCGGAAGATTCGGATCTCGATTTCGAGCGACATTTGCGGACCGCCGATCTGGACGAGCTGGCCGTGCTTCATCGCCTCGGCGACGCAAATCTGCGGCAGCCAGGCTACACCGCGTCCGGCAACGGCCATGTGCTTCAAGCCGTCTGCAAGCGCCGACTGGTAGACCGTGCTGAGATTGAGCGGGCGGCGCCAGCGCGACTGGATCAGCGTCGCCAGCTTGCCGATATAGCCGTCGCTCCAGGAGTAGGCGAGGTAAGGAATTTCGGTGCTTTCCGGCACGTCGATGTCGAACAGCGCGCGGCCGTTCTCGTCGGTCCCCGACACCAGGATCAGTCGGTCCTTGCCGATCTGTAACGATTCGAATGGCCCACCTTCGAGAACTGGCGGGCCGTCTGGATGGACATAGGTGATGGCGAAATCGCATTGGCCCGAGCACAAATGGTCGACGCTCTCGAGGAAATCCGCCGCATGCATGCTGGTGCGCAACGGCATGCGCGAGATCAGAGGCGAACTGATCCATTTCGGGAAGAAATACATCGCCAGCGTATGCAGCGACGTGAAGGTCAGCATCGCCGAGCTCTCGCCGGCGACATTTCGGCAGTCAGTGCGCAGGCGATAGGCCTCGCGCACCAACCGCTGGCAGCCCGGCAGAAACATGTTGCCGGCCCGGGTCAGCTGCACCGGGTAGGTGCTGCGGTCGATCAGGTCGGCGCCTATCCAGCTTTCAAGCGACTTGATGCGGCGGCTGAAGGCAGGTTGGGAGATGTTCCGTGCCGTTGCGGCCGTCGAGAAATTCCGCGTCGCGGCGATTTCCAGAAAATCTTCAAGCCATTGCAGTTCCATGCCGGCCCTCATGCGTGTTTTGCATAGTCCATCCTATCTACACATTGGACAGACCGGCAAGCGCTCTTCTAGCCTTTCCCTAACGAGAAGAAGAAAACTTCCTCCGCCATCAGAAGGGAACGATGATGAAACTTGCCTTAGCGCTGGCTGTGGGTATGGGGCTTGCCGTCGCGGCGGCACCTGCCATGGCCGAGACAAAGAACCCCGGCACATTCGTCTTCATGTGGACCGACGACATCCAGTCGTTCGATCCGGCCTACATTGCCAATACGCCGAGCTCCTATGGCGCGCTGAACATCTACAGCCGGCTGCTGAATTTCAATGGCTCGAAGATCTCCGAATTCGTGCCGTCGCTGTCGACGGAGGTGCCGTCGCTGGAGAACGGCCTGATCAAGCAGGGCGACGACGGCTCGGTGAGCTACACCTTCCCGATCCGCAAGGGCGTCTTCGCCCACAAGGTTGGCGTCAAGGGCGCCGACGGCAAGGTCAGCTGGGAGTACTACGACAAGCTGACCGATGCCCAGAAGGCAACGATCGAGCCGGGTTATGGCCAGATCACGCCCGAAGACGTGCGCTATTCGCTGCTGCGCGCCATCCTCCAAGGCCAATCCTGGATGTCGAACGCGATCACCGAGGTGATCACCGCAGGCAAATACACCGACATCGCCAAGTGGGTGGAGACGGAAGGCAAGGTCAAGACGTTCGCCGAGGCCAGCCCCGAAACACTGCGCAAGGTCTATGACCAGCTTTCGGAGCAGATCGTCGTCGACGGCGACAACGTCACGCTCAAGCTGCCGAAGTCGTTCCCGGCGACGCTCGGCGTCATTGCGCTGCCCTTCGGCACCTCGATCCTCGACAAGGAATGGGTTGCTTCGGTCGGCGGCTGGGATGGTTCGGGCGACACGTGGAAGGCGCATTATCGCCCCGAGCTCGGCGCCAACCCGCTATTTGCAGAGGAAAACGGCACCGGTCCGTTCATGCTCGAGGAGTGGGACCGCACCGACCGCCGCATCACGCTGAAGCGTTTCGACAACTACTTCCAGGGCCCGGCCAAGCTGGAGCGCGTGGTCATGCGCACCGTGCCGGAATGGACGACGCGGCGCCTGCAGCTCTTGTCGGGCGACGCCGATTTCGTCACCGCACCCGTCGAGTTCATCGACGAGCTCAGCAAGACCGACGGCGTGAAGGTCATCGACGGCCTGCAGAAGGTGTTCTCGCGCGGCATCTTCTTCGCATGGCCGCTCGACGACAACGACAACCCGGCGATCGGCAGCGGCAAGCTGGACGGTCAGGGCATCCCGCCTGATTTCTTCGCCGACATCGACGTGCGCAAGGGCTTCAACTATGCCCAGAACTACGATGCGCTGATCAACCAGGTGCTACTCGGCAAGACGGTGCAGTCGCGCGGTCCGACGGTGCGCGGCATCATGGGCTATCGCGCGGATTCGCCTGTTTACAGCTACGATCCCGCCAAGGCCGAAGAGCACTTCAGGAAGGCCTTCGGCGGCAAGCTGTGGGACACCGGCTTCACCTTCACCGCCTATGTGACGGAAGGCTACCCGCAGCTGACCGCGGCGCTCTCGGCGCTGCAGATGGGCCTGTCGCGCATCAATCCGAAGTTCAAGATGCAGATCCAGGCACTGCCCTGGGCGTCGGTTTCCGACAAGCTCAACAACCGCGAAAAGCCTGCGGCTCCGCTGACTGTCATGGGCTGGGGTCCCGACTATTCCGATCCGGGTGGCCCGCTCGGTGCGGCAAGCTACTATCTCTCGCCCACCGGTCTGGTCGGCGGCATGGTCGGCCAGGGCTACCGCGATCTCATGGCGGAGAAATTCAAGCCGCTATTGGATGAAGCGTGGGCCTCGAGCGATCCGGCCGTGCGCGAGCCGATCTACGCCAAGCTGCAGGAAATGTCCTACGACTACGCCACCACGCAGTTCCTGTGGGAGGACTTCGGCTACGTCGTCACCCGCAGCAACATCGACGGCTATGTCGACAACATGATCCTCTACGGCGCCTGGGACTTCTACCCGGTGACCAAGGCCAACAACTGATTGGCAGCCGGTAAGCCGGGCGATCCCATTCGCCCGGCTTACCGCTCGTTTATCCGAAACCGGAATCCGTGCACCCGTGCTGACCTACGCCCTCAGACGACTGATGATGCTGCCCATCGTCCTGTTCGCTCTGTCATTGATGATCTTTGCGCTGCAGATGTCGCTGTCGCCGACGCAGCGCCTGGCAGCCTACGCGCCGTCGCCCGACTACCTCAAGGGTGGCCAGGAGAGCATCCGCAGAATGATCGAGCAGTACGGGCTGAACGATCCTTTCTACATCCAGTACGGCCGCTGGATCGGCGGCGTGCTGACCGGCAATCTCGGCTGGTCGGAGACCGCCCGCCAGCCGGTGTCGACGGCGTTGATGTCGCTGTTTCCGGCGACGGTGGAACTGGTGGTACTGGCCTTCATTCCCTGCCTGCTGATCGCAATCTTCCTTGGTTCCCGCGCTGGCATCCATCTCAATCGCTGGCCCGACCACCTCATCCGCATCTTCACCATCCTCGGCTGGTCGTTCCCGGTCTATGTCTTCGGCCTGCTGATGCTGCTGGTGTTTTACTCCGCGCTCGACTGGTTCCCGCCCGGCCGGCTCAGCCAGTGGGCGCAGACAACCGTCAGCTCGGGCGATTTCGTGCGCTACACCGGCGCCAACACCGTCGATGCGCTGCTGAACGGCAACCTGGCGATCTTCTGGGATTCGCTGCGCCATCTCGCGGCGCCGGTCATCACGCTGACCTATGTCAACGTCGCCAGCATGACGCGGGTGATGCGCACCTCGATGCTCGAGACGTTGCGCCAGGACTATGTCCGCACCGCCCGCGCCAAGGGCCTGCCGCGCCGCGTCGTCGAGCTCAAGCATGCCCGGCGCAACGCGCTGTTGCCGGTGGCCACCATTGCCGGCATGGAACTGGCCGTCATGATGGGCGGCGTCGTCATCACCGAGACCATCTTCGACTATGCCGGGCTCGGCCAGTTTGCCGCAAAGACCGCGGCCAATCTCGATTTCCCGGCGGTCCTGGGCTTCGGGCTCTACTTCGCGGTCGTGCTGGTGTTGATGAACCTGATCGTCGACCTGATCTATCCGCTGCTCGATCCGAGGGTGAAGACGCAATGAAGGCCCTTCGCTACCTCGCGCGCAATCCGGTCTCACTCCTGGGTGTCGTGATCCTTCTGGCCTTCGTGCTGGTCGCAGTCTTCGCGCCGATGCTGGCGCCCCCGCAGAGCTTCCAGCTTTCGCCCTATGACACGCCGCGTGCCGGCTTTCTGGCAACGCCAATGCCGCCGTCGCGCGATGCGCTGTTCGGCACCACGCAAGGCCAGTACGACATCTTCTACGGCGTCGTCTGGGGCACCCGCACGGCGTTCAAGATCGGGCTCGGCGTCGTTGCGATCTCGGTACTGATCGGCACCGTGGTCGGTGCAGTCGCCGCCTATTATGGCGGGCTCGCCGAAGAAATCCTGATGCGCATCGTCGACGTGTTTATGGCGGTACCGTTCCTGATCGCCGCGATGGTGCTGACGGCGCTGCTGGGCAAGGGCATCTGGCCGATCACGATTGCGCTGACCACTTTCGGCTGGATGAGCTATGCCCGCATCGTGCGCAGCGAAATCCTGAGAATCCGCGAGATGGATTACATCCACGCGGCCAGGAGCTACGGCGCGAGCGATCTCAGGCTGATCGTGCTCCACATCCTGCCCAACGCCATGTTCCCGGTGCTGGTGCTGGCGACGATGGCCACCGGCTCGATGGTGCTGTCGGCTTCGGCGCTCAGCTTCCTCGGCGTCGGGACCGAAGAAGGTTACGCCGACTGGGGCCAGTTCATCGCCTATTCGCGCAACTGGATCGTCGGCCAGCCCGGTAACCCGTTCCAGTTCTGGTATACGCTGGCTTTCCCGGGTGCCGCTGTCTTCCTGTTCGTGTTGTCGTGGAACCTCGTCGGCGACGCGCTGCGCGACATGCTCGACCCACGCCATTCCCATTGAAATCCCCCAAGGAGCATTTGCCATGCCTTCCCTGTCCGCCGCTTCGATCGAGCTGTTCGAGGACCTGATCCGCTACGAGGTCGAGGACAAGGCGATCCCGTCGATCTCATATGCGCTCGTCGACCGCGACGGCGTTTTGGCCGAGGGACATATCCAGCGCCACGACCGCCATTTCGACATGCGCGAGGACACCTGCTTCCGCATCGGCTCGATCACCAAGACCTTCACCTCGCTGGCGATGATGCAGCTTGTCGAAAAGGGGCTCGTCGACATCGACGTCGACGTTTCGACCTACCTGCCCGGCTTCCATCCAATCAATCCGTTCGCCGGTGCCGAGGGCGGCCCGCATGGTTCCGTGATCAGCCTGCGCAAGCTGATGACCCACACCTCCGGTCTCGTGCGCGAGCCGAAGAGCGGCCACTATCTCGACGCCACCCGGCCGCCGCTGGAGGACACGGTCAACGAACTTGCCACTTCGACGCTCAAGCAGGATCCGAGCATCGGCATCATGCACTACTCCAATGCCGGCATCGCCGTCGTCGGCAGGGTCATGGAGGTGGTGACAGGCCAGAGCTATTCCGACTATGTCGCCGAAAACATCATGAAGCCGCTCGGCATGAACCAGTCCTCCTGCGGCATGGCGCCAGGCATCCGCGAGCGGCTTGCGCCGGCCGACATGTGGACGCTGGACGGCGACACGCCGGCCCCGGTGTTCAGCCTCGGCGGCTCGCCGGCGGGCAACATCTTCTCCACCACCGGCGACATGGCGCGTTACGCCCAGTGCCTGCTGCGCGGCGGCTTCAACGCCGAGGGCCAGTCGATCATCTCGCCGGCCTCGCTGCGCGAGATGTGGACGCCATTCGGCAAGCGCCCCGACAGCCTGGACAAGTCGATGGCCGGATACGGCCTGTGCTACGGCGCCGGCGAGGTCGACGGCTGGGAGTCGGTCGGCCATGGCGGCGCGGTCTACGGCTATGCCTCGCACATGTTGATCCTGCCAGGTGCTGGCATCGGCGTGCTGATGTTCGCGACGTTAGACTTCGCCAACCAGATCGCCTCGCGGCTCGGCGTCGACGGCCTGCGCATAGCACTTGCCGAGCGCAAGATGGGCAAGCCGCTGCAGCGCATGCAGCGTCCGCCCGTCATCGCCGAGGAGCAGTTCAGGACCCTGCCCGGCTATTACAGCGACGACGCCACCAAGGAGGTCGTCGAGGTCAAGGCGAAGGACGGCAAGCTCTATTTGATGGGTGACGGCGTGCCGCTGCAGATCCGCCCGGTATCAGGCAACGACTTCGTCATCGACGGCCGCATCTACGGACGCGGCGCCGGTTATGCCCACATGAACCTGTCTTTCCCCGAAGCGGGCAAGCTTGTGTGGAAGGACGCCAGCTGGACGCGCATCGAGGCGCCGGCCGACGAGACGGTGCCGGACGAGATCGCGCCGCATCTCGGCGAATACGGACCTGACTTCAACATCACCTATCTCAGCTACAGCCATGGCGGGCTGAAGTGCCTCATCGAGTACTTCTGCACTCATGCTTGCGAGCCTGTCGAAGAAGGGCGGTTCCGCATGCACGGCAAGCTCTATGAGGACGAGATGCTCGAGCTCGACGCCGTCGACGACCATGGCAAGCGCGGCATCCGCGTCGGCCCGATGTTCCTCGAGCGGCGTCCCCTTTCGCGGGCAGAGGCGGCCTGAGCAGGAGCATGACCGCACCCTTCAAGATGGAATCGCCCATCGGCGCCCGCATGGTGATCGGTGGGCGCGAGGTCGACTATTTTTGCGGCACCTCGTATTTCTGCCTGCACGGCCACCCCGAGGTGATCGAGGCGGCATGTGCTGCGACCAGGCAGTATGGCATGGGGCCGGGCACGCTGGCCCATATGCAGGTCTATGCCGACCTGCAGGAGCGGCTGCGCCAGTGGTTCGGCACCGAAGAGGTCGTCTACATGATCTCCGGCTATGCCAGCCCGCTGGTATTGCTGCAGGGGCTGCGCGAGGATTTCGACCTCGTCTTCATCGATGCCGCGACGCACTACAGCACGCGCGATGCGATCCCGACGCTCGGCAAGCCGATCCGCGAGTTCCGCCATGGTGACGCCGGCGACCTGGCCGAGCAGATGTCGTGCCATGTCTTGCCGAAACAACGGCCGGCGGTGCTGACCGACGGTGTGTTCCCGTCCTCCGGCAGGCTGGCTCCTCTTAACGACTACCGGCAGGCGATGGCGCCCTATGAGGGTGCGCTTCTGTGCATCGACGATTCGCACGGCGTCGGCGTGCTCGGCGAAACCGGACGCGGTTCGCTGCAGCATGCCGGGCTCGAAGGCGCGGGCAATTTCCTTGCCGGCACCATGAGCAAGGCGTTCGGCGCCCTCGGCGGGGTTGTTCCCGGCGACCAGGCACTTGCCGAAAAGATCACGCGCAATGCGATGATCATGCGTGGTGCTTCGCCAGCACCGCCCGGGCTCGCTGCTGCTGCGGCCGCTTCGCTGAGGATACTACAGACAACGGACAAGCGCGCCAGGCTGGCGCGCAATGTCAGCCACATGCGCAACGGTCTGCGCGGTCTCGGATTCGAGGTTGTCGACACGCCGGTACCCATCGTCACCATCAAGGGTGTCACTGATCTCGAGCTTCTGCGCGACCGTCTTGCCGAGCGCGACATCATCGTCAGGGTGCAACAGCCGGGTGGCTACTCCGATGCGTCCGCCGTGCCGACCATGAGGCTCGCGGTGTTTTCCGAGCATTCGTCCACCCAGATCGACAGGCTTTTGCAGTCGATGGCCGAGCTTATTTGAAACGACAGGATACGATCATGAAGGTTTTCATCAGCGCCGATATCGAGGGCACCGCCGGCATTACCGCCTGGGACGAGGCCAAGAAGGGGCACCCCGAATATGAGGAGTTCCGCGAATACATGACCGACGAGCTGGTCGCCGCCTGCGAAGGCGCGCGGGCTGCCGGTGCCAAGGAAGTGGTAGTCAAGGACGCGCACTCCACCGCCCGCAACCTGATCCTGTCTAAGCTGCCGGCCTATGTCAGCATCTTCAGGGGTTGGAGCGGCCACCCCGACATCATGATGTTCGGTATCGACAAGAGCTTTTCGGCGGCACTTTACACCGGCTACCACAACAAGGCCGGCACCGACACCAACCCGCTGGCGCATACGCTCACCGGCACGGTATCCAGGCTGCTGATCAATGGCGAGGTGGCGTCGGAGTTCACGCTGAACGCGTTCTGCGCCGCGCGCTATGGCGTGCCGTCGGCGTTTCTTTCGGGCGATGCCGGCATGTGCGCCGAAGCCAAGGCGATCGTCTCGGGCATCGGAACCGTGGCCACCAGCGAAGGCTTTGGCCCTGCGACCAGGTCGCTGACGCCGAAAGCCTCGGTGGCGGCCATCCGCGAAGGCGTGGAGAAAGCTCTGTCGGGCGATCTCAAGGGCTGCCTCCCCAAGCTTGCCGACCGCTTCGAACTGGTCGTCGAATACACCAATCCGATCGAGGCCTATCGCGGCAGCTGGTACCCTGGAGTCGAACACGTGGCAGCGCGCACGCTGCGCTTTACGGCGAGCGACTTCTTCGAAATCCAGCGCGCAATACGCTTCATCGTCTAGATGCGCGGAATGACCCGGTGTTGGTCAGTTGGACGCCTTGGCTTCCGACACCAGCACCGGGTCGCTGCGGTAGCGGTCGGGAAACAGCCGCCTGAGATTTTCGATCTTCGGCAGGTCGTTGTAGACGATGTAGGGATAGGTCGGGTTCAGGGCGAGAAAGTCCTGGTGATACGCCTCGGCCGGATAGAAGGCGTGGCCGGGTTCGATGCTGGTGGCGATCGCAGCATCATAGATCCTGGCCTTGTCGAGCTGCGCGATATAGGCCTTGGCAACCGCCGCCTGTTCAGCGTTGGCCGGAAATATCGCCGAGCGATATTGCGTGCCAGTGTCAGGTCCCTGGCGGTTCAACTCGGTCGGGTCATGCGCGACCGAGAAATAGATCTGCAGGATCCGGCCATAGCTGATCTTGTGCGGGTCGAAGGTGATCTTCACCGACTCCGCATGGCCGGTCGAGCCGGTACTGACCGTGTTGTATTGCGCGGTGCTGCTGTCGCCGCCGGAGTAGCCTGAGACGGCATCCTTGACACCCGAGACATGCTGGAAGACGCCTTGCACCCCCCAGAAGCAGCCGCCTGCCAGTACCGCCACTTCCGAGCTGGCTTGCGCCGGCTCGTCGAGTGCCGGGGCCGGGATCCGTATCCCCTCCTGGGCCGCGCTCGGTGCTGCGACAAAAGCCCAAGCGCCGACTGCAGCAGCAGCTGCTGAAAGCCAGAATGCCTTGCGGTGCCGGGTGGCGATCTTCGCTCTTGAAAGTGCCTTGGTCATCGGTGTTCTCCCTATGCCGGGCCGTTGCACAAGATACGAAGGCTGAGTGGGTTTTGTTATGGGGAACAAGCGAGGTCACGCGCAAGTGAATGGGCCTCGGCAAATCAGTGCAAGGCCCCCTGCTCACGAAGCAAGGGCCCCTCGCTCAAATGCGCGATGCTACCTTGCCGCCATATGGTCTGCGCATTACGGATTGGTAGGCCAACGCCACTATCTGGTCACGGTGACGCCCATAAAAAGGCCGACCCCAGGGCAACCGCAGGGTCGGCCTGGAACAGCTTGCCGGCTCAGTTGGACTGGCGGTGACGCGGATAGCTGCCGGCGTCGGGCGCGTTGGCGAAGCTCTGCAAGGTCTGCCCGCCGTCTATCAGCCAGTCGACGCCGGTGATGTGGCGCGCCTCGTCGGAGGCGAGGAAGGCGACGGCCGCCGCCACGTCCTCAGGCTGACCGATGCGGCGCAGCGGAATGCGGTCGGCAAAGCGCTGGATGCCGGTAACATAGGCCTCGCGGTCGTTTGACGGCACGCCAAGCGTTGTTTCGATGACGCCGGGGCAGATGGCGTTGACGCGGATGCCGTAGGCGGCTGCGTCGAGCGCGGCGACCCGGGTGAGCCCAACGACGCCATGCTTGGTCGAGGCATAACCGGCGCCACCCGACAGCACGTCCCAGCCGGCCATCGACGAACCCATATTGACGATCGAGCCTTCGATGCCGGCGGAAATCATCGCCTTGAGCGAGGCCTGGAGCACCAGGAACATGCCGCGCAGATTGATCCGCACGATGCGGTCCCACTCCTCGACGGGCAGTTCGTGGACAGGCGCTACCTTTCCGGATATGCCGGCATTGTTGAACACCGCATCAAGCCGGCCAAAGGCCTCAACAGTCGTTGCGACGGCCTGTTGCGCCGCAGTCTCGTCGGAAACATCCGCCGTGACGGCAATCGCCTTGTTGCCGAATGCCGAGGCGACTAGCGCGGCGCGTTCACCGTCGAGGTCGACGACCGACACGCGGCCACCCTCATCGATGAAGCGGCGCACCGCAGCGCTGCCGATCGCGCCGCCACCGCCGGTGACCAGAACGACCTTGCCTTCGAAACGCATCATCTTCGTCTCCTGTCTTTATTTGCCGTAAGCGCGCCAGGAATGGCGCGGCGCAAAGCCGAGCGTTTCCAGCGCATGCGTATTGTCGATGACCGTGTCATGGCTCGAAAGCGGGCGCTTCAGCGGCGATGCCGGGAAGGCGCGCTTGACCAAAGCTTCCGTCTCTTCCTGCGAATAGGTGTCGGCAGCGCTGAGGAAGGTGCGCAGATGGCCCTCGCCCTGCCAGGCCAGAGCCTTGACGAAGGCATCGGCGGCGTCGCGCGCATCGAGATAGCTCCACAAGTCACGGGCCGCTTCCGCGAGATTGCGGCGCGGACCGACGCTGTCGAAGAAGCTTTCCGGCGTCTGGATCCAGGGCATACGTAGGCTGACCGCCGAAAACGCGCCCCGGCGGACAGCCGCTTCGACGATCTCTTCGCCGAGCCATTTCGACAGGCCATAGGCGTCCTGCGCACCGATCGGGTGGTTGTGGTCTATCGGCAGATAGGCAGGATCGACGAAGTTTTCCGCAAAGGGATAACCGAGCACGCTGAAGGACGAGGCGTAGATGAAGCGCTTTGCCCTCGAAAGCGCGGCCGCTTCGATGACATTGTAGGCGATCGCCATGTTGGTCTTGAATACTTCAGCCGGCGCCTTGCCGAGCGGGCGCGGGATCGCCGCGATATGGGCGATCGCATCGCAGTCGCGGACCAACTGCAGTGTCAGGCCGAGATCGGTGAGGTCGGCGCTGACATGAGCCCATGCGCCTTCGGCAGGCGCGACCGTGTCGATGCCGAGCACGTCGTGGCCGGCGGCGACAAAGGCTGAGGCGACGTGGCGGCCAAGCAGTCCGCTTGATCCGGTAATGACGATTTTCATCTCAGGCTCCTCTTGTCGGTCAGGCGTGCCGCGGGCAAATATTGTTGATGGTCAAACAATCGGACACCGCAAACGGTTCCGCTTGTCAATGCATTTCTTGCCGGGGATAAGCGCCGGATGAAGTCGCAAGTCGGTTGGCGATGCGCGCCGGCCCGCCATATTGTGACAAGCTGCCAGCTCAAGGATTGACTTGGAAGTCGTCACGGTTTTTTGTATGACCACCAACAATCGGCAGTTTCGCTGAAGAGGTAGGATCATGTCACTGGACAGCTTTTCGTCACATCGCCAGGACGCAGGGGTCAAGATCGATCCGGCGCGCGTGGCGGTGATCGTCGTCGACATGATCAATGATTTCTGCAAGCCGGGTGGCGCCATGGTGTTGCCGGGCTACGAGACGCTCGTCGGTCCGCAACTGAGCGTGATCGAAGCGGCACGTGCCGCGGGTGCGCCGGTTGTCTGGGTCCATGATGCGCATCGCCGCAACATGCGCCGCGACCGCGAGTGGCTGAAGCGCGCGCCGCATTGCGTCGAGGGCACCTGGGGAACCGAGGTCATCGACGATCTCGGCGCTCAAGATGACGAGATCCACGTCATCAAGCGCCGCTACTCGTCGTTCTTCCAGACCGACCTCGACATGACGCTGAAGGATATGATGGTCGACCAGATCATCGTCTTCGGCGTGGTCACCAACATCTGCGTGCGGTCGACCGTGCATGACGCGTTCTTCAATGGTTATGAAGTCGTGGTGCCCGCCGACTGCTGTGCCGCCACTGGTCCGCGCGAGCAGGAAAGCACGCTCTATGATATCTCGACCCATTTCGGCGTCGTCAGCGATGCGGCAAGTGTTGTGAGAGCGCTGCGTGACGGCGCTTTCGTCGAAAATACCACCATCGCCGCATAACCGTTGGGGTCGGCGAATCTCAGGTTTCAAGCCAGGAGTTGGAAGCGCCGTGACAACCCTCGACGAAGCCCAGAAATTCAAGCGCCAGACGGCGCGGGCGGCCAATCAGCCGCTGAGCCGCGAAGAGACGATGACCCAATACACCAAGACCGGTTACGACCTGGACGCCCATCCCGCCTACGTCGTGCGCCGCGCCCATCAGCGCGCCACGCTTTGCTTCCAGCAGGTTATGGCGGGCGAGGACCTGTCGCCGACACAGTTTGCGGCCCTTGCCACCGTCCTCAAGCATGGCGAAGTTTCGCAGAACCATCTCGGTCGCATGACGGCGATGGATCCCTCAACTATCAGCCTGGTGGTGCGCAAGCTCCTGAAGCAGGGGCTGATCAAGCGCAGCGCCTCCGACACCGACCAGCGTCTGACGATCATCACCCTGACGGACGAAGGCACGCGTTATACGCTGGAGCGGCTCGCACGCAGTGTCGAAGTCGGCCAGAGACTGCTTTCGCCGCTGACGGCGGCCGAACAGGCGACGCTGCTCAGACTGCTCCAACGTATCAGCGGCGACGAACCGGGCGGCGTGGAAGGCAAATGACAGGCTGACCTGGCACCTCTTCAAACCATTCTCCGAAGCGACCGATTGCCGGCCTTGGGCCGGATCGACCGCCTCATGCCCCCAAACAGACGCAAGGAACGCCATCGATGTCGCCTGAACCGCAAAACAAGGCTGCCGCCGCAGACAAGCTCGTCATTCGCAACGTCGGCCTGATGCTCAGCGGCGACCTCGCCCAACCGATCCTCGATGCCGACACCATTGTCGTCGCAGAAGGTCGCATCGCGGCGCTAGGCAAGGCTGGCGACCTCGATCTCGGGGGCGCGACCCGTAGCATCGATGCTCAGGGCTGTGTCGTAACACCAGGTCTGATCGACAACCACGTCCACCCCGTTGCAGGTGACTGGACACCGCGCCAGAACCAGATCGGCTGGATCGATTCGACGCTCCATGGCGGTGTCACCACCATCATCTCGGCCGGCGAGGCGCATTTTCCGGGCCGGCCGCGCGATATCGTCGGCATAAAGGCGCTGGGCATCGCCGCACAGCGAACCTTTGCAAATTTCCGTCCTAGCGGCATGAAGATCATCGCGGGCGCGCCGGTGCTCGAACCCGGCATGACCGAGAACGATTTCCGCGAACTGGCCGAGGCAGGCGTGACGTTGATCGGCGAAGTCGGCCTCGGCGGCGTCAAGGACGGCCCGACCGGCAAGCAGATGATCGCCTGGGCTCGCAAATACGGCATGACCTCGATGACCCACACCGGCGGCCCTTCGATCCCCGGTTCGGGCCGCATCGGCGCCGATGTCGTGCTCGAAGTCGATGCCGACGTCGTGGCGCATGTGAATGGCGGTCCGACGGCACTGCCCGATGAAGAGATCCGCCGCATCTGCGAAGAAGGCACGCGCGCGCTGGAGATCGTGCATAACGGCAACCTGCGCACCGGCCTGTTCGTGCTCTCCATCGCCAAGGAGCGCGACGAGCTCGACCGGGTCATCCTGGGTACCGATGGGCCGGCAGGATCGGGCGTTCAGCCGCTCGGCATCCTGCGCACCATCTGCCACCTCGCCTCGCTGGGCGACGTGCCGACGGAAGTGGCCTTCTGCTTTGCGACTGGTAATACTGCGCGGGTGCGCAAGCTCGATGACCGTGGCTTGATCGCCGCCGGCCGCGCTGCCGACCTGGTGTTCATGGATCAGGCAGCAGGCGGCATAGGCAAGGATTTCCTCGAAAGCCTGGCGCGTGGCAACCTGCCCGGCATCGGCATGATCATGGTCGACGGTGTGGTGCGCACGGCCCGCAGCCGCAACACGCCGCCGGCGATCCGCGTGCCGGAAATCGTCGCGGTCTGATCGCCAGGCACCTGAGGAAAAGAGGTGATCCTGATCGCTGAAGCCGCTCGCAGCAGGCCGTTGCGGGTGGTTTTCCTTGCCGCATCTTTTAGCGGTATCGGAAGTCGCTGCCACGAGAGCTCGCCTTAGTATCGAGTATCGAAATGCGGGGAGATTGAGAATTTCGCAATCTCGAAGGAGCTGACGGCACTATTCCAACGTAGGAAAACTATTTGGAATATTGACCCAATATTTGGATTGCCAAACGAAGCTACAATAAGAAACATCAACCCGTTCATTTTGGATGGCCAATTCATTGCGCACCGCAACATTGACGCGATCGATGTCGGCAAGCGATTGGGGGCAACTCCTGCTCCTCGGCCTACTTTGGGGTGGCTCTTTCTTCTTTGCGCGCATTGCGGTGGCGGAGATTCCGCCGCTGGCCCTCGTGTTTTATCGGGTGACAATTGCGGCGTTGGTCCTGCACCTCTGGCTGAGGATGCGCCGCATTTCCTTCTCCCCTGTTTTGGCTCGGCCAGGTTCCTTCCTGGTCCTCGCGTTGCTCAACAATGTGATCCCGTTTTCTCTGATCTTCACGGGGCAAACGGAAGTTGGGGCTGGCCTTGCTTCCGTGTTCTACGCCACGACGCCGCTTTGGACGATCCTTGTCGCAAACCTGCTGACGGCGGATGAAAAGCTGACGGCTACCAGGCTCGGTGGCGTGGGGCTTGGGCTCGTCGGAGCGGCGGTCATGGTCGGTCCCGGCCTTCAGTCCAGCATGGGCGGCCCAGTGTGGGCCAAGCTCGCCATCGTGGGGGCAGCGGTGTCCTATGCCTTTGCCGTCGTCTATGCGAAGCGGTTTCGAGATATCAAGCCATCGGTCGTGGCGACCGGCCAGCTCACTGGCGCTGCCGCACTCATGGTGCCAATTGTTTTGTGGCTCCACGAGCCCCGCGATCTCGTGACGGCGAGCTTTCCGATATGGATGACCGTGCTGGCTCTCGCTGTCTTCACGACGGCCTTCGCCTTCATCTTGTATTTCAACCTCATCGCCTCGGTGGGAGCGACCAACGCATCATTGGTGACGCTTCTTGTCCCTGTCAGCGCGATCCTGCTTGGTGCACTGTTCCTGGGCGAGAGATTGGAGCCGTTGGAGTACGCAGGCGTTGCGTTGATTTTGGCTAGCCTGGTCATCATCGACGGCAGGCTGTTTCGACGCTGAATCGTGGCCAGGCAGATAAAAGGCGGTCGCAGACGTTCAATCTCTGCGGCCAGCCTTTGTGGCAATACGTATTTCATTTGGGCCGCCCCGAGGGCAGCCTTTTTCAGCTCATGCCGTCCTTGCCGACGATCTGGTCTTTGGTCAGCCCGCCGACACGCGGATGCGGGCGGCCCGAATCGGTGACGGCGATCGCCACCACGATCTCGTCGGCGCGCGGCGCGTCGGAAATGCGCACTTCCATGCCGTCGAAGTGGCTGCGCACCTTGGCAGCGTCCTTGTGGCCCAACGGAATGTCGAGCGGGATGCCGAGGCCACCACGCTTCTTGGACGACGGGATCAGCGCTGCCCCTTTGCCGAGAATGTCGCGGAACGGGGCGCCGAGCTTGGGGTGCAGGATGGCGGCTGCGTGTTCCAGTTCGCCATCGGCACCGACCGCTGCTGCCTTGCCGAAACTCTCGACCTGGTCGCCCGCAATGCCGAGTGCTGCCACCGCGCGGCGCGGCAGAATGTCGCCGAGTTCGGCACCGATGTCGCTGAGTGCTTCGAGGTCGTCGACGAAGGTGCCGACATAGGGATTGCGGATGACCGCAACCGCCGCAGCGCGGCGCGTCGGCGGATTAACCGCCTTGCCGCCTTCGGTGCGCGTTTCCTCGACGATGGTGATGATTCGCCTGATTTCGGCGCTCATCGCAAGCCGTCCTCGCCCTTGATGTCCTTGGCGTCGAGGCCGCCGACGCGGGCATGCACGCGCGAACCCGTTGTCATCGCGAGCACGAACACCAGTTCGTTGTTGCGCGGCGCGTCGTTGATGCCGACCTCGATCGCGTCGAAATGGCTGCGCACGTAGGAGGCATTGACGTGAGTGACCGGAATGTCGATGCGAACGCCGGGGCCGCCGACCTTCTTGCTCGACGGCACGATGGCCTTGGCCCCGCCCAGAAGCTCACGCATCGCGTAGCCGCCCGGATTGTGCCAAAGCGCACCGTGTTCGAGTTCGCCGCCGCCGCCGACGATGGAGCCTTTGCCGTAGCTCTCGATATCAGATGCATCGCCACCGAGCGCTTCGAGCAGGCGCGTCGCCATCTCCAGTCCGAGCGGCTTCAAATCTTCCATGAATGGGGTGATGTCTTCGACATAACGCCCGGCATAAGGGTTTTCGACAACCGCAAGCACCGTGCCGCGCTTGATCGGCTCGGCGCGCACCGGCCCGCCTTCATGAAAAATCTCTTCGACCTGTACGACAAACTTTCTGACGACCACGTCCGGCATCGACTGCTCCACATTCTGGCGGGCTGAAAAAACTTGTTAGAGTAGCAACAATTATCGGTTCGGCATTTTTGTCAAGCCGGATGCGTGAAACCGCCGCCGCGTCGATTGCTCACATCGATTTTGGCTGCTCGCTGGCCGATTGACAGTTTGTTTGACCACCCATAAAGTCATATGACCACCAACAAGTTTTGCGGGCGTCGAGGAAGAGGCCGGCACTTGCTGCCAGGTGTCTATTGGGGAGTTGAGATGAAAAGCGTATTCCGTAAATGCATTATCGCCGGCGCGGCTCTTGCGGCCTCGATCGGCTCCGCCGCGGCCCAGGACAAGGTGTCCGTTGCGGCGATCTCCGGCTATTTCGCGCAAGGCTTCGGCATCACCATTGTTGACGGACTCAACAAGGCCAAGAGCGAATTCGGCATTGACCTGAAGCTGGTCGACACCGGTAACCGCGCGCTCGACTATGAAGAGCAGTTCGCTAACCTCGCCAAGGGCGGCCAGTACGACCTCATCTTCGTCATGGGCTGGGAACTGGTCGACGCACTGACCAAGGCGAGCGAAGCCTATCCGAACCAGCGTTTCGTCTTCATCGACGGCGTGCTCGATTCAGACAAGATCATCTATGCCAACTTCGCCGAGGAGCAGGGCTCCTTCGTTGCAGGCGCGCTTGCCGGCATGATCGAGAATCAGGGAAGCAGCTTCGACAAGATCGGCGACGGCAAGGCTATCGGCTTTGTCGGCGGCCGCGATATCCCGGTCATCCGCAACTTCCTTGGCGGATATGAGGAAGGTTCGAAATATGCAGCCCCCGACGTCAAGGTGAACCCGGTTTTCGCCGGCACCTTTGATGATCCGGCAAAGGGCAGCGAGTTGGCCCTCGCGCTCTACGGGCAGGGTGCCGACATCGTCTACAACGTCGCCGGCCCGACGGGTGAAGGCGTCATGCAGGCGAGCGCTGCCGCCGACAAGTATTCGATCGGCGTCGACATCGACATGTGCGGTTCGGCTCCGGGCAACGTACTGGCCTCGATGCTGAAGCGCGGAGATATTGCCGTCTACTCCCTGATCAAGGACGAGGTCGAAGGCCGCAAGATCACCCCGGGCACCCGCACGTTCGACCTCGCCGCAGGTGGCGTCGAAGTGAAGATCTGCGACGACATCGCGCCGTCCATTCCAGCCGACGTGACGGCCAAGCTTGACGAGATCAAGAAGGGCATCGCCGACGGCTCGATCAAGGTCACCCGGCACAAGTAAGGGTCGGCCTTTCTCCGCGGGCCGCCCCCACGGCTCGCGGCACCATTTCTCCCAAGACCAGGTACGACGTATCCGTTTCGTCTGACGGAACGGATACGTCTGAAGCTGCGAGGCTCCCGTGTCGACCACGTCGCCAGCTACGGCACAAACCGCCGTCGAATTGATCGGTATCACCAAGCGTTTCGGCGCCTTCGTTGCCAATGAGGATGTCAATCTCACCGTCAAGCGCGGCGAGATCCACGCCATCATTGGCGAAAACGGCGCCGGCAAGACAACGTTGATGAACATCCTGTTCGGGCTGCTGCAGCCCGACGAAGGCAAGATTCGCCTGAACGGCCAAGACACCGTGGTCGGCGACCCTGCCACGGCGATTTCAGCCGGCCTCGGCATGGTGCATCAGCACTTCAAGCTGGTGCCGTCGCTGTCGGTCGCCGACAATGTCTTCCTTGGCATGGAAATCCGCCGCAACGGCTTGATCGACCACGCTACACAGATCGCGAAGACCCGCGAGTTGTCCGAGCGCTTTGGCCTCAAGGTCGAGCCGGAAGAACGCGTCTCGCTTCTCTCCGTGGGCATCGAACAGCGCATTGAAATCCTGAAGGTGCTGGCGCGCGGCGCCCGTACCATCATCCTCGACGAGCCGACCGCTGTGCTGACGCCGCAGGAAAGCCGCGAGCTGTTCCAGACGCTGCGCGGCTTCGTTGCCGGCGGCATGACCGTCATTTTCATCTCGCATCACCTTGAAGAGGTGATGGAGGTTTCAGACACCGTGACCGTGCTGCGCCATGGCAAGCATGTCGCGACGCGACCGACCGCCGAGCTGACCAAGGCCGATATGGTGCGCATGATGGTCGGCCGCGATGTCAGCTTCGATCGGCGCCCGCGCGAAAAGACCGACGGCCAGGTCGTGCTCGACGTCAAGAACCTGTGGGCGCGCGACGACCGCCGCCTGCCGGCTTTGCGCGACGCAACCTTCACCGTGCGCGGCGGCGAGATCGTCGGTATCGCCGGTGTCGCCGGCAACGGCCAAACCGAGCTTGCCGAAGTGCTGTCGGGCCTGCGCCCTGCCAGCCATGGCTCGGCGATGCTCAAGGGCAGCGATCTGACGGCGCTTTCGACCGCGGCGATTCGCGAGGCCGGTCTTGCTCACGTGCCTGGCGACCGTCTGGTGCGTGGCGTCGACGGCAGTGCCTCGATCTCCTCCAATCTCCTGATGGGCCGGCAAAACAAGGCGCCGTGGAGCCGCAACGGCATCCTCGACTGGCGCGCCGCGGGCAATCAGGCCGTCGAGATGATCAAGCGTTTCGACATACGCGCCCGTGGCCCCGAAGACACCGTCAAGCGGTTGTCGGGCGGCAATATCCAGAAGGTCGTTCTGGCGCGCGAATTCACCAATGATGCGGACTTCCTGCTGATCGATCAGCCGACACGGGGCGTCGACATCGGTGCGCAGGAATCCATTCACGACGAGATCATGCGCCAGCGCGCTAGCGGCCGCGCCGTGCTCGTCATTTCGGTGCAGCTCGACGAACTACTCACCCTGGCCGATCGCATCCTGGTGATGTTCAACGGTCGGATCATGGGCGAGGTCGACGGCGGCAGCGCCGACAGCGAAAGGATCGGCATGATGATGGCAGGTCTCGAACCCGGCATCGTTTCGGACGAGGTGGCGTCGTGAACGACAAATTGCGTGCATTCTCCGGCCAGATCGTCGCCGTTGTGATCGCGCTCGCCATTGGCGCCGTGATCATCATGCTGATCGACGAAAGTCCCACCAAGGTGTTCATGACCTTGATGCGCGGTGCCTTCGGCGACCAGGCCAAGATCGCCGGCACCTTGTTGCAGACCACGCCCATCCTGATCTGCGGCATTGCCGCGTGCATCGGCTTGCGTGGCGGCATGTTCAATGTCGGTATCGAGGGCCAGCTGTTTCTCGGTGGCTTCGCCGCCGCCTGGGTCGGTTTCGCCATGCCACTCCCCCCCGGCCTGCACGTCGTGGTCGCAATGACAGTAGCGGTGATCGCGGGTGCCGCCTGGGTTTCGATCCCTGCTTTCTTTCGTACACGCTACGGTACAAACGAGGTCGTCTCGACGATCCTGTCCAACTACGTCGCTGTGTTGCTGACCTCCTACCTCACCATTTTCCTGTTCAAGCGTCCTGGCGGCTGGTCGGAGACCCCACCGATCTTGGCAACTGCCTATCTGCCCGAGCTGTTTGCCTTCTCGCGGCTCAACTGGGGCCTGATCATCGGCCTTGCACTGGCGCTATTCGTTGCGTGGTTCTTCCGCTCCACGGCCAAGGGCTACTCGATCTCCATGGTCGGCTCGGCGCCGAAATTCGCCGAATATGGCGGCATCGACGTCAAGCGTCAGGGTTTCATGGTGCTGCTGGCGTCGGGTGCGGTCGGCGGCCTTGCCGGCGGCATCGAAACGCTCGGCGTGCACCACCGCTTCATGGAAGGTTTCGCCCCCGGCTTCGGCTTCGACGGCTTGATCGCGGCACTGCTCGCCAACGGTTCGCCGATCGGCACGATCGTGACCGCGCTGTTCTTCGGCGCGCTGCGCAACGGCTCGCTGCTGCTTGAGACCGACACCAACGCTTCGCGCGAAATCATCACCGTGATCCAGGCACTGATCATCCTGAGCGTCTCGGCCCAGGTGCTGATGAAACGTCGCGGCGACAGCACGGCAGGAGAGCGCCGATGGAAATTCTAAGCCTTTTCAACGTCGCCCTGCTCGTCGCAACGTTGCGGATGACAGCCCCCATCCTGCTCGTCGCGCTTGGCGGCTCGTTCACCACCAAGGCCGGCATCTTCAATATCGGCCTTGAGGGCCAGATGCTGGTCGGCGCCTTCTTTGCCGTGCTCGGTTCGATCTGGTCTGGATCGGCACTGGTGGGCGTTGCCTGCGGTGTCGCGGCGGCACTGGTGTTCGCGCTCGCTTTCGCGGTGCTTGTCGTCAGCTTCCGCGCCAATGAAGTGGTGGTCGGCCTCGCGCTCAACATCCTGGCCGGCGGCATGACCATTTCGCTGATGAAGGCGATCTTCGGTACCCGCGGCTCGATCGTCGGCAAGGGCATCGTCGGCCTGCCCAAGGTACAGATTCCTGGCGCGCGCGATCTTTTGGGTTCGTGGGCGCCGCTGATCAACGGCTTCACGCCGATGGTCTATGTCGCCTTCATCGCCGTGCCGCTTCTGGTGCTGTTTTACAAGCGCACCCGCCTTGGCCTCTATATCCGTGTCGTCGGCGAAAAGCCTGAGGCCGCGGAGGCGCTCGGCATCTCGATCACGCGTGTTCGCTACATAGCCTCGTTGCTGTGCGGCCTGCTGGCCGGCCTCGCCGGCGCGCACCTGTCGCTTGGCTACATCACCATGTTCACCGAAAACATGTCCTCGGGTCGTGGCTTCATGGCGGTCGCCATCTTGATTTTCTCCAACGGCAGTCCGTTGAAGGTGCTGGCGGGCTGCCTGCTCTTTGGTTTCGCCGACGCGTTTTCGCTCCGGCTGCAGACCTTCGGCTTCCCGTCCTACCTGATCCTGGCGGTGCCTTATCTGGTGGCGCTCACGGCACTGTTCGCGCTGTCTTACCGCAGCCGCCCGAAGATCATTCGCGAGACCCTGGAGAGCATGCGCAAGCTGCTTTCGGTCGACAACAAGCCGGCCGAGACCGGCAAGCAACCTCTTACGTGAAGGGCTGTACCAAGGAATGGAACGCATAATTCTCGACGTGGATTCGGCCGGCGACGACATTCTCGCCGTGCTGTTTGCCGCGGCAAATCCGAACGTGAAGCTGGAGGCGGTGACCACCTGCACCGGTGCGGCTGGCCCCATCGAGCAGGTCACCAATGTCGTGCTCAATACGCTGTCGCTCGCCGGCCGCGACGACATCCCGGTCTATGCCGGTGCATGGCGGCCGATCGTCGGCCATTCCAAGGCCGACATGGAAGCGCCGGTTCATTTCGAAAAGACGCTCACCGCACGGTTCGGCGATCGCCTCAAGCAGTTCAACCCACCGGCTCCCACGCCCAAGCGCGCGGCGACGCCGGGTCACGCCGTCGACTTCATCATCAACACGGTGATGTCCAATCCGGGCGAGATCACGCTTGTCACCACCGGCCCATTGACCAATGCAGCCATGGCGCTGCTGCAGGAGCCCAGGCTGACCACGGCGCTCAAGCGCCTGATCGTTCTCGGTGGCACCTTCACCACGCCGGGCAACATCACGCCGGTGACGGAATACAACATCTGGGCCGACCCGGAGGCCTCGCGCATCGTGCTCAATGCCGATGTCGCCAAGATCCTCGTTCCGCTCGATATCTGCGAGGACAACCGCGTCGCAACCTCCATGCTGACGCGTGACGATATCGCCGACATGCAGGCGATAGCCAAGAACAACCCGGTGCTCGACATGATCGCCGAGGTGTTCCCGATCTATATCGACATCTGGCGCGAGTTCTTCGGTCTCGTTGGCTTCCCGCTCGATGACGTCATTACCGTAGCACTCGCCTTCGATCCGGAACTGGCGACGCTGACCGAGCCGCTGTTCGTCGACGTGCTGCTCGACGGGCGGGTGGCGCGCGGCCAGACCGTTGCCTATCGCGGCTTCCAGATCCTGCCCGGCGGCGGACCCAAGACCACCCGTATCGGCACCGATCTCGAAGGTCGCCGCTTCCTCGAAATGTTCAAGAAAACCATCGCGCGCTACGAGCGGGCAGCGTGAGGGGCGAGATCATGACAGCTACACCCATCCTCTTCGACTGCGATCCCGGCCACGACGACGCCATTGCGCTGGTGATGGCGCATCGTTCGCCCGATATCGAGCTGCTCGGCGTGACCACAACCTGCGGCAACTCGGAACTCGAAAAGACGACGACCAACGCGCTGCGCATCCTGGAATATATCGGCGCCGGCAACGTGCCCGTCGCAGCCGGCTGCCATCGCCCGCTGGCGCGTCCGCTGGTGCTCGGCACAGCCGACGGTCCGAGCGGCCTCGAAGGCTCGCCCTACCTGCCGCAGGCGACCATCAAGCCTGTCGATCAGCACGCGGTCGACTTCCTTGCCGAGAAGCTGCTTGCCTCGGCCGAGCCGATTTTGGTGGTCGCCACCGGCCCGCTCAGCAACATCGGCCTGTTGATCCTCAAGCACCCCGAGGTGCTGCCCAAGATCAAGGAACTGCTCTGGATGGGCGGCGTGTTCTACCGCAAGAGCGAGATCATCACGCCGACCGAATTCAACGCCTTCTGCGATCCCGAAGCGCTGCGCATCGTTCTCGATTCAGGCGTGCCGATCACCATGGTCGGGCTCGACGTGACGATGCAGGTTCTGGTCGAGGCGCCGCAATATGCGGAGCTTGCCACGATCGACACGCCGCTCGGCAAGCTCGTCAACGACTGGCTGCTGTACTACGAGAAGCTGCACCGCAATTCGATGGGTGTCGGCGGAGCCATGCACGATCCGCTGGTGCTGGCGCTGGCGATCGATCCGACCCTCGTCAAGACCCGTCCGGCCCACATTGGTGTCGACCTCTCGGGCACATTTACCTTCGGCGCCACGGTTGCCGACTTCTGGGGCGAGCGCGGCGAAAAAGACAACGCCAAGATCGCCTATGAGGTCGATGCCGACCGCTTCTTCAAGCTGATGTTCGATCTCCTCAGGGATTGAACGTCGCTCATGAAGTGACGTCGAAGGAGGGCGGCGGACATTCCTGGCCCGCGCCGCCGCCCAAACTCTTGATCGCTAGCGCTGGCCGCGATGCCAGCGCAGCGACATGCAGGACAGGCCTGCGTCGATCTTGCCGATCTCGGTGGTCTTGAGCGCAGCCACCTTGTAGCCAAGCTTGTCGAGCATCTCGATGGTTCTGGGATAGTCCGCGCCAACCATCACCACGTCGTTGACGCGCAACGCATTGGCGGCAGGCTCCTCGCCTTCGGGGATCAGCACTTCGCGAAAACCCTTGAACACCCCCGAGCGCGCGAGCCGCTTCGTCGACAACATGGTCTCGCTGTCGAGCAGCGAGCAGTCGCTCTTGAAATGCAGCACGCCTTCGGGGGTCTGCACCGTTTCGGCCTTGCGGCCAAGCCTGGAGAGGCTTGATATCAGCCCCTCCGCGCCGGTCCGGTCGGTTCGGGCCGACAGCCCGATCATCACGCTTTTGGGTGTCGTCAAAACGTCGCCGCCGTCGGCGAAACCGGGCGACGGCAGGTCGAGAACGGTTTCAAACATTTGTCTGAGCGTTGGCGCAATCTCGGATGTTTCGTTAACGCGGGTCTCAGCGCCCGGTCGCAGCAGGATCGCACCTTCAGGAAAGACCAAAGCCGGATCTTCGACAAAGATCGAATCCGGAAAGTCTTCAAGCGCCGGCAGCACGGTTACCTCGACACCTGCCGCGCGCATGGCGGCGATGTAGGCGGAGTGCTCGGCCTTGACGCCGTCAAAGGTCGGGTTGCCGCGATCGTCGGCGCGCAGGCCATTGGTCACCGACCGCGCCGGTTCGCGCACGATGGCCGCATTGAACTCGTAGACCGCAGGCTTGGATGTCATGTCGGTGTGCTCGCATTCGGGGGTCGGGCGGATTTGCCTCAACGTGCCCGAATTGGCCGGGTCTGTCGACGGGTGACACGCGGGCGAGCTATTGCCCTTGCGCGCGTCGAAACTCGCTCGGCGACTGTCCGGCTATACGGCGGAAATCGCGGCTGAAATGATAGGGGTCGGCATAACCACAGGCGAGCGCCACGGTGGCGATCTTGGCTCCGGGCTCCGTCAGTAGGCGCTTGGCCAGGTTCATGCGCTCGTGGCGAATCCAGTCCATCGGTGTCGTGCCGGTCTTTTCCTTGAACTGCCGGTGAAGCTGCGAAGCGCTGAGGCTGGAGATTGCGGCCAGTTCCTCAATCCGCCAGTTGCTGGCGATTTCGGTCCGCACCTCGCGCATGACGCGCAAAACGCGTTCGCCCCGGTCCTCGGAGCTGTGGTGCTCTCCCCGCTCGGCGACAAGCGTCTCGACAAGCTGGGCAACGATGGTGCTTGAAATGGCGTCGGTCGTCTGCCCGCGTCGATCGAGGTTGTCGATGGCACGCTCGAAGCTGCCGGCGCTGACCTCGCCGATTGCAGCAAACAGCGGGTTGTTGGCAACGCGCAAGAACGAGAAGACGGCGTCGAGCCCATAACCCTCGATGCTCATCCAGAGATAGTGCCAGTGGCTGGCCTCGGGATGGCAGCCATGGGCATACTGCATCGATGTGTCGAGCCAGGTGATGGTTTGCGGTCCAGCCGTGACGTTGTTGCCGCTGACTTCGATCAGGCCAAGTCCCGACAAGGTGTAGATCAGCGTGTGGTGATGGAATCGCCGGGTGACGAAACCGTCGCTATGGGAAAAGCGGGTGCGGCCCGCGACCAGGATCTTGTAGGGATAAGCGTTCGCATGCCGACCTGGCGTGTGGAAGAAGATTTCGTTGCTTGCATCCGGAGTCATGGTCATTTTTGGGCAGGTGTTGCTCTCAATGAGTTCGGCTCTTTGTATCCTCCCAAGATGGGGGATGCGAGTTTTATCCAGCATCGTGCGACTGCGATGCATTCATTTTGCCGCCCTTGCCATTAGGCTGAACGCAGCCAGCCGTATTGCGGCGGCATTCCATGGATTGGAGCGTTGGATGACCGCTAACCTGTTGGCAAGCGATGGTCAGGCTTTCGAGCCTTTGACGGATGCCTTCGCCCAGAACCCCTACCCCGCCTACGCCGCACTGCGCGACAAGGGTACGCCCCAGTTCTTCGCCGATTTCGATATGTGGCTGGTGACGCGCTTCGACGATGTCGCGGCGATCGCGCGCGATATCTCGATGGTGCGCTCGCCCGAATTCTTCATGTCGGAAGAAGAGATCACCGAGCAGAAGCGCCTGCAGAACTGGCTCGACATGCCGCACCACCAGCGCTTCGTGCAGTTCTCGATGCTCGACAGCGACGGCGAGGTGCACGACCGGTTGCGCAAGCAGGTGTTCCGCGAGTTCACGCCCGCCTTCATCGCTCGCCAGCGCGGCATGATCGAGCGCTTCGTCGAAAAGCTGGTCGACAGCCTGATCGGCAAGGGCGAGATCGATTTCGTCGAGGAGCTTGCCGCCCAGGTTCCCGGACACATCATCGGCCGCGTGCTCGGCGTGCCTGACGAGGATTGCCCGCAGCTGCGTGTCTGGTCGGAAAGGGTTGTCCAGTTCTTCGACATCGACCGCTCCGACGAGCGCAAGGCGCTGGCCGAGCAGGCGACGACCGAGTTCTACCACTATCTGCTCAAGCTGATGGCCGAGCGCCGCAGGGCGCCTCAGGAAGACCTCATCACCCGGCTGATGGCGGCACAGGATGCCGGCGCGCTCAACGAGGACGAGCTGGTCTCGACCTGCATGCTGATCCTGATGGCCGGCCATGGCTCGACCATCGACGTGCTCGGCTCCGGCATGCACGCGCTGCTGCGCTTTCCCGACCAGATGGAGCGGCTGAAGGCGGACCCTGGTCTGATCCACACCGCGATCCAGGAGATGTTTCGCTTCGAATCGCCGCTGCCCTTCTTCCATCGCTATTCGACCACCGATTGCGTGGTTGGCGGCCAGGGCTTCCCGCGCGGCACCAAGTTTGGCCTGCTCTATGGCGCTGCCAACCGTGACCCTGCCCAGTTCGAGAACCCTGACACCTTCGACGTTGGCCGCAACCCGAACCGCCACCTCGCCTTTGGCGGCGGCGCTCATTTCTGTCTCGGCAACCATCTGGCGCGGCTCGACATGGAGGTGATTTTCACCACGCTGCTCAAGCGCCTGTCGTCGATCTCGCTGGTCGACGCCGAACCACAATACAAGCGCGGCCTGTCCGTGCGCGGCCCCAAGGTCCTGCGCCTGGCCCTGACGCCCGCCTGATTCCGGAGTTTTCTAGATGTACCGCGTAACCTTCATCGATGCCGACGGTCAGGTGACCGAGCTTACCGCCCAGCAAGGGCAGAGTGTCATGTCCGTGGCAGTCGCCAACGGCATCGACCAGATCCTCGCCGAATGCGGTGGCTCCTGCGCCTGCGGCACCTGCCATTGTTATGTCGATGACGCCTGGATCGGCCGTCTGGCTCCGCCCGATGATTCCGAGCAGGGCATGATCGAGTGCCTGATGAACCCGACGACACGCAGCCGGCTGAGCTGCCAGCTCAAGATGTCGGACGCGCTTGACGGCCTGGTGGTGCATCTGCCGCGCGAGCAGTATTGAGGCCAGCCTTCCCGCTTAAGCCGAGGGCGTGACGCGCGCTGCGATCCAAGCCCCGACGATTTCGACATCGCCGGCGTCGAAACCATGGCCCGAAGATATGGTGCGGGCGTCGACTTGGGCGGCGGCGTCGCGCAACAGGCCGGCGAGGTCGGGACCAAAACTGCTGAACACGTCGACGTCGCCGGCAATGAGCAGCGCATCGACATCGGACAGATCGGCTGTGGGCGGCTGTTCGAGCACCATCGCGGCGCGAAGCAGGGCAGCGCGGCGGATCAGATGCGGATGCAAAAGCATCGTTGCCGCCAGCATGTTGGCGCCATTGGAATGGCCAAGGAAAAAGAGTTTTTCCGCATTGATGCGATAGGCTTCGATGGCCCCCTCGATGAAGGCGGCGAGTGCCGCCGCCTCGGACTTGATGTCCGCCTGATCGAACTTGTTGGCCGAAAGCCTGCGGAACCAGCGTGGCGTGCCTTCGTCGGTGGCGCGGCCACGCAAGGCGAGCAGCGTCGCGCGCGGTGCCGCTTTCGCCGCGAACGGGAACAGGGAGGTCTCGTTGCCGCCCGAACCATGCAACAGGACGAGAACGCTGCCGTCGGCATTCTCAGGCGTGTAGAAGCGGTGGACGAAGGGCAGGTCGCGATAGATCACGCGTTCTTCGCCCGGCCAGGAGAATTGCGGCAGCATCGTACGGAGTTCATCGATCTTGTCGGCACGCTCCGGCGGCACGAACAGATGCGTTCCGAGCTCGCTGGCGGGTTCGTCGACTGCCATTCCAGGGCCGTCCGTCGCCAGCTCGAACAATGTCCCGCCGGGCTCTCGGACATAAAGCGAGTAGAAATACTTGCGGTCGTGGACATTGGTAATGGTGGAGTTGCTGGAAGCAAGCTCGCCATGCACCCGCTCGACCTCATCGGTGTCTTTGGCGCGGAAAGCGATGTGGTCGATGGTGCCGGTGCCTGGCGCGCTGGTCCAGAAACCCTTGGCGTCCCTGATGTCGATGATGTCGCCGGTATCGGAGACAAGGCGCCTGATGAACTCGGTGGTTTGCGCCGGCCGGTAGCCGAAGTGGCGCACAAGAAAGCTTTCGGTGAGTTCGGGCACTTCACTGAGGATCGTCGCCCCGCGGATGCGGCGGATCGCCTGCTTGGCCGGTACGTCGCTGTCTTCCCAGACGACAGGCTCCGGAAAACCGCTGACGCCGACGAGCTTGACGATGACCCCGTCGGGATCCTTGAGCCGCAAGGTCGGTTCGCCCATCTCCTCTGAAGGGCCTGATATCTCGATGTGATGAGACAGTGCCCGCGTCAGCCAGAAACCGATGCTCGATGGTTCGATGGCGAGCGAAATCTCGCTTGGCTGGCCATGGCCGACACGCCCTCGGGCGCCGTCTTCCCAGACCAGGAAGGTGATCAGCGTGCCCGGGTTGGCGGCACCGTCGCCATAAAACAGATGCAGCTGCGTGGCGTCTTCATAACCGCCGGTCTGCTTGACCAGGCGCAAGCCGAGAAAGCCGACGTAAAAATCGACATTGGCCTGCACCTTGCGAGTGATGAGCGTGATGTGGTGGATCCCGGCGCCCATGACGCACCTCCTGCAGATTTGCTTCAATGTCGACAATCCATCAGCGGGCGGAGCTACGCAACCCGAGGTTCGACCGGGCCCAATGCAGGGTCGATCGGTCGCGCAGCACTTGTCGCGTGGTTGACACAGGCCTTAGGTAGACGGGCGCATCACATTTTGCCGCCGACTTTTTTGGATACCTCTTTTAGAGACCGATTTTACAACGCCGCTCCCATTCAACGGCGTGAGATCCAGACTGCCCATTTTTCGCGCGGCCGGCGACCGCGCACCATCCGCCGCAAACAAAAAGGCCGCGCTTTCGGCGCGGCCTTCATTGTCGGTGCGCCGAGGCTACAAGCCTACCACTCCAAAACGATCTTGCCGGCCTCGCCATTGGCCGCGTTGTGGAAGGCCGCCTGGTAGTCGTCGGCCTTCATGCGGCTGGTGATGACCTTGCGGATGTCGAGGCCGCTTTCCAGCATCGCCAGCATCTTGTGCCAGGTCTCGAACATCTCGCGGCCATAGATGCCCTTGAGCGTGATCATCTTGAACACGATCTTGGCGAGGTCGATGGGGAAGGGATTGGCCGGCACGCCGAGCAGTGCGATGCGGCCGCCCATCAGCGTATGCTCGATCAGCTGGTCGAAGGCGGCCGGCGAGCCGCTCATCTCGAAGCCGACGTCGAAGCCTTCGCGCATGCGCAGCCGCGCCATGGCGTCGCGCAGATCTTCCTGGGCGACGTTGACCGGGGTAACGTCGGCAACCTGGGTGGCGAGTTCGAGCCGCTTGGGGTTGACGTCGGTGATGACGACATGGCGGGCACCGCAATGACGCGCGACCGCAGCACCCATGATGCCGATGGGGCCTGCGCCGGTGATCAGCACGTCTTCGCCGGCGACGTCGAAGGAGAGTGCGGTGTGCACCGCATTGCCGAGCGGGTCGAGGATCGCGCCAAGCTCGTCGTCGATCGAATCGGGCAGCGGCACCACGTTGAAGGCCGGGATGCGGACATATTCGGCGAAGGCGCCGGGCAGGTTGACGCCGATGCCCTGTGTTTCGGGATCGAGATGGTATTTGCCGGCACGGCTGGCGCGGCTGCGCATGCCGATGACGTGGCCCTCGCCCGACACGCGCTGACCGACCTTGAAGCCGCGCACATGCGAGCCGAGTTCGACGATCACGCCGGCATATTCATGGCCGGTGACCATCGGCACCGGCACCGTCTTTGCCGCCCATTCGTCCCACTTGTAGATATGGATGTCGGTGCCGCAGATCCCTGTCTTGTTGACCTTGATCAGCACGTCATCCGGGCCGACCTCGGGCACCGGGCGTTCTTCCATCCAGATGCCTGGCTCTGCCTTGGCCTTGACGAGTGCGCGCATGGGAAACTCCTGACTGTCAGATGATGCCGAGCGTCTTGCCGGCGTCGGCAAAGGCGTCGATGGCAAGGGTGATATCGGCGTCGTCGAGGGCCGCCGACATCTGGGTGCGGATGCGCGCCTTGCCCTGGGGGACGACGGGATAGAAGAAGCCGGCGACATAGACGCCGCGCTCGTCGAGCGCCTTGGCCATGCGCTGGGCCAGCACCGCGTCGCCCAGCATAACCGGAATGATCGGCGTCTCGCCGGGCAGAAGCGTGAAGCCTGCCTGGGTCAGGCCATCTCGGAAACGCTTCGTGTGGCGGTTGAGTTTTGCACGCAGATCGTCGGCGCCGCGCGCGATCTCGATGGCTTTCAGCGAGCCGGCGGCAACTGCCGGTGCCAGCGAATTGGAAAACAGATAGGGCCGGGCGCGCTGGCGCAGCAGGTCGATGACAGGCTGCGATGCGGCGATGAAGCCGCCCATCGCGCCGCCCAGCGTCTTGCCGAAAGTGCCGGTCACGATGTCGACCCGGTTGCCGGCACCTGTCAGCGCGGGCGTGCCGCGGCCTTCCTCGCCGATATGGCCGGTGGCATGGCAATCGTCGACGGCGACGATCGCGCCGTAGCGCTCGGCGAGATCGCAGATGTCCTTCAGCTTGGCGATGTGGCCGTCCATCGAAAACACGCCGTCGGTGACCACCAGCTTGAAGCGCGCGCCGTCGGCATTGGCCTGCTTGAGCTGGGCTTCGAGGTCGTCCATGTCGCCCTGGGCGTAGCGGAAGCGCTTGGCCTTGGAGAGCCTGACGCCGTCGATGATCGAGGCGTGATTCAGGCTGTCGGAGATGATCGCGTCCTCGGCGCCGAGCAGCGGTTCGAACAGCGCGCCATTGGCGTCGAAGCAGGCGGCGAACAGGATCGCGTCGTCCTTGCCGAGATAGTCCGATATGGCGTGTTCGAGTTCGCGGTGCAGGTCCTGGGTGCCACAGATGAAGCGCACCGAGGCCATGCCGAAGCCGTAGTTTTCGAGCGCCTTTTTGGCGGCATCGCGAATTGCGGCATTGTCGGCAAGGCCGAGATAGTTGTTGGCGCAGAGATTGACCATCTGGCGTTCGCCGGCCGGACCCTTCACCTTGATGCGGCCCGACTGGGGGCCGGTGATTTCACGCTCGCGCTTGTACAGGCCGTCGGCCTCGATGCCCTGGAGAACGCTTGATATGTGGGAAAGGAAATCTTGGCTCATGGTCTCGCCATTCCGTTAAGATGGAAATTCCGGTATATCGGATAATAGGTCAAGTCTAGTGGAATTCGCTTGTGCCAGCGGGTCCAGTCGCAAATGCCTCGCAGTACGGGCGACGTGGTGCTATCAGTGAGCCGGCTTTGGGGGAGGCGACATGGACCTGAATGACGCGCCGAAGATCGGCCCGGTAATCCAGAAGGAACGCAAGGAGCGCCATCTGACGCTCGACCGGCTTGCGGCGATTTCAGGCGTATCGCGCTCCATGCTGTCGCAGATCGAACGTGGCGAGGCCAATCCGACCTTTGCTGTTCTGTGGTCGCTGACCCAGGCGCTCGGCATCGACTTCGCCGACCTGATCGCTGGCGGTGTGACGCATCACAAAGTCACCAACGCCATCGATCTGGTGAGCCTGGCGCTGACGCCCGAGATCAAGAGCCCGGAAGGTGCGTGGCGCCTGCGCATCCTGAGCCCGCCGGCGCTGGCCGGCCGGGTCGAGTGGTACGAGGTCGAGATCGCGCCCGGCTGCAAGCTTCAGAGCGCACCGCACGCTCCCGGCACATTCGAGCACCTGACCGCTCACACCGACGGCCTTTGGGTGGAAACCGAGCATGGGCGCCAGGCGCTCAAGACAGGCGAGACCGCGCGTTATCGCGCCGATGTCGGCCACGAGATCTCCAACTCGGGCGAGAGGCTGGCCAAGGCACTGATGGTGGTTCTTTACGACCAGGATGCCTGAACCAGGCTGCCGGGTTTTTCTCCCGGGTGAGAGCGGATGCCTAGGTCGGCGGCCTCCGCCGGTTCGTTCAAGCGGTGGCCCACTTATATAGAGGGGACTTTATATAGAGGGGCTCGGCATGCCGTAGACACCGCGCGGCGTGCCGGATGAGGCCCGCAATCAAGGTGTAGGGTCCGCACCTATTATATGGGGCCGCAGGTGCGGTGCTGGCGCCGGCCGATCGCCATGCTGTTTCCTTACGTTTCGACGCTGATGCCGTGTTCGGCGTCATGAGCGCAGCTGATAGCCACTCGTGAATCACCGCTGCATGGTTTTCGCCCGCTGCTTCGCTCTGTTCCGCATCGGTTTGTCCGTTTTTGGGTTTTCGATTCTTCCGGTTTGGGTGGTGTTCGCGTTTTGCGGGGTGTTGGGGCTGGCGGTTTTCGCGTTGGGATTGAAGCTGTTGGCTGGTTGTGGCGGGGCGGGCGGGTTGGTTCTGGATTGTTTTGGCTTGGCGGGATGATGGCTTCCGCAGGGTCTTCCATGTGTTTGGGTTTGTGGTTTGGTTTGTGTCGCAAAAAATTCGCAAAAGTTGGAAAGGGTCGTTGACAGTGTGAGAGGGTGGCGACTATATACGCCTCAACAACGAGGGCGGCGCGCCGCTG
>NZ_QGGX01000021.1 GCF_003148805.1 Aminobacter sp. AP02
GCTCCGACGGGCCATGTCGTGCCGGTGCGCGAGGTCAGGCTGTCGGCAGGTGCCGGCTTCGTCGTTGCCATCTGCGGCGAGATCATGACCATGCCGGGCCTGCCCAAGGCCCCATCGTCGGAAAAGATCTTCCTCAACGAACAGGGCCAGATCGAAGGCCTGTTCTAGGCGAAAGCTTTCTCCCACGGCGCTCCCAACCACCCTCCTGTCCCCCAGGCCCGGAGCGCCTTTTCAAGGCCTGGCATCTCTTGCCAGGCCTTTTTTCCGCCAACCGTCGAGCCATGTTTGGGAGACATGACTCGGATGCGGGCCTTATGTTCGCGAAAGGCAAAATGTTGCCTATCAGTAAAATTTCTTGCACTTGGATATTGCCCTAGCGGCAATTTTGGGTTCAAATGTTCCCAACAATGTCCGCCGCACGGCAAGGCCAAGGGCGGGGTACAATATGGAGGAGTACCGAAAATGACAGCTTCTTGGCGTTTTTCGACGTTGGGTGACCGCCACCGCGCGCTTGGTTCCAAACTGGAAGACTGGAGCGGCATGGGCACGGCCTGGAGCTATGACAAGGACGCGAACGAGGAATATGTCGCGATCCGCACCAAGGCCGGTCTGATGGACGTTTCGGGCCTCAAGAAGGTCCACATCACCGGTGCGCATGCCTCGCACCTGATCGACCTGTGCACCACTCGCGACGTCGAGAAGATCTATCCCGGCAAGTCGGTCTACGCCTGCATGCTCAACGACGCCGGCAAGTTCACCGACGACTGCGTCATCTATCGCATCTCGACCAACTCCTGGATGGTCGTGCATGGCTCGGGTTCGGGCCATGAGGAACTCACCCGCGCCTCGATCGGCCGCGACGTTTCGGTGCGCTTCGACGACAATCTGCACGACCTGTCCCTGCAGGGCCCGCTCGCCGTCGACTACCTCGCCAAGCACGTGCCCGGCATCCGCGACCTCAACTACTTCCACCATATGCAGACCCAGTTGTTCGGCCTGCCGGTCATGATCTCGCGCACCGGCTATACCGGCGAGCGCGGCTACGAGATCTTCTGCCGCGGCCAGGATGCCGGAAAGATCTGGGACACCATCGTCGAAGAAGGCAAGTCGATGGGCATCATCCCCACGCGCTTCACGACGCTCGACATGCTGCGCGTCGAGAGCTACCTTCTGTTTTACCCGTACGACAATTCGCAGAAGTACCCGTTCGCAAACGAGGGCCCTGGCGATACGTTGTGGGAGCTCGGCCTCGACTTCACCGTCAGCCCAGGCAAGACCGGCTTCCGCGGCGCTGAAGAGCACTATCGCCTCAAGGGCAAGGAGCGCTTCAAGATCTTCGGCGTGCTTCTCGACAGCGACAAGGCAGCTGACGAAGGTGCCGAGATCTGGCGCGACGGCAAGAACGTCGGTGTCGTGACCTGTGCGATGTATTCGCCGCTGGTCAAGAAGTCGATGGGTATCGCCCGTCTCGACGTCGACTGCGCCATTGTCGGTACGCCGCTCGAGATCCGCAACGCCAGCGGCACCGTGAAGGCAACCGCCCAGTCGCTGCCGTTCGACGATCCCAAGAAGCTGAAGCGGACGGCAAAGGGCTGAGACCTTGGACAGTGCACCGGTGAAGACGATCCTCAGTCGCCCGGTCTACGGAACATTGTCACCGCAGGCCGGCAAGAGCCACCTTCTGATCGCGGACGCCGAAGGGGCGTCCGCAATCCTGGACCTGGCGAAGAAGGCTCCAGAGGACTTCTTCGCCAACGCACATATCATGTTCATACCGGGCCGGACCGGAGACAGCTTTCAGAACGCTTTGAAAGCCTTGAAGCCGGCCCAGTACTATGAGGGCCCGTCGGTCGCGGCAGCATTGCCGCGCCTGACCTGGGTACTTGCCAACGCCCATATGGGCTTGCGCATGTATCTCGCCGGGACTGAAGGCCTGATCGGCCAGATGATGCAGGCAGCACTCGAAGCCGGCATCGACCCTGCCTCGATCCAGACCGAGCATCGCGGCTCGTGGGCACGCAGGATGCAGTGCGTCCACTGCAAGGGCATTACCGAGAACGTCACCACCCAGCCGGCAACCTGCTCGCATTGCGGCCTGCTGCTTCTCGTCCGCGACCACTACTCCAAGCGCCATGCCGCCTTTCAGGGCGTCTGCATCAATGCCGAGGATCCGACCGAGATCCCTCAGAAAGAGGAGATTTTCCGGTGAGCGCGGGAACAAACAAGCTGAACGTCACCGTGACCGAAGTGGTCGCGGTCAATGAACTGGTCAAGCGGTTTCACTTCGAGCGCACCGACGGCGGCAACCTGCCGACCTTCTCCGGCGGCGCCCATGTTGTCGTCGAAATGCGCGACGGCGACATCACCCGCCTCAATCCCTATTCGCTGATGAGTTCGCCGCTCAGCACCCGCGACTACACCATCTCGGTGCGCCGCGACGATGTCGGCCGGGGTGGCTCGCTGTTCATGCATAACCGCGTCAAGCGTGGCATGGAAATGGTGATCAGCTATCCGGTGAACCTGTTTTCGCTGGATTTGCGCGCCAAGAAGCATCTGATGATCGCCGGCGGCATCGGTATCACGCCGTTTCTCGCCCAGACGGCCCAACTGGCTTCGTATGGCGGCAATTTCGAGCTGCACTACACCTGCCGCTCCGAAGCGCTCGGCAGCTACTCCGATGTGCTGCGCGAGCGCTACGGCAACCGCGTCAGCCTTTATCTCGACGAGCGAAACGAACGCATCCCGCTTGAGCGCCTGCTCGCCACACAGCCACTCGGCACCCATATCTATGTCTGCGGCCCCGCAGGCATGATCAAATGGGTGCGCGATTCCGCCGCCGCCCACGGCTGGCCGGACGATGCGGTGCACTACGAGCATTTCGCTGCACCCCAACCGGGTACGCCCTTCGACGTCAAGCTGGCGGTGAGCGGGCTGGAGATCCGGGTCGGCGAACAGCAGAGCCTGCTCGAAGCTATCGAGGCGGCGGGTGTCGATCCGCCCTATCTGTGCCGCGGCGGCGTCTGTGGCCAGTGCGAAACCAACGTCATCTCGTATGACGGCACCTTCAAGCACAACGACCATTGGCTGAGCGATGAGGAGCACTGCTCGGGCAAGAAGATCATGCCATGCGTTTCGCGCTTCGAGGGCCGCTCGCTGGTCCTGGAACGGTAGAACATCCTGGAGCGTCCAACGCTCCGGAAGAGGGAGGAATTGATGGGAATTAACTTCAGGAAAGAAACGTTCCGCGACGATTTTACCTTCAGGAACAGTCCGGAGAACATCAGGCGGTTTCCCTTTCCCTACCATGAAGACGCCTACATGTACTCGGTCAACATCGAGCCGCATGTGCCGGGGCCGAAGAACAGCGTGTTCGAACACCTGATCGACGTCGACGAGCATTATGTCTCGGAAATGCAGGATCGCGCCATGGTCCTGGCCGAGGATCCTCTGCGCTGCCAGTCGCTGCCGCACATGACGCTCGCCGGCTGGGACCTGCTCGAACTCCTGATGACCGAGATGGCCAAGGGCTATCCCGAGCACTTCACGCTGACGCGCGACGGCGACCGGTGGCGCTGGATCAACCGGCCGCTGGGTATCGACGACACCTTCACTTTCGGTGACGTCTCCACGCTGCCTTACGGGCCGATGGAGTACATCACCCGCCAGAGCCAGGGTGACTTCGCCATCCTCGACCAGCGCGACGGCAATCTGTGGATGGATGCCGGCATGGTCACCACGCAGGCCGACTGGTCGCTTGATTTCGACATCGGCATGAATTTTTTCGAATGGCATGCGCCAGTGCCGCTGGCGCATGAAATGGGTGTCTTCACCCGCGCACTGAAGTTCTTGACCAACATCCAGCAGGGCCAGCCGGCACGGCGCCTGAATTGGACGATGACGATCAACCCAAGGCTCGATACCAGCCCGGAAAACTTCCACAAATGGGGCAGCGACCGCTTGACGGTAACGCCGGAGAACGTCGGGCAGAAGGTGCATCTGCGCGTTGAGCTGCAGACCTTCTTCCGGCTGCCGCGCTCCAACGCGCTGGTCTTCCCGATCCGCTGCTACCTGCTCAAGATGGACGAGCTGGTGACGGTGCCGAAGTGGGCGCGCCGCTTCCATCGCGTCCTGCGCGACCTGCCGGTGGAACTCGCCGAGTACAAGGGTCTGACGCGCTATCGCCAGACCACGGTCGAGTGGCTGTCGAAATATGACGACGGGGCACCGACCTCGCCCGGCTTCAGCCCGGAATAGGCTTCGGCCCGAGCTTGAATTGCCAAACGCCGCGTGTCCCAGGATGCGCGGCGTTTTGGTTGGTGAGCACAAGCGGGCGATTGCTTTCGCTAGCCGGCAACGAATGCCCGATCCCAGCCGGGCTATCACGGGGAAGCAGAAACCATGCAGAGGTCGATCAAGGCCGTAGCTTATTCGCTGCCGCTGCCCTGCGGATAAGAAATGATCGAGAGATAGCGGATCGGCAATGTCGTCAGCTCTTCCGGTCCATGCGGGGCGTCGGCGTCGAAGAACAGGCTGTCGCCCGGCGTCATCCGGTAGAGATTGCTGCCGTGGCGGTAAACGACCTCGCCCTCGAGCATGTAGAGAAACTCCATGCCTTCATGCTGGAACATCGGGAAAACGTCGGAATCTTCCGACAGGGTGATCAGGTAGGGCTCGACCACGACGCCGGCGGTGTTGGAGCCGATGTGGCCGAGAAGATTGTACTGGTGACCGGCGCGGGTGCCGCGGCGCTCGACGTCGACGCCCTCATTTGCCTTGACGAAGACGGCATTACGCTCCTCTTCGAAGCGGCGGAAAAACGCTGTCAGCGGCACGCCCAGCGCGCGCGACAGCGATTGCAGCGTTGTCAGCGACGGCGACGTGATGCCGTTTTCGATCTTGGACAGCATGCCGAGCGAAATGTTGGTCATCGCCGCCAGGTCGGCGACGGTGATGCCGAGCTTCTTGCGAAAGGCGCGCACTTCGTGGCCAAGCGCCACTTCCAGCACCTTTTCGGGCGTGTCGCGTACCGCATGCGGGTCCTGTAGCAATGGGACCGGGCGGGCCTTTGCCGCGACTGCGGCGGGTACCTTCTTGCCGTCGGCGCTACCGACGGCTGACAATCGGTCTTCCTTCACTCTAGTGATCCCCAGCCATGACAATGCGCAAAAACAACATTTCACCAGTGGTAAAGTTTTTTCACACGAAATCAAGCCCCGCCGATCAAAGCGAAGGCAAATTGCTCAAAGTCGTGGCAATGTTGGCGATAGCCGAGAAGTCTGGACTAGGCGAGGGCGAACCCCCGCAACTCGGCGGGCGGGAGCAAGGCACCGTGATGGACTATGACGGTTGCAGCGACGCGGGCGGCAAATTCCGCAGCGCCGACATGATCGCCAGTTTCGATGTACCTTGCCAGGAAGGCGCCGTTGAAGCTGTCGCCGGCACCGGTCGTGTCGACGACCTTGCTTGCCGCGACCGACGCCACGAAGGTTTCATTGCCACCGACGCTGAGCGTAATGCCCTCGGCACCGTTCTTGACCACAAGCTTGTCGATGCCCAAGGCGCGGTATCGCGCGATGGTCGCCTCGATGGAAGCGTCGTCGAAATACGTCGCCTCGTCTTCGAAACTCGGCATGACGACGGTGGCGGCAGCAGCCCCAGCGGTGATCGTGCGCCGCATTGTCTCGGCGTCGTCCCACAAGCGAGGGCGGATGTTGGGGTCGAAGGCGACCAACTTGCCCGCCGCCTTGGCGCGGCCGATTTCGGCCAACAAGGTTGCGACAGCCTCGGGTGCGAGGATCGCAAGCGTGATGCCGGAGAAGAAGATCACCTCGGACGGGTCGATTGCCTTGCGCAGCGCATCGCCATCGTCGGCCAGAAGCCGCGCGGCGGAAGCCGAACGCCAGTAGGAGAAGCTGCGCTCGCCGTCCTTGAGATGGATCATGTAGAGGCCCGGGCTGCGTCCCGGTACGCGGCGGACAAAGCTCGTACCAATGCCGGTGCCTTCGACGAAGGCCAGCATTTCATCGGAAATCGTGTCCGTGCCGACTGCGGTGAAATAGTCGACCGGCTGGAGTTCGGGCAGGAAGGCCCTGACATAGTAGGCGGTATTGAAGCTGTCGCCGGCAAATCCCTGCCGCAGCAACCCACCTTCGGCCTGCCTGAGCTCGACCATGCATTCGCCGATTGAAAGAACGCGTCCCGCCATGCTTTGCGGCCAATCCATGGTTGATTTGGTTGAGGTCAGGCGCTCATTGCCGGACGGCCGCGCCCTGCAACGCCATGCCCGTCCTCGTCGGCGGCGTGCCCAAGTCGGCTCGACAGATCGGCTGCCGCATCGAGTAGCGTCTTGAGATAACTGGCGTGGTTCTTGAGCCCGTCCTCGCGCGGCGCAACCAGGCACAAGGTCGCCACGCAGATGCGGTCGGCCTGATAGACTGGAACGGCAAAGCAGTGGGTGAAGGTCTCGACCGCGCTGTTGAACGTGTAGTAGCCAACACGGGACGCCTCGCGCACCTCGGCGATGAATACCGCCGGATCGAGCCACTCGCCGTTAGGCAAGCGGAAATCGTCCTTCGGGATGAATTCGAGGATCTCTTCGTCGCTCATATGCGCGACAAGCAGGCGGCCCGAAGCCGTCCACGGGATCGCCACCGGGTCGCCGACATTGGAGGAGATGCGAAACGGGCGCAGCCCTTCCTTCATCTGGGCGACAGTGTATTTGTTGCCCTCAAGCAGACACATCTGCGCCGTCTCGCGCGTTTCCTCGGCGATGTGGGTGAGCAACTTGTCGCATTCGCGCATCAGGTCGAATTGCTCGGAATAGGCGACGCCGAGGAAATAGAGCTTGCGGCCGAGGAACACACGACCGTCTTCGCCGCGATATTCCAGGACGCCCTGGCGCATCAACAGGTTGACCAATTCGTAGACCGAGGAGCGCGGCGCACCGATGCCTTGGGCGATCTCGTTGGGACGCAGCGGCTGCCGCTTCAGGCGCAGATAGTTCAATATCTCGAAGGCGCGGTCGAGACCGCGTGCCCGCCTGTTGATGATATCGTCCGCAACTTCGTCCATGCGCGCTCCTCGGCGAAATGCCGAAGTAGAATCTTGTTTGTCACGGCGCCTTGTAGGCGACGCAGTCGATTTCGACTTTGCAATCGACCATCATACTCGACTGGACGCAAGCGCGGGCCGGCGGGTGATCGCCGAAATACTCGGCATATACACCGTTGAACGACCAAAAATCCCTGGGGTCGTCGAGCCAGACTCCCACGCGCACGACATGCTCCAGGCCATACCCTGCCTCTTCAAGGATGGCGATCAGATTTTCCATCGTCTTGCGCGTTTCGGCAATGATGCCGCCGCCGACGATCTCGCCATTTTCCATGGCAACCTGTCCCGAAACGTGCAGCCAGCCATCGGCCTCGACGGCGCGGGCGAAGGGCAATGCCTGCTTGCCCGCCCCGGTCTGGCCGGTGCCGTAGCGTTTGATCGTCATGTTGATTCTCCGAATGCTAGTTGAAGGTTGAGGTCTTGAGGAATTCCATCAGCCGCTCGGTCTGGGGCTTGTGGAACATCTCGCGCGGGTTGCCCTCTTCGCCGATGCGGCCCTGGTTCATGAAGATGACGCGCGAGGACACTTCATAGGCGAATCGCATTTCGTGAGTGACGAGCAGCATGCTCATGCCGTCGCGGGCGAGGTCCTTGATGACCTGCAGCACCTCGTTGACGAGTTCGGGATCGAGCGCCGAAGTCACCTCGTCGAACAGCATCAGCTTGGGGTTCATGGCGATGGCGCGAGCAATGGCAACGCGCTGCTGCTGGCCACCGGAGAGCTGGCTCGGAAATCGGTCGCGGCGCTCGGCAAGGCCGACGCGGTCGAGCCACTTCTCGGCAACGCTGCGCGCCTCGTCGCGGGACATCTTCTTGACCTTGACCAGGCCGAGCATGACGTTCTCGGCCGCGCTCATATGCGGAAAAAGGTTGAACTGCTGGAAGGCCATGCCGGTCATCGCGCGCTGGCGGGCGATTTCCTTTTCCTTCTTGCGGCGGCGTGTGCCACCCGCGGTCTCATAGCCGATTTCCTCGCCGTCGATACGGATCGAGCCGCCCTGGAATTCCTCCAGCATGTTGATGCAGCGGAGCATCGTCGTCTTGCCGGAACCCGAGGAGCCGATGATCGAGATGACATCGCCCTGGGCCATGGTGCAATCGACGCCCTTGAGCACTTCGACTTCGCCGTAGCGCTTGTGCAGGTCGCGGATTTCGAGAAGGTTGCCGGTCATTGCTGCGGCCTCACGATGGAATGGCGGTTTTGCGTTCAACGTAGCGGCCGAAACGCTCGATGCCGTAGTTGATGACGAAATAGAGGAAGCCCGCGAAGAAATAGAATTCGAGGCTCATGAAGGTGCGCGAGATCAGTTCCTGCGTCCTCAGCAAAAGCTCGGCGACGCCGATGATCGACAACAGCGTCGAAGCCTTGACCATCTCGGCCGCCGTGTTGACCCAGGCCGGCAGGACCTGGCGCAGGGCCTGGGGCCCAAGCACATAGGCGAAGGTCTGGGGAAAAGTCAGCCCGATCGCCTTTGCCGCCTCGGTCTGGCCCTTGGGGATCGACTGCAGTGCGCCGCGCACGATCTCGCCGACATGCGAGCTGCAGAACACGGCAAGCGCCAGCACACCCGCCTGGAACGGTCCGAGATCAATGCCGACGGTGCCGAGCACGTAGTAGCTCGCCAGGACCAGCACCAGCACCGGAGTGCCGCGGATGAAATCGGTGTAGCCGCGCACCAGCCAGCGCAGAGGCCGGGCGCCATAGGTCAGCGCGAGACCGACCCCAACGCCCAGTATGGTGCCCACCAGGATCGCCAGGACCGAGATGGAGACGGTGACGCCGATGCCCTTGAGGATGGGGATACGGGCGAGCCACAGCGTTTCAAAGAATGTCACGAGTTCCATGTCGATCACCTCGGGATGGACATGCGCCGCTCGAGCTGGCGCAGCAGGGCTGCGAGCACGGAGCAGGTGGCGACGTAAAGACAGCTAGCGACGATCCAGGTCTCAATGACACGGAAGGTCTCGACATTGATCTTGCGCGCTTCGAAGGTCAGTTCCGGCACAGCTATCGCTGCGGCCAGGGACGTGTCCTTGAACAGCGAGATCAGCGTACTTGAGAGCGAAGGCAGGACATTGCGCAGCATCAGCGGCATGACGATCGAGTTGCGGATCTGCGATTGCGTCAGGCCGATAGCAAGGCCCGCTTCTTTCAGTCCATTGGGCACTGCGAGCAGGCCACCACGAAACACCTCGGCGAGATAAGCGCCGGAATAGATCGCCAGCGTCGATACGAAGCTTTCTATCTTGCCGAGCCGGATGCCTAGCTGGGGCAGCGCGAAAAAGGTGAACAGCACCAGCACCAGGATCGGGGTGTTGCGGATGATGGTGACATAGATGCGCGCGGGGTGGCGCAGCATTCCGCGCTTCGACAACAACCCGAAAGCCGTTATCAGGCCGAGCACGCAGCCGATGGCGATCGCCACGAAGGCGAGCCCCAGACTGAGCGCAAGGCCCCAGAGCAGCTGGTCGAAGCTACGCCAGACCGCCGAGAAATTGAGCGTGTAACCCATGGTGCCGTCAGGTTCCGATCGGAAAGGTAGGCGCGGCCGGCAAAACCGGTGCCGCGCCCATGGGCGAGCTTACTTGTACTCGACCGGGAAGCCGATCTGCGGCGGAGCCAGTTCCTTGCCAAACCAGGTCTTGTAGGAATTTGCGTAGAAGTCGAACTCGACCCCCGTCATCGCTTCATGCAGGGCGGTGTTGACGAAGTTCAGCCAGTCCTGGTCGCCGCGCTTGACGCCGCAGGCATAGGTCTGCGGGTTCCAGCCATAGCCGGCGTCCTTATAGCGGTCGGGGTTCTGCTTCATGTACCAGGCCAGCGACGATTGGTCGGTGGCGACCGCGTCGGCCCGGCCCGATTCCAGCGCCTGGTAGATCAGGTCGACTGATTCATACTGGTCGACCTTCGCCTCCGGCAATGCTGCATGCACCATCGATTCGGCATAGACATTCTGCAGCACCGAGATGGTCACGCCCGAACCGGCCGCCTTCAGCGCCGCGTAGTCGGCATACTTGCTGTCGCCCTTCAGCATCAGGCCGACGCCCTCGCGGTAGTAGGGAATGGTGAAGGCGATCTGCTGGGCGCGCTCGCCGGTCACCGTCATGAACTGGCAGGTCAGGTCCACCTTGTCGGTGGTGATGTTGGGGATGCGCGCATCCGACGACTGATTGACGTATTCGATCTTGTCGGGATCGCCGAACAGCGCCTTGGCGACTATACGGCCCATATCGACGTCAAAGCCCTGAAGCTTGTCGTCGGCGCTCTTGAAGTGCCACGGCGCATTCGTGCTGCCGGTACCCATGACCAGATGGCCACGCGCCAGAACCTCATCGAGCTTGCTTTGCTTTTCCTGCGCGCCTGCAGGCACTGCGCTCATCAGCGCGACGGCGGCCACGGCCGCCAGGAGATACGCCTTCATCTCACCAATCCTCCCAGAAAAACTCTTGATCGATGTCCATTATTATGGACACGTGTCCTGAATAATGGATTGTCACATGAGAATGCATGTGCCATTGTTTGTCAAGCGCTTCGGAGGCAAGGTCGTCCGACGTATCGAGTTGGAGGCAGTGCAATCATGTTCGACAAAATCCAGACACCCGCCGTGCTGGTGGACATCGATCTGGCCAAGCGCAACATCGAACGCTTCCAGGCCTATGCCGACAGCCACGACCTCAAGGCCCGGCCCCATATCAAGACGCACAAGCTTCCCCGCATCGCGGAACTGCAGCTCGCCGCTGGTGCTGTCGGCATCACCTGCCAGAAGGTTTCGGAAGCAGCGGCGATGGTCGCCGGCAGCGACCGCATCACCGATGTGCTGATCACCTTCAACATCATTGGCGACGCCAAGATCGCCGGTCTTCTGGAGCTGTCGCGCAAGGTGCGGCTCGCCGTCGTTGCCGACAATGCCACTGTCGTCGATGGGCTTTCGGCATCATTCGCTGCCGCAGGTGCTTCGCTCGACGTCTTGGTCGAATGCAACACCGGCGCCGACCGCTGCGGCGTCGGCTCGCCCGAGGCGGCAGCTGAACTCGCCGCACGCATCGCAGCCGCACCTGGACTGCATTTCGCCGGGTTGATGACCTATCCGCCCGTTGGCGGTGCCCCCCGGGTTCAGGCCCTCATGACTGAGGCAAAAGCACTGATCGAAGCAAAGGGCATTGCGGTGCCTACAGTCACGTCGGGCGGCTCGCCTGACCTGATGTCAGCGCACCTGGCGCCCGTCGCTACCGAATACCGACCCGGCACCTATGTCTACAACGATCGTTCGCTGGTGGCGCGTGGTGTCTGCGACTGGGACGATTGCGCACTGACCGTGCTTGCCACGGTCGTTTCGGTGCCCGCGCCCGATCGCGCCATCATCGATGCCGGCTCCAAGACGCTGACCTCGGATTTGCTCGGCCTCAAGGGCCACGGCCATGTGCTTGGCCGTCCCGACATCTCCATCGACCAATTGTCGGAGGAACATGGCAGGCTCAGGACCGACGGCGACATCAACCTGAGCGTCGGCCAGCGGCTGCGCATCGTACCCAACCATGCCTGCGTGGTGACCAACATGGTCGACGGGGTCTACGCCTATGGCAAGGATCGCGCGCCCGAACTGTGGCCGGTTCCGGCGCGCGGCAAGATAGTCTGAACGACGCCTAGCGAACGACGAGCACCGGCACCTGGCTGTTGGTCAAGACCTCGACGGTCTGGCTGCCAAGAATGAGCCGGCCAAGCCCGCGACGGCCATGCGAGGCCATCACGATCAGGTCGCAGCCGCGATCCTTGGCGACCTGGTTGATCGCCTCGGCCGCCCACATCTCCTCCACATGCACGACTTCGGCGTTGACGCCGAGCTTGTCGGCCTGGGCCTTGGCGGCGTTCAGCACCTTGGCGCCGTATTCCTCGCCGGCCCTCTGGTAGGAAACAATGTCTTCGGCGGTGGCGACAGGGCCATACATGCCGGCCGATGCGAAGATCGGCGCCGGCTCGGTGACGCTCATCACCGTCACCTTGCTGCCGAGGCCCTTGGCCAGGTTCAAGCCATGGTCGAGGCCCTTCTGCGCCAGTTCCGAACCGTCGGTGGCGATGAGAATATGTGCGTACATGACGAGGTCTCCATGGGCTGTAGATTCTGTCGGCAGCCTCGCCCGGCGAACACGCCCGGGTCAAGGCAAGGCCACGCCAAATCGGATGGGTCAGAGCATCGAAAATCGCTTGACCGCTATATCCGCGCAAACATAACAATGCGATGCGCTATATTCCGTTGGATATAGCCGTAACTCATCACACATCGGACCGTGCTCATGAACCGTCGCAACATCTTGCTTTCGCTTGTAACAGTGGCCGCGGTCGTCAACGGCTTCACCGCTGTGGCGGCTGGCCAAGAGCGCACCTTCACCGACGCGGCAGGCCGCAAGGTGGCATTGCCGGCGAATATCACCCGTGTCATGGCCGCCGGCCCGCCCGCTTCGGTCCTGCTCTATTCCGTGGCGCCCGAAAAGCTGGTCGGCTGGGTGCGCGAATTCAAGGACGACGAGAAGGAATTCATCGCCGAGCCTACCGCGCACTGCCGGTGCATGGACGCCTGACCGGCAAGGGCGACACCGCCAACATGCAAGCGGTACTGGCGATGAAGCCTGACATCATCCTCGACGTCGGCACGGTCAACCCGACCTATGCCTCGCTCGCCGACAAGGTGTAGGAACAGCCCGGCATTCCCTACTTGCTCATCGACGGCACCTTTGCCAACACGCCGAAATCGCTGCGCGAGGTCGCGACCTCGCCTCGATCATTCCCGCCGTCATCGTCGCGTTGGTGCCGATGGTGCTACTGTGCTGGCGCATGAACCTGATGACCCTCGACGACGAGGAGGCGCGTGCGCTCGGCGTCGAAACGCGCCGGATCCGCGTCGTCGTCGTCGCTGCCGCAACCCTGACCGAAAGGAACGCATCATGAAGATCAGCGCCCGCAACCAGATCAAGGGAAAGATCGTCGAAGTGACCAAGGGAGCAACCACGTCACATGTCCGCATCGACATCGGCGGTGCCGTCGTCACGGCTTCGATCACCAACGCTGCGGTCGATGAACTGAAACTCGCCGTGGGCAAGGACGCCTACGCGGTCATCAAGGCATCCGACGTCATGGTGGCGGTGGACTGAGCATGGCCCGCGAAAACGAGATCCGCGACGGCGAAAGCGCGGTCGCGTACCCCACCGAATTCGACGCCGGACTGGTGTTCATCGGACGCATCCACACACCCTGGACCTCGCGACTGATGACACCGCGCCAGGGCCGTGCCGATGGCCCCATCTGCCGCATCGAGATCTTCGAGCCCTGGCAGGCTGCCCTCGATGGTGTCGAAAGGTTCGAGCGCCTCGAAGTGCTCTACTGGCTGCATATGTCCAGGCGTGATCTCCTGCGCCAGAGCCCGGCCAATGACGGGACCTCGCGCGGTACTTTTGCCTTGCGCTCGCCTGTCAGGCCCAACCCGATCGGCACCTCGATTGTCGAGCTCGTCAGCGTCGAGGCCAACATATTGAACGTACGTGGCATGGATTGCCTCGACGGCACACCCTTGCTCGACCTCAAGCCCGACCGCAGCCTGTTCAAGCCGATCGCCCCGCCGCAGCCGGGCGACTTCGAGACCGGCTAGTTCCGGCAGACTTCCGCAGCCAGCCCTTCCGCACCGCGCTTCGCCTCGGCCCCCACCGAGAAAGTCGCGCATTCCAGCGTGTCGGCCATCTTGGCGCCAGCGAGGTCGAATTCCATCTGCCGCGGCCCGTTGGGGAACACCTGGCGCTCGAGTATCCAGGTCAGCTGGTTGCGCACGATTTCAGAATCCATGTCCGGCGAACGCCTGATCACCGCGTCGACGCCGAGCTGCGGATCGCGAAGGCAATCATGCCAGGCCTGGCGGGTGATCGCCTGCAGCTTGCTTGCGAGCCCAGGCTCCTGCTCCAGCACCGTATTGAGCGCCACGAGCGCGCCCGAATATATGTCGAGGCCGTTATCGGCGAAATAGAGGAAGTCGAGGGTGCTGGCATCGTAGCCGCGCATCTGCATGGCGAATTTCAGCGTCGCGTCGAAGCAGGTCGCGGCCAGCACGGACCGCGAGGCAACCAGGCGGTCGCGCTCCTCTGGCTGGACGCCGTGATAGGCGTAGCTATCGGGGGCAAAACCGTTGCGCTTGAGCAGCAGCGGCAAAAGTCGCGCCGAGGTGTCGCCGTTGGGCCCACAGAGCGTGCTGCCGGGAATGTCGGCCAGCGTCAGGCGCTTGCCGTCCGAGAGATAGCCAAGGCAGCAGGGGGTGTGCTCGTAGATCGGCACGAGGCACGAAATCTCGGGCTCGCCGGTGCGCAGCGCGCGCTCGAAAACCGACGAAACGTCGCCGAATCCGATGTCCGCCTCGCCGCCCACCAGGGCGCGCGTCACCAGCGACGAGCTGAAGCCCTCGACGAAGGTGCAGGACAGGCCGTGATCGGCGAAATAGCCGGCGTCGACGGCGTGCAAGAACGGCGAATTCTGCCCTTGATACAGGTAGTTGAGCTTGAAACGCAGCTCCATTCCACAAATCCTCGAACTTTCGAAACGGCCGTTCTTGAGAAACAGCTTCGCAAGAAACTATCCTAACATTGGAGGGTTGCCGTCCTTGGTGGCCCTCCGGGTTTGCGATATAACCCGTCAATACAGTTTTCAAGCAGCCCATCAAAGGAGTGATCATGGGAATTGCGCGGACAGCTCTGCTGGCCCTCATCGCGGTTTTCGGCGTGAGCGCGGCAAGTGCGCAGGACTACAAGGCCGCCCTCGTCAATGCCGACACCATCACGGTCGGCACGTCGGGTTCGGCTCCGCCGTTCAGCATGACCAACGCCGCTGGCGAGCTCGAAGGCTTCGACATTGACGTCGTGAACCTGGTCGCCAAGCAGTTCGGCCTCACCGCTAAGTTCGAGAAGCTCGACTTCGCCGGGCTTTTGCCAGGCCTCACCGCGGGTCGCTTCGACCTGATCGCCTCGGGCGTCACCCGCACGCCGGAGCGCCTGGCCTCGCAGGACTTCTTCCTGCTGTCGCCCTATATCGTCAACGGCGCGGCGATTACCCGCCGTGAGGCCGACGCCGATATCGCCAGCTGGAAGGACGTCTGCGGCAAGACCATGGGTGCTGTGCGCGGCGGCGCGTTCCAGAAGGTCGCCAAGGAGAAGCTGCCGGCCGATTGCGTCACCAAGAGCCGCGAATATCCCGGCGCGACCGAGCTGTTTCTCGATCTCGAGAACCGCCGTATCGACTTCGCCGCCCATGACTTCCTTGGCCCGAAATATCTCGCCAAGTCGGGCAAGCTGACCGGCACGGTCACCCTCGACGACCTGCTCTCGACCATCACCCAGAGCGTCGCGGTCAACAACAAGAACAAGCCGCTGGCCGACGCCATCGACGCCCAATTCGAGACCTGGCGCAAGGACGGCACCCTGCAGGGCCTGGCCGACAAGTGGTTCGGCGCCTCCATCGACTGGTCGAAGTCGCAGTAAAAGGGCTCTCCGCGAGGGGCGACGGAAAATGGAAATCGCACTTGCGTGGCTGCCGCGGCTGTTGGTTGCGGCAGCCCTCACCATTGGGCTGTCGGCAGTAGTATTCACCCTGTCGGCGGTCTTCGGCCTGCTTTTGTCGCTGGTCCACTACGGCCGCGAGAAATCCTACGCCAGGAAGGCCATCGAGGCGTTCAGTGCCTTCTTTCGCTCGGTGCCGGAACTGGTGGTGCTGTTCCTGTTCTTCTTCGGCGGACCGCAGGTCGGCATCGACTTCGGCCCCATCGGCTCGACCATCATCGCGTTTGCGCTGGTTGGCATTGCCTTCGACTACCAGGTTTTCAAAGGCGCGCTCAAGGCCATCCCCTTCGGCCAGTACGAGGCGGGGCTCGCGCTCGGGCTGCCGAAACGGATCGTCTTCCTGCGCGTGCTGATCCCGCAAGTCCTGCCGCTCGCGCGCAAGGGCTGGATCACCTACGCCATCGGCACGGTCAAGCGCATGTCCATCGCCTCGGCCGTCTCGGTCAGCGAAATCCTCTACGTTACCAAGCAGGGTATCGCCGCCACCAACGCGCCCTTCACCTTCCTGACGCTCGCCGTCGGCCTCTACATCCTTATCGTCACGCCGCTGCTCGTCTTCAACGAGCGCAAGCCCAAGCAGCTGGTGGCACGATGAACATCCTGCTCGACCCGACCTACCGGCAAATGCTGTTCGATGGGCTGGCGTTGACGCTGCTCATCTCGATCATCGTCATCATCGTATCGAATCTGCTGGCGCTGCCGCTGGCCATCTACATGCAGCGGCCCGCGGGCGCGTTTCGCCGCCTCATCATCGGCTACAGCTTCTTTGCCCGCGCAGCGCCCGTGCTGGCGCTGCTGTTTGCGCTCTATTACGGCCTGCCGCGCCTTGGCATCTATCTGGAGCCGGTGCCGTCGGCGCTGATCGGCCTCATCTTCGCCTCGACCGCGTACAATCTCGAATTCCTGCGATCGGGCTTCGAGAGCATCCCCTCAGGCCAGCTCGACGCCGCCAGGTCGCTCGGACTCAGGCCGTTCGCGACCTACTGGAAGGTGATGATCCCACAGGCCTACAGGCTCGCGGCCCCGTCGCTGTTTTCCAACGCCATCCAGATGGTCAAGGGCAGCTCGCTCGCCAGCCTGGTCGCCATCGACGAGCTGACGGCGGCCTCTACCGTCATCATCTCGGAGACCTACAAGGCCATCGAGGTGCTGCTGGTCGTGTCGGTGTTCTATCTCTTGATCGCAGCCGTCATCATCGGCCTGCAATATCTCTACGAATCCAGGCAGAGCGTCGGCCGGCGCTAGCCGTCAGCCCTTGTAGACCAGTCCCTCCGGATCGATCTCGGGCTTACGCCCCGCGATCAGGTCGGCGAGGAACTTGCCGGAACCGCAGGCCATGGTCCAGCCGACATGGCCATGGCCCGTGTCGAGATAGAGGTTCTTGAAGCGTGCGCGGCCCATGACCGGCACCGAACCTGGCATCATCGGCCTGAGGCCGGCCCACAGTTCGGCCTTGCTTGGATCGAAGGCTCCGGGGAACAGCTCCTTGCCGGCCCTGAACAATCGCGCGAAGTCCTGTGGCTTGTAGCTGCGGTCGAAACCGGCAAATTCGGCGGTAGAGGCCAGCCGCAGGCGGTCGCCGAGCCGCGAATAGGCGATCAGATTGTCCTCGTCGGCACCGCCCATCGTAGGGCCCTTTTCGGGATCGTCGAGCGGCACGGTCGCTGTGTACCCCTTGACCGGATAGACCGGCAGGTCAATGCCGTGGGGGCGGCCCAGCAATCCGCTTTCCGGCCCCATGGCGATGACCACGGCGTCGGCGGTGACAACACCGGCTGCAGTCTTCACGCCACTCACCCGATCGCCGTCGATGACCAGGTCTTCGACGGCAGTGTCGAACATGAATTTCACGCCGAGGCGCTCGGTGGCGTAAGCGCCGAGATTTTCAACGAACATTCGGGAATCGCCGGTCTGGTCGATCGGCGAATAGACACCACCTGATATGCCGTCCTTGGCTGCGGCCAGGCCGGGCTCCAGTTCGACCATGCGATTACGATCGACGATCTCGATGGGCAGGCCATGTTCGGCCAGGAAACGGTAGTTTTCGCTGCCTTCGTCGAGACTTTTCTGTGAGCGGAAAAAATAGAGGATGCCCCGGCGGCGCTCGTCATAGGCAAGGCCGGTCTCCGCCGAAATGTCGTTGATGCACTGGCGCGCATAGAGCGCGAGCCTGAGTTTGACCTCGCTGTTTGCGCGCAGTCGCGCGGTCGTGCACTGAAACAGGAACCGGAGGCTCCAGGCATAGAAATACGGATCGAGCCGCAGCCTGACCTTGATGCCAAGGTCGGGCGTGTAGAGCGAGCGGAGGAAGGTCTTGAGCGCTGCGGGCGAAGCCCAGGCAGTGGCGTCGCCGGGCGAGACCAGGCCGGCGTTGGAATAGCTGGTTCCACGTGCCACGGCCGGATGCCGCTCGAGCACGGTGACTTCATGGCCGTCGCGGGCGAGATAGTAGGCGGCCGCCGTTCCGACCACGCCTGCGCCGAGAACCAGGATCTTCATTTCGTACCCAAGTTGATATCGGGCTCTGACCGGGAACCCACGACCGCCGGGAACTCAACTCCACGAGGCACCACTAGCCGTTGCCGTGCGGCATTTCGAGAGATCCCATCAGGAATCGGCTGAGCCAGCTTCAATCGCCGACGGAGTTCTTGCGGCCGAGTAGCTTTTCCCAGTTGAGCGCGTCGCCCACGATGGCGTCGAGATCGTCGTGCTTGGGCGCCCAACCGAGTTCGCCGCGTGCCAGGTCCGCATTGGCAACGACCGAGGCCGCGTCGCCGGCTCGGCGGGGCCCCATCTCGACCTTGAAATCGCCGCCATGCACGCGCCGCACGCTGTCGATGACTTCGAGCACCGAGTAGCCGTGGCCGTAGCCACAGTTGGCGACCAGATTGCCGCCGCCTGCCCGCAGTCGGGCAAGCGCCAACCGGTGCGCCGCTGCGAGATCCGAAACGTGGATATAGTCGCGTACGCAGGTGCCGTCAGGCGTCGCATAGTCGGTTCCGTAGACCTGCATCGCGGCGCGCTTGCCGAGCGCTGTCTCGGAAGCAACCTTGATCAGGTGCGTGGCTCCCTTGGTCGACTGGCCGGTGCGTCCCTTCGGATCAGCGCCCGCGACGTTGAAGTAGCGCAGCGCTGTGTAGCGCAGCGGGTGCGCCGCCGCCGCATCGCGCAGCATCCATTCACTCATCAGCTTGGACAGGCCATAGGGCGATTCCGGTGCCAGGCGCGCGTCCTCGACCACCGGTTCCATGCCAGCCGCGCCGTAGACGGCAGCCGTCGACGAAAAGATGAAATGCTTCACGCCACAGCGCACCGCCGTCTCGATCAGACCGCGGGTCTTGCAGGTGTTGTTTTCATAGTAGCCCAGCGGATCGGCGACCGATTCCGGCACCACGATCGAGCCGGCGAAATGGATGATGGCGTCCACGCCATGTTCGCGGATCAGCTTGCCAACCAGTTCCTGGTCTGCGACGTCGCCCCGGACCAGTTTTGCCTCCGGTGCGACGGCCCACTCGAAGCCGGTCGAAAGGCGGTCGAGGACGACGACTTGCTCGCCGGCATCCAGCAGTTCCCAGACCATGTGGCTGCCGATGTAACCCGCCCCGCCCGTCACCAGTACCGCCATCGAATAACTCCGCTTCAGATTTCGCTTTTTCTCTCTAACGCAAAAGATCGGGCAAATGCGAGGCGGCCTGCGCACGGATCATTCTGTCGCGGCCGGGTTTGATCCACATCAAGGGACTTTTCGGCGTTCCATGATCGTTTGGGACGTCGAGGGCGTGGCATTTTGACCAAAAACGGTTGATGGACGCCGAACCGGCCGTTGATTATGCTCGCGGTTGAAAAATTGGGACGTCCACATGAACTACCAACGGTTTTTCGAAGAAGCGATCGACCAAATCCACGCCGAACGCCGTTATCGCGTGTTCGCCGATCTGGAGCGCATCGTAGGCAAGTTCCCGCGCGCGATCTGGCGTTCCAACGGTCGAGCGCAGGAAATTACCGTGTGGTGCTCGAACGACTATCTCGGCATGGGCCAGCACCCGGACGTGGTGACGGCGATGCAGAAGGCAGCCGGCAACATGGGCACCGGTGCAGGCGGCACGCGCAACATTTCCGGCAACAACCATCCGCTGGTCGAGCTTGAGCACGAGCTCGCCGATCTCCACGGCAAGGAAGCCGGCCTCGTCTTCACGTCGGGCTTCGTCTCCAACGAAGCCGCGATCTCGACCATCGCCAAGCTCCTGCCCAATTGCCTGGTCCTGTCCGACGAACTCAACCATGCCTCGATGATCGAGGGCGTGCGCCGCTCGGGCGCGGAAAAGAAGATCTTCCGTCACAACGACGTGGCTCATCTTGAAAGCCTGCTGCAGGCGGCAGGCCGCGAGCGCGCCAAGCTGATCGTGTTCGAAAGCGTCTACTCGATGGACGGCGACATCGCGCCGATCAAGGAGATCGCCGACCTCGCCGAGAAGTACAATGCGATGACCTACATCGACGAGGTCCATGCGGTTGGCATGTACGGACCGCGCGGTGGTGGCATCACCGAGCGCGAGGGCCTGGCCCATCGCATCGACATCATCGAGGGAACCCTGGCCAAGGCGTTTGGAACGCTGGGCGGCTACATTACAGGCACCCGGGCTTTGGTCGATGCCGTTCGTTCCTACGCACCAGGCTTCATCTTCACCACCGCCCTGCCGCCGGCGATCGCGGCGGCGACCACCGCATCGATCCGCCATCTCAAGAACTCGCAGGCAGAGCGCGACGCACAGCAGCGCCAGGCTGGGCACGCCAAGCAGGTGCTCGCCGGTGCGGGGCTCCCCGTCATGGAGTCACCGACGCACATCGTGCCGATCCTGGTCGGCGATCCCGAGTTGTGCAAGATGGCCAGCGACCGCCTGCTCGGCGTCCACGGCATCTACATCCAGCCGATCAACTATCCGACAGTGCCGCGCGGCACAGAGCGCCTGCGCATCACGCCGACGCCGTTCCACGACGACGCGCTGATCGAGTCGCTCAAGGATGCGCTGGTCGAGACGTGGAATGCGCTCGGCATCCCATACCGCACCGCGGGCCATACCGGGGTTGCCAAGAGCGAACGGATCGTCCCGTTGCTGGTGCCGCAATCAGGCGGCTGAGCGGCAAGCCAACTTATCAAAAGGCCCGAAACCGGATCGGTTTCGGGCCTTTTTTGTTCGCAGAACTATCCGCCTATTGCGCGTTGATCCACTTCGCCAGCCGGTGCGAGGCTTCCTCGACCTGGTCGAGACGCCGGTGGAAGCAGAGTCTGAGAAAACCTTCGCCGCCGGCACAGAAAGCAGTGCCGGGCGCAACGCCGACAGCCGCCATGTCGACGATGTCGAAGGCGGCCGCCTCGGCATCCTTCATGCCATCCACCGAGAAGAACAGGTAGAAAGCGCCGGGGGGCACGCAGAAGCGGACCTTGCCAGTATCGCCCAGAACCTTGCAGACGATGTCGCGTGCCTGCTGGGCACGTTCGACCTGCGAGACGATGAAGTCGTCGCCTTCGTCGAGCGCAGCGATCGCACCGCGCTGCATGAATTGCGCCACGCCCGAAGTCGAATATTGGACCAGGTTTTCGAAGGTGCGGGTGAGCGAAGGATGCGAGCGCAGCCAGCCGACGCGCCAGCCGGTCATCGCCCAGTTCTTGGAGAAGGTATTGACGAACAGGATCTTGTCTTCCGGATCCATGATGTCCATGAACGAGGCCGCGCGATGCCCGCCGAAATGGAACAACGCATAGATCTCGTCGGCGATGATCCACAGATTGTTCTTGCGTGCCAGCTCGAGAATGGCCTGCAGGGTTTCGCGGTCGGCGGTCCAGCCTGTCGGGTTGGACGGCGTATTGACGAAGATCGCCTTGGTGCGCGGGGTAATCGCAGCGGCGACCTTTTCGACATCGCAACTCCAGCCATTGTCGGTCATGTCGAGCAGCACCGGTACCGGCTTGACGCCGGCGACCCCCGCCGCACCAGCGAAGTTCGGCCAGGCTGGCGCGAGATAAAGCGCTTCGTCGCCAGCACCCACGGCCACCTGCAACGCCATGGTGATCGCCTGCATGCCGCCAATGGTGACGATGAACTCGTCCTCGGAAAAGTCCATGCCGAAATGGCGCTTGTGATAGCGGGCGAGCGCCTGGCGCAATTCCGGAATGCCGGCCTGCCAGGTGTAGAAGGTTTCGCCATTGGCGAGCCCGCGCGCGGCAGCCGAACTGATGAAGTCCGGTGTCGGCATGTCGCCTTCGCCGGACCATAGCGGTATGAGGCCGGCGCGGTCGCGCCCGTAGTTTGCCACTGCCTCAATGCCGCTGACGGGCGCGAGACGGGCTTCCGCGCGAACCATATCGATAAGGCTCATGATCATCCCAGGTTGAATGTCTGTTCTGGATCCAAGTCCTAGCGCGCCCGCACGAATGAAAGAACCCCCGGTGGACCAGCCAGCCGGGGGTTATTCAGCATGCCAGAGCGAGACAGCGCTCAGTCGTTACTTCTTGGCCAGCAGGTCGCGGATTTCAGTCAGCAGCACCACATCAGCGGACGGCGCGGCCGGCTCGGCAGCCTTTTGCTTCTCCAGCTTGCGTCGCATGGTGTTCACGCCCTTGACCATCAGGAAGATGATCCAGGCAAGGATCAGGAAATTGATGACCACGGTGATGAAATTGCCGTACGCGAAGACTGGTCCCTGTTTTCTTGCCTCCGCCAGCGAAGTCGCGGTCACCGCATCCGAAAGCGGGAGGAAATAGTTCGAGAAATCCGCGCTTCCAGCCATGCCGATGATCGGCATGATGATGTCGGCGACCAGCGACGACACGATGAGGCCGAAGGCGCCGCCGATGATGACGCCGACGGCAAGGTCCATCACATTGCCTTTGGAAATGAATTCCTGGAATTCCTTGAGCATAGAACCCTCCTTGTCGTGGTCCGCGAGACGGCGAATCGAGACACCCTGCCTGCCGCCAATTGCCGCCACCATAGCAAAAACCGCCAGTTGCAAAACCCGGCAATGTCGACCGCCAGACGGGCGCACCAGTGACGGGCATCACCGCATGTAGGAGACAAGGATAATAGACTTGCCAGCCAAGCTGTGATTGCCTCACCTCGGAGGCAATGGGCCGTCCAAGGGAGTGAGAACTTAGAGTGCAGGGCCTGGCCGTCGTCCTCATCGCCATTGCCTATGTCACGCTTTTGTTCGCCATCGCGAGCATTGGCGATCGCCGGGCCGCCAGCTGGGGCCCGGGCCGGCCGCGGCCGTTCATCTATGCGCTCAGCCTTGCTATCTACTGCACGTCGTGGACCTTCTTCGGCTCGGTCGGGCTCGCCTCCGAGCGCGGGCTCGAATTCCTCGCCATCTATATCGGCCCGGTGCTGGTGTTCATGTTCGGCTTCCCGCTGCTCAGCCGCATCATCAAGCTGGCCAAGGCGGAAAAGATCACATCGATCGCCGACTTCTTGGGCGCGCGCTATGGCAAGAGTTTCGCAGTCGCTTCGATCGCGACGCTGATCGCTACCGTCGGCGCCATCCCCTATATCGCGCTGCAGCTCAAGGCGATTTCGGGTTCGGTCAGCCTGATGGTCGAGCACTACACCGGCTCGCCGCCCTCCTTCGATCCCTTCGTCAGCGACATCTCATTGGTCGTGGCGCTGCTGCTTGCCTTGTTTGCCACGCTGTTCGGCACCCGCCATGCCGACGCAACCGAGCATCAGAACGGGCTGGTCCTTGCGGTCGCAGTCGAGTCGATCGTCAAGTTGGTCGCTTTCCTCGCCGTCGGGCTGTTCGTCACCTTCGCCCTGTTCGACGGGCCCGGCGACATGCTCAAGAGCTTCGCCGCCACCGAGCAGGTCGGCGACGCCATGGGCTACAGCACCTCGCTCGGCACCTGGCTGGTGGTGACCGTGATCAGCGGCTTTGCCATCATCATGCTGCCGCGCCAGTTCTACGTCATGATCGTGGAGAACCGCAGCGAAAGCGAGCTGCGCACGGCGACCTGGGTCTTCCCGGCCTATCTGGTAGCGATCAACCTGTTCGTGCTGCCGATCGCCTTTGCCGGCCTGTCCACCGTAGGCACCGCAACGACGAGCGACCTCTATGTCTTGTCGCTGCCGCTGCTCAAGGGCCACGACCTGCTCGCCATGGTCGCCTTCATCGGCGGCCTGTCGGCGGCCACCGCTATGGTCATCGTGGCAAGCGTGGCACTGTCGATCATGATCTCCAACGATCTCGTCATACCGATCTTCGTGCGCCGGCTGATCAAGATCAAGTCCGGCGATACCGAAGATTGGTCGGCGATCATCCTCAACATCCGCCGCGCCTCGATATTCATCATCCTGTTCGTCGCGTTCCTTTATTATCGCGAAAGCACCAACAACACGCGGCTCGCCTCCATAGGTCTGATGTCGTTTGCGGCCATCGCCCAGTTTGCACCGTCCTTCATCGGCGGCCTGATCTGGCGCCGTGCCAATGCGCGCGGTGCCGCCCTCGGCATGGCCGCCGGCATCGCCGTGTGGTGCTACACGCTGATGCTGCCAACGCTCGCGGGCCCGGACACCTCGATCATCACGATCGGGCTTTTCGGCATCGAGGCACTCAGGCCGCAGGCGCTGTTCGGCACGGTCGCAGAACCGCTCAATCACGGCGTTCTGTGGAGCCTTGCGATCAACGCGCTGTTCTTCTTCTTCGGCTCGCTGTCGCGCGCCTCAGTGCCGCTCGAGCGCATCCAGGCATCGATCTTCGTGCCACGCGACGCAAGCCCGATGCCTTCGCTGCGCCGCTTCCGCACCACCATCACGGTCAACGACCTCAAGGACACCATTGCGCGCTATCTCGGCGTCGAACGCACCGAACGCTCGTTCCAGACGTTCCAGAACGAAAGCGGCAGCAAGCTCAACGGCAATGATCCGGCCGGCATGGACGTCATCCGCTTTTCGGAGCAACTGATGGCAAGCGCCGTCGGCTCGTCCTCGGCGCGGCTGATCCTGTCGCTGCTGTTCAAGCGTGGCGACAACTCCTCGAAAGACACGTTCCGCTTGCTCGATGACGCCACCGAGGCGCTGCAGCACAACCGCGACCTCCTGCAGATCGCGCTCGACCAGATGGAGCAAGGCATTACCGTCTTCGACCAGGATTTCCGCCTGATCTGCTGGAACCGCCAATACCGCGCACTTTTCGATTTGCCCGACGACATGGGCCAGGTCGGCGTTTCGATCGACCGCATCCTCGGCTATCTCGTCGCGCGCGGCGATATCCCGCAAACCTCGCGCCTGACGACCCTCAACCGCCTGACCAGTTTCGGAGGGCCCTGGCAGATCGAGCTGCAAACCAGCGGCAGGATCATCGAGATGAGCTCCAACCCCATGCCCGATGGCGGCATCGTTGCGACCTACACGGACATCTCCGCGCGGGTCGCGGCCGATCTGGCACTGAAACGGGCCAATGAGTCGCTGGAGCAGCGGGTGAAGAACCGCACCGCCGAACTGACCCGGGTCAACGAGGAACTGGCCCAGGCACAAATGCTCGCCGAAGAGGCCAATCTCGGCAAGACGCGCTTCCTCGCCGCGGCAGGCCACGACATCCTGCAGCCGCTCAACGCCGCCCGGCTCTACTGCTCGTCGCTGATCGAAAAGGCAGCCAAGGGCAACGCCGGCATTGCCGCCCGCAATATCGAATCCTCGCTTGAATCGGTCGAGACTATCCTGGGCGCCGTGCTCGACATTTCCAGGCTCGACGCAGGTGCGATGAAGCCGGCCGAAACAGTGTTCCGCCTCGATGGACTGCTGCGCCAGATCGGCACCGACTTCCTGCCCATGGCACGCGCCAAGAACCTGGAACTGGTGATCGTGCCATCGACCTCGACCGTCAATACCGACCGTAACCTGTTGCGCCGGCTGATCCAGAATCTGGTGTCCAACGCGATCAAATACACCCGCACCGGTCGCATTCTCGTCGGCGTCAGGCGCCGCGGCGAACTCGTCGAAATCCAGGTGATCGATAGCGGAATCGGCATCGCCGCCGACAAGCTTGGCACCGTCTTCCAGGAGTTCACGCGCCTCGATGACGGTGCGCGCGAGGCGCAGGGCCTTGGGCTGGGCCTGTCGATCGTCGACCGTATCGCGCGCGTGCTCAAGCTCGAGATCCAGATCGAATCGCACAAGGGGCAAGGCACGCGGTTTTCAGTGATCCTGCCCGTCACCACCGCTGCGGAACTGCCGGCCGCGACGACGGCCCGCCCCCGCATCCAGGCTGCGGCGGCGCTGAGCGGGCTGACGGTCGTGTGCATCGACAACGATCCCCGCATCCTTGAAGGCATGCGGCTGTTGCTCGAAGGCTGGGGTTGCAGCGTTCGAACCTACTCCGGGTCACAAGCGTTCGAGGCCGACCAGACGGCAGGGCCGGCACCGGAGATCATTCTTGCCGACTATCACCTCGACGGCGAAAACGGCCTCGACGTCATCCGCACCCTGCGCGGCGCTTATGGCGAAGCGGTCCCGGCGGTTTTGATCACAGCCGACCGTTCCAACGAAGTGCGCGCGGCGGCCGACCAGATCGACGTCGCGGTGCTCAACAAGCCGCTAAAACCCGCCGTGCTGCGATCGATGATGAACCGGATGCGGCGCATGGCCCACGCCGCCGAATAGTCTTGCCCTATGCCGACGCACGCGGTTCGCCGCCGATCTTGGACAGCAGGATGACGGCCTGTGTACGGCTATCGACGCCGAGCTTTTGCAGGATCGCCGACACATGCGCCTTGATGGTGGCTTCCGACACGCCGAGTTCATAGGCGATCTGCTTGTTGAGCAACCCCTCGGCCAGCATGCCAAGCACCCGCGTCTGCTGGGGGGTCAGCGATTGCAGCCGCTTGATCAGGTCGGAAATTTCGGGGTCCCGCTCGACGCCGAGATCGATGTCGCCCGGAGCCGAGATTTCGCCCGACAGCACCGCTTCGATGGCAGCTCGTATGTCGTCCATGCTCGCCGATTTCGAGATGAATCCCGAAGCACCCAGCTCAAGTGCGCGGCGGATGGTTTCGGGATCATCATGAGCCGACACGATGACCACGGGCACCGTCGCATGGATGCCGCGCAGCGAGATCAGGCCGGAAAGCCCGGAGGCACCGGGCATGGACAGGTCGAGCAGGACGATGTCGATGTCTTCATGGGCGCCAACGATCGCCTTGACGCTCTCGAAGTCGCCGGCTTCCAGCACGCTGGAAACATCGGCTAGGCCGGCAATGGCTTGTTTGAGTGCTCCGCGAAAAAGCGGATGGTCGTCCGCGATGACGAACTTGTGGCCTGCTGGCAAATATCCCTCCCGAGGTCCCGACCGTTCTGTGCGCCTTGGACCGTCGGGTGCGATTATGCGATCCGGTGCCGGCTTTTCAAGCAGTTAAAGTCAAAAGGATCACCAAAGCAGCGCTTCATGCTCAAATTTCGGTCGCAAGCACACCGGACAGTGCTCAGGTCTTGTTCGGTGCAGGTTCGGGTTGCTGCGCCTTGTCTTCCTTTTCCATGTCCTTGACGATACCCATGAAGCTACGGAAGAAGCGCTCCATGTATCCCATGCTCTTCTGGAATTCTTCTTCGGTGGGCAACTTCGATTCCATCCGGGCGGTCAGCGAATTCTCGAGCTTTAGCACGCGATCTTCAATCGTCTTGATGTCACCTTGCAGGCGGCCGATCTCGTCCTGCAGCGCCGAGCGTTCGTCGGCGGCAAGCTTGCACACCAGTTGATTGTCGCGCTCCTCGCAGATCGACATCTCGCCGGTCTGGGTGTCCATGCGGACATATCCCCTGTCGGTCTTTTCCATCTGGAACCGCTGCCCTTCGGCGGCAAATGCCGAGGTGGAACCGAGGCCAGCAAGCAGTGGAACAAACATCAATAAGGCGCGGCGCATGACTGTCTCCATTTGCGGACTGTACGAATTGTCGCGCCGCAATAGGCCCAAATTGCGGTGGGGCAAGCCAAGCCGCCCTTTCGCGCATGATGCTTTCAGCCTATAGCGCGGATATGACGAAGACCATCTACAAGATCTGCCCCGAACCGATGTGGCGGCAAGCCGAGCAGAGCGGATTTTTCCACGGCGCGCCCATCGATCTCGCTGACGGCTTCATCCACTTCTCGACCGCCGAACAGGTTGTCGAGACGGCGGCAAAGCATTTTTCCGGCCAGGACAATCTCCTGCTCGTCGCCATCGACGCCGACAGGCTCGGACCGGCGCTGAAGTACGAAGTCTCGCGTGGCGGCGCCTTGTTTCCGCACCTTTTCGCGCCGCTCGAAACGAGTGCCGCCAAATGGGTTCGTGCCTTGCCACTGACGGCCAATGGCACCCACGATTTCCCGGAGCTTGAGGCATGAGCGCATTCGACCGTCTTGGCCGGCACCTGCTGTTCAGCTTCGATGCCGAGACCGCGCACGGCATGTCGATCAAGGCGCTGCGCTGCAACCTGCCGGTGGGCGGACGCGCCCCGCGCGACGCCCGCCTGAGGGTAAGGGTCGCCGGCCTCGACATTCCCAATCCGCTCGGCATGGCCGCGGGTTACGACAAGAACGGCGAGGTGCCGGACGCCCTGCTCGGCCTCGGCTTCGGCTTCGCCGAAATCGGCACGGTGACACCGCTGGCGCAGGCCGGCAATCCCAGGCCGCGCATCTTCCGTCTCGTCGAGGATGACGCCGTCATCAACCGGCTCGGCTTCAACAACGAAGGCCATGACGCCTGCGAAAAGCGGCTCATCGCGCGCGCGGGACGACCCGGCATCGTCGGCGTCAACATCGGTGCCAACAAGGACAGTACCAACCGCATTAGTGACTATATCAGCGGCGTGAAGCGCTTCGCTCGCTACGCCTCGTATCTCACCGTCAACATCTCCTCGCCCAACACGCCGGGCTTGCGCAACATGCAGGCGCGCGAACAGCTCGCCGAGCTGCTGGCAAGTGTGATGATCGCTCGCGCCGAGGCGGGGCAGCCGGTCCCGATCTTCCTCAAGATCGCGCCCGACCTGCATGAGGCCGAACTCGAAGACATCTCGGCAGAAGTCACCGAAAAGGCGATCGACGGCGTAATCGTTTCCAACACCACCATCACCCGACCGACCCTGCGCAGCCCGACGCACACCGGTGAAACAGGAGGCCTGTCAGGCAAGCCGCTGTTTACACGTTCGACGGCTGTGCTCGCGCGCATGCGCAAGCTGCTCGGCCCACAGCGGGCCATCATCGGCGTCGGCGGCGTTGACTCGACCGAAACCGCGCTGGAGAAAATCCGCGCCGGTGCCGATCTCGTGCAGCTCTACACCGGCATGATCTATGCCGGTCCCTCACTGCCGGCGCGCATCGTGCGCGGCATGTCGGAATTCGCCGCGCGCGAAGGCCTCACGAACATCTCCGAGCTACGCGACAGCAAGCTCGATCAGTGGTCGGCGGCACCGCTTTGAAAGGTCGCCCGCGCTCGCGGCTTCAGGATCGCCAGCAGGCACACGCCGCGCACGATCAGCAGCAGGTGCAGTGCCGCCCATAGGCCGGCATTGCCGTAATGCGACGGCAGCACCAGCAGTGCCGCGACGAAGACCAGAAGCGAAATCACCATCATGTTGCGCATGTCGCGCGACCATGCGGCACCGATGAAGATGCCGTCCATCTGGAAGGCGAGCACGCCGCTCAGCGCGGTGAACGCTGCCCAAGGCAGGAAGGCGATGGCCGCGGCGCGAACATCCTCGGCCGTCGAAATCAGCGCAATGAGATCGACGCCGAAGACCATGAGTGCCGCCGTCATGCTGCCGGCCAGCGCAAAACCCCAGATCGAGCAGAGATAGACCGCCTTGCGGAAAGCCGGCTCGTAGCGCGCACCGACGGCGCGGCCGGCAAGCTGCTCGGCTGCGGCGGCAAAGCCGTCAAGGAAAAACCCGGCCGCAATGAAGAAGTTCATCAGCACTGCATTTGCCGCAAGAGTCACCGTGCCGAACTGGGCCCCCTGGCGCGTGAACAAGGCGAAGGCGACGAGCAGCGACAGCGACCTGATCATGATGTCGCGATTGAGCACGAACAAGCGCCGGAACGCCGCGGCGTCGAAGATGCGCCCGCGCGCCAGCTTCGGCTGTCCCCCGAAGCGCCGCAACAGCACGGCAAGGCCGATGACCATGCCCGCCGCCTCGCCCGCAACGGCGGCCCAGGCGACACCCTCGACACCCCATCCGAAATGCAGGCCCAGCAGGATCGAAAGCACGATGTTGACGCCGTTGAGGGTCGCTTGCAAAAACAGCGCGAAGCCGCCCTCGCCCCGCCCCAGAATGTAGCCGAGGATGGCGTAGTTGATCAGCGCAAAGGGCGCGCCCAGCATGCGGATGCGGACGTAGTGGTCGAGCGTCTCGTTGACACGCGGCTCGGCCTGCATGAACCATTGCCCGGCGAGCGAGGTCAGAGGTGCGGTCAGCGCCAGCACGATGCCGGCAATCAGCGCGATCACCACGGCGCGCCAGAAGACGGCCTGCTCTTCCGCCGCATCATTGCGGCCAAAGGCCTGGGCCACGAGGGCGGTCGTGCCCGCTCGCAGGAAGTTGAAACTGGTGAAGACCACGTCGAAGGCGACGGCACCCGCGGCCAGCCCACCGAGCAAGGCGGCATCGCCGAACTGGCCGACGACGCCGGTACCGACAAGGCCGATGAAGGGCGTCGTCAGATAGGCAAGGGTCATTGGCACGGCAATCGCCAGCACCGAGCGGTTGGTGACGGAAAAAGGCGTCACGCGGCCCTCTGGCGATACGCTGTCCAACGAATTCCTCCCTGTTGCCGAATCTCCCGTTCGGGCACATGCCCCGGTTTCCCTAACGCCCGCAACCATTTAAGTTGCCGATCCAATCGAATTGGTCCGCTGGTTCAGCAGTCATCCATGCCGCTTCAGATCGTCAGCCATCCCGACTATGACGCCGGTTTCGCGCCGGAGCATCGTTTTCCAATGAGCAAATACGGCCATCTCATGGATCGGCTCGGCGAACTTGGCCTGATCGGCGGCCTCACCCAGGCAGAACCGATCGCGGCCGCTAGGCTTCATCTGGCCCATGACGCCGACTACGTCGGACAGGTACTGGCCTGTTCCGTGCCCGCGCATATCGAGCGCGAGATCGGATTTCCAGTCGGCGAGCGCGTGTCGCGCCGTGCACAGCTTGCGGCGGGCGGCACGCTGGCCGCAGCACATCTTGCGCTTGCCCACGGCGTCGCCTGCAACGCCGCCGGAGGCAGCCACCACGCGCGCCGCGCCCAAGGCGCCGGTTTCTGCACCTTCAACGACGTGGCCATCGCAGCCCTTGCACTGCTTGACGGCAGGCTCGTCGGTAGCGTGCTCGTTGTCGATCTCGACGTCCACCAAGGCGACGGCACGGCGGAAATCCTGGGCGGCAACCCAGATGTCTTCACCTTCTCCATGCATGCCGAGAAAAATTACCCGGTGCGCAAGGTCGCCTCCGGCCTCGACATTGGATTGCCCGACGGCACCGGCGACGACGTTTACCTGGAGATCCTGGTCGAAGCCCTGGCGCGGCTATCGCGGCGCGGGGAATGGGACCTTGTGTTCTACAATGCCGGCGTTGACCCGCATCGCGAGGATCGGCTCGGCCGCCTCGCCTTGAGCGACGATGGATTGCGCCGACGCGAGCGCATGGTCATCGAGCACTTTCGCGATGCCGGCATTCCGCTGTGCGCCGTAATCGGCGGTGGCTATTCGACCGACGTCGCAGCGCTGGCAGCACGCCACGCGATCCTGTTCGAAACGGCAAGCGCCTTCGCCTGAGCATTATCCCGGAACAGGGCAGCCCTTTCCCGAAAGGATCGTGCTCAAGCAAGATGACAGCTATTTGCGGTAGCTGAACAGCCTGAGAATGATGAAGGCCGGGACGACAATCGCAGCACCCAGCAGGAAATAGCCGAGGAAGCGGTCGATGGCCCGGAAGCCCATGCGCCAGATGTCGACGAAGAAGTCGCGGATGCCGTAGAGCACATCGAAGGGGGACCAGCCGAAGGCGCTCATGACGATGCCGACGAGGAAGGAGATGACCAGGAGCTTGATGGACACCCGAAGCGGAGTGTCTCCGAGAAAACGCGTCAATCCGGACAAGTTCAGTCTCCTGCGATTCTGGCCCAACAGGGATATCGTGATAACGCCGCCTGCTTCAAGATGCGGATACCCACCATACAGGCTGGCATTTCGACTTCTTGCCTCTTGGATCAGGAAACCGGAACTGGCGCGCGCCGGGCACGCTGGCCCTCATCTTGCAGTTCCCGGAAATAAGCCACCGTACGCTGCAAGCCTTCGGTCAACGCGGTTCGCGGCTGCCAGCCCAAGGTTCCGGCCAAGGCGATGTCCGGCCGCCTCTGCCTCGGGTCGTCGACGGGCAAGGGGAAGAACTCCAGACGTGACATGCTTCCCGTCTCCGCCAGCACTGCCTTGGCCAACTCGAGCATCGAGAATTCTTCCGGATTGCCCAGATTGACAGGACCGGTAAACGCCTTCGGCGAGGCCATCAGCCTGATCAGGCCGTCGACAAGATCATCGACGTAGCAGAAAGACCGCGTCTGCGCGCCGTCGCCAAAGATCGAGATGCTGTCGCCTGCGAGCGCCTGGATGATGAAGTTCGACACGACGCGTCCGTCGTTCGGCTGCATCCTCGGACCGTAGGTGTTGAAGATCCTGGCGACCTTGATCTCAAGGTCGTGCTGGCGCTGATAGTCGAAAAACAGCGTTTCAGCGCAGCGCTTGCCTTCGTCATAACAGGAGCGCGGGCCGATGGGATTGACGTTGCCCCAGTAGTTCTCAGGCTGCGGATGAACCGTCGGGTCGCCATAGACCTCGGACGTGGACGCCTGGAGTATTCTGGCGCCGCGCCGCTTGGCGAGGCCAAGCATGTTGATCGCCCCCAATACGCTGGTTTTTGTCGTTTGCACCGGGTCGCGCTGGTAGTGGATCGGCGAGGCCGGACAGGCGAGGTTGTAGATCTCGTCGACCTCGACATGGAGGGGCAGGCACACGTCGTGGCGCAAGAACTTGAACCGAGGACGAGAGCCTAGATGCTCGATGTTTTCGGCAGCGCCGGTGTAGAAGTTGTCGACACACAAAACTTGCGCGCCGGCATCGAGCAGCTTTTCGCAAAGATGCGAACCAAGAAAGCCGGCGCCGCCCGTCACAAGTACCCGTTTACCAGGATGCATGTTGCCTTGTACTTTCGCTATTGGCGCAGGCTGATATATCGGCGTGGGCGATTTCCCAAGCCGCATCTATAAGCTCATGGTTCAAGGCCAATACCGAATGAACGACTTCGAGGGCAAGGCTTCCCGTGGGGATAGCGAGGTCGAGCATCCCGCAACAGATTTCAGCATCGGCGGCCGCAGCATCGCGCAACTGTCTGACAACGCGATCAAGCCGCCGCTCGTCAGCTTCGTCGTCATCTGCTGGAACTACGCCCAGTTTGTCGGTGCCGCGATCGACTCGATCAAGAAACAGGATTACCCGCATTTCGAATGCCTGGTCATCAACAATGGCTCGACCGACGACAGCGCCGAGGTGATTGCCAGCCACGTCGAGGGCGACAGCCGCTTCGCCGTCGCCACGCTTTCCGAAAACCTGGGACAACTGGGCGCCGCATTCTGGGCGCTGGACAAGATCAGGGGCGGTTTCGTTACCTTCGTCGACGCGGACGACGTGCTGTTTGCGAACTTTGCCTCGATGCACGTTCAGGCGCATCTGGCGCTGCCGCACAGCGTCGCCTTTACGTCTTCAAGCGTGGCGGAAGTGGATACGTTCGGCAACGCGCTGACGGCCGCGGGTGCGTGCGTCGACATCAGCGACGCGAACTTGGCGCGCGGCTTGCGCGCAGCGGACGCTACACTGCGGGTGCCGTCAGTTGCCCCTACGGATTTCGATGTCCTGTCTGCCAGGACCGCCATCCTCCCCAGACCCGTCTTCGGCTGGCATTGGGGGCCGGGCACCGCCAACATGTACCGCGCTTCCATCCTGCGTCTGGTCCGCCGAGAAGGCACCCACATGCGCTCGGCCGACGGCTACTTCAATTTCATGTGCAATGCTTTTGCCGGGAGCGCGCTGATCGATGTCATCGCCTCGGGATACCGCCTGCATGGCGCAAACTACTTCTCGGCGCGTGAACGCTCCGCCTGGCTCGTGTCGGGCGGTCCCGCTTACAATCTCAAGGCCGCGCAAGCGACACTGACGGATATCGAGTTCCTCCTGGCCAATGTCGGCAAGTACGCCTGGATGCTCAACGGCACGTTCTGGCAAGTCCTGGATCAGGTTACCAGGGAAGCACCGCGGCACCTGCGCAGGTTCTATCGCGACCCACCGCTCTTCGAGATGTTCCTGGCCCACGCGCCTCAGCTCGCGGCCGAATTTCCAGAGCGCGTTTTTTGCCGCGAAATCCTGGCGCGCTTCTCCGGCAGCCAGGCACGCAACATCTTGCGCAGGGGGCTCGGCGGAGAGCTCAACGCACGCGCCTATGGCGAAATAGCGCTGGCTCATCTGCGGAGAGCCCTTTTGGGTTTGCGGAAACGGAAATCGCGCCGTCCCCGCACCGGCATCGTTTGGTAGGATCAAGCCGTTTCCCGATTGCCGAGCCGCATCGCGAATGCTAACCAAGTGCCCGCGCGGGTATGATGTAATGGTAGCCTGTCAGCTTCCCAAGCTGAACGCGCGGGTTCGATTCCCGCTACCCGCTCCAGCAACAGCCAGAACTACGTCGAGACTACACCCTGCTACGGTCGCAGTTCCCGGGTGCGGAAACTGCTGAGATCACGCAGGTGGTGGTCCTTTTGCCCGGCTGAATAGCCGAACCTCAGGCCGCTATTGTTGTAGTAATCAGGCTGAAAGGAACTGACATAGTCGTAATTGTCCGACATGCAGCCGGACAAAGACATCGTCAGGCCGATCGCCAGCGGGATGAACACATAACGCATGGCCCTTACCTCCGATCAGGCAAATGATGCACCCGATCGGTCCAATCTGCCAGTGGGTCCCAGTAAGATTTCCAGTATTGGGCAGCGGGACAAGTATTTGAAACCAGCCGAGCCAACGCCGGCCGTGCCCGCACCAGGATATCGAACAGCCAGGCCGGACGTCATCGCCGCCCGGCCCGCCTGTATTCAGCCCATCAGTCCTTGGCGCCGTATATGTCGAAGTCGAAATATTTGGCGTTGATCTTGGCGTAGGTGCCGTCCTTGACGATGGCGTCGATCGCAGCGTTGAGCTTGTCGCGCAGGGCCGTGTCCTCCAGCCGCACGGCAATGCCCGTCTCGGAGTCGGTGCCTTTAAGATCGCCGATCATCTTGCAGCAATCCTGGCCGGTGGTCTTCATCCAGTCGACGAGCACGAACTTGTCGGCGACGACCGCGTCGAGGCGGCCGTTGGTAAGGTCGGCCACCGCCTCGTCCTGCGTCGGATAGAGCTTCACGTCTGCACCCGCCTTGGCGTAGTGGTCCTCGGCATAGATGCTCTGCGTGGTCGACGCCTGCGCACCGACCGACTTGCCCTTGAGTGCGTCGGGCTCGGGCGAGGCAAGGTCGGAATCCTTCGGGGCGATCAGCGCCAACGGCGTGGTGTAGTACTTGTTGGTGAACGAGACCTGTTTCTTGCGCTCGTCGGTGATGGTCATCGAAGCGACGATGGCATCGAACTTCTTGCCCTGCAGCGCCGGAATGATGCCGTCCCAATCCTGGGCGACGATTTCACATTCGACCTTCATCTGGGCGCACAGCGCATTGGCGATGTCGACGTCAAAGCCAACAAGCTTGCCGTCGGCAGTCAGGTTGTTGAAGGGCGGATAGGCGCCTTCGGTTCCGATCTTGAGCTTGCCGCCCTCTTGCGCCGAGGCACTCCCCATTGCCAACAGCAGCGCCGCGAAGGCGGCCGAGTATGCGAATTTCCGCGAAATCTGCATTTTCCTCTCCATTTACCAGGCGCTCTTTCCGAGCGTCCCTGGCTCAGCCAATCACAGCGGCCGGCAATGGACAAGCAGACTGAGGGATAGGCCCAGTTGACCTTAGGTCATGCGGAAATGCTTGGAGAGCTTGAGCCCCTGGGCCTGATAGTTGGAGCCGAGGTCGGTACCATAGAGCGCGCGCGGGCGCGCCAACATGTGCTCGTATACCAGGCGCCCCACCACCTGGCCGTGTTCCAGGATAAAGGGCACTTCGTGGCTGCGCACCTCGAGGACGGCACGGCTGCCTGTGCCTCCGGCGCCGGAATGGCCGAAGCCGGGATCGAAGAAGCCGGCGTAATGCACGCGGAATTCGCCTACGAGCGGATCGAAAGGCGTCATCTCTGCGGCGTAGAGCGGAGGCACATGCACGGCCTCGCGCGAGACGAGAATGTAGAACTCGTCGGGGTCGAGAACCAGTTCCTCGGCGCCGTGATTGTAGATCGGCTCCCAGAAATCGACGACGTCTTGCGCTGCACGCTTGTCGACATCGACGAGGCCCGTGTGGTGCTTGCCACGATAACCGACGATGCTGCCCGGCGCGCCGGCCAGATCGATGGACAGTGCGATGCCGCCGCCCGAGATGTTGGGCGGGTCGATCGCGACCAGCCGGTCGGACAGATGCAGGGCGTGAAGCTCTGCCTCAGAAAGCAGCGCATTGCCCTTGCGAAAGCGGATCTGCGACAGCCGCGAGCCCTTTCGTGCGACGATCGGGAATGTCCGCGGGCTGACTTCGAGGTAGAGCGGTCCGGTATAGCCAGCGGGGATCTTGTCGAACTCCTGGCCGCGGTCGGTCATCACGCGGGTGAAGATGTCGAGGCGACCGGTCGAGCTCTTGGGATTTGCGGAGGCCGAAATGTCGGCCGGAAGCGCCAGGCCTTCGAGCAGCGGCACTATGTAGACGCAGCCGGTCTCCAGAACTGCACCGTTGGTCAGGTCGATCTCGTGAAGCTTGAGGCGGTCGAGCTTCTCCGACACCAGGTGGCCGGGGCCCGGCAGGAAGCTGGCGCGGGTGCGGAATGCCGTTGCGCCAAGCCTGAGATCCAGGCTCGCAGGTTGGATCTGGTCGGCATCGAGCGGCGGCGCCAAAAGCGCGCCCGACGCGAACAATGCCGCGATATCCTGATCCGGAAGAATGCCCGACTGCCGCAATTTCTCGCTCCTATGGTACAAATGGTTTAGTCGACCCCACGATTGACGCAAGCAGGCTACGGGTCTAAAGGACTTTTATCCCGTGGTGATTTGGCCGGTCGGCTTGCAGCCACGTTAAACAAGTCGCTAAAGGGCCGTTGACGGACCGGTTGCGACTTTCGCGGCCGGTTTTTTTGTATTTGGATTTGGCTATGACCTCCGAGAAGCAGCGCAACTGGAAACCCCAGACCACCCTCATCCATGGCGGAACCCTGAGATCCGGCTTCGGTGAAACCTCTGAATCGATCTTCCTGACCCAGGGCTATGTCTACGCCAGCGCCGAAAGCGCCGAAGCGCGCTTCAAGGGCGAAAGCCCGGGTTTCATCTATTCGCGCTACGCCAACCCCACCGTCGACATGTTCGAAAAGCGCATGTGCGCCCTCGAAGGCGCTGAAGATGCCCGTGCCACCGCCTCGGGCATGGCTGCGGTCACGGCCGCGATCCTGTGCAGCCTCAAGGCCGGCGACCATATCGTCGCCGCGCGCGCGCTGTTCGGCTCCTGCCGCTGGGTCGTCGAGACGCTGGCGCCGAAATACGGCATCGAAGCGACGCTGGTCGACGGCACGCTGACCGAGAATTGGGAAAAGGCCGTCCGGCCGAACACCAAGCTGTTTTTCCTGGAAAGCCCGACCAACCCGACGCTCGAGGTGGTCGATATCGCGGCCGTCGCGGCACTTGCCAATTCGATCGGCGCGCGCCTGGTCGTCGACAACGTCTTTGCCACCCCGCTGCAGCAGAAGCCGCTCGAACTCGGCGCCCATGTCGTGGTCTATTCGGCGACCAAGCATATTGACGGCCAGGGTCGCTGCCTCGGCGGCATCATCCTGTCCGACAAGAAGTGGATCGACGAAAACCTGCACGACTACTTCCGCCACACCGGCCCCAGCCTGTCACCCTTCAACGCCTGGACGCTGCTCAAGGGCCTGGAGACGCTGCCAGTGCGCGTGCGCCAGCAGACCGAGACTGCCGCCAAGATCGCCGACTTCCTGGCCGGGCGGCCGGAAGTGTCGCGGCTGATCTATCCGGGCCGCCCCGACCATCCGCAGGCTGACATCATCAAGAAGCAGATGAGTGGCGGTTCGACCCTGCTCTGCTTCGACGTAAAGGGCGGTAAGAAGGCGGCTTTCGCCTTCGAAAATGCGCTCAACATCATCCTGATCTCGAACAATCTCGGCGATTCCAAGAGCCTGATCACCCATCCGGCGACGACGACGCACAAGAGCCTCACCGACGAGGCCCGCGCCGAACTCGGCATCGACGATGGCACGTTGCGCCTGTCGGTCGGCCTCGAAGATGCCGACGACCTGCTCAACGATATCGAAAATGCGCTGAAGGCAGCGCGCTGAGAAAAATGGCGCTCCGGCGAGCCGGAGCGCCATCCTCCGTCGGCGGGGTGAGGCGGATACGTCGGCGAGGTGAAATTGCCCGCACAATCATCACATTTGGCGTGAAAACGAAAAACGGCGGTTGACCCGCCGCCTCGCGCGGCGGACTCTGTCATTGTGCAGGCCAAGGAGCGCAGCATATGTATCGCGCGGTCACCCGCAACATCGCGGTCGAGGTCGAGCCGTTCTATCTGGAGGATCGGTCCGAGCCTTCGGAAAACCGTTATGTCTGGGGCTATCGCGTGACGATCGAGAACAACTCGGATGAGTTCGTTCAGCTTTTGTCGCGCTACTGGCATATCACCGACGCATCGGGGCGGGTCGAGGAAGTCCGCGGCCCGGGCGTGGTCGGCGACCAGCCCGAACTCAATCCCGGCGACAGCTACCAATATGCATCCGGCTGCCCGCTCGCGACACCGTCAGGCATCATGGTCGGGCGCTATACAATGCGCAACGAAGCGGGCGAGATGTTCGACGTAGCCATCCCCGCCTTCTCGCTCGACATGCCCGACGCTAGGCCCCGGCTGAACTAACCACTACTGCGCTGGCACGAACTCGGCCGGATCGAACTCGTAGGATTTGGAGCAGAATTCGCAGGCGACGCGGATGACGCCGTCCTCGACGCTTTCAGCGATCTCCTCGGCCGTAAAGCCCTTCAGGATGCCCTTGATCTTCCTGTCCGAACACGAGCATTCGTCGGCGACGCGCACGCCTTCGTAGACATGTACGCCGTGCTCGTGGAACAGCCGATAAAGCAGCCTTTCCGTGCCGACTGTCGGGTCGATCAGCTCGGTTGGCTCGATGGTCGCGGCCAGCGCCAGAAGCTCCTGCCAGGAATTGTCGTCGGGATGTATGGCGACATCGCGCTCGTCGCCGTCGCCGCCATGAATGTCCTGGACACGCCGGCGCTCGGGTGAATCAGGCAGGAACTGCGCCAACAGGCCGCCGGCGCGCCAATGCTCGCGCGGACCGCCCTCGGCAGGCAGAACAAGCTTTGCCACTGACAGACGCACGTCGGTGGGGATCTGCTCCGACTGACGGAAATAGGCGCGCGCCGCGTCTTCAAGCGTGATGCCGTTCAGTTCGACGATGCCTTGGTAGCGCTGGGTGTGTTCGCCCTGGTCGATGGTCAGCGCAAGAACACCGCTGCCGAGAAGATCCTCGGGCGAGGTCATGCCGGCACCGATCGCGGCCTCGACGCGGTCAGGGTCGAAACGTGCGTAGGCGCGCAGGGCTTGCGGCGTGGTGAAGTCGGCGACCAGCATGTCCACCGGCCCGTCGGTGCGGGTCTGGAAAATGAACTTGCCTTCGAACTTCAGCGACGTGCCGAGCAGGACTGTGACCACGCAGGCCTCGGCCAAAAGCCGCGCCACCGGTTCCGGATAGTCGTGCCGTCCGAGAATCTGGTCGAGCAATGGGCCGAGCTGGACTGTGCGGCCGCGCACGTCGAGCGGCTCCACCGCGAAGGGAACAACATGGTCGTCGCCGGCGAATCCAAATTCGCCGAGCTTGCGTTCGGTCTCAGCCACTGGAACTTATCCCATATGATTGGCTCTGCGACCCTCGGGCCAGCCGATGGTCGCAGAACAAGGCGTTAACGCCAATAGGTTGAACTGATCCCGCACCAGATAGGAGCGGCAGATCAGGCATTCAAGCGCCCAGGCACCAGGCAAGCACGGCCTTTTGCGCGTGGAGGCGATTTTCGGCCTCGTCGAAGACCACCGAGTTTGGCCCGTCGATGACCCCGTCGGTCACTTCCTCGCCGCGATGCGCGGGCAGGCAGTGCATGAACAGCGCGTCCGGCTTGGCGAGTTTCATCAAGTCGGAGTTGACCTGATAGGGCAGGAATACGTTGTGGCCACGCGCACGGTGCTCCTGGCCCATCGACACCCAGCAATCGGTGACGATGGCATCGACGCCGCGCACTGCATCTTCGGCGGAACGAGTGATCATGACCTTGCCGCCATTGGCGCGGGCCCAGTCGATGTATTTCTGTTCCGGCTCGCTGCCTTCCGGCACCGCCACGTTGACGTTGAAGCTGAAGCGGGCAGAAGCCTCGAGCAGCGAATGCAACACATTGTTGCCGTCGCCGGTCCAGGCGAAAGTCTTGTCGCGCACCGGGCCCCTGTGCTCCTCGAAGGTGAGGATGTCAGCCATCAGCTGGCACGGATGGGTGTCGTCGGTCAGCCCGTTGATCACCGGTATGGTGGCGTTCTCGGTCAGTTCGATCAGCCGCTCATGGGCAGTGGTACGGATCATTATCGCGTCGACATACCGCGACAGCACCTTGGCGGTGTCGGCGATCGACTCCGAACGGCCGAGCTGCATCTCGGTGCCGGTCAGCATGATGGTCTCGCCGCCAAGCTGGCGCATGCCGACGTCAAACGAGATGCGCGTGCGGGTCGACGGCTTGTCGAAGATCATCGCCAGCACCTTGCCTTCGAGGGGCTTGGATCGCTCGCCGGCTTTCAGGCGCGCCTTGCGCACCGCCGCATCGTCCAGAATCCCGCGAAGGTCGCTCCCGGAAAGTGCCGAGAGGTCGGTGAAATGGCGAATCCCGCTGGTCATGTAACTTCCTTGGGTTCAGCCGCCGTTGGCGGCGGCCTTGGAGAGGCTGGCAGCTCCGGCGCGAATGCGCGCCAGCGCCTCTTGGATGTCGGCGTCGGTCGTCGTCAGCGGCGGCAACAGGCGCAACACGTTCTCGCCCGCTGGCACAGCAAGCAGCTTCTGGTCGCGCAGCGCCATGTTCACCTTGGTGTTTGGCATGGCGCATTTGATGCCCAGCAGCAGGCCGGTGCCGCGGATATCCTCGATCACGTCGGGGAACTCGTCGGCGATGGCGGCCAGGCCCTGCTTCATCAGCAGCGCCTTGCGGCTGACCTCTTCGAGGAAACCCTCTTCGAGCACGATGTCTAGTACGGCGTTGCCGACCGCCATGGCCAGCGGATTGCCGCCAAAAGTCGTGCCATGGACGCCTGCCGTCATCGCCTTCGCTGCCTCTTCGGTGGCGAGACAAGCGGCGACCGGGAAGCCGCCGCCAATACCCTTGGCGATTGCCATCAGGTCGGGCGAAACGCCGGCCCACTCATAGGCGTAAAGCTTGCCCGTGCGACCGATGCCGCACTGGACTTCGTCGAAAATGAGCAGCAGGCCGTGCTTGTCGCAAAGCTGGCGCAGGCGCTTCAGTGACTGCGTCGGGAACGGACGGATGCCGCCCTCGCCCTGCACCGGCTCAAGCAGGATCGCGGCCGTCTCCGGGCCGATCAGCTTTTCCGCCGCATCGATGTCGTCGAAGGCTACCTGATCGAAACCGTCGACCTTGGGGCCGAAACCTTCGAGATACTTCGCCTGCCCGCCAGCGGCGATGGTCGCAAGCGTGCGTCCATGGAAGGCGCCTTCGAAGGTGATGATGCGATAGCGTTCCGGATGACCGTTCGCAAATTGGTAGCGGCGCGCGGTCTTGATCGCACATTCCAGCGCTTCCGCGCCCGAATTGGTGAAGAAGACACGGTCGGCAAACGAGCTTTCGGCCAGGCGCTCGGCCAGCCGGCTCTGGCCCGGGATCTGGTAGAGGTTGGAGACATGCCAGAGCTTGGCAGCCTGCTCGGTCAGCGCCTGGACAAGATGCGGATGGCTGTGGCCCAACGAATTAACCGCGATGCCACCAGCGAAATCGAGATATCGCTCGCCCTTGTCGGTGATCAGCCAAGAGCCCTCACCTCGCTCGAAGGCCAGGGGTGCACGAGCAAAGGTCTCGTAAAGCGCTGATCCGCTCATTATATGCGTCTCCGAACCCGGAAAATCAAAAAGCCGCCTCAGAGCGGCGGCCTGCGGCTATATCAGGTTTTTCTGCCATGAAGTCAACGAAAACGTCACATAAGCCGATGTGACCAAACCCGTCCGTTGCCATGCAGTCACGCCGCATCGGCAAGTTGGGGAAAACCACAAAAACCGATTCGTCACGACCCCTCGGACTCTTGTCACGGAGTCAGCGTATCGATAATTGTAATTGAGAAATAACTAGATTTCGTGCGGCGGACATATTCACCGAATAGATGTGGTGTCCACCCGGCTTGCCGGGACGGAAAAGGATTCCGCTTTCCGCACGTTAAATCAGGAGCACGGTCTCATGAACTGGACTGACGAGCGGGTCGAACTTCTCAGAAAACTATGGTCGGAGGGTCTGAGCGCGAGCCAGATCGCCGCGCAATTGGGTGGCGTGAGCCGCAATGCCGTCATCGGCAAGGTTCATCGCCTGAAGCTGTCGAGCCGAGGGCGCGCGACAGCGGCACCGGCACGCCAGAAAAAGACGACACAGGTAGCAGCCGCAACCAAGACGGTGCAGCGCACGGTGACAGCCACGCGCACGGTGACCGCCAGCATCGGCGCCACGGCACTACAGGCGCAGTTCGACGTCGAGCCGGTTGCACGCCAGTATATCCGCCCGGTCGAAAATGTCGTCGTTCCGATTTCGCGCCGCCTTCAGCTGGTCCAGCTCAACGAGCGCACCTGCAAGTGGCCGAACGGCGACCCGCTGAGCGAAGACTTCAGCTTCTGCGGCAACGAGGCCGGCGAAAGCGGACCTTACTGCGGCTATCACTCGAAGGTGGCTTTCCAGCCGGCTTCGGAGCGCCGCCGCTCGCGCTGAGCGAATAGCGAATAGCGAATAGCAGACATTGTCAGGGCCTCGGATCGTCAAGCGTTCCGGGGCCTCTCTATTCGCTACTCACTGTTCGCTATTCGCTCTTCTTACAGCCAGCCATTCTTCCTGAACCGCCAGTAGAGGATCGAGCAGATGGCTACGATCGCCACAAGCACCGTCGGATAGCCGTATTCGAAATGCAGCTCCGGCATGTCGGAGAAATTCATGCCATAGATGCCGGCGAGCGCGGTCGGAACGGCCAGGATCGCAGCCCAGGAAGCGAGTTTCTTGGCGATCGCGGTCTCCTGGCTCTGTCCAACCAGCAGGCTCGCCTCGAAGGCGAAAGCAAGCACCTCGCGCAGGTTGTCCACCTTTTCCACCACCGTACGAATGTGATCGGTGACGTCCCGGAACATGGGATGCATCGCAGGGCGCAACTGCGGCAGGTCGGCGCTCGTCAGTCGCCTGCAAACCTCGACAAGCGGGCCCGCCGCATTGCGCAGGCGCAACAGGTCGCGGCGCAGCATGTAAAGCCGCTCGATGTCCCTTGAGGTCATCGGCCGTGCCAGAACGCCATCTTCGATGGCGTCGACCTCCTCTTCGATCTGCTCGAGCACCGGCATGTAATTGTCGACGATGAAATCGAGGATGGCATAGAGGATGAAATCCTCGCCCTTGGCGAGCGCCGCGGGACAGGATTCCCAATGCTGGCGCACCGCGGCATAGGAAGTCGAAACGCCGTGGCGAACGCTGACGATGTAGCCCTTGCCGACAAAAATATGGGTCTCGCCGAAATTCACCCTCCCCTGCACGAGCTGGGCCGTGCGCGCGACAATGAACAGCGCGTCGCCATACTGCTCGATCTTGGGCCGCTGGTGGGGATGTTCGGCATCTTCGATGGCGAGATCGTGGAGGTGGAACTGCTGCTGGACCCGCAACAGCAGTTCGCGGCTCGGTTCAAGCAGGCCGATCCACACGACGTGGCCTTCCTTGGCCGCCCAGTCGCCGGCTTCTTCGATGGCGATGTCGGCTATGCGGCGGCCGCCAAGGTAGACGCTGGAAGCGACGACGCCGCTTTCCAGCTTGGGGCCCTTGTCGAACTTTCTGGCAAGTTCGGTCATGCTGCACCCCTACGGGGCATGCGCCCCGCCGATCGGAGCTATCCTAAACCTTCGCTACCCCGCGCAGAAGAGCCTTATTGGACGCCGGTTCAAGTGGATTTGCCATCGTCCGACAGGGTTACGCGATGGCTCTTGTCTTCCTTGGGGCGCTCGGGGGGCATCTGATCGCCGGTGACGATGTAGTAGATCGTCTCGGCGATGTTGGTGGCGTGGTCGCCGATACGCTCGATGTTCTTGGCCACGAACAGCAGATGCGTGCAGGGCGTGATGTTGCGCGGATCTTCCATCATGTAGGTCAACAGCTCGCGAAACAGCGAGGTGTACATGGCGTCGATCTGCTCGTCGCGGTCGCGCACGAAACCGATGCGCTCGACCGAACGCGAGGCATAGACGTCGAGCACCTCCTTGAGCTGGGTCAGCGCCAGTTCGGCCAGGGCTTCCAGTCCGCGGAACAGGCTGTTGGGCTGGCGCCCTTCGGCCACCGCCGACACGCGCTTGGCGATGTTCTTGCCGAGATCGCCGACGCGCTCGAGATCCGCCGAAATGCGGATCGCTCCGATGATCTCGCGCAGATCGGTGGCCATCGGCTGGCGCCTGGCGATGATCAGGATCGCCTTGTCGTCGATCTCGCGCTGGGCTTCGTCGAGCAAGACGTCGTCCTGGACCACACGCCGTCCGAGTTCCGGATCGCCGTTGACCAGGGCGGCAATCGCCTGATCGACCATGCGTTCGGCCTGGCCGCCCATGGCCGCGATCTTGCGTGCGAGGAACTTCAATTCCCCGTCATAGGCGCTGACGATGTGAACGGACTGCATTTCTGCTCTGGGCCTCCCGAGTTACGGATGAATCATGCTTCTGAATCCGCAACCCTAAGCTAGCTGCGTGACGGAATAAAGAAATCGCCGAAACGGCTGGTTTTCACTGTAGCCGGCTTTCGGCCATCGCCTGACTCAAGCCATCGAACATCGACGCCTCGACGTCGCTCAGCTGCGATGCGCCAACCGGTAGCTGTAGAGGCTACCTATCGCAATTGGCGTCAGCACGGCCGCAAGCAATGCGATGAAGAGCCAGACAGGCTCCTTGACCAGCACCGCGCAGAGCAGCAGCAGAGTGCCGCCTGCGACGAAAAGCAGGCCGGTCAGGCGCTGTGTCGCACGCCAGAGGGCCGGGTCGTTCATGATCCACGGAAGACGCACGCCAGACAGCGTGTTGGGCTGCGTCTTTGGCATGACATTGCCAAGCAGGATCAGCATGACCGCGATGGCAATCGTGATAACGCGAACCATCTGGTCGGGATACCCAAGACCAATCAGCACAATCGCGGACTGGATGGCCAAAGCCAGTCCGGTCATAGCCGGTATCACCGTGGCAAAGGCATGCTTGCTGGAGGCTATCTGAGACTGATCGACGCGACGACCTACCAGAGTGAACAACAATGAAAGGACCATCACCATCGCCGGCGCCATCAGAAGGGCTGCGTTGCGCGGCCAAAATGTATCTGGCTCACCATTCGGTCCCCAATGAATCGGCAGGCTCATGTCTGCTGGAATGAGCGCATAACCGGCAAACGTGACGGCGGCCAACGCGGCCAGCAGCACCGAGTTGGTGCGCGAAAACAATGCCTGGTTCATGTGTCCTGGTCCTTCAGGCTGAGAAGCCCAGCCAGGGCCTCTTCGAGGATCGATGTGTTGAGATGGTAGATCAGGCTCGTGCCACGCCGCTCGACGGCGACCAGCTCGGCTTCCTTGAGCTTGTTGAAATGCACCGACAGCGTTGGCTTGGTGAGGTCGAAATGTGCAGCGAGTTCGCCGGCGCTGCGCGGCCCATCCTTGAGCAGCGCCAGGATCCTGCGCCTCACAGGATGCGAAAGTGCCTCGAAGACCGCATTGATACCCATCTGGCCGCCATTGTTTGCGCCTGACTATAATTAGATATTCCTCTAATTAGAGTCAAGGCGAAATATGAAGCCAAGCGTAAACGAGCTGGCGAGAGGTGGCTGAGCGGGATTGTGGTCAGGCGACGGGGAAATGCACGGTAAAGGCTGCGCCTTCGCCCAGCTTCGAGCGGATCGACAACCGTGCGCCGTGCCTGGTCAGGATATGCTTGACGATGGACAACCCCAGTCCCGTACCCTTCTGGGCACGACTGGTTTCAACGTCGGCCCGATAGAAGCGCTCGGTGACACGCGGGATATGCTCGGCAGGAATGCCCGGCCCGAAGTCGCGGACCGTGACCTCGAACTCCGGTTCGCCGCCTTCGCTGGCTCGGTGCATAGTAACCAGAACACGCCCGCCCGACTGTCCATATTTGCAGGCGTTTTCGAGCAGGTTCTGAAACACCTGAAACAGCTCGTCGCGGTCGCCATGAACCTCGAACGGGCCGTCAGCGAAATCGCGCTCGACGACCACGCCTGTCTCGCTGGCGAGCGGAGCGAGCGATGCAATGACCGCCTCGATAGTCTGGCGCAGATCGACGCGCACGCCCGGCTTCAGATAAGGCTTCATCTCCAGCCGCGACAGCGACAAGAGATCGTCGATCAGTCTTGCCATGCGGCCGGTCTGGTTCTGCATGATCTGCAGGAACTGGTCGCGTGCGTTAGGGTCGTTGCGGGCCGGGCCGCGCAACGTTTCGACGAAACCGGCGATCGAGGCAAGCGGCGTGCGCAGTTCGTGGCTGGCGTTGGCGATGAAGTCGGCACGCATGCGGTCGATGCGACGCGCCTCGCTCTGATCCTTGAAGGCAAGCACAAACAGCCCGGTGCCGCGCCCGACCGCCGAAGCGGTCACGCGATAGACCCGTTCGAAGGGCACGCGCTCGACATAATCGGTCGCTTGTCCATTTCCTCCACCGCTTAGCACGGCCTCGATCAGGGCCTGCATTTCCGGCGCCCGGAACTTCAGCAGCAAAGGCAGTTCGGGCCTGATCGCGCCAAAGGCCGTCTCGGCGGCGGCATTTGCGTGCACCACCGTGCCGCCGCGATCGAAAATGATGAGCGGATCGGCAACCGCCGCGGCCAGCTTTTCGCCCGAAAGCCTGTCGAGCGGCGAGCGTTCGACGCGCGTATTTGCTTCGGCAAGCCGGCGTGCCGCCGGCGTGCGCGGCGCAACGAGCGCGAACAGGACAAGGGCTGCGATGACCAGCGCCGTAAAGTTCGCGGAAGCCGCACCAAAAAAATGTACAGCAAGAACGGCTGTGACGGCGGCGGTGAGCATCCAGCGGTTCTGGTAGAGCCGGCCTGCCGTTAGCCTCGCCGTTCGCCGTGCCCTTGTCTGCGTGCTGGTCTCAGCCATACGATTTTCCGCCGCGACAGCGCCTTCAAGAAGCCTCTGGACCACTCCCAAGCCACCCCATAGCATGACTTGCCGAGCTGGAAAGGTGTCGAAGTCATGAAAAAAGACAAGGAAAGCAAGAAGGGGAATGCTGCCGAAGCAGCGGCGATGGCCGATGCGGTGCCTACGGCCGGGCCAATCGAGGTCAAGATCGGCAAGGACATCAGGTCCTTCGACGTCAACGACCCCATCTTGCCGGACTGGATTGACAAGAAGGCGCTGAAGTCGGGAAACTATCCCTATGACGACAAGCTGCCGCAGAAGGAATACGACGAGACCATCGAGCAGTTGCAGGTCGAACTGGTCAAGCTTCAAGCCTGGCTGCAAGCCACCGGCAAGCGTGTCCTTTCGGTGTTCGAAGGCCGCGACGCAGCTGGCAAGGGCGGCACGATCTTCGTGCTGCGCCAATATATGAACCCTCGCACGGCGCGCAACGTGGCGCTGACCAAGCCGACCGAAACCGAACGCGGCCAGTGGTATTTCCAGCGCTACGTGGCGCAATTCCCTACATCGGGCGAATTCGTGACGTTCGACCGCTCCTGGTACAACCGCGCCGGCGTCGAGCCGGTGATGGGCTTTTGCACGCCCGAGCAGCACCGTCAGTTCCTCGACGAGACGCCGCAATTCGAAAGGATGATCGTCAACGAGAACGTTCATTTCTTCAAGTTCTGGCTCGACATTAGCCAGGAAATGCAGCTCAAGCGCTTCCACGACCGGCGCCACAGCCCGCTGAAGAGCTGGAAATTCTCGCCGATGGACGTAGCCGGCATCAGCAAGTGGGACGATTACACCAAGGCGATCGAGCTGATGGTTGAAAAGACCCACACCCAGCAAGCGCCATGGATCGTCGTCCAGGCCAACGACAAGCGGCGCTGCCGTGTCGCGGTGATCAGGCACATCCTGCGGGCATTGCCTTATGAGGGGCGCGACCTCGACAAGGTCGGCCGGCCCGACGGCAAGATCATCGCCGAAGGCATGAAGTTCCTGAAGGATTGACTGGCGCTCAAGCCGTCGCCCGGATGGTACGCTTGCGATGCGGCGTCTTTGACCAGTGGTGCGGACGCCGCCACAGCTCGAACAAGGCGCACCATGCCGCAACCGACAGCATCGTCCAGTAGACCGGGGTAAACAGACAGACCTTCCAGAAGCCGCGCTTTTCCTTGGGCTTGAGCGCGAGCCGGCCCAGCATCAGGTACGCGCTGTAGCCAAGCAGGATGCTGATCACATCCAGGGCGATCAGTGATGACTGCCAAAGCCCCATCGGCACGTCGAATGCGATCTGCACGGCCAGTCCGGCAAGCATCGCAATCAATACCAGGTGCAGCAACGACGACAGCACCATGCCTGCGAACAGGATTTGCGTGACGATGAAGGACATCGTCGGCAATTCGGCAGCGAGTGCGCGGGGCTCGCGCATATGCACCAGCCATGTCTGTATCCAGCCCTTGAACCAGCGCACGCGCTGGTGATGCCATGACACAAGGTCTTCCGGCGCCTCCTCCCGGGTCGGACAAGTCAGCGTCTCGCAGCGATAGCCATGACGGGCGAGACGCAGCCCGAGATCCGCATCCTCGGTGACGTTGTAAGGATCCCAGCCTCCGATCTCTTCCAGCACTTCGCGCCGGAAATGGTTGGAGGTGCCACCGAGTGGAAGCGTGATCCGGTTATGGGCGAGCCAGGGAAGCAGGCCACGAAACAGCGCCGCATACTCGAAGCCAAACATGTTGGCGATCATGTTCGCGCTGCGGTTGGATATCTCAAGCGGCGCCTGCAGGCAGGCAAGATCGCGCCCGGAGCTTTGAAAGCGCTGCCACGCCTCGGCGAGTTGCATCGGGTGCGGGCGATCCTCGGCATCGTACAGCACGATCACCTCGCCTCGCGTCAAAGGCAGCGCATAGGCTAGTGCCTTGGGCTTGGTGCGCGGCAGCGACGGCGGCACCAGAACAACCTCGACATAGGAACGCAGCGGATGGGCGGTGATCGCCGCGATGGTCTCGGTGTCGTCTGCCTCGCAGATCAGCTTTATCTCAAGCTTGCTGCGTGGCCATTGCAGCTTGCTGAGCCCTACCAGCAGGTCTGGCACGACCTCGGACTCCTTGTAGAGCGCCACGAGGACGGAATAGACCGGCAAGTCGGGCGAAAGCGGAAGCGAAATCCGCGAAGTTGTCGACGGAGGTATCGAAACCGCCGCAACGGCTCGCAAGGCCGCGCATGCGATGAAAAAGATGACCATGACCAGGTGCGCGACAAACAGCGCCAACATGGGTCCGGTGGCAAACGCCACGGGCAGCAGCACCGTCAACATGCCGAGGCTGTAGGTCTGCCAGGGCCAGAACACGTCGCGCGCGGAGTGTTCCGGCTGGCTGTCATGCAGCTTGTTGAGCGCGAGCCGCGTCAGCATGGGCTGCGCGTTCATCAACAATGCCGCCCTGAGCACCGATGGGGCGACGACCTTGATGCGGCGACCCAGGCCTGGGCTGGCCAGGCAATGCTTCTTCAGCAGGGCCCAGCCTGCCTGATCGGGCGCCACGACACAGGTGTATTGCCCCGGCGCCTCGCACAGCTTGGCAGACATGGCGCGGCCGCAGCGATCGAACTGCGCCCAGCAGGCCTTCTCGTCCATCAAAAGCCGACCCGGATCGATCGACTTCAGCCATTCGACACCGATCTCACGCGCCATAGCGGCAAAATATGCCTGCTCGGAAACCAGCCCCGAGACAAGCAACTCAGCCTGGAAGGTCGTGCCATGGAAGAGCGCGCGGGAACCTAGCCTAAGGCGGTTGGCCTCGGAAATGCCAAGCCTGTCGAGGGCCGACTGCATTTCGGGCACGGACGCCAGTGCCAGCTCATAGGCGTTGAGGCTGTTGTCGTTCGCTTCTTTGATTGGATGATGCTCGGGGAGCAGATCCTCGGAAAAAGCGGGGCGGATGGTCACGTGACTGGAGTCAAGCGTAACCATCACGCACCCACGGCCTGCGAGCCGTAAATTTGGATACTACGACAGTAATCGAACCAAGCCACGCCAGCTGCATTATGCAGCTCGCACGCGAACGTGCATCCTCCCCAAGGCGACCGGTCCAGTTCCATTGCAACACCCCCAAATGCTGCAATTCCCCGGGGCAATAATGCATATCGCCCTCACTGAGACCATGCCCCGAATGGGTGAGATATCGGCCAATTGATATAATTTATTATACCCATCCCCGACTTATCCCGCCTTGTCGTGCAAAGCTTCACAATCGCTTTGCCTGATGGCCATCGCGACGGTAAAGCTTCTGCAAGTTTACGACTTGAATGCCTGTCGCCGCCTTTTTGGCGGCGCGTCCACCGAGGGCCAGAGCAAACATGAAGCCCGCACCGCTGATGCTCGCGATCACCATGTCGCTGGCAGCCCTGCTCGGCCCGGCCAAGGCTGCCGAACCGCAGGTGCCGGTGCTATGGGACAGCAAGGAGCGGCTGCAGAAGCCGGACCTTTCAACACTGCCGCGCTTGCGCTTCTTGACGACGACCGATTTTCCGCCCTTCAACTTCATAGACAAGAGCGGTCGGCTGTCAGGTTTCCACATCGATCTCGCACGCGCCATCTGCGCTGAACTCGGCATTGCCGAGAAATGCCAGATCCAGGCATTGCCCTGGGCCGAACTCGACGGCGCGCTGAACTCCGGCGAAGGCGAAGCGCTCATAGCGGGTGTACCGGCAACGGCCGAGACACGCGAAAGATATGCCTTCTCGCGGCCCTATCTGCAGTTCCCCGCACGCTTCATCATGAAAAAAGCCCAGGCCGTCAGCGAGCCAATCGCCGACAAGCTCATGGGCAAGCGTGTCGGCGTGCTTGCCGGCTCGGCGCATGAGCGCGTGCTCAGGGATTATTTCGGCAATGTGAAGGTCGTCACCTATTCCAAGTCAGATTGGCTCAATACCGACCTCAAGGACGGCAAGCTCGACGCCGTCTTTGGCGACGGCATGCGCCTGTCGTTCTGGCTTAGCGGCACTGATGCAGCCGGCTGCTGCCGCTTTGCCGGCGGCCCTTATCTTGCGCCCGAATATCTCGGCACCGGCCTGGCGATCGCAACCAAGCCGGACAATGAACCGCTGGCCGCAGCCTTCGACTACGCGCTGCACCAGATCTCGGCCAAGGGTACCTTCGCCGAGCTCTATCTGCGCTACTTCCCGGTCAGTTTCTTCTGAAACTGCTAGGTGAGCGTGCGGTGGCGCGCCTTGGTGGCGCGTTCGATGGCGGCGACCGTCAGGGCATCCACGCTCAGGTTCTGACGCATCAGTTGCAGCACGCGCAGCTCCTCCATGCGCATTTCGAGATCGACCGACGCGACTTCGAAAGCAGCGGCATAGGCGGTTTCGTGCAGTCGCTCTGGGATTACCCTGCGCGCCGTATCCATGATGTCGTCGAGGCCATTGTCGGCGTGCAGCAAAAGCTGGCAATCCTGGGCAACCGAGATCAGCCGCTTGGCGTCGAAATCCATGAACACCGGCCACGTCCTGACCACCTCGCCGATCCGCGCCAGCTCGACATCGGTCATGTCACGGTCAGAGGCGGACGTGACGACCATCAGATAAATCAGCGCCTCGTGGGCGGTCGGCAAGGGCATCGAAGTCTCCAGACAGTTGATTTGCCGCCCGAATTTAGGAACGCGACGGCGCCGCCGCAATGAAAAATGGCCGGAATCGTTGACGCCCGAGGCATGCGCGCATAGAGCATGCCGTCTTCGGCGGACATTCCGCCCAACGAAAAAGGGCTCTCGACATGACGAGATCAAGCATCACAGATCTCAACTCTGAAATCCTCGCGGCAGCGGCTGAAAGCAAAGCCTGGCCGTTCGAGGAGGCCAAAAAAATTGTCGAGCGCTACACAGGCAGGGATTTCCCCGAGACGGTGCTGTTCGAGACCGGCTACGGTCCCTCGGGTCTGCCGCATATCGGCACGTTCGGCGAAGTGGCGCGCACCACCATGGTGCGCCATGCCTTTCGCGTGCTGACCGAAGACAAGGTCAAGACGAAGCTTCTGTGCTTCTCCGACGACATGGACGGAATGCGCAAGATCCCCGACAACGTGCCGGACCGCGCCTTCCTGGAGCCACATCTGCACAAGCCGCTGACAGCGGTGCCCAATCCCTTCGGCGGCGATTATGCCAGCTTCGGCGACCACAACAACGCGATGCTGCGCCGCTTCCTCGACACGTTCGGCTTCGACTACGAGTTCGCCAGCGCCACCGACTACTACAAGTCGGGCAAGTTCGACGCGATGCTGCTGAAGGCCGCGGAGAAGTACGACGACATCATGAAGGTGATGCTGCCGACGCTGGGCGAAGAGCGACAGGCGACCTATAGCCCGTTCCTGCCGATTTCACCGAAGAGTGGCCGCGTGCTCTACGTGCCGATGAAGCATGTCGACGCCAAGGCCGGAACCATCACCTTCGACGACGAAGGCACCGAAACGACGCTTTCGGTCACCGGCGGCAGGGTCAAGCTGCAGTGGAAGCCGGATTTCGGCATGCGCTGGGCAGCGCTCGGCGTCGATTTCGAGATGTTCGGCAAGGATCACCAGACCAACGCGATCATCTACGACCGCATCTGCAACATCCTGGGCGGGCGGGCGCCGGAACATTTCGTCTACGAGCTGTTCCTCGACGAGAACGGCCAGAAGATCTCGAAGTCAAAGGGCAACGGCCTGACCATCGACGAATGGCTGACCTACGCGCCGACCGAAAGCCTCGGGCTCTACATGTACCAGCGGCCCCGCCAGGCCAAGAAGCTCTATTTCGACGTCATTCCACGGGCGGTGGACGAATATTACACCTTCCTCTCTGCCTACCCCCGTCAGGAGTGGAAAGAGCGCCTGGGCAATCCGGTCTGGCACATGCACGACGGCAACCCGCCTGCCATCGACATGCCGGTGCCGTTCTCGATGCTGCTCAACCTGGTCAGCGCCTCCAATGCCCAGAACAAGGACGTCTTGTGGGGCTTCATTTCGCGCCATGCGCCTGGCATCACGCCTGCAACTCATCCCGAGCTCGACAGGCTGACCGGCTATGCGATCCGCTATTTCGACGATTTCGTGAAGCCGACGAAAACCTTCCGTGCGGCCGACGAGGTCGAACGCGAAGCGTTGGCAACGCTCGAAAAGACACTCGGCGCCCTGCCTGCAGGTGCCGACGGCGAAGCGATCCAGAACGCCTCGCTCAACATCGCCCGCCAGATCGAGCGCTACCAGGATCATTCCAAGAAGAGCCCGGAAGGTGGTCCCGGCGTATCGGGCGCTTTCTTCCAGATGATCTACCAGGTGCTGATCGGCCAGGAACGCGGGCCGCGTTTCGGCTCTTTCGCCGCGCTCTACGGTATCGAAGAAACGCGCGCGCTGATCCGCAAGGCACTTGAAGGCGAACTGACGGCGTAAGCCGAGCACCGCGTCCTTCCAGGCTTCCCCAAAACCCTAATGGCGAGCCTGTCGAACCATGGTTCGATAGGCTCGCCATGAAGGGGCTGTAGCGGCCCGGATCGCAACAAAGCTGAACTTGCCTCAAAGACGCTTGGGCTATTGAGCTGGAGCCTCGACCGTCGGCTCGACAGAGGGCAAGCTCGTGCCGTCAGGCGAGAGCGTCATTTCGATCAATTCCGGCGGTGGCCCGTAGATGCCTTTCTTCTCGGTCTCGGCCTTCTTGCCGATGTCGGCATAGGGTCCGCCTGCATCGGCCTTGGCCCAACCGTTTGCCGCCAGCCACTCGCCAACGTCCTGCTTGCCGATCCGGCATTTGGCGACAACCTCGCCCTGAGCCGCGTCAGCCGGCACGTCGCAGACCACGGCCCGGCTCCGCAAGAAGCTGCGAAATTCCGTCCGTGCTCGCGTCCCGCAATTCCATTCCTTGCCTTCGAAAGAGCAAGTTTCGCCAGCATCCAGCCTGGCAACGCCAGATATCGCCACGTGCAGGCCCTTGGCCTCTATCAGCCCGGAAGCGGAAGCGACCGGATGGAACAGCGTGGTGCCCTCATCTGCCTTCGGCTTCGGCGGCAAGGCGAGGCTGAGGTCGCTCAGTGGAGCGCGAGGAGCCTCCCGCGACAAGCCTCCCTGCGCCGTCGAAGGCGGCTCGGCAGTATCAGGGACAGTGGCTTCAGGCTCCTGCTGCTCAGTCTGTGATGGATCCACCGCAGCGATGCCATCGTCCGTGGGAAGGTCGTCCTCATCGATGGCATCGACTGAGGGTGCTTCAACGGCTGCCAATCTGTGCCCGCCAAAGGTGACGAGCAGCGTGGCGATGCCGAACCCGGCGGCAGCGACGGCTATGGCGGCTGGACGCATCGGCCCTACTGGCTCGCCCAGACGATACGCGCTATCCACTCGACCTCGCCGGTGTGGAAGCGCCTGACGGGATGTTCGGGATTGAGCGACACCAATTCGATGATGCCTTGCGTCTGGCGTTCGAGCACCTTTGCCATGACCTCGCCCGACATCGTCTTGACCACGACACGGTCGCCCTTGCGGACGGCGGCCCCCGGCTCGACGATCAGCACGTCGCCATTGCGGTAGAGCGGCAGCATCGAGTCGCCCTGAACTTCAAGCGCATAGGAACTGTCGGTTGCGCGTGCCGGAAGCTCGATCAGTTCCCAGCCCTGCCCCGCCGGAAAACCGGCGTCGTCGAAGAAACCGCCAGCACCAGCCTGGGCGAATCCCAGCAGCGGCACGCCCGTCTGCTGCTCACGCGGCTTGGTCCTGACGGTCGCCTTAGCCGGCTCGACAAAACCCAAGAATTCCTCGAGCGAGGAATTGGTCGCCTCGATGATCTTGGCAAGCGACTCGGTCGAGGGCCAGCGTGGTCGGCCGTCGACCGACTGACGCTTGGATTTGTTGAACGCGGTCGAGTCGAGCCCTGCCTTCTTGGCGAGGCCCGACGCCGAAAGCGAATAGCGCTCGGCAAGAGCGTCTATCGCGGCCCAGACACGTTCATGCGAGAGCATGGCGCTCTCCTTGCGAACAGGAAAAAATACCTTTTTAGTATTAACCACGCCGGCGGCGATTGTCCATACGCGTCTCGCCCGGGCAGCCGTCAGTCCTGCGTCTTCGCCAGTATCCGCAACCCCTTGTGCGAGGCGATGAATATCTCTTCTTCGGCGCTCACCGGGCGCGGCGTGGCATCCACCCCAAGCTGCCGCATGAGATCGCCTATCTCCACGAAGCGCCGGTTGCCGCGATCGTAAACGCCGGCACTTGTCATGATCAGCGCCGCCGTTTCACCATTGTCGAGCACGAAGCGGTGCTTGCCGATGACCTCGGTGCCATTCCAGGTCTCGATCGAGGACACCACGTCGAAGCGCTTCCACAGCCTGATCTCGCGCACGAACACTGTCTGCAGGCCGCCCAGCATCGGTGCCCAGCCGCGCTTGCGGGCCAGCTCGATCAGACCTGAGCGCATGAAGATGTCGATGCGGCCGACATCGGCCAGCATCATGTAGCGCGCATTGTTGAGGTGCATGTTGAAGTCGATGTCGGTCGGCAGGCAGCGGAACGACAGCCGGCCCTCATCGCCAAAACGGTAAGGGCCGCGACGAGATTTCGTCGCGGCCATGCGAGCCAGTCTTGCCCAGACGTACATGCTGCGTCAGGCCGCCTTCTTTTCCTCTGATTTCGCGTAGGGATCGAAGCGCTGGTAGAATGTCTCGCCCTTCTCCGCCATGTCGATGAGAAGCTTGGGTGCCTTGAATTCGGCGCCGTATTTCTTCTGCAGGTCCTTGGCGATCTTGACGAACTTCTTGGCGCCGATGCCGTCAATGTAAGACAGCGCGCCGCCCGTGTAAGGGGCGAAGCCGAAGGCCAGGATCGAGCCGACATCCGCCTCGCGCGGATCGGTGACGATGCCCTCTTCCATGACCCGCACCGCTTCCAGTGCTATGACCGACAGCAGGCGCTGCTTGAGTTCCTCGACATCGACCTTTTCCGGGGCGATCTGCGGGTAGAGGTTCTTGAGGCCCGGCCACAACTTCTTCTTGGCGGGCTTCGGCGGGTAGTCGTAGAAGCCCTTGGTGTTCTTGCGGCCGAAGCGGCCGTGGGTGTCCACCATGGTATTGATCAGCGCCATCTGGCGCGGATCGACCGCCTTTTCGCCGAGATCCCTGATCGTCTGCTTCATGATCTTCTGGGCGAGGTCGACAGCCGTCTCGTCCGTCAATGCGAGCGGGCCGACCGGCATGCCGGCAGCCTTTGCGGCATTCTCGATCATCGCCGCCGGCACGCCCTCGATCAGCATCTTGAAGGCTTCCGACATGTAGCGCAGCACGCAACGGTTGACGTAGAAGCCGCGCGTGTCGTTGACGACGATCGGCGTCTTCTTGATGGCGCGGACGAAGTCCATCGCAACCGCGAGCGCCTTGTCGCCCGTTTTCTTGCCCATGATGATTTCGACCAGCATCATCTTGTCGACCGGCGAGAAGAAGTGGATGCCGATGAAGTTCTTCGGACGCACCGAGTTCTTGGCGAGCGAAGTGATCGGAATGGTCGAAGTGTTGGAGGCAAACACCGCCGATGACTTGAGTACGGCCTCGGCCTTTTCGGTCGCGCCCTTCTTGACTTCCGAGTCCTCGAAAACCGCCTCGACGACGAGGTCGCAGCCATTGAGATCGGCATAGTCGGCGGTCGGCGTGATCAGCGACAACAGCTTGTCGCGCTCTTCGGCCTTGGCGCGGCCCTTCTTGATCTGTTCCGAGATCAGGTTGTCGCAATGCGCCTTGCCCTTTTCGGCCGCAGCCATGTCACGATCGAGCAGCACGACCGGAATGCCGGCCTTGGCGGTGACATAGGCAATGCCCGCGCCCATGAAGCCGGCGCCGAGGATGCCGATCTTCTTGAACTTGGTGTCAGCAATGCCTTCCGGGCGGCGCGCGCCCTTGTTCAACTCTTGCAGCGACACGAACAGCGAGCGGATCATCGCTGCCGCTTCCTTGGTCTGCATGATCTCCGTGAAATAGCGCTGCTCGATGCGCAGGCCGGTGTCGAAGGGCACCAAAAGGCCCTCATAGACCGACTTCAGGATCGCGGTGGCAGCCGGATAGTTGCCATAGGTCTCGCGGCGCAAGATGGCGATTGCCGGTGGCCAGAGATTGGCGCCGGCAGCCGAATAGACCGGACCGCCGGGCAGCTTGAAGCCCTTTTCATCCCATGGCTGAACCGGCTTCAGGCCGGCAGCGATCATCGCCTTTGCGGCCTCGATCAGCTTGGCCGGTTCGACGACGGCATGGATCAGGCCCATGGCTTTGGCCTTCTGCGGCGAAAGTGTCTGGCCCGAGGTCAGCATCTGCAGGGCCGACTGCGGATCGGTCAGCCTCGGCACACGCTGGGTGCCGCCGGCGCCCGGGAAGATGCCGACCTTGACTTCCGGCAGGGCCATCTTGACCTTGTCGCTGTCGGCGGCAACGCGGCCGTGGCAGGCCAGCGACAGCTCGAAAGCGCCGCCCATGCAGGTGCCGTTGATCGCCGACACCCACGGCTTGCCGCAGGTCTCGAGCTTACGCCACAGGCCGCCCATGCGGCCGGCGTTGTCGAACAGAAGCTTGGCCGCCTTTTCCGGATCCTTGGCCTTTTCCTTGGCGAAGACCTTCAGCATCTTCTGCAGCATGGTGAGGTCGGCGCCGCCAGAGAACGTTTCCTTGCCCGAGGTGAACACGGCACCCTTGATGCCGGCGTCGGCCACGACCTGATCGATGATCTTGTCGAGTTCGTTCATCACCTCTTCGGTGAATACGTTCATCGAGCGGTCGGGCATGTTCCAGGTAACGAGCGCAATGCCATCGGCATCGGTTTCGACCGTGAAGTTGATGTAGTCAGCCATTGGAGAATTTCCTCCTTGAAATCTGTTGCGTCAGCGGCAAGCGCGACGGTGAAACTGAGGGCCTCTCCCCGTTTACGGGGAGAGGATGCCGGCAGGCAGGTGAGGGGCAGAGTTGACGTTGCCAATCCTGGCGCAGCCCCTCATCCGGCCCTTCGGGCCACCTTCTCCCCGTGAACGGGGAGAAGGAAAAAGCGTTACACCCTCTCGATGATCGTCGCGGTGCCCATGCCGGCGCCGATGCACAGCGTAACCAGCGCGGTGTTGAGGTCGCGGCGCTCGAGTTCGTCCAGCACGGTGCCGAAGATCATAGCGCCGGTGGCGCCCAGCGGGTGGCCCATGGCGATGGCGCCGCCGTTGACGTTGATCCTGTCATGGGGGATCTCGAAGGCCTGCATGTAGCGCAGAACGACGGAGGCGAAGGCCTCATTGAGCTCGAACAGGTCGATGTCGGAGATCTTCATCTTTGCACGCTTGAGCAGCTTCTCGGTCACGTCGACCGGACCGGTCAGCATCATCGCCGGCTCCGAACCGATGTTGGAGAACGAGTGGATGCGTGCCCGTGGCTTCAGACCCATAGTCTTGCCGGCCTTCTTGGAGCCTAGCAGGACGGCGGCGGCACCATCGACGATGCCAGACGAGTTGCCGGCGTGGTGGACGTGGTTGATCTCTTCCAGTTCGGGGTAGCGCTGCACGGCAACGGCATCGAAGCCGCCCATTTCGCCGGGGATGACGAAGGACGGGTTGAGCTGGCCGAGCGACTGCATGTCGGTGGTCGGGCGCATGTGCTCGTCATGGTCGAGGATGGTCAGGCCGTTCTGGTCCTTGACCGGCACGACCGACTTCTTGAAGTAGCCCTTCTCCCAGGACCGCGCCGCACGCTTCTGGCTCTCGACCGCATAGCCATCGACGTCGTCGCGCGAAAAGCCGTATTTCGTGGCGATCAGGTCGGCGGAAACGCCTTGCGGCATGAACCAGGCAGGCATGCCGACCGAGGGGTCCATGAACCAGGCACCACCCGACATACCCATGCCGACGCGCGACATCGACTCAACACCGCCAGCGATGACGATGTCGTCGGCGCCCTGGGCGATCTTGGCGGCGCCGAAATTGATGGCATCGAGACCCGAGGCGCAGAAGCGCGAGATCTGCATGCCCGGCGCCTTGTTGTCGTAGCCGGCCTCGAAGGCGGCCGAACGCGGGATCACCGAGCCTGCTTCGCCGACCGGGTCGACGCAACCGAAGATGATGTCGTCGACCTGTGCCGTGTCGAACCCGTTGCGGTCGCGCAAGGCTTCCAGCACCTTGGCACCGAGGCGCACCGCCGGCACTTCGTGCAGCGATCCATCCTTCTTGCCCTTGCCGCGCGGCGTGCGCACGGCGTCATAGACAAAAGCGTCAGCCATTTTCCAGCTCCTTGGTTTCCGGATCGGCGGCTCAGAGCGAGCGGGCGATCAGCAACTTCATGATCTCGTTGGTACCGCCATAGATGCGCTGCACGCGCGCGTCGCGGTACATGCGGGCGATCGGGTATTCATTCATATAACCATAGCCGCCAAACAATTGCAGGCATTCGTCGACGATCTTGCACTGCAGGTCCGACAGCCAATACTTGGCCATTGATGCAGTTACCGGATCGAGCCCGCCAGAAATATGACGCGCGACGCAGTCATTGTAGAAGACGCGCCCGATGGTCGCCTCGGTCTTCAATTCGGCGAGCTTGAACTGGGTGTTCTGGAAGTCGAGGATCGCCTTGCCGAAAGCCTTGCGCTCCTTGACGTAATCGATGGTTTCGGCAAGCGCGCGCTCGATCATGGCGATCGCGCCGGCGCCGATTTCGAGCCGCTCCTGCGGCAGCTGCTGCATGAGCTGGACGAAACCCTGGCCTTCTTCCTGTCCCAGCAGATTGGAGGTCGGCACGCGCACGTCGTTGAAGAACAGCTCGGACGTGTCGTTGGCCTTGAGACCGATCTTGTCGAGGTTGCGGCCGCGCTCGAAACCTTCGACCTCGTCGGTCTCGACGACGATCAACGAGGTGCCCTTGGCGCCCTTGGACGGATCGGTCTTGGTCACGACGATGATCAGGTTGGCGTGCTGGCCGTTGGTGATGAAGGTCTTCGAGCCGTTGATGCGGTAGTGGTTGCCATCACGCTCGGCGCGTGTCTTGACGCCCTGCAGGTCGGAACCTGCTCCCGGCTCGGTCATGGCGACGGCACCGATCAGCTCGCCGGTCGCCATCTTGGGCAGCCACTTCTTCTTCTGCTCTTCCGAGCCGTAGTGCAGGATGTAGGGCGCGACGATCGAGTTGTGCAAGGCGATGCCGAAGCCGTCGACGCCGACATGCCCGATCGCCTCGATGATCGCGCTCTCATGGGCGAAGGTGCCGCCCGACCCGCCATATTCCTCGGGCATCGATGCGCAGAGCAGACCGGCAGCACCCGCCTTTTCCCAGCTCGCGCGGTCGACCATCTCGTTCTTTTCGAACGCGTCGTAGTGCGGCAGGATTTCTTCCGTCATGAAGCGGTGCGCCATGTCGTAGAGCATCGACACATCGTCCGCCGCCCAGGCGGGCTTGGGCAGTCCCAGAACATCTGCAGGAATTGTCGTCATGGCGCGGTTCCTCCCTCCCCCTTGAGGGGAGGGTGGCCGCGCAGCGGCCGGGTGGGGTCCCCCAACATGCTCTCCGCCCTCTCCCTTACAAACTGCGCGACGTGCCAGGCGCTGTGCATCACATCCGGCTCGTCAATCCTGAGCACGACATATCCGAGAGACTCCAGGTAAGCGTCGCGATTGGCGTCGTGCCGCTTACCTGCTCCGTTTCGTGACTGTCGCCATCAATCTCAACCACCAGACGAACGGATGGACAGAGGAAGTCGACAATGTACGGTCCAATCGGAGACTGGCGCCTGAACTTCAACCCTGCAGCTCGCAACTCCCGCAATTCGTACCAAAGCAAGGTTTCCGCCTTGGTGGTGTGCAGGCGCAACGAGCGCGCCTTCTGGCGCATTTCGAAACCGATGCGAGTGCGAGGCACGACAGTTTTCCTCTCGGTGTGTACCTTCAACAAATCGTCGCTACCTGTCGTCACGAACCCCTCCCGGCCCTGCGGGCCACCCTCCCCTCAAGGGGGAGGGGTACGTATTCCTCAGAACGCCTCCGCCGGAAGCGCCATCATCGTCGCCGAGCCGGTCGAAAGCCGCGCCAGATGCGCAGCGGTCTCGGGCATCACGCGCTCCATGAAATAGCGGCCGGTGACCAGCTTGGTCTCGTAGAAATCGGCCGAACCGTTGGCGCCGGTGGCCAGCTTGTCCTGCGCCGACTTGACCATACGTCCCCACATGTAGCCAAGGGCCACAAGGCCAAAGAGATGCATGTAGTCGGTCGAGGCGGCACCCGCATTGTCCGGATTGGCCATGCCGTTCTGGACCAGCCACATCGTCGCTGCCTGCAGGTCGTTGAGGCCCTTCTTCAGCGCCTTGGTGTATGGCGCCATCTGCTCGTCGCCGCGATTGGCCTCGCAGAACTCGCCGACTTCCTTGAAGAAGGCCTGCACGGCGCGGCCGCCGTTGAGACCGAGCTTGCGGCCGACGAGGTCGAGCGCCTGCACGCCATTGGCGCCTTCATAGATCATGGCGATGCGGGCATCGCGCACGAACTGGCTCATGCCATGCTCTTCGATGTAGCCGTGACCGCCGAAGACCTGCTGCGCCATGACGGCATGCTCGAAGCCCTTGTCGGTGAGCACGCCTTTGACGATCGGCGTCATCAGGCCCATGTGGTCGTCGGCGACCTGGCGTTCACCCGCGTCCTCGGAGCGATGGGCGACGTCGGAGTTGATCGCGGTCCACAGCACCAGCGCGCGACCGGCCTCGTTGAAGGCCTTCATGGTCATCAGCTTGCGGCGGATGTCGGGGTGGACGATGATCGGGTCGGCCTTCTTGTCGGGCGCCTTCGGGCCGGTCAGCGAACGGCCCTGGATGCGGTCCTTGGCGTAGGCGACGGCGTTCTGGTAGGCGACCTCGGAAACGGCGAGACCCTGCAGGCCGACGCCGAGACGCGCCTCGTTCATCATCGTGAACATCGCCTTCAGGCCGCCATTGGCTTCGCCGAGCAGGAAGCCTTCGGCCTCGTCATAATTCATGACGCAGGTCGAGTTGCCGTGGATGCCCATCTTCTCCTCGATCGAACCGCACGACACGGCATTGCGCGTGCCGGGATTGCCCTGATCATCGAGATTGAACTTCGGCACGATGAACAGCGAGATGCCCTTCACGCCTTCCGGCGCGCCCTCGATGCGGGCCAGCACCAGGTGGACGATGTTGTCCGACATGTCGTGTTCGCCGGCCGAGATGAAGATCTTCTGGCCTGAAATCCTGTAGGAGCCGTCGCCGTTCGGCACGGCCTTCGAGCGCAGCAGGCCAAGGTCGGTGCCGCAATGCGGTTCGGTCAGGTTCATTGTGCCGGTCCAGGCGCCCTCGACCATCTTTGGCAGCCAGGTCGCCTTCTGTTCTTCGGAACCGTGCACGAGGATCGCAGCCATCGCGCCCTGGGTCAGGCCGGGATACATCATCAGCGCCATGTTGGCCGCCGACATGTATTCGCCCACCGCCGAGTGAACGGTGTAGGGCAGGCCCTGGCCGCCATGTTCGGCCGGCACCGCCAGGCCCATCCAGCCGCCTTCGCGGTACTGGTCGAACGCTTCCTTGAAGCCCTTGGGCGTGGTCACCGTGCCGTCTTCGTTGCGGACGCAGCCTTCCATGTCGCCGACGCGGTTGAGCGGATGCATGACGTTTTCAGCGAGCTTGGCGCCTTCGGCGAGGATTGCCTCGAGAACGTCGGGGCTGGCGTCGGAGAAGCCGGCAAGATTGCTATAGCGCTCGTAGCCGAGCACATCATTCAGCACAAAAAGCGTGTCTTGGACCGGCGCCCGGAATATCGGCATTGCTCATCCTCCAGCAAATGTAAGCCGGTTCCGGCCAGACGGTATGCGACAGGGAACCGCTTGTCGAACGGGGATTAGCAAAAATTGACGTTTGCGTAAACGTCAATTTTTACTGCCACCGATTTTTCGATGACGTCGCCGAAATCACTTCTCAGGGACCCCGCCGGCACCAGCCAGCCCCAAATGCAAAACGACCCGGCGAAGTCTCCCTCGCCGGGTCGTTTTCAAACACGCAAACAGCTTGATATCAGCTTGCGGCGCTGGCCTGCTGCACGGCGGTGCGCTCGGCAAGCAGCTGGCGGACAACCGCCATGTGCTCGCTCAGCTCGCCGATCGCCTCGTCGAGCAACTGGCGCTGCTTGTTCAGGCGGCCGAGCTGCTTGTCCGACTTGTCGAGCGTCAGCCGCAGCTGCTTGGCGTTGGTGCCGGTCGGATCGTAGAGGTCGATCATCTGCTTGACGTCGCGTAGCGAGAAGCCAACCTTCCTGCCGAGCAGGATCAGCTTCAGCCGCGCGCGGTCGCGACGGGTGTAAAGGCGCGTAGCACCCTCACGCTTGGGGTTGAGCAACCCCTTGTCTTCGTAAAAACGCAACGTGCGCAAGGTCACGCCGTATTTCTTCGCCATCTCGCCAATGCGGACATAGTCGTCACTGGAGAGATTGTTTTCATTGGCCGCAACGTCGGCGACCGACACAAGCTTCATCATCTACTCTGCAATCCCCAATTGCGAGCACGGCGGCTGAGCCGGCCGGTGCTCTGATGGAAGCCGCAGGGGGCGGGGCTTCCGATCGTGGTTTCTATGTAAATGCTTCCTAAAGACGGCGATCTGCACACGTCTTACGTTTACGTAAATGCTATAACGATAGCGCCTACCCTACGCAAGGGAAATCTGGCCGATTTGGCCGCTGCAGCGGTTACACAACGTCGCAGTTTCTTAAGCTTGGTTAAGAGCTTGTTTACCACGTTGAGGGAAATGTAGCCGTGTCGGTTCCCCCGTGAGCGCCATGTATCGGATTGTTCACGGTTTCGGAAGGCGGCGAAAAGCCTCGGGGGGATCCAGTTCCGTGGCATCTCGCCCCTCCGTCCCCGGCAAGGATTTGAGACTTCTGGTTTCGGCACCAGCACTCTGACCAACGGGCGTTTCGATGAACAACAAGCGGTCCTATCTCGACACCCTTAATGAAGGCCGGCAGCGCCGCCCGAATGCGTCGCTCGACCAGCTCAACCGTTCTCTTGAAAATCTCGAAGCGCGGCTCGAACGCACCCGTGAGGAGCGCGCCGAATCCTATCGCGCGCCGCAGCGCCAGGCGCCCCCGGCCGGCTACGCGCCGCGCGGCGAATATGGCCGCAGCGCGCCCTACGAAAGGCCCTACCATACGATCGCGCGCGACATCGACCGCGCCCGCAGCCAGGAAGACGGCATCGCCGCCGCCGGCAAGATCGCCAACGAGTTGCGCGCGCTGCGCGAAGAGATGCGCCACCAGATGACTTCCGGGCTGCAGCGCGAATTCGACCTGCTTCGCACGGACATCGACCGCGCCAGCCAGGCAGGTGCCGCAGGCTCCCAGGCCGCCGAACTCGGGCTTGAACTGGAGCGGCTGTCTGGCGCCATCCACTCTCTCGCCGAACGCAGCGATGACAAGAGCGTCAACACGCTGCGCCTCGAACTCGAGCAGGTTCGCCGCTCGTTGGGCGATCTGGCACGCGAAGAGACGGTGCTTTCGGTCGATCGCCGCTGGGACGATTTTGACCGCCGCTGGACCGATTTCGCCGACCGCATGTCGGCCGACGTCCGCCAGCGTACCGAAGACCCTGCCCTTGCCGCGCTCGCCAGTCGTCTCGAGCAGATCAACGACGCCGTTAACAACCTGCCCGAATCGCTGTCGTTGCGCTCCATCGAAGACAAGGTCCGCACGCTGGCCGGTGCCGTCGACCAGTTCGTTAGCCAGCGCGACAGCCATGGCGACGAGATGTTCGGCCTCATCGATGAGCGGCTCGACGAGATCTCGCGGGCAATCGTCGCTTCGACGGTCGCCGCCCAGACGCCACAATTCAACCCCGAGCCTTTCGAGCGGATCGAGGTGCGCATCGCAGCGCTAGCCCATCAGATCGAAGAGATCACCGCTGACCAGCCGACGGCCGAGATCATCGAGTGCCTCAACGTGCTCTCCAATCGCGTCGACGACATTGCTGCGCGCAGCGAGATCCCTGAGCAGGCCGTCGAGCGCCTCGGCCGGCAGATCTCGCTGATTGCCGACAAGATCTCGCGCACGCCCGCCGCGCCTGACGCCGGCCTGATGTTCCAGGGCATCGAGCAGCGCTTCGATGCGCTCGCCGAAGTGTTCGAGCGACGCCAGGGCGACGCCTTCGAACATGGCAACACGCTGTTTCGCGATCTCGAACGCCGTCTCGAAGACCTTGGCGATCGCCTCGACCGCCAGGCCGCCCAACCCAGTGCAGATCAATCGGGTATCATGGAGGCCATCGACGCGCGCTTCACCGCCTTCGCCCAGCGGCTGGAGACCAACCGCCCGGACCCTGCCACCGAGCTTGCCATGCGCGGTCTCGAAGCTCGTCTCGAAGACATCTCCGGCCGCCTGGAAATGTCGGCCGCACAGGTATCGAGCATCGATCCAGGCCTGATCCGAGGTCTGGAAGCACAGGTCAGCGAGCTGTCGAACCACCTCGCGCGCCCCGGCTCGCCGCTGCCCGAACTCGAAGACATCGGCCCGCGCCTCGATGAGATCGAACGCTCGATTGCAGGAAATCATCACGCCCTTGTCGAAGCCGCCCGCCAGGCAGCCGAGGACGCGGTGCGCTCCTTCTCCGGCTCGACCACCGAAACCGCCGCCGTGGCAGGATTGGCGCAGGACCTCAAGGCGCTGGAAACGCTGACCCGCCGCTCCGACGAGCGCAACGGCAAGACCTTCGAGGCGATCCACGACACGCTGCTGAAGATCGTCGACCGCTTAAGCTCGCTCGAACCGGGCGAACCAGCGCCCGTCGAGGCTCCGCCGGCGTCCGTCGCCGAATTGTTGTCGACCACCATGCTGTCTCCGGCGCCGAAGCTTGCGCTCAGCGAAACGCCGTCGCTCGACCTGGAAGTGCCGGCACCGCTGCCCGAGGCCAACGCCACCTTCGGACGCCGCGCCGACCGTGCCGAACCTCCGGTCGAGCATCACACGACGCGTAGCCCCGCCCAGGCAGCCGCCGAAGCAGCCGCCGCCGTCGCGGCCCTCGACAGTGTCCACGCCGACAAGAAAGAGCAGAAGCCTGCCAGGACCTCGATGTTCAGCGGTCTTGCGTGGGCCTTCACCAAGAAGGCCAGGCAGGAGCCGGTCGTCGCCGAGGCCGCCGAGCCTGTCGTCGAGACGCTTTCGCCGAGTGTCATGCTCGATGCGCCGCTCGATCCCAAGACCGCCAACCGTCCGCTGGAACCCGGCTCGGGCGCGCCCGACCTCAACGCCATCATGCGCCGGGTCCGTGACGAGCGTGGCGACGCCGTGCGTACCAACGAGCCCGACGCGGCGAAGTCCGACTTCATTGCCGCTGCCCGTCGCGCTGCGCAGGCAGCGGCCGCCGAGGCGGATGCCCTCAAGCGCAGTTCCGACCTCAAGGGCCCGGTGCGCGCGCTGCGCATCGGCGATCTCATCAAGTCGCGACGCAAGTCGGTGCTGATGGCCGTCGGCGCGGTGATGCTGGCGCTCGCCGGCATGCAACTCGGCAAGGCCTTCCTCAACGACCCGGTCGAGACCGCGAGCGTCACGGTTGCACCGACGGCGGCACAGCCGGTCCAGGTAGCGGCATCGGCCCCCGCCAAGCCCATCGGGACAAATGCTGCTCCGGTTCGCAATGGTGATAAACCCGAAGTCTCTCAAGCGCCCGTGGCTGAGCCCGACATGATCGCCAAAGCGATCCAGGACAACGCACCGGCCGAACTCGCACTCGATCGCAACAGCACGCAATCCATTCCGGCACAGCCATTCGTAACCGAAACGATCAAACCAACGCCCACGCCTGCCGCCTTCATGTCCGAAGCCGTCGGCCCGACCGCATTGCGCGACGCGGCCAATGCCGGCGACGCCAAGGCGCTGTTCGAGATCGGCTCGCGCTACGCCGAAGCACGCGGCACCAATGCCGACATGAAGGCTGCAGCGCAGTGGTACGAAAAGGCAGCCGAACTCGGTTTCGCCCCCGCCCAGTACCGCATCGGCAACATGTATGAGAAGGGCACCGGGGTCGAACGCGACGCTGCCAAGGCCAAGACCTGGTACCAGCTCGCCGCCGCCCAGGGCAACGCCAGCGCCATGCACAATCTTGCCGTGCTGCTTGCCATGGGCGCCGACGGCACGGTCGACAACGACTCTGCCAACCGCTGGTTCACCAGTGCCGCCGAACTCGGGGTCAAGGACAGCCAGTTCAATCTCGGCATTCTTGCCGCCAAGGGTGTCGGCATGAAGCAGAACCTCGAAGAGTCCTACAAGTGGTTCGCGCTCGTCGCCAAGCAGGGCGACAATGACGCGGCCTCCAAGCGCGACGAGATCGCGAAGGCGCTCAACCCCGAGCAGCTCAAGCGTGCCAAGGAGACGACTGCACTTTGGCAGCCCAAGGCGCTGGACCCTGCCTCCAACTCGGTCGACGTCCCAGCCGCTTGGCAGGACGCTCCGGCCAAGGTCGACATGAAGAGGGCCGTGCAGAACATCCAGGCGATCCTCAGCAAGAACGGCTACGAAGTCGGCAAGCCCGACGGCATGATGGGCCAGAAGACCAAGGACGCCATCGCCGCCTTCCAGAAGGACAACGCCATGGCACCTACAGGCGAGGTCGATGGCCCACTGGTCGAGGCTTTGCTGGCGCGTAAATAATTCCTCTTTTCAGGCTTTCTGCGGCCCGCCTTTACCGGTGGGTTAACTGATTGAGTTATTTTTCGTTTTGTGCTCGGCGAAGTTTGACTTCGCCGCAATGTCGGCGCAAGTACCCGGTAGCCAACGGGCTCCCAGGGATGGGCGTCGGCAACAATTCGTTTTGCAGAGACTGACGGGTGGGCATCTATCTCCCGATTGCGGAAATGTCGGTCAATGTGTTCGTGCTCCTTGCCATGGGCGCGGCGGTCGGCTTCCTGTCGGGCATGTTCGGCGTCGGCGGCGGCTTCCTGATCACGCCGCTTTTGATCTTCTACAACATCCCCCCCGCCATCGCCGTCGCCACCGGCGCCAACCAGGTCATCGCCTCGTCCTTTTCGGGCGCGCTCGCCCATCTCAAGCGCGGCACCCTCGACTTCAAGCTCGGCACGGTGCTGCTTGCCGGCGGTATCGCGGGCTCGGCCGCCGGTGCGTTCGTCTTTGCGCTCTTGCGCGCCATCGGCCAGCTCGACCTGTTCATCTCACTGCTCTACGTCGTGTTTTTGGGCACCGTTGGCGGGCTGATGCTGATCGAAAGCGTCAATGCACTGCGCCTGACCAAGGGCGGGGTGCCGCCGGCACTGAAGAAATCCGGCCAGCACAACTGGATCCATCGCCTGCCCTTCAAGATGCGCTTCCGCACCTCCAAGCTGTTCGTCTCGGTCATCCCGGTGCTCGGCATCGGCGCCGGCATCGGCTTCCTCTCGGCCATCATGGGTGTCGGCGGCGGCTTCATCATGGTTCCGGCACTGATCTACCTGCTCAAGGTGCCGACCAACGTCGTCGTCGGAACCTCGCTGTTCCAGATCGTCGTCGTCTCGGCCTTCACCACGCTTGTCCACTCCTCGACCAACCAGACCGTCGACATCGTATTGGCGCTGGTGCTGATGGTCGGCGGTGTCGCCGGCGCGCAATATGGCGCCAAGGCGGGCCAGAAGCTGCGCGGCGAACAGTTGCGCGCGTTGCTGGCGCTGCTGGTGCTGGCAGTCGCCCTTCGCCTTGGCTTCGACCTGTTCGTGAAGCCGCAGAACCTCTATTCGCTGACTGCCGTGAGCGGGCTGTTGTGATGCGCGCGGCGGCATGTCTTGCAGCGCTGGCGCTCACCGCCGCCGTTCCGGCGTGGGCGCAGGAGCCGGCACATCCCGAAAGCATCCAGATCGGCCTGTCGACCGACCGCGTCGCCATCACGGCCAATTTCGCCGGCGCCGATCTCACCATCTTCGGTGCGCTCGAAAACGCCGATCCGCTGATCAACCGCCAGGGCCGCTACGACGTCTATGTCGTGCTCGAAGGCCCGGCGCGGCCGGTCGTCGTACGTCGCAAGAGCCGCGTGCTCGGCATGTGGATCAATACCCAGTCCGAAACCTTCGTCAACGTGCCGATGTCTTATTCGGTGGCGACCACGCGCCAGCCGCAGGACATCACCGATCCCAACAACTACCGGCAGCTTTCACTCGGCGCCTCCAACATCTACATGGAGCCGGAAGACAAGCGTGACAGTCCGCTGACGATCCAGGAATTCACCGACGCGTTGCGCGAGCGCAAGCAGGCGATCGGGCTCTACTCCGACAATGTCGGCGGCGTGCAGTTCCTGTCGCAGAGCCTGTTCCGTGCCACGCTGCACCTCGCCCCCAACGTGCCGGTCGGCACCCACAAGGCGCGCGCCTTCCTGTTCCGCAATGGCCTGTTCATCAAGGAAACCTCGGCCCAGCTCGCCATCGTCAAGTCAGGCTTCGAACAGACCATCTACCGCTTCGCCACCGACCACGGCTTCGGCTACGGCCTGTTTGCCATCGGCCTGGCCATGCTCACCGGCTGGCTCGGCAGGATCGTGTTCAGGAAAGACTAGCTACAGCCATCGCCGTACGCGTGATCGGTAGCCACCGTAAACAGCGCCGAACTTGCGTTCGAGATAGCGCTCCTCGCGGGCCACGACGCCGTAACGAATGGTGAGCGCAAAAAGCACCAGCGTCACCAGCAGCCAGAGATTGTCCAACGCGACAGCCAAGCCGACCAGCCCCAGCATCATGCCGAGATAGATGGGATTGCGGGTAAAGCGATAGGGTCCGCTCTCGACGATGGCGGTGGTCGGCCGATTGGTGGGGACGTTCGATCCCGTCTTGGTGATCGTAACGATAGCCCAGACAAACAACGCCAGCGCGAGCATGAATATGATCCAGCCCAACCAGCCCGCAGGCAGATGATCCGGCAGAAACGGCCACGGTACGAGCCAGTGGAGAACAAGCCCGGCAATAACGGCAAGCCCCCATGCGAATGGCGGACGGATGACAACTTGAGCGGTATCAGCCGTTGCATCCATGGTGTCACTCAAACTCCTGGGCCTTGCCTGGCTCGCTTCGACACTACCGCAAAACTGGCGGATTCCGAAGCGGGAAGAACTAGCCTGGTCTCAGCAGCGAGCCCGCGATCGCATACACCCGGCTCGTGCCGATCATGTAGGCGGTCGGCGCGCCATCGCGAAACATGCCCTTGTAGGCACGATCGAGCACGTTGAGCGAGCCGGTGAACGAGCCGAAAGCCGGCATCACCAGCCGCGCGCCGTCGCCGGCAAAACAACGCCGCCTGACCGACCGCCCGCGCTGGACGATGCGCGCGCAAGGATGCAGATGCCCCGCAACCTCGCCCTCGGCATGGCCTTTCGACGGCTCATGGCGGAACACCAGGCCGCCAACCGCCAATTCCTGAACGGTCTCGCCGGGCAGATCATCGGGTGCGTCGGGATCGTGGTTGCCCGCGACCCAGAACCAGTCGCGGCCCTTCATCATGCCGATCAGGCTGTCGCGGAACGGGTCCGGCAAGCGTGCAGCACCTTCGCCATCATGGAAGCTGTCGCCAAGGCTGACGATGGTCTTCGGCGCATAGTCCTCGACGACGGACGCGAGCCGCAGAAGCGTCGCCGCCGTGTCGTAGGGCGGGATCAGGCGGCCGCGGCGGGCAAAGGAAGAACCCTTCTCGAGATGCAGGTCCGAGACGACGAGCAGGTCGAGCTCGGGGAAATGCAGCGCCCCGCGCTGGTCGCAGACAGCACGCACGCCAGCGATTGCGATCGCTTCGCAGCCGTCCCTGACCAGATCCCGCGCGGCTATGTTCATGCTCTTCCCATTGCCTCTTCGATCAGGTCCGCCGCTTCGAGCAGCAGCGTATCGTTGGCCTCGCCATTGACCGGCTCCCTGCCGATTTCCAGCATCACCGGCACCGCCAGCGGCGAAATCTGGTCGAGCATCTTATGGACGATTCGTCCGCGAACACGCGAGAGCATTTCGGCCAGCCTCCTGACATCGAGCAGTCCGCTGGCAGCGTCCGCCCGCGTCGCCTTGAGCAGGATGTGGTCGGGCTCATGGCTGCGCAAGACGTCATAAATGAGGTCGGCCGAAACCGTGACCTGCCGGCCGCTCTTTTCCTGGCCGGGAAAGCGCTTTTCGATCAAGCCGGAAATCACCGCGCAATTGCGGAAGGTGCGCTTGAGCAGCCAGCTGTCGGCCAGCCATGCCTCAAGGTCGTCGCCCAGCATGTCCTCGTCGAATAGCTCGGCGAGCGATGGCTTCCTCGCCCTGAACATCGCGCCCAGATCGCCGAGCGCCCAGATGGCCAACGAATAGTCGGTGGCGACAAAACCAAGTGGCCGCGCACCGGCTCGCTCCAGCCGCCTGGTCAGCAACATGCCAAGCGTCTGATGTGCCAGCCGGCCTTCGAAGGGATAGACCACCATGTAGTGGCGCTCGCCGCGCGGAAATGTCTCGATCAAGAGGTCCCCGCGCTTTGGCAGGATCGATTTCATCTGCTGCATGCGCAGCCAGTCCGACACCTGCTCGGGCAGCGCTTTCCAGCGCTTTGGGTCCGCAAGCATGCCGCGCACCTGCTCGGCGAGATAGGTCGACAGCGGAAACTTGCCACCGGCGTAAGAGGGCACCAGCACGTTGCCGCCACCGCCTGATGAAACGTAGCACTCGTTTTCGCGGATGCCTTCGAAGCGCAGCACCTTGCCGGCGAAGATGAACATCTCGCCGATCGACAGTGTTTCGACGAAATACTCCTCGATCTTGCCGAGGACCGGGCCACCGCGCAGCGCAAGCGACTGAGCGCTTCCAGCACCCGATTTGCCCTTGGCGCGGGTGAAGCGAACATTCAGCATCGGCGCTTCGATGATGGTGCCGACGTTGAGCCGGTACTGCTGGGTAATGCGGGGGTTCGAAACGCGCCAGGTACCATCCTTGGTCAGGCGAATGCGGGCGTAGCGCTCATAGCTGCGCAGCGCATAGCCGCCGGTGGCGACAAAATCGACGACGCGGTCGAAGGTATCGCGATCAAGCGCGGCATAAGGAGCAGCCCCCCTCACCTCGTCGAACAGGTCATCGGCGCGGAAAGGCGCACCACAAGCGCAACCCAGCACATGCTGCGCCAGGACATCGAGCGCGCCCTCGATGAGCGGCGGGGTGTCCTGCGCGCCGAGATAGTTGGCCTCGAGTGCCGCCCGGCATTCCAGCACCTCGAAGCGATTGGCTGGCACGAGGATCGCCCGGCTTGGCTCGTCCATGCGGTGGTTGGCGCGGCCGATACGCTGGGCCAGCCGGCTCGCGCCCTTCGGTGCGCCGACATGGATGACGAGATCGACATCGCCCCAGTCGATACCGAGATCGAGCGTCGAGGTCGCCACCACGGCACGCAACGCATTGTCTGCCATGGCCTTTTCGACGCGGCGGCGCTGGCCGACGTCGAGCGAGCCGTGATGCAGTGCGATCGGCAGGCTGTCGTCGTTGACACGCCACAGCTCCTGAAACAACAGCTCGGCCTGGCTGCGCGTGTTGACGAACAGCAGGGTCGTGCGATGCTTGCGGATGGCCTCGTAGACGTCAGGAATGGCATAGCGCGCCGAATGGCCCGACCAAGGCACGTGCTCTTCGGAATCGAGAATGGTGATCTCGGGCTTGGCGCCACCTGTTACCGTGATCAAATCGGCCATGTCGCCGGCAGGGTTCTGGTTGACCAGCCAGCGCCGCAACTCATCCGGCTGGGCCACCGTCGCCGACAGACCGATCGCCTGGAGGCCGGGGACGAAGGCGCGCAGCCGCGCCAGCCCGAGCGACAGCAGGTGGCCTCGCTTGGATGTGACCAGTGAGTGCAACTCGTCGAGCACGATGTAGCGCAGGTCGGAAAAGAACCGCTCGGCATCGGAGGAGGCGATCAGCAGCGCCAGCTGTTCCGGTGTCGTCAGCAGTATCTCGGGCGGCGAAAGCTTTTGTCGCGTGCGCTTGTGGGCCGGCGTGTCTCCGGTACGCGTTTCCATCGTGATTGGCAGGCCGATCTCGGTCACCGGCTTGCCCAGATTGCGCTCGATATCGACGGCCAGTGCCTTGAGCGGCGAGATGTAGAGAGTATGCACGCCACGCTGCGCCTCGCCCGGCCGCTTCTTCGGCCGGATGGCGAGGTCGGTCAGCGCGGGCAGGAAGCCGGCCAGGGTCTTGCCGGCACCCGTGGGGGCAATCAACAGCACCGAATTGCCCTGCTGAGCACTGGCCAGCAAGTCGAGCTGATGCGCGCGCGGCGACCAGCCGCGCTCGGCGAACCATCGCACGAATGGTTCAGGCAGCAGGGCGGCAGTCGAATTCGGCTCCAGTCGCGCTTGGCTCGTCACGCCACAGACCTAACGCGCGCGCACCCCCGCGCCAAGCGGAATCTGGAACAAAAAGGGATCAAGGAGACGGCATCGAACAAGCCTTGGGGTGCAAAGGAATGAGGCCTTCCCGACTTGCATCTCTTCCTACACCGCTTCACATGGTGGAAACTGTACAATCGAGCCAGACACCATGACCGACACAGCCTCCCACGAAGCCCGCATCACCGAGCTGGAAAAACTCGTCCGCGAGCTTCAGGCGCAAATCGAGCAGCTGCAAAAGCAGGCGGGCATAACCGAAAAGTCCACGGAAAAGCCGCTGCGCTCGCGCGGCATGTTCGGCAGCCCGAGCAGCAGCCGCTAGGCCGCCCTCTCCGTCACCACGATCAGCCCTTCGACCGGCTCGCGGCGGTCCTGCCTGATCACGGCGCGCTCCAGCGACACCAGCCTCAGACCGGCGGCCGCAATCAGCCCGTGCACATAGGCTTCGGAATGGGCATAGCGGCGCGAGGCCTGCAACTCAAAGGCGCCCTCGCCCGCGAACCGCTCGACCGAAAAGGCAAACAGCCCACCCGGCGCCAGCATTTTCATGACGCTCGCAAACACCCGGTCGAGGCCACCGAGATACATGAACACGTCGGCGGCGGTGACAAGGTCTGCTGCCTCGCCCGCAAATTCCAATTCCTGCAGGTCGGCCTTTTCAAGCCTGTCATAGACGCCCTTATCGCGCGCCTTGCGCAGCATCTCGGCCGAGATGTCGTAGCCGTCGAGCCGCTTCGCCGCGGACCGCAACTTCACGCCCATCAGGCCGGTGCCGCAGCCGAGATCGATCGCATGGTCGAAATGCGTCCGACCGGTTGCGGCAATCGCCGCCGTCAGCAGCTCTGGCACGCGGTAGTGCAAGGTCTCGACCAGCGCGTGGTCGAACTTGTCGGCATACTGGTCGAACAAGGTCTCGACAAAGGCACTCGGCGGGCTTTCGCTCGCAGGGGCAGCACCGATCAGCTGCAGCTTGAGCGCAGCCCCTGGCCGATCCGCTGGTTCGAGCTTCAGCGACATACGCCAGGCCTCGGCTGCGGCGTCGAGCGCACCGGCGGCTTCCTGCATCTCGCCGAGGCGAAACCAGCCCATCGCCCATTTCGGTGCGATTTCGAGCGCACCCAGCATCAGCTCGGCGGCGGCTGCGTGCTCGCCCGAACCGAACAGCATTTCGGCATAGTCCGCCCGCCGGTCGGCAAGCAGGTCGTTGGAAGAGAGCTGCAACAGCGTCAAGCGCGGGATCCATAAAGAGGAGAGTGGCGCGCATTACTGCCAAAGCGGCCTTCCACGCAAGCGCCAAATGCCTATCTTGAAACAATGCGCGCCAGCGACCTGCTTCATCCTCGCCCCGAGGGGCTTTATTGCCCGCCCGGCGATTTCTACATCGACCCGGTGCGCGCGGTGGATCGCGCGCTCATCACCCATGGCCATTCCGACCATGCCCGCCCCGGCCATGCCAAGGTGCTGGCGACGCAACAGACGCTCGACATCATGGCCATCCGCTGCGGGCCGGGCTTTGCCGGGACGACCCAGGCGATGGCGTTCGGCGAGAAGCTTCAACTCGGCGACGTCAGGATCTCGTTCCATCCCGCCGGCCATGTGCTCGGCTCGGCGCAGATCGCGGTCGAGCACAACGGCCTGCGCATCGTTGCCTCGGGCGACTACAAGCGCAGCGCGGATCCCACCTGCGCGCCGTTCGAGGTCGTGCCTTGCGACGTCTTCATATCGGAGGCGACCTTTGCGCTGCCGGTGTTCCGTCATCCCGACGCTGCGGTCGAGATCGCCCGCTTGCTCAAATCGGTGCACCAGTTTCCCGAGCGTGCCCATCTCGTCGGCGCCTATGCACTTGGCAAGGCACAGCGCGTCATGCGCCTGTTGCGCGACCAGGGCTACGACAAGCCGATCTACATTCACGGCGCTATTTCCCGGCTCAGCGACTATTACGAGAGCCAGGGCGTGGCGCTCGGCGACCTGCAGCCGGCGACCGTCGAGGACGGCGACAAGCGCGATTTCGCCGGCGCGATCATCGTCGCACCCTCGTCGAGCTTCGCCGACCGCTGGGCGCGGCGTTTTCCCGATCCGCTCGCCTGCTTCGCCTCGGGCTGGATGCGCATCCGCCAGCGCGCAAAGCAAGGCGGCGTCGAGTTGCCGCTCATCATTTCCGACCATTCCGACTGGGACGAGCTGACCAAAACGATCAGGGATACCGGCGCCGGCGAAGTCTGGGTCACCCACGGCCGCGAGGAAGCGCTGGTGCGCTGGTGCGAACTCAACGGCATCGTCGCCCGGCCCTTGCACCTCGTCGGCTACGAGGACGAGGGGGACTGATGAACCGCTTCGCCGAGCTCCTCGACCGCCTCGTGCTGACGCCGTCGCGCAACGGCAAGCTCAAGCTCATCACCGACTATTTCCGCGAGGTCGAGGATCCCGACCGAGGGCTCGCGCTTGCCGCCCTGACCGGCGATCTCAACATCGCATCCGTCAAACCCGCCATGCTGCGCCAACTGGTGGCCGAGAGGATGGACCCGGTGCTTTTCGGCTACTCCTACGACTATGTCGGCGACCTCGCCGAAACGGTCTCGCTGGTCTGGCCCGAGACGCCGGGGAGCCGGCCCAACCACGACATCACGCTTGCCGAGGTGGTCGAAAAGCTGCAATCGGCAAGCCGGTCGGACGGGCCGGCCGTGCTTGCCCGTCTCCTCGACCAATCAGGTGTGTCGGCCCGTTTCGCCATCATCAAGCTGGTCACCGGCGGCTTGCGTATCGGTGTGTCGGCCAGGCTCGCCAAGCAGGCGCTCGCCGATCTCGGCAAGGTCGAGGTATCTGAAATCGAGGAACTCTGGCACGGCCTTTCCGCCCCCTATGCCGAACTCTTCGCCTGGCTGGAAGGCCATGCACCGAAGCCGGAGAAGGCAGCCAAGGCGCTGTTCCGCCCGGTCATGCTGTCCAATCCTGTCGGAGACGGCGACCTTGAGAAGCTCGCTCCCGCCGACTATGCCGCCGAGTGGAAATGGGACGGTATCCGGGTCCAGGCCGTGTCCGAGAGCGGTATCCGACGTCTCTATTCGCGCACCGGCGACGATGTGTCGGGTGCCTTTCCCGACGTCGTGGCGGCGATGAATTTCGACGCCGCACTCGACGGCGAACTCCTCGTCGGCTTGCCGGCTGAAGCCACCGGCACCTTCTCCGATCTGCAGCAGCGGCTCAACCGCAAGACCGTCTCGACCAAGATGCAGGCGCAATATCCGGCCTTCGTACGCTGCTACGACCTGCTCCAGATCTACGGCGAGGACGTGCGCGCCCTGCCCTTCACCGCGCGGCGAAAGCGGCTCGAAGCTTTCATCGCCACCCTTGATCCAGGCCGCTTCGACCTGTCGCCGCTGGTTCGGTTCGATGATTGGGCAGCACTCGAAGAGATGCGACGCGCTCCACCACACCCGATCATCGAAGGCGTGATGCTGAAGCGGCTCGATTCGCCCTATCTCGCCGGTCGCCCCAAAGGTCCGTGGTTCAAGTGGAAGCGCGACCCGCACACGGTCGACGCGGTGCTGATGTATGCCCAGCGCGGCCACGGCAAGCGATCGAGCTTTTATTCCGACTATACCTTCGGTGTCTGGTCGGGTGCCGAGGGCGCTGAGGAGCTGGTGCCGGTCGGCAAGGCCTATTTCGGCTTCACCGACGAGGAGCTGAAGCAGATCGACAAATATGTCCGCGACAACACCATCGAACGCTTTGGCCCCGTGCGCTCGGTGCGCGCCGACAGGAACAACGGGCTGGTTCTGGAAGTCGCCTTTGAAGGCCTCAACCGCTCGACGCGCCACAAATCCGGCGTCGCCATGCGCTTTCCCCGGATATCGCGCCTGCGCTGGGACAAGCCGTCGGCCGAGGCCGACCGCATCGAAACGCTGCGGGCGCTGCTGGACTAGGGGACCAGACCGGGCCCCTATTCGGTCACCGAGACCCGGATCTCGTAGATGTCGACCGCCTTGCCTTCCTTGGCGAAGTCCGAATTGATGGCGATGCTGCCGGCGGCACCCGGCTTCTTGTCGGGCACGTCCATCTCGAACAGATATTCGCCACGCTGATAGCTGACGATATAGCGCTTGCGGCCACAATCGCCGAGCTCGCCGAAATTGCAGTCGACGGCCATCTGCGTTTCCTTGCCGTCCTCGGCGCGGGCCACGATGTCGAAGACCGCATGCTTGCCCGCTATCTGTTCGAGCACGCCCTGGCCGACGTCGAAACTGACCGCCGATCCCGTCGTGCCCGAGCGAATGCGAAGGTAGCGGCCAGTGTCGTCCGTAGTGATTTCGGCCGTCGTGCCGCTCGGCACGCTGACGTCAGTCATGTCTGTTGGCGTGAACACGCTGATCCAGTTGCGTGCCTGATCAACATCGCCCGGGCGCGCCGGACCGACATTTGCGCCGTCAGGCGAAAAATCCTCGCTATCCAGCTGCTTCGGCGGATTGTGCACCGAAGTGTCGATCTCGGCCGCCGATTTGAACAGGTCGGTCTGCACCGCCCACCAGGCGCCGATGCCACCCATGGCGAGCAGGGTCACCGCAAAAAACATCGCCGCGTAAGGACGCCGCCTTTCGCTGCGCGCGCTGGCGCGGTCGGCGGCACGCCGCTCGGCCCGGCTGCGCTTTTCGGTGATCTCGACCGGCGGAGCGCCAGGCAGGATCGTATCGGGCATGATGTCAGGCACGACCGGGGTCACGCCCTTTGCCGGCTTGCCGATGGAGACGGACGGCGCCTTGGCCGCGCCGTTGCCGTTGAGCGAAACTTCCGGAGCCGAGGTCGCATTGGTCGCGCCGACCGATACCGCGGGGCCAGCCGGCATGAACTCCGATTCTATGTCGGTGATCGTCGCTTGCAGCGCCTTGCGGCGGTTGATCGCTACCTCCACCGTCATGGCCGGGTTGTTCTTGAGCGCACGGTCAAGTGCCGCAAAAGCCGCGCGATAGACCTTTTCGCGAAACTCGCGGTTCTCGGGATCGCCTTTTTCAAAAGCGTTCCGGATCGCCTTTTCGATCGAATCCAATCGACATTCCTCGTAACGGCGCCTGTGTTGCCAGATGGTTAGCGGCAGAAAAGGCATCAATCAACGGCGCTGTTAGCGTTTTGTCGGCCAAAACTGGATGCAATGTGCCTTGAGGTCGGCAAAACAAGCGCGGCAAGCTCTCAAGCCTGTACATTGTCGATCGCGCTCGATCTGCTATATGGAGTGACGTTTACGGAAACGTCAAAATCGAGAACCGGGAGAGACAAGCGTGGCGCTGCCTGAAATCCTCAAGAAGAATTTGCGCGTGCCTGTGGTCGGCGCACCGCTGTTCATCATCTCGCATCCGCCGCTGGTGCTGGCGCAGTGCAAGGCTGGTGTCGTCGGCTCGTTCCCGGCGCTGAACGCACGACCCGAGGCCCAGCTCGACGAGTGGCTGGCCATGGTCACCGAGGACCTCGCCGCCCATGACGCAGCCAATCCGGATCGCCCCGCGGCCCCCTTCGCCGTCAACCAGATCGTCCACAAGTCGAACAAGCGGCTTGAGCACGACCTGCGCCTGTGCGTGAAATACCGCGTTCCGATCGTCATCTCCTCGCTCGGCGCCGTCGAAGAGGTCAACCAGGCCGTCCATTCCTATGGCGGCATCGTTTTGCACGACATCATCCACGACCGCCACGCCCGCAAGGCGATCAAGATGGGCGCCGACGGCCTGATCGCAGTCGCTGCCGGCGCCGGCGGCCATGCCGGCACTCTGTCGCCTTTCGCGCTGATCCAGGAAATCCGCCAGTGGTTCGACGGCCCGCTGCTCTTGTCGGGTGCCATCGCCAATGGCGGTGCGGTGCTGGCTGCGCAGGCCATGGGTGCCGACCTCGCCTATATCGGCTCGCCCTTCATCGCCACCGAAGAGGCCCGCGCGGCTGATGCCTACAAGCAGATGATCGTCGAATCCAAGGCGGCCGACATCGTCTATTCCAACCTGTTCACCGGCATCCACGGCAACTACCTCAAGGGCTCGGTACGCGCCGCCGGCATGGACCCCGACAACCTGGCCGTCTCCGACCCGACGCAGATGGATTTCGAGGGCGACAACAAATACAAGGCCTGGAAGGACATCTGGGGCTGCGGCCAGGGCATCGGCGCCGTCGACAAGGTCGTACCGGTCGCCGAACTGGTCGAGCGACTGGCCAATGAATACGCCGCAGCCAAGGCGCGCATCGCCGGCTGATCGCCAAGGGCCGCACACGGCGCAACCTCAGCGCCCTTACGCAGCGACAGGCGGCGACTTCTTCGCCACTTGTCAAAACCCTTCAAAGGCCGCTTGAAATCCAAGCGCAATGAAGTTATCAGGCACTCACTGTCTCGCGCCTTCGTGTCGCGAAGCCTGGAAGCCGCTTTAGCTCAGTTGGTAGAGCACATCATTCGTAATGATGGGGTCGCGTGTTCGAGTCACGCAAGCGGCACCACTTCTCCTTCCACATGTCAGTCTGGCAATCGTCATCGGCTTGCTTCCAGTTCGCTGGAGCCAAAGGCGTTCCCCTGCCTTGTCGGTCGCAGCTCGACTGATCGAAACACGTCGACAATGACTGCGCACTGCAATCGCACTTGCGCCATTGGATCCCAGGCAAGCGTATCGGACCACCAGATCGTGTCCCGCTAAGTGGTGTAGCTTGCGGCATTGGTCGCCGAGCTCTCCGGCATTGGCCGGGCTGATCAGCGCGCCACGGCTGGCAGGCTGA
>NZ_QGGX01000022.1 GCF_003148805.1 Aminobacter sp. AP02
TCGCTCGGAATGCCGATCTTGGCGCCGATCTCCTGGATCTGCTTCTTCTTCGCCGCACGGGCGATCTCGATGTCGGTCTTGAATTCGGCCATGACGGCTCCTCCGGAAATGATTGGCTGGATGGCGCCATGGCCACCATGTCGGCGCCATACAAGCGCGACATCGCTGTTGCCCGCCGTCTCAAAACAGCCGCCCAATGCACGGATTGCGACAGGGCGTGGTCGGCGAGGCTTGCGCGCCCGGATGGGCGCGCAGCGCCCTATCGGTCGAGTACGCCGCGGATTTCGACGATCTGCGAACGCGCCCGCAGCAGGTTGAAGCCCATCGTCGCCAGATGCGAGGGGAAGAGCGAGCTCGACTCGTTGCCGTTGGAGATGATCCAGGGCTGCATGTTGAGCGCGTCGCGCATCTGGGTCTGCATCGTATCCCACAACGTGGTCAGGTTGCGCTCGCGGATCACCGCCGAGAAGTCTTCGCGGGTCGCGCTCAGCATGCCGTAATAGGCATAGAGTTGGCCGTAGGCGAACCAGAAGCGGTCATCGGCGCGCGGATCGAACCAGCCGGCGTCGGACGCCTCGATCTGGCTACGCAGGATGTCCGACGTCGAGCCCATGTCGCCGGCGATGCGGTCGAGGAACTGGAGCAGGTTGTCGGCGCGGGCATCGAAGGTCGCCTGGCATTTTTCGAGGCTGGCGTTGAAGGCGTTCAGCTTCTGGATCGCCTCGCGGTAGACGCTTGGCGTCGGGCGCGTCGGGCCGCGCAGACCGATGTACCAGGCGTCTTCATCCCAGGCCAGCGCCGTGCGCGCATCCTGCAGGTTCTGGTCGATACGCGAGGTGCCGCGGGCGCGGCCCAGCGCATCGACAAGCTCGGTGGTGGTGCGGCGCAGCACCTGGTTGATGCCAAGCTGGAACGCGGCCTTGTTGTCCATGAAGGGCGTATTGCGCCACGGCACGCCGAAGAAGCCGATTTTCGACGCCAGCATGGAAGAAATCCAGGCGTTGCGGTTGACGTTGAAGTCGACGAGGTCGGCCGAGACGGCAGCGATTTCGGAGCGCTTGCAGCTTTGCGGCGCAGGTGCCGCCGCAGTGCCTGTCGCTGCGGCCGGCGCACCGATCGGATCACCCGCAAGTGCGTTCGCTGCCTGGGCGGTTTTCGAACCCGCCGCCACGCGAGCAGGGTAATCCGGGTCGAAATCCTTCCAGAACTGCGTGACGTAGAAGAAGTAGGCATAGAGGCCGACGATGGTGGCAACGATCAGCCCGACAACGGCCTTCAGAATCAGGCCGCGCTGGCCGTACCAGCGCCCCACCCACATGAACGGCCACAAGATGATGCCAATGACGAAGCCGATGCCACGCCCGATCAACTGGAATATCCGGGTGAAGAAATTCACGATCGGATCAAGCATTGGATGAATCCCCTCAGTCGGTCAGGCCGTAGAGCTGTGCGCGGAACGCTGCCTTGTCATTCAGATATGAGTTTTTCAGCGTGTCCACAACATTGGATCGCCAGGTCTCGTTGAGCTCTTGGTAGTCCTTGTAGAAACCTTGCTTGTTGAAGACGTAGCGCGACACCAAATCAGACGGCACGAATTCCGAAATCAGGCGGTTTGTCAGCCAGGCATCGGGATGGTCGGGCTTGGCGCGCACCACGAGGAAGCGGTGCAACGGGGCGACGTCCTCGAGCCGCAACTGGCCGAACTGCGCGATCTCGCGCTTAGCCGCATTGAGGAAGGGGAAAGTGCCGTCGCGGTTGATCGCATCGGCATGGCCATGGATCCATGTCTGCAGCCAGACCTTGTCGACTTCGCCGATGTTGCGCTTGGGTTCGGCCTGACGGATCAGTGCGCGCACCGCCATCTCGGCGCGATGTTCGAGATAGCCCGAACTTTCGATCCAGGAGGCGCGGGGCAGGTCTAGCCGGCCGGTCGAGGCAAGGAACTTGAACACCTTGTCGGCGTCCTTGATCGAGAGGTAGCTCACCTGCCAGGGCCGCGAGCGGCGGAAGCCTGGCGCTGCCGGATCGGAGATGACTGTCGTCACATCGGGATCGACGAAGACGTAGACGCCGCCGAAATGGCTGGTCCAGAACGCGTTGTGGCGGAAGATCACCTGGTCCGGCACGAGCGCGTTTTCGCGGATATCGCCGCAGACCTTGGCGAGATCGACCATGCGTTGAAGCATGGCGTCGTCGCGCCAGGCCTCGGGTTCCTGCTTCAGCTTGTCGACGAGCTTGCCGAGTTCGGCTGCCTTGCCGAGCACGTCCTCGGCCGACAGCACGCGGAATTCGACCTGGCTGATCGACAGAAGGTCCTCGATGTCCTCGACCTTGGACACGGAGTCCTCGATCTCGCCGTAGATCACGTCCTTGATCGTCAGCGCATCGATCGCGCGCTGGTTCTTGGACATGAATTCGTAGAGCAGCTGCGAGGTGTTGGAAAACGCGGTGTGCACCACCGGCAGGTCGATCTGCGACGGCGTCAGGATGATGAAGCGGCGGTTGACCTCGTTTGGGTCGAGATACTGGTAATCGCCGAGCTCTTCGGCAATCTCGGGCGAAAAGCCGGTGCGGTCGATCTGGAAACTCTTGAGTTTCGTCGGCTCCAGCCCGAACGCCCTCAGCGCCTTGTTGTAGCGCTCGATGAGATGCGGCTCGTCGATCGGCAGAAGCCGGCCGTAGATCAGTTCGTTGTCGCGAAGGAGGTCCATCAGAGTTGCCCCTCACCCTCACCCTCTCCCCGTGAAGGACGGGGAGAGGGGGGCGTCAGCGTTGCGGCCATCCTCCTTCTCCCCGTTGTTACGGGGAGAAGGTCCGGCAGGGGATGAGGGGCGGCGCGGACGCTCAATGTCGTTGTTCTCCATACCCGGCGGCAGCAAGGAAACGCAGATCAACTGCATCGACTTGTTTCTCAAGTCGACCTTCGAGGGCCGCCAGGATTGTGTCCATAACGCTCTCTCGTTCCTTCAGTGCATCGACGTTCCACAGCCGCAGAATCGACCAGTCCTCCGCGAGCATGTACTGGTCTCGAAATGGATCATGTTCGCTGCCAGCATGGTGGCTGCCGTCGAGCTCAACAACAAGCTTGGCTTCACGGCAGGCAAAGTCCGCATAATACGGGCCGATAGGAAGCTGCCTGTTGAACTTGTATCCGTTCAGCCTCCGGTCGCGAAGTTCTGTCCAAAGTGCCTGTTCAGCATCGTTGTCCGCTTTGCGCAGCGATCGCGCTCTGTTGGTCTTGGCAAGTTGTGGACCACGCATCAGGTTGCCCCTCACCCTTACCCTCTCCCCGTGAATGACGGAGAGAGGGGGGCTTCAACGTTGCCGCTTCGTCCTTCTCCGCGTCCTTCGCGGGGAGAAAGTGCCGGCAGGCGGATGAGGGGCAGCCGGAAGCTACGCATTCCACAACCCCTTCGCCTTCAGCTCTTCCATCTCCTTTTGCGCGCGTTCGCGCAGCCTTGCATCGCGCAGCAGCTTCGACACGGCAGCGTCGTCCGACTTGTCCGAATAGCGGAACTCGCTGTCGGCGTAGCGGTTGATTTCCTGCATCACCATGTCCATCGAGAACGGGCCGCGCAGTTCCTCGATCATCGCCTTCTTCTCGTCGTAGCCCTTGTGCATGAAGGTTTCCGGCTTCTCGAACCACTCGTCGGGCAGTTCGATGTCCATGGCGCGCATCTTGATGGCGTCGGTGACGTTCTTGATGGCGCGGCCGGTGAAGCGCGGCTCGGCTTCCTTGATCATGTGCAAATAGGTGCCGACGTCGGCCAACGTCTTGGGCGCGCCATTGTCCTTCATGAAACGCTCGAAGACCTTTTCCAGGCCTTCTTCCTGCGGCTTGGCATGCTCTTCATAAGCCTCGGTCACGGCGCGCTGGATTTCCTGCGCGGCGTAAAGCTGATGCTCTCCCAGCGGGATCTTGTGGTTCTTGCCGGCAAGCAGGACAAAGATGTCAATGTAGTCGTCGCGGGTCTGGGGGCCGTCGACCAGCCAGCGCGCGCCTGCGCGCTGGCGCAGCGCATCATCGACGTTTTCGGGATAGTTGGAAAACATGCCGAAGGAGCAGTTGCCGCGCACCACTGTGCCGGCACCGGCGAAGGCGTCCATCAGCACGCCGGTGATTTCCTGCTGGCCGGCGGAAGCCCGGTCGTCGGAGCGCTTGGCCGCCACCTGGTCGATGTCGTCGATGGTGCCGAAGCCGATGGCGCGGGGGTTGAGCACATTGTTGATGAACTGGCGGCAGTTCTGCCCCGACTTGCCCTGGTAGGAGGAGATCTGGTCGACGCCGAAATTCTCATAGGCGAAGGGATAGCCGGCGACCTGGCAGTAGTTGTTGACGAGGCCGGCGATCATCTGGATCAGCGTCGTCTTGCCGGTGCCCGGCGCGCCGTCGCCGATGAAGGTGAATAAAAAGCCGCCGAGTTCGACGAAGGGATTCATCTCGCGCTCGAAGTCGTAGGCCATGAGCATCTTGGCGAGCCTGACCGACTGGAACTTGGCGATGTGGTTGCCGACGACCTCCTCGGGCTTCTTGAAGGTCATCACCAGCGGCTTCGACTTCTTGCCAGGCGCTACGTCAAAACCGTCGAGCGTGAAGTCGTCGGCGTCGATGCGGATATGGGCATTCTCAAAGGCGCCGAGCCCGTCGAATCGGCCCTTGCGCTGGAGCAGGCCCTCGATCGTCACGCGGGCAAATGCGCGGGCGCGGGTCAAAAGGCCGGCGTCATCCTTCGCGCCAGCCAATGCCCGGTCGAGGCCAGAAACGATCGACTTCACCGCATCTTGCGGCGTGTCGAACAGGAAGTCGGGCTCGGCGACATCGTTGGGTGCTTCGCCGTCGCTGTCGATCAGCTGGGCGAGATAGGAGGCAAGCGAGAAAGCGGCGACATAGGCTGATGCTGAAAGCAGCTTCTTGAAATGCGAGGCCTCGTCGCCTTCCAGTGGTGCGCGCGCATTCTTCGCCTGCAGCGCCTCGAGATCGGTCGAGCGTGAAAAGACGTCGGAAACGGCAAGTGCCACAGCGATGCCGCGTCGGGCGCGGAACAAAAGCGTATGCTGGGGGATCGACATCAGCTGGTCGTCGGGGCGGACAGCGGTGACGGTCTTTTGCAGCTCGACCTCGCGCGTCTTGCGGATCGAACCGGTCGACACCGTCGATACGAAGCGGCGATTGGTGCCGGCAAGGGCCGTGCCCGACTGGCCGGACGAATCCTCCAGCACAACGATGCGGGTGATGAAGCTTTGCGCGGTTGCGCGGTGCTTTTCGATGTCGGCTTCGGAAATCGTGGTCAGGCCGGTGTCCATTGAACCCTCGCTCGTTCAGGGGAGCGTCGGCGCTGCCCCTCATCCCCTGCCGGACCTTCTCCCCGTGAAGACGGGGAGAAGGAGGCCGGCCGCAACGTCGACGTCTCCCTCTCCCCGTTGTTCACGGGGAGAGGGTAAGGGTGAGGGGCTGAGCAGCCCCAGGCAGATCGTGCGCTAAACATCCGAAATCACCTGTCCCTTCGACAGGATATGCACCTTGTAGCCGGCGAAAATCTTTTCGGCTTCGCCCGCCGCATACAGTGCCTGATAGGCTTCGTGCGGAATGAGCGCGTGCTTTTCGTAGTTCGACACGCCCTGGCGCGCGGCTTCGAGATCGTCGGTGTTGATGAAGAATTCCTCGCTCGCCGGTTCGCTCGACCACAGGCCCTTGCGTCCCGGCTTTTCGGCCTTCGAGTAAACCTCCTGGATGGTCCAGGTCAGCAGCCAGGCGTTGTCCGCCTTGCGCACCTTGGACAATACCTCGCTCACCGTCGAATTGTGGTCGGTGATGCCGGCCGAATAGAACGGCCCGAGCACCATGCGCCTCAGCTGCTTGGGGTGCAGTTCGGGAAAATCCTTGTCGAGATTGGTCGCAACCGTCAGCGGAGAGAGCGAATAGGCCGAGTTTTTCTCTGTAAAGTCATCGAAGCGATGGGCGAGGTCAGGGTTGAGCAACCCTTCGACAGGAAGCGGAATGTCGATCTTTTCGTTAAGCTTTCCGGTCTTGGTATCGACCAACTGGTCGACCATCGCCTCGGATGAATCCTCCACCGTCGCCATATAGATCAGCGGCAGGTTGGCCGTGCCGTCGAAGCTGCCCCAGTGGACGAGATAATAAGGCCGCATCGACTTCGGGTTGACCGACACCTTGGCTGTCTGCGCCAGGATGAAGGGGGAAAAGGTCACGCCATCCTTGACGTCTTCGAGGTAAAGCCGCTCGGCCATCGAGCGCTGCAGCGCCTCGGGGAATTCCTTGTGGCGCAGGATGAAGTCGGCCATCTCCTCGCGCAATTCGCCTGCAGGCGGGATGCTGGCAAGGCGCTGCGCGGCGCTGCGGCGGTCGTTTTCAAGCTCCAGCACGTTTTGGAAGACAGGAAAGCCGCTTTCGGCGCGGGAAATCTTGAAGGTCTCCAGGAAGCCGAGCCGGTTGCGCCAGCAGGCGAACGAACGTTCCAGCCGCGCGATGTACTCAGCCGCGACCTTGGCGACGATGCCGTGCCGGTAGAGCGGCGAGCGGTCGTCGCGCATGAAGATTTCAAGCCCGCTCAGCGCCGCCGCAATCGCGTCGAAATAGCGGACGGCTGGGTCGTCGGTGGGGGTCATAGGCGAAACCTTGAATGCATGGGCTCGACGTTGCCCCCCTCTGGCCTGCCGGCCATCTCCCCCACAGGTGGGGAGATTAGCTGTCGTGTTCGCTGCGGCCCGCTTTTCATCGCCGAAAATTGGCGAAGTCCAAGCCGCCGCCTGATCTCCCCCTTTGAGGGGGAGATGGCCGGCAGGCCAGAGGGGGGCGCGACAGGGCGCAACATTAACCTGGCTGGCCTAGTTACGACTGCACATAATCCGAAGCGTTGTGCTTCTTCAGCACGTCGTCGAAGCGGCGGGCGAAGGCGTCGTCGGCGAGCTTCTTGCGGCGCTGGATGTCGGCGGTCGCCACCATGTTTTTCTCGTGCAGTTCGAGCAGGTCGCCGATGTGTTTCTGGGCGGCTGCACCGATGCCGGCCATGGTCTCTTCGGCGGTGTTGTCGACCTTCGAGCCCAGCGTGTTGATCTTGTGGGCAACGTCCTGCTGGGCCGCCGTCTTCAGCGAATCCTCGAGCGCCTTGTAGAGCACGATGCGCTGCTCGGTATCGATGGTCAGCTTGTTGATCAGCGTGTTCTGCGCCGCGATCTGGTTGTTCAGCGAATCGACGAAGGTCTGGAACATCGAGGTGTAGCGTTCGAGCGTCTGGCTCTCGGCCAGAAGCTCCTGCTCCTTGGCCTGCTTCTCGTTGTATTCGGTCGCGAGCTTGGAGCGCTCGGATTCGAGATCGGTGCGCTCCTTCTGGCTGGTCGAGGCGGCGATCTTGTTTTCGATGTCGAGCAGAAGCGGGTTCAGCTCCTCGATGCGCTTTTGCGTCGCTTCGAGATTGGCCATGGTGGTCTTGCGGCGTTCTATGACCTGGGAAAGGCTCGTTTCCGAGGTCTTGTAACGCTCGTCGAGCACCTGCTTCTGCGCCTTGAGGATGCCAACGATGGTGTCGGACTTGACGAGCAGCTCCTGCAGATTGCCGGCCAGCGACATGTTGCGCACGCGGTCGGTGCGCATGCGCTGCTTGCTCGCCGGCGAGAAGATGCCGATGAAGGTTTCCCAGCCGGTGAAGCTCTTCATGCTTTCGAATTCGGAGCCGAACACGTTGGTTGCGTCCTCAAGCCCGATGATCAGGTCGGCGATGTTGCCTTCCATCACCTTCTGCTGCTTGAGCACGTCCTGGATGCGCGCATTCTCGATGTCGAAGTCGGCCGCGCCGATCTTGGCGTCTGTCGTGGCGATCTTGTCGAGCACGGTTCCCGATTGCTCGATCTTGGTGCGCATGTCCTGAACGACCTGCTTGGTCTTGGCGATTTCGGCATCGAAATTCTGCAGCGTTGCCATACGTTCCTCCGGTGTCGAATGCGCGATATTGGAGGCGAATATATGTGGCGCATCTTTCGATTGAAAGACGCAACGCATATTTCACATTTCGCAGACGAGACCTTGCGATCTTAACCAACTGCTTCGCGATTTGTTGTATCTGTTGGCTACCAAAGGCGTTTCTGGGGGGGCGCACGGCGGGCCGTTCGAACCCAGGCAGATCATGAAGCTCGACTTCCCGACCCTCTACATCGTCATCCTGCTCAACTCGCTCACCCTGACGGTCATCTGGGGAGCGATTGCCCATGTCCACCGCAATATTGCCGCGGCCAGGCATTGGCTGGGCGCCTGCATCCTCACCACGGTAGGCGGCGGATTGCTCGCCATGCAGGGCGACGGCTTCAGTCTCGCCCTTGCGATTTCCGGCAACGCCCTGGTCATCTTCGGATTCGGTCTGGTCTGGATCGGCGTCAGGAGTTTCTACGGCAGGTCCGGAGGCTGGTGGACCAGCGCCCTGGTCACGCTGGTTGGCGTCGCGGTCCTCACCATCGTCCGCGACAGTTCGGAGGCGCGCAACGTCGTCTATGCCTCGGGCCAGATCGTTCTGGTATCTCTCGCCAGCTTCCACCTGCTGTTTCGCGAGGAGCGCAGCCTCGGCGCCTGGGTCGCGGCCCTGGCCATGATCGTTGGGATCCTCGGGCAGGGCGCGGAAGCGGTCATGAACCTGATGCGGATCGCGGGGGTCCTTTCGGATGTGGCCTATTACGACTTTGCCGCCTTCTGCCTGCTGACCATCATCTTCGGTGCCGTAGTGTGGAATTTCGGCTTCGTGCTTTTGGCAATCGACCGGCTGCGCAGCGAACTGGCCGCGCTGGCCGTCGCCGACGAGCTTACCGGGCTCCCCAATCGACGCCGCTTCGTGGAGATCGCGACAGCGGAGGCATTGCGTGCCGTGCGAAGCGAAAAGCCGTATTCGGTACTCATGATCGACCTCGACGACTTCAAGGCGATCAACGACATATGCGGTCACGCTGCCGGAGATGCGGCACTTCGGCACTTTGCAGGGTCCGCTGGCGCATTGCTGCCGGCACAGGCCACGCTGGCGCGTCTGGGCGGTGACGAATTCTGCGTGCTCCTGCCCGAGACGGCAGCACGCGAAGCAGCAGCGGTAGCGGACCAACTGGTTCGCGGGTTCCACTCAGCGGATTTCGACTGGAAGGGCGAAAAGGTTGCCCTGACCGCGAGCATAGGCGTCGCCGAATGGCTCCCTGCATATGGTGCCGATCCGGCAACGGTCATCGAAAAGGCCGACGCAGCGCTGTACGAAACTAAGAGGAGCGGGCGAAACGGATACTCGATCTTCTGCTCAAAGGCGGTGAAGGTTGCTTCCAACAGCAATCAGGCGGCCGGTTCGCTTGCTTCCGGGACAGAGACGCGGCGCCTCATCTGCCAATGAAGCCGACGAGGTCGTCGGGCTGGGCACGGCCCATCTCTTCTTCCCAGTGGCGGCGGCACAGCGAGACATAGACGTCCTTGCCGATCGCCACCTGCTCGCCTTGGCGGGCGACCTTGCCGTCTTCGCCGAGCCGAACCACCATCGTTGCCTTGCGCCCGCAACGGCAGATGGTGCGCACTTCGCGCAGTTCGTCGGCGATGGCCAGAAGCGCCTGCGAGCCGCTGAACAGGTTGCCCTGGAAGTCGGTGCGCAAACCATAGCACATGACGGGAATGTTGAGCCGGTCGGTGACTCGCGCCAGTTGCCAGACCTGCTCGTCTTCCAGGAACTGCGCTTCGTCGACGAAGACGCAGTGAATGTTGGTATGCTGGTGGTGTTCGGCGATGCGGGCGAAGAGATCGTCGCCGCCGCGGAATATCTCGGCCTCGGCCTCAAGCCCGATGCGGGATGAGATGTAGCCCTTGTCGCCCTTGCGATAGTGGCCGGCGATGAACAGCATCGTGGTCATGCCGCGCTCGCGGTAGTTGTAGGACGCCTGCAACAGCATGGTCGTCTTGCCGGCGTTCATCGTGGCGTAGTGGAAATAGAGCTTGGCCATGACGCCCTTCTATTCCGAAGCTGCCCCAACTGGGGAGGTGCCTGTGTCGCCATCCACCGCAAAAAACCGGTGCCATGTCGCTGATGGATCAGCCTGCGGCGTCTGTCGTTGGGTCATGTCACTTGAATCCAAAGGAAAATGGTGTTTGGCTCGCGACAAAGACGAACAACAACACTAACGCGTTGCCATCAAATATCGAATGGGAGAAATCTATATGTCGCGCATGAAATCACTCGCCGTCGCGATCGGCGTGTCGACGTTTCTTTCGACCGGCGCTGCCTTCGCCGCCGAACCGGAAAGCTGCAAGGTGGTACGGCTCTCCGACGTCGGCTGGACCGACATCCAGGCGACCACCGGCGTTGCCTCGGTGCTGCTCACCGCGCTCGGCTACGAGCCGCAGGTCATCCAGCTGTCGGTTCCGGTCACCTATGCATCGCTGAAGAACAACGACCTCGACGTCTTCCTCGGCAACTGGATGCCGTCGATGACCAACGACATCAAGGACTATACCGCCGACGGCTCGGTTGAGACCATCGGCGTGAACCTGTCCGGCGCGGGCTACGGCATTGTCGTGCCGACCTATGTCGCGGAAGCCGGCGTCAAGACGCTGACCGATCTCGGCAAGTTCAAGGACAAGTTCAACGGCAAGATCTACGGTATCGAAGCCGGCAATGACGGCAACCGGATCATCCTCGACATGATCAAGAACCCGGCCGACAACCTCGAGGGCTTCGAACTTGTCGAATCGTCCGAGGCCGGCATGTTGACCCAGGCCGAGCAGTCGATGAAGGCCAATGAATGGATCGCCTTCCTCGGCTGGACGCCGCATCCGGTCATGGGCGCGATGAAGATCACCTATCTCGATGGCATGGGCGATTCCGGCTTCGGTGAAGCCACCGTCAGCACCAATGTGCGCAAGGGTTATGTCCAGGAGTGCCCGAATGTCGGCAAGCTCCTCGGCAACCTGAAGTTCAACCTCGCCATGGAAGGCGAGATGATGGACGCCATCCTCAAGGGCGGCAACGCCAACGACGCCGCGACCGCATGGCTCAAGGCCAATCCCGATGCGGTGACGCCCTGGCTCGCCGGCGTGACGACTTTCGACGGCGGCGATGCCGCCGCTGCCGTGAAGGCGGCTCTCGGTAGCTAAAAGCAAACGGTCGGCGTCGCGTAGCCCCTCATCCGACCCTGAGTCTATCGAAGGGCCGGCACCTTCTCCCCGTCAAGGACGGGGAGAAGGGGGCTGTCGCGACGCAGACGACTCCCTCGCCCGTTCTTACGGGGAGAGGGTAAGGGTGAGGGGCGGCGCAATCGCCTTTCCAGATAGCGCGAGGGGACGACATGGATCCGATTTCGAAATTCCTGGCTGCCTGGAAAATCCCCATCGGCGCCTGGGGCAAGGCGTTCTTCACCTTCCTGACCGACAACTTCAACACCTTCTTCCGCGGCTTTTCCAACGGGCTCAACTTCCTGCTCAACGGGCTGGTCGATGGGCTGCTGTTTCTGCCTCCCGTCGTCGTCGTGGCGCTGGTCGCGCTGCTTGCCTGGTATCTGCAGCGCTCGCGGGCACTCGCTATCGGCGTTGCGCTCGGCCTCTTGTTCATCATCAACCAGGGCCTGTGGAAGCAGACCGTCGAAACGCTGGTTCTGGTCGTCGCCGCCGCCGCCGCCTCGATGCTGATCGGCGTGCCGCTTGGCATCTGGGCCGCGCACAAGCCCAAGGTCTACCGCTTCATGCTGCCGGTGCTAGACCTGATGCAGACGCTGCCCACCTTCGTCTACCTGATCCCGGTGCTCACCCTGTTCGGCCTCGGCAACGCGCCCGGCCTCATCGTCACCATCATCTTCGTCATCCCGACCGCCGTTCGCCTGACCCATCTCGGCGTCGTGTCGGTGCCGACGGCGATCATCGAGGCCGGCCAGGCCTTCGGTGCCACCAAGCGCCAGCTGTTGTGGAAGGTCGAGCTGCCGGCCGCCTTGCCCACCATCATGGCGGGGCTCACCCAGTGCATCATGCTGTCGCTGTCGATGGTGGTCTTCGCCGCCCTCATCGGTGCCGGCGGCCTCGGCACCGAAATCAACCGGGCGCTCGGGTCGCGCAAGATCGATCTCGGACTTGAGGCGGGCCTGGCGATCGTCGTGCTGGCCATCGTGCTCGACCGGATGACGCGCATCGGCGTGGGAGGCAAGAAATGAACGTCGCCGTCGATTTCAAGAATGTCGACATCGTCTTCGGCGCCGAGACCGGCGCATCGCTCGCCATGCTCGACAAGGGCGCTACCCGCGCCGAGATACTCGAAAAAACCGGCAATGTGCTGGGCTGCGCGGGCGCCAACCTTACCGTCAACGAGGGCGAAATCTCGGTCCTCATGGGCCTGTCCGGCTCAGGCAAGTCAACGCTGCTGCGCGCCGTCAACCGTCTCAACATCGTCTCGCGCGGCTCGGTCATGGTCAAGGACGGCGACAAGATGGTCGACGTCGTTTCTTGTGACGAAGCCACGCTGCGTCGCCTGCGCCAGCATCAGGTCGCCATGGTGTTCCAGCAGTTCGGGCTCTTGCCTTGGCGCACCGTCGAGGAAAATGTCGGCCTTGGCCTCGAACTCGCCGGCATGCCGGAAGCCGAGCGCAAGCAGAAGGTCGGCAAGCAGCTCGATCTCGTCAATCTGACGCCTTGGGCCAAGAAATACGCCCATGAACTGTCGGGCGGCATGCAGCAGCGCGTCGGCCTGGCGCGCGCTTTCGCCACGGAGGCGCCTATCCTGTTGATGGACGAGCCGTTTTCCGCCCTGGATCCGCTGATCAGGACAAAGCTCCAGGACGAACTTCTGCAGCTGCAAAAGACGCTGAAGAAGACCATCATCTTCGTCAGCCACGACCTCGAGGAAGCGCTCAAGATCGGCAACACCATCACGATCATGGAGGGCGGGCGCATCGTCCAGTCCGGGCCGCCCGAGGACATCGTCCTTCGACCCGCCAATGACTATGTCCGCGATTTCATCGCCAATGTGAATCCGCTGTCGGTGCTGACGGCATGGAACGTCATGCGCGACCGCCGCGATCTCGAAGATGCGGGCGAGGGCTGGCTCTGGCTCGACCGGCGCAAGACGACAAGATTCAAGATCGACGGGCAAGGTCTGGTCGCGGCCGCCGAACGCAACGGCAAGCCGGCCGTCTGGGTGTCGGTCGACGAGATCGAAAAGTCGTCCGATGAGTCCTCGCACGTCTTCTGGGCCAAGCCAGGCACGTCGCTCAAGCTGGTGATGCTCGCCATGCACCGGTCGCAGACGTCGCCGGTCGCCCTGTTCGACGACCAGTCACGCTTCGTCGGCGCCATCGGCATCCGCGACGTGCTGTCAGCGGTGCTGCGGCGATGACTGCTTCCACCCGCGAGCCGGCGGATAGCCATGCTCGCGGGGCCTGCGGGGATCACGTCAAGCTGCGATCGCGCCGGCAATTGCGTCCTTCAAGGCGAGCCTGCGCTTTCGCAACGTTGCCTCGTGCTCCTGGCTGACCGGCTCGATCTTGGTCTCGGCCTTGTGGATCTGGTCGTTCACTTCGTCATATTCTTCGAGAACACGAGCAAAATGGGCATCCTGCGCCTTCAGGGCGTGGATCGCTTCGAGCTTGCCGGGGAATTCTTCACCCAGGGTGTGAGGCGTGTTCGACATCGTCTGCTCCTTGTGTTGTCTCAGAGCAGGCTACCCCGCCCAGGCAGTACGGGGTTTGATCCTGGTCAAACCGATGTCGATTGCGCGGTGCGCCGCTAAATATCCAGGAACACGTCGAAGCCGCCATAGATCAGGCGCTTGCCGTCGAATGGCCACTGCGCCGGATCGCTCTTCATGCGCGGGTCTTCCATGACCTTTTTCGAGATGGCGTCGCGCTGGTCACGCGACCGGTAAACCACCCATGCAAAGATCACGATCTCGTCCTCCTTGGCCTGAACCGCGCGCGGGAACGAGGTGACTTCGCCCTTGGGCACGTCGTCGCCCATGCATTCGACATAGGCCAGTGCGCCATGATCCTTCCAGACCTGGCCAGCGTTTCGCGCCATCTCCTTGTAGGCTTCGATGTTCTTCTTCGGCACTGCGAGTACGAATCCGTCGACGTAAGACATGAAGGGTCTCCTCTCGTTGCAACTGCCCCCAGGACGATTGGCGTAACCTTGATCCGACTCCCTGTCGTATGAAAGCATTGCGCTGGCGACGGGCCTTTCACCTTAAACGGGCAACTGCGGGGATGGTTTCGATCGGCGCGGCAACAGTTGCTTGTGCAGAGGGGCGCCCCATATTTTCGGGGTATTTCGATTGGTTGGCCGCAATGCCCGAAACCGTGACAGTCCCCCGCACCAGGCTGCGCCCCAAGACCGAGCGGCCGAAGCTGCACAAGGTCATCCTTGTCAATGACGACTACACGCCGCGCGAGTTCGTCGTCACGGTGCTCAAGGGCGAGTTTCACATGTCCGAGGATCAGGCCCAACGGGTAATGATCACCGCGCATCGGCGCGGGGTGTGCGTGGTCGCGGTGTTTACCAAGGATGTCGCCGAGACCAAGGCGACGCGCGCGTCGGACGCAGGACGCGCCAAGGGCTATCCGCTGCAGTTCACGACGGAACCGGAGGAGTGAGGGTGAGACGGAGCCATAGCGGAGTGCAGGGTGTCCGAAAATGAGCTGGCGATGCGCTACGCTGGCACTTCGCCTGTGGCCGGGCCGGCGTAACGTTCGCGTCCGGCCCAGTCGCAGACACGAACCTGATCCGGGATTTACGGCGTGGCGAGTGTGTGGAAAAGCGAGCCGGCGATCTCGACGGCCGCCTTGAGATCGGGGCCACGACCGAAACCCGGTCGAGCAAGGCGTGCGCGCCGTCTTGTTGGCGCAGGCGATAGAATTCAATGACGAAATTCAAATCAGCCTCCAGCAGTTCGCGCGGGGATCAGAACGCTGCGCGACCTTTCGGACGCGCAGCCTGGCAGAAAATCGATTCCGATTTTGGGGGGGGCACGCACTAGCCTTTGGGCTTGCCCTTGTAGGTGGCCGTCTCGGCCTGCTTGACCTGAGAGCCGAAGGTGTTGGTGGCCTGGATCACAACCTTCTCCTTCTTGGGTTTTCTGGTCTCGCGGTTGCTGCGTTGTTGGCCTTTAGCCATGGTCTTATCTTTCCTATTGCGAAGCGGGGCCTATTCGGCCGTCGTTTCGACCGCCTGGAGATTGTCTTCCGTGGTGACCCGTTCGTGGTTTTCGCGGTCACTGCGGATGCGGTATTGCGGCGAGCCGTCCTTGGCCGGCAGCGTCGCATTGACGTGGAACGTCTCGGCATCCTTCACCGCCATGCCGATCCGGCTCCTGATCAGCACCATCTGGCCGACCGCGAAACGGTGCGAGGGCTTTTCCACGCGCGGGGCTGAAGCCGCACCTTTAGTGAACCTGATCATGCGGGCAGTTCCTTGTCCTGACGCAGCGCGGCTTCGAGTTCGGCGTAGTCGATGGCCAGGACCTGGCTGGTCAGGAGGTTGGAGGACCGGGCGGGCAGGTGGATGTAGGTGGCGACGCGCCGGTAGGCGATCCACGATATGCCGTCGATCATTTCTTCGTCGTGATCGATGTCATAGTCGCCCGCCGGCTGGGTTTCTTCCAAGCCGCGCAAGACAAACGGCCTTTCGAAATGGACAGTCGAGTGTTTGGTGCGCCCGGTCATGACAGCAACTCCGTATATGGACGAAAAGCGGAGCAATGCCCCGCTTTCCTCACTTCAATCGTGCTCGAGAATGACCGGTAGAAGCTGCCAGTACATCCGTGGTCAGCGTCCTTTCGGTCAAATCTAATCAGAGCAGCTGAAGGTTCGTGGCCGACTCGCGGCCCTTGTTGTCGCGCTCGAGTTCGAAATTCAGCTTCTGGCCTTCTGCGAGGCCGGAGAAGCCGGCGCGTTCAAGCGCGCTGACATGGACGAATACGTCCTTGCCGCCGCCAGCCTGTTCGATGAAGCCAAAGCCCTTCTGGCCGTTGTAGAACTTTACGGTACCAGTGTTCATGTGAGTGTCTTTCGAAAGAGAAAAGTCGTAGCGCAGCAAGTAAAGCCGCGCATTCGTACATCGACGATTTGGAATGAGTTTGGCGGGTCGAGAACCTCTGACGCCGCGATAGCCAAGCTTGGCCCAAAAAACGATAGGTTACTTATAGCCGTTAATTACGGTTTATGTAAGGGATTTTTTCAATGACTGTTTTTATTGCGAATTTATTTCAGATCGCAACCTCCTATCATGGGCTGAGGAATGCTGATAAGCTGCCGGTACTAGCAGAAAATCAGCAGTTGCATTCCTGTAGGGTCACTTGAACCTCGGCAGCAGACTGCATTTCCCCCATGCGAGGACAAGCCATGATTTTCACAAAACGGCCAACGGCGCCCGCGCCCAAATTGCCTGTGCAGACCATCAAGCCGGCCAAGCTGACTGCCCGCAAGGATGAGACCGCACGCTTGCGGCTCGCCGACAGCGACGGATCCCGGCGCCGCGTGCTGCAAATGATGGAAGACAACCGTCTGCGTTGAAGGACGCGAGGGAAGGGGCGTTACCGCCCCTTCCAGACGACGTACGGAAGGGCCAAAGGCGTTATCGTCCCTCGCGATACCACATCGCGCCAAGCGCCAGCAGCAACAGGCCAAGCCCGAGGAACCCCCCGAACAACGGCACGCGCGACACCGACTTCAGCACGCTGTCGTTGGTGGTGCGGAAGCCGATCCAGTCCCGGCCGGAGGCTTCGGCGCTGCCGCGCACCGGCACCACGCTAGGCAGAGAGATGCCACCGGCAATGCTTGATATGCCGGTCGCTGCAAGCCTGCGAACGTCGCCGCCGGTTGCCTCAGTCGCTGGACGCAACACGTTTTCGGTCGATACGACATCGGCGAATTCCGGCGCGTTGATCGGGCCGACATGGGCCAGTGCCGTCAGGTCGCCGTTACCGACCTGGTACAGCCCGATTTCACTAGTCTCGACGCTGCCGGTGAAAATGCCTGGCTCGCTCTTGTTCAACTGCACGTCGAGCGTCTTGCCCGAAGGTGTGATGATGCGCGCCGGGCCGGCTTCGTCGCGCATGGTCTGGCGGCGGATGTCCAGCATCATGCCGCGACCTTCCGCGGTCAGGCGTTCCTCTTCGAGTTCCGGCTCCTTCATCAGCCAATGGGCGATGCGGCGATAGAGCGAGACATGCGGGCCGCCGCCCTCGTATCCGCGTGCCCACAGCCAGCCCTGATCGGACAGGAACATGCCGACGCGGCCTTCGCCCTTGCGGTCCAGCAACAGCAGCGGCTTGTCGTCCGCGCCCTTCATCACGACTTCGCCTTCAGGCTGTTCGATGCCGATCTGGCGGAACCAGCGGCTCCAGCGCGGCGGCTCCTGGGCCGAGCCTTCGAGGCCGCGCGTCACCGGGTGGCGCTGGCCGAGCTCGGTCAGGCGCGGATAAAATGGCTTTTCCATCACGTCGCCATTGGGCATGGCGGGCAGGGCGGAAATCAGCGGCGTGTTGGCGATCGACTGGTCGCCTGCATATTCGGGGCCAGCCGCAATCAAAAGCGCTCCGCCCTTTTCTACATACTCGGCTATGTAGTCATAATAGAGCAGCGGCAGCACATCGCGGTGCTGGTAGCGATCGAAGATGATCAGGTCGAAGTCGTGGATGCGCTCGACAAACAGTTCGCGCGTCGGAAAGGCAATCAGCGACAGCTCGTTGATGGGGGTGCCATCCTGCTTTTCCGGCGGACGCAGGATGGTGAAATGCACGAGGTCGACCGAGGCGTCCGACTTCAGCAGGTTGCGCCAGGTGCGCTCGCCTGCGTGTGGTTCGCCCGAGACCAGCAGAACGCGCAGGTTTTCGCGAATGCCGTCGACAAGTGCGATGGCGCGGTTGTTGGTGTCGGTCAGTTCGCCCGGAACGCGGTCGATCGACAGCTCGACGATATTGCGTCCGGCGCTCGGAACGGTGATCTGCAGCGGCATTTCCTGGCCGATGAAGGCGCGCTGGACCGAAACCTGATTGCCGTTGATCGACACCCGGACATCGACTGCGCCGGCCTCGCCGCCGGTGTCGATCACTCGGTAGGTCATGTCGAGCGGCTTGCCGACGATGCCGAAGCGCGGCGCGCTTTCGAAGCGGATACGGCGGTCGCGTTCACCGTCTTCACCGGTAATCAGGGCATGCAGTGGGCCGTTGATCGCCGGTGCCCCCGGCACGTCATGCACCTGGCCGTCGGTGACCATCACCGCGCCGCCGATACGCGAAGGCGGCACGTCGCGGAACGCACTTTCGAGCGCTGCAAACAGGCGTGTTTCGGTGCGGTCGTCGGCGGCGTCGGCGCGACCCGCCTCGACTACGCGCACCTCGAACTGGCGGAAGCGCGCCAGCCGCTCCTTCAGCCCTTCGAGCGCTGCATTGGTCTGGGACGTGCGGTCGCCGATGTCCTGGCTCTGGCTGCGATCGACGACGATGGCGACCACGCTCTTCAGCGGCTCGCGCTCCTCGTCGAGGATCACGGGGTTGGCCAGTGCCAGTCCCAGCGCTGCAAGCGCGAGCAGCCGCAGCCACCCGCCACGCTGGCGGAACCACACGCCAACGAGCGCGAGCAGAGCGAGCGGCACAAGCAGCATTGCCAGAAGCGGCCACGACAACAAGGGTTCGAAGGCGACTGACCAGTTCATGCTACTGCCCCAGCCGTTCGAGCAGCACAGGCACGTGCACCTGGTCGGATTTGTAGTTGCCGGTCAGCATGTACATCATGATGTTGACGCCGGCGCGCAACGCGTAGACGCGCTGCATCGGATCGGACGGCACTGTCGGCAGCATTGGGTCGCCGTTCTCGTCGACGGCCCAGGCGCCGGCTAAGTCGTTGGCGGTGATCATGATCGGGGTGACGCCGTCGCCGGTGCGGACCGGGCGGCCCTCGGCATTCGACGCTTCGAGCGAGGCCTCGACCCAGAGCGGGCTGCCATTGAAGCGGCCGGGAAATTCGGGAAGGATGAAGAACGCCTTGGTCAGCACGTGATCGGCCGGCACCGGCTCCAGCGGCGGCACGTTGAGATTGGAAAGGATATCGCGCAGCCGCTCGGTGGCGGGGCTGGTCGAATCCTCGCCGATGCCGTTGGCGAACTGGTCGCGCGTATCGAACAGCACCGTGCCGCCCTGCTTCATGTAGGCATCCACGCGGGCAATCGCCGCCTCGCTGGGCATGGGTGCGGCCGGATCGATCGGCCAGTAGATCAGCGGGTAGAAGGCGAGTTCGTCCTTGGCGATGTCGACGCCTGCCGGCTCGCCGGGTTCGAGGGCCGTCTTTTCGATCAGGTACTGGGTCAGCCCGGCAATGCCGGCCCGGCTGATCGCATCGACGGAGGCTTCTCCGGTCAACACATAGGCGATGCGGGTGCGTGAGATCGCCTCGACCGCTTCGAGGTCGCCGGGCTTGGAATCGTCGGCGCGGGCGAGGTCGGGCTGCGCAAGCAGAGCGCCGAGGCACAGCAGGACTGCCGCCGTGGTGCCGGCCGTCCGCGCCCGCCTGCTGCGCGAGAACATGCCGCCCATCCACAGAACGGCGAGCGTGTCGAGCGCCATCAATGCCAGTGCTGCTGCCATGAGCGGGCCTTTCAGATCGCGCGATTCGTCGAAAGCGTAGCGTATTTCGGTCACCGGTGCCGAAACCTGCGGGCGCACCAGGGGTGCAAGCGCGCTGTCGGCCTTGAGAAGATTATGCGCAAGCACCCCTTCTTCGCTGCCATAGAGGCCGGGCGGGTTTTCCAGCGTGACGGGCAGGGCGGCTGCGCTGGCCAGAAGCGGGCGGGCATCGGGCGTCGGCGGCACGATCCTCGCGTCGGCGGATATCATCCGGTAGGGCGCCAGCGATGAAGGTTTGCCCTCGGCACCGGCTGTCGCCGTGCCCTGGTTGCGCGACAGCTGCACGATGCGGCGCAGCATCTCGACGAAGCTGCCCGAGATCGGCAGGTTCGACCATGTCGCTTGTGGCGCGATGTGGAACAGAACCAGCGTGCCCTTGCCGCGCTTCGCACCGGTCACCAGCGGCGTGCCGTCGGCGAGGTTGGCCCAGGTGCTGGCAGCAAGATCGGGCGTCGGCTCGGCGAGAACCTGGCGGCTGACCGTCACTTCGTTGGGCGGCGACAGGTCCGCGAACGGGCCAGTGCCCGGGAAGTCCGAGACGGGTTGCGGTGCTGTCCACGACAGGGCGCCGCCAAGCGAGCGTTCGCCGAGCCTCAGCCTCACCGGCAACAGGTCCTCGTCATTGCCGGCGGCAGCGAGGCGGGAGCCAGCGAAACGCACAAGCGTGCCGCCGTCGTTCAGCCATTTCAGCAGCTTCTCGCGTGCCTGTGGCGGAATGGTGCCGACATCGGCCATGACGATCATCGCCGGCTTCAGGTCGATCAGCTGCGGGATCGCCTCGGCGAGATCGGAACTCGTGGGTTCACTCAGGTCGGCGAAGGGTTCGAGCGCGCGGCGGATGTAGTAGAGCGGCGCCAGAAGCGGCTGTGACTCGTCGGCGTCGGACTGCGACAGCAGCCCAACGCGACGACGCTTCGAGCTGTCGTCGAGGACGCGCACCGCGCCCGCCTGGGCCTGGCCGTCGAGCGCGATCGAGGCGAAATCGTTGCGCAGTTCGAACGGCACCGTCATCGTTCCCTTTGCGACCGTCTCGCCGGGCGCGAAGGTCAGGGTAGCGTCGGCGATGCGGCGGCCCTTGTCGTCGAAGGCGCCGGCTGTCACCGCACTCGGTGCGGGGTCGCCCGGCGCGCGTATGGCGGTGAGGGCAAAGCCGTCCATTTCATTTTCCGCGGACGTCAGGCCCTTGACGTCGAGCCGGTCGGGCGAAGCCCACAGCACATTGGCCGGGTTCTGGCCGAGAAGTGTCGAAAACGCCTGCTCGTCGCCAGGATTGGCCAGCCCGTCATCGAGGACGGCGACGCTCGTGCCGGGCAGCGTCGCGAGCACGGACGCAACACGGGCATAGACCGCACCCCGGTCGGTTGGCACCGGGCGGGGCTCGGCGGCGCGCAACCTGTCGAGCGCTCGCTGCGCATCGAAGGGGCCAATCTCGGCATTCGGCTTTTCGGCGGTGAAGGCCAAGACCACCGGTTGGGCGGCGGCTCCGGCGTCCGCGATCAGCCGCTCGGCGGTTGCCGTGCGGCGCTTCCAGTCCGGCGCGCTCGCCCAGCCATTGTCGACCACCAACGCAAGGGCAGCACCACCCGTCGGCAGCTTCTCACGCGGGTTGAAGATTGGCTCGGCCAGCGCAAGAACCACGAGTGCCGCCATCAGCAGGCGCAGCAGCGTCAGCCACCACGGGCTTTGGTGCGGCGTCTCTTCCTTCCTGAACACCCGCGCAAGGATCTTCAGCGGCGGGAAAATTTCCGCCTGGGGCTTGGGCGGGGTCAGCCTCAGCAGCCACCAGATGACGGGCAGCGCCAACAGGCCCCACAGCACCGCCGGAAGTCCGAACGAAAGTGGCAGCCAGGTCATCGGCGCCCTCCCGGTCCGTGGCCTTCGGCTGTCAGGGCCAGATGCACATGCACCAGCGCTTCGGAGGCGAGACGGTCGGTGTGGTTGACCGTATAGCTCCAGCCGAGCCGCTTGCACCAGGCGGCGAGTTCTTCGCGCCGCGCCGAATACAGATTGCGGTAGTCGTCGGCCAACTGCTCGGCGCGCCCGGCGGTCAGCTTGTCGCCGGTCTCGGGATCGGTGAACTCGGTGCGGCCCGAATAGGGGAAGCTCTCTTCGGCCGGGTCGGCCACCTCGATCAGGTGGGCGCGCGCACCGTGCCGTGCCAGCGTGTCGAGCCAGGCCATCGTCTCTTCGACCGGGTCGAGGAAGTCACCGATGATGACGATGTCGGAAAAGCGGCGCACGCTCGAAAGATCGGGCCGCCCCGGCAGCGATACCGCCTGGGCGAGATGCGAGCCGAGCCGCTCGGCGCCGTTGCGGGCGCTGAACGGGTCGGTCAGGCCGGGCCAGGCGATGCGCTCGCCGCTGCGCGACAAAAGCTCGGCCAGCGCGAAAACCAGCACCAGCGCGCGCGATTCCTTCGAAACGGTCGCGGTCTTCGACTTGTAGAGCATCGACGGCGACAGGTCCGCCCACAGCCACACGGTGTGGGCTGCTTCCCATTCGCGGTCGCGGACATAGGTATGGTCGTCCCGGGCCGAGCGGCGCCAGTCGATGCGGGCCATCGTTTCGCCCTGCACATAGGGCCGGAACTGCCAGAAATTCTCGCCGATGCCGCGCTTCTTGCGGCCGTGCCAGCCGGCGATGACCGTGTTGACTATGCGGCGGGCCTCTACCAACAGGTCAGGCACCAGCGAGGCGCGCAGCCTGCCGCGGGCAAGCGCATCGCTGGTCGCAACCGGTGCCGAGGCCTCGCCGATGCGCGCCATCAGATTTCCTTGGCTAGTCTGGCCACTACGTCGCGGACCGTCATGCCCTCGGCGCGAGCGGCGAAGCTCAGCGCCATGCGGTGCTGCAGCACCGGTTCGGCCAGTGCGCGGATGTCGTCGATCGACGGTGCAAGCCGTCCGTCATAAAGCGCGCGCGCCCTGGCGCACAGGGTCAGCGCCTGGCTTGCGCGTGGGCCGGGTCCCCACGAGACATGCTTGTCGGTTTCGGCATTGCCCTGGCCCGGACGCGCCGAACGCACCAGCTTGAGGATCGCTTCGACCACGCTTTCCGGTACAGGCATGCGCCGGATCAGCTGCTGGATATCCTTCAGCCGCTCGGGGTCGAGTACGTTTTGCGCCTTGGCGTCCTCGAGGCCGGTGGTTTCCAAAAGGATGCGCCGCTCGGCGTCGACGTCGGGGTAAAGGATATCGATCTGCATCAGGAAGCGGTCGAGCTGGGCTTCTGGCAGGGGATAGGTGCCTTCCTGCTCCAGCGGGTTCTGGGTCGCCAGCACATGGAACGGGGCGGGCAGGTCGTAGCGCTCGCCGGCAACAGTGATGTGATACTCCTGCATCGACTGCAAAAGCGCCGATTGCGTGCGCGGGCTGGCGCGGTTGATCTCGTCGGCCATCAACAGCTGGGCGAAGATCGGGCCCGGAATGAAGCGGAACGAGCGTTTGCCCTGTTCGTCCTGCTCCATCACCTCCGAGCCCAGGATGTCGGACGGCATCAGGTCGGGCGTGAACTGGATGCGGCGTGAGTCGAGGCCCAGGACGATGCCGAGCGTTTCCACCAGCTTGGTCTTGGCGAGGCCCGGTACGCCGACAAGCAGCGCATGGCCACCGGCAAGCAGCGCCACCAGCGTACGTTCAATCACGCTTTCCTGGCCGAAGATGACGCGGCCGACCCCGGTGCGGACCTTGGCGATGTCGGCAAGCGCGCGTTCGGCCGCGGCGATCATCTCGGCCTCGGTCATTGCGGTTTCCTTGATCATCACGCTCATAGGGGCCGGATCCTTCTTCTGGGCATGGGCCTTGAAATCGAAAGCGATTCTCTGGCCACCATGCATAAACTCAAGATGCTACAGCATGTCTCTCGCGTCCATCCGGACACGCCGCCAGCTCACCCAAATCTACCCTGGACGTTTGCCTCGCGGTCCAGCCCGTCGTCCATTTGGACGTGGTGGCTTCCGCCCAATCCCCTGAGGTCAAACCATCCTGGGCGTCGCGAATTCCCTGCCTGCACCTTGGCGAGGTCTTCGCGTTGAACTTAAATCACCCGCCTATGCTGACAAGCGCAACAACAGTGACTATTTCGTGACCATGACCAGCGATCTGGACCACCAAGGCGAGGCGACATCGGAGCATGGGCTCGCCCGTGCCGGCGACACGGTAGGCCTGGAAGCGTTGATCTCGCGGGCCGCCCGCGCCGGCAAGGGCCTGCCTCCGGTTGAACGCTGGAATCCCGATTTCTGCGGCGACCTGGACATGGAAATCAGGCCCGACGGCACCTGGTTCTACCTGGGTACGCCGATCGGTCGCATGCCGCTTGTACAGCTGTTCTCGACGGTTCTGCGGAAAGATGAAGACGGCAGGACCTACCTCGTCACTCCTGTGGAAAAGGTCGGCATCCGCGTCGTCGACGCCCATTTCGTCGCCGTCGAGATGAATGTCTTGGGCGAGGGCGCCGAGCAGGTCCTGACTTTCCGCACCAATGTCGGCGATGTCGTCGAGGCCGGGCCTGAGCATCCGCTGCGCTTTGTCGACGAAGAAGAGACTGGCGGCCTCAAGCCGTATCTTCTGGTGCGCGGTCGGCTCGAGGCGTTGGTGGCGCGGCCAGTGATGTATGAGCTCATCGAGTACGGCGAATGCATCGAAATATCAGGCAAGGCGATGTTTTCGGTTCGCTCCAAGGGCCAGGTCTATCCGATCATGCCCTGGGACAGGCTGGAGCGGCTGAGCAAGTGATGGTTCATTCCCGGGCAGCGCATTACTCGGCGCAGGATTTCCGCCAGCGCGCGGCGCAGGAGCATCTCAACGATGCCGTCGCCGAGTATGGCGACCACATGCTCAATCCCGATCTGCGCAAGATGATTGTCGAACAGCGGCTGCGCGATGCCGCCGTGCTCATCCCCGTCGTCGACCACGGCGATGCCTCGACCGTCATCCTCACCAAGCGCGCCGAAAAGCTTAAAAGCCACTCTGGCCAGATCGCCTTTCCCGGTGGCCGCATCGACCCGACCGACCTGTCGCCAGAAGCGGCCGCACTGCGCGAGACATCAGAGGAAATCGGGCTAACCTCCGACCATATCGAGATTATCGGGCGCTTGCCGGACTATGTCACCGGCAGCGGCTACCGCATTGCCCCGGTGCTTGGCATCGTTCGGCCCGGCTTTCATCTCAGTCTCAACGCGGACGAGGTCGATGACATTTTCGAGGTGCCGCTCGGCTTCCTGATGGACCCGGCCAACCATGACCGCGCCAGCCGTACCTGGCAGGACCAGGAACGCTTCTTCTACGCCATGCCCTATGAAGAGCGATACATCTGGGGTGTCACCGCCGGCATCATCCGCGCGCTCTATGAAAGGCTCTACACATGAGCACCTCGATCGCCGGACAGGCTCAATGGTTTAGCGCTCCGTTGTTGCAGAAGCTGCTCGCGGCCCTCAACGCCGATGGCGAGGAGGCGCGTGTCGCCGGAGGTGCCGTGCGCAACGCATTGCTGGGCGCTCCGGTGGCCGATGTCGACATTGCCACCACCAATCTTCCCGAAGAGACTGTCCGCCGCGCCGAGGCTGCAGGCTTCAAGACCGTGCCCACCGGCGCCGAGCACGGCACCATCACCGTCATCGCTGGAGGCAAGCCGTTCGAGGTCACCACCTTGCGTGCCGATGTCGAAACCGACGGACGCCGCGCCAAGGTCGCCTTCGGACGCGACTGGAAGGCGGACGCCGAGCGGCGCGACTTCACCATCAACGCCCTCTACGCCAAGGCCGACGGCACCGTCGTCGATCTGGTTGGCGGGCTTGCCGATCTCGAAAGCCGAACGCTGCGTTTCATCGGCGATGCCGAAACCCGCATCCGCGAGGACTATCTGCGCATTCTGCGCTTTTTCCGTTTCTTTGCCTGGTACGGCAAGGGTCGTCCCGATGCCGAAGGGCTCAAGGCGTGCGCGCGGCTGAAGGACGGACTTTCCCGCCTGTCGGCCGAGCGCGTCTGGTCGGAACTCAAGAAGCTGCTCTCGGCCCCCGATCCGTCGCGCGCGCTGTTGTGGATGCGTCAGGCCGGCGTGCTAACCGCAGCGCTGCCCGAAAGCGAGAAATGGGGCATAGACGCCATACATGCGCTCGTTCGCGCCGAGGGTGACCTCGGCTGGCCGGCCGATCCGCTGTTGCGGCTCCAAGCGATCGTGCCGCCGGATGCCGCGCGCATGAAGACGCTCGGCGACAGGCTCAGGCTATCCAACGCAGAGACCGACAGGCTGGTCCAGTGGGCGGCAACCGCCAAGATCGAACCGGTGGTTACCGAAGGCGAGCTTGCCAAGCGGCTTTACCGCGGCAGCCTCGAAGGCATCAAGGACCGGTTGCGCCTAGATCTCGCTTCGGCGCGGGGCAGAGCCGAGCAGGACGACAAGGCGCTGATCGAAGCGGGCGGTTACTTTCGCCTGCTGGGTTTCGCCGAAAAATGGCAAAAGCCCGAGTTTCCGCTGCGCGGCGGCGATCTTGCGCAACTCGGCGTCGAGGGGGCGACGCTTGGAGCGCTGCTCAAGGGGCTGGAGGCCGAGTGGGTCGGCAGCGGTTTTTCGCTGGATCGCGACGCGCTGCTCAAGCGCGCCGCCGACAGGCTGAAAGCCTGATTCAGGCTACGTTTTCAGGCTACGTTGCGAACCTTTTCGATGCGCGAGCGGATCGCTTCGATCATCGTCTCGCGAATGATGGTTTCGCCATGCGTCTCGCGCATGTGCTCGGCGACCCGGCGGATGATTTCAGCTTCATCCTCGTGGCGGGTGTGCCATTGGCATCCGGGGACCAGCGTCCCGCATTGAAATTCCTTCATCGGATGTCTCCTTTCCTCCCTCCGGTGTGAGGTGAACTATAACACGCAATATGGCGATTGGTTGCGGCTGGGGTTACCGCGATGCGCAATTAGGCGCGGGCTTGCGCTTTAACGCGAAAAAATACTTTTGATATCAGTATGTTAGATAGAATTTCTGCGAAACTGATTCCGTTTGGACCAGCTCTTTTCCGAATGAAAAGGGCGGAACCTCGTGTTCCGCCCTTTTGGAAAATGGCCGCGAAGGGTCCCCTATTTCATCATCTTTACCGATTCCGCGACCTTGTGCGTTCCGCTCATGTCCCACATGACGGAGACCTTCTCGCCGGCCTTCAGGCCGGGATCCTTGAACGTCTTGGGAAGCATGAAGGTGGTGCCGTCGGCCATCGTCAGGCTCATCGCCTTCATGTCGACGGACTTGATCGTGCCGTCCGTATGCTGGGCGGCGGCGAAGGCCAGGCCGGAGGTTGCGAGAACGGCAACGGCTGCCGCAGGGACAAGGAGTTTGCGCATGGCATGTTCTCCGATGAATGCGAGTGCCGCAAGCGGTACCCGCCTGATGCAAGGCCGTCCGGTTACGTCGAGTCGCGGCGCGCCACGGCAGCCGCCGGCGTTTCCCGGCCCCGGCGATAGAAATAGCCGTGCCGTCCCCTTCGCATATTGGACGAAAAACATATTCCCAAACGGAGGCCTAGCCACAATCGGCGCCAAAATGTCGGTTTGTGGCGTCGATTGTGGCGAGGCTGAACCTTACGAAAAAGTAACAACCAGTCAGCTGTTCGCGGCTACTCGCCGAACTTCTTCTTCGGCTTGTATTTCTTCGCCGCGCCAGCGCCCGCCGGCTTGTCATAGGCAGGCTTGTCGCCGGAACGGCTTTCGTACGGCTTCTTCTCGGAGGGTTTCTTTTCGAAGGGCTTCTTCTCGAAGGCCTTTTTCTTGAACGGCGGCTTGTCCGAGGGATCATACTGGCCCTTGCGGTGCTGCTTCTTGGGCTTGCCGCCGGTGTCGCCGCCGCCAGGCGCGCCTGCGAGCCGCTTGATGTCGACGCCCTTTTCGCCGGTGCCGTTTTGTTCGACGGTTCTGGCGTAGTTGTCGGCGCGGTTGGACACCACTTCGAAATGCGACTCGGTGTCGAAGATGCGGATCGAGCCGATCTCATGCTTGGTGACATGGCCCGCCTTGCACAAAAGCGGCAGCAGCCAGCGCGGTTCGGCGCGCTGCTTGCGGCCGACCGAGACGGAGAACCACACGCCATCGGTGAAGCGGTTGTCGGGGCGCTCGGCCTTGGCGGCGTCGAAAGCCGGGATCGGACGATCCGACAGCTCTTCGGCTGCCGGACGCGACGCCATCTGCTGGCGCAGCCAGGCAAGCGCGATGGTTTCGGGCGAGTGCGCGGCCAGGATTTCGGCGACCTGCACTGCCTCGTCCTCGGCTGGTGCCTCGGCATTGGCAAGCTCTGCCAGCATGCGCTCGCGGTTGCGGGCATCGATCTCGGCGGGGCCGGGCGCGGGCTGGGTCGTTGCCTCGAGCTTCGCCAGCTTGAGCAGGCGGGTAGCGCTGCCGCGACGGTGGAACGGCACCACCAGCACGCAGACACCCTTGCGGCCGGCGCGTCCGGTGCGGCCCGAGCGGTGCAGCAGCGTGTCTGGATTGGTCGGCAGGTCGGCGTGGATGACCAGGTCGAGATTGGGCAGGTCGATGCCACGGGCGGCAACGTCGGTCGCAACGCAGACGCGGGCGCGGCCGTCGCGCATGGCCTGCAGCGCGTTGTTGCGCTCGGCTTGGCTCAGTTCGCCCGACAGGGCCACCACGGCAAAACCGCGATTGGCAAGGCGTGCCGAGAAGTGCTTCACCGCCTCGCGCGTCGCGCAGAACACCATGGTGCTCTGGGCGTCGAAATAAAGCAGCGTGTTGATGATGGCGTTCTCGCGCTCGGACGGCGCGACAAGAACCATGCGGTATTCGATGTCGTCGTGCTGGCGGCTTTCGCCGGCCGCGGTGATGCGCAGTGCGTTGCGCTGGAAGCGCTTGGCCATCTGGGCGATCTGCGGCGGCACGGTTGCCGAAAACAGCAGCGTGCGACGTTCCTGCGGCGCTGCGGCCAGGATGAATTCGAGATCTTCGCGGAAGCCGAGATCGAGCATCTCGTCGGCCTCGTCGAGCACCACGGCGCGCAGGCCAGAAATGTCGAGCGAGCCACGGGTGATGTGGTCGCGCAGACGGCCCGGCGTACCGACGACGATGTCGGCGCCTTCATCAAGCGCGCGGCGTTCCTTGCGCATGTCCATGCCGCCGACGCAGGACGCGATGCGGGCACCGGTCGCGGCATAGAGCCATTCAAACTCGCGGCGCACCTGTATGGCCAACTCGCGGGTTGGGGCGATAATGACGGCACTTGGCGCGCCCGCGCGGTCAAAGCGCTCGCGTCCGTCAAGCAGCGTCGGAGCGATCGCGATGCCGAAGGCCACCGTCTTGCCCGAGCCGGTCTGGGCCGAGACCAGAAGGTCCACGCCGTCAGCCTCCGGGGCCAGCACTGAGGTCTGCACCGGGGTCAGCGTTTCGTAGCCACGCGCGGCGAGCGCTCCGGCCAGCGCCGGAACCATGTTGTCGAAAATCGTCACGAAAGTCTTCCAATGAGAGCAAGGCCCGTCACATTTGGACGAGGGCCAAGGAAAGCGCGCTCTCTAAAGCTTTGCTGCCCGCGCGTCAATGCGACAGCGGCGCAACGACCCTTATGCCGCATTGCGACGCAGCAAGCGCGCGCGCATTTCCTTGGGGTCGTCATGGATCAAATCGATCAGCGCCCTTGCGACGGCATCGGGCTCGGTGCGTCGCTGTTCCCAGTTCTGGAGCGTGGCGACAGGGATACCGAGCAGGACGGCGAAATCGACCTGACTCGTATCGAGCGTCCCGCGAATGAGCTTGAGCTTGGCGCTGGCATCCAGCGTACGCGACTTTGCCCGAGTCCAATCTGGGCTGTCGGCGTCGTCAAATTCATCGGCCATATTTTTTGAGCTCCCGATCGTTCGCCTTGCGCACCGAAACGGTTTGAAAGGTCGTATCCTGCACGGTGAACGCACAGACGAAAAGCCCGCCCTCGACACAGCCGAAGCTCACGAATCGATCCTCGCCATAGTCGCAGCGATCATCCAGGAAAGTTGGGACCTGGTTCGCGATCACCTCGGCGCCGATGGCCAACGAAACCCCTCGTTCCATCCGGGTCTTTTCGTCCTTGCCCGGATCGAACGATATCTTCATGCGGCATCCGTCAGATGCCGCATTTATACGCTGTTAGCGTAGATGCCCCAAGGATTGCTTTACGGCCACCTGACCTCGGGCGGCATGCTCGACAGGATCGAGGCGATGTTGCCGCCGGTCTTCAGCCCGAAAATCGTGCCGCGATCGTAGAGCAGGTTGAATTCGACATAGCGGCCGCGGCGCACGAGCTGTTCGTCGCGGTCGCCGTCGGTCCAGTTGGTGTTGAAGTTCTGCCGCACCAGATGCTGGTAGGTGACAAGGAAGGCGCGGCCGACGTCCTGGACGAATCGGAAGTCGGCGTCCCAGCCGCCCTTTTCTTCCGGCGAGTGCTGCCAGTCGAAGAAGATGCCGCCGGTGCCGCGCGGCTCGTTGCGGTGCGGCAGGAAGAAATACTCGTCGCACCAGTCCTTGTATTTCCGATGGTCGGCGACATTGGCGTGCTTGGAGCAGGCAAACTGCATCGCCTTGTGGAAGGCGACGGTATCGGGGTCGTCCTGCATCCGCTTGCGGTCGAGCACCGGCGTGAGGTCTGCGCCGCCACCGAACCACCAGCGCGAGGTCGTCACCATGCGCGTGTTCATGTGCACGGCCGGCACGTTGGGGTTTTGCGGATGAGCGATCAGCGAAATGCCGGAAGCCCAGAAACGCGGGTCTTCCTCGGCGCCGGGCATCTGCTTGCGGAACTCGGGCGAAAACTCGCCATGCACGGTCGACGTGTGCACGCCCACCTTTTCGAACACCCGGCCATGCATCATCGACATTGTGCCGCCACCGCCGCGTCCTTCGTCGCGGTGCCATGGCGTGCGCTCGAAGCGGCCCGGTGCCCACGAGGCGAGCGGTCCCTCGACCTGGTCTTCCAGCGCCTCGAAGGCGAGGCAGATGCGATCGCGCAATTCCTCGAACCAGGCGCGGGCGCGAATCTTCTTGTCTTCGATGTCGGCCGGCAGTCCGGTCGGAATTTCAGGACGCTGCAATTTTGGCTCCGCACAAATGACTCGTAATTGTCCGGCGCGATCCCTAATCTCCTTCTCGTAAGGGTCAAGGAGTTCTTTATGGGCACTCCGACCAGACCGCCGCTGAATGACCTCGCAAAGAGGATTCAGCGCAGCCGGGCCGAACGTGAAAGCAGACCGCGCGACGGATTCTTGCGCGAGACCTTCGTATTGCCGCGCAATGATGCGCGGCTGAAGGCGCAGGAATGGTTCTCACGCTGGCCCAAGCAGGCCTATTGGACCGAGATCGAAAGCTGGTTCGAGCGCCCCGGCGACGTCATCGAATTCACCATCCGACGCCTGCCGACGTCCGACTAGACTTTCCTTTGTCGTATCGCTTGGGGTGAGATGTACCTGAAGACGATCGCCGAGGATGAGGCCGAGGGCCGAATCGCCGAAATCTACGACAAGGCTCGCGCGCAGCTGGGCTTCGTCATGGAAGCTACCAGATGCTTCACCGCACGGCCTGATCTCTTGTCCATCTACACCGACTTCAACGACCAGATTCGTGCCGGCTTTTCGCTTGGCATGCGCGAAATGGCGGCTGATCACATTCATTGCCGCCAAGCGGATTGCGTCGACCTACTGCTCTCATGTCTACGCCAAGCAACTGGTCGCCGACCTCGGCTCGAAAGAGGCGGTGGTCGCGCTCCGGCAGGATTTCCACGATGCCGGCCTTTCGGCGCGCGACGTCGAGATGCTGGCCTATGCCGAGCAGATCGCCATCGATGCCTCGCAGGTGACTGAGGCCAATATCGATCGGCTGCGTGCGGTCGGCTTCAGCGATCAGCAAATCTGCGATATCGCGCTATGTGCGGCCTTCCGGTGTTTCGTCAGCCGCTTCTTCGACGCTGTCGGCGCTGGCACGGAGCCAGCTTTCATCGACAGCGACGAGGCGTTTCGGGCGGCGATGACTGTCGGCCGCAGTTACTGACCCCGTCGCCGATCATTCCGCCGGAACCAGCAACCGTCGTGGCCCGGGGCCCTGGCGCGACAGGCGATCCTCGCGGTTGCGCAGCGGGCATTTGTCGATCGACATGCAGCCGCAGCCGATGCAGTCGGTCAGCCCGTCGCGCAGCTTCTTCAACTGCTCGATGCGGTGGTCGAGGTCGTGGCGCCAAGCCGTTGAAAGCAGACTCCAATCCTCGCGCGTCGGCGTGCGCCCGTCGGGCAGGGTGGCAAGCGCTGCCGCGATGTCGGCAAGCGATATGCCGACATCCTGCGCGATCCTGATCACTGCCACCCGGCGCAAGACGTCGCGTGAGTAGCGCCGCTGGTTCCCTGCCGTTCGATGGCTGTGGATCAGCCCGCGCGTCTCATAGAAATGCAGTGCCGAAACAGCGACGCCGCTGCGCTTGGCCACCTCGCCGACAGTCAATTCACCTGGCATGGCAATTCCCGCTTGACCTCAAGATAAGTTGAGGTTGTACGAAGATATCCTTCACGATGCAAGGAAGGATCAGGACATGGCGAGAAACCCCGGGACGCACCGAAGCACCAGCGCTCAAGCACGCAGCTTCGCGGCCATCGTCATGGAACTGATAGATGGCCGGTCAGCCGATCTGGCGCAGTGCTTCGCCGGCAACCATCGCCGCGCTCAGCGCGACGTTGAGGCTTCGCCCGCCGCCCGGCATGGGGATGACCAGCCGCTCGAAGGCGAGATCGTGGACGTGGTCAGGCACTCCGGCCGATTCGCGGCCGACCATGATGATGTCGCCCGTGTGGAAGCGGAAATCCGTATAGGGCAGGGCGGCCTTGGTCGACATCAATACCAGCCGGCGGCTTTCGCTACGCCGCCACTGCTCGAAGCGGTCGAAGTCGACGTGCCGGGTCAGGGTCGCCATTTCGAGATAGTCCATGCCGGCGCGTGTGAGCGCCCGATCGGAGATGTCGAAGCCGGCCGGTTCGATGAGGTCGACGGCGACGCCCAGGCACGCGGCCATGCGCAGGATGGTGCCGGTGTTGCCGGCGATGTCCGGTTGGTAGAGCGCGATGCGGAATTTGCCGTTCATGTCGATGTCCTAATCTGTGGCGGCAAGGCCACAGCAAGTCGCGCCAAAGCAAAAAGTGAAGATGAGGCTGTGGCGTTGTGCCGCGAATGGGAGTATATGGCCGGCATTGTCAACTCGAACCGATGGAGGGGTACATGGGACACATGATGGCCATAGACATTCACCGACCCCTTTGTGGGCACCGACCCCTTTGTGGGCGACGTACTGCCTGAGGGCGGACCGGTTCGACGACTTTTCCTGACAGTTCCAGGCATTTTCGCATCGCGGTCCGCTGAAGCCCTTATCCGGTTTTCGAAGGACAATTCCGATGTTTGCCAACATCCCCAACGGGCACAACGCCCGTAACGAGCACGACTCTGCATTTTTTGTTCACAGCAACGACATGGCCGACGCCCGGCACCATGCCATGATGCTGGCCCTCGGTGCACATCAACCCGCGGCCGACCCTCCGGTTCGCCAGCGTCCGCATCGCGGCATGCTGCCCGACGTCGACATGAGCAATGTCGCGGTCGACCCGAACTACCGGCCGCTGTTCGGCCGCATCGTTGCCCTGATCGGCCGGCTTGCCGGCCGCTCGGGTGCGGCCCGGCCTGCTGCCAGGACGATGTCAGGAGGACGCCGCTAGGGATTCGCCGAATCCCTGGCGGTCGCCTACATTGCGAGGGCCCCCGCCGCATCCTCGCCGCGAAGATGTCAGGCGCCACAAGGCCGTACCAGCGGCCCCCGACAACACATTCCACGCGGAATCTGCTGCGTGTCACATACCGAATTGAGAGACTGATATGTTCCGCTGGTTTGAAAACAGACTGAATCCGTTCCCCTCGGAGGAACCGGTCGAGCCACCCAAGACGCTTGTCGCGTTTTGCTTGCACTACACCAGGGGCGCGTGGGCTTACATCGTCGTGGCCGCTGTGCTGACCTCGCTGATCGCCCTGGCCGAAGTGTGGATGTTCGGCTTTCTCGGCAATATCGTCGACTGGCTGTCGGCGCAGAACCGCGACACCTTCCTGCAGAACGAAGGCTGGAAGCTCGCCGGCATGGCATTCATCGTCATGGTGGTGCTGCCGGCCATGGTGGTTCTGCAGTCGCTGGTCAACCAGCAGACGCTGATGGGCAACTACCCCATGCGCATCCGCTGGCAGGTGCACCGCTACCTGCTCAAGCAATCGATGAGCTTCTATCAGGACGAGTTCGCCGGCCGCATCGCCACCAAGCTGATGCAGACCGCGCTCGCCGTGCGCGAATGCGTGGTCAAGCTCATCGACGTGCTCAACTACGTCATCGTCTATTTCCTCGGCGTGCTGTTCATCGTCGGCTCCGCCGACATCAGGCTGGCAGCGCCGCTGGTCGTCTGGCTCGTCTGCTACGTCCTGTTGCTGCGCTATTTCGTGCCGCGCCTTGGCAAGCTCGCCGAAGAGCAGGCCGATGCGCGCTCGACAATGACCGGCCGGGTCGTCGACAGCTACACCAACATCCAGACGGTCAAGCTGTTTTCGCATTCGCGCCGCGAGGCTTCCTTTGCGCGCGAAGGCATGTCGCTGTTCATGGACACGGTCTATCGTTCGATGCGGCTGGTGACCTCGCTTTACGGCGCGCTCTATTTGCTCAACTCGACGCTGTTGCTGTCGGTCGGCATCCTGTCGATCTCGCTGTGGCTCAACGGTGCGGTTTCAATCGGCGCGGTCGCTGTCGTGCTCGGCCTGGTGCTGCGTCTTTGGGGCATGTCGCAGTGGATCATGTGGGAAGTCTCGGGCCTGTTCGAGAGCATCGGCACCGTCCAGGACGGCATCACCTCGATCTCCATGCCGCGCCTCGTCGAAGACAAGCCCAATGCCAAGGAGATCGTCGTCGACAAGGGCGAGATCACCTTCGACAACGTGCGCTTCCACTACGGCAAGAAGAAAGGCGTCATCGAAGACCTCACGCTCAATGTTCGTCCCGGCGAAAAGGTCGGCATTGTCGGCCGTTCGGGCGCAGGCAAGTCGACGCTGGTCAACCTGTTGCTGCGCTTCTACGACATCGAGGGCGGTCGCATCGTCATTGACGGGCAGGACATCTCCACTGTCCAGCAAGACAGCCTGCGCGCCCATATCGGCATGGTCACGCAAGACACCTCGCTGCTGCACCGGTCGGTCGCCGACAACATCCTCTATGGCCGTCCAGACGCGTCGGAAGCGATGATGATCGAGGCTGCGCGCCGGGCCGAAGCGCTCGACTTCATCGCCACGCTTGCCGACCCCAAGGGCCGCAAGGGCTTTGAGGCGCATGTCGGCGAGCGCGGCGTCAAGCTGTCCGGCGGACAGCGCCAGCGCATCGCCATTGCCCGCGTCATGCTCAAGGATGCACCGATCCTCATCCTCGACGAGGCGACCTCCGCGCTCGACTCGGAAGTCGAGGCCGCGATCCAGGAAAACCTGTACCGGCTGATGGAAGGCAAGACCGTCATTGCTATCGCGCACAGGCTCTCCACCATCGCGGCCATGGACCGGCTGGTGGTCATGGACAAGGGCCGCATCGTCGAACAAGGCAGCCATGACGAACTGGTCGCCAAGGGCGGTATCTACGCTTCGCTATGGCAGCGCCAGTCGGGCGGCTTCCTGCTCGAGGAACCAGCCGATGCCGTCGAGGCCCAGGCGGCGGAGTAGGGCACGCCAGGTAGAGCGTTGTTCGCAGGATCGAGGCCTCCCGAGTGGGGGCCTCGGTCATTTCGGACGGGCAGTTGGGGGGCGGACCGCCGCTGGCCTCATCCAAACGTGAATGGCGCGCCCGAAATTCGCCAGGGTTGGCGGCACGTTTCTCCTGACAGGCGGCAGTTGCCTCCTGGGCAGGTTTGGGCCGAAAATAGTGAGTCGTTGCCGTTGGATAGCCCAGAGAGCTGATGAACAGAATCTACAAGTGGTTCGAAAGCTGGGTCTATCCCTTCCGCGAGCCCGGGAACCTTCGGCCACCGGCCACCGTCTGGGGGTTTCTCTGGCATTATGTCGGCCAGGCAAAGTTTGCTTTCTTCGCCATGCTGGTCATCGGCGGCATCGCCCCGCTGGTCGAAGCGGGGCTTTTCTATTTCGTTGGCCGCCTCGTCGACATCCTTGACGGCCTGCCCACCGACCGCAGCTGGCAGGCTTTGTGGGACGTTGCCGGGCCCGAAGTGTTATTCATGGCGGTCGTGGTGCTGGTGATCCGGACCGTCGTCGTCGGCCTGTCGGCGCTGGTCGACGAACAGACCATCACGCCTGGCTTCTACAACCTGGTGCGCTGGCAGGCCCATCGCCATGTCTCGCGCCAGTCCTATTCCTTCTTCCAGAACGACTTCGCCGGCCGCATCGCGACCAAAGTCTGGCAGGCGGGGCAGGCGACCGGCGACCTGATGGAAAGCTTCATCGAGGTCGTGTGGTTCATGCTGGTCTATACCGTCACCACGCTTGCCGTGGTTGCCGGCCTCGACTGGCGGCTCGCCGCGCTCGTCGTCGTCTGGATCGTCGCCTTCGGCTTCCTCGCCAATTATTACCTGCCGTCGATCCGCAAGCATGCCGAAGCAACCGCCGAGGCCGGCTCCATGATCAACGGGCGCATCGTCGATTCCTATTCCAACGTGCAGACGCTGAAGCTCTTCGCCGCCGACGGCGACGACCGCTACATCCGCTCGGGCTTCGACATCTACCTCAGTGCGCTACGCCCGTTTACCCGCCGGCTGACGGGGGTGCGCCTGGCGCTGACGGCGCTATCCGGCGTCATGATCACCGCCATTGCCTGGTTCTCGATCCATCTGTGGATCGAAGGCGCGATCACGGTGGGGGCCGTGGCCTTCACGCTCAGCCTCGTTTTGCGCCTCAACATGCTCCTTGGCCGGCTGATGATGCAACTCAACGGCATCCTCAGAAATCTTGGCGTGCTGGAAAACTCCAAGGCGCTGATCTCGCAGCCGCTCGGCCTGACCGACAAGCCTGGTGCCACCGAACTGGTGGTCAAGGGCGGCGAGATCCGCGCCGACCATGTCGTGTTCCACTATGGTAAGGGTGGCGGCGTGCTCAACGGCATTGAGCTTGTGGTCAAGCCGGGCGAAAAGGTCGGCATCGTCGGCCCCTCGGGTGCCGGCAAGACCACGCTCGCCAACCTGATCCTTCGCCTCTACGACCTCGAGGGCGGGCGCATCCTGATCGACGGCCAGGACATCTCTAGCGTTACCCAGAACTCGTTGCGCGGCTCGATCGGCGTGGTCAGCCAAGACACGGCCCTGTTCCACCGTTCGCTGCGCGACAACATCAGGCTCGGCAAGCCCGATGCCACCGATGCCGAGGTGATTGCGGCAGCTCGCAAGGCCGAGGCGCATGAATTCATCGGCACGCTCGAGGACAACCGTGGCCGCACGGGCTACGACGCCTTCGTCGGCGAGCGCGGCGTCAAGCTGTCGGGTGGCCAGCGCCAGCGGGTGGCGATCGCGCGCGTCTTCCTCAAGGACGCGCCGATCCTGATCCTCGACGAAGCGACCTCGGCACTTGATTCCGACATCGAGGCCGCGATCCAGGAAAACCTGCATGCGCTGATGGCCGACAAGACCGTGCTGGCGATCGCGCACCGCTTGTCCACCATCGCGGCCCTCGACCGGCTGATCGTGCTCGACCAGGGACGCATCGCCGAGCAGGGCACCCATGACGAACTCCTTGCGCTCGACGGGCTTTACGCCCGGCTGTGGAAGCGCCAGTCCGGCGGCTTCCTGTTCCATGAAGACAGCGTGCTCGACGAATCGAGGCCAGCCTGATGAGCGACGATCCCTTCCAGCAAAAATTCTGGCGCCGCTTCGAGGGCGCGATCGACCCGTTCCAGGACACCGACCGCGAGGTGTTGCCGGAAAACGCCTGGGCTTTCATCCTCTACTTCGCCAGGCAGGCGAAGGGGCCGTTCATCCTTTTGCTCATCACCGGCTTTCTCGCCGGTGCGGTCGATGCGGCACTCTACTGGTCCGTTGGCTGGCTCATCGACCTGCTCGATTCCACCAGCCCGCAGCGGCTGTTCACGGACCATTGGCCAGCGCTTGCCGGGCTGCTCCTGCTGTTGCTGGTCGTCCGCACCGCCGTGCTTGTCGGCTCGGCCATCGTCGAGCAGCAGATCGTCGTGCCCGGCTTCTTTTCGATGGTGCGCTGGCAGTCGTTCCGGCGTGTCATCGAGCAGCCCTACGATTTCTACCAGAATGATTTCGCCGGCCGCATCGCCACCAAGATCATGCAGGGCGGCGAGGCCGTCGGCGACTTCATCGTCAACATGCTGCAGACCATGTGGGGTTTCCTCACCTTCGTCGTGCTGTCGGTGACGATCCTCGTTTCGCTCGACCCGCTGCTTGGCGCTGTCGTCGCACTCTGGTTCGTCGGTTATGCCTGCATCATCTATTTCCTGTTGCCCGAGATGCGCCGTGCCGGCCGCGCCACCGCCGACCAGCGCTCGATCTTCAACGGCCGCCTGGTCGATGCCTTCACCAACATCATGGCGGTCAAGCTGTTCGACAGCGGCCGGCGCGAGCACGCCTATGTCCGCGACGGGCTCGAAAGTTTTCTTGCCTCGGTCATCAGGCTGACGCGCACCATAACCACGGTGCGCTCGGCGGTCGCCTTGCTCAACGGCATTATGATGGCTGCGGTCGCCGCCATCTGCCTCGTCAACTGGGCGCAGGGTTCGATCTCCACCGGCGCCATTGCGGCAGCACTGGGTCTCGTCTTTCGGCTCAACCAGATGTCGGGCTGGATGATGTTCAACATCAACGGCCTGGTCCGCAACTACGCCACCGTGCAGGATGCCACCCGCACCATTTCGGTGCGCCCGGCGATCCGCGATGCCGCCGATGCGGCCGTCCTGCCGCGTGCCGAGGGCGACATTGTCTTCGAAAACGTCTCCTTCCACTATGGCAAGGGCGACGGGGTCATCGACAATCTCAACCTGCACATCCGACCCGGCGAGCGTGTCGCGCTCGTTGGCCCGTCGGGTGCCGGCAAGACCACCATCGTCAACCTTGCGCTGCGCCTGTTCGACGTCGAAAAGGGCCGCATCCTGATCGATGGGCATGATGTGCGCGAGATCACCCAGTCGTCGCTGCGTGCACAGTTTGGTGTCGTCAGCCAGGATGCGATGCTGATGCACCGTTCGATCTCCGACAATATCGGCTACGGCCGGGCAGGGGCCACGCAAGCCGAGATCGTCGATGCCGCCAGGCGTGCCGCTGCCCACGACTTCATCACGGCTGTCGCCGATCCGCGTGGGCGCCAGGGCTACGACGCCCATGTCGGCGAGCGCGGCGTCAAGCTGTCGGGCGGCCAGCGCCAGCGCGTGGCGATTGCGCGCATGATGCTGAAGGACGCGCCGATCCTGATCCTCGACGAGGCGACGTCGGCGCTCGATTCCGAGGTCGAGGCGGCGATCCAGGACAATCTCTACAAGCTGATGGAGGGCAAGACCGTCATTGCCATCGCACACCGGCTGTCGACCATCGCGGCACTCGACAGGCTGATCGTCATCGACGAGGGCCGCATCGTAGAGGAGGGCAGCCACGATGCGCTGATCGCCAAGGGCGGCCTCTACGCGCAATTGTGGAAGCGTCAGTCCGGCGGCTTTCTGGCCGACCGGCTGGCGGCGGAGTAAGATCACCCCATGTCCTCCGTCCGCCCGCCCTCGATCCTGTCCAACCGCTCCGAGCAGACGCTCAACGTGCTCGAATACGAATTCCTTGCCGAAAAGGCTGCAGCGCTCGGCCGCGCCGGCGAGCGGGTCGGCGAAGCCCTTGCCAGGCTCAATGCGCATGATGGTGACGCCGACCAGCGCCGCGTCCTTCTCAAGGCGGCGGCCGATGCCGTCTACGCCTACTTCATCCAGCGCGAGCTATGCGGCCTGCGCCGCCATGACGACGCCATTCGCGACTATGCCATCCCGCGCGAGGTGCTGGTGCGACTCGGCGCGGCCTGACGGTCAAGCTGTACTTTTCCGGCGTAAGAGCCAACAACGCATGTCAGCGCGAAAGCGCCGGCTTGGCAGTGGCCCCCAGGATGGCCGAAAACCCGCGGGAACCCGCAGTTTCCGGAAGGTTTTCCACTGCTCCACGACATCCCCGCGACAATCTGCCCATGTGCCTTGTCGCGTCTGGACAAAAAGAGCCTTCACGCATAAACCGAAGTCCAAATGCCGGAGGAATTCGCTAGCCTGGTTGCCATGCGCTGTCGGGCGTGCATCGTTGAGCGGGGACAATTGCTCAGCCTCCGGTTGGAATTGAGGCAAAAGGATCAGGTCCCGTGAGCGCAACCGATACGAGCGAGCCCAATCGCCGCGATTTTCTCTATGTCGCTACCGCCATGGCCGGAGCCGTTGGCGCCGGCGCTGTGGCCTGGCCCTTCATCGATCAGATGCGCCCGGACGCCTCGACGCTTGCAGCTTCCTCGATCGAGGTTGATGTCTCGTCGCTCACGCCCGGCATGTCGTTGACGGTGAAATGGCGCGGCAAGCCGGTGTTTATCCGCAACCGTACCCCCGAAGAGATCAAGGCCGCACAGGAAGTGCCGCTTGCCGAGCTCAAGGATCCGGTCGCGCGCAACGCCAACATCGCTGCCGACGCCCAGGCGACCGACATCGACCGTACGGCCGGCAAGGACAAGGAAAACTGGCTGGTCATGGTCGGTGTCTGCACCCATCTGGGTTGCGTGCCGCTCGGCCAGCAGGGTGATTTCGGTGGCTGGTTCTGCCCGTGCCACGGCTCCCACTACGACACGGCCGGCCGTATCCGCAAAGGACCGGCGCCGGAAAACCTTCATATTCCGACATTCCAGTTTATTTCCGACTCGACCATCCGGGTAGGCTGAGGCAGGGGGACTTAATTCCATGAGCGGTGGACACTCGACCTATTCGCCCAAAACCGGCATTGGCCGCTGGATCGACGCGCGTATGCCGCTGCCGCGGCTGGTGCACGATTCATTCGTCTCCTACCCGGTTCCGCGTAATCTGAACTACGCCTACACCTTCGGCGGCATCCTTTCGATCATGCTGGTGGCGCAGATCCTCACCGGCGTGGTTCTGGCGATGCACTACGCCAACGACACGACGCTTGCGTTCCAGTCGGTCGAAAAGATCATGCGTGACGTCAATTCCGGTTGGCTGCTCCGCTACATGCACTCCAACGGTGCATCGTTCTTCTTCATCGCCGTCTACATCCACATCATGCGCGGTCTCTACTACGGCTCCTACAAGGCGCCCCGCGAACTCCTGTGGATCCTCGGCTGCATCATCTACCTGCTGATGATGGCGACCGGCTTCATGGGCTATGTTCTGCCCTGGGGTCAGATGTCCTTCTGGGGCGCGACCGTCATCACCGGCTTCTTCACCGCCATCCCGTTGGTCGGCGAGTGGGTCCAGCAGCTGCTGCTCGGTGGCTTCGCCGTCGACAACCCGACGCTGAACCGCTTCTTTGCGCTGCACTACCTCTTGCCGTTCATGATCGCCGGCGTTGTGGTCCTGCACGTCTGGGCGCTGCATGTCACCGGCCAGACCAACCCGACCGGCATCGAAGTGAAGTCGAAGACCGACACCGTCGCCTTCACGCCCTATGCGACCATCAAGGATGGTTTCGCCATGGTCGTGTTCCTGGCCGTGTTCGCCTACTTCATCTTCTACATCCCGAACTTCCTCGGCCACCCCGACAACTACATCATGGCCGACTCGCTGAAGACGCCGGCGCACATCGTCCCCGAGTGGTACTACCTGCCGTTCTACGCGATCCTGCGCGCCATCACCTTCAACATCGGGCCGATCGACTCCAAGCTCGGTGGCGTGCTCGCCATGTTCGGTTCCATCGCGGTGCTGTTCGTGGTTCCGTGGCTCGACACCTCGAAGGTCCGTTCGGCTGTCTACCGTCCCTGGTACAAGCTGTTCTTCTGGATCTTCGTCATCAACGCGATCTTCCTGGGCTGGCTGGGCTCGCGTCCCGCCGAAGGCGCCTACGTGATCATGTCGCAGATCGCTACGCTCTACTACTTCGCATTCTTCCTGGTCATCATGCCGGTTCTCGGCCTGATCGAGACGCCGCGCCGCTTGCCCAACTCGATCACCGAAGCGGTGCTCGAGAAGAACAAGGGCGGCTCCGCTCATCCGGCCGGTGCAACCGCTGCACCCGAAACCCGCGGCTGAACCAACGAGAATCTGAGAGGGATTTTGGAATGAAAAAGATTCTCTATGGTCTGGCTGCCATCGGCTTCGTGCTCGCCGGCACCGCCGGCGTGGCCATGGCCGCCGAGGAAGCGCACAGCGCGGCCGAGCCGACGCACTTCCCGATCCACAAGCCGAAGGAAATGGACTGGACCTTCGCCGGCCCGTTCGGCACCTACGACAAGGGCCAGCTCCAGCGCGGCCTGAAGATCTACAAGGAAGTGTGCTCGGCCTGTCACTCGATGAACCTGGTGGCGTTCCGCACGCTGTCCGACCTCGGCTACAGCGAAGCGCAGGTCAAGGCTTTCGCTGCCGAGTACGAAGTGCAGGACGGCCCGAACGCCGATGGCGAGATGTTCACCCGCAAGGCTCTGCCTGGCGACCATTTCCCGTCGCCGTTCCCCAACACCATCGCTGCGGCCGCCGCCAACAACGGTGCTGCTCCGCCCGACTTCTCGCTGATCGCCAAGGCGCGCGGCGTCGAGCGCGGGTTCCCGACCTTCGTGTTCGACATTTTCACCCAGTATGCGTCGAACGGCCCCGACTACATCCACGCGCTGCTGACCGGCTATGACGAGCAGCCGCCGGCTGGCATGGAAATCGCCGAAGGCACGCACTACAACCCGTTCTTCATCGCGGGCAAGTCGCTGGCCATGGCCAAGCCGCTGTCCGACGGCCAGGTGACCTACGAAGACGGCTCGCCCGAGACGGTCGAGCAGTACTCGCGCGACATCTCGGCGTTTCTGATGTGGGCTGCCGAGCCGCACCTTGAGGCGCGCAAGCAGACCGGCTTTGCCGTCATGATCTTCCTGGTGCTGTTTGCTGGCCTCGTCTACGCCACCAAGCGCAAGGTCTGGGCCAACGTCGCTCACTGATCCGGCTTAGCCGATACGAAATCGAAAGGGCGCTCACGAGGCGCCCTTTTTTATGGCGCGAACAATGATTGGATAGCCAAAGCCAAGCGAGCTTGGTCACTGGTCGACAGCGTTCCAATGCGACCGAGGATGAGATCGTCAGCAACCGTAAATAGCTTCATTCGGGTGACGCAAGGTGTTCGCAGTCCGGCATCGGCGAAGTCGGCAATGGATAGGTCGCTTTGCCAAATGGTGTTGCTGGCAGTAGTCACCATCGCGGTGACGGCGTGATTGTGCTCGGTGTTGAATGCGTAGTTGCTAAGCACGATTGCCGGCCGCCGCTTCTGGCCACGCTTTTCCGTGAAGGGGAAATTCACCAGGATGACGTCAAAGCGGCTGTAGGTCACCGAAGGCCTCTTCGTCTTCGGCCGAGTACCATTCCTCGAACGTCATGTCGGCGAGGCGCAGCCAGGCGTCGTCCTCATTGTCCGGCCAATGTACGTGAACTTTTTCGCCACGCCTTTCCTGCAGGCGCTGCCACACCGTGGCCATCGCGCCAACCGGCTTCAACCCCAACGTCGAACGGCCATCGGCGCCCGTCCGCATCTTTGCCCATTTGCCGAATATTCCGTCGACCGAAAGGTTGATCGTCTCTTCGGGCGCTAGGTTGAGAACGGTGTTGTACAAGGCCGGATTGGCCCTGAGGTGCTTCGCCCAGATCACATCGTCCCGGATCTCGATAAGCATGGCTCGCCTCCAATTTGCTTGGAACGTCAGGCTAAAAATAGGGGTGGGGTGGGGGTGGCGTCAACTATTCCTCATTGGCCCGACTTTTCAATGCCGTGGCAAGCCTTTACAAGGACGAGACTCTCACAAGGCGCGCCATGAACACCTCCCTTGAAAACACGCTGCTTGGCGCCATCAGGAACATCCCCGACTACCCCAAGTCTGGCGTGATGTTCCGCGACATCACCACGCTTCTGGGCAATGCGCGGGCCTTCCGCCGCACCATCGACGAACTCGTCCATCCCTATGCCGGCTCCAAGATCGACCAGATCGCAGGCATCGAGGCGCGTGGCTTCATCCTGGGTGGCGCCATAGCGCACCAGATGTCGGCGGGCTTCGTTCCGATCCGCAAGAAGGGCAAGCTGCCGCACGAGACCGTGCGCATCGCCTACAGCCTGGAATACGGGCTCGACGAGATGGAGATGCACAAGGACGCAATCGCGGCCGGCGAAAAGGTCATCCTCGTCGACGACCTGATTGCCACCGGCGGCACTGCCGAGGCAGCGGTCAAGCTGCTGCGCCAGATCGGTGCCGATATCGTCGCCGCCTGCTTCATCATCGACCTGCCCGACCTCGGCGGCCGCAAGAAGCTGGAAGCACTGGGCGTCGACGTACGCACGCTGATTTCTTTCGACGGCCACTGAAGAGTTTATGAGGCTGTTTCGGCGTGGAGAATTTCTCCACGCTTTGGCCTTTTGAGCGGTTCATCAGCGCTGCCGCTTGTGATCAGTCTTTTCCAAGCCCGTAGATCAGGCTCAAGCGTCCGCTTGCGAGCTGCTCGACCTTGCGCAGTGCGAGTCCGTGACGGCGCACTGTTGTCGCAAAAAGCGCCTTTCCTTCGCCGGCGATCAGCGGATAGACGATGAGCCTAAGTTCATCGACCAGCCCGGCATCGATGAGGCCGGCGGTCGTTGTAGCACCTCCGACGAGGTAGATGTCCTTGCCCGGCTGTTGCTTCAGGGCTGCGACGTCTTCGGGCGTCCGCACGAAGCTGGTGTTCGGCCACGCTGCGGACGTCAGTGTATTCGACAGCACATAATGCGGGGTCTTTCTGGTGAAGCGGGCCCATTCGAGTTCAGCAGGTGTCGGTGCGTTGCCCATGATCCAGACCGGCTTATCCGGTTCATTCTGTATCGCCGTCCAATAGGCTTCGTAGCCGGGGTACATGCCACCTCCGAGCAAGCAGGCATCAATTTGCGCCATGACGCCATAGTCGTCCGACCACGCGTCCACCCAATCCGCCATGCCCTCCGGCCCCTCCATCTTGCTATCGACAGAGATCTTCATTCCAGCAATCAGCTTGCGCATATCAATCTCCACATCGCTCATTCAGCCGGTTCTCGACTGTCGCGCCGAGAGCTCCTGACATTCATCCAGATGGTTGAATGTAGTCTGCGCTCAAATATAATCAACCGAATGGTTTAATGACTGCTGCCAAATGTCACCATTTGTCAGCAATGGCCGTGGATAGAGGCGCACGTTTTTCCACGCCCTCGAAACCCGCCGTATCATCATCTGGCGATCTTCCACGGGACTCCGGTGCGCACCGGGTGTCGGAGGGAAGCGCCGGTGCCGGGCTGGTGGGAGGTCGGTTCTCCCACTGGGTGATGAGCCCCCAAGTCCGGGCCTTGCGGCGGCTGGCGGTGAAAGCCGAGGCGACTGAGCGGGGCAAGAACACCGAGCGGGGCACGAACGTCGCGCCACATATTATCAATCGGAAGGCACGGCCTCGCGCCCCGCTTCCCGAACTACCTCCCAAGACGGGAGTGCTCTTTGATAATAGCCAGGCGCGAAAGCGAGCGTGGCGATGAATAAGTGCGCTCCCTTCTCCCCGTCACTATACGGGGAGAAGGTGCCGGCAGGCGGATGAGGGGCGGCGCGAACTTGCGAATTTGGCCCTGCCCCTCACCCGGCCCTTCGGGCCACCCTCTCCCCGTAAACGGGGCGAGGGGAAGGTGCCGCGCTACGCTACCTTCACCAGCACGGCGCTGTTAAACTCGATGACCTTGTCGCCAGTCGAGTCAAAGCCCTCGGAGTGGAGGGTCATGATGCGCCAGCCGGGGCGCGAGGCAAGCGGGCGGTGATCGATGCCGGTGCGGGTGAAGGTCACCGTCTCGCCGGCATAGACCGGCTTCAGCCATTTCAGGTTCTTGAAGCCGGGCGAGGGGCCGAATTCGGGCTTGGGGCCGGGGCCATCCCACTCACGTCCGCGATGGGCTAGGTTGAGCTTCATCCAGGCGGCCGTTGTGTGCCAGCCAGATGCGCAAAGTCCGCCGAAGACGCTGTTCCTCGCCGCCTCCTCATCGGTGTGAAAGGGTTGAGGATCGTATTTGCGGGCAAATTCTTTGATTGCGTCAGCTTCGAAGCGATGGCTGCCCAGCGTGATCGTCGTGCCGATGCCGAGATACTCGTCGAGAGTCATTGCACGGCCTCGCGGGTCAGGAACATGCAGGTGTTCTGGAACTCGAAGACGACCTCGCCCTTCTGGTTCATCATCTCGGCGTGCCAGTTGACGAAACCGAGCGTCGGTTTCGAGCGCGACAGGCGCTTGGACAGGATGGTCAGCTTGCCGCTCAGCGTGTCGCCGGCAAGTACCGGCCGTTTCCATTTGGCATAGTCGACGCCGGGTGCACCTTGCGATGTCGAATCGAGCAGGAAGGCATCGCACAGCATGCGCATGAACATGGAACAGGTATGCCAGCCTGATGCCGAAAGACCGCCCAGGATGCTCGCCTTGCCGGCCTGCTCGTCGAGGTGAAACGGCTGGGCATCGAACTCCGAGGCGAATTCGATGATCTCTGCTCCGCTGACGAGCTTGGTGCCGAGGTCGAGCACGGCCCCCTCGCCAAAATCTTCATAGGCCCATGTCTTTGCGCTCTTGGGAGTCTTGGCGCTCATCGGATATCCTGTTCAAGATTGTACGATCACCATGAACCGGCCTTGGCCCATGCGCAAGGCACGCCCCCGGATCACCCATTGGCTCACAGCCAGCCGCGTCGGCGGAAAAACCAGTAGGGCAGGATCGCCGAGACAACCATCATGCCAAGCGCGAAGGGATAGCCGAACAGCCATTTCAGCTCAGGCATCAATTCAAAGTTCATGCCGTAGATCGAGGCCACCAGCGTCGGCGGCAGGAACACGACTGCTGCCACAGACACGATCTTGATGATGCCGTTCTGCTCGATGTTGATCATGCCGAGCGTGGCGTCTAGCAGGAAGGTGATCTTCTGCGACAGGAAGTTGGCGTGGTCGGTGAGTGAAAGCACGTCCCGCGACAGTGTCTTGACGTGGGCCTTGGCGTCCTTGCCGTTCTTGCCCTGGCCAACGGCATTGGCAAGAAAGCCCGACAGGCGCTGCAGCGAGGTCAGGGCGTCGCGGATGTCGGAGGTCAGCGTCTCCTTGCGTCCGATGTCCTTGAGCAGGCGCTGGAAGTCGCGGTCGCGCTTGGAGGCCTTGGTAGCGGTTGGGTTGAAGATGTCCTTGGAGATCGCCTCGACCCCGCGTGAGGCGCGCTCCAGAATGTCGGCCAGGCGGTCGACGATCGCTTCCAGCAGGCCAATGAGGATGGTCTCGGCCGTAGTGCAGCCTGTCGAGGCCTTCTCGGCCCGCATCGGAAAGGTCGTGAAGGCGCGCGGCTCGTGATAGCGGATGGTGACCAGAAGGTTGCGGCGCAAAACGAAGGTCACCGGCGACATGACAGGGTCGTCGCTGTCGGCCTGCGAAGGCAAGGTCGCGGTCATGAAGTAGGCGCCGTCCTCGACATAGAGGCGCGAGGAGATCTCGATCTCTTCCATCTCCTCGCGGGTGGGAACGCCGACGCCGAGCCACTGCTCGATCATCGCTTCTTCCTCGCGAGTCGGGTTGAACAGGTCGGCCCAGACGACCTTGTCCTTGTCGGCTTCGATGCTGTCTGTAAGCCGCAGGCGGTCATTCTCCACGACGAATGCCTTGATCATCGGCGGATCTCCCATGCTGGAGGCGAGATTGCCCAACCGGGCACGCGCTTCAAGACAACGTCAAAACCAGGTGCCGGCAGCCGGATCACCTGGGCGCGCGATAGACCCGGGTGCAACAGGCGTCAAGCAGCCAGTCCTTATGGTTGAGACATGACAGCACTATGGCGGCGCGGAAAGGCACCACCTGCTCAGAAGAACTCGTCGAGCAGTTGATAGTAGGAAAGCCTCGCCGCGTCGGCCTCAGGCAGGCCGTAGAGCGCGAGGAACGGCGCGATCCACTCCGGGCCGAGGTTGAGGTGGATGCTCCAGCAGGCGATGCCCAGGTCCTGGTGCCGGTCGGCAACGCCGAGCCGGCTGCAGTCGATAAACCCGGTGAAACGCTCGCCTTCGGCTATGAAGTTCGGCATCGACGCGTCGCCATGCGTCACCACCAGCTCTTCGCTGGTCGGCCTGCGCAGCAGAACCTGTTCGAACACGGTTTCGGCCGATTGCCCCAGCCACTCCTCGTCGAAATCGTCTTCATCGATGATGCCGGCCTCCATGCGGGTCTTTGCCAGCGCGATGCGCGCGGCAAGGCGATGGTCGAAGGGGCAGGTGGAGATATCGAGCGCGTGCAGCGTGCGCAGTGCCTCGGCCATGATGGCGATGGCCTTGTCGGGCGCTGTCTCCTGCGAAACGAGATCCCGGCCGCCAAGCGCGCTCATGAGCAGCCAGTTGTGGCCGCCATGGGTTTCGAAAACGATGACTTCGGGGCAGGGAATGCCCTGCGCGCCGAGCCAGCGCAGCCGCGCCACCTCGTCGGGCAGTTCGGCGAAAGGACCGCTCTCCTCGCACTTCAGGAACAACGCCGGCTTGCACGCTGCCTCGAGCCTGAAAACCCCGGCGCCCGAGGCCCCGATCGTCTGGCGCTGCCAGTCGTAGCCGGCCAGCGCGCCGCGCAATGATGCGGGAAGATCTGTCTCTAGGGCCGAATGCTGGGTCATCTGATCCTGGTGGGATGAAACAAGCGCCATCCTCGATGAGTGGCGCGGCGTCCTGCAAAAAATCGCTCTGCCGCAGAAAGCAAAAAAGGCCGGGGCAACCCGACCTTTCTCTAGCGTCTCAACATCCCGTGCCAGTACATCCGTGGTCAAAGGTGGAGACGATCTGCAAATTTCTGAGGCGACCGTAGCCATGGTTGGTTAACAAAAGGTTAACGCTGCGAGGGTGTGAGTATTGGCCCAAGCCTCGTACGCAAAGGCCCCCGCGATTGGCTTGCTCATTGCCTCGCGCCAAAAGAAAAGCCCCGCGATGCGGGGCTTTTCATGTTGGGCCAAATGGCGCCAGGCGATCAGGTGTTGAACTTGAACAGCATCACGTCGCCGTCCTGAACGACATATTCCTTGCCTTCGTCGCGCGCCTTGCCGGCTTCCTTGGCGGGAACTTCGCCGCCGAGCGTGACGAAGTCGTTGTAGGCGATGGTCTGGGCGCGGATGAAGCCGCGTTCGAAGTCGGTGTGGATCACGCCCGCCGCCTGCGGTGCCTTGGCACCCTTGTGGACGGTCCAGGCACGCGTCTCCTTGGGGCCGACGGTGAAGTAGGTGATCAGGTGCAAAAGCTCGTAGCCGGCACGGATGAGCTTATCCAGGCCCGGCTCTTCGAGGCCGAGATCGGCCAGGAATTCCTGCGCTTCTTCGTCGGGAAGCTGGGCGACTTCGGCTTCGATGGCAGCCGAGATGACGACGACGCCGGCGCCCTGTGCTGCTGCCATCTTTTCGACGGCGCGGGTGTGTTCGTTGCCGGTCGCCGCATCGCTTTCGGCGACGTTGCAGACGTAGAGAACCGGATGCGAGGTCAAAAGGTTGAGGCCCTGCAGGATCTCGAGGTCCTCGGCCGATATGCCCTTGAGCAGCAGGCGCGCCGGCTTGCCGTCCTGCAGCAGCGCGAGCGCCTGCTCCATCATCGGCAGGACGGTGGTCGCTTCCTTGTCCTTGCTTGCGGCGCGCTTGCGGAACTGCACGATGCGGCGCTCGAGGCTTTCGAGGTCGGCGAGCATCAGCTCGGTCTCGACGGTCTCGGCGTCGGCGACCGGATCGATGCGGCCTTCGACATGGGTGATGTCGTCATCTTCGAAGCAGCGCAGCACGTGCACGATGGCGTCGACCTCGCGGATGTTGGCGAGGAACTGGTTGCCCAGGCCTTCGCCCTTCGAGGCGCCGCGCACAAGGCCGGCGATGTCGACGAAGGAGATGCGCGTCGGGATGATCTCCTTGGACTTGGCCGTGGCGGCCAGAGCCTTCAGGCGCGGATCAGGAACCGCGACCTCGCCGGTGTTCGGCTCAATCGTGCAAAAGGGATAGTTCGCCGCCTGCGCGGCCGCCGTGCGCGTCAGCGCGTTGAAAAGCGTCGATTTGCCAACGTTGGGCAGGCCAACGATGCCGCATTTGAAACCCATGGTCTTGGTCCTATCGGGAAATCGGAATTTTGATCAGGGCTATGGGCGATCAGGCCTTGTATCGTCAAGTCTTTCAGCGTCGCACGCGGTATTGCGCATGCACCGCACCATTGGCCAACGGCTTGGCAAAAGCCAGATCGAGCCAGCGATCTCCCTGCTTGCCGCCGAAAGCGGGGATGCCGGAGCCCAGGATCTCCGGGATCGTGCCGATCTGGATCGTGTCGAGCAGGCCGGCGTCCATGAACTGACGGGCAAGGTCGCCACCGCCAAACAGCCAGATGCGGCCGGTAGCGCCGCGTGCACGAAGATTGTCCAGCAGCTCAGCCGGTGAACCCGCCAGCGCCTCGACGCTTTCAGGCGGGTTGTCGAGCGGACGCGACGTGGCGACCAGACAGGGATACCTCGCGTAAGCCCACTCGTCGTGACGGCGCACGACATCGTAGGTGGCCCGGCCCATGACGATGCCGCTCAGCGAATCCATGAACGCCGAAAAATCGTAGTCGTCGTCAGCCGGAAAATTGTCGAGCCAGTCGAACGTGCCGTCGTCGCGAGCGATGAAGCCGTCCAGCGACATTGCGAACATATCGATGACTTCGTCTGTGCCTGTTGTTGCCAATGGATTCGCCCCAGTTGCCGAAGGGTCTTTCTACCATGACGGCAGACGAACTTATGTCAGGAGCATTCGACTGGCAGCGCAGGCCGGCTGGCTGGAAGAAGCTTTCGGCAGCCTAATCCTTGTTGCCGAACAGCTTTTTCAGCATCGCGGCCATCGGGCCGCTTTCGGGAACCTTGACCGGAGCCTGCGCTGTTCGGGCCTGCCGGATGTGGCTTTGAGCCTTGGGTGCTTGCGGCTTGGGTGCCTTTGGCGGGGGGCGGTCGTCGTCGGAGGTCGGCGCGAGCTTTTCGCGCAGGCCGACGATCAGCTTGTTCATGAAGCCGTTGTCGTCGCCTTTGATCAGAAGATCAGAACTGTCGGCGAGCAGGTCGAGAAGAACGTCCAGCCATTCCTTGTCGGCCTTGGCGAAGTCGCCCAGCACGTGGCCGTGGACCATTTCCTTCACGCCGGGATGGCCGATGCCAATGCGGACGCGACGATAGTCCTTGGGAATGTGCTGGTCGATCGAGCGGATGCCGTTATGGCCGCCGGCACCGCCGCCAATCTTGACGCGCACCTTGCCCGCAGCGAGGTCGAGCTCGTCATAAAAGACGGTGAGATCGGAAGGGGCGAGCTTGTAGAAACGCAGCGCCTCGCCAACCGACTGGCCTGACAGGTTCATGAAGGTCTGAGGTTTGAGAAGGATGACCTTCTCGCCGCCGATGGTGCCTTCGGCGACCAGGCCCTTGAACTTTTTCGTCCAGGGCGAAAACGAATGGCGGCGGGCAATCGCGTCCGCCGCCATGTAACCGACATTGTGCCGGTTGTTCTGGTATTGCGCACCCGGATTGCCGAGACCTGCAAAGAGCAGCATGTTCGGGTCCTCCGGGCGCTGAGGCTTAGGCCTCGGCGGTCTCGCCGCCTTCGGCAGCGCCTTCTTCCGACTTCGAAGCCGAAGTACCGGCAATCGTCGCAATGGTGAAATCGCGATCGGAGATGACCGGCTTCACGCCCTTCGGCAGCTTGACGGCCGAGATGTGGATCGAATCGCCGATGTCGGTGCCGTCGAGATCGACGGTGATGAACTCGGGGATCGCATTGGCCGGGCAGTGGAACTCGACTTCGTGACGAACGATGTTGAGCGTGCCGCCGCGCTTGATGCCGGGCGACTTCTCTTCGTTGATGAAGTGCACCGGAACCTGGACGTTGACTTCGGTGTTTGCGCCGACGCGCAGGAAGTCGACATGCAGCGGGAAGTCACGGACCGGGTCAAGCTGATAGTCCTTCGGCAGGACCTGGATCTTCTTGCCGCCGACGTCGATCGTCGCCACGGTGGTCAGGAAGCCGCCGCCATGGATCTTGTAGAAGATGTCCTTGTAGGACAGGGCGATCGCCAGGGGAGGCTGCTTGTCGCCGTAAATAACTGCAGGCACTTTACCGTTGCGGCGAACTTCACGGGCGGACCCCTTACCGACCTGTTCGCGTGCTTCGGCCTTGAGCTCGTATGTTTCGCTCATGGCATTTCCTTTCGGTTGTATGGAGCGCCTACGACGGGCATGGAGCCCAATCCGTAAACGTCGAAAGCCGCCGGGTGGGCGGCCTTCCGCCGCGTTGCCTCCAAGGGTGTCTACGCGGGTGGCGGCTCTATATCCGAAGGTGGCCAAAAGTGCAACCGTCGGGGCTCTTTCGGCTGGCTCCCTCATGGTGCTGCCGTGGCTGCTCGCGAAATCGCCAACGTGCCTGTATCACGCCGGCTCGGAACGTTCACGGCGGCAATTTCATCTATGCAACAATACCTTTCGCTCGATCTGTCGACAGCCACGATCCTCGTCCTTGTCGTGGCCGCCTTTGTCGCCGGCTGCGCGCGGGGATTCTCCGGTTTCGGCGGCGCCTTGATCTTCGTGCCGGTGGCGAGCTCCCTGGTCGGCGCCAAGCTTGCCGTGCCGCTGCTGCTGATCGTCGATCTTGTGCTGACCCCGGGGCTCATCCCGAATGCCTGGCGCAACGCCGACCGTGCCAATGTCGGCGTCATGGCAATCGGGGCAGTGGTGGGCGTGCCAGCCGGCACCTACCTGCTCACCCATGTCGACGGCGTGATGATCCGCTGGGGCATCGTCGCCATCGTGGTTGTGCTGCTCGCCTTGCTCATGTCGGGCTGGCGTTATCACGGCCGCCCTCATTCGAGCCTGACCGCGGCCGTCGGGGCGACATCGGGACTGTTTTCGGGTGCTGCCCAGGTCGGCGGGCCGCCCGTCGTCGCCTACTGGCTCGGCGGTACCTTCCTGCCGCAGACCGTGCGTGCCAACATCGTGCTCTACTTCGCCATATCGAGCGTGCTGTCGATTGCGAGCTACCTTGTCGCCGGCCTTCTGACCTGGGAGACGGTGGGGCTGTCGCTGACGATTGGGCCCGCCTTCGCAATTGGGCTTTTCATCGGCTCGCGCCTGTTCAGCCGCGCCAACGAAGCCACTTTCCGCCGCATCTGCTACAGCCTGATCGCAACGGCGGCGATCATCGGCCTGCCCGTTTTGGACGGGGTGCTGCGATGACCGATGAAAGGACGGGCTGGAGAGGTGTCGAAACGAAGAGAGGTTCGCACTAACTCCACATCTCGGTGACCGTGATGCGCTATATGGATTCCCACGCAACCGACGAAACCCGCGTTTATCCAGCACAAGGGCGGTTTGACATGGACACGCCGCCGCCTGCAACGTCCCCGTCATTCGGGGAGGCGACGCAGATTTTCGCCAAGATCGGCCTGTTGTCATTCGGGGGACCGGCGGGACAGATCGCGTTGATGCACCGCATCCTCGTCGACGAGAAACGCTGGCTCGACCAGCCGCGATTCATGCATGCGCTCAACTATTGCATGCTGTTGCCGGGGCCGGAGGCGATGCAGCTTGCGACCTATGCCGGCTGGCTGCTGCACGGCGTCAGGGGCGGGCTGGTCGCTGGGCTGTTGTTCGTTCTGCCGGGTGCATTGGTCATCACCGCGCTGTCGGCGATCTATCTGACCGTTGGCCACGTCACTCTCGTGCAGGGGCTGTTGTTCGGCCTCAAGGCGGCGGTTCTGGCCGTCGTGCTCGAGGCGCTGATCAAGGTGTCCAAACGCGCGCTGAAGGATGGCTTGATGGTGGCAATGGCGATTGCCGCGTTCATCGCCATAGCGTTTCTCAAGCTGCCGTTCCCATCGATCATCGCAGCGGCGGCGGTCGTCGGGGCGGTACTTCACCTGGGTGGCGGCAGTTCCGCAAAGGCGTCGGCCGGTGCCGAGCTCGAAGCCGCCTATGACATGCCCGAATGGACGAGGCCGAGTTCAAGGCGTTTTTTCTCCACGCTCGCCGTCTGGCTGGCGATCTGGTTCCTGCCACTGATCGCGCTGTGGCAGGCGCTTGGTGCGGGGCACGTGTTCACGACCGAGGCCGTGTTCTTTTCCAAGATGGCGGCGGTGACGTTTGGCGGCGCCTACGCCGTACTTGCTTACGTCGCCCAGCAGGCGGTCGAGGTGCATGGCTGGCTCAAGCCGGACGAGATGTTGACCGGCCTAGGCCTCGCCGAGACAACGCCGGGGCCGCTCATCCTGGTGCTGGTGTTCGTTGGGTTCCTCGGCGGGGCGCGTCTATCGGCGCTGGCACCTTTGGCCGGTGGCGTCGGCGGAGCCGTGGTGACGCTATGGTTCACCTTCGTTCCGTGCTTCCTGTGGGTCTTCGTCGCAGCGCCCTATGTGGAAACGGTTCGTCACGTGCGCTGGCTGGCGAGCGCGCTGTCGGCGGTGACGGCAGCGGTGGTCGGCATCATCGCCAACCTTGCCGTTTGGTTTGGCCTGCATGTGCTGTTCGGCAATGTCGGTGAGACGGCTTTCGGGCCGTTTGCGGTGCCGGTGCCGGAATTCGGCAGTTTCGACTGGCCGCAGTGATGATCGCCATCTCGGCGGGTGTGGCGCTGATCCGCTTCAAGGCCAACATGATTGCCGTCCTGGCCGCTTCCGCGCTTGCCGGCATGGCCTTGCGGCTCGCCTGACCAAATTAAACGAAAGGCCCCGTCCCGGTCTTTCCGGAATGGGGCCTTGAAATGAGCAGGCCGGAAAGCCGTGCCGGATCAGTCGAACAGGCTCGACACCGACTCTTCGGTTGCCGTGCGCGAGATCGCTTCGCCGATAAGGTCGGCGATCGAAACGACTCGGATGTTGTGGGCGTCCATCACGGCCTGGGTCGGCTGGATCGAGTCGGTGATGACCAGCTCCTGCAGCTGCGAGCCGGTGATGCGGGCTACCGCACCGCCCGAAAGCACGCCATGGGTGATGTAGGCGGTGACGCTTGTCGCGCCCTTGGCCAGCAGCGCGTCAGCGGCGTTGCAAAGCGTGCCGCCGGAATCGACGATGTCGTCGACGAGCAGGCAGTCCTTGCCATGCACTTCGCCGATGACGTTCATCACTTCGGATTCGCCGGGGCGCTCGCGGCGCTTGTCGACGATGGCGAGCTGGGCATCGATGCGCTTGGCGAGCGCACGGGCGCGCACCACGCCGCCGACGTCGGGCGAAACCACCATGACGTTGTTGAGCTGCTTGTACTTGGCCTTGACGTCGCGGGCCATGACCGGGATCGAAAACAGGTTGTCGGTCGGGATGTCGAAGAAGCCCTGGATCTGGCCGGCGTGCAGGTCGAGCGTGAGCACGCGGTTGGCACCCGCACGCGCGATCATGTTGGCGACGAGCTTGGCCGAGATCGGCGTGCGCCCGGAGGCACGGCGATCCTGCCGTGCGTAGCCGAAGTAAGGAATGACTGCCGTGATGCGCCGTGCCGACGAACGCATGAAGGCGTCGATCATGATGAGAAGTTCCATCAGATGATCGTTTGTCGGGTAGGCGGTCGACTGGAGGATGAAGACATCCTCGCCGCGCACGTTCTCCTGGATCTCGACGAAGATCTCCTGGTCTGCGAAGCGCCGCACACTCGCCTTGCCCAGAGGAATGTTGAGATAGCGAGCGACCGCTTCTGCTAGCACCCGATTGGAATTGCCCGCGAAGAGTTTCATTGACCGATCCTGGTAGAGATTATGTGCGGGCTTTTAGCGGTCCTTGCCGCTATTGCAAGCGGACTCGCTGCTGAATCCCAAAAAAGCGACATACCGGAACGGAATGCCGCAGCTTAGCCCGGCTTTGCCGCCAGCCAATCGGCCAACTGATCGATGGTGCTGTCGGCTATCGCCTGCATGGTCGTGGGCGCCACCGTAGGCCAGCCGTCGCCGCTGCCCGACGAAGGGGCCGTCTTTTGACCGTTGATGCGATGCAGCCGGGTGCCCGCGGGATCATAGACGTCCCAGACAAAGACGACGGTCGTGTCCTTGCCTTCAGTCATCGCCGAGAAATAGCCGCGCATGATGATGCCTGGCGGCGTCGTGTCGGTGCTGCCGGCCAGCGTGATGCCGCGCGTGCGTGCCCTGACGCCAAGCTGCTCGGTCAGCGGCGTCGCCGCCTCGACCGGGGTGCCGACGATAGGAGCGAACTGGACGCGCGTCTTGGTCGTGACGGCGGCTGACTGCGCCGGGACAGCGGTGGCGGTAGCGGTAGCAGTACCCGTGACCGGGGGGGCCGCGACGTCGGTGCCCTCGATCCTGGCCAGCGCGTTCGATTGTTCCGTCGGCGTGATGGCCGAGGGTTCGAGCACGTCCTTTGAGCTGTTGCAGGCCGAAAGGGCGAGCACAGACAGGCTCGCCGCGCCCACAAACCATCGTTTCATCTGACCGAACTCCATGACAAACGCCCCTCAGCGTTCACCGCATTCATCGCACGATCAAGTCGAGATCGTGGCGGGAAAGCGGCTTGGGTGCGGTTTCGGTGGTCAGGTAAGTACGGCCCAACGTCATTGCGGTTTCGGTTTCCGAATCCATGATGATCATATGGGCGAACAAAGTCATGTTCGGCGCAATCGGCTCGGGATTGCTCTGGTAGAACATCGGCATGTCCATCCAGGACGGCGTGAAGCGCGCTCCGACGGAGTAACCGCAGGCATTGAGCCGGTGTTTGGTCAGTCCGTGAGCCTCCAGCGTGCGGGCATGCGCGTCGAACACGTCGCCGAACGTGTTGCCTGGCGTCATCGTTTTTTCGACCGCGACGAGGGCGGCAAGCGAGGTGTCGTAGAGTTCCTGGTGGCGCTTGGAGACCTTGCCGGTGAGTACGGTGCGCATCATCGGCGCATGGTAGTGATGAAACACGCCCGCCCATGCGAGGGTCAACTGGTCGTTCTTGTTGAGCTTGCGGCGACCTGCCTTGTAGTGGCACAACAGCGCGTCGGCGCCCGAACCGATAGTGAACTCATTGGCCGGATAGTCGCCGCCGCCAGCAAAGATCGCGCCCTGCATGGCGGCAAGGATCTTGGCTTCGTCGCCTCCCTGCTTGATCAGCGGCAACGCGGCGTCGAGCGCATCGTCGGCGAGGCTGGCGGCTCTTTCGGCTTTCTCGATCTCGGCTGGGCTCTTGAACAGGCGGAGGCGGCCGACGATGCCCGACGCATCGATGATCTGGCCGAAGGTCTGGAGCTGTTCGTCGAGACGGCGGCCGTTAAAGGCGGTGAGGCCGTGGGTGTCGTATTCGACGCCGACGCGGGTGCCGAGCAGGCCGAGGTCGTTGAGCAGGTTGCGCAGGTCGAGTGTCGGATTGGCGTTGTCGCGGTCGGTCCACAAAACGATGTTTTCGATGGTCGAGGTGTGGCGGGCCTGGCGCAGGTCGGCGGAGCGCGTCAAAAGCGTCATCGAGCCGTCGGCCTTGACCACCAGCGACTGGAAGAAGCAGAAGCCGAACGTGTCGTAGCCGGTCAGCCAGTACATGCTTTCCTGCGCGAACAGCACAATGGCGTCGAGCTTCTTTTCGGCCATCTCGATCATCAGCCGGTCGCGGCGGGCGTCGAATTCGGTTCGTTCGAAATGCAGCGCCATGCTCTCAGTCCTCCAATGCGATTGCCGAAATCTGCCGTCCGTAGTCTGCTTCCTTGCGGTGCGTGGTGCGGCGGTAGGAATAAAAAAGTCCTTCTTCCGCGTAAGTACAGCGGTTCAATGCCTCGGCGACCACGCCAGCGCGGCGCAGCCGCTCGACGGTGTAGAGATTGAGGTCGAACATCTGATGGCCCGCATTGGCCGAGGGCGCGAAATAGCGCGCGTTGTTGTCGTCCTCCTCGACAAAGCGGGCGACGAATTCGGGGCCGACCTCGTAATTGGCGGCGCTGATCGATGGACCGAGCACGGCAAGGATGCGCTCGCGCCGGGCTCCGAGGCCTTCCATCGCGGTGACTGTATTTTCGAGCACGCCTGACAAAGCACCTTTCCAGCCGGCATGGGCCGCACCGATGACGCGCGCTTCGGGGTCGGCGAAAAGTACCGGGCCGCAATCGGCCGACGAGGCGCCAAGGGCGATGCCCGGCCTGTCGGTGACCAGCGCATCGGCCTTGGGCCGATCGCCTGAAAATGGGCCGGTGGCCACGACCACGTCGGGCGAATGGACCTGATAGAGGCTGAGCAGATGGTTGGCTTCGACCCCCATCCAGCTTGCTACGCGGCGGCGATTCTCGGCGACCCGCGCCTGGTCGTCGTCAGAGCCGACGCCAATGTTGAGGCCTTCGTAGATACCTTCGGAGACTCCGCCGATGCGGGTGAAATAACCGTGGCGGATGCCATTGGCCTCCGCGCTGGCGAGCAAGTTGGCCCGGATCGGATCCGGTTTCGAGTCGTTCAGCATCGCCGCCTTGTCTTCTCAGTGTGCGATTTCATCAATGTCGAGCCAGACATTGCGGGCCCGTCTTGCTGTTGCGAGCGCGGACAGTGGGGCAGCGGCAAGCTCGCTGTCAACTGACGGTCGGGAAGGGAAGCTTTGTGTCAGCGCGCGCGACGGCGATCACCTTGAACAAGGTGCCCATGGCGTCCGGGCCGGCAAGGCGCTCGACCTCGGACCGGATTTTTTCGCGCGCCGCATCGTCCGCGTTGGCACCAAGCTTGCCGGCGCGTTCGAGCAACCCCAAGGCCAGGAGGAAATCGCCCTGTGTAGCCCTATTGGCGTCGAGGCCGTGGACCTTGGCCGCGGTGCCAAGGGCGGCAAAGTCGACATGCGAGGTAAGGTCCGCTTCCCCGGGCGTTGCCAGTACATCTTCGTATCGGTGCTTGCGCAGCGCCTGCAGCGTGTCGCCGATGCCGGGCTCAAGATGGCCATAGTCGAAGAACAGTCCGGCGCCGCCCGAAGCAGCGATGCGCTCGGCGATCGCTTCCATGGTGGCTGTGCGGGCCGGCGCGAATTCGAAGATCGAGCCTTCGGGAGCTATAGCGGCATCGGGAGGCAGCAGTGCCGGCTCGACGGTCGCGGGGCCAGCCACGAAAACGAACTCGCCGGCCTCGTCGATGCCGATGGCGCGCTCGCGCCATTCCGCCCCGATCCTGACGAACTGGCGCGTCGGGATGGCGTCGAACAATTCGTTGCCGACGATGAACAGCGGCGCATCGGGCAGGGACGAGATGGTCTCGTGCCAGTCGATCCTGGAGCCACTCGCTGCGAGCGTCTGTTTCTGCACTTCGCGCAGGCGCGGGCTGGTTTCGATGAGTGCGACATTGGCGACAAAGGCGGGGTCGAGCTTGCGCAGGACCCGCAGCATGTCCTTCATCAGCGTGCCGCGCCCGGGACCGATCTCGGCCAAAGTCGCGTTCGCCGGCCGGCCGGCTGCCTGCCACGCCGCGTAAAGCCAGACGGCGACAAGCTCGCCGAACATCTGGCTGATCTCGGGTGCGGTGGTAAAATCTCCAGCCGCGCCGAACGGCTCGCGCGTCGTGTAGTAGCCGTCCGAGGGGTCGAACAGGCACAGCGCCATGTAGTCGGCGACGCTGATCGGCCCCGATGCCGCGATCAGGCTTGCCATGCGCTTCTTGAGCACGCTCATGCCGGCTTTGCGGCCTGGGTCACCGGCTTGGCCGAGCGCATTGCCCATACGCCGATCAGCACCATCGGCACCGACAGCACCATGCCCATCGTCAGCCAGCCGCCGAGAAGATAGCCAATCTGCTGGTCGGGCTCGCGGAAGAATTCGACGAAGATGCGCGACAGGCCGTAGCCGCAAACGAAGGCGCCGGCGACGAAACGCGGCGTCTTCAGCTTCAGGCGCGAGTGGGTGAGGAAGCGCAGCACCAAAAACAGCACCAGGCCTTCGAGCAGCGCCTCATAGAGCTGGCTCGGATGGCGCAGAAACGGCCCGCCGGTGGGGAATTCGATTGCCCACGGCACGTCCGTGACGCGGCCCCAGAGCTCGGAATTGATGAAGTTGGCGACACGAACGAGGCCGAGGCCGACGGGAACGCCGGCTGCAACGACGTCGATCAGCGACCAGACGAGGATGCCGTGCTTGCGGGCGAAAAGGAACATGGCGATCGTCACGCCGAGCAGCCCGCCGTGGAATGACATGCCGCCTTGCCACACCGCGAAGATGTCGAGCGGATTTGAGATGTAGCGGGCGAGGTCGTAAAAGAGGATGTAGCCGATGCGGCCGCCCAGCACGACACCGGCCGCCGCCCAGACGAGGAAGTCGTCGAGGGCTTCGGGCTTCATCGGCAGGACGCCGTTCGGCCACAGCCGGGCGTTGGTCACAAGCCGCTTGCCGTACCACCAGGCAAACAGGATGCCGACGACATAACCCAGCCCATACCAGTGGATCGCGAGCGGCCCAAGCTGGACGATGACCGGATCGATGTTCGGAAAGGGCAGGGCTGCCAGAGGCAGGGCAAGGTACTCGCTCAAATCAGTCTCCAAGGCCGGCAATGCGGCGGACCATGCGGCAGCCTTTTGGCAGGGTCAAGGCAGCGTTCCACGGCTCACCGAGATGTCATTGCTCGGGAAAAAGGATCTGCTCATAGTCCATAGCACCATGCAGGACGCGAATGATTTCAAGCGATCCAGAGTGCAAACGGTAGAAGATCAGTTAGTTGCCAAACACTCTGCGGCGAATTTCGTTGTCGGCTATTTTCCGGACTACCGCGTAACCAAGCGGAGTTTCTGCGATGCCGAAACAGCGGTCGCGTAGTTCAAGCACAAATGTCAGGGCGCGGTCGGGATTTGATTGGGCGATGTGGTCGCCGATCGCCTCGATGTCTGCTTCGGCAATAGCGGCGATGATGACCTTCATTCGGTCACCGGTCCTGCGCGCGATACTTGGCCTCAAGGCGCGCGAACACCTCTTCGGCCGGCCTGACGCGTCCGGCCTCGGCGTCACTCAGCCCCTCAGCCAATGCAGCGTCGAGCGCGGCAAGGCGTTTTTCGCGCTCCTCGACGAGGCGAACGCCTTCGCGCAGCACCTCACTCTTGGAGTTGTAGCGGCCGGTGCTGACCAGTTGGTTCACTACCTCTTCGAGATGCGTGCCCAGATCGGCGCTGATAGCCATGGTATCGCTCCCTAGTTTATTTTGGTTCATTCTAATAATAGTTATTGGTTACGCAAGTCCGGGATGCGGCGCGATGGCGCAAACCGCCGGTGAGCGGCCACCTACCCTTGCATTCCAACCCTTGCCCTACTACGTCGAATGGACAACGCGAGGGTTTGCCATGACGACCGGACCGAACCGCATTCTGGATGAGTTCGCCAAGCTGATGACCGATGCCGCAGGTGCCGCACAGGGCGTCAAGCGCGAGGTTGAAACCGCGTTCCGCTCACAGGCCGAAAGGGCGATGAATTCGCTCGAACTGGTGCAGCGCGAAGAGTTCGAAGCCGTCCGCGACATGGCGATCAAGGCACGCGCCGAGAACAAGGCGCTGACTGCCCGCATCGAGGCGCTTGAGGCTCAACTCGCTGGTCGTGGCGGCGAGGGCGACGAAAAGGCCTCACCGGCGGCATCGCCGAAGCCTCGTACAAAGAAATAATTCATTAACTTTTCCACAAAGCACAATCCGAAAAAGTGCTTTGTCGTGAATCGCTTACCGGCGCTTGATGAATCTGCGCCGTAGCCTGTTTCCACACCCGAATGGGGTGGCGCGAAAAATTGGGCTGTTCACGTTACTCCTGATCAATACACTGAATTTGTTGCATGATTCGTAGTGGGTCATGCACCCGGATGGCGCGGTCCGGCTGGGGGTATTGAGTCTGGCAGCGCTGGTCGTCCGAGTTCAAGAATAAGTTTGTTCGTCGTGTGTGCCTTTTGCGCGGAGCGCGATGGCGCTCCCGGAACGACAGGAAGCATTTATGGAACTTCTCGAACTCGAGTTCTCGCGCGAAATCCACCCGGTGGATGTCATCGAGCAGGTAGCTCACAACAACGACTGGTCGTTCGAGCGCGCCGGCGACGACGAAATCTCTATCTCCGTAGTCGGAAACTGGACCGAGTATCAGGTCTCGTTCTCCTGGATGGAGGATTTTGAAGCGCTGCACCTGGCCTGTGCCTTCGACATCAAGGTGCCGGAGAGCCGCACGCTCGAAATCCTCAGGCTTTTGTCGCTGATCAACGAACAGATGCTGTTCGGGCATTTCGACCTCTGGGAATCCGAAGGCGCGATCATGTTCCGCCAGTCGCTGCTGCTTGCCGGTGGCGTCGAGCCGACCAGCCAGCAGGTCGAGGTTCTGCTGTCTTCGGCGCTCGAAGCCTGCGAATGCTACTTCCAGGCGTTCCAGTTCGTCGTCTGGTCGGGCACCTCCGCCAAGGACGCGCTGGCCAGCGTGCTCTTTGAGACGCACGGAAACGCCTGAAACTGCCCCATGAGTTCGCATAACGAGAGCAAGCCCGAGATCACTTTTGCCGACTTCGACAAGGTCGACATCCGCACCGGCACGATTGTCGAGGTCGAGCCGTACCCGGAGGCGCGCAAGCCGGCGTTCAAGCTGAAGATCGATTTCGGCGCAGAGATCGGCGTCAAGCGCTCGTCAGCACAGATCACCAAGCATTATACGCCCGAAACACTTGTTGGCCGGCAGGTGTTTGCCGTGGTCAACTTCCCGCCGCGCCAGATCGGCAAGTTCATGTCCGAGGTGCTGACGCTCGGTTTTCCCGACACTGACGGCGAAGTCGTTCTCGGCGCCGTCGAGCGCAGAGTGCCGGACGGGTCAAGGCTGTTCTAGGCGGCGTAGGCCGCACGCACATTGTCCAGAAACATTTCCGCGCAGGCACGCCAGGTGTAGCGCATGGCGCGTCGGCGGGCCTCTGACCGGTCGATCTTGAGCGCTCTGAGCACTGCCTCGCGCAAGTCCTCCGACACCGCACCGCCCACCCCGTCGCCGACAATGTCGATCGGCCCGGTTACCGGATAGGCCGCGACGGGCGTGCCGCTCGCCAGCGCCTCGATGACGACATTGCCAAAGGTGTCGGTGCGGCTCGGGAATACAAAGACGTCAGCCGAAGCGTATATCTGGGCAAGTTCGCCGCTTGGCCGCCGGCCAAGGAAATGGGCGTCCGGATATTTCGCCCGCAGCCTCGGCAGTTCCGGCCCGTCGCCGACGAGCACTTTCGTGCCCGGCAGGTCGAGGTCGAGAAAAGCCGGCAGGTTCTTCTCCACGGCGATACGTCCGACGCAGAGGAAGATCGGCCGGGGCAGGTCGATCTCGGTCTTCTTGTCGGGATGGAAGTGGTTGATGTCGACGCCGCGCGTCCAGGGCCTGAGCTTTTCGAAGCCGCGCGAAGCGAGATCTTCGGCGAGCGACTGGGTGGCGACCATGCAGCCCTGGCCGGAATTGTGGAACTTGCGCAAGAGCCCATAGGTCCAGCTTTCGGGCAGGGGCAGGCGGGCGCTGACATATTCGGGAAAGCGGGTGTGGTAGCTGGTGGTGAATGGGCGTTTGTTTGCCAGACAATGGCGCCGCGCCATCATGCCGAGCGGCCCTTCGGTGACCAGATGGATGTGATCGGGCCGTCGTTCCTCGATGATGCGCGCGACGTTGCCGGGCGTCGTCAGCGCCAGCCGGATGTCGGGATAGGTCGGCATCGGCAAGGTGCGGAAGATGTTCGGCGTGAGGAAGTCGGCTTCCGCGTCGAACTCCTTCAGCGTTTCGGCGAGCCGTTCGAGCGTGTGGACAACGCCGTTGATCTGCGGTTTCCAGGCGTCGGTGACCATCAGGATGCGCAAGAAATGTCTTCCTTGTTCGCCGCGCCTGAGAGGGCAGGAATCAGCGGCAGTCCCGTTCGTTGCGGCCGCCTTTGAGCAGCTTTGCATGACGAAGCGATGACGAGGCCGCTCTTCGCACTTGCGAAAGGGAGGTCAGTTCTGCCCGAACCGGCATTTTCTTTGAGACGATATTCCTGCCTTCGCGCGGGCCAGGGAATTCGGTCCTTTGATGAAAGGCCCAGCTTTGCCGACGATATAGCCAAGCTTCGCTGACGCGGAGCCAGCCAATTCCTCCCAACCGGCTTTAGCGAGAATCCGAAATGACCAAGATCACCCAGTCCTTTTCCAACCGAAACACGATCAGCCGGCGCACGGCACTTGCGGCGCTGCTTGCATCGGTCGTCACCGTCATTGGCTTCACCTTGCCGCATCAGGCATTCGCGGAAGACAAGACCGCGATCAAGGTCGGCATCATCTCCGGCGAGGACGAAGATGTCTGGCGCGTGGTGAAAGCGGAAGCCGCCAAGCAGGGGTTGACCGTCGAGACTGTCGTTTTCAACGACTACACCCAGCCCAACGAAGCGCTGGAGCGCGGCGAGATCGACGCCAACGCCTTCCAGCACCAGCCGTATCTCGACAACCAGATCAAGACGCAGGGCTATCACATCACGCCCGTCGGCTATACCGGGCTGTGGCCGATCGGGCTCTATTCGAAGAAGCACGCGAAGATAGACGCGCTGCCCGAAGCCGCCGTCATCGGCGTACCGAACGATCCCTCCAACGAGGGCCGGGCGCTGCGCGTGCTCGCCGATGCGGGCCTGATCAAGCTTAACGACGGCACCGGTATCCTGGCGACGGTCGCCGACGTCGTCGAGAACCCGAAGAAGTTCGAGATCAAGGAACTCGACGCCGGCATCGTCGGCCGTTCCGTCGAGGACCTCGATGCGGCCGTGGTCAACACCGACTGGGCGCTGAAGAGCGGGCTGAGCGCAGAAAATCGCATTGCGCAGGAGCCGGTCGCCGATAACCCCTACCGCAACTTCATCGCCGTCAAGACCGGTAGCGAAAACGAGGGCTGGGTCAAGAAACTCGTTGCCGCCTATCAGAACGAGGCGGTCAAGGCGGAGTTTGACCGCGTCTACAAGGGCACCGGCGTCGCCGCCTATTGAGCCTGACGATATCCAGCAACGGAGGCGGCCCCCATTCAGTGGCGGGCCGCCTTCCGCATTGCCGAGGGGGATTACATGACCCAGCATTTTGCAGCCATCGAAGGCTTGTCGCCGCTCGATGCCGCACGATCCGAGACGGTGGTACGCATCGTCGACCTCAAGCGTCGGTTCGGCCAGACGCCGGCCGTCGATGGGATTTCGCTCACCGTGCGCAAGGGCGAGGTGCTTGGCATCATCGGCCGCAGCGGCGCCGGTAAATCGACGCTGATCCGCTGCTTGAACGGGCTGGAGAGGCCAGATGGCGGCCAGATTTTCGTCGAGGGCCGTGAGATCACCGGGCTCGGCGAACGCGAGCTGCAGCCTTTGCGCCGACGCATCGGCATGATCTTCCAGCATTTCAACCTGCTGTCGGCCAAGACGGTCGAGGAGAACGTGGCGTTGCCGCTGAAACTCGAAGGCCGGCCCAACGCCGAGCGGCTCAAGCGCGCCGGTGAGTTGCTTGAACTCGTGGGGCTTGCCGACAAGGCCAAGGCCTATCCCGCATCGCTGTCGGGCGGCCAGAAACAGCGCGTCGGCATTGCGCGGGCGCTCGCGGCGCGTCCGGCGGTGCTGCTTTCGGACGAGGCGACATCGGCGCTCGACCCCGAGACGACGCGCTCGATCCTGGCGCTGCTCAAGGACATCAACCGCAAGCTCGGCCTCACCATCCTGCTCATCACCCATGAGATGGAAGTGATCCGCAGCATCGCCGACCGGGTCACGGTGATCGATGCCGGACGCATCGTCGAGGAGGGGCCGGTGTGGTCGGTTTTCGCCCACCCCAAGTCAGAGGTGACCCGCAGCCTGTTGGGCAGCATCCGCCCGCAACTGCCGGAACAGCTTGCGGCCCGGCTGCGCCCGAGCGGACGCGAAGCGGTCTTGAGGCTCGATATCTCCGGTGAAGCGGCTCGCCGCCCCCTGCTGTCGGAGCTGGCGACGTCGATTCCAGGACGGTTCCGCCTGATCCATGGCGGCATCGACCATATCCAGGATGAGCCGGTGGGTACCTTGTTCGTCGGCGCCGCCACGGAAACCGGCGGTATTGCCGCTGTCATAGAATTCCTGAATCACCGCGGCGCGCGGGTGGAGGTGCTTGGCTATGTCGCAGACAATGTTTGACCTGCTGTTGCGCTCGTTGTGGGAAACAGTGCTGATGACGGCGGCATCGGGGCTGATCTCGCTGCTGTTTGGCCTGCCGCTCGGCCTCGCGCTCATCGCCACCGACCGGGGTGGCATCGCCGAGCGGCTCTGGGTCAACCGCACCCTCGGTGCCGTGGTCAATGGCTTTCGCTCGGTGCCGTTCATCATCCTCTTGGTCGCGCTCATTCCGCTGACCCGGCTGATCGTCGGCACGTCGATAGGCACCTGGGCCGCGATCGTGCCGCTGGCGATTGCCGCCACGCCCTATTATGCGCGCATCGCCGAAGTGTCGCTGCGTGAGGTCGATCGCGGCTTGATCGAGGCTGTGCGCGCCATGGGAGGTGGCTGCTGGGCGATCATCCGCGAGGTGCTGGTGCCCGAAGCGCTGCCGGGCATCGTCGCCGGCTTCACCGTCACGCTGGTGACGCTGGTCGGTGCCTCGGCGATGGCGGGCGCCATCGGTGCCGGCGGGCTCGGCGACCTTGCCATCCGCTACGGCTATCAGCGTTTCGAGACGGCGGTGATGGTCGCGGTCGTCGCGGTGCTGATCGTGCTTGTCTGCGGCATCCAGTGGATCGGCGACCGGCTTGTGGCGCGGCTGGATCACCGCGCCTAGTTTTAGGCGGGCACGCGGATCATGGCGCGCAGGCCGCCCAGCGGGCTGTCGCCGAGCTTGATGTCGCCGCCGTGGCTGCGGGCTATGTCGCGGGCAATGGCCAGCCCAAGCCCGGTTCCCGTCGAATCGAGATTGCGCGCCTCGTCGAGCCTGAAGAACGGCTTGAAAACCTCTTCGCGCTTTTCCTCGGGAATGCCCGGGCCATTGTCGTCGACCATGACCACCAGCATGCCGCGATCGTGGACGGCCTTAACTTCGACTTCCTTGGCATAGCGGAAGGCGTTGCCGACGACGTTTTGCAACAAGCGGGTGAAGGCGTTGGGGCGGACGTGCACCTTGGGTTCGCCGACCAGCGTCACCTTGAGCTTGCGCTTGTGCAGTCGTGCTTCCTCGCCAAGCCTGTCGAGATAGCTCGAGAGATCGAAGCTGCCGGGGTCCTCGGACGCCTCGCCACGCGCGAAGGCGAGATAGGCCTCGAGCATCGACTGCATGTCGTCGACGTCCTGGCTCAGCGCTTCACGGTCGATCTTGCTGCCTGACAAGGCGAGCTGCAGCTTGAAGCGTGTGAGGATGGTCCGCAGGTCGTGGCTGACGCCGGTCAGCATCGCCGTGCGCTGGTCGATCTGGCGTTCGATACGTTCGCGCATCTGGATGAAGGCAAAGCCGGCACGGCGCACTTCCTCGGCGCCGCGCGGCCGGAAATTGGGCGGCATAGGGCGGCCCTTGCCGAAGCTTTCCGCCGCTTCGGTGAGTTGCAGGATCGGGCGTATCTGGTTGCGCAGGAACGGAATGGCGATCGTCAAAAGCACCAGCGACGTGCCGACCATCCACAGCAGGAAGATGTGGGTGTTGGACGCATAGGCCTGGCTGCGCCGGACGAAGACGCGCAACACCTTGTCGTTGAGCTGGACGCGCACCTCGACGATGTTGGAGTTGCCGACTGTGTCGAGCCAGAAGGGCCGGTTGATCTGCCTGCGGATTTCGGTCGAAAGCGCCTGGTCGAGAATCGAAAAGAACGGCTTTGGCCCAGGCGGGGGTAGAGGGTCTGGCGGCAGAAGGTCGATCTTCAGCTGCATCCGGTCCTGGGCGATGCGGATGATCTGGGCGTAGTTGTCGGGCTGCGGAAAGGTATCGAGCAGGTCGATGATGGCCGCGATGTCGCGCGTCACCGCCTGCGACAGGCGAACCGTCACGGTCTGCCAGTGGCGCTCCATGAAGACGAAGGCGACGACCGATTGCAGCAGGATCATCGGGGTGATGACGATGAGCAGCGAGCGTGCATAAAGCCGCTTCGGCATGTAGATCGACACGCGCCGCCAGAAGCGGTTCCAGCTTCTGGGCACAGCCGTCAGCGCACGCCAAAGGCGTGTGCCGAGACTGCCTCCGCCGGGCCGTTCGATGTCAGTGGTTGCCATCCGCTCTTCCGTACGCGGCCAGCCGGATTGGTTCCCGGCCGGTTCGCGGCGATCCTATTCCACGCTGAGCCGATACCCAATACCGCGCACCGTCTGCAACCAGACGGGGTTGGCCGGGTCGCGCTCGATCTTGCGGCGGAGGCGGTTGATCTGGACGTCGATGGTGCGTTCGCCGACTTCGGAATCGCCGGTGACCAGCTCATGACGAGGGATGGTCTCGCCGGCGCGCGCGGCGAAGATGGCCAGAATTTCCTGTTCGCGGTCGGTCAGCTTGAGCGCTTCGCCGCCGCGCTTGAGCTCGCGGCGCGCGATCTGGAAGGTGTAGGGGCCGAAGACCAGCTGTTCGACCTTGGGCGTTGCCGCCGGGCCGCCGCGCCGCAATATGTTGTTGATCCTGAGGATCAGTTCGCGCGGATCGAAGGGCTTGGGCAGGTAGTCGTCGGCGCCGGCCTCGAGGCCGGTGATACGGCTGTCGGTCTCTGACAGCGCCGTCAGCATCAGGATCGGCACATCCTTTTCGTCGCGCAGCGACTTGGTCAGGTCGATGCCGTTTTCGCCCGGCATCATCACGTCGAGGATGAGAAGGTCGAAATCCAGTCCAGCGAGCTTGCGCCGTGCCTCGTCGGCGTTGCCGGCGACAGTCACGCGAAAGCCGTTCTCCGTCAGATACTGCTTGAGCAGATTGCGGATGCGCGTGTCGTCGTCGACGACGAGCAGATGCGGAGCATCGTCGCCCAACGTGGCCGGATTGGCCGTCTTGTCGTTATTCTCCATGGTCTTTCCCCGGCGTGTTTCCGGGCAGATGATCAATCTGCACCCTTAATTCAGGATTTACCATCGCCTTGAGGAATCGTTCGACCCAGGCGCGTTCGGTCTCTCCTGCGCCCTCCAGTGCCGCATCGATGCGGCGTGACTGTGGCCGCGCCAGCGCCAATGTCAGCGTGCGGCCCTTGGGGGTGGGGTAGAGTTCTCTCTGGCGACGGTCGCGCGGCCCCTGAACCTGAACGATGTAGCCGGCGTCGATCAGTTGCTTGAGCACGCGCGCAAGGCTTTGCTTGGTGATCTTGAGAACATCAAGCAACTCGGCGACCGTCAGCCCCGGCATGCGGTTGACGAAGTGCAACACGCGATGATGGGCGCGGCCAAATCCATATTCGGCAAGGATCTGGTCGGGGTCCGAAGTGAAGTCGCGATAGGCGAAATACATCAGCTCGATAATCGAGAAGTCGATGCCCTCATCGGCCGTCACCGCGGTTCGGATCGGTTGGGCGGCTGCGCCGCTACGTTGTGCCATAGAATTCCTGTTCGTCAATTTATGTCAGCAGTGTTGACATAAATTAGGTGCGATGGTAATTTTTGCCAAGCTTTTCGGCGGATTGCGAACGAAAAGGCAAGGTACGATGGTTTTTTCCGAAACATCGTGAGTTTGCTTTGGTATTCTAGCCCGCCTACGCTTTATCCAGCAGGCCCCTTACGGGCCATTAAGAACGATACAAAACGATAGGCAGGCTCCCGCCTGCGGGAAGGTATACCATGGCATCCGTTCCTTTCGACCAACTCGATGGATTCATCTGGATGAACGGCGAGTTCGTCCAATGGGCCGAAGCCAAGATTCACGTACTAACCCATGGTCTGCACTATGCAAGTTCGGTGTTCGAAGGCGAGCGCGCCTATGGCGGGGAGATCTTCAAGCTCACCGAGCACACCGAGCGCCTGCATGAATCGGCCCGCATCCTGGGCTTCAAGATCCCCTATTCGGTCGCCGAGATCGACGATGCCTGCCGCGAGCTGCTGAAGAAGCAGGGCTTCAAGGACGCCTATGTCCGCCCGGTCGCCTGGCGCGGCAGCGAGGAAATGGGTGTCGCCGCCCACAAGAACCGCATCAACGTTGCCATCGCCATCTGGCAGTGGCCGAGCTACTTCGACCCGGCGCAGAAGCTGAAGGGCATCCGCCTCGATATCGCTGAATGGCGCCGCCCCGACCCGCGCACCGCACCGTCGCGCTCCAAGGCTGCCGGCCTGTACATGATCTGCACCCTGTCCAAACACGCGGCCGAAGCCAAGGGCTTTGCCGATGCGATGATGCTCGACTGGCGCGGCCAGGTGGCCGAAGCGACCGGCGCGAACATCTTCTTCGTCAAGGACGGCAAGATCCACACGCCGACGCCGGACTGCTTCCTCGACGGCATCACCCGTCGCACCGTCATCGGTCTTGCCCGCGACAGGGGCATCGAAGTCATCGAACGCGCCATCATGCCTGAGGAACTGGCCGGCTTCGAGCAGTGCTTCCTCACCGGCACAGCAGCCGAAGTGACGCCGGTTTCCGAGATCGGGCAGTACCGATTCGAGGTTGGCGAGATCGCCAAGACGCTGATGAACGACTACGCGGCGGCGGTTCAGCCCAAGCACGCGATTGCAGCGGAATAATCTGCGAATTCAATAGCTAACGATGGCAAGGGGGCGGTTTTCGAACCGCCCCTTTTGCTTGGGTGATGAGGAATTTGACTTTCGCGGATTTCGGCGTCTGATGTTGACGTCGGCATTCTGAGGGCCGGCATGCAATTGGAGGGAATTGTCGTGGAATCACTTCTTCCGATCATCATACAAATTGTAACCGGCGTTATTGGCGGACAGGCCGTCGGTGCGGCGATCAAGACAGCGGCGATGGGGCAGGTGACGAAGCTGATCGCCGGTGGCGTCGGCGGTATCGCTGGCGGACAGATACTCGGCAGTCTGCTGGGCGGTGCGGCTGATCCTGCAACAACAGGCGCGCTCAGCGGCATTCTCGGCGACGTGGTTGGTGGTGCTGGCGGCGGCGCGATCCTGACCGCGATCGTTGGCGCGGTCATGGGCGCCATGAAGAAATAACTTCGCTTCAGACGGAATTCGGACTGGGCGGCTCAGGCCGCCCATTTCATTTTTGGGGTGGGAATCCAAGCCGAACGATGTGGACGAATGTCCTGTCTGACCCTATGTCGGGGCAAAGATCAGAAAGGAAGCCCATGGGACAGCTCAATGCCGGGATCGTGCCGGTCACGCCCTTCCAGCAGAACTGCACGATCCTCTTCGACACCGACGACAAAACCGGTGTCGTGGTCGATCCGGGCGGGGACGTCGAGACTATCCTGTCGGTGCTCAAGGACAACGGCATCAAGATTACGGCGATCTGGCTAACCCATGGCCATATCGACCATGCCGGTGGGGCAATGGAGCTCAAGGAAGCACTTGATGTCGACATCATCGGTCCGCACGAGGCCGACAAGCCGCTGCTGGATAACCTTGTGACCCAGGCCCAGAAATTCGGCATGGCCGGTTCGGTACGCAATTGCGTGCCAGATCGGTTCCTGACCGAGGGCGAGACGGTCTCGTTCGGAAACCACGTCTTCGAGGTGCTGCATTGCCCCGGCCACGCGCCCGGCCACGTCGTCTATTACAACCGCGACGCGAAGTTCGCCCATGTCGGCGACGTGCTGTTCCAGGGCTCGGTCGGCCGCACCGATCTTTACGGCGGCGACCACGACACGCTGATCCGCTCGATCAAGGAAAAGCTTCTGCCGCTCGGCGATGAAGTCGGCTTCATCTGCGGCCATGGTCCGGGCAGCCGTTTCGGCGACGAGCGCCGGAGCAATCCCTATCTCGTCTAAAGCATAGCTTCCTTGCCAACGAAAAACGGCGCCGACCTTGAGGTGGCGCCGTTTTGTCGGTTCAGGAGGCAAGGAAAAGCAAGCTTAGCCTTCGATCAGTTGGCGGTGCAAAAGCGCTCTACGCCATCATAGCCTGTGAAGGTGCCGCTGCGCGGCTTGAAGCTGCGATAACGATCCGAGCAATACTGGTACCATTCGGGCGTCCAGGGCTCCATGCCGTAACCGCCACCGCCGGAGTAGACCACGCGGCGCTGCGGGGCGGGGCGGTAGTAGTTATCGCGATAGACGCGGCGCGGCTGCGGCTCGTAGTAGTCATAGTCGTAGACCGGCTGCGGGCGATTGGCGCTGCCAGCGATGACAGCACCGGCGATCAGGCCGAGTGCTCCGGCCGCGACGATCGCGCCAGTATCGTTGCTGCGGTGGCCGTCGTAGCGGCGCCAGCGCTCACCAGCCTCGGCCGCGGGCAGCGCGGCGAGCGTGGTGGCAGCAACGGCTGCCGAAAGGACAAGGGTCTTGATGATGCGGTTCATGTCGGTCTCCTTCGCCGTCCGGCCGGTATCAAGGCCAGAGATTAGCGTCGACAATGTGTCTAGGGGATCGAGCCTGAACGCAGCCTGAACGGAATTTTCAGGATAACAGCCGAATTAATCAAACCCGACAGGCGCCAATGGGCGTGGCGGGGAAACAGACTGAGCAATGTGGCCGGGGCTAACGCTCCGGCCGAATACAGGCTCTCAGCCGACGGTCAGATTGACGGCCTTGGGACCCTTGCCGCGCTTGTCCGGCTCGGTGTCGAAAGAAACCTTCTGCCCATCCTCAAGACCGGGAAGGCCCGACGCCTGCACGGCCGATATGTGGACGAAGACATCCTTCGCCCCGTCGTCCGGCGTGATGAAGCCGAAGCCTTTGGCATGGTTGAAAAACTTGACGGTGCCGGTCTGCGGCATGGGAAACTCCTCTGATCCCATCAATTCCAGTCTTCGGGCCGGCAAAATGCCCGAAGTGGAAATTTGTCGTTCATTTTTGGGTGATCGGCAAGCAAAACTTTCGCTGTTCGCGACCGTCCGAGAGCTCTGGTAAATGCCCGGATTTCTTGGCTCTTGCGTCTTGATTGACAGCGGATGGCGGCGCTGAGGCGAGGGCCAAAGCAAGGGGCGCGGTGGTTGCCCACCGCGCCCCTTGTCATTCAATTCAACTGGCGAAGCTTAGCTCGCGCGCAGGTTGACCGCCTTCGGGCCTTTGCCCATGCGGTCGGGCTCGACGTCGAAGGTGACCTTCTGGCCGTCGACGAGCGTGCGCAAGCCCGAAGCCTCGATAGCGGAGATGTGGACGAAAACGTCCTTGGCGCCGCCATCCGGCGTGATGAAGCCGAAGCCTTTGGTTGCGTTGAAGAATTTTACGGTACCGGTCTGGGCCATTGGGAGAACTCCTTCACCCGTTCAGTGGTCTGGACCTGCCAACCGCCTGGCGTCGGCGGCAAGTCGGTGGTTTTGCTTGGCGGTCATGCATTTGCGCATGATTAAACCCCCCGCCGAGTCACGGGGTCGTCAGAGATTCACAGTATCGGGGAAAGGGTCGTGCAAAACGTTCCAGTCTCCGGGTCAGCAAACGCCCGAACTGAAACTTGTATGACACGGAAACGTGAAGGTTGCAAGATGTAGGCGCTACTCGCGGCGGCACTTCGCATCATCGCACTCATATACGGCCTTCCTAAAGGCCGCCATTGGCCAGATTGCCGCGCCCGCCAGGGCAGGTCGAGCGCGGATTGATTTCGTTGACAGAATCGACAGGATCGAGGCAGGGGCTGAGACCATTTCCGCGAGGGGCGGGAACAAGAGGGAATTTTCATGACGTTTTCGGCAAGGATCTTGGCACGGAAAGCAACCGTCTCCGCGTTGCTGTCAGTGATGCTGGCATCTTGCGTGGTTGTGGAGGAAGGCCCTGGACCAAGGCCGCTGCCGCCACGTCCGGGCCCAGGCCCGCAATTCTGCACGCGCGAATATGATCCCGTCTGTGCGAGCCGCGGCAGCGAGCGCCAGACCTTCGGCAATGCCTGCATGGCCGAAGCTGCCGGCTTCAGGATCATTCGCGGTGGCGAGTGCCGTGGTGGCGGAGACACTGGCTGGAACGGTGGCGGAGGCGGCTGGAACGGGGGCGGTGGTAGTGGCGGCTGGAACGGTGGAGGCGGTGGCAACGAGCAGTTCTGCACCATGGAGTACCGGCCGGTCTGTGGCCGGCGTGGCGGTACCTTGCGCACTTTCTCCAATAGCTGCCAGGCGGATGCCGCCGGCTTCCGCGTCGTCGATCAGGGCTCCTGCTAGGAGCGCGTGACAAACCCCTCCCGGATGATGAGCCGGGAGGCGGTCTTGGTTGGAGCCCGTTTGGCGTCCTGACTTGCTAGAAACGCCACGTCGCGCCGAGGACCGGTCCACTCAGGCGTGTGTCATAGACGTGACCGCCGTGATCGTAGTCGGCGTCGAGTGCCTTGTAGCCAGCGGAAAGCGAGAGCTTATCGGTGACGATGTAGTTGACCGTGGCAAGGGCAGACCAGGTGAAATCCGATCCTACGCTAAAGCCTCCAACATCCACCTGCGCCTGCAGCGACAGCTTGTCGGTCATCCGAAGCAGAGCGCGTGCGCCGATGACGGGATCGGCCCATCCGAATCTTTCACCATAACTGCGCGATAGCCCCAGGGCATTGACAGTGACATCGTTCGAAATATGCCAGAAGCGTACGCCTCCAAGCGCGTCCAGGGTAAAGCCGGGCGTTTCCAGCACGCGATATCCGCCCTGCAAGGTCGCCATGAACTGCTTGGTGTCGACGCTGCCGTTTACGACCGTGCCCGGAGGTATTGGACCGGGCAAAGCTGGCAAAGGACCGAAAGCATGGCTGTCCGTCGTGCTGACGTACATCAGGTCGCCCGAGAGCACGAACCGTTCGTAACGACCCCATACATTGACGAACCCACCGAAGTTGAGGTCGTTCAGGACATCGGAAAAGGACTTTTCGACGCCGATGGTCGGCGCACTGCGAAACGGAGAGATGTTGCCCTTCAGGCCTGCCGCCCACATGTAGGGTGTGATCTGCAACGCCCAGGCTGGGCGCTCCGCCACGAGTGGCGTCTCTTCCGGTTGAGCAATGACGGTGTCGGCAGCATATGCAGCCTGAGTGGCAGAAATGGCGAGGGCAACGACAACAGAATGCTTGCGCAACGAACTTTCCCCTTCACGCCGAAAGCGTGTTCTTGTGAATGCGCCCATCCTTCATGATGAGCTTCATTGTGCGTTCAGGATCGGCGATCAGGGAAATGTCTTCGAGCGGATTTCCGTCGACCACGAGAAGGTCCGCATACGCCCCATCTTCAATACGCCCGAGTTTTGCCGGATAGGGATTGCGCCGCCCCGAAAGGGCTGCAAGTTCGGCGTTGCCGCTGGTCAATAGACGCAACACTTCGGCATTGTCGTACCAGCGCGCGAACTTGGCGAGTTGCTTGCCTTGTGTCGTGGTCCCCTTCGGGCTGAACAGTATGTCGGTACCCAGCGCCATCTTGACGTTGTGCTTGCGTCCCAGTTCGACAGCGCGGGCAGTACCTTGGGCTATCTCTTGTTGCTGCTCGCGCTGTTCGGGTGAGGGGTAGCTGTTGGCATCTTCATCGGCAAGGAAGGGCTGGATGCTCCACCAGGCGTCCGCGTCGGCCATGCGCTTCACCGTATCCTCGTCAGCCAGTTGCCCGTGCTCGATGGATTTCACCCCACTTGCCAGTGCGCGCTGGATACCGGCAGACGTATATGTGTGAACGCAGACATATGTGCCCCAGTCCGCCGCCGCGTATACCGCTGCCTTCATTTCGGCTTCCGTATACTGGAGCGCGTCGATCGGATCATAGGCGGAGGCAACCCCGCCGCCGCCCATGATCTTGATCTGGCTGGCACCGAGCATGAGCTGTTCGCGTACCCGGCGCAGGACCTCTGCTTCACCGTCCGCGATTGCGGAGATGCCAGCCTGCTCGGCCGCGCTGAGGTTGGTTTGCGGCGTACGCGGCAATTCCGTTCGCATACGGAAGTCGCCATGCCCCGACGTTTGCGAGATCATGGCGCCGGAAGGATAGATGCGCGGCCCTGAAACGCGCCCTTCGTCTATTGCACGCTTCAACGCGAAGGACGGGCCACCAACATCTCGGACCGTCGTAAAGCCGCGCAGCAGCGTACGTTCGGCTTCCTGGGCGGCGACAAGGTGAATGTAGGGGATATCGGCTGACATCGCGGCTATCTGCGAAATGCCGGCAAGAATCGCATGCCAGTGCGCGTCGATCATGCCGGGCATCAGAGTCAGCCCGCCGCAGTCGATTGCGTCCGCGTCGGCGACCATGTCTCCGGAAGCGACAAGTGCCTTGATCAGCTTGCCTTCGACCAGCACATTGTGGCCTTTGACGAGCTTGCTGGCTGTCCCGTCGAAAATATTGACATCCTTGAGCAGGACCGGCTTTGCGGGACTTTGCGCGAAGGCATGATTGGCCATGCCAAGGACAGGAGCGGCAAGACTTGCTGCGACACCCTTGAGCACCGACCGGCGCGACAGCCCCTTGTCGATTCGCTCGATCAGTTTCTGCACGTCCCGGGTATGACAAGCGCAAGCCGAGCCATGGGCTAGATGCCGATATTTCTGACCAAGTCGCATCAACATGATGTGCCACTCCCTCTCGTTCGCATATGGCTATGCCAATCGGGCGGCATTCGATCAACACACGATGCCGATCTGGCTCCGGTCAAAAAGACGCTGCGTAGTATTCGTGCGCGTTGGATCAGCATTGCCTAATGAAAGCGAAGTCGCGCTTTGAGAGGCAGGCGTTGACAGCAGTTCGCATTGCCACGCCGATCTCCACTGTCTGCTTATTTCGGGCGAGGAGACAGAAGCCGCGTTCGCACCGCCTTCCTGTGGCCGATGCATCACACAAATTTGCGCAGTGCCGTTCGGGTCAAGAAAGCAATTGATCCTCCGGCAATGATGATTCACCTTCACATCAGGGGTGGGTTTGGCTTGTAATGCAGAGGGGATCTCTGGATGCGCCTGAGCCATGTTGTCCGTGCCGGTTCTGCAAGAAAGGCACCAGGATTTACCCTCACTGCTTCGATTTCCTGGACGCACCCGTCGTCCGATTGCTCAACTTGCACTGAAGTAGCACTTCCGTCGCCTCGCTTGGGCATTGGGAAGGTAAACGTGATTTCCCTTGTTTCAGCGATCGGGGCGTTGGTGGCGGGGATCGCCACTGCGCAGGCTGGAGGTTTCGCGGTGCGCGAGCAATCCGCCTACGGCCAGGGATCGAGCTTCGCGGGCATGGCAGCGCCAGGCGATTCGATCAGCTCGATGTTCTGGAACCCGGCGGCCGTGACGATGGTGACCGGTATGACCGTCGAGGGTAACATCACGGGGGTTTTCCCGCGTTCGGAGCTCGATGTCGATCCCGCGCGTTCAACTCTCACGAGGTTGGGCATTTCGGGCAATGGCGGCAATGTCGGCGAGACCGGCGTCGTGCCGGCAGGATATTTCGCGATGCCTGTCAACGATCAGCTGTATCTGGGAGTGAGCCTCAACGCGCCGTATGGGTTCAGCACGACCTCCCAGACGCCGTGGGTCGGCATGTTCAGCCATCTCGACGCCGACGCGACATCGGTCAATGTGACCCCGGTTGTCGGCTACAAGTTCAACGACATGATCAGCGTCGCTGTCGGGATGCAGATCGAGTATTTCGATGTCAGCATCGAAACAGCGCTCGCCCCGATCGCTTCGCCGCCGCGACAGCGTCTCAATGGCGACTCGACCGACGTCGGCTTCGTTGCCGGCGTGACGCTCACGCCATTCGACGGCACCACCATCGGCATAGGCTACCGGTCGATGGTCAAGCATTCGCTGGAGGGCAGCCAGACCTTCGATGTCCCGTTGAGGACGCCGCCGCTCGGCACCATTCCGGCCGGGAGCTATCCGATCAGCGCCGATGTAAGCCTGCCTGACACCTTGTCCATCGGCGTGCGTCAGCGCATCAACGACGTATTCACCGTCATGGCGGGCATGGAGTGGGCCAATTGGAGCCGCATCCAGACCGTGCCGTTCGCCGGTTCGCCCGCGCGCACCAACCTCGCGCTCGACTTCCAGGATGGATGGTATTTTTCGCTCGGTGGCGAATACAAATACGATCCCGAATGGACGTTCCGGGCCGGTCTTGGCTATGAAATAGCTCCAACCACCGACGAGCACCGCTCGATGCGCCTGCCGGACGCGGACCGCGTCTGGGCCAGCATTGGCGCGAGCTACAACTGGACCAAGCAGCTTTCGATCGACGCCGGCTATTCGCATCTTTTTGTTCAGGATGCACCGGTCGACGAAACCACGGCCGGCTTCCGCTACGCCGGCACCGCAGAGGGCAGTGCCGACATCTTCTCGCTCGGCATACGCTACAAGTTCGGCGGGTAGGGGCAGCTAGGCTGAATCGACATTCAACGGATCCAGATCATGGTTGCGGCGATGTGGATGAAGCCGAGGAAGTGGATGGCGCGCCGGTCGTAGCGGGTGGC
>NZ_QGGX01000023.1 GCF_003148805.1 Aminobacter sp. AP02
GTCACGGACCTCAGGCGAGAATTTGTTCGTTGTCTTGCTCATATCAGCTCCAATCTCTCAAAAGTTGGAGCCTCCGGCAAACCCGGGGCGGTTCATATCCTCCAGTTTGCTGAGCTGATCCTCCAATTCGCCAACATCGTCTTCGTCTCCGACTATGCTGGTGAGCTTATCCTTGTAACGCACTATCAGTTCGTCGATGATCTCTGCCTTCGCGGCCCGACTTGCAACGCGGGTTCGATCCTCGTCGACGGGCTGGACTGCACTGTCATCTACGCCGGTAGCAAGCAGCTTGAACACCGCCATCTCTGGAGTTTTGGTGAGGTAGTCGCCCGTCTCTATCGGGGAACCTCTCTTCTGGATGTCACCCTCCGGCACCACGCAAAGGTGCACCAGGTTGCGGAAGCTAAGCGAGTTTGTCTCGCCACGCGCGTTCTTTTGTATCCGCTTGTCCGAAAGGCCGAGAAGGCCAAGCAAGAACATTGATACGTTGTTGGTACGCTGCGGATTATGCTTGCCGTTGAGAACGACGGGGCTCACTCCAGCAGGAACTGCCTTATGTAGCCCCTCGAAGAGCGAATACTTCCCGCCGACGACGGCACGTTCCAACGTATACGGCTTACCATCAGGAGACTCCAAGCCAAGCCAGACTCGGTCATATCCAACGCGTTCGGGAATATCGCGAAGGTTTTCGCCCCCGCCTAGCATGAAATCGATCGACTCTAGGATGAACGACTTGCCAGTCTCAGATGCACCGTAAATAACGTTAAGGCCATCGCCGAATTCGATACTCGCTTCTGGTCTGTTTGGGCCGGTAAAAGCCAGATGCCGTAAATTAAGGGCAGCTGCAGTCATGATGCGCCACCTACCGAGCTTTTCTGAATAACGTGGAATTGTTCGACCCACTTATCGAAATTTTCGCGCATCAACATGCGAAACTGGTCATCGCCCATATCTCCGAACACTTCCGCAACCCACTGCGCGCGAAGCTGCAAGAGACTCATATACTCGCTCGTCAATGTAGAGAAAAATACATCAGCCATTTCTCCGGCTCGATAGACTATTCCCGTAGTGTCTGCGGCCCGGTCCACCAGTTTCCGCGACATCATCAGGTGGAGACCTCGCTCGACCAACTCTCGCCGCACTAGAAGTTCGGCGCTGCGTAGAGGGAGATCCGGATGCAAGCTTGCCGGCCCTCCAACGTCGGCGGTGTGCACCACCAGATAGTCGAATGCGACCATTCGCTGGAGGTCAAAGGCTTTCGGATAAAGCGCCGCAAGAACCCCCACCGACCGAATCCCGGTCTCCAGCGGACTGTTGAATGCGCATCCCTTGCGCCCTGTCTCCCTCAGCGCCTCCATATTAGCCGATCCACGTTCGCGAGTTGATGGCAGATGCCGCGCCTGTCCTGAACCTTTACGACGCTGATAAGGCCGTTCTCTGTCAATGGCAGCATGGTCGCGGCTTGCGCAACCGCTGTCAGTCGCGCGAGGCCATCCGCATGTACGCCATCGCCAATATCGACCACACCGGCATACACCTCATCCTGCAACGCTTCGAAGGTCCCTGGCGGTACTGTGTCCCGGGCAAAATTGCGCAACGACTCGGCATGATAGAAACTCTCGCGCTGCCGGTGATAATGGCTCGTCAATTCAGGCCACGTATCTAGATCTGCTGCCTTCACAAGCACTATCTTCTTGTTGTCACCATAGGCCTCAAAGAGATGACATAGGTATCGGCTTTCAACATCTGTTGGAGCCTCGGGCGGATTGTCGACCGGCGGCCGTCCCACAAGTCCTCCTCCGAAGCGTGCCGCGAAGTAGGGCGTGACGCGATGCTCATCGATCACTTCAAGAGGGTTCACATAGGTGAAGGAGCCATAATCATAAGCCTCACAATAAGATCGAAAATCGCCTTCAAGCTTGATTTTCTGCTTGGAGGTGATAGCGCTTGAACACCAGTCATCCCATTTCTCGAAGAGTTTTTCTCTAAGGGCAATTGGCTTGAGCAAGAGCTTCTGCAGGCTGATGCCGCACCCTTTTGGCGCCATGAAACGATAGGTTCGTGGCGGTGAGAATTCCTTCTGGAATGAATGCCAAAGCATCTTCCCAATTTCAGGCAGGGCGTCGCTTGGGGTCAGCGACGAATCATAATGCTTACACTGGAAGTTGTCCCAAATGCCGAAGAACCCAGTCGCCTCGGTCAAGCCTGCAACATCGATGCCCATGTCTGTGGCGCCGGCCAACCGAACAACTTTTACATAGTTTGATTTCCTTCCGGTTGCCCACTCCTGAACAAAGGACTCCCACTCTTCCGGAGAGTAGATCAATATCTGTTGCTGCGGCGGAATAACTTTTCCGAATTGGATCTTCGCAGAATTGGCTGATGGCTGCGCTGGCGCACAAAGCTCGTTTGTTGGCAACACTTTTGCTATGTAAGATTGGTCTGTCACGAATACCCCCAAGATAGAATACACATCTCCGCGACGGCGACAAACTGAATTGCTCCTGCAGGTTGTCGCACCCGCGAAGTCCAGGTTGACGCTGTCAAATGTCCCGACATGTCTTCTCACGGTCGGTCGACGACAAAACAGGTCCGATCCAATCCGGCTCTCTCTCTCTCTCTTGCCGAGCTTTCTGGTTTGTGCCGGCGGCCGCGTGGTCATTTTTCCGATGCGACCACCGTGCTGCGCAGCGGGCTGAGCACCCTCAGCTGTCACCCATAACCATGCCGCCGGCGACGCGGTTTTGGCGATCACCTTCGAGGCGCGCATCTTCCGGTCTCAGGTTTGATTGACTGCTCCGGTTCGGCGCCGGAGGGTTGCGAAGGCTACCGTCAACGTCACCGCGCACATCGTCGCCGTCACCACGATCAGCGCGCTCGACAGGGATGCGGCGGTCAGCACGGCGCTGGCGAAGATAATACCGATCGCGCTCGACGTGCGCAGCAGGGCGAAGACTTCGGGGCGCCGGCGGGGCGGGGCCAGGCGGTCGAGGATAAGCGAGTAGTAGGTGCCGAGAGGCGTGAGCACCAGTCCGATGAGGATGGCGCCGGCGACGGTTGTGGCAAGCGACGGTCCGAGGGCGACGAGCGCGGCGCCAAACGTCACGACGCACAGCAGCAAGACGACGGCCCGGCTGCTTATCATGCGGTTGCGCACGCTGACCCAGATGCCGCCGGCGACCGAGGCCAGGCACAGCGGCACGGTGAACAGGATGGCGAGTGTCGGCGGGTAGCCGAATTTCAGGGCGAGGGCGACGGCGCCGATCTCGATGGCAGCGACGGTGGACGAGCCCGCGGCGGCGCAGACGAGCCACAGCAGGATGGAGGGGCTGAGCACCGAACCCTCGGCATGAGGCGCGTCCTCGACATGGCTCGTGCCCGCCTGCGGCACCAGCAGGGCCGGGATGGCGCCGAGCAGCGTCAGCGCGAGCAGGGCAAAGACGGGCGAGACAGCACCTAGCGCGGACGCCAGCACGGGACCGAGCACGAAGGTCAGCTCGTTGAGGGTAGCGGCGATGCCGAGCGTTCGCGGCAGGTGCGACGGCGGCGTGAAGTGATTGAGCAAGCCGCGCAGATAGCCTGACGCCGCGCCGTTGACCAGGCCGGCTATCGCGGCGAAGGCGACAAGCAAGGCAAAGGGCGCCTGATAATGCGCGCACACAACGACAGCAGCCAGAGCGAGCGTGCGGAACGCCACCAAAAGCCTGAGGAAGGTCGCGGCGGAGCGGTGCCTGCCGAGCCGTGTGATCGGGATGGCGCCGACGACCTGTGCCAGGGTCATGGCCAGGATCATGGCGGCGCCGCCGCGTGCGTCGCCCACAACCCCCAGAGCGACGAGCGAGAACGCCACCGGCGCGGACGCCTGGGGAACGTTCAAAGTCGCCGACGAGGCAAACCAGCGCAGCAGCGGCCAGCGGCTCGTTGGCCTGTCGAGAGACTGGGAAGCGATGTCGCTGGAGGGTTGCGCGCCAAGTTCGGTCATGTTGAAGCTGCTGACATCATCGGGCGCGGTTCATTCCGGGCAGCGAGATATGCGAGGCAGAGTTCCCGAAGCTTCTCAGCTATCAGCCAGCCGGTTTGGGCAGAACGCACGAGCACAAGATTGAGACGGCGCATGAACGGCCCCTTGATTGGGCCGGGCCGTTCCCGGACATTGTTTCCCTTTTGGGAGAGGACGTTACCTCGCGGGCAGGAAACTAGCCGCCATCCCTGAAGTGTCAAGCCGGGGCGGCTGCCCGAAAGGGCTTGAGCCAACAGGTAGCGGCTTTAGCCCCAACGGCGGCGGCTGGCTGCGCACCCTTGCCTCCCCGTCCAACTCCGGCGACACTGCCTGCGCGAGAAGAGCGGCGGCTAAGATGCATGAGGTCGTGACACTGGAGGGGTGGTCGTCGCCGTTTGTCGAGGCGGTGACGCGGACGCGGTTTGGCACCTGCGGCTCAATGAAGATGCAGCCTGACGGGTGCTGGGACGTGGTCATCTTCAGGAACGGCGACACGACAACGGTGCTGCGCACCGGGCTGACCACCTCGACCGTCACCCACGACTATGCCGCCGGCGACGAGATTTTGGCGATCGCCTTCAAGGCGAGCAGCTTCATGCCTTTGATGCCGGGCGAGATGATGCGCGACCGGGGCGTGGTGCTGGACACGATCGGCAAGGACCGGTTCCGGCTCGGGTCCGACGTGCTGGAGATCCCGACACTCAAGACCGTCGACGGCTTCGTGCGCAAGCTGGTGCGCAATGGAAACGTCGAGGACAACAGGGTGGTCGCCTCGATCGTGTCGGGGCATCCGATGGCGATGTCGGAGCGGACGCTGCAGCGGCATTTCCTGAAGACGACCGGCATAACCTACAAGACCTTCACGCAGATCGAGCGCGCCCAGAAGGCGCTCGGCCTGCTGGAGCAGGGCCGACCAGCCGCCGACGTGGCCTTCTCGCTCGGTTATGCCGACCAGCCGCACATGATCCGCTCTGTGAAGGCGATCATGGGTGTGACGCCCGGGCAGATCGCGCACAGCTGAAACTGTCGGAAATCTTCAATCCCGCGCACGCCTTCGCTGGCTAGAAAGCATGCACTTTCAACCCCGTGCACGACCTCGAAGACCGGGACCGGTCGTCGAAAAGCGTCTTGCACCAACACAAGGCGGACGCGGTATGACCGACATCACCCCTTTCAAGATCGCCATCCCTGAGACCGAGCTGGCCGACCTGCAGGCGCGGCTCGCCAGCACGCGGCTTGCCAACGAGGTCATGGGCGCGGGCTGGAGCTACGGCATGGCTTCCGGTTTCGTGACCCGGGCTATCGAGCGGCTGCAAAACGGCTTCGACTGGCGGACGCAGGAGAAAAGGATCAACAGCCATCCGCAGTTCGTCACCGAAATCGACGGCCAGAAGATCCATTTCCTGCATGTTAAGTCGCAGGCCGCCGACGCGGTGCCGCTGCTTCTGCTGCATGGCTGGCCGAGCTCGTTCGTCGACTTCCTCGATGCGATCGGGCCGCTGACCGCGGCCGGCCACGACCTCGTCATCCCCTCGCTGCCGGGCTTCGGCTTTTCCGGCCCGACGCGCGAGGCTGGCTGGAACGACGGCCGCATCGCCAGCGCCATGCTGGAGCTGATGACGCGGCTCGGCTACCACCGTTTCGGCGTGCAGGGCGGCGATGCGGGTGCGATCATCGCACCGGCCATCGGCCGGGCGGCGCCGGAGCGGGTCATCGGCGTGCATGTGAATGCGGCGACGATGGGCTTTATTCCGCTCGGCCCGATCGAGCCGGACGAGATCGCGACGTTCTCCGATGCCGAGAAGAGCCGCTTGCACAGGCTGCAGCAGTTCATGGCCGAGCGCTTCGGCTTCAACGCGCTGCAGTCGAGCCGGCCGCAGACGCTGGCCTATGGCATATCGGACTCGCCTGCCGGCCTCATCGCCTGGCTGGGCGACATGTTTGCCGGCTTCGGCGACAGTCCCGAGGCGGTCGAGCTGGACAGGTTTTTGACCAACGTGGCGGTCTACTGGTTCACCGGCACGGCGGCTTCGTCGATCAGGCTCTATTACGAGAACGCGCACGATCCCGAGGCATGGTCGCCGAAGCCGAATTCGGGCGTGCCGACAGGGGTCGCCGTCTTCGCGCGCGACGAGGTCGCAATCCGCCGCTACGGCGAAGAAGGCAACACCATCGTGCGCTGGACGGAGCTTTCGAGCGGCGGCCACTTCGCGGCGATGGAGGTGCCGGAGCTGTGGGCGGAAGAGGTCACGGCATTCTTTGCCGGGCTGCGGCGCTAGCCACCAAGGTTTGCCCGCCAGGAGATGATGCGAAGGGCTGCGAGGACTGCAGCGGATACTGATTGGAAACCCGGTCGCGAGAGAGCGGCCGGGTTCGCCTCTACCTTAGAATTGCATCGTCAGGCCGAGGATCGGGCCTTGCTGTACGACGTCGAAGACAAAGCCATCGTTTTCGTAGTTGACGCCAAGGGCCCGATACCCGGCGATCGCCGAGAAGCGATCGTTGAAACGATAGCCAAGTGCCGCGGCAACGTCCCAGTCGACGTCAGCCGCGCCGGCTCCGACCAATCCCCAGCCGGTGAAGAAGACCTTGGGCGTGAACGAGTAGTTGCCGCGAACACCGACAAGACCGTCCACCCAAGTGGCGCCGTCGCTTCTCGAAGCGCCGCCGAACTGGCCGCCGCTGATGGATATCTCGGTGTCGACCGACCAGACCCGCATGCCGCCGACGATGTCGAACCGCCCGGCATCGCTTTCAAGCACGGAGTAGCCCGCGCCAAGGAAGCCGGCAAAAGTCGTCGACGTCAGATCCACGCTGTTCGCAAGAACGCCCCGCGGGGTGCCGCGGCCGGACGATATCTTCGAATAGATGAGGTCGCCAAAGATGCTGAAGCGGCCATTGCGCGCCTCCGCGATCGCCATCGCCGCGAAATCAAGCTCATCCAGGATATCACTGAAACTCGAATCGATATGGACCACAGGCAAGCCAAACTGCGCCGTGTCACCGGAGAGCCCGGCCGCCCAGAAATATGGCGTCACCGAAAACGTCCACCCCTGCTCGACGATCGGCGTCACTACGGGGCTGACGGGGGAAACAATGTCGGCAGCTGCTGCCGGGGCGGTTAGTAGGCCGCCCACGACGAGGGTCCAAACAAAACCAGCTTTCATTCCCATCCTCCGGAACGAGCGTTTATGTGATGTCGACCGTCCTGTCGGGCAGAACCGTCCTCGGCACGCGATACCCTAGACTACTACTGCGATGTCCCCTGTTGCCCGTTCAGCCAAAGCAACGCCGAACGAAGCACTGTGCGCGAGATTACACATAAACCATCGCACGGCGCGAGAGGGCGCATACGAATTGCATGATGTGATGCCAAATTGCCTCGCTCGAAGCCCTCTACTGCTTCCGACAGATGATTTTCTGATAATGTCATGTAAAAAAACCACACTGAACAGAATCATTTTATGCAGTCTGTCAAAGATATATGCCGTTACATGACTGAAATAGCGTCGACATTTCGGAGACGGTACAAGTCATCTCACCGAAGGCGGCACGGCACAATTGCAGATGTCGCCCGTAGCCACGCGCCCAGTGTTTGAGAACTTACGCTGGCATCTTGCTGGCACGGGCCAGCTGCGCGACAGTGCAGGCGCTAAACGACACTGATCTGGAGATCGATATGGGAAAGCTTTTCGTTGGTGCTGCTGTTGTGTTGGCAACTGCCTCAATTGCCTGGGAAGCCAGCGCGTCGATTCCGCTGGTGAATGCCACCTGCCCAGGCAACATCGAAGTTCACGCCGACAAGGGCGGTCCGATCTACATCAATGGCAAGGAAGGCCAGCTGAAGAAATTCAACAACAACTATTACGAGGCCAAGGGCAGCGGGGTGACGATCTCGCTCACCATCAACGCGGATGGTTCCCCTGACGTGTCCTATACCGGCAAGCACGGCGCCAACGGCGTCTGCACCATCCAGGAGCATTGAGACGGCCAGCGCGGGCTGAAGCTCAGATCATTTCCAGAGGACGCTTGCGGGCCGGCGGCGGGAAGAGACGGTCGAGTTCGGCCAGGTCCTGCGCGGTAAGGGCGATGTCGCGCGCGGCAGCGTTCTGGCGGACATGCTCAAGGCGTGTTGCCTTGGGGATGGCGATGACGCCAGGCTGCGTCATGACCCAGGCAAGGGCGATCTGCGCGGCAGTCGCGTTGTGGCGCGCAGCGACGGCGGCAAGTCCCTTGTTGCTGGCGAGCGCGCCCTGCTCGACCGGCGAATAGGCCATGATCGGCATGCCGCGCGCTCCACACAGCGGCACGAGGTCGAATTCTATGCCGCGGCGCTTCAGATTGTAGAGCACCTGATTGGCCTGGGCGTTCTGGCCCTGGGGCAAGCGGGCCATCTCCTCCATGTCGTCGGTGTCGAAATTGCTCACACCCCAGTGGCGAATCTTGCCTGACTGGCGCAATTCCTCGAAAGCGGCGATTGTTTCGGCCAGAGGCACGGAGCCCCGCCAGTGCAGCAGATAGAGGTCGATACGGTCGGTGTGCAGGCGCTTGAGGCTCGCCTCGCAAGCCCTGATGACGCCGTTGCGCGAGGCGTTGGACGGCAGAACCTTGGAGACCAGAAACACCTCGTCGCGGCGTCCAGCGATGGCCCCACCCACCACCTTCTCGGCACCGCCGCTGCCATACATCTCGGCGGTGTCGATCAGGCCAACCCCCAGATCGAGCCCGAGCCGGAGCGCGGCGACCTCGTCGGCTGCCCGCCTGGCATCCTCGCCCATCATCCAGGTGCCCTGGCCGAGCACGGGAACGACCTCGCCCGAGGCAAGTGTCGTTGTTTTGGATGAGGAAGAAGACGGTGAAGACATGGCGGGCTCCGATCCGGTTTCCGCCGTTATCTCATTTCGCGGGGTTTGCGGCCAGCCAAGCTTCCATCTGCTTGATCTCGGCTTCCTGGGCGGAGACAACTTCTTCAGCGAGCTTGCGCATTTCGGGGTTGTTGCCGTGTTCGAGCACAATCTTGGCCATGTCGATGGCCGCCTGGTGATGCGGGATCATGCCACGGGCGAAATCGACATCGGCATCGCCAGAGTATTCGATGGTCATCATTGCCGCATGCATCTTGTCCATGGCCGCCTTGTAGGCCTCGGTGGCAGCACTGTTGGTCACAGGTGCCGCCATGTGGGCACTATGGTCGTTGGTCTGTGCCGGCGCTGTTTCGAGCAGCACCGCGACCAGCATGCCGGCCGCCATCAGGCCGAGCACGATCTTCTTCATCCAGTTCATCCAGAAATCCTTGTTCTTGTGAGGTGGCTCAGAGCTTGAGAGCCCTGAGCCGCAGCGCATTGGCAATGACCGACACCGACGACAGGCTCATCGCGGCGGCGGCAATCATCGGCGACAGAAGCGTGCCGAGGACCGGATATAGGACGCCGGCGGCCACAGGAACACCCAGGACGTTGTAGATGAAGGCGAAGAACAGGTTCTGCTTGATGTTGCTTATGGTCGCCTGGGCCAGCTTGCGGGCGCGGACAATGCCGTTGAGATCGCCCTTGACCAAGGTGATGCCGGCACTTTCCATGGCGACATCGGCGCCGGTGCCCATGGCGATGCCGACATCGGCGGCGGCCAGAGCCGGCGCGTCGTTGACGCCGTCGCCCGCCATGGCGACGCCCTGCCCCTTGGCGCAGAGTTCGTCGACCAGCGCCTTCTTGCTCTCGGGCAGCATGTCGGCGCGGACCTCGTCGATGCCGAGCTTCTGCGCGACGGCCTTGGCGGTGCGCTCGTTGTCGCCGGTCGCCATGATGATCTTGAGGCCGAGACCGTGCAGCGCGCGGATCGCCTCGGCAGCGGTTGCCTTGATCGGGTCGGCGACGGCGACGATACCTGCCGCCTTGTCGTCGATTGCGACGAACATCGCGGTCTTGCCGTCGGCGCGCAAGGTGTCGGCACGAGCCGCGAGGTCTCCTGATCCAAGGCCAAGATCCGCCATCATCGCGGCGTTGCCGAGCGCCACCTTGCGGCCGGAGACTGTGCCTGACACGCCCTTGCCGGTAACCGACTCGAAATGCTGGACGCCGGGCACCACAATGCCGCGCTTGGCCGCGCCCTCGACGATGGCCTCGGCGAGCGGATGCTCGGAGCCCTTTTCGAGCCCGGCGGCAAGCGCCAGCAATTCGTCCTCCGCTATGCCGTCCAGGGCGATCACGTCGGTCAGGGTCGGCCGGCCTTCGGTGAGGGTACCGGTCTTGTCGACGATGAGGATGCCGACGCGGGAGAAGCGCTCGAGCGCCTCGGCATCCTTGATCAGCACGCCGGCCTGAGCGCCGCGGCCGGTTGCCGTCATCACCGACATCGGCGTGGCGAGGCCAAGCGCACAAGGACAGGCGATGATCAGCACCGACACCGCCGAGACGATGGCGTAGACCATGCTCGGCTCGGGGCCGAACATCGCCCAGACGGCGAAGGCCGCGATGGCGATCACAACCACGGTCGGCACGAAATAGAACGAGACGCGGTCGGCGAGGCCCTGGATCGGCGCGCGGCTGCGCTGGGCCTTGGCGACCATCTCGACGATCTGCGACAGCACCGTGTCGGCACCGACCTTGTCGGCGCGCATGATCAGCGAACCGTTCTTGTTGAGCGTGCCGCCGGTCAGCTTGTCGCTTTCGGATTTTTCGACCGGAAGCGGCTCGCCCGATATCATCGACTCGTTGACCGAAGAGCGGCCTTCGAGCACGATGCCGTCGACAGGGATCGCATCGCCGGGCCGGATACGCAGGCGGTCGCCGCTGACGACTTCTTCCAGCGGCACTTCGCTTTCCGAACCGTCATCGGCGATACGGCGCGCGGTCTTGGGGGCGAGGTCGAGCAGAGCACGGATGGCCGAGCCGGTGCGCTCGCGGGCGCGCAGCTCAAGAACCTGCCCGAGGAAGACCAGCGCGACGATGACCGCTGCCGCCTCGAAATAGACCGGTACGGAGCCGCCATGGCCACGGAACTGATGCGGGAACAGGTCGGGAAAGAACGTGGCAACGACGCTGTAGGCATAGGCAGCGCCGACGCCGAGCGAGATCAGCGTCCACATGTTAGGGCTGCGGTTGAGGACCGAGTCCCAGCCGCGATGGAAGAACGGCAGGGCCGCCCACAGAACCACCGGCGTCGCGAGCACGAGTTCGAGCCATGCGGCGGTCCGTTCACCGATCCAGTCGCGAACCGGCAGGCCGAGCATCGGCCCCATGGCGATGATCAGGAGCGGGATCGAAAGGACCGCGCTGACCCATAGGCGATGGGTGAAATCGACGAGCTCGGGGCTTGGGCCCTCCTCGCCCGTTGGCATGACAGGCTCCAGCGCCATGCCGCAGATCGGGCAGGAACCGGGCTTGTCGCGGATGATCTCGGGATGCATCGGGCAGGTGTATTGGGTGCCCTTTGGCGCTACGGCGGCAGCCGGTTTGGCACCCAGGTACCTGGCCGGCTCGGCGGCGAACTTTCCCTCGCAGGTCGAGGAGCAGAAATAATAGCCCGTGCCTTCGTGCTTGAGGTGCCGGGCGCTGTCGCGTGCGACTTCCATGCCGCAGACCGGATCGGTGGCCCTGACGTATTTTTCCGGCTCCTTGGCAAACTTGTCGCGGCATGAAGCACTGCAGAAATGAAACAGATGGCCTTCGTGATCGAGCGTCGGCTTGCCGGCGGCCGGATCGACGATCATGCCGCAGACAGGGTCGCGAACCACGGCTTCCGGCGGGGTGGACGTCTTTGCCGGGTGATGATGGTGGGCGTGCTCATCGTTCATTGGTAAAAATCCACGCTTCTTGGAAGAATCAGAATAGAGGTTCCAGTACGTGGAAGGTCAATGAGAACTGTCCTGATCGATACGGCTCTTCTCAGCGCCATACCCATGGCAAAAAATTCGCGCTATAGACGCCGCCACAAGGGCAAGGCCAGCCGAGGCAGATGACGAAAATCCCGCTCAAGCTTGAACATCTGATCGACGCTGACGAACTGCGCCGCGAACTGACGGCGCTGACCAGCGCCACAGGTGGCGAAGGCGCCGATCCCGCCCTTCGCGCCAAGGCGCTGGCGCTGTTCAAGGACCAGATCGCGGCCGGCAAGAAAATCGCCGAAAACATGCTGATGGACGACAGCGGCGGCACGGCCTGCGCGACGCGCATCTCGCACCTGATGGATGAGATCATCCGCGTCCTCTACGATTTCGCCGTTACCCATGTTTACCGGGCCAAGAACCCGTCTTCCGCCGAGCGCATGGCGGTGGTGGCCGTGGGCGGCTATGGCCGGGGCACGCTTGCGCCGGGATCCGACATCGACCTTTTGTTCCTGCTTCCCTACAAGCAGACGCCGTGGGGCGAGCAGATCGTCGAATACATGCTCTACATGTTGTGGGACATGGGGCTGAAGGTCGGCCACGCCACCCGCAACATCGACGAGTGCCTCAGGCTGGCGCGCGGCGACATCACCATCCGCACCGCGATCCTGGAAGCGCGTTTTCTCTGGGGCGAAGAGCCGCTTTGCGACGAGCTGATCGAGCGCTTCGACAAGGAACTTGTGAAGGACACCGGGGCCGAGTTCGTCCAGGCCAAGCTTGCAGAGCGTGACGCACGCCACGCCAAGGCCGGCGAGAGCCGCTATCTTGTCGAGCCCAACATCAAGGACGGCAAGGGCGGGCTGCGCGACCTGCACACGCTGTTTTGGATCGGCAAATATTACTACCGCGTGCGCACCGGCGCCGAACTGATCGACAAGGGGGTGTTCACCGAAGGCGAATATGGCCAGTTCGTCGAGGCCGAGGACTTCCTGTGGGCGGTGCGCTGCCACATGCATTTCCTGACCGGCAAGCCGGAAGAGCGGCTGCATTTCGACATCCAGCGCGAGATCGCCGAGCGGCTGGGCTACACCACCCAGCCGGGGCTGTCGGCAGTCGAACGCTTCATGAAGGACTACTTCCTCGTCGCCAAGGAAGTCGGCGACCTGACCCGCATCTTCTGTGCCGCGCTCGAAGAAGAGCAGGTCAAGGACGTGCCGGGCTTCAACCGGTTCCTGCAGGGCTTTTCACGGCGCCGGCGCAAGCTTGCCGGCACCAGCGACTTCATCATCGACAACCACCGCATCACGGTTGCCGACGACAAGGTGTTCGAGCGCGACCCGGTCAACATGGTGCGTTTCTTCTGGTTCGCCGACCGGCACGGGCTGGAGCTGCATCCCAACGCGCTCAAGCTCCTGACCCGTTCGCTCGGGCTTGTCGACCGCAGCCTCAGGCGCAATGCCGAGGCCAACAGGCTGTTTCTCGACGTCTTGACCTCGGACCGCAACCCCGAGCTCAACCTCAGGCGCATGAACGAGGCCGGGCTGCTCGGCCGGCTGATCCCGGACTTCGGCAAGATCGTCGCGATGATGCAGTTTTCGATGTACCACCACTATACGGTGGACGAGCATCTGCTGCGCTGCATCGGCGTGTTGTCGGAGATCGAGCATGGCGACGGCGCCAAGATCCACCCGCTGTCGCACACGCTGATTCCGGGCATCAAGAAGCAGCGCGAAGCGCTCTATGTCGCGGTGCTGCTGCACGACATCGCCAAAGGCCGTCCGGAAGACCATTCCGAAGCCGGCGCCAAGATCGCGCGGCGGGTCTGCCCGCATATGGGCCTGTCGCCCACCGACACCGAGACCGTTGCCTGGCTTGTCGAGAACCATCTGGTCATGTCGATGACGGCACAGACGCGCGACCTCAACGACCGAAAGACCATCGACGATTTCGCGACCGTCGTGCAATCGGTCGAGCGGCTGAAGCTTTTGCTGATCCTGACGGTGTGCGACATTCGCGGCGTCGGTCCCGGCGTGTGGAACGGCTGGAAGGGCCAGCTCCTGCGCACGCTCTACTACGAAACCGAGCTTCTGCTGACCGGCGGCTTTTCGGAACTGTCGCGCGCCGAACGCACCGCCGCGGCGCGTGAAACCTTGGCGGCAGCACTTGCCGAATGGCCGGAAGAGCTGCGCCAGAAATACGTCAAGCTGCACTACGACGCCTATCTGCTGACGGTCGACTTCGAAGACCAGAAGCGTCATGCCGAATTCATCCGCGCCGCCGACGAGGCCGGCAAGCAGCTGTCGACCATGGTGCGGACACGCGAATTCGAAGCGGTGACCGAGATCACCGTGCTGGCGCAGGACCATCCCCGCCTGCTGTCGGTGATCGCCGGTGCTTGTGCGGCTGCCGGCGGCAACATCGTCGATGCGCAGATCTTCACCACCGTCGATGGGCGCGCGCTCGACATCATCCTGATTTCACGCGAATTCGACCGCGACGAGGACGAGCGCAGGCGCGCCGAGCGCGTCGGCCAGCTGATCGAGGACGTGCTGTCTGGCCGGGCCTGGCTGCCCGAGATGATCGCCAAGCGCGCCAAGCCCAAGCGCGGCCAAAAGACCTTCCGCATCCAGCCGCGCGCCGAGATCCGCAACGCGCTTTCCAACCGCTTCTCGGTCATCGAGGTCGAGGGGCTGGACCGCCCCGGCTTCCTGTCGGAGATAACGGGCGCACTGTCGGACCTTTCGCTCGACATCGCCTCGGCGCATATCACCACATTCGGCGAAAAGGTGATCGACACATTCTACGTCACCGACCTGACCGGCCAGAAGATCGAGAACCCGACCCGGCTCGAAAACATCCGTGCCCGCCTGATCGCCACGCTCGAGGGTCCCGCCGCCGAGCGCACCAAGGCCAAGGCGGCAGCGGCGGAATGATGAACGTCATTGTCCCGCCCAAATCCGCAAGGCATCGTCGCACCCCATGTCACTGATCAAGAAATTCGCGACCGTTGCCTCCGGCACGCTGATGAGCCGCGTTCTGGGCTTTGCGCGCGAGATGCTGATGGCGGCAGCGCTCGGCACCGGGCCGGTGGCCGACGCCTTCTACGCCGCGTTCCAGTTCCCCAACACCTTCCGCCGGCTGTTTGCCGAAGGCGCGTTCAACGCGGCCTTCGTGCCTTTGTTCGCCAAGGAGATCGAGGCCAACGGCGTCGAGGGTGCCAAGCGTTTTTCGGAGGAAGTGTTCGGAGTCCTGTTTTCAGCGCTTCTGGTGCTGACAATCGCCATGGAACTGGCGATGCCGCTGATCGTGCGCTTTGTCGTTGCCCCTGGCTTCACCGACAATCCGGAGAAATACGACCTGACGGTGGCGCTGGCGACCATCATGTTCCCCTACCTGATCTGCATGTCTCTGGCTGCGATGATGAGCGGCATGCTGAATTCGCTGCGCCGCTATTTCGCGGCGGCGATCGCCCCGGTTTTCCTCAACATCATCCTTGTCGGCGTTCTGGCCAATGCCTGGTATCGCGGCCATGACGGGCTGACGGTCGGCTACGCGCTGGCCTGGGGCGTTCTGGCGGCGGGGCTCGTGCAGCTCATCATCGTATGGATCGCGGTGCGCCATGCCGGCATTGCGATCGGTTTCCGCAGGCCCAAGCTGACGCCGAACGTCAAGCGCCTGCTGTGGCTCGCGCTGCCGGCCGCGATCACCGGCGGCATCACCCAGATCAACACGCTGATCGGCACGGCCATCGCCTCGGGACAGGAAAGTGCCGTGTCGTCGCTCAACCTCGCCGACCGGGTCTACCAGCTGCCACTGGGGGTCGTCGGCGTCGCGGTGGCCATCGTGTTGTTGCCGGAGCTGTCGCGGGCGCTGAAGTCAGGCAATCTCATCGAAGCGGCGAACCTGCAGAACCGCTCGGTCGAGTTCACGCTGTTCCTGACGCTGCCCGCCGCCGCTGCCCTGCTCGTGATCTCCGAGCCGATCGTGCGCGTGCTCTACGAGCGCGGCGCGTTCGCCGCCTCCAACAGCACGCCCGTGGTGTCGGCGATCCTTGCCATATTCGGCCTGGGCCTGCCGGCCTTCGTGCTGATCAAGGCATTCACACCGGGGTTCTTCGCCCGCGAGGACACCCGCACGCCGATGTATTTCGCCGCCATTTCCGTGGTGATCAACATTGCGGTGGCGCTGACACTGTTTCCCTCCTGGGGCGCGCCCGGCATTGCCGCAGCGTCGGCGATTGCCGGCTGGGTCAATGCGGCGATGCTTCTGGCAACCTTGATCTGGCGTGGCCAGTGGGACCGCGACGCCGCGCTGCTGAAGCGCATTCCGCGCCTTGTCATCGCCTCCGCGATCATGGCGGCAAGCCTGTGGTTCGCCGCCGGCGAGGCCGACCAGTGGCTCGGTCCGGCGGCGCCGTTCTACACGCAGGCGGCGGCTCTCGCCGTGCTGGTGACCGGTGCGATGATCGTCTATTTCGGCATCGCCTTCGGCATCGGCGGCGCCGATATCGGCATGATCCGCCGCAACATCAAGCGCGGGCGCGCAGCCGCCGCGGCACCGGCAGTCGAACCCGACTGAGTGGGCTTTGTTCCGCGACCTTGGGCATTGACTAAACAGATACAGAATAAGGGCGTGGTTGCGCTTGAGCGCAATCGGAGAAGGACTGCACGATGAGACTACCGATTGGATGCGCCGTTCGCGAACTGACGACGCATAAAGATCCGCGGGGCGATCTGACCGAAATCTTCCGCGATGAATGGGAAAGCGGGATCGAGCCCGTGCAATGGAACTTCGTGCGTAGCCAGCCTAACGTGCTGCGTGGCGTGCACGTCCATGTCGTCCACTCCGACTACCTTGTCTGCCTGGACGGCACGCTGGTGCTTGGGTTGGCGGATGTCCGGCCGGAATCGCCGACGCATGGCATGTCGACGACGGTGACGCTCAAGGGATCGAAAATGCAGGCAGCGCTCATCCCGCCCGGTGTTGCGCATGGCTTCCATTTTCCGGAGCCTTCCACCCTGTGCTATTCCGTATCGCATTACTGGAACACGGTGGACGAGATCGGCTGCCGCTGGGACGACCCCGCGCTCGGCTTCGACTGGCAGGTCCGCGAACCGGCGCTTTCGCCGCGCGACACGACTGCGGGCACCGCCGCCGAAATGACGCGGCAATATCTTGCAGTGCGCGAGCAACTGAGGGCTGGCCGTGACTGATACGCCGCATGTCGGGCTGATAGGCTGTGGCGGCTGGGGCAAGCTGATCCTGCGCGACTTGAAAGCGCTGGGCGCTCGGGTCACTTGCGTCGCGCCAAGCGAAGGATCGCGCGCCAACGCCATGGCGAACGGCGCCGACGAGATTATCTCGACGCTGGCCGAGCTTCCGGCGGTTAAAGGCGTCGTCGTTGCCACTCCGAGTGACAGCCATGGCGAGGTCCTGCTCGACCTGCTGCCACGCGACATCCCGATGTTCGTCGAAAAGCCACTGACCTCCGATCTTGCATCGGCCCAACTGCTCGCCAGCAACGCCCCGAACCGTATCTTCGTGATGGACAAATGGCGCTATCACAGGGGCATCGAGCGCATCGCCCAATACGCACGAAGCGGCGAAATCGGCGACGTGCTGGGGCTTAGGCTCTATCGGCTCGGCTGGTCGATGACACATAATGAGATCGATCCGATCTGGAACCTGTTGCCCCACGACCTGTCCATCTGCCTGCATGTGCTGGGCGACGTGCCGCCGGTCGAAGCGGCATTTGCCGACGGGCTCGGTCCGGCATCCAGCGGCCTTGTGGCCTCGCTCGGCCGAACCGGCGGTCCCCGCGTGGTCATCGAAACGTCGGCCCACCATCCCGTCAATCGCCGGTCGGTGATCCTGGCTTGCAGCGGCGGCACGGTGACGCTGAACGCAAGTCTCGACGAGTACCTGACCCTCAGGCAAGGCAGTCCGGACAATCTCGACGCTCCCGAGGTCAACGTGCCGTTCAAAAACGACATGCCACTGAAGGCCGAACTTGCCGTGTTCCTGCGCCATCTCGACGGCGGGCCAGCGCCGATGAGTTCAGTTGCCGAAGGAGCCTTGATCGTTGAGCGCGTCTGCGACATCCGGCGCAAGGCAGGATTGCCGGCGTGAGGTGGAAGCCTTCCGCGACGATCCTGATGCCGACGCATGACCATGCGCATCTGATCGGCTATTCGCTGCGCTGTATCCAGGAACAGACATACCCCAATTTCGAACTGTTCGTGATCGGCGACGGTGCATCGGCGGAAACGCGGGAGATCGTCGAGTCCGTTGCGCGAAAGGATCGGCGCATCCGCTACTTCGATTTCCCGAAGGGACAACGCCACGGCGAGGCGCACAGGCATATCGCCTTGCAGCAAGCGCGCGGCGAGATCGTCGCTTATTGTGGCGACGACGATCTGTGGTTGCGCAATCACCTCGCGAGGCTGGCCAAGCTGCTCAAGGGATGTGATTTCGGGCACATGGTGCAGATCAACGTTCACGACCGAAACGAGTTCGTCGTTTACGGCGGTAGCTTCGCGGAACCTGATTGCTGGCGCAAAATGCGGGACGGCGAGACCGGTTTTTTCGGACTGACGGTCGGTGGCCACCGGATGAGCGCGTACCGAGCCTTGCCAGTGGGCTGGAGTCCGGCGCCGCCGGATATCTATACCGACCAGTTCATGTGGCGGAAGTTCCTGCGCCAGCCCGGTCTGCGTTTCGGCACGGGCCTGGAGGCAACGTCGATCCACATTGCGTCACCGTTGCGGCCGGGCTGGACGGCCGAGCAGCGGACCGCCGAACTGCGCGACCTGTTCGAACGTCGCGACACCCCAGAGTTGCGCAAAGAACTCGAAGAAGCCATCGGCAAGGCACACGAAGGATGGACGGCGCCCGCCGCCGAACCTGCGCTGCGACGCCTCGCCGGCAAGGTGATACAGCGGAGTCTCAAGATCGCGGGAGGGGTGCGGTACTGGCGGCCCTCTTGATCGGGCCAACGCCATCGTTCATAAGCGCCTCTCGCATTTCGCCGCGCGCGAAACGGCCCTCCACAAGCCACGGGATCAATCATGACCGCCTTCAAACCGCTCATCTTCTCCGGCGTCCAGCCGACCGGAAATCTCCACCTCGGCAACTATCTCGGCGCCATCCGCAAGTTCGTCGCCCTGCAGGAAACCAACGAGTGCATCTATTGCGTCGTCGACCTGCACTCGCTGACCGCCCAGCTCGTTCATGACGATCTTCAGGGACAGACGCGCTCGATCACCGCAGCCTTCCTGGCCGCCGGCATCGATCCCACCAAACACATCGTCTTCAACCAGGCCCGCGTGCTGCAGCATGCCGAGCTGGCCTGGATATTCAATTGCGTGGCGCGCATCGGCTGGATGCATCGGATGACGCAGTTCAAGGACAAGGCCGGCAAGGACCGCGAAAACGCTTCGCTGGGCCTGCTCGCCTATCCCAGCCTGATGGCCGCCGACATCCTGCTTTACCGTGCCACCCACGTGCCGGTCGGCGAAGACCAGAAGCAGCACCTGGAACTGACCCGCGACATCGCCCAGAAGTTCAACAACGACTTCTCCGGCCGTATCGCCGATCTCGGCATCGGCGTTGAGATGCAAGTGGGCGAAGAGACGGTCAACGGCTACTTCCCGATCACCGAGCCGATCATCGGCGGGCCGGCGGCGCGCATCATGTCGTTGCGCGACGGCTCAAAGAAGATGTCGAAATCGGATCCCTCCGACCTGTCGCGAATCAACCTGACCGACGATGCCGACACGATTTCCAAGAAGATCCGCAAGGCCAAGACCGACCCGGCGCCGCTGCCGAGCGAACTCGAAGGCCTCAAGGAACGCCCTGAAGCGGAAAACCTCGTCGGCATCTATGCCGGCCTCGCCGACATCTCCAAGGAAGAAGTGCTGCGCCAGTTTGCCGGCCAGCAGTTTTCGGTATTCAAGCCCGCGCTCGCCGACCTCGCAGTCGACAAGCTCGCGCCGATCGCCGGGGAGATGCGCCGCCTGATGGCCGATCCCGGCCATATCGACGCGGTGCTCCGCGACGGTGGCGAGCGTGCGCGCGTCATTGCCGAAGGCACCATGAAGGACGTGCGCAACATCATCGGTCTGCTCGGAGATTGAAAAATTCATCGGCTCCGGGCTGCTTGCGGGCAGCCGGCGCCGGTGGCAGATTGCTGGTCAGAACTTCGCGCAGCAGGGTGGGAAATGGTCTCCAAACGCCTCAGCAAGGAAGCCGGCCACCGGCGCAAATTCCTGGCGATCATCGACGACACGCCGGAATGTGAGCGCGCCGTCGCTTACGCTTCCAAGCGTGCCAAGAGCACAAGCGGCGTCCTGGTTTTGCTCTACGTCATCGAGCCTGACGACTTCCAGCACTGGCTCGGCGTCGAAAAGATCATGCGCGAGGAGGCAAACGCCGCCGCCAACGCGGCACTCGACACGCATGCGGCAAAAGTACGCGAGTCGCTCGGGATCGAGCCGGAACTGGTGGTGCGGGAAGGCCGCCCCGCCGACGAGATCCACAAGCTGATTGAAGAGGACCAGGATATCGCTATCCTGGTGCTGGCGGCCGGTGCCGGCAAGGAAGGCCCAGGACCGCTGGTCGCCTCGATCGCAGGCAAGGGCGCGGCTTTCCCGATCCCGGTGACGGTGGTGCCGCAGAACCTCTCGGACGAAGAGATCGACAGCCTGGCCTAACAGGCAGGCGCAACATATTGGCGCGGAGGCGCGCCAGCGGCTTGAATGTCGGCCGTGCAAAGCCTAATTAGAACTATTCCAAACTGAGAACCCGCGCGCGCGGGCACGGAGACACGGCCATGTTCATCCAGACCGAAGCGACACCCAATCCGGCGACGCTGAAGTTCCTGCCGGGCAAGGAAGTCCTGCTCGAAGGCACGGCTGATTTCCGCGATGCCGACAGCGCGCGTGCGGCCTCGCCGCTTGCCGGGAGGCTGTTCGACATCCCGGGCGTGACTGGCGTGTTCTTTGGCTACGACTTCATCACCGTGTCCAAGGACGGCCCGGACTGGCAGCACCTGAAGCCGGCGATCCTCGGCTCGATCATGGAACATTTCATGTCGGGCGCACCTGTCATGGCCGGCCAGGCCGCCGGTGGCGGCGGCCATCATGACGACCAGAACGAATTCTTCGACCAGGCCGACGCCGAGATCGTCGTGACGATCAAGGAATTGCTCGACACGCGCGTGCGCCCGGCGGTTGCCCAGGACGGCGGCGACATCACTTTCCGCGGCTACGAGAACGGCACCGTGTTCCTGCACATGAAGGGCGCTTGCGCCGGCTGCCCGTCGTCGACGGCAACGCTCAAGCACGGCATCCAGAACCTCCTGCGCCATTTCGTACCGGAAGTTCAGCAGGTCGAGCAGGTCTAAGACCCCTTCATTTCACATCCAGAAAAACAAAAAACCGGGCCAAAGCGCCCGGTTTTTCGTTTGCGACGTCCGTGTTGCCTGGACGGTTCGCGCTTTATTTCACAATGACCTTGGCGCCCACTTCGACGCGGTTGTAGAGGTCGATGATGTCCTGGTTCATCAGGCGGATGCAGCCCGACGACATGGCCTTGCCGATGGAGTTCCACTCGGGCGTGCCGTGCAGCCGGTAGCCGGAATCGCCGCCCTTGTTGAACAGATAGAGCGCACGCGCGCCGAGCGGGTTCTTGATGCCGGGCTCCATGCCGCCCGCATATTTCGTGAGTTCAGGCTGGCGCTGGATCATCTCGCGCGGCGGCGTCCAGGTCGGCCATTCGCGCTTGAGCGCGATACGGGCGGTGCCCTGCCACTCGAAACCTTCGCGACCGACGCCAATGCCGTAGCGCATCGCCTTGCCGTTGGGCTCGACGAGATAGAGGAACTTCTCGGAGGTATCGACAATGATGGTGCCCGGCTTCTCGGCAGTCTCGTAGGTCACCAGCTGGCGGTGGTACTTGCGCGGAACCTTGCTGATCGGGACTGTCGGAATCTGGTAGCCGGCGTCGACGCGCCCACCGTAGTCGTTGGAGAACATGCGCGAAACGCCGTCCGTCGAACAGCCCGCAAGCGCCGTAGTGAGCGCCAAGGCGGCGACGATGGCAAACGACTTCAATCGCATATGCTGTTCCCAAGCTAGAGCGGCGTCTGGGCCGATTCGGCCTCATTTTTGCCACCATCCTTAAGGCCACTGCGATTTGCTTGCCAAGCGGAAGCCGGCTGCAAAGCCATTCGTGCACAAACGTTAATGTCGCGATATGGCATTTCGGCAACACGCATGACGGGAAAGCGCAGGAATTTCAACGAGGAGCGGTAACGGATCCGTGAGCACCGAGGCGTCTGGAATAATCCAGCGGGCGGGTTCAAAACGTGAACAAATGATGCAATGATTGGTCCATGCCGATCATTTCACCGCTTGCTTCAAATCCACTTATCGACGGTCGCCAGTCCGAACGCGCCATGCTGGTGCGGCGCGGCGTGCAGCGCCTGCTCATGCAGATGGGGGCGCATGTGCTGCCCGAACTGTCGCTGGCGACAGGCCGGCGCGCGGACCTCGTGGCGCTTACCCGCCAGGGCGACATCTGGATCATCGAGATCAAGTCGTCGATCGAGGACTTCCGCGTCGACCGCAAATGGCCCGATTACCGGCTGCACTCCGACCGCTTCTTCTTCGCCACCCATCCCGACGTGCCCGCCGAGATCTTTCCGGAAGAATGCGGCTTCATCCTTTCAGACGGCTATGGCGCGGAGATCATGCGCGACGCGCCCGAGCACCGCATGGTGGCGGCGACGCGCAAGGCGCTGATGCTGCGCATCGCACGCGCGGGAGCCGCGCGCCTGCTTGCAGCCGAGCTCGCCGGCGTATCGGTGCCGGCGCTGGAAGGAGAAAGTGAGTAGGAATAGGGAATAGCAGAACGAGAAACGGCGCCTGAAGATCAAGCGCCGTGCTCTATTCGCTACTCACTATTCACTATTCGCTCTACCGCGGCGCCCGCTTGGCGAGAATGCGCTGCAAGGTGCGGCGGTGCATGTTGAGCCGGCGTGCGGTTTCCGACACGTTGCGTTCGCACATCTCGTAGACGCGCTGGATATGCTCCCAGCGGACGCGATCGGCGGACATCGGGTTTTCCGGCGGGGCGGCACGCTCGCCAGAAGAGTTGGTGAGCGCCGCATAGACGTCGTCGGCATCGGCGGGCTTGGACAAATAGTCGATCGCACCAAGCTTCACAGCGGTGACGGCGGTGGCGATGTTGCCGTAGCCGGTGAGGATGACGGTGCGGGTATCTTCGCGGCGCTCGCGGATGGCCAACACGACATCGAGGCCGTTGCCATCGCCCAGGCGCATGTCGACCACGGCATAGGCGGGCGGATTTGCGCGTACCTTGGTGACGGCTTCCTCGACGCTCTCGGCGGTGTCGACGACAAAGCCGCGACTTTCCATCGCGCGCGCCAGGCGCGTCAGGAATGGCTTGTCGTCATCGACAAGCAACAGTGAATGGTCTTCGCCCGGCAACCCGGCCGCAATGTCCTGGGTGGTCATCGCCTTCGATCCTTTTTGTCGTTGATCCCAGTCGTTCTTATGGTTTTCCAAGCAGATATAGGTGCAAAGCCACGATGTCCAATGCCAGCTGCATGACCCTGAAAATCGGAAATCGATTTTCAGACAGGATCATGCGCAGATTGTAAGTGCTACAGCGTCCTTTGCGCGTCCTAGGGGACGCGCGGCGCTGTAGCGACGAACGGGTCGTGCAAGGCGTCAGGCGGTATCGAACATCGTCGACCCGGCCGGCAACGGACTGAGGAACGCGGCGCGCGGCCAGGAGATTTCAACGACCGCGCCCTCGCCCGGCCCGCTCGAGTTGGTGAAGCTGATCTCGGCACCCGAACGCTCGAGCAATGTCTTGGCGATGAACAGCCCCAGGCCCAGGCCACCGCCGGGTTCGGCACCCTGGCGGGTCGACATATAGGGCTCGCCGATGCGGTCGATGATCTCGGGCGGGAAGCCGGGGCCATCGTCCATGATGGCAAAGCTGACGTCGTCCTCGTCCCAGGTCCAGCGGATCGTGACGCGGCTGCGGGCGAAGTCGACGGCGTTTTCGACAAGATTGCCGAGCCCGTAGATGACGCCCGGGTTGCGATGGCCGACCGGCTCGGGGCCGATGCGCTCGCCGGGGTCGAGCTTGATGGTGATGCCGAAGTCGCGGTGCGGCGCGATGACCTCCTCGACCAGCGAGGTCAGCGGCAGGCGGGCGAGATGCTGTTCGCCCTCCGACGACAGGGAGGTGAGACGCTTCAGTATCTCGCGGCAACGCTCGCTCTGGCTGCGCAGCAAGGTGACGTCCTCGCCATATTTCGGATCGTTGCCGAGCGCGCGTTCCATCTCCTTGGCGACCAGCGTGATGGTGGCTAGGGGGGTGCCGAGTTCGTGGGCGGCGGCGGCGGCGAGGCCGTCGAGCGCCGACAGATGCTGCTCGCGCTGCAGCACCAGTTCGGTGGCGGCCAGCGCATTGGCAAGCAGGCGCGCCTCATCGGCGACGCGAAAGGCATACATGGCGGTAAAAGCGATGGAGCAGCACACCGCGATCCAGATGCCCGCGGTGTAGATGAACGGCATGGCAAGCTCGATCCCGTCATACCATGGCAAAGGCAGATGGAAGAAGGCCAGCAGGGAAACAATGACGATGACGAGGCAGGCGAGGATGGTGGTGAGGCGCAGCGGCAATGATGTCGCCGAGATGACGACCGGCACCGTCATCAAAAGCGAGAACGGATTGGTCAGGCCGCCGGTCATGTAGAGCAGGCCGGCGAGCTGGAAGCTGTCAAAGGCAAGGATGCCGAAGGCGGCGAACGGATTGAGCCGGTGGGTCGCCGGATAGCGGAAGGCGAGGAACAGGTTGAGCCAGGCCGAGCTTGCGATCAGCGCAAAGCAAAGGCTGACCGGCAGCGGAAACGTGAGCCAGTAGGCAACGAAGATGACCGCGATGCTCTGGCCGACGATCGCCAGCCAGCGCAATCGGATCAGCGTATTGAGGCGAAGTCTGTGGCTTTGCTGGAGATCGGGAGTTCGCTTGTTCATGAGCGCTATATGCGCCGGCAACGGGACGCCGCCAAGGGGTTACATGCCGCGCGGTTTGGCGCGGGCGGTTGCCTGCGCCTCCAGCGGGTTGTCGGGCCAGACATGCCTGGGGTAGCGGCCGCGCATGTCGGAACGCACGTCGGCCCATGAACCGCGCCAGAAACCGGGCAGGTCGCGCGTGGTCTGGATCGGGCGGTGGGCCGGCGACAGGAGCTCGAGCGTCAGCGGCACCGCGCCACCGGCGATGGACGGATGCTTGTCCATGCCAAACAGCTCCTGGACGCGCACGGCCAGAACCGGCCATTCGCCATCGTAGCGGATCGGCACGTGACTGCCCGACGGTGCGTCGAAATGGGTCGGGGCGAGCGAGGCGATCCTGCGCTGCAGCTCGTGCGGTACCAGCGACAATAGCGCGTCGTGGAGTATGCCCGCACCGATGCGAGCGAACGAGGCCTCGCCCGGCAGGAATGGCAACAGCCACTCTTCAAGGCGGTCGAGCAAGGCCTGGTCGGACATATCGGGCCAGGGATCGCCCAGGCCGCGATGCAGCCAGGTGAGGCGCTGGCGCAAGGTCTCCGCCTCCTTGCTCCAGTCGAGAAGGTCGAGACCGTGGGCGCGCAAGGCGCTCAGGATGGCGCGGTCGGCTTCTTCGCCCTTGGGTGCGGGCAGCATGCGTTCCGACAGGGTGACCGCGCCGATGCGGACGGTTTCGCGGACACGGACGGAGCGCCTTTCCTTGTCGAAACTGGCCTCTGTCTTTTGCTGCAAATGTGACACCAGGACGGTGCGGATATCGACTTCCGAGACCGCCGCTGCCGAGGTGATGCGAGCATGCTGGGCCTTGCCCTGGAGATCGGCGACGACGAGGTACTGTTCACCGGCGAGCGGGTCGGCGGCGTCGACCGACGCACCACTGCCATTGGCCAGGACGAAGCGGCCACGCTCACCGCGTGCCTTGGCGACGCGGTCGGGCCAGGCGAGGAGAAGAAGGGTGCCTACGCTGGGCGGGTCGGCGCTTATGGATCCTCGCGCAGGTTCGAGCGGCCCGTCATTGCCAGTCGAGGCCGCTCGCGGAGATTCGCGCTGCCCCTCATTCCCTGCCGGCCTTTCTCCCCGTGAGGACGGGGAGAAAGAGGCTGGCCGCGACGTTGACGCCCCCCTCTCCCCGTCCTTCACGGGGAGAGGGTAAGGGTGAGGGGCATTTTTTGCTGCCGCCCTTGCCAGCCGCTCCGCGAGCTGGCGCGCCGCATTGGCGCGGGGCGAACGCTCGTTGCGGAAACGCTGGAGGCGTCGTTCGAGATCGGCGCTGTCGCCGCCAAGGCCGCGCTCTGTCATCAGCACGGAGAGCTGTGCCGCTTCGCGTGCCGCGCCCTGACGAGCGGCTTCGGCGACCATGTGGGCAAGGCGAACAGGCAAAGCGAGTTTTCTCATCGCCTGGCCAGAGGCCGTCAGACGACCGTCGGCATCGATGGCGTCGAGTTCGACAAGAAGTGCTTTCGCCTCGGCCAATGCGGGTGCAGGCGGCGGATCGAGGAAGGCAAGCGTGGTCGGGTCGGCGACGCCGAAGGCAGCACAGTCGAGCAGGAAGCCGGAGAGGTCGGCCTCAAGAATCTCGGGCGGCGAGAAGGCAGGCAGTGCTGCGGTCTGCTCGGCACGCCAAAGGCGGATGGCGACACCTGGGCTGGTGCGGCCGGCGCGGCCGGCACGCTGGTCGGCGGCGGCACGCGAGGCGCGTACGGTTTCGAGCCGGGTCAGGCCGCTGGCGGGTTCGTATTTCGGCTGACGCGACAGGCCGGAATCTATGACGACACGGACACCGTCGATGGTGATCGAGGTTTCGGCGATGGACGTGGCGAGCACCACCTTGCGGCGGCCGGCGGGCGCGGGCTTGATCGCGGCGTCCTGCGCCTTACCATCGAGCATGCCGTAGAGCGGCACGATGTCGGTGTCGGCACCGACACGGCCGGCGAGGCGCTCGGTGGTGCGCTCGATCTCGCGCTGGCCAGGCAGGAAGGCGAGCACGCTGCCGGGCTCGTCGGCAAGTGCATCGCGGATCGCCTTGGCCATGGCGTCCTCGATCGAAACACCGGCCGGACGCTCGTCGTAGCGGATGTCGACGGGGAAGCTGCGGCCCTGGCTTTCGATGACCTCGGCATCGTCGAGCAGCCTGGACACGCGCGCGCCGTCGAGCGTCGCCGACATGACGATGAGCCTGAGGTCGGGTCGCAGCGCGCCTTGCACATCAAGCGCCAACGCGAGGCCGAAATCGCCATCGAGGGAGCGTTCGTGAAACTCATCGAACAGGACCGCAGCGATGCCGGGCAATTCTGGATCGTCGAGGATCATGCGGGCCAGCACGCCTTCGGTGACGACCAGAATGCGCGTCTTCGCGCTGACCTTGTTTTCCATGCGCATGGCATAGCCGACAATGCCGCCCGGCTCTTCGCCGAGCAGCGAAGCCATGCGCCGTGCAGCGGCCCGGGCGGCGAGCCGGCGCGGCTCGAGCAGGATGATCTTTCCGTCGCCGCGCCACGGCGCGTCGAGCAGCGCCAGCGGCACGAGCGTCGTCTTGCCGGCACCGGGCGGGGCGACCAGCACGGCGCTGTTGCCCGAGGACAGGGCCTCGGCAAGTTGCGGCAGGACCGCCGTCACCGGCAGGTCGGGAAGCTTGGTCATCGGTTACGTTCCGGCTTTTCGCTGCATGGGCGGTAAGCCGGCAATATCAGGCACAAGCAGGGCGAGGCAACATCGGCGCGGCGGACGCGCCCGCGCGTTCGCCCATCGCGTCACAGATGGTCGCCAAGAGTGATCGGCCCTGCCCTTGCTTCGCCGGAATGAAGCTTACCGTGACGCTTACGTGACGGTCTTGCGACAGGAGGTGTCCGTGGCAGAATTTGCGCATACGACATTTGCAGGAGCAGCACCGGGCCTGCGCCGGAGCGGCCAATCCCCCTTCCTCGTGATCGCGCTGGGCCTTGTCGGCGCAGTCACTGCGGCCGCCGCTCTGGCGGCAATTTTTGCACCCGGCCTCCGCTCCTTGCTGCTTCGGGAGGACGGCATCGTCGAAATGGGAACGGTCCTCTTTCTAGCTGCAGCCGTGATTGGGGCGGGTGCTGCGACTGTGCTTCGGAGACCCCGCGCGATGGTCGTGCTGGCTGGCCTTATCGGCCTTGCCGAGCTGCTGGACGAGACCAGCTTCGGCGTGCGGCTGTTCGGCTTCCAGCCGCCGGCGCTCTATGGCGGCGGGCAGCTGGACGGCTTCCACGACCTGCTGATCCTCGCCTACCGCCTGTTGCAGGAGATCAGCCAGAACCTGGCCTGGCTGCTGGTGGGGCTGATGCTAGTTGTGTCGGTCGGGCTAGTGCTGTTTGCCGCGCGCCAGATCGCAACGAACATGGGCGGGGCGGCGACCTGGCTCACCGGGCACGCGCTACTCTTGCTGCATGTCGGCTTCATCGGTCTGGCACAGGTGATCGACATCGCCACCTCGTCGCGGGCGCTCTCCGCTGTCGAGGAAGTGCTGGAAATGAACGCGGCGATACTGCTGGCGTTTTATGTGGTGCAGATGGGGTGGAGTGGTGTTCGCGCGAAACCCTCATGGTGAGCCGCTGCGCCTTGTCCCTCATGGTCGACAGGCTCACGATGAAGAGGCGCTATGCCCCTCGCCGAGGACAAGTGCGTTAGCTCTTAAATTTGCAGTCAACACTTCCGAGTATGCAGGCATTGCCCAGCCTGCTTGCGACGCACATCTGTAGCATCTTGTAGCTGTGCTGCTTGATGTGAAAGAGCAGCGGCATGCAGAAGTCGACCAACTTCTTATCTACAACACTCCAGATTGGTTGGAGCTGGCGCTTCAGCATCTCTTCGTTATCGAGGCACTCCTTGGTTTTCGCCTGACGCGCCTTTTCGCCCATCCCGCCAACGATGGTTGCCGAACAGTAGGCCGGGCTGTTCAGGTAGGGGAAAGTCTTCAAGTCGTCAGCAGACGCGGGTGGGAAGCGACAGTCTAGCCGGCCATCCATGCAAGCCAGACCAACTCCTTGCGCAGTGTAGTGCGCGGCGGTGATGTAGGTCTGATTGCGTTCCTCTTTGTAGTACTGGGCAACGAGATATTGCTGCGACTCTAGCAAAGCCAAATGCCATAACGACTTGAGCTTGCGCTTGAGCGCGGCCTCGTCGCCAAGGCATTTTTCCTTCTCGACCTGCTGCTCACCCTTGTCGAGCATCTTTGACACAAGGTCTAGGCAGTAAACCTCGGTACTTAGTTCCGGGAATGGAACGTCATCCTTTGCGGATACAGACTGAGCGCAGAGCAGAGCAAGAACAACCAAAATCGCGCGCACGAAATTTCCCCAGCGACAGCGCAACAGATCATTGCCTGCGTAAATTGTCGAGGGATGCGGAGCGTCATGCGTTTGGAGTATCCGCCGCCATCCCTACCTCACCTTCACCCATTTCTGCTCGGCAAACGACTGCGCCATGGCGTGGACCGTGCGCTCGATCTCGAGCCCATCATCGAAATCGATGATGCGGGCGGGCGCACCTGCGATGCGGGCGAGCAGCTCGCGGCATTCGATGGTCTTCAAATCGTTGAAGCCAAGGCCGTGGCCGGGGGCCGGGATGAACTTGCCGTAGGGCTCATGGTGGGGTGCGGCGAGGATGGTGCGGTAGCCTTGCTCGGTGGCGCGGTCCGAGGTGACGTAAAGCTGGATCTCGTTGAAACGCTCCTGGTCGAAGACGATCGAGCCCTTGGAGCCGAAGATCTGGACCTGGATGCGGCCCTTGCGGCCCCATGCCGAGCGGTTGACCAGAAGCGTGCCTGAGACGCCGTTTTCGAGATGGATGAGGCTGGAGGCGATGTCGTAGGTCTCGACGGCACGGCGGCCGCCGCCCGTCACCTGACGGTCCGGATAGGGTTTTGCCATGTCGCACATGACCGAGCCGACGCGGCCGAACAGCGCCGAGATCAGCGACAACGGATGGACGGCGAAATCGTCGAGCGCGCCGTAGCCGGATTTCGCCTCGTGCTTCCAGAAGAAGGGGGCCTCGGGGTCGGCCATGAAGTCCTCGTCCATCTCGACGCGCAGATGGTTGACCTCGCCGATGATCTTTTCGTCGAGCAGCTTGCGGATGTGGCGGATGGCCGGGCTCTGGATATAGTTGTAGCCGAGCACGGCGACCTTGCCCGACTTGCGCGCGGCGGCCGCCATCGCCTCGGCCTCGGCGAGCGTCGGCGCCATCGGCTTCTCGCACCACAGATGCTTGCCTGCTTCGAGGATGGCGATGGCCATCTCGGGGTGGAACTGGTTGGGCGTGGTCAGCGAGACGATGTCGACCTCGGGGTCGGCGAGCACGGCGCGCCAGTCGCCCGAAGACTTCTCGAAACCGAGTTCGGAAGCGCGCTGGGCGGCGAGGTTCGCGTTGGCCTCGGCGAGATGGACGAGTCTCGGCCTGTCGACGTCGCCGAATACGGTGCCGACGGAATTCCAGGCGAGCGCGTGGCACTTGCCCATGAAGCCGGTTCCGATAAGTCCTACACCTGTCACTTCACGCTCTCCCGGTTTATAGAAGCGATACTGAGATGACGGATTGAATAGTCGAATTTTGTCGAAAATGGAACATACAGTTCATTTTATTTGGACAGGCGGTCGCAGCAGCGATATGTTGCAATGGGCGGAGACGGAATGGACCAGATGAACGAGATGATGTCGGAAGCGCTGCCACGCGATTTCGAGGCCTTGCGGGCACTGATCCTCGATCGCCGCCTGTCGCTGCCCAAGCGCATCGCGCAGGTGGCGGCCTATGCGCTCGACAATCCCGACGAGATCGCCTTCGGCACCGCCGCCAGCATCGCAACGTCGGCGGGGGTGCAGCCCTCGACGCTGATCCGCTTTGCCCAGCATCTCGGCTATGACGGCTTCACGTCCCTGCAGCAGGTTTTTCGCGAGCGCCTGAGGGAGCGCACGACCTCCTACGAAGAACGGCTGACCGTTGTGCGCGGCGATGCCGACGAAGGCACTTCCAACAGGCGCATCGTCGACGGATTCCTGGCCGCAGCCAGCAAGTCGCTCGACGTGATGTCGCGCAATCTGGACGACGACACCCTCGACCGCGCCATCGACATCCTCAACGGCGCCGAGACGATCTACATCCTGGCGCGCCGCCGCTCCTATCCTGTCGCCAGCTACATCGCCTATGCGCTGGGCAAGCTCGGAGTGCGCAGCCAGCTGATCGAATCCGCTTCCGGGCTGAGCCCCGAGATCATCTCGTTTGCGTCGTCGAAGGACGCGGTGATCGCGATCAGCTTTTCGCCCTATGCCTCGGCGACCGTCGAGGAGGCGCGGGTGCTTTCGGCCAACAACGTGCCTGTCATCGCCATCACCGACAGCGCGTTTTCGCCGCTGGCGCAGTTCGCCAAGGTGTGGTTCGAGGTGGCCGAGGCCGATTTCGGCGGCTTCCGCTCGCTTGCGGCGACGATGGCGCTGGCGATGGGCCTGACCGTCGGCGTCGCCGAACTGAGGCGCGGCCGAAAGGGCCGGAAATCGGCCAACTCCAAGGGCTGAGCCAGCAGTTGAACTGCGTTCGCTGCATGGCAGCTGCCCGCTCTTGTCATGCCAGACGGCACCTTGGGCGAAAAAGTGTTGACGCAAGGGCGATAGTGGCTCAATCCCACTGTTAGCCATCTATTGTATGAGAGAGCCCCCATGCCTGCTTATCGTTCGCGCACCACCACCCACGGCCGCAACATGGCGGGTGCCCGTGGCCTTTGGCGCGCCACCGGCATGAAAGACACCGATTTCGGCAAGCCGATCATTGCGGTGGTAAACTCCTTCACCCAGTTCGTGCCGGGACACGTCCACCTCAAGGACCTCGGCCAGCTCGTCGCCCGCGAGATCGAGGCGGCCGGCGGCGTGGCCAAGGAGTTCAATACTATCGCGGTCGACGACGGCATCGCCATGGGCCATGACGGCATGCTTTATTCGCTGCCGAGCCGCGAGATCATCGCCGACAGCGTCGAATACATGGTCAACGCCCATTGCGCCGACGCCATGGTCTGCATCTCCAATTGCGACAAGATCACGCCCGGCATGCTGATGGCAGCAATGCGCCTCAACATCCCCGCCGTGTTCGTCTCCGGCGGCCCGATGGAAGCCGGCAAGGTGGTGCTCGGCGGCAAGAACGTCGCGCTCGACCTGGTCGACGCCATGGTGGCGGCCGCCGACGACAAGGTTTCGGACGAGGACGTCAAGATCATCGAGCGCTCGGCCTGCCCGACCTGCGGCTCGTGCTCGGGCATGTTCACCGCCAATTCGATGAACTGCCTGACCGAGGCGCTCGGCCTGTCCTTGCCCGGCAACGGCTCGACGCTGGCAACGCACGCCGACCGCAAGCGTCTGTTCGTCGAGGCTGGTCACCTGATCGTCGACCTCGCCCAGCGCTACTACGAGCAGAATGACGAGAGCGTGCTGCCGCGTTCGATCGCCTCCAAGGGCGCGTTCGAGAACGCCATGGCGCTCGACATCGCCATGGGTGGCTCGACCAACACCGTGCTGCACATCCTGGCGGCAGCCCACGAAGGCGAGATCGACTTCGACCAGGACGACATCGACGTCCTGTCGCGCAAGGTACCGGTGCTGTGCAAGGTGGCGCCCGCCAAGTCCGACGTGCACATGGAAGACGTGCACCGCGCCGGCGGCATCTTTTCGATCCTTGGCCAGCTCGACAAGGCAGGCCTGCTCAACCGCGACCTGCCGACCGTGCACACGGCGACGTTCGGCGAAGCGCTCGACCATTGGGACATCTCGCGGACCAAGAGCCAGGCGGTGCGCGACTTCTTCCTCGCCGCACCAGGCGGCGTGCCGACGCAGACGGCCTTCAGCCAGGACCGGCGCTGGGACGAGCTCGACCTCGACCGCGAAAAAGGCGTCATCCGCTCGGCCGAACATGCGTTTTCCACGGATGGCGGCCTTGCCGTGCTCAAGGGCAACATCGCACTCAATGGCTGCGTGGTGAAGACCGCCGGCGTCGACGAGTCGATCCTGAAGTTCTCCGGCCCGGCCCGCGTTTTCGAGAGCCAGGACGCCTCGGTCAAGGCGATCCTCAGCAACGAGATCGTTGCCGGCGACGTGGTGGTGATCCGCTACGAGGGTCCGAAGGGCGGCCCCGGCATGCAGGAGATGCTCTACCCGACCAGCTATCTCAAGTCGAAGGGCCTGGGCAAAGCCTGCGCTCTCTTGACCGACGGGCGTTTCTCGGGCGGGACCTCCGGCCTGTCTATCGGCCACGTTTCGCCTGAAGCGGCGAATGGCGGCACGATCGGGCTGGTGCGCGAAGGCGACATCATCGACATCGACATCCCCAACCGCACCATCAGCCTGCGCGTCGACGAGGCAGAGCTCGCCAGCCGCCGCGCCGAGCAGGACGCCAAGGGCTGGAAGCCGGTCGAAATTCGCAAGCGCAAGGTAACAAAGGCGCTGAAGGCCTATGCGGCGTTTGCCACCTCGGCCGACCGAGGCGCTGTGCGCGACCTCGGCGACTTCGAGTAAGTCCAGTCGATAGGAATACAAAGGGCCCGCAGCGCGGGCCCTTTTTCGTTGGCGGCCGGGTGCGGAGCCTGCGCGCGATCAGAGCGCCCCGGCCATGGCGGCGTTGATCCAGCTCCATTCCTCGGAGATGTTGTCGGGCTGGCGGTCGCCCCTGAGGATGCGGAGCAATTCGTAATAGCGCGCCGAACGAGAGTGGTACTTGCGGTACTGGTTGTCGTGCCACTCCACGAACGCCTTGTCGGGTGTCCTGTTCATCGCCCTGGCCGACCTTTCAAGCCAGTCGCGGGCAATTGCCTTGCCTATCTCGGACTCGGCCTTCTCGCCATCGTCGATGGCCTCGCGAACGCGGGCGAAGATAACGCTCGAGGCTTCGGCGTAGGCTGTTGGATCGAACTCGCCGTCCCACATCGCCGCCATGCTCTTGCGCAGCTCGGCGACATATTCCTTGTCCGAGATGATGGCCATGATCTCGGTCCAGGCGTCGACCTGTTCGGGGCTGGGGTCGTCGGGCAATTCGGGTGTCGAGGCGTCGATCATCTGTTTCTTCCATTCCGGCGACACGTTGGCGTCGGCGGCAGCATCGTCGAAGAAGCGTTCGATGGCGGCACGGAACTCGTTCTGGGAAAGCTTCGTCACGGTCCATATTCTCCTGAGGTCGTCTGTTGTCGGGTCGGGGACCCGGATGGCAGCCCTGAGGGCGGCGGCGACACGGCGCTTGGACTTGATCTCCGCCTCGAGCGCCTTGAGCCTGAGCTCCAGCACGGCCGAGATGGCGAGGCGGTTCGACAGGATCTTGGCGATTTCGGCGAGGCTCACGCCGGCATCGCGCAACGCAAGGATGAGCCCGAGCCGTTCGAGGTCGGCGCCCGAATACATGCGGTAGCCGCTCTCCGCCCTGATTGCCGGGGGCAGCAGCCCCCTGTCGGAATAGAAGCGGAGCTTGCGAACGGTGATGCCGCTCAGCTTCGAGAGTTCGCCGATGGTGTAGATCCTGTCGTCCATGGCAGCCCTTCTAGGTGCTCCACCAAGTGGAGAGTCAACAACGCCCAAGCAGGAAAGATATTGCCTCAGGACGGAACTATCGAACCGGTCTGGGAATTTCCTTCTCAAGGTTCGATCCGAAACGAAATTCGCTGCCTTTGTTCATGGCATACGCCTCCGGTAAATGCGTCGATACCGGCTGATGCGGCCAAGGATCAACCGGACGGCGGGTGCCCGCCCGCCTGACATGGGATATGCTCGATGAGCTTGCTTGACGTGGGAGACGCTGCCATGAGCCGTTTGAACCCGCCTTTCAGGTCCGTGCTCGATTTGATCGGCGAAACGCCGGTTGTAGAGCTTACGCAGTTCGACACCGGGCCGTGCCGGCTGTTCATCAAGCTCGAAAGCCAGAACCCCGGCGGCTCGATCAAGGACCGCATCGCGCTGTCGATGATCGCGGCGGCTGAGCGCGAGGGCAAGCTCAAGCGCGGCGGCACGATCGTCGAGGCGACCGCCGGCAATACCGGGCTCGGCCTCGCCCAGGTCGGCATTCCCAAGGGCTATCGCATCATCCTCGTCGTGCCCGACAAGATGTCCCGCGAGAAAATCCAGCATCTGCGGGCGCTTGGCGCGGTAGTCCGGCTGACGCGCTCCGACGTCGGCAAGGGCCACCCCGAATACTACCAGGACATGGCGGAGAAGATCGCCGCCGAGATCCCAGGATCGTTCTACGTCAACCAGTTCGCCAATCCGGCCAACCCCGAGGCACACGAGGCGTCGACCGGCCCGGAAATATGGCAGCAGCTCGCTGGCGACGTCGATGCCGTGGTGGTCGGCGTCGGCTCGGGCGGCACTCTGACCGGGCTCGGGCGGTTCTTCGCCAAGGTGTCGCCGAAGACCGAGATGATGCTGGCCGATCCTTTGGGCTCGGTGCTGGCGCCCCTGGTGAAGACCGGCAAGATGGAAGAAGCCGGCAGCTGGACGGTGGAGGGCATCGGCGAGGATTTCGTGCCGCCCAACTGCGATCTTTCGCTGGTCAAAAAGGCATATTCGGTCACCGACAAGGCGAGCATGCTGGCGGTGCGCGACCTGCTTGCCAAGGAGGGTATCCTCGCCGGATCGTCCTCGGGCACGCTTTTGTCGGCGGCGCTGCGTTATTGCCGCGAGCAGAAGACGCCGAAGCGGGTGGTGACCTTCGTCTGCGACAGCGGCAACAAATATCTCTCCAAGGTGTTCGACGATTTCTGGCTGGCCGAACAGGGACTGGCCGAGCGCGCGCAGCACGGCGACCTGAGCGACCTCGTGGCGCGTTCGCATCGCGAGGGCGGCACGGTGTTCGTCGGTCCCGGCGACAGCCTGCTGACCGCCTATGGCAGGATGCGGCGCGGAGACGTGTCGCAGCTGCCGGTGCTCGAAGAGGGCAAGCTGGTCGGCATCGTCGACGAGAGCGATATCCTCGCCGTCGTCGAGGGACCCTATGACAGCCGCTGGAACCGCTTCAACGCACCGGTCGCAACCGCGATGAGCAAGGACCTGCACACGCTGCAGGCCAACCAGACGCTCGATGCGCTGCTGCCGATCTTCGACCGCAACGAAGTGGCGATCATCTTCGACGGCGAAGAATTCATCGGGCTGATCACCCGCGTCGACCTCATCAACCATCTCAGGCGGGCAAAATGACCACTGCGAAGAACCGACTGGCCTTTTCGACGCGCACGATCCATGGCGGCCAGAGCCATGACCCGACGACGGGCGCCGTGATGGTGCCGATCTATGCAACCTCGACCTATGGCCAGCAGAGCCCCGGCGTGCATAAGGGGTTTGAATACGCCCGCAGCCAGAACCCGACGCGCTTTGCCTTCGAGCGCGCTATCGCCGATCTCGAAAGCGGCTCTGCCGGCTTCGCCTTCGCTTCGGGGCTGGCGGCCATCGCCACTGTCTTCGAGCTGCTCGACGCAGGCGCGCACATCGTTGCCACCGACGACATCTATGGCGGCACGTTCCGGCTGCTCGAACGCGTGCGCAAGCGCTCGGCCGGCCTCCAGGTCAGCTTCGTCGACTTCACCGACCTGGCGGCGGTGGAGGCGGCGATCCGACCGGAAACGAAGATGCTGTGGGTCGAAACACCGACCAATCCGCTGCTGCGCGTCGTCGATCTCGAAGAGGTGGCGGCGCTGGCGAAGCGCAAGGGCGTGCTGACGGTCGCCGACAACACTTTTTGCAGCCCCTATCTGCAGCGGCCGCTGGAGCTTGGCATCGACATCGTGGTGCATTCGACGACGAAATATCTCAACGGCCATTCCGACATGGTGGGCGGCTGCGTTGTCGTCGGCGACAACAAGGACCTCGCGGCCCAGCTGAAATTCCTGCAGAACGCGATTGGTGCGATTTCCGGGCCGTTCGACAGTTTTCTGGCGCTGCGCGGCGTCAAGACCCTGGCGCTGCGCGTCGAGCGGCACTCGGCCAACGGGCTGAAGATCGCGCGCTGGCTGCAGGGACGCACAGACGTCGTGCGGGTGATCTATCCGGGCCTGGAGAGCCATCCGCAGCATGCCATCGCCAAGGCGCAGATGTTTGCCTTCGGCGGCATGATCACTGCGGTGCTGGACCGCGATCTCGCAGGCACCAAACGCTTCCTCGAGCGCACGCAGCTCTTCACGTTGGCTGAAAGCCTGGGCGGGGTCGAAAGCCTGATCGAGCATCCGGCGCTGATGACGCACGGCTCGATCCCCGCTGACAAACGTGCCGAGATCGGCATCTCGGATTCGCTGGTGCGACTGTCGGCCGGCATCGAGGATGGCGACGATCTTATCGCCGACCTGGAACAGGCGCTGGCGGGGTGATTTTTCACCTAGCTGGTCTTGTGAGATGGAGCTGCCCCTCACCCTTACCCTCTCCCCGTAAACGGGGAGAGGGGGACGTCAGCGTTGAGCGTCCGTCTACGTTCCTCAAGAAGGACATCGCCTCTTAGAACGGAGCACCGTCGCGGTCAGCCGTCCCTCGGTCACCGCAACGGTGCTGACATCGCGGCCAGCCCCCTTCTCCCCGTCACTATACGGGGAGAAGGTACCGGCAGGGGGATGAGGGGCAGCGCTGACGTCTAAGAAACCGGCAGCGTCACGCGCTCTCGAAACCCACCAAAAACTTGCTGAGCAGCGCGTTCAGCACGGTCCTCTCGTCGGGCGCCAGCATCTCGACGATACGCGTTTGCGTCGCCACGTGATCGGTGACGGCGGCATCGATGGTGGCAAAACCCTTGTCGGTGAGCGAGACGATGAAGCTGCGGCGGTCGTCGGGGTTGAGCTTGCGCGCGACAAGGCCCGCCTTTTCCAACTGGTCGACGCGGTTGGTCATCGTGCCCGAGGTGATCATCATCGTGGCGGACAGGTCGCCCGGCGACAACGCGTAGGGCGCGCCGGAGCGGCGCAGGGTCGCCAGCACGTCGAAGCTGGCGAAGTTCAGCCCGTGCGCGGCGAAAGTCTTTTCCATCTCACGGCCAAGATGCTGCGACACGCGGTTGAGCCGGCCGATCAGCCCCATCGGCGCGACGTCGAGGTCGGGCCGTTCGCGGTTCCACTGGGCGAGAATGTCGTCAACCTGATCCATGGCCGACCTTTCCCGAAATATTCTCTTGACGTCAAGAGATCCTGCATTATCTTGAGGTCGAGATTATTGACGTGGAGATAATTTCGTGTCCCGCAACACCGACCTTCTCCTGACGGCGATCGCCCCGGCGATCTGGGGCAGCACCTATATCGTCACGACACAGTTCCTGCCTTCAGGCTACCCGCTGACGGTGGCGATGCTGCGCGCCCTGCCCGCCGGCCTGTTGTTGCTGCTTTTGGTCAGGCAATTGCCGCAAGGCATCTGGTGGGCCCGAGTGCTGGTGCTCGGCGCACTCAACTTCTCGATTTTCTGGTGGTTGCTGTTCGTCGCCGCCTACAGACTGCCGGGCGGGGTGGCCGCAACCGTCGGCGCGATCCAGCCGCTGATCGTCATCCTTTTGGCCCGCGCCCTGCTCGCATCGCCCATTCGCCCGATGGCCATCGTCGCGGCTATTGCCGGCATGGGCGGCGTGGCACTGCTGATTCTGACGCCGAGCGCCGCACTGGACCCGATCGGCATCGTCGCCGGTCTGGCCGGCGCCGTGTCGATGGCCGCCGGAACCGTGCTCAGCCGCCGCTGGCAGCCGCCTGTGACGCCGCTGACCTTCACGGCCTGGCAGCTGACCGCTGGTGGGGTGCTCCTGCTTCCCGCCGTGCTGTGGCTGGAACCGTCGCTGCCCGCACTCACCGCTGCCAATGTACTCGGCTTCGCCTATCTCGGCCTGATCGGCGCTGCACTGACCTACATCTTGTGGTTCCGCGGCATTGCCCGGCTTGAACCCTCTGTGGTTGCCCCGCTCGGTTTCCTGAGCCCGATGACCGCCGTCATCCTTGGCTGGTCGGTGCTTGGCCAGTCGCTCAGTCCGGCACAGATTGCCGGCATGGCCGTTGTTCTCGGCAGCGTGTGGCTCAGCCAGCGTGCCCAGCAGGCCAAGCCGGTGACCGAAAGGCTCGCCACCACCTGAACCGCAATCACGTCACGGCGAGCAGCGTTCAGACGCGTATGCCAATCTCGTCGGCGGCGGCGACAAAGGCCCGCTTCGCCGCCTCTCGCGTGCGGGTGCCAGCAAGCGCGGCGGAAACGGTTTCCACTGCTTCCCGGTAGAGCGGGCCGCTGCGCTTGGCATGGGGCCAGTCGACAAGCGCCTCGTAGGCCCCCTTGACGGTGGTCACCTCGCGCTGCGTGCTTTCCGCTCCGATGCGGATCGTGACGGGACTGTCGAACAGCAGGCGATCCATGGCGTCCTCCGAAATTGATTGCGACAAACAACGCGCAGGCATTGTTCAAGTTCCCCGACTTGCAGCGCCCGGGCAACCTTGCCTAAACCTTGTCTGCAATCCAATGTCGCAGCACCGTCAAGAAAATCGACTAGGCGTTGCCGGATCGCATTAGGCATCGTAGCGTGGGCCGAAGCGATTTGGGGGTGTCCATGCGATCCACGAACCCGATCACGTCTGGCGTCCCCAGCACAAGACGGTCACACGCCCTTTCGCCACTCACAGTGTTTGCGCTTTGCCTGACACTGCCCCTCGCCGCCTGCCAGAAGCAGGAAGCAGGGGAGCGCCAGCCGATCATGGTGCGCTCGGTCGAGGTGAAGCTGTCCGATTTCGCGCCAGCCACCTCGCTGACCGGTGTCATCGCCGCACGCACCCTCAACAATCTGTCGTTTCAGGTCGGCGGCCGGGTCGCCGAACGCAACGTGGACACCGGCCAGCGCGTGACAAAGGGCGAGGTGCTGGCCCGGCTCGACCCGCAGGAGCAGCAGTCGGACGTGAGGGCAGCGCAAGCGAGCCTTTATGCGGCAGAGGCGCAGCTCAGGCAGGCGTCAGCGGCCTTCGACCGCCAAAAGACACTTCTCGCCCAAGGTTTTACGACGCGGCGCGACTACGACCTCGCCGACCAGGCGCAGCGCGTCGCCCAAAGCGGCGTGCAGGCGGCACAAAGCCAGTTGGCGAACGCCCAGGATCGACTGACCTACACCGAGCTGAAGGCCGGTGCGAACGGCGTGGTGACGGCCCGAACGGTCGAAGTCGGCCAGGTGGTGCAGGCAGCGCAAACGGTTTTCACCGTTGCCGAAGATGGCGACCGCGACGCTGTGTTCAACGTCGACGAAGCGCTGGTTGCTCGCAATCCGGTGGCGCCAACGGTGAAGATCGCGCTCATTTCCGACCCCAAGATCGAGGCGGCTGGCCAGGTACGCGAGGTCTCGCCGGCAGTCGACCCCGCCTCCGGCTCCATCCGCGTCAAGGTAGCGGTACCCGACACCCCTGCCGAAATGCCGTTGGGGGCAGCAATTACAGGCACCATCGTGTCCGAGCCCGAGCCGTCAATCGTGCTGCCGTGGCAGTCGCTGATGTCCGACAGCGGCAGGCCCGCGGTCTGGACAGTCGACCCCGCGACCAAGGCCGTGACCATGGTGCCCATCGAGGTGAAGTCTTTCGCTTCCGGCATCGTCGTGGTCGCCAAGGGACTGGAAATCGGACAAACAGTGGTCGCGCAAGGGGGCCAGATGCTGAGCCCCGGCCAGATCGTGGAGATCGCGCCATGAAATCCTTCACGCCTTTCGGCATGGTGGTGGCGCTGGCGCTGGCCAGCTGCAGCCAGGAGCAGCCGGCACCCAAGGAGGTCATCCGGCCAGTGCTGTCGCAGGTGGTCCAGCCGCAAGCACACACCGCGCTGGGTTTTGCCGGCACGATCCAGCCCGAGTTTTCGGCAGACCTCGCCTTCCGCCTGCTCGGACGGCTGGTGGCACGCGATGTGAGCGTTGGCGACCAGGTGACCAAGGGAACGACGCTTGCCGCGATCGATCCGCTTTCGCTCGAGCTGGCATCGCAGGCCGCACGCGCAGACCTGTCGACAGCGGAGGCGCAGTTTGCCAATGCTGCCGCCAGCGAAGAGCGCCAGCGCGCGCTGCTCGCCGAGGCCAACACTTCGCAAGCCGTCTACGATTCCGCCAAGCAGGCGCTTGATTCCGCTTCGGCGAATGTCGAGCGCGCGCGTGCCGCCCTTGCCAAGACAGACGAACAGCTCGGATATGCCAGGCTGTTTTCGGATTTCGACGGCATCGTGACGGCGACAGGTGCCGAGGTCGGCCAGACGGTGTCGCCGGGCCAGATGGTGGTGACAGTGGCGCGCTCGGACGCGCGCGAAGCAGTCGTCGACATACCCGACCAGTTGGTCGGCAGGCTCAACAAGGGCGACGAGTTCGAGGTCTCCTTGCAAACGCTTCCTTCGCTGCGCACCACAGCCCACATCCGCGAGATCGCGCCTCAGGCCGATGCCGCCACGCGTACACGACGGGTGCGACTGGCGCTTGACGAACCACCGACGGCCTTCCGGCTCGGATCGACCGTGACGGCATCAAGGGTATCTCGGGCCGACGAGACGATCGATCTGCCACTGTCGGCACTGCATGAAAGAGACGGCAAGCACTTTGTCTGGGTGGTCGACCCCAGTGCGTCGACCGTCAGTCTGCACGGCGTGGACGTGAGGGCAAAGGATGGGGTCAGCTTCACGCTGAACGGCATCGAGCCAGGGACTCGCGTCGTTACGGCAGGCGTGAACAGCCTTTCAGAAGGCCAGAAGGTCAGAATTCCGGAAGGGGCATAGCGTGAAGAGTTTCAATCTTTCCGACTGGGCGCTGAACCACCGTTCGCTGGTCTGGTATTTCATGCTGATCTTCACGATCGCAGGCGTTTTCTCCTATCTGCATCTGGGCCGCGAGGAAGACCCCAGCTTCACCATCAAGACCATGCTGATCCAGGCCAACTGGCCCGGCGCATCGGTCGAAGAAACCACCAAGCAAGTCACCGAGCGCATCGAAAAGAAGCTCGAAGAGCTTGAAAGCCTCGACTACACCCGCAGCGTGACGACCGCGGGCCAGACGCTCATCTTCGTCAATCTCAAGCCGACCACCAAGGCGCGCGACGTGACGCCCACCTGGGTGGAAGTGCGCAACATGATCAACGACCTCCGGCCCGAATTCCCGCAAGGGGTGCAGGGGCCGTTCTACAACGACCGCTTCGGTGACGTGTTCGGCAACATCTATGCCTTCACCGCGGACGGGCTGTCGATGCGCCAACTGCGCGACTATGTCGAGACGGTACGCACGCGCATCCTGAGCATTCCCAATGCCGGCAAGGTCGAACTCGTGGGTGCCCAGGACGAGGTGATCTATCTCGAGTTCTCCACCCGCCAGATTGCCGCCCTCGGCCTCGACCAGCAGGCCGTCATCGAAAGCCTGCAGGCGCAGAACGCGGTGTCGCCGTCCGGCGTGATCCAGGCCGGGCCGGAACGCATCGCGGTTCGTGTCAGCGGCCAGTTCACCTCGGAGGAAAGCCTGCGGGCGATCAATCTGAGGGTCAACGACCGCTTTTTCCGCCTGAGTGACGTGGCCACCATCAGCCGCGGCTACGTCGATCCGCCGACGTCGCTGTTTCGCGTCAACGGCGAGCCGGCGATCGCCCTTGCCATCGGCATGAAGCCCAATGCCAACCTTCTCGATTTCGGCGCGGAGCTGGCGAAGGTGATGGACGAGGTGACCGGCGACCTGCCGATCGGGGTCGGCGTCCACCTCGTCGCCGATCAGCCGGTGATCGTCGAGGAAGCCGTCTCGGGCTTCACCCGCGCACTCTTCGAGGCGGTGGCGATCGTGCTCGCCGTCTCCTTCGTCAGCCTCGGCATGCGCGCCGGTTTCGTCGTCGCGCTGTCGATCCCGCTGGTGCTGGCGATCACCTTCCTGGTCATGGCCTATTTGGGCATTTCGCTGCAGCGCATTTCGCTCGGCGCGCTGATCATCGCGCTCGGGCTTTTGGTCGACGACGCGATGATTGCCGTCGAAATGATGGTGGCGCGGCTGGAGGTCGGCGATTCACTGAGAAAAGCCGCCACCTACGTCTACACCTCGACCGCCTTCCCGATGCTGACCGGTACGCTGGTGACGGTGGCGGGCTTCATCCCCATCGGGCTCAACACCAGCCAGGCCGGCGAATACACCTACACATTGTTTGTGGTGATCGCGGTGTCGCTGCTGCTGTCGTGGATCGTTGCGGTGCTGTTTGCGCCGCTGCTCGGCGTCACGCTCCTGCCGGCGACCATGAAGAAGCATAGCGAGCGGCCAGGGCGTGTCGCCGCCGGCTTCTCGCACCTGCTGCATCTGGCGGTGCGCCGCCACTGGATCACCATCTTTGCCACCATCGCGCTGTTTGCCGCGTCGGTGTTCGGGCTGACCTTCGTGCAGCAGCAGTTCTTTCCGCCGTCGGACCGTCCCGAGCTGATCGTCGATTGGAACCTGCCGCAGAACAGCTCGATCGCCGAGACGCGCGCGCAGATGGAGCGCTTCGAACAGATAGCGCTCAAGGGCAATGCCGACGTCGACCACTGGAGTTCCTACATCGGCCAGGGCGCGGTACGTTTCGTGCTGGCCTATGACGTGCAACCGTCCAATCCCTATTTCGGCCAGACCGTCATCGTCACCAAGGATCTCGAGGCGCGGCACCGGGTGCAACCCGCGATCGAAAAGATCCTGCGCGAGCAGTTCGTCGGCACCGATGCCTTCGTCAAGACGCTCGAACTCGGCCCGCCCGTCGGACGCCCCGTGCAGTATCGCGTCAGCGGCCCCGACATCCAGATGGTACGCACGCTGTCGCAGCAATTCGCCACTGAGATATCGGGTAATCCGAAATTGCAGGCGCCGAGCTTCGACTGGAACGAGCCCTCGCGCGTGCTCAAGGTCGACGTATTGCAGGACAAGGCGCGTCAGCTCGGCATCACGTCGCAAGACATCGCCAGTGCGATGAACAGCGTGGTTGGCGGTGTGTCCATCACCCAGGTGCGCGACGCAACCTATCTAATCAATGTGGTGGTGCGCGCCGAAGAAGCCGAGCGCGGCTCGATCGAGACCCTGCGCAACCTGCAGATCCCCACCGGCAACGGCGAGGCGATCCCGCTCGCCACCGTAGCCGACGTCCACTACGAGATCGAACAGCCGACCGTCTGGCGGCGCAGCCGGATGCCGACCATCACCGTCAAGGCAGGGCTTGTCGGCAACACGCTTCCGGACACCGTCGTTGCCGAGTTGAAGCCTACGGTCGACGCATTCATCGCCAAGCTGCCGGCTGGCTATGCGGTCGCGACAGGTGGCACGGTCGAAGAAAGCGCCAAGAGCCAAGGGCCCATCATCGCCGTGGTGCCGCTGATGCTGTTTGTCATGGCAACCGTGCTTATGATCCAGCTGCAAAGCTTCCAGCGGCTGTTCCTGGTTGTTGCCGTTGCACCCCTGGGCCTGATCGGCGTCGTGGCGGCACTGCTGCCGACAGGGCAGCCCCTGGGTTTCGTTGCAGTGCTTGGCGTATTGGCGCTAGTCGGCATCCTGATCCGCAATTCGGTGATCCTGATCGTGCAGATAGAGGAGCTGATCGCGACCGGCACCGATCGCTGGCACGCGGTGATCGAGGCATCGGAGCACCGAATGCGGCCGATCGCGCTTACCGCGGCAGCAGCCAGCCTGGCGCTTATCCCGATCGCGCGCGAGGTATTCTGGGCACCAATGGCCTATGCGATGATGGGCGGCATCCTAGCCGGAACGGCGATCACGCTGCTGTTCCTGCCCGCGCTCTATGTCGCCTGGTTCAGGCTCGAGGAGCCGGCGGAAAACGCACCCCACAGGGAACCCGCAGAGGCCCCGGCCGCGTAAGCCGGCCCTCGGGTCAGTGCAAACCACCGACGCCGAGCAGGCGCTCGACGACGTCCGGCTGCGCCGCGAGCTCGATGGGCGTGCCCGACCAGGCAACACGGCCACGCTCGAGGATGATGGCGTGGTCGGCGAAATCGAGCGCGCTCTGGATGCGCTGCTCGACCAGCACGACAGTCATCTCACCGCCCGAGGCGAGGTTCGAGAACGCCGCCATCAGCTCCTCGCAGATGACCGGCGCCAGGCCTTCCAGCGGCTCGTCGAGCAACAGTACGGTCGGCTTGCCAAGGATGCTGCGCGCTGTCGACAGCATTTGCTGCTCGCCGCCGGAAAGCTGGGAGCCGAGGTTTTTCCGCCGCTCCTTGAGGCGCGGGAACATGCCATAGGCTTCCTCGATCGCCGAGCGGTCGCGGCCCTTGAGGCCGACGAACAGGTTTTCCTCGACGGTGAGCGAGGGAAAGATGCAGCGCGCCTGCGGCACGTAGCCAAGGCCGCTGCGCGCCCGTGCCGAGCTTTCCTGGCTGCTCATGTCGGTGCCGCCGAGGCGGATCGAACCGCCGTAGCGTTTGGTCTGGCCGGCGATGGTGGCCAGCAGCGTCGTCTTGCCCATGCCGTTGCGGCCGAGCACGGCAAGCCGCGAACCGGCGGGCACCGAAAAGCTGATGCCCTCCAGCACGCGCGTCGGGCCGTAGCCGGCGCTCAGGTCTTTGACTTCAAGCGGCGCTGCGGTCATTGGCGTAGCTTCCGAGATAGGCTTCGCGCACGCGCGCATCCTTGGTGACGTCTTCAGGCGAGCCGTCGAAGATGATGGCGCCGGCGGCGAGAACGATGACACGCTTGGCGAAGCGGAAAACGAGGTCCATGTCGTGCTCGATCATCAGCACGGCCAGGTCGGACGGCAGGCCGGCAAGGGCCGCCTCGATGCGCGGCGTGTCGCTCTGCGGAACGCCAGCCGCGGGCTCGTCGAGCAACAGCACCTTTGGCTTGAGCGCGAGCGCCAGCGCGATCTCCAGCAGGCGCTGCTGGCCATAGGCGATCTCGCTGACCTTGCGGGTGGCGATGTGATCGAGACCGAGCGTACGCAGCAGTTCGGCGACCTCGGCCATGACATCCGGCATCGAATGGTAGTGGCCGAAGATGCGGCCGGTACGACCGGTGCGCTGCATGACGGCGAGTGCGAGATGCTCCTCCGGCGTCATGTCGGGGAACAGGCGCGTCACCTGGAACGAACGCACGAGGCCCTGGCGGACCCGCGGCGTCGGCCCAAGGGACGTGACGTCGTTGCCGCCCAGCATAACCTTGCCGGAATCGGGCTCGAGATGGCCGGTGACCAGATTGACGAAGGTGGTCTTGCCGGCACCGTTGGGACCGATCAGGGCGACCCGGTCGCCGGGGTTCATGGTGATCGAAACGTCCTGCGTGACGGCAAGGCCACCGAAGGATTTTTTCAGGTTTTCGACCTGGAATACCGCGCTCATTTGCCGTCACCCCTAAAACGATCGAGCAGCGTCTGGGCGGAGCCGTAGAGGCCGCGCGGCGCAAACAGCACGACGGCGATCAGCAAGGCACCGACGATGGTGAGCCAGTGGAACGGATTGGCGGCCGAAACGAAGTCCTCGAACCACATGAAGCTGACTGTGCCGATGAGCGCACCGTAAAGCGACCCCGTGCCGCCGAGAACCAGCATGACCAGCGCTTCGGCGGAAAGCGTGAAGCTGAGCGAGTCGAGGCCGACGACCTGGGTCGAGATGGCGTTGAGCGCGCCGCCGACGCCAGCGACCGCACCCGAGATGACATACATCTTGAGCAGCGTGCCCTGCACCGACGCGCCCATGGCGCGGATGCGGATCGGGTCTTCCTTGATACCGCGGCACAGCATGCCGAAAGGCGAACGGGTGATCAGGCGCAGCACAACGAACGCGATCGCTACCAGCGCCACGGCGAAACCGTAGGCCGTGCGGCCCCACAGATCGAAAGCGAACATGCCGAAGATCGGATCGGGCGAGATGCCGGACAGGCCGTCGCTGCCGCCGGTATAGGCGGAGGCCTTGTTGGCGGCCTCGTGGAACAGGTGGACGACGGCGATGGACAGCACCAGCTGCGCCAGCCCATGGCCGCGCAGGATGACGGCACCGGAAACGATGCCGGCTAGCGCACCGCCAATGGCACCGACGACGACCATCAGCAGCGGATCGGTGATGCCGAAATGTACGGCGGCGATTCCCGAGGCATAGGCACCTGCGCCGAACAGCGCGGCATGGCCAAGCGTGGCGACGCCGCAGAAGCCGGTGACGAGATCGATGGACAGGACCAGCAGCGCCACCCCGAGGATACGGGTCAGCAGCGCCAGATTGTTGGGGAACAGGAAGTAGCCGATCGCGGCCACGGCCAGGATCACGGCGAGACCGACGAGGTCGCGCACCAACCAGTTCGGGCGCGTTGCCGCCGGCTTGGCAGCGGAGGTGTTTTCGATGGCAGCCATCTACTTGCTCCTGCCCAACAGGCCGCGCGGGAAGACGCAGACGATTGCAATGACGGCGAGGTAGAAGAAGAACTCGCCATATTCCGGCAGAAGGTAGCGGCCTGACGTGTCGATGGCACCAAGCAGCAGGCAAGCGAGCAGAGCGCCGGGGATGGAGCCGGCACCGCCAACCGAGACGACGACCAGGAAGGTGACCATGTAGCGCAGCGCGTAATAGGGCTCGATCGGCAACAGCTCGGCACCGACGATGCCGCCGAAAGCGGCAAGGCCGACGGCGACCGCGAAGCTCACCGCATAGACGATCTTGGTGCGAACGCCGAGCGAGGCCGCCATGGCGGCATTGTCGACCGAAGCGCGCAGCTTGACGCCGAAAGAGGTCTTTTCGATCAGGAACCACAGCGCGCCGGCAACGGCTACGCCGCAGGCAATGGCAAAAAGCTTGTGGGCGGCAATCGAGCGGAAACCGAGATCGACCGGACCGCGCAGCGCCTCTGGCAATGGAATGGTCTTCAGGGTCGGGCCGAAGACATAGTTGGCAATGCCGATGACACAGAAGGTGATGCCGATGGTCATCAGCACCTGGGTAAGTTCAGGCGCGCCATAGATGCGGCGATAGAGGAACCGCTCGACCGGGATGGCGATGATGATGGTGCCCACCACCGCGACAAGGATGGCCACGCCATAGCCGAAGCCGAGCGTCTGGGTGGCGTAGGAGGCGATATAGCCGCCGATCATGGCAAAAGCGCCATGGGCGAGGTTGACCACGCGCATCAAGCCCATGGTCACCGAAAGTCCAATCGAGATGACGAACAGCACCATGCCATAGGCAAGCGCGTCGATCCCAACACTGAAAACGGTTTGCATCGTTCAATCCAGCAGCGGCCCGGAAACCGCCTCGCGGCGTCCGGGCCCTGTCGTTGGCGTAGCGCTGTTACTTCGCAGCCGCAAGGCCGGGGTCGCCCTGCTTTTCGAAGGTCGCGATTTCCTTGTTGTAGTAGGTGCCGTCGGCGGCCTTGGCGACCTCGCGCAGATAGATGTTCTGCGTCATGTGACGGGTCTCGGGATCGATCGAAACCGGACCGCGCGGGCTTTCCCAGGCAAGGCCCTTGACGGCGTCGACGGCCTTCTGGGCGTCCTGCTTGCCGCCGGTCGCCTCGATCATCTTGTAGATGACGTGCATGCCGTCATAGGCACCGACCGAGGGGAAGGACAGCTCGGCTGGGTTGCCGATCGCCTTGTGGGCTGCCTCGACGAACTTCTTGTTTTCAGCCGAGTCATGCGAGACGGCGTAGTGGAAGGTCGTCAGCAGGCCTTCGGCTGCCTGGCCGAGTGCCGGCAAGTCGGATTCCTGGGTCAAATCGCCCGGTGCCAGGAACTGGACGCCAGCCTTGGCGAGGCCGTTTTCGTTATAAGCCTTGACGAAGCCGAGCGTGGTCGGGCCCGACGGCAGGAAGGCGAACACTGCATCGGCGCCGGAATCCTTGACGCGCTGCATGATCGGGCTGAAGTCGTTGGTCGACAGCGGCATGCGCACGGAATCGACGACCTCGCCGCCTTCGGCAGTGAAGGTGGTCTTGAAGGCGTTTTCGGAGTCGATGCCCGGGCCGTAGTCGGAGACAACCGTGATGACCTTCTTGACGCCGCGCTCCTTGGCGACCTTGGCCATCGGCGCCGAGGTCTGCCAGGTGGTGAAGGAGGTGCGCACGACCAGCGGGCTCTTGGTGACGATCGCCGAAGTGGCGGCGTTCATGACGACCAGCGGCACATTGGCCTGCTCGAGCAGCGGGGTCACCGCCATGGCGTCAGGGGTGAAGTAGAAGCCTGCGAGGTACTGAACACCCTCCTTGACGACCAGTTCCTGGGCCAGCGCCTTGGACTGGGCCGGGTCGGCGGCCGGAAGGTCGCGGTAGACGATCTCGATGTCGTTGTCGCCGACCTTGGAGCCGTTCAGCGCCATGTAGGCGTCGATGCCAGCCTTGAAATTCTTGCCCTGGATCGCGAACGGGCCCGAGAACGGACCAACGACGCCAACCTTGATCGTGTCGGCGAAGGCGGCGCTTGAAAGCGCCAGAACCGCAAGCGCGGCCAAAACAGACTTCTTCAATTTTTCCTCCTTGTGGTCGAGCCGGCGCTGTCGGGCGCGCCGGTCTCGGTATTACCGTATCGTGCCAACTGTCATGCTCGAAACGGTAATGTAAAATGAAAAGAATCGCGCATCCTATAACCTGACGGATATGTGATCTGCTCGACTCGTCGGTAGATCAGTAGGGCAGTCCGACGTAGTTTTCAGCAAGCGAGGCAGACGCCGCCTGCGAGTGGACGAGATAGTCCAGTTCGGCCTCCTGGATACGCTGGCCGAAATCGTCGGTGTCTGGAAAACGGTGTAGCATGGTGGTCATCCACCAGGAGAACCGCACCGCCTTCCAGACGCGCGACAACGCCCGCGCCGAATAGACATCGATGCCCGCGTTCGACTTGTCCTGATAGTATTCGCGCAGGCCCCAATAGAGGTAGCGCACGTCGCTGGCGGCGAGATTGAGGCCCTTGGCGCCGGTGGGCGGCACGATGTGGGCGGCGTCGCCGACCAGGAACATGCGGCCAAAGCGCATCGGCTCGGCAACAAAAGAGCGCAGCGGCGCGATCGACTTTTCGAAGGATGGGCCGGTAACGACGCGCGCTGCAACCTCGGGCGGCAGGCGGCGGCGCAGTTCGTCCCAGAAACGGTCATCGCTCCAGTCCTCGACCTTGTCGTCGAGCGGGCACTGGACATAGTAACGGCTGCGGTGGGTCGAGCGCATCGAACATAGCGCGAAGCCCCTGACGTGATTGGCGTAGATCAGCTCGTGATCGGCCGGCGGCACTTCGGCCAGGATGCCGAGCCAGCCGAACGGATAGGCGCGCTCATAGGTCTTGATCGCGCCTTGAGGCACCGACTTGCGGCTGATACCATGGAAGCCGTCGCAGCCGGCGATGAAGTCGCAATCGATGCGGTGGGTGGCGCCGTCCTTTTCGTAGGTGACGAATGGCGTATCGGTATCGAAGCCTTGCGGCGTGACGTTTTTCGCATCGTAGATGGTGGTCAGGCCTTCGGCCTCGCGCTTGTCCATCAAGTCATGCGTCACCTCGGTCTGGCCGTAGACCATGACGTGCTTGCCGCCGGTGAGCGCTGCCAGATCGATGCGGTGAAGGCGGCCGTCGAAGGCAAGCGATATGCCGTCATGCGGTAGTCCCTCGGCATGCATGCGCGCGCCGGCGCCGGCCTCGTCGAGCAGGTCGACCATGCCCTGCTCCAGAACGCCGGCGCGGACGCGGCCAAGCACGTAGTCGCGGTCGACGCGTTCGAGAATGACGTTGTCGACGCCGCTATTGGCGAGCAGCTGTCCGAGCAGAAGGCCCGAGGGGCCGGAGCCGATGATGACCACTTGCGTACGCATTTGTTATCCTTCTTGCCTCGCTGCCCATCCTTCGCGTGGCCGTTCGGCCAACTCGACAAGGGCGCTTGGTTGCCTGCGCCTCGGGCTAGTTGCCCGCTTTGGCGCCTATGCTTTCGATCTGTCCGGCGAGCGTATTGGCCAACCTTAGAGACGCCGCCGTCGCCACCGCCATCTGCGGCAGGACAAGCCATTCCAGCGTCCAGGCCGCGCCGGAACGCTCCTGTTCATGCACCAGCGCCTGATGCATTCCAGAAAGCTGGGTGGCATTGAAGCGCGCGAGCGTGACCAGCGCTTCGGCCGCAACCGGATTTTGCTTGTGCGGCATCGCCGACGAGCCGCCGCCGCCGCTGAGCGAAATCTCCGAGCCGTCCTGCGCCATCAGTGCCGCATCCTGGCCGAACTTGCCGAGGCTGCCCGTGATCAGCGACAGCAGGCTCGCGAAATCGGCGAGCCGATCGCGCTGACTGTGCCATTGCGGTGCATCGCCGAGGCCGAGCCGTTCGGCCAGCGACTTGCGCACGGCGGCACCCTTGTCGCCAAGCTTTTCCAGCGTGCCGGCGGCACCGCCGAACTGGACGACGAGCAACTCCGGCTTGATGACGGCCAAGCGCGCACGATGACGCCCAAGCGGTTCGCGCCATGCGCGGATGCGGTCCGCGACCGTGATTTCAATTGCCGCCTGCATGCGCGTGCGGCCCAGCAACGGGCGGGCCCCGAACCTTTCATCAAGGACGGAAAGTCTCGCGAGCACTTCGGCGAGCTGGGCGTCAAGGCGCTCGACAACGGCCTTGAGACGAAGCACCAGGGCCGTGTCGATGACATCCTGGCTGGTGGCACCGAAATGGAGCTTGTCGCCATGCGGCGCGCCGACCGCCGCACGCAACTGGCGCACAAGTTCCGGCACGACGACGCCGTCACGAGCGACCGCTTCCTTGAGCGCCGGCACCTCAGGTGCAAACGACGCGAGCGCGGAAACGATGGCCTCGGCGGCATCGCTGCCGATCACCCCGCGCTCCGCCTCGGCTTCGGCGAGCGCACGCTCGAAGGCCAGCATCGCGGCCACTTCCGCTTCCACGGAAAACTGGCGCGCCACCTGCTCGTCGCCGAGCAGGCCTGACAGATAGGGGTGATCGAATGGCGAAACTGTCATGGCTCAGATGTCGAAGAACACCGTTTCCTTGTCGCCCTGGAGGTGAATATCGAAGACGTACGCGTCGCCCTCGCGCGTGGCGACGAGCGTTTCAACGCGATGGCGATGCTCGATGCGCGCGAGCACCGGATCTTCGGAATTGGCCTGTTCTTCGTCGGCAAAATACATACGCGTGTGGAGCCCGAGGTTGATACCGCGCGCGACCACCCAAAAGGTGACGTGCGGGGCCATCAGCCGACCGTCCTTGAAAGGCGCGCGGCCCGGCTTGACCGTTTCGAAGACGCATTCGCCCGAAACCATGTCGGTTGCCTTGCGGCCCCAGCCAGTGAAGTTGGGGTCGGCTGCACCACGCATCTCGGACGGCGAATTGTAGAGGCCCGCACTATCCGCCTGCCAGATCTCGATCAGCGCATCCTTGAGTGGGGTGCCGGTGCCGTCGAGCACGCGGGCGCGTATGGTGATGCGCTCGCCCTTTGTCTCGTCGTTGACCATCTCGACGCCGAGATCCTTCTCGTAGACCCCGGTGATGCCCGAGAAGTTAGGCGTCAGGCCGATATGGACGTAAGGACCGGCGGTCTGCGAGGGGCTTTCCTTGAGCCGGTTGAGAGCCTGAACCATCAGTTGCCCTCCAGGCGGTTTTCAAACAGCGACGATCGGCGTCCACGCAAAACGATGTCGAACTTGTAGGCGCGCGCATCCATGGGGATTGTCGCCTGCATATCGAGGGCAGCGACCAGCGTCTCGATCGCCGCGCGGTCGGGGATCGTCTTGACGATCGGGCACTGCCAGATCATCGGATCGCCCTCAAAATACATCTGGGTGATCAGTCGCTGGGCAAAGCCGTGGCCGAAGACCGAGAAGTGGATGTGCGCCGGGCGCCAGTCGTTGACGCCGTTCGGCCAGGGATAGGGTCCCGGCTTGATGGTGCGGAAGGCGTAGGAGCCGTCCTCGTCGGTGATGGTGCGGCCACAGCCACCAAAATTGGGGTCGAGTGCGGCGAGGTAGCTTTCCTTCTTGTGGCGGTAGCGGCCGCCGGCATTGGCCTGCCAGAACTCGAGCAGCGCGCCCGGCACGCCCTTGCCGCGTTCGTCGAGCACCCGGCCGTAAACGATGATGCGCTCGCCAATGGCGCTTTCGCCCGCCTTGGCGAAATTGTGGATCAGGTCGTTGTCGAGCTCGCCCAGCATGTTGTGGCCGAAGACCGGGCCGGTGATCTCGGAAATGGTGTTGTCGAGCGACAGGAGCGCCTTCTGCGGCGAGCGCAGCACGGAGGTCTTGTAGGTCGGCGTGAATGCCGGCGGGTGCCAGTCGCGGTCGCGCTGGAAGAAGGCGCCCGTCTCGGGCTTGCGGTTCGAGCTGGGATCAGTGGTCATCGGACTTGCCCGCATCCATTTCGGCGAAGACATGCTTGGCGATCTTGATGGCGCGGTTGGCCGCCGGCACACCGGCATAGATCGCCACATGCAGGAAGGCTTCGCAGATATCCTCGCGCGAAGCCCCGGTGTTGGCTGTGGCGCGCACATGCATCGCCACCTCCTCGTCATGGCCAAGTGCCGCCAGCAGTGCCAGCGTCACCATCGAACGCTCGCGCTTGCTCCAGGTCGGGCGTGCCCACACCGTGCCCCAGGCAGCCTCGGTGATCAGTTCCTGGAATGGCCGGTCGAAATCGGTCGAGGCCGTTTCGGCGCGGTCGACATGGGCATCGCCGAGCACGGAGCGTCGGACGGCGAGACCTTCGCGATACCTGGTCGAGGCTGGCGCCGATGGGTTCATTGTCAGTTCACTCCAGTGGAAGGCGGGCAACGAAGCGCCGCATGAGTGCCGTCAGCGTTTCCGGCTGTTCGATGCAAGGAATATGGCCGGCGCCGTCGATGATCTTGAAACGCGAACCGGGGATGAGGTCGGCCATGGAGCGCACCAATGCCGGTGGCGTCGAGCCATCCTGGTCGCCGACGACGCAAAGCGTCGGAACAGATATCGCCTTGGCGGCTTCGGTGTAGTCGGCGCCGCGCAGCGCGGCACAGGTGCCCGTGTAGCCGGCAAGCGGCTGGCGCGCCAACATGTTGCGGTAGCCGATCAGGTCGGTCTGGCGCTTTTCATGGAACTCCGGCGTGAACCACAGCTTGAGAACGCCGTCGGCGATGGAGCCGATGCCGTCCTTTTCGACAGCGGCGATGCGGGTGTTCCAGGATTCGTTCGTGCCGATCTTGTGGGCGGTGTCGCAGAGGATGAGCGCGCTCACGAGGTCGGGGCGCCTGGCAAAGAGCCCCTGCGCGATCAGCCCGCCGACCGACAGTCCGCAGATGATGGCGTTCTTGACCTTCAGATGATCGAGCAGCCCTTCGAGATCGGAAACATGATCGTCCATCGAATAGGGAGGCGTGCCCATGTCGGAAAGACCATGGCCGCGCTTGTCATAGGTGACGATGGGAAAGTCGCCGGCAAGGCGGACGATGACGTCGCGCCAGATACGGAAATCGGTGCCCAGCGAATTGGCGAAGACAATGACCGGCTTGTCCGCGGGCCCGCCGATGAGCTGGTGGTGCAGCGTGATGCCGCCGATGTCTGTGAATTGCACTCGATTTCTCCTCGTGATGACAGTGGATTAGATGTTTGGTTTGGTAAAATGATATTTTGTGGCCTTCTCTTAACTCCTGGGTTATGAAAAGTCATGATTGAAAGTCGCGTCCGGTTCCGCCATCTCCAGACCTTCCTAGAAGTCGCGCGCCAGAAAAGCGTGGTCAAGGCGGCCGGGCTGTTGAATGTCAGCCAGCCTGCGGTGACCAAGACCATCCGCGAGCTGGAGGAAGCGCTCGGCGTTTCGGTATTCGAGCGCGATGGCCGCGGGATCAAGATCACGCGCTCGGGCGAAGTGTTCATGCAGCATGCCGGCATGGCGATCACAGCACTTCGCCAAGGCATCGATTCGGTTGCCAATGCCCGCGCCGAAGGCGGACCTCCGATCCGCATCGGCGCGCTGCCGACGGTTTCAGCACATATCATGCCGCGCGCGATGAGCCTGTTTCTCAGCGAAAACACCGGCGGCACGATCAAGATCGTCACCGGCGAAAACGCGGTGCTTTTGGAACAGCTTCGGCTTGGCGAGCTTGACCTAGTCGTCGGCCGCCTTGCGGCACCTGAGAAGATGACCGGCTTCTTCTTCGAGCACCTCTATTCCGAGCAGGTGGTCTTCGTCGTGCGCGCTGGCCATCCCCTGCTCCGAGAAGACCAGGACGTGTTCGAGCGGCTGGGCGAATTTCCGCTGTTGATGCCGACTCGCGGCTCGATCATCCGGCCCTTCGTCGAACGTTTCTTCATCACCAATGGCGTCGCCTCGATCCCGACCGAGATCGAGACGGTGTCGGACGCCTTCGGGCGCGCCTTCGTGCGCCAGAGCGATGCGGTGTGGATCATCTCGCACGGGGTTGTCAGCGATGACATCAAGGCTGGTGTGCTGAAGATGCTGCCCGTCGACACCTCGGAGACGCGCGGGCCGGTGGGGCTGACCATGCGCACCGATACCCAGCCATCGGCTGCGTTTTCGATCCTGCTCAAGACGATCCGCGAAGCCGCCGCCGAACGCGGCTGAAGACGCCGCCATTCGTCGCGCCCCCTCGCAATGGGCGGATGCATCCGCTACATACGCTTCAAGCTTGGAATGAGGATGAGATGGCCGAGAAACCCGAAGGGCGAAAGACGATCGTATTGACCGGAGCCAGCCGCGGTATCGGCCATGCGACGGTGAAGCGCTTTTCGCGCGAAGGCTGGCGCGTCATCACCTGCTCGCGCCAGGCATTTTCCGACGACTGCCCCTGGCCCGCCGGGCCGGAAGACCACATCAAGGTCGACCTCGCCGACCAGGGTGACGTCGGCAGTGCCGTTTCGGAAATTCGCCAGCGGCTGGAAAAAGAAGGCGGCATGCTGCATGCGCTGGTCAACAATGCCGGCATCTCGCCGAAGATGCAGGGCGGCGGGCGCATGAACTCGATCGACACGCCGATGCATGTCTGGCGCGATGTGTTCCAGGTCAATTTCCTGGCCCCGATCATGCTGGCGCGCGGCCTGTTCAAGGAGCTGGCGGCGGCCAAGGGCTCGGTGGTCAACGTGACCTCGATCGCCGGCACCCGCGTCCATCCCTTCGCCGGCACGGCCTATGCGACGTCGAAGGCAGCGCTCGGCGCGCTGACGCGCGAGATGGCCGCCGACTTCGGCCCGCACGGCATCCGCGTCAATGCGATCGCGCCCGGCGAGATCGACACCGCGATCCTGTCCCCCGGCACCGAAAAGATCGTCGAGACCATCCCGATGCGCCGGCTCGGCCTGACCTCCGAGGTCGCCGACATCATCTATTTCCTGTGCTCGGGCCAGGCGTCCTACGTCACCGGCTCCGAAATCCACATCAATGGCGGCCAGCACGTCTGAGGTGTTTTTTGCCTTCTCCCCCTCGTGAGAGAAGTTGATGGCGCACTTGCCCATCTCCGACGCTGCGCGGCGAGGGCATTTCCGTAGCCCTAATGGTGAGCCTGTCGAACCACGAGGGCGCTAGACACGCAGACGCTGGCTCTTGCGCCAATCCCGCTTGAATATCACCCAAGCGCCCTCGTGGTTCGACAGGCTCACCATGAGGGCTACTGGGATGTCGCGGCGACAGCGAACGGCATCCCCCAACGAAAAAGCCCGCCGGATGGCGGGCTTTTTGCTGTTGGGCAGAGGTGCCTGAAATCAGGCCTTGATCTGCCTGGCTGCTTCGTCGAGCGACTTCTCGACCGCGTCGAAGATGGCGTCGACCTGCTTTTCGTTGATGATCAGCGGCGGGCAGAAGGCGAGAGCGTCGCCCATGTTGCGGGAGATGACGCCGTTCTGCTGCAGGATGCCATTGACCAGACCGCCGAGCGCGCCGACGCTGCCCCATGGCGCCTTGGTCGCCTTGTCGGTGACCATCTCCATGGCGCCAATCAGGGCCACGCCGCGGACTTCGCCGACCAGTTCATGCGAGGTCAGCTGACCGAGGCGCTTCTGCATGTGGGCGCCGACGTGGCGGGCATTGTCGACCAGGTTGCGCTCTTCGATGATGTTGATGTTTTCGATCGCGACGGCTGCGGCGACGGGGTGGCCGCCGGCGGTGAAGCCATGGCCGAAAGTGCCGATGCGGTTGCTTTCGTCGGCGATCGGCTCGAACACCTTGTCGTTGATCAGCATCGCCGAGATCGGCAGATAGGACGACGAGATCTGCTTCGACATGACCATGATATCGGGCTTCATGGCATAGGTCTCGGTGCCGAACATGTTGCCGGTACGGCCAAAGCCGCAGATGACTTCGTCGGCGACGAGCAGGATGTCGTATTTCTGCAGAACGGCCTGGATCTTCTCCCAGTAGCCAGCCGGCGGCACGACGACACCGCCCGCACCCATGACCGGCTCGCCAAAGAAGGCGGCGATGGTCTCAGGGCCCTCAGCCAGGATCAGCTTTTCGAGATCGTCGGCGAGGCGCGTCGAGAACTGCTGCTCGGTTTCACCCGGAAGCGCCTCGCGCCAGTAATGCGGCGACGAGGTGTGCAACACATTGGCGATCGGCAGGTCGAAGGACAGGTGGTTGTTGGGCAGGCCAGTGAGGCTGGCCGAGGCAATGGTGACGCCATGATAGGCGCGCTTGCGGGAGATGATCTTCTTGCGTTCAGGCTGGCCGAGCGCATTGGAGCGGAACCAGATCATCTTCATGGCCGTGTCGTTGGCCTCGGATCCGGAATTGGTGAAGAACGCCTTGCTCATCGGCACCGGCGCCATGGTGACCAGCTTTTCGGCCAGGTCGATGAGTGGCGAGTGACCCTTGTGGGTGAAGTTGTGATAGAAGGGCAGCTTGGCCATCTGCCTGGTTGCCGCATCGACGAGACGCTGCTCGGAGAAGCCGACGCCGACGCTCCACAGGCCCGACATCGCCTCGATGTAGCGCTTGCCTGCAATGTCCTCGACGTAGATGCCATCGCCCTTTTCGATGATCAACGGGCCGACTTCCTGATGCCGGCGGGCATTGGTGTAGGCGTGCATATGGTATTTCTTGTCGCGCGCCTCGGGCGAATTGGGCTGGCTGTCCATGGTGAGTTCCTCTGCTCGGTGTCTTTCGCGGGTGGGCTTGCCGTCCGCATTCAATCGAACCGGCCAGTCCATGGCCGCTTGCAAAATCCGCATTTTGCTGTTTGATGCATCATGTTTTTCCGACATGGGACTGTCAAGGGCCAGCGCGTGCCCGCGAGCAGGCCACGCCGTGTCGGCAGGATCGGGCAGCGATGAGCGAGAGTTTCGGCTTACAGGTGGTGGAACACGACAATCTCGGCGAGATTGTCTACAGCCAGCTGTCGGACGCCCTGATCAAGGGACGCTTTGCGCCCAACGCGCGGCTGACCATCCGCGATCTCGCACAATCGCTCGGCACCTCCGTGACCCCGGTGCGCGATGCCATCCTGCGACTGATCCAGGACGAGGCACTGGTACAGAAATCGGCGCGCGAGGTACGCGTGCCTGTGATGACGCTGGAGCGCTATCTCGAAATCCGCCAGATCAGGATGAAGCTCGAGGGCCTCGCCGCTCGCGAGGCCGCGCTCAAGGCAGAGGCCCATGATATTGCGCGGCTGCGCGATCTCATCGTACGCAACGAACAAGCGATCGCCACCAAGGACTGGGCGACGGCGCTCGAACTCAACCAGACCTTCCACTTCGCCCTTGCCCAGATCGCCAACATGACGGTGCTGCGCGGTATCCTCAACCGGCTGTGGCTGCAGATGGGGCCGCTGATCGCGGCATCGTACGAGCACGGCGGACGAGCGATGATCGACCAGCATCATGTGATCCTTGCCGCCATCGAAGCCCGCGACGCCGACAAGGCCGAACGCGCTATCGTCGACGATATCAGAGGCGCAAGCTCATTCATCATCGACCAGCTCGCCGCGCTTAAGCCCACCGGGAGTGCTACCTGAGATGGACACGGTAGACTGCATCATCGCCGGTGCTGGCGTCATCGGCCTGGCCGTTGCGCGTGAACTTAGCCGGCTTGGCATGGAAACTGTTATCATCGAGGCGGCTGATTCCATCGGCACCGAGACCAGCTCGCGCAACTCGGAGGTGATCCACGCCGGCATTTATTATCCAATCGGCAGCCTGAAGGCGAAGCTCTGCATCGAAGGCCGGGCGAAGCTTTATGCCTATACCAACGAGCGTAACATTCCGCACAAGCGCTGCGGCAAGCTGATCGTGGCGACGCTGCCCGAGCAGGTGGTGACGCTTGCCGGCATCATCGACAAGGCCAAAGCCTGCGGCGTAGACGACCTCGTCATGCTGAGTGCCGCCGAAGCGATTGCCATGGAACCACGGCTCACCTGCCAGGCGGCCGTGCTGTCGCCCTCGACGGGCATCGTCGACAGCCACGCGCTGATGCTTTCGCTGCTCGGCGAAGCCGAAGAAGGGGGCGCCTATCTCAGCCTCAATACCGAGATCGTGTCTGGACGGATCGACGCGGACCGCTTCGTGCTCCACACCCGCGACCACGGCACCGGAAGCGAATACGAGATCGCCGCCCGCCATTTCGTCAACGCCGCCGGGCTCGGCGCGAATGCACTGGCAAGCAGACTCGAAGGTCTCGACCCCAAATTCGTGCCGCAACTTCGCCTGGCGCGTGGCAATTATTTCTCGGTCACGGGCAAGCCGGCCTTTTCCAGGCTGATCTATCCGGTGCCGGAGCCGGGCGGGCTGGGCGTGCACCTGACGCTCGATCTCAACGGCGGCATGCGCTTCGGCCCCGACGTCGAGTGGATCGAAGAAAAGGACTACAGCGTCAATCCGCGCCGCGCCGACCATTTCTATGGCGAGATCCGCAAATACTGGCCCGACCTCGCCGACGGCAGCCTGAGCCCCACCTACAGCGGCATCCGTCCCAAGCTCTCGGCGCCTGGCGAAGCGGCTGCCGATTTCGTCATCGACGGGCCGGAAACGCATGGCATCAAGAACCTGGTCAACCTGTTCGGCCTCGAAAGCCCGGGGCTGACCTCTTCGCTGGCGATCGCCGAACTGGTGGCACAAAGACTGGCGCCAACCTATGTCTAGCCGAGCCTCCGAGACTCGCGTCTAGGGCGTTGCCAACGCACGCCCCAGCCCAATCCTCACGAACGAACCAGCAAGGACATAATATGTACCCGGAAGTGAAACTGTTCATCGACGGCAAATGGACGGCTGCTGAAGGCGGCAAGACCATCGACGTCTACAACCCCGCGACCAACGAGGTGATCGGCAAGGTCGCTTCGGCCGGCAAGGGCGATCTCGACCGGGCACTCGCAGCCGCCGAGCGTGGCTTCAAGGTCTGGCGCAAGGTTTCGCCATTCGAGCGCAGCAAGGTGTTGCGCCGCGCCGCCGAACTGATGCGCGAACGCGCCGACAAGATTGCCGAATTGCTGTCGATCGAACAGGGCAAGCCGGTCGGCGAAGCCAAGATGGAGATCCTGTCGTCGGCCGACCTGTTCGACTGGTTCGCCGAGGAAGGCCGCCGCACCTATGGCCGCGTCATTCCGGCCCGCGCTTCCGGCATCCAGCAGCTCGTCGTCAAGGAGCCCGTCGGCCCGGTTGCGGCGTTCACGCCGTGGAACTTCCCGGTATCGCAGGCCGTGCGCAAGATCGGCGCTGCACTCGCCACCGGTTGCTCGATCATCGTCAAGCCGCCGGAGGAAACGCCAGCCTCGCCGGCTTGCCTGGGCGACATCTTCAAGGACGCCGGCCTGCCCGACGGCGTGCTCAACCTCGTCTACGGCAATCCGCCCGAGATTTCGGGCTATCTCGTGCCGCATCCGGTCATCCGCAAGGTGTCGTTCACCGGTTCCGTGCCGGTGGGCAAGCATCTCGCGGCCCTCGCCGGCACCCATATGAAGCGTGCGACGATGGAACTCGGCGGACATGCGCCGGCGATGGTGTTCGACGACGCCGACATCGATGCGGCCGCAACGACGCTTGCCGCCTCGAAGTTCCGCAATGGCGGACAGGTCTGCGTGTCGCCGACGCGCTTCCTCATCCAGGAGGGCTCGTTTGACCGCTTCCTCGGCAAGTTCGTCGAGCATGCCAAGGCGATCAAGGTCGGCGACGGCCTCGATGCCGCAAGCAAGATGGGCCCCCTGGTCAATGAACGACGACTCGAGGCGGTCGAAAAGCTGATCAACGAGGCGGTCGCCGACGGCGCCAAGATCGAGACCGGCGGCAAGCGCATTGGAAACAAGGGCTCCTATTTCGAGCCGACGGTGCTTTCGGGGCTGCGCACCGACATGCGCATCATGAACGAAGAGCCGTTCGGCCCGGTCGCGCTGGTGCTGCCGTTCAAGAGCTTCGACGATGTCGTGACCGAGGCCAACCGCCTGCCCTACGGGCTTGCGGCCTACGCCTTCACCAAGTCGAACAAGACGGTAACGGACCTCGGTGCGGAGATCGAAACCGGAATGCTGACGATCAACCATCTCGGCCTGGCGCTGCCGGAAACGCCGTTTGGCGGCATCAAGGACAGCGGCTATGGTTCGGAAGGCGGCTCGGAAGCGCTCGAGGCCTATCTGGTCACCAAGTTCGTGACCCAGGCAGCCGTCTGAAACTGACAAGGGAGCCGGCGCCGCAAGCGGCGCCGGCTTTTCACGACGCCTTCGGCCGTTTCGACTGCAGGATGTTGCGGATCGAAAAGCTCGAATGGATACGGGCGAGACCAGGCAGCGCCGACAGGATTTCCTTGTGCACGCGCTCGAAATCACCGGCACTCGCCACTTCGACGCGCAGGAAATAGTCGGAGTCGCCGGTCATCAAATAGCACTCCTTGATCTCGGGATAGCGCCGCACCGCAAGCTCGAAGCGGTTGAAATATTCCTCCGTCTGCCGCTCCAGCGTGATCTGGACGATGACGGCGATGCCCTCGTCGGCGGCGGCGTTGCCAATGATCGCGGTGTAGCCGCGAATGATCCCTTCCTGCTCCAGCAATTGCACACGCCGCAGGCATGCCGAAGGCGACAGGCCAACCTCGGCTGCGAGCTTGGCGTTGCTGACGCGCGCATTGGCGCGCAACGCCCGGATGATGCCGCGGTCGATGGCATCCAGAGAGGACATCGCATTTCCTTCCAATTGGTCGACGAAAATTTCATCTTATCGCCATTGTTCGCACGATCATCGTCACATTGGCAAGATTTTCGCCGATCATTGCGATATTCTCTTGGCTTGGCGAGGACTGTTTCCGGAAATGAACATGGTTGCGCAAAGCGACATCGAAAGCCGTGCGGCTTGTGGCGTTCTGACCATCGACCTGGCGGCGCTGGTGGCGAACTACGAGCAACTGTGCCGGCTAACCGCACCCGGCAAGGCCGCGGCGGTGGTCAAGGCCGATGCCTACGGGCTCGGCGTGGCGCAGGTTGCACCGGCGCTCTACGACGCCGGCTGCCGCGACTTCTTCGTCGCGCATTTCATCGAGGCGGTCAGGCTCAAGCCGCACCTCGCCGCCGACGCGCGCATTCTCGTGCTCAACGGTCTTTTGCCGGGCAGCGAGAATGATTGCGCCGACCTCGGCATCGTCCCGGTGCTGAACTCGCTGGCGCAGGTCGCCAACTGGTCGGCGACGGCCAAGGCGCGCGGCACGATCTTGCCGGCAGCGGTCCAGGCAGACACCGGTATGTCGCGGCTCGGGCTGGAACAGGCGGAGGCCGACATACTACTCGCCGAGCCTGCCCGCCTCGAAGGCATCCATGTCGACATCATCATGAGCCACCTGGCCTGCGGCGACGAACCCGCGCATGGCGCCAATGCACGCCAACTGGCTCGCATGGGCCTTGTCCGCAGCCGCTTCCCAGACACCAAGCTTTCCTTTTCCAATTCGGCCGGCATCTTCCTCGGCGAGGACTATCGCGGCGATCTTGCCCGGCCGGGAATCGCGCTCTATGGCGGCGCGCCCTACTCCGGGAGCGGCAACCCGATGCGGCCAGTGGTGCGGCTCGAGATCGGCGTGGTGCAGACGCGCACCGTGCCGGCGGGCACCGAGATCGGCTATGGCGCGAGCTTCGTTGCCAAGTCGGAGATGCGCCTTGCCACCATCGCCGCCGGCTACGCCGATGGGCTGCCGCGCCATCTCAGCAATTCGGGCGCTGCCTATTTCGGCGATGTGCGCCTGCCGATCGTTGGCCGCGTGTCTATGGACAGCATCATTCTCGATGTAACTGCCCTGGCGCCTGGAACGCTCAAGCTCGGCGACATGGTCGAACTCATCGGCCCGCACCAGACGCTTGAGATGATCGCGGCGGACGCCGGCACCATTTCCTACGAAATCCTGACCAGCCTGGGCCGGCGTTACAACCGCCGCTACCTCAGCCCGGCAGCGCGCTAACTACAGGGGCAATCATGCGCATAGTCATTCTCGGTGCCGGTGTCATCGGCGTCACCTCCGCCTACTACCTGGCCAAGGCCGGCCACAAGGTCACAGTGCTGGACCGTCAATCCGGACCCGCACTCGAGACCAGCTTTGGTAATGCCGGCGAGATCTCGCCCGGCTACGCCTCGCCTTGGGCGGCACCTGGCATCCCGCAGAAGGCGATGAAGTGGCTGTTCATGAAGCACGCGCCGCTGATCATCCAGCCGATGCTCGACATGTCGACCTGGCGCTGGGTGACGGCGATGCTGCGCAACTGCACCTCGTCGCGCTACGCACTCAACAAGAGCCGCATGGTGCGCCTTGCCGAATACAGCCGCGACTGCCTGATTTCGCTGCGCGACGATACCGGCATCGAATACGACCACCGCACGCAAGGCACGCTGCAGCTGTTCCGTTACCAGAAGCAGCTCGACGGCATGGCCAAGGACATCGAGGTGCTGCAGAGCGACGGCGTGCCGTTCGAAGTTCTGGACGCCGCCGGCTGCGTTGCCGCCGAACCGGGCTTGGCGCCAGTGCGCGAAAAGGTTGCCGGCGGCCTGCGCCTGCCCAATGACGAGACCGGCGACTGCTTCAAGTTCACCAACGAACTGGCCAAGCTCGCCGAAGCACTGGGCGTCGAGTTCCGCTTCGGCGTCAAGCTCGAGAGCCTGCGCCAGCAGGGCAACCGCATCGTGGCCGTCCGCACCTCGGAAGGCGAGGTCGAGGCCGACATGTTCGTCGGCGCGCTCGGCAGCTTCACGCCTGCCTTCGTCAAGCCGCTCGGGCTCACCGTGCCGGTCTATCCGGTCAAGGGCTATTCGATCACGGTGCCGATCATCGACGAGGCGCGCGCGCCGGTGTCCACCGTCATGGACGACACCTACAAGATCGCGATCACACGCCTCGGCGACCGTATCCGTGTCGGCGGCATGGCCGAGATCGCCGGCTTCAACACGGATCTTTCGCCGTCGCGCAAGGCAACGCTGCAGTTTTCCGTGGAGGACCTGTTCGGCGGCGCCGGCGACCAGGGCCGCGCCACCTTCTGGAGCGGGCTCAGGCCCATGACACCAGACGGCACGCCTGTCATCGGGCGCACGAAGTTCGACAATTTCTACCTCAATACCGGCCACGGTACGCTGGGCTGGACCATGGCCTGCGGCTCGGGCCGCGTGCTTGCCGACATGATCGGCGGAACCCGTCCCGAGATCGACGTCGCCGACCTTTCCCTGTCGCGCTACGCGTGAGCTGAAAACTGCGCCGAGGTTCCTCGGCCCAGTCACTCCGCTGCTTTGAGTTCCTTCTTCGCCTCGACCGGTTTCGGCTCGCCCTTCTTCGCGCCGGCCAAGGCCCGCTGCGTCCAGGCGCCAAGGCGCTCCATGTAGAGATAAAGCACCGGCGTGACGAACAGTGTCAGCGTCTGCGACACGACGAGCCCGCCGACAACCGCGATGCCGAGCGGCTGGCGCAGCTCTGCACTTGCGCCGGTGCCCAGGGCGATGGGCAAGGTGCTCATCATTGCGGCGAACGTCGTCATCATGATCGGGCGAAACCGCATGAGGCACGCCTTGTGAATAGCCTGCACCGGCGCCAGGCCATCGCGCTGCAAGGTAAGCGCCACGTCGATCATCATGATCGCGTTCTTCTTGACGATGCCGATCAGCATCAAAAGCCCAATCACGGCGATGACCGACAGATCGAAGCCGAGCCAGGAAAGCGCAAGCAGCGCACCGACAGCCGCCGCAGGCAGGCCCGAAAGGATGGTCAGCGGGTGGATGAAACTCTCATAGAGCATGCCAAGCACGACATAGATGGTCAGGATCGCGCCGAGGATCAGCAGGCCCTGGTTGGCGGCGGCATCCTGGAAGGTCTTGGCGGTGCCGTAGTAGCTGGTGGTGACATTCGGCGGCATGCCGATCTGGGCCTTGAGCTTGTCGATCTGCGCGATGCTGTCGCCGAGGGCGACCTTGTCGGGCAGGTTGTAGGAGATGGTGACGGCGGGAAGCTGACCGAGCTGGTTGACGGTCAGGGCACCGGCATTCCGCTCGACATGCGAGAAGGCGCCCAATGGTATCAGCGTGCCGTTGGTACCGGCGACCTCGATGCGTGACAGGCGCTCGGGCGTCCAGTCGATGGTCGGATCAAGTTCCATGATCACGTCGTAGCTGTCGCTTGGCGTGTAGATCGTGGAAACCTGCTGCGTGCCGAAGCCGCCATAAAGCGTCGAGCGCAGCACATCGGCCGTAATGCCGAGCGAAGACGCCTTGTCGCGGTCGATGACCAGTTGCGCCTGTAGCGCGTTGTTCTGCAGGTCGGAGCTGACATCGGCGAAAACGGTCCTGTCGGCGGTCATCGCGTCGGTCAGCTTCTCCGCCCACTGGTTCATCAGCTTTTCATCCAGGCTCTGGACGACGAGCTGGTACTGGCTGGCCGAGGCGCGCGCGCCAACCGACAGGTTCTGGAGCGGCGACATGAAGGCCTGGATGCCCGCGATCGAGGCAAGCTGGCGGCGCAGCTCGACCAGCACCTGCTGCAGGGGTGGGCGCTCGGTCTTGGGCTTCAATTCGACGAAGAGCCGGGCCGAGTTCATCGCGCCTGACCCGCCGCCGCCGCCACCGACATTGGAGGCGACATGGTCGACATAGGGCGATTTGGCGAAGACATCCTCGACCTTGGCCTGGAGTGCCTTCATCGCCTCGAACGAGATATCCTGGCGTGCCAGCGTCGTGACCTGAAGCTGGCTTATGTCTTCGAGCGGAAAGAAGCCCTTCGGCATGGTCTGAAGCTGATAGGCCGTCATGCCGATCGTGCAGAGGAAGATCGCGAAGACGAACGGGTGGAAGCGGAAACAAAGCTTGAGCAAGCTGTCGTAGCCGCGCAGGACAGCCTCGAATCCGCGTTCGAGCACACCGCTTACGCCCGTATCGCCATGCGAGGCGATCGGCAGCCGCGACGCCAGCATCGGCGTCAGTGTCAGCGAAACGAATGCCGAGGCCAGGATCGCGACGACCACGACGATGGCGAATTCGTAGAATATCTTGCCGATCACCCCGCCCATCAAGAGCACGGGGATGAACACCGCCACCAGCGACAGCGAAATCGCGATGATGGTGAAGCCGATCTCGCGCGAACCTTTCAAGGCAGCGTCAAAGGCGCTTTCGCCATTTTCCTCGATGTGGCGGACGATGTTTTCCAGCATGACGATGGCGTCGTCGACCACCAGCCCGACGGATAGTGTCAGAGCCATCAGCGAAATGTTGTCGATGGAGAAGGCGAAGAGATACATGACGCCGAGCGTCGCGATCAGCGAAATCGGCACGGCAAGTGCAGGGATCAACGTCGCCCAGAGCCGGCGCAGGAAGATGAAGATCACCAAAATGACCAGCGCGATCGTCGAGCCAAGCGTGAACTGAACGTCGCTGACGGCGGCCCGTATCGACACGGCGCGATCGTTGAGTGTCTCGATCGACGCCGCTGCCGGCAGTTCGCCGCGGAATGTCGGCAACATCGCCTTGACCCTGTCGACGACGGCGACCGTGTTGGCGTTCGGCTGACGCTGAACGGCGAGCAGAATGGCGCGTGTGCCGTCATGCCAGCTGGCGGTCTGGGTATTGGCGACAGAATCGATCACCCGGGTGACGTCGCCAAGCCGGACCGGCTTGTCGCCGCTGCTGCTGATGATGAGGTTGGCGAACTGCGCAGCGTTGTCGAGCTGGGTGTTGGCGACGATGGTCAGCTGTTGCTGGCTGCTTTGCAACGTTCCCAATGGAGCGTCCGAATTGGCCGCGGCGATTGCCGCCGACAGCTGCGCGGTCGAGATGCCGCGCGCGGCAAGCGCTTCGGCATCGACCTGGATGCGCACGGCAAATTGCTGGCTGCCGTAGATCGATACCTGGGCGACACCGTCGAGCGTCGACAGCGACGGCGATATCACCTGCTGGGCGAAGGCGTCGAGGTCGGTCAGCGGCAGGACATCGCTCTTGAGGGCGAGCAGCAGGATCGGCGCATCGGCCGGATTGACCTTGCGATAGCTTGGCGGCGACGGCAGGTCGGCGGGCAATGCCCGAGCAGAACGCGCGATCGCTGCCTGTACGTCAGCTGCGGCGGCGTCGATGTCGCGGTTGAGCACGAACTGGATCGAGATCGAGGTCGAACCGAGCGAATTGGTCGTCGAAATGCTGTCGATGCCCGCGATTGTAGCGAACTGCTTGATCAGCGGCGTGGCCACAGATGTGGCCATGGTGTCGGGCGAGGCGCCGGGCAGACTTGCCGAGACGTTGACGACCGGAAAATCCGCCTCGGGCAGCGCCGCCACCGGCAGCTTGGTGTAGGCAAACAAGCCGGCAACCACCAGCGCGATCGACATCAACAATGTCGCGACCGGCCGGCGAATGCAGAATTCGGAGAACGTCATTGCTTGCGTCCAGGCGATCCTTGCGGGGCAGCATAGGCCGCGGACTCGGGCGGAGGCGCGCTATCGCCGGCGCTTGCCGCTTCCGTCGGCCGTACCGCGGCACCTGATTTCAGTCGCAGCTGGCCGTCGGTGACGACGTGCTCACCGGGATCGAGGCCCGAGGCGATGGCAGATGCCGCGCCTTCGCTGGCCGCAACCTTGACCTGGCGAAGCTCGACCGTGTCGTCGGGCCGCACCAGCCAGACGAACTGTCCCTGTTGACCGGACTGCAGCGCGACGGTGGGGATGATCGTCGCATTGGGCAAATCGGGCCGGGCGATCTCGACATCGACATATTGGCCCGGCCAAAGCACCTGATTGCCATTGGGGAACGTCGCGCGCATGGCGATGGTGCCCGATGCGGTGTCGACAGCCGAATCGATGAAATCCAGCGTGCCTGAGGCGACGACCTCCGATCCCCCGCCCTCAAGGGCTTTGACGGTCGGCGCATTGCCCGCGCCAAGGAGCTCGCGGAACGTAGACAACTCGGACTCGGCAAGGTGAAAGGTCACCTGCAACGGATCCATCTGGGTGATGGCAACGAGACCAACGACGGTGTTCGACGTGCCGGAAGAGGTTCCGACGATGTCGCCGACGGCGACCTGTACCGCACCGAGCCGGCCCGATATCGGCGCCTTGATCAAGGTGTAGTCGAGCTGCACCTGGTCGGCATCGATGGCTGCCTGGTCGCCGTCGGCGTTCGCTTGCGCCCCTCGCTGCAACGCCAGCGCGGTGTCATAGGCCTGCAGCGTACCGGCCTGTTTGCTGGCGAGATCCTTCGCGCGGTTGAGGTCCGCGGTGGTGCTGACCACCAGGGCATCGTCCCTGGCAAGGGTCGCCTGATCGCGCGCCAGCTGCGCACGCAGCGCACGGTCGTCAAGCGAGATCAGCAGGTCGCCAGCCTTCACCATCTGGCCGTCCTTGACGTGGATTTGCGTCACCTGGCTCGATATCCGCGCCCCGACCTCGACCACAGCGGGCGATTGGACGGTGCCAAACGTTCTCGTTACCACAGGAAACGAACCGCTCCGCGCCGACGCGAACGACACGGCTATCGCGTTGCCAGGCTGATTTTGCGGATCTGCGGGCGTTGCGTTGCCCCCCTTGCCCGTCCCCTGCCGAAGCGTTTCCAGGCTTGCCATGGCACCGGCAGCTTGGCGTTTGGCTGTATCGATCAATCCCGGAAACAGCAGCAACGCCGCTACCACGACAAGCGCCATCGGGACCAATACAGCAGAGCGGAATGTCCACATCAGACAGCTCCCGAGCCCGCGAAACCATTTCCACGCGCGCCCCGCGACAGCACATCGTGGCACAGCCAAGCCCTTCGGCCGCGCCCTGCGACGAGCTGTCCCTGCAAGATGTAGGAAGCGGATTGGCAGCGGCGAGCAAAGCGAAGCTGTCTTACCAAGATTTAATATGGGCGCATGCGGCGACCATGTGACCTGCCACTGAACTGTCATCCAGCGGCAATTAGAGCCTCGGCGGTTTTGATCCGATACCGTTTATTGGACCGCCGGAAGGTGGAGTTTCCCGGCTGTTTCACAATGACGGGCTGGTGGCGCCATCGTGATTGATCAACGATATCGGTACCTTGTGTCCG
>NZ_QGGX01000024.1 GCF_003148805.1 Aminobacter sp. AP02
TTACCGACGGCAGCGCCGGCGTAATATTGCGCCTGCGCGCCGGTGACCGGGCACTGGAAGTTCTGCGAGGCGTCCTTGCAGAACACCGTCTCGGGGGCCGGGGCGGGTTCTGTCCAGTAGCGGTTGCCGACACGCTGCTGCATGGTCGGCACCGCCGCCAGCGCAAGCAGGTTTTGCGGATAGACCTCGTAGATCGGAACGCCGGGCTGATAGCGGGGCTTCGGCGGCACGGGCGGGACGGGGCCGGGTGGGTTGGGGATCGCCAGCGAGCGCAAGTACCAATTCTGATCGCCGCTATCTGCACCGACGCCGTTGAAGTGAAGCGTGTAGGCATAGGCGCCACCGACCACCGCCGGCTGACCGTCCTTGGTGATGTAGTCGCCGGCCAGCGTGAACGCGGTGGATTCGGACGTCGCGCCATTGATGGTGTCGACGACCAGAATGCCGTTGGCGACGGTCAACGCACCCGGACCGGTGGTGTTCTTGACGATGAGCGTGGTGTCGCCCGTCGTCGTCCCGCCATTGATGACCAGCATGTCCGACGGTGCCCCATCAGCGCCGAGATAGGTGTTGAGCCCTATCTGGCCGCCTTCGCCGACATAGTTGACGACGGTCAGCGTCTTGTAGCTCGCAAGCTGCGTGGGATCACCGGTCGGCGGCGTATACTGGATCAGGCTCGGATCGTTGAGGAGATTGGTGAGATTGGAATTGCCGGTCATGATCCAGAGGCTGTCGTTCAGCATCCTGACGTTGGATACGCTGCCTACAGCGGTGAAAGCCGAGCCGGTCACCGTCGAGCCGTCCAGCAACACGTTTGCCAGCCCCGGCATGGCGCCGGGCGCCGCAGGTGGAGGGAAGGGGCCCATCGGTGGCGGCAACGGATCATCGGGTCCGATCGGGTCCGGTATTCCCGTTAATGGGGGTTCAGGTGCTGCAAGCAGCGGGAAGTTGTCGATCGTGCCAACGCGCAGCCACTGTCCACTGCCGCCGGCAACCGTGCCGGTCAGGGAGACATTTCCCGCTCCGGCGACGCCGATGGTCGGGCCGCTGACGTTGCGCAGCAGGCTGTTGGCGAAGATGGCGTTGGAGACGGGTCCACCTTCGCCGACGACAAGCAGCGCCGAGGCCTCGGCCCCGATCGCTGTCACCCGCGTATTGTTGCCAACGATCAAGCCACCAGCTTGCGCGACTGATCCATGTGCGATCGCGCCCGTAGCGAGGACCACGGTGTCGTTCATGGTGACCGAGGTCGGGTTGTCGCGAGACAGCGCGCCATGCGCGCCGATGCCCTCGGTGAAGACATTGCTTCGGTTGGCGATTACCGCAGCTTCGCCGCGGCCGGTGATCGGGCGCGTGCCGTAGTCCCCCAGCGTCGCCCGCAATCCGACAGCGCCTTCGCCATGGGTTGTTATCGCGCTGTCGTTGACCGTGAGCGTGGCCTTTTCCACCGGCACGTCGTTGCGCGCCTGGGCGGCGGCGCCATGTGCGAACAGGCCAGACGTATCCACCGTCACGCCGCTCGCCGTCAGGTTTGCGGGAAATTGCGCACCTACCTGTTCAGTGACCGAGTACAGGCCGATACTCCTCAGACCCAGCGTCGTGATCGAATTTCCGTTCAAGATCATCGTGCCGCCATCGTCTGCGACAGCGCCCATCGCGGTAATGCCGGTGGTCAACAATGTCGTATTCGTCGACGTGAGAACGCCACCTGGATTCCGCGCGCCAAGCGCATGCGGAAATGACGCTTGCCGGACCGCATCCCCGTGGGTCGTAACCGTGCCGCCGTTCAGCGTGATCTGGCCGCCACCGTCGGCAAGCACGCCTATCGCGTTGTCGGGGCCAGAGGTCGTCACCACCACATTGGTGGCGACAACCGCACCGCCGGCCGCATAGATGCCGGGAGAATCACGCGCTGTCGTTGTCGTGGAGCCCCCGATCATGGTGGCGGATCCTCCAGTGACGACCCGTAGCCCGTAGCCTATGACACTTGGCGAAGTGCTGCCGGTAATTGCGGTACCGGTCAGGGTAACTGTCGAGCCCGCGTCCTGGACGGAAACGCCGTGATTGTTGTTGGAAATCAGAGTGCTGTTGGTGACGGTGGCCTGGCCGCCGCCGAAGATGAATGCAGCAGGGGCGCGGGCGCCGTCGACCGTGATGGTCGAACCCGAAACGGTCGCTTGCGAGCCGGCGTCCTGGACCGAGAACCCGACGCCCCGGAGGCCCGTCGCATCGATGGTGACACCGCTCAGATTAAGGACACCACCGGATAGCGCCCGCGCCGCCGAGGACGGATCGGCGTCGGTGGCGGCAGTGCTGCTGGACGCGATCGTACCGCCGGTCAGGGAAACCAGGCCGCCGCTTTCGGCTCGCGCGCCGCTTGCAAAAAGGCCAGAAACGCTGATCGCAATGCCAGTGCCAACGATCTGGCTGCCGGCCCCCGTTGCAAACAAGGCATGGCTGCCGACCTGAGCGGCTGTGTTCTGCGCGCCTGTAGTGATCACCTGAGCCGCATTGCCAAGTGTTACTACACCGCCGTTTTGGGCCAATACACCGAAAGAGCCTCTCGACAGAGTCGAGATCGTACCGCCCAGATAGCTGATCTGACTGCCTGCGGCGGTCGCCACCAAACCATGGTTGGAAACGCCGTTCGCACCGCCCAGCATCGTGATAGGCGTGTTGGACAGATTGAGGATGCCGCCGCTTTCGGCGATCGCCCCTGTCAGATTGTTCGCCGTCGTCGTGCCGTTAGGCGGTCCAATCGTGATAGCGGACCCGCTCGAGCTGATCGTGCTAGCCGTTCCATTTGCCCGCAAGCCAACCTGACCTGCGGAATTTGCCGTGGTTGTTGCGGTCGTCAACAGCGTGCTGCCATTGAAGATGATGGTGGCGCCCGCCTGCGCCAATGCGCCTGTGGTGCCTGCCGCGGCAAGGTTGACGGTGATACCGCCTCCGACGATCTGCCCAAGCGCGCCAGACGCATTCAGGCCGATGGCATTGGCCGGGGTGACAGTGATGATCGTTCCAGGAGGAACTGTACAAGCCGTGCCAACGACAACAGCCGGATTCGGGCAAACCTGGGCAAAAGCGGTCAGAGGAAATATTGCCATAGTGGCAAAGACAAATGCCACCGCCCGCGGCCTAAGCGCAAATGGAATGAGGTTCTTTGTAGTTTTCTTCCGGAACCTGATTCGAGGCATGCACTGAGAGTTCACGAAAGACCTCCGGCGACCCCCATCAATCCAACGAGAGCGTGCGCGTATATCTTTAAATGCGCAAGTGCTCCTGACGATGGCAGATACATGGAAGGCCGGGTGTTGCTTTTAGGCACTTGCTAACAACTTTCAACCGAGGCCGTGGCAATAGATGATCGCCAGCCGTTCGGCACCGCCGCTAGCGGTATCGAACGGCCGGAAGACCGCGCCGCCAAACGCTGGCGAGCACTTACTCAGTCACCATTGCTGACGACATCCCAGCTGTCATCAGGGTTGAAGCGGTCGATGTACTTGACGATGTCTTCGGTCGCGGGGCCCAGATCAACTTCGTAGACGATGCCCTGCTGGTTGATGGCGAAGGTCTTGACGCCCGTCTCGGCATATTTGACCGGCCACGCTATGAGACCAAAGCCGGCGATCATGTTGCCATTGATGACGTAGTCATGAGCGCCGCCGGCGATATGATCGCCCTGACCGGTCAGGATGCGGAAACGATAGCCGAAATAGCCTTCGCCTTGCTTGGCCTTGTCGAGCGCCTCGGGATCGACGAGGTCGCCGGCAGGGCTGTCGCCAGCTCCAAGCTCGGCCGGCCAGTAAAGGCCGTCCGTCAGGCCCTCGCTGCTGATCAGCTTCTGGGCATATTCCAGCACGCCGTCGCCGTCATGGTCGTCTTGCGCATACTCGTTCTGCGCGTCGAGGTAGCCGCGCATGGTTTCGATCGCCTGGAGTTCATTTTCGCCGACCCGGCGGTTGATGATCTCCTCCAGCCCGGCAAAGGTATCGAAAGCCCATTTGCCGTCGCTGCCCTTGGTGATGGGGAAAGGCAGCGGCCAGAGCCTTTCGCCTATGTTGAGTATCGTGCGATCGCCAACCTCCTTGGCGACGACCTGTTTTGCCGCGCCTTGCCTGATCTGCTCGAAGGTGTCCAACGTGTCGTTGTCAGTCCTGAGCTTGGCGGCATCGAGGCCGAGAACTTTCGCCAGATCATCCAGCTTGTCGTTGGCGAGCGCGGCCTTGAAGGCCTCCGTTGCCGCCGCCGGCGTGTCGAAGACCGGCGGATCTTCCGCCGCCGCGAAGGCCGAAATGTCGATGTCGTCTTCGGCGAAGGCCGGGGCCGCGAGTGCCAGGCCAGTCAGAATTCCGGCCGCGCAAACCGAGCCGAGCAACATGCGATGAATGGACGTTTTCATGATCTTGTTCCTTCATCCGGAATTAGCGACGACCACCTCGGCCACCACCACCGCGACCCATGTGACCGCCGCCACCGCCGCCACGCGAAATGTGATGACCGCCGCCACCACCGCGCTGGCCGCCGCCCATCGATCTTTGTCCGCGGTTGGACTGGATCTGGGTGACTTTGCCGCGATTCACGTTGCCAAGGCCCGAGGGATTCCTCGGACGGTTATCTGCCCTGGCGCCAGGCTTGACCTTGCCTGAGGGACGGTTGGCATTGGGCCGGTTGATGTTCGACTTGTTGATGTTCGGCCGGTTGCCGGCGTTCGGTCTGTTTCCCGCGTTTGGCCTGTTTCCGGCGTTTGGCCTGTTTCCGGCGTTTGGTCTGTTGATATCAGGGCGGTTGGGGTTGGCCCTCGCCGCCGCCAGGTTGCCTGGATTGTTCTTCAGGCCTTGGAGCGTACTGTTGCGAACGTCCTTGATATTGCCGGCATTGCCCCGAATCCCGTTCGGGTGTTCGCTGCGGATGCTGGCCGCCTTGTTGCGGATCGAGTTGTTGCCATTGCGCTCGATGTTGTTCTTGATGTTGGCGCGGTCGAATTTCTGGAGCTGGTTCCTGTCGATGTTGATTTTCGAACGGTCCACGTTCTTCCAGTCGACATCCTTCAGGTTGATCTTGCCGTTGATGTTGTTGAGGCAATTGTTGCAGTCGATATCGACGTCGCCACCCCAGCGGCCACCCCACACACCCCAGTCATCCCAGTCGACGGCCGCGGCCCAGATTGCGCCCGTTACCGCGGCTGCAAAGAAGGGTGCGGTCGGATAGTAGTAGCTGGGATAGGGATCTGGGTAATAGCTGATCGGGGCCGCAGCGTAATTGGGCTCGTAAAGCATTTCCGGCTGGTATTGCGGAACGTAGATTTTCTCCGGGCTTGCCGACTGGATGATGACGTTGTCGTTGTCGTTGACGACCTTGATCTTGTCGTCGGACTTGATGATGTTCTTGGCGACGGCCTCGTCGCGCAATTGCTGGATGGCGACCAGCACGTCCTTTTGCTGATAGGCGAGCGCATCGCCCAGCGACTGGGTCCATTCGAGATCGTCGCTCATCATCTTGACGATCTGGGGATAGTTCAGCAACGAAATGACACTGCCGTCCCAGCTGTCCTTCGGCTTGAGATTCTTGTCCTTGGCGTATTGGTCGAGATAGCGCGACGCCTCGACAATCTGCAGCGGATAAAGCGCTGCGCCCGAGATTACCGCGACCAGCTCGTCGGGATAAAGCGCGATCCGCGCCACCAGAACTTCAAGCTCGTCTTCGGTGAGGGGCGTCGGGGCTTGCGTTTGCGCGGTTGCGTCAGGCGTCGTCGCTGCAGCCGCAGTTGTCTGATCTTGGGCAAATACCGGGGCTGAGGGCCCTGCCACGAGCATTAGCAGCGCGATGGCGCCAGCATAGCCAGAATGTAACAAAAGGAGTCCCCTGCTCATGATACCACCTCCACTGCTGCCTTCCGGCCTGGATAGATCTCTAGCTCGTGCGCATCGCGCGGCGACGTCTTGAACGTCGCTCGCGGATATGGTTTTGGCAAGGGGGCATCTTCTTGGCGTTACTGCAGCCAGGGTCGCCAATGAAATCGGCGAAGCCTCGAAGAGGGCTGATGTTCAGGAGTTCAATGGTTCGTTGTCTCGCCAGGCGTGGACATCGCCTGCGAAAGTCCTTGCCGCGACTGCAGAATTCCCAGTGCTCGCTCTTGTAGAGACAACGCGGACGATGCCCTGCTAGGATAGTGCGATGAGCCCGCTAGTCAGTTGCGGCTCGCTACCAATGCGACGAGGTCGGGGAATGACCAGTACAGGGCAGTTCCATCCTTCTGACAACACCGCTCCTGTTGGCGGACAAGGCGGCATTGCCGGCTTCTTTTCCAGGCGCTGGAACGGAGCGGTTCCGCTCGGGCAGCTGTTCTGGCGCGACATGGTCACGGTCGGAAGCCTGATCAATGTGGCAAGCACGATCGCCGCGCTGGCCATCCTGGCCGCCAAGATGCCGGCGCTGCTGGCGGTCGCCGTCCACCTGATCCCGCTGCCTTACAATCTGTTTCTCTATGGCAGCGTGTTGCGCAGCGCCGATTTGGCAGGCACGCCAAATGCCAGTGCGCTGAAGATCGGCGCTACGCTGTGGATCATCCTGGCCAGCCTGCTGTAAGGCTCAGGCGGCAGGCTCGAAATTCAGCGCCACGCCGTTGATGCAGTAGCGCAGGCCGGTCGGCGGCGGGCCGTCTGGAAAGACATGGCCGAGATGGCTGCCGCAGCGGGCGCAATGGCATTCCGTGCGCACCATGCCGTGGCTGCGGTCGATGGTGTTTTCGACCGAGCCTTCGACCGGGTCGTTGAAGCTCGGCCAGCCCGTGCCGCTTTCGAACTTCAGCTTGGATTCAAACAGTGGCTGGTCGCAACCGGCGCAGGTGAAGGTGCCGGCGCGCTTTTCGTACAGCAGCGCGCAGCTTCCCGGCCGCTCGGTGCCATGGTTGCGCATCACCTGATACTGCTCGGGCGAAAGCAGCGCGCGCCATTCGGCATCGGTGCGCGTGACGGGATAGGTCTTGGTGTCCATGCTATGGTCTCCCACGCTTTGTCTTTTTCTTCGCACAGATAGTTACGAGTGTTCCCTGCTGACAGGGCATCACTTCACGGTGAAGCGCATCAGTGTCTGCGCGACAGCTGCCTGGTCGCGGCTTCAAGCCCGGCCAGCGTCAGCGGATACATACGGTTGGAAAATATCTCGGAGATCATCTTGACCGAGCTGGTGTAGCCCCAGTGCTTTTCTCGTGTCGGATTGAGCCACACGGCCGTGGGCCATTGCGCGAGCACACGGCGCAGCCACACAGATCCCGGCTCCGGATTCCAGTGCTCGACCGAACCGCCGGCGTAGGCGATCTCGTAAGGGCTCATCGAGGCGTCGCCGACGAAGATGACCTTGTAGTCATGGCCGTATTTGTGCAGCACGTCGAGGGTCGGGATCACCTCTTGGTGACGGCGGCGATTGTCCTTCCACACGCCTTCGTAGAGGCAATTGTGGAAGTAGAAATATTCAAGCTGGCGGAACTCCACGCGTGCCGCCGAAAACAGCTCCTCCACCACCTTGATATGGTCGTCCATCGAACCGCCGACGTCGAAGAACATCAGAAGCTTGACCGCGTTGCGCCGCTCGGGCCGCGTCTTGACGTCGAGATAGCCATGGTCGGCGGTGGCGTGGATGGTGCCCGGCAGATCGAGCTCTTCGTCGGCGCCCTCGCGCACCCAGCGGCGCAGGCGCTTGAGCGCCACCTTGATGTTGCGCGTGCCAAGTTCGACGGAGTCGTCGAAATTCCTGAACTCGCGCTTGTCCCACACCTTCACGGCACGGCGGTGGCGGCTTTCGGCTTGCCCGATGCGCACGCCCTCGGGATTGTAGCCATAGGCGCCAAAGGGCGAGGTGCCGGCGGTGCCGATCCACTTCGAGCCGCCCTGATGGCGGCCTTTTTGCTCTTCCAGACGCTGCTTCAAGGTCTCCATCAGCTTTTCGAAACCGCCAAGTGCCTCGACCAGCTTTTTCTCGTCCTCGCTCAGCGTCTTTTCCGCCAACCTGCGCAGCCATTCCTCGGGAATGTCAGCGACATTGACAGCGCCCTCCCCGGCAATCGCCTCGACGCCCTTGAAGTAGTGCGAAAAGACCTGGTCGAAGCGGTCGATATGGCGCTCGTCCTTCACCAGTGCAGCGCGGGCCAGGTAGTAGAAGCCCTCGACATCATAGGTGACGAGATCGGCGTCGAGCCCTTCGAGAAGGGTCAGATATTCGCGCAGCGACACCGGAACCTTGGCCGCCTTGAGCTCGAGGAAGAAGGGTATGAACATGGCGCGCACTCTGCTTCGGCACGAGCCGGCAGGCAACCCCGTTCGAGCTTAAACGGTCAGGGCGCATAGCCAGGGCAATCACGTTCGGCAGCGTTGCAACACCCAGAATCTAATTAAAGTAAAAATCGGATTCAGTCTTTTTTGGTAATTTCCCGTTAGCAAATCAAACAGTGGGGTCCGGGGGCTGAGTCTGGCTGTCGGTCGGTCTTGTTTTGCGTACGGGTAACAATGCGTCTTTCAGCTGCGTCAGCGATCCTTCTCGCCAGCATGGCCCTTGCCGGCTGCACCTCCAGTTCGGGCCTTGGCGGCCTGATGGAACAGGCTTCGCCATCCCTGGAAACAACAAACTCGGTGGTCAGGCCCTCGGCCGACGTCGCGCCGATGGTCGCGCAGGCGCCCCAGCCGGCGATGCCCGTCCCGACGCAAACAACCGAGGTCGCCGCGCCGCCAGTGCAACTGGCCATGGCAGTGCCGACACCGATGCCCCAGGTCCCGATGCAGCCGGCCATCGAGCTTGAAAACATGCCCGTGCCTGACGCCAAGCCGATCGCGCTGATCGCACCGTCCAACCCGATGAAGGCGACGCCGTTCGCGCCGGGCCAGATCTATGGCCGCCGCTTCCGCGACGCCAAGCCGATCAACTTCGGCAAGGCCATGTCGCCCAAGAACTTTGCCGTCCACGGCGTCGACGTCTCGCGTTGGCAGGGCGAGATCGACTGGCCGAAGTTGCGCACCCAGGGCGCCAACTTCGCCTACATCAAGGCCACCGATGGCGGCGACCATCTCGACCCGATGTTCAGGAAGAACTGGCGCGCCGCCGATGCCGCCGGGCTGCGCCGCGGCGCCTACCACTTCTTCTACTGGTGCCGCACCGCCGGCGAGCAGGCCGACTGGTTCATCCGCAACGTGCCCAAGGTCGCCGGCGCGCTGCCGCCGGTCATCGACGTCGAATACAACGGCGAGTCGAGCTGCAAGCGCCGCCACAGCCCCGAAAAGATCCGCGAGAAGATGCAGGTCTTCATGGACAAGCTGGAGCGTCATTACGGCCAGCGCCCGGTCATCTACACCGCGCCCGACTTCTACCGCGACAACCTGCGCGGCCACTTCCAGAATTATCCTTTCTGGCTGCGCGCCGTGGCCGAACCGCCCTCCAAGGTCTATCCCGGCCGCAACTGGGTGTTCTGGCAATATTCGGGGTCGGGCCTGTCGCATGGCGTCGACGGCAAGATCGATCTCAACGTCTTCCGCGGCAACGAGGCCCAGTGGCACCAGTGGGTGTCGAAGTCGGCCGGCTAGGTTGCGGCCGCTCGAGGCGGCCGCTGACCAACTGAAGGTCTATATCAAGTCATACTCGATGAAGCCGGTGCGGCGGGCGACGCGGTCGTAGAGCTTGCGCGCCGTGGCGTTGGTCTCATGCGTCATCCAGTAGACATTGGTGACTCCGAGCTTAGTGGCTTCCGCCTTCACCGCCGCAATGAGCGCGGCACCCACGCCCTTGCCCCGCGCCGCGGGGTCGGCGAACAGGTCCTGAAGATAGCAGTTGTTGGCTTCGGACCAGCCCGAGCGATGGTAGAGATAGTGGGTCAGCCCGACTGCCTTGCCGTCGACGACGGCGATCAGGCCCTTGGGCTCGAACTCACCTTCGGTGAACAGGCGTTTCCAGGCGAGCTCGTAGATCTTCTCCGGCAGAACCGTGTTGTAGAAATCGAGATAGGCCGTCCATAGCCGGCGCCATTCGGCGTGGTCGGCAAGCTCAAGCGGGCGGATGGTGATGTCGGTCATCGGGCGTTGCTTTCATAACTGCGTCTGTTGCGCGGAACCTGCCCGAGCGGCGATGCGTCGCCAACAGTCCAGAGCGCAAAAAGCGTTGTCCGGGCGGCGGCGCCCTTACCCCCACCCCTAACCCCTCCCCACAAGGGGGAGGGGGATCTTCATCATCGCTGCTGCCAAATCCTTTGAAGGCCGGATCCAGCCTGTGCCGAAAAGTCCCCCTCCCCCTTGTGGGGAGGGGTTAGGGGTGGGGGTACCTTCAACGTGGGTATTCGATCACCCCTGCCTTCTGGCCATGAATGCCAGGCGCTCGAACAGATGCACGTCCTGCTCGTTCTTGAGCAGCGCGCCATGCAGCTTGGGCAGCGCGTTCTTGGGATCGGCGCGGAGGTCTTCGGGTGCGACGTCATCGGCAACGAGCAGGCGGATCCAGTCGAGCGCCTCCGAGGTCGAGGGCTTTTTCTTGAGGCCCGGCACCTCGCGGATCTCGTAGAACTGCGTCACGGCCGCGCGCACCAGGTTCTGCTTGATGCCGGGATAATGGACCTCGACTATTCTGTGCAGCGTGTCGACGTCGGGGAAGCGGATGTAATGGAAGAAGCAGCGGCGCAGGAAGGCGTCGGGCAGTTCCTTCTCGTTGTTTGACGTGATGATGACGATCGGGCGTACATCGGCCTTGATCGTCTCGCCGGTCTCGTAGACGAAGAACTCCATGCGATCGAGTTCCTGCAACAGATCGTTGGGAAATTCGATGTCCGCCTTGTCGATCTCGTCGATCAAAAGCACGACCTTCTTGCCGGCGGCGAAGGCGTCCCACAGCTTGCCGCGCTTGATGTAGTTCCTGATGTCGTTGAAGCGGCCATCGCCGAGCTGGCTGTCGCGCAGGCGCGACACCGCGTCATATTCGTAGAGGCCCTGCTGCGCCTTGGTGGTGGACTTGACGTTCCATTCGATCATCTCGAGGCCGAGGCCCGATGCGACCTGACGCGCCAGTTCGGTCTTGCCCGTGCCCGGTTCGCCCTTGACCAGAAGCGGCCGTTCGAGCGCGATCGCCGCGTTGACCGCCAACATCAGATCCTTGTCGGCGACATAGGCCGACGTTCCTTCAAAGCGCATGCGAAACTCCAAAATTCGTCGGTGGGGACACTAGGGAGGTGCGGGCGATGGGGCAAGGTCGGTAGCGATACCGGTGTTCTTCGTTGGCAACGTGGCAATCTGCGCAAACCGTCACCGTCTCATTTCTTCGCACCCCCCTCTGCCCTGCCGGGCATCTCCCCCACAAGGAGGGAGATTACTCACCTCCACAGCGGCCCTCATCTTGTTAGATCGCAAGGCGTTAGCAACCTTGGTGATTGGCTACGGCGCCGATGAAGGCGTGATCTCCCTCCTTGTGGGGGAGATGCCCGGCAGGGCAGAGGGGGGTGCGAAGAAGCGGGCCGTCTAAGGTTGGGAAACTTCTTTCGCACGCACCGCATAAATATCGTCGCGCGAACGGCCGTATCGCCATGGCGCATCGCAACCATAGCGCCTATATTGGCGGTGACGGTCTGCGCCTCGCGGCAGGAGAGCATTTTCCCCGGGGCCTTAACGATCCTTAGGGAGCTGTCCCTGGGAGGACCCGTGGGTTCTTTCATACGGCGCCCACCTACTTTGTAGGTCTCCGGGATCGACTTCTTCACCGGTTGCGTGGATCGTCACCTTCCCCCTCCAAATCAATCCTGTTTGGCCCCCAACCGGGCAACGCGGCAACATCCTTGGTTGCCGTGGCGACAAATGATGTGCCAAACACTGGCGACGACAGGAGAATGGGGCACACGGGCATGACTTCCCATCGCGAGATCAAGAAGCAGTTGCGCAAGCAAGCGCTGGCCCGCCGCGACGGGCTCGACGAATTCTGGCGCATCGAGGCCTCGCTGGAGATGGCCGAGACCGCGCGCGACAACCTGACGTTCGAGCCCGGAACGATCGTTTCGGGGTTCTGGCCGATGCGATCCGAGGTCGACGTCAGGCCTATGATGTTTGCGCTGCGCGAGCACGGTGCGCGTCTTTGCCTGCCTGCGATCCTCGACAAGCACACCATCGTTTTCCGCGAACTGGTGCGCGGCGCGCCCATGGTCGACATGGGTTTCGGCACTGTCGGCCCGCATGAGGAAGCCGAGGTGCTCGACCCCCAGATCATGCTGGTGCCGCTGGCCGCCTTCGACGCGCGCGGCCACCGCATCGGCTACGGCGCCGGCTACTACGACCGCGCCATCGCCAAGCTTCAGGACAAGGGCATCGAACCCAGGCTGATCGGCATCGCCTTTGATTGCCAGCAAGTCGAGCGCGTGCCCGACGAAAACCACGACGTGATCATCCCCGAAATACTGACCGAAAGCGGGTTGCGCAGCTTCGCCCCTGAATTGTAGATGATTTCATGAGACTTCTTTTTCTAGGCGACATGGTGGGCAAGGCTGGACGCACTGCGGTGTGGAACCAGTTGCCGGGCCTGATTTCGGATTTCCGGCTCGATTTTGTCATCGTCAACGGGGAAAACGCCGCCGGCGGTTTTGGCATCACCGAAGAGATCTTTCGCGAAACGTTGAATGCCGGCGCCGATGTGGTGACCACCGGCAATCACGTCTGGGATCAGCGCGAGGCATTGGCCTTTGCGCCGCGCGAGGAACGTTTCCTGCGCCCGGCGAATTTTCCCAAGGGCACGCCGGGCCGTGGCTCGGGGCTGTTCATCGCCAGGAACGGCGCCCGTGTCCTGGTGTCCAACATCATGGGCCGGGTGTTCATGCATCCAGAACTCGACGATCCGTTCCAGGCCGGCGAGCGCGAACTGTCTGCCTGCCCGCTGGGCGAACAGGCCGACGCGGTGGTGATCGACTTCCACGCCGAGGCGACGAGCGAAAAGATGTGCTTTGCGCATTTCGTCGACGGCCGCGCCAGCCTCGTTGTCGGCACCCATACCCACCAGCCGACCGCCGACCACCAAATCCTCAATGGCGGCACGGCCTACCTGACCGATGCCGGCATGTGCGGCGACTATGATTCCTCCCTCGGCATGGACAAGGAAGAGCCGCTCAACCGCTTCCTGTCCAAGGTGCCGAAGGGCCGCTTCGAGGCGGCCAACGGACCCGCGACGATCTGCGGCGTCGGCGTCGACATCTCCGACCGCACTGGTCTTGCCGAGCGGATTGCACCATTGCGTCGCGGCCCTCGGCTCGAAGAAACCGTACCTTCCTTCTGGTCCTGACATTGACGAGGGGCCAGTGGACACCTACTTGCCCGCCGCACGTCAGCAAATGTTAGAGCACGGCGCGTCCGTTCGGACGTGCGTCGCTGCACGGGCAGCAGCGGCCGCCGGTCGCTCGTATGTTATCTAGAAGAACAACGGGGACACATAGATGATCGAATTCCTGACGCCGTATTTCGGCTTCATCAACGATCCGACTGCCTGGGTGGCGCTGCTGACGCTGATTGCGCTCGAGGTCGTGCTCGGTATCGACAACTTGATCTTCATCTCGATCCTGACCAACAAGCTGCCGGAACACCAGCGTGCCAAGGCGCGGCGCCTCGGCATCGGCGCGGCATTGATCATGCGGCTGCTGCTGCTTGCCACCATCTCCTTCATCGTGGCGCTCAAGGAGCCGATCTTCGAGGCCTTTGGCCATGGCTTCTCCTGGCGCGACCTGATCCTGATCGCCGGCGGCCTGTTCCTGGTGTGGAAGGCGACCAAGGAAATCCACCACTCGGTCGACCCAGTGGACAACACCACCGAACTGGCTTCGCGCACGCTACAGCTTTCGCTGGGCGCCGCGATCTTCCAGATCCTGCTGCTCGACCTGGTGTTTTCGGTCGACTCGATCATCACCGCAGTCGGCATGACCGATGAGATTGGCATCATGTACATCGCCGTGATCGTGGCGGTGACGGTGATGCTGCTGGCCGCCACCCCGCTCGCCAACTTCATCGAAAAGAACCCGACCATCGTCATGCTGGCACTCGGCTTCCTCTTGATGATCGGCATGACGCTGATTGCAGACGGCTTCGGCTTCCACGTGCCCAAGGGCTACATCTACGCCGCGATGGGCTTCTCGGCTCTGGTCGAAGGGCTCAACATGCTGCAGCGGAACCGGCGCGCGAGACAGCGCGGCGCCGACGGCCACTGACCAGAACGAAGAACGGCGGGCCTGGTGCCCGCCGTTTTCATTTCAGCCACCGATTTCAAGTCGGCCTGGCCAACAAGCCGGCGCCGTCACCAGGCGTCGGGCTCGCGCACCATGTGCACGATGTTGGCCGGGTTCATGATCCAGCCGCCACGGAAGCTGTCGCCCAGCGGCTCGATCGGGTCGCAGCGCACCGCGCCGGCCTCGCCGAGTTGCTTGAGTGTGCCGGCGAAATCGGGCGTGAACAGCTCCAGCCAGACTTCGGCCTGGCTCATGGTCGGCGCCTCGTCGATCCAGAGCTGGTTCGGACCGAGCTTGAATCCAACCGCAGGCGCCTTCTCCGGTATGCCTTCGAGGCCGACCACGTCGCGGTAGAAGGCGATGGTCGCCTGGTACTGGTGGGTCGGCACCTTCATGGCGATGTTGATGCCGCCTTCGATCCTGGCACTCATGTTGTCGCTCCTCACTTGCGTTCGCTTGTCGTCGGCAGTTCGCCGCGCATCTCGCTTGGATAAAAACCCTCGCGCAGGTTGATGCCGTATTCGAGCCAGGCCTTCATCGCCGACAGCATCTCGGCCCAGCCCTCGCAATTGCCGTAGGAAGCCTTGCGTCCGACTTCGTCTTCGACCCAGCCGGATTCGCCAATGGTGACGAAGGTAGCGCCGTCCTCGAGCACCTCGAAACCCATCTCGATCCTGGTCTTGTAGGCAGGCTGGCCCTCGGCCACCTCGGCATCCCAGCGCAGCACGATGCGTTTGTCCTGTTCGATCGCTTCGACCTCGACCGGCACCGAACCCCACCATGTGACCTTGGTGCCGGCAACGAGCGGCGCACTGGCACCGCGCAGGGTGGTGAAATAGGCGCTTAGCTTCGTCGGGTTGACGACCGCGTCGAACACCTCGTGGACGGGCTTGGCTATGCGCCCCGAAACCTTGAACCCTAAGGACATTGTGAACCTCCTATGCTTGCAGTTGGCGAGAATGTGTTATAAAAACATAACATGTCAAGCGATTCGAAAGATGACAATGTTTTCAAGGCACTAGCTCATCCGCGCCGGCGCCTGATGCTCGATTGCCTGAAGGACGGCGCGCTGACCACGGGCGCGTTGTGCGAGCGCTTCGACGACATGGACCGCTGCACGGTGATGCAGCATCTGAAGGTTCTGGAGGAGGCCGATCTGGTGGTTGCCCGGCGCGACGGCCGGGAGCGCTGGAACCACCTCAATTCACTGCCGATCAAGCAGATCCACGACCGCTGGATCAGCGAATATGCCAGCCACGCAATGTCGATTCTCGACCGGCTGAAACTCGACCTGGAAGGCTGAAACCGGCCGGTGCCCGTTGCGGCCTAGGCGACGTTGGCCTTGCGCGCCTCGATGGTGGCACCGTGCTGCTTGCCCCAGTTGGCGAGCGGCACCAGCGCGTCGTCAAGCGACTGACCGAGCGGCGTCGCCGAATACTCGACACGCGGCGGCACCTGGTGGAACACCTCGCGGTGAACGAGGCCATCGGCTTCCATCTCACGCAGCTGCTGGATCAGCATCTTCTCGCTGATGTCGGGCACCAGTCGCTTGAGCTCGCCGAAGCGGCGCGGTTCGGTATGCACCAGCCACAGGATCAGCGCCTTCCATTTGCCGCCAATGACCTGGAAGGCCGGGCCGAGGCCGCAACTTTCTGGTTGGGTCTTTGCCACGAAATCCTCAATTCTTACTTTGAAGTCAGTGCCTTACAAATTTGTATGTACTTGTCGGCGCAAAAGCAATGCATAGGTTTCGTGCCATGCTGCGAAATGTATCGCGGTCCGATTTCGAAAGGACAAGACATGGAACCTGTACTCTTCTACGGCGTGCCGCATGGCTGCTCGTTCGGCTCGATCGTCGCCCTCGAATGGCTCGGCCAGCCCTACCGCCTGCACCGCATCGACATGCTGGCCGACAAGCCGGGCGGCGCCTTTGCCAAGGCAAGCCCTTTTGGTCAGACGCCGGCCCTGCTCGTGGGCGGCGGAGGCGCGCTGAGCGAGAGCCTGGCGATCCTGCACCACATCGCCGCACGTGGGCTGGACAAAGGGCTTGGCTTTGCCCAGGGCACAAAGGAGTTCGACCAATTGAACTGGATGCTGTCTTATCTGCATACCTCGTTCCACTCCAATCTCGGTCTTGGCTGGAACGCGTTCAAGCTAGGCAAAAACGACAAGGCCGGCCGCGAACTGTTGCGCACCATGGCGCGCGAAAAAGCCGCCAAGGACTACGCTTATCTGCAGTCCCTGCTCGACGGCAGCGAATGGCTTGTAGGCGACCACAAGACCGTTGCCGACGCCTACTTCATCGGCATTGCCCGCTGGGGCGAGGATCTTGGCCTGTTCGATCTCGCCAAGGAGTTTCCACGCCTGCACCAGCACATGGCCAAGCTCGAGGCCGACCCGGCAGTGATCTTTGCCCATGCCATCGAAGACGAGAAGCCGGCGACCTCTACTGGTGGCTTCCGCGGCCATGCCGCCTTGCGGGAACTGGACACCCGGCTGGCAGCCTAGTGGACGACACCGAGAACCGGAGCCGATTTTCGGAACGGACCAAGCTTTGGAAATGCGGCCGAACGTACAGAGGCTCTCCCGTGGTTTCGCGGGAGAGCCTTCGTCGTTTGCATTTGAGCAAACCTCGCCGAACCGCCAGAGGGCCGTCGTGAGTTCCCGAAGCCGCTGCGACTCATTCAACAGGTCTGGCAAGCGTTAAGCGGATTTGAACCGCTGCCTGCAACGAAGGAGGGTCTTCAACAGGCATATTAGGAACGGCTATATCTAGAACCATGTCTGCAACCGAAGCAAAGAGCCAAGTTGTCGAGTCGCATGCGACGCGATCCGTGGTGGGCATTTTGATTGTCGGCGTTGTGGTATTCGCGGCCTCGCTGCTAGGAATTCTCACGCGTCCGGTCGGCTTTCTTGCCAACGTCTGGCCTGCCAACGCCATCCTGCTTGGCATCATGGTGCGCAATCCTCGGTACGCCGGCCTCGCCGGATGGGTCGCGGCGTTCATCGGCTATGTCGCGGCTGACCTTGTGACCGGCGGCACCTGGTTCATCACGCTGTGGCTGTCCGCGGCAAACACGACCGGCGCCATTACCGGCTATCTGTTGTTCCAGCTCGTCAGCGAAGACGACCGCAAATTGCAGCACTCGGTTTCGGCCCTCTATCTTTTTGGCATCTGCCTTGCCGCAGCGGCCGCGTCTGGTCTCGTAGGCGGAGGGGCTGCGAACCTGCTGTTCGACCGCAACTTCCGGACCGGGTTTACGCTTTGGTCGGTTGCCGAACTCGTCAACAACCTGGTGATCTTGCCGGTCGTACTGACATTTCCGGGATTTCGGGCGCTGTCTCATCTCTGGCGGCTCTCCGGCGTCCCCTCTGTGGCCGCCTTGCGGCGTAGCGCGCCGTGCGTTGCCCTGTTCGTGTCGGTCGCCGCAGGCGTGCTGATGGGAGGCCCGGGGGCGATCGCTTTCCCTATTCCCGCCCTGTTGTGGTCCGCCCTCACCTACAGCCTGTTCACCACCTCGGTGCTGACCATGCTGTCATGCATTTGGCTGCTGCTCGCCATTCCAGCTGGCCTGGTTGATATGGGAACCCAGGCGGATCTGTTTCGCTCGCTCGATTCGCTGCGGCTGGGTATCGCGCTGATGGCGCTCGGACCGCTGACGGTGGCGAGCGTCAATACCGGTCGCAAGAATCTGATTGCGCGGCTCCAGCACATCGCAGATTACGACGTCCTGACCGGCGCACTCTCCCGAAGCGCCTTCTTCGAGCGAGGGCAAGCCAGTCTCGATGAACTAATCCCCACGCGTGGCAACATCGCCGTCCTGATGCTCGATCTCGACTACTTCAAGCGCATCAACGACCTCCATGGCCACGGTGCCGGTGACGCCGCGCTCAAGGCATTCTTTCCATTGGTGTCGAAAAATCTGGGTGCGGACGACCTGTTCGGCCGCCTCGGTGGCGAGGAGTTCGCCGTGCTGATGCCGGCAACGGCGCTGGCGCAGGCAACCGCCGTGGCCGAACGTATCCGCATGTCGGTGGACGCTGGCGAAGTTTCGATGCCGTCGGGCACGCCGCTGAAATTCACGGTGAGTATCGGCGTCGCTGCATTCGAGACCGAGCCCAGCACCTCCATCGATGCGATGCTGGCGGCAGCCGACAAGGCGCTTTACAAAGCCAAGGCCGGGGGACGCAACCGCGTGCTGGTCCACACGTCCTGACTCCGGTGCTCAGACGCCGTCGAGAACGACGATAGTCGGGCGATTTGGCAGCGACCTCAGTGACACCTTGAGCGATCGGCTGGGCCGGAATTCGACGGCAAAACCATCGCCCATCAGCGACGTGAACTCGCCGATCGGGGTCGAATGCCGGTGCATCGGCAGGATCATCGACGAATATAGCCGGGTGGTGATTTCGGTCATCGCGTCGATGGACAGCGTCATGCCGCCGTCGATCGGCACCATGACCACGTCGAGCCGGCCGATGGCGCCATAGTGCGCATCCTCGAGCCGATGATGGAGATGGCCGAGATGGCCGATGCACAGGCCCGCGACCTCGAAGATGAAGATCGAGTTGCCGTCCCGCTCCATCTCGCCGAAGCGCCTGATGTTGGTTGGAACGTTGCGGACATAGACGTCGTCGACCACCAGCGCATGCTTCGCCGGCCCGCCGTCGGGGTTCCAGCCGCGCAGCACATGTTCGATGCCCCGGTCGGGCAAGTCGGTGTAATGGGTGCGGTGCGCCTTGTTCATGGTGACGATGCGCGGCAGCGGGTCCGAGCCGTAGAGCCCGCTATAATCCGTGGCGATGCGCACCCCGCCCGGCGTTTCGATGACATAGGTCGAGTGGCCGGCATAGGTGATGGTGACGTCGCCATCGACAAATGCCTGGGCCGGCGTGAAGCTGGCATAGGTGGCCTCGGGCAGCCCTTGGGCGATGGCCGTGCATTTGCTGGGAACCGGATCATCGGCCGCGCGTGTGGGCAGCGATCCAAAAAACAATGCGGCAAGGAAAGCGGCGAACAGGCGAAGGGGCATGGCGCTCTCAGGCGTTCGGGGCAGCAACGCACTATCTCAGCCACTTCGGGCAGCGCGGAGTCACGTTTTCGCGAGTTGCGGAAATTCCAAACGCTGGACGTATTGAGCCGATTTATCTATAAGGCGGCCCATTCCAACACTGCCGAAGCGACAAACAGGGGTCCCATGGCCGGCCATTCACAGTTCAAGAACATCATGCACCGCAAGGGCCGCCAGGACGCGGTGCGGTCCAAGATGTTCTCAAAGCTCGCACGCGAAATCACCGTTGCAGCAAAGACCGGCGTGCCCGACCCCTCGATGAACCCGCGCCTGCGCCTTGCCGTGCAGAACGCCAAGGCCGTGTCGATGCCCAAGGACAACATCGCGCGCGCCATCTCCAAGGCCTCGATGGGCGATGCCGAAAACTACGAGGAAGTGCGCTACGAGGGCTATGGCCCCGGTGGTGTCGCGCTGATCGTCGAAGCACTGACCGACAACCGCAACCGTACGGCTTCGAACGTGCGCGCCGCCTTCACCAAGGCCGGTGGTGCGATGGGCGAAACCGGCTCTGTGTCGTTCATGTGGGACCGCGTCGGCGAGATCGTCTATGAAGCCAAGGCCGGCAGCGCCGACAAGGTCATGGATGCGGCAATCGAGGCCGGCGCCGACGACGTGCAGTCGGACGAGGACGGCCACACCATCACCTGCGCCTTCGAAAACCTCGGCGAAGTCTCCAAGGCGCTCGAAAGCTCGCTCGGCGACGCCGAGTCGGTGAAGATCATCTGGAAGCCGCAGAACAACATCCCCGTCGACGAGGAACGCGCGCAGTCGCTGATGAAGCTGGTCGGCACACTGGAAGACGACGACGACGTGCAGAACGTTTACGCCAACTTCGAGGTCGACGAAGCAACGCTCGCCAAGCTCAGCGCGGCGTAAGCAAGTCCAAAAGACTACACTTGAAATCATTGGCGCCGGTCGAAAATCCTCGACCGGCGCCAATTGCATTTCAGCGGGGGATAGTCCAGCCTTGACTTGGGTGAGGGGGACTATCCAGATGACGGTAATTGAAGGCGCACCAGTGCGTGCGGGTTTTTGGCGACGCTTCGGCGCGCTGCTGATCGACTCCATCGTCGCCGCCGTACTGTTGATACCAATACAGGTTTTGATCGCAGTCTTGTTTCTGCAGACCAATGGCGCAATACAGGGCAATCTTGGATTGGCTTTCCCTAGCTGCGAGACCGTGAACCAGCTTCCACCAACACTTGAGCCATCACCCCCCGCCGACTTTACATTGAGTGTGGATTGCACTGAGTCGTTCTTTGGGCTCCACGCTTCGCGAGCCCTGACAGTAGTCAAGATCGAACAGGGCAACGGCAAGACCTCCATGCTCTCCTGGAACTATTCACTTGGACCGGACGGTCACCAGGTCGACGCTTTCTATGTGAGCTGGGTCGGGGGGCTGGTGTTTTTTGCCTATCTCGTTCTGATGGAGACTTGGCGAGGCGCCACAGTTGGCAAGCAGGTGCTCAACATTCGGACCGTGGATGTCCAATCGCCATCGACTGTCGGCCTCCCATTGCGGAAAGCGGTTGCACGCCAGTTGGCTATGATGATCGGTCTCATCCCTGCATTCGTCCCAGCGTTCTGGTGGGGGGATCCGTTTTTCGCAAACGGTGCGGATATCTCCGAAACGCTGAGCACAAGCTATATCGCAACGACCGCCATAACCGGCGTGATCGAGATCGCCTGGTTCATCTGGATCATCGTTTCGGTTTCCAAGAAACGCGATCCCATCTATGACCGGATTGCCGGAACCAGCGTATTGAGAACTTCATGAGCCTTCCCCAGATCCGCATCACCTATTGCACCCAGTGCATGTGGCTGCTTCGTGCCGGCTGGATGGCGCAGGAGCTGTTGTCGACCTTCGGCACAGAGCTTGGCGAGGTGACGCTGGTGCCGGGCACGGGCGGCGTGTTCACCATCACCTGCAACGAAACCCTGGTCTGGGACCGCAAGCGCGACGGAGGCTTTCCCGATGCAGCCAGGCTGAAACAGCTGGTGCGCGACATCATCGACCCCGAGCGCGACCTCGGCCATTCCGACCGCAAGGGCCACAAGTCCAAGGACGATGGCTGAGCGCGGCGAAAGCTGCGCAAACCCCGAACCAGCGCCACAGATAAGTTCGAATTGCTGAGCAAGCAGGACGTCGCGCCGCGGCATGGCGCAAACCCGACGGCAGAGCGGAAAGCACCCATGACCACCAAACCACGCATCGCAGTTCTTTTCGGCGGACGCTCCTCCGAGCACGACGTCTCGCTCATGTCGGCAAGCAACGTCGTCAAGGCGATCGACACCTCCAGATACGAGGTGGTGCCTGTCGGGGTCGCCCGCGACGGCCGCTGGTTCCTGGCTGCGCTCGACCGCGATGGCGCGCTGCCCAAGGCCGTACCCGTAGGTGGCACCGAGGTGGCGCTGGTGCCCGGCGGCAAGGGACGGATGATCGCATTGCCCAAGGGCGAAGCGCCGTTCGAACTGCCCAGGATCGACGTGCTGTTTCCGGTGCTGCATGGCCCGTTCGGCGAGGACGGAGCGGTTCAGGGTCTGGCCGAAGTTGCCGACATTCCTTATGTCGGCTCCGGTGTTCTCGGCTCGGCCAACGCCATGGACAAGGACGTGGCCAAGCGGCTCATGAAGCAAGCCGGGGTGCCGGTGGCACGCGGCATGACCATGCATTTCGGCGACCGGCCCGCTTTCGATGCGGTCAAGGCCGAGTTGGGGCTGCCTGTCTTCGTCAAGCCGGCGCGGCAAGGCTCATCCGTAGGCGTCAGCAAGGCGGAAACGGCAGAGCAGCTTAACAAGGCGCTGGCCGAGGCCTTCAAATATGACCGCAAGGTGCTGATCGAGGAATTCGTTGCCGGCCGCGAGGTCGAATTCGCCGTGCTCGAGGCCCCCGACGGACAGCTCTCCGTCTCCGTGCCGGGCGAGATCGCGCCGGCAGCGAGCCACGGCTTCTACACCTACGAAGCCAAGTACATCGATGCAGACGGCGCGGCCCTGCGCATCCCGGCGGAACTGCCGGAAGCGGCCATGGCGAAGCTGCAGGAGGTTGCCCGCAGCGCCTTCCTGGCGCTCGGCTGCGAAAGCATGGCGCGCGTCGACTTCTTCGTGAAGGCGGACGGCTCGGCGCTGGTCAACGAGGTCAACACCATCCCCGGCTTCACCAATATCAGCATGTATCCGAAGACCATGGCTGCCTCTGGCGTATCGTACCCCGATCTCGTCGGCCGGCTGATCGAACACGCCGTGGCGCGCTGGAAGCGCCAGGCTTGAGGCAAAAAAGGCCGGGCATGCTCGGCCTTTTCGTTTCTTGCTTTCGCATCATGCTTCCCGAAGGTCGAACCCGATCTTCGGACCGATGCATCAGGCCGCGCGGGCAAAGGCCATGACGAACGAGGCCAGCGACACCAGGCAGGCGACAGTGCGGACGTGGTTCCACGGCAGCCAGTCGCGCAGATAGGTGGCCCAGACCGCCGCCCCTTCAGCACTTGCCGGATCGACGGCGGCGAGCGCGTCGTTGAGCGGTACGTTGAAGACGACCGTCACCAAAAAGCAGCCAACGAGATAGGCGGCGCTGCCGGCGAGCAGCCATGCAGCGCCCGCCTCGCTCCAGCCGAAGAGGGCTTTGGCTGCAAGCACCAGCGACAGGACAGCCATGCCCATGAACGCCGCCATGAACAGCGGGTTGATGATGGTGACGTTGATCTGCTGCATGGCGGCGATGCCCTGGGCGGCGGGCAGCCGGGCAAAAGACGCCATGATGGTGTTCGAAAAGATGAAGAACAGGCCTGCGGTGACGCCGCCGCCAATGGCTGCGACGAAGACAAGCGCGGTGAACAGCGGCGCGATCATTGCGCACCTCCCCACACGCCTGATGTGGCGACCGCCCTGGCATAGTCGGTGAAGTCCCGGGCCGGCCGATGGAGCGCGTCACTGACACCGTCGGACAGATGCTCGTTGCGGCCGTCCAATACCTCCGTGAACAGCATCTTCAACAGGGCGATGAGATCTTCGGGCAGCTGTTGTTCGGCAAGGCTTGCCGAAAACTCCTCCGGCGTCAGTCGGACAAACCGGATGTCGCGGCCGCTGGCCTCGGCGATTTCCTTGATCGCCTCGGCAAAGGTCAGCAGACGCGGGCCGGTGAGTTCGTAAAGTTGGCCGATATGGCGATCGTCGATGAAGGCCGCGACCGCCACATCGGCAATGTCGTCGGCATCGACGAACGGCTCGCCCACCGCCCCAACCGGCAACGCCACCTGGCCGGACAGCACCGCGTCGAGCATGAAGCTCTCGCTGAAATTCTGCATGAACCAGCTGCAGCGCAGGATCGTCCAGTCGGCGCCGGAACGCTTGAGCATGTCTTCCGCGCGCTGCGCCTCTGGCTCACCGCGTCCTGACAGCAGGATCAGGCGCTTCACGCCCATGGCAACCGCCAGATCGGCGAATGCACCGACAGCCTCCGAAGCACCCGGCGCCGCCAAATCGGGATTGTAGGAGATATAGGCGGCGCTCACGCCAGCGAGTGCCGACGCCCAAGTGGCGCGGTCGTTCCAGTCAAAGGACGGCGTGTTGCCGCGCGAACCGATACGGACCGGGATTGCGCGTGCCGCGAGCTGGCTGGCGATGCGACGACCGGTCTTGCCGGTTCCGCCAAGCATCAGAATGGGCTTCATGGGCTGTTCGGGGACTGTCACTATGGCCTCCTTCACAAACATGAGCATTACTCACATTTGCAAATGTGATAACCCCTCATATTATGACCGTCAAGCGGAATCGTTTGGGCTGGACGCCATGGAAGTGCTGGAAGAAAACAAAGCGCTGCGCCGTGCGCCGACCCAAAAGCGCAGCCAGCAACGTGTCGAGCGCATGCTCGAGGCGGCAAGCGCGCTGATCTCGGAAGGCGGAAGCGACGCAATGCGGATGGGTGAAGTGGCCGAACGCGCCGGCGTATCGATCGGCTCGCTCTACCAGTATTTTCCCGACAAGGGGGCGATCATCCGCACGTTGGCCGAGCGCTACAACGCCGAAGGCCGTGCCTGCATCGCCGACGCCCTTGCCGACGTACGTGACATGCAGGGGCTGGTCGGCGCCTTCAGCGGGTTGATCGACACTTATTACGGCATCTTCCTTGCCGAGCCGGTGATGCGCGACATCTGGTCCGGCACCCAGGCCGACAAGGCTTTGCGCGACATCGACCTCCGAGACAGCCGCGCCAATGGCACGCTGTTGGCGGAGGCCTGGCGCCGCGTCGCGCCTATTGCCGATGCGGCCGAGATCGAGCGCAAGGCCTTCCTGATCATGTCGCTGGGCGAAGCGACGATGCGGCTGGCGATTTCGGTGGACCGTGCGGAGGGCGACGCGCTGGTGGCGGACTACAAGGTGATGGCGCTGCGAGAGATCGGGGCGAGCGGCTAGGGCGAGGCTTCCCGGTCCGCTTTGCGCCGCAAGGACGGGGAGAAGGAGGCTGGCCGCAACGCAGGCAACAACCAAACGGCCGCAACGCTGACGCCCTCTCGCCCCCGTTCTTACGGGGAGAGGGTAAGGGTGAGGGGCAGCGCAAAGCGTCACTGGTGGCGATCGACCATCTAACTCCGGTCAACAAAAAACCCGCCACAAGGGCGGGTTCTTGATAGTCGCGAAACGGGCTGGCTTAGATGCCGAGGCCTTCGTAGCGCTTCTTGAACTTCGACAGACGGCCACCGCGGTCGAGCAGGTTGTGCTGGCCACCGGTCCAGGCCGGGTGCGTGGTCGGGTCGATATCGAGGTTCATCGTATCGCCTTCCTTGCCCCAGGTGGAGCGGGTCATGTATTCGGTGCCATTGGTCATGACGATCTTGATGGTGTGGTAGTCGGGATGGATATCGGCTTTCATCGCTTTGTTCCTGCTGTCGCGGCGCGGCTTGCGCAGGTATCCTGCGGCGATGCGCCTCTTTCGAAAATTCGAAGCCACGGCTAGATAAACCACAGCTTCAGAAACGGTCGGCGTGCCTATACATCAGCCGATTTCGAATCACAAGGCCGCACGCCGGCAAATGGACCGCGGCCAAGAGGGAAATACCATGGCGAACACCACAACGGCCGCTAACGAAGAGCGCCGGCGTTCGCTGCGCCCGCTGAACCGGCTCTCGCCTTATCTCTACCGCTACCCCAGGCTTGTAGTCGGCGCGCTGATATCGCTGGTGGCGGCCGCCGTCACCACGCTGACGCTGCCGATCGCCGTGCGCCGCATGATCGACCATGGTTTTTCTGGCGCCGATTCGAACTTCATCGCCAAATACTTCGCCATGCTGGTGGCGATCGCTGCCTTGTTGGCACTGGCCTCGGCCTGCCGCTATTATTTTGTCATCACGCTGGGCGAGCGCGTCGTCTCCGACATCCGACAGGATGTGTTCGGCCACGTAACCTCGCTGTCGCCGGCCTTTTTCGACACGGCGATGTCCGGTGAGATCGTCTCGCGGCTCACCGCCGATACCACCCAGATCAAGTCGGCTGTCGGGGCAACAGCATCGGTCGCGCTGCGCAACCTGATATTGTGCCTGGGCGCGCTCACCATGATGGTGGTGACGAGCCCCAAGCTGTCGGGCCTGGTGATTGCCGCCATCCCGCTGATCGTGGTGCCCTTGGTCGCCTTTGGGCGTTCGGTTCGGCGCAAGTCACGCGCAGCGCAGGACACTCTGGCAGATGCCACAGCCTTTGCCAGCGAGCAGATAGGCGCCATCCGCACGCTCCAGGCCTTCACCAACGAAAGGCTGGTGACTGCCAAGTTTTCCGCTGCCGTCGAGACAGCCTTTGCCGCCGCCCGCTCTTCGGTACTGGCGCGCTCGGTGCTGACCTTCTTTGCCATCTTCACCATTTTCGCTTCCGTCGTGGCCGTGCTATGGTTCGGCTCGCGCGACGTGCTCGAAGGCACATTGTCGCCAGGCACGCTTGGCCAGTTCCTGCTCTATTCAGTGTTTGCCGCCGGCGCCCTGGGCAGCCTGTCGGAGGTCTGGGGCGAACTGAGTTCGGCTGCCGGTGCCGCCGAGCGCATCACCGAGATCCTGGCGGAAAAGCCGACCGTCGCCGCACCCGCCTCGCCGGTCGCCCTGCCTGCCAGGAGCACCGGTGCGATCGAGTTTCGCGACGTGATTTTCTCGTACCCGGTGCGGCCCGACCGCGCCGCTGTGCATGGGCTGAGCTTCATCGTGAAGCCGGGTGAGACCGTGGCCATCGTCGGACCGTCAGGCGCGGGCAAGAGCACCGTCTTCTCGCTGCTGCTGCGCTTCTACGACCCCGAGGCGGGGTCGGTTCTGATCGACGGCGTCGACCTCCAGAAGGCCGACCCGCAAGCGGTGCGCGACCGAATCGCCATCGTGCCCCAAGATGTGACAGTGTTTGCCAGCACGGCAGCCGAGAATATCGGCTTCGGCCGTCCCGGCGCAACGCAGGCTGCTGTCGTGAAGGCCGCCGAGGCGGCCTTGGCCGACGAGTTCATCGAAAAGCTGCAGAACGGCTATGAGACGGAAGTCGGCGAACGCGGAGTAACTCTGTCAGGCGGCCAGCGCCAGCGCATCGCCATCGCGCGCGCCATCTTGCGCGACGCGCCCATCCTTCTGCTCGACGAGGCGACATCGGCGCTCGACGCCGACAGCGAGAGGCAGGTTCAGATCGCGCTCGAACACCTCATGCAGGGCCGCACCACGATCGTGATCGCACACCGACTGGCGACCGTTCTCAAGGCCGACCGCATCCTGGTCATGGATGGCGGCGCTATCGTCGAGGAAGGCACCCATCAAAGCCTGGTCGCCAAGGGCGGCATCTATGCGCGCCTGGCCAAGCTGCAGTTCGACGCCGGCGCCGACGCGTTCAAGGGCGCCGCAGAATAGCCCGCGCCTGGGTTCCTGCGCCAGATGATATAACTGTTGGCCAAGGACTGCAGCATCAGCGTCCAGGGGCTCAACGAGTTCGCCAATGTCGCGCATCGCAAGCTCGCCATGAACTGTGCCGAGATTGGCGAGGCCACCGCAATCATTCGCTAGCTTTGCCAGCGCATTCTGCCGCTGGATGCCGAGACCACACGGAAGCCCTTAAGCAGGCCGAACGGAATGGATTGCCGTTCTATGACGCACTGGTGGTCGCCGCCGCCTTGCGCGCCAACTGCGCCGTGCTGTGGTTGGAGGACATGCAGCACGGCAGGACGATCGAAGGCCGGTTGCGGATCGTCAATCCCTTCGCTGAGAGCGCGGGCAAGTAGCCCTTAAAGGAATGTCGCTATCTCCGACAGCGGACGCTTCTCGGTGGCGTGAACCGGGATAGTGGCGCCTTCCTTGGGGTAGCCCACGACCATCAGGATGTAGGGCTTGTCGTGCGGGTCGCGGCCGCAGATCTCGTTGAGGAAGCTCATCGGATTGGGCGTGTGCGTGAGCGTGGCAAGGCCCGCGCGATGCAGTGCGGCGATCAGGAAGCCGGTGGCGATGCTGACCGATTCCGGAACGTAGTAGTTCTTGCGCGTCACACCGTCGGCCGAGCGGCTTTTGCGTTCACCGAAGACGCAGATCAGCCACGGCGCCTCTTCCAGGAACGGTTTGGAGGCATCGGTGCCGAGCGGCGCCAGCGCCTTGAGCCATTCTTCTCCGGCCCGCCCCTCGTAGAAGGCACGTTCCTCGATTTCCGCAGCCTCGCGGATCCGGCGCTTGATGTCGGCGTCGCCGATGACGGCGAAGTGCCAGGGCTGGTGGTTGGCGCCGTTGGGCGCGGTACCGGCAGCCATGATGCAGGTTTCGATGATGTCGCGCGGCACCGGCCGCGTCGAAAAATCGCGCACTGTGTGGCGGGTCCTGATCTCGTCATAGAAAGACTGAGCTCCGGCCCGCATCTCCTCCACCGGCTTTTCCTTATAGTCCGGCAGCGGAACGGTACGATAGGTATGGGCAGACGAGATGGTCATCGGATTGCTCGCGAGTTACCGGAATTTGTCACGGACAATCTTCAAAATACCTGCCTGCGTCAACCGGATGCCGGCAACGCCACAGAAGACGCTGCCGGCAGAAGCATCAGAACTTGACGGCGAAGTTCGCCTTGACGCCGTGGTCGCGCGCGCTGCTGGCGATCTGGCCAAAATAGTTGAGCCCCAGGCTTGCCTTGGACGAAATCGCAACATCGAGCCCGGCCTCGACCAGGAGCGCGTCGCGGGCGATTGGCGCACCGTAGACGGTGAAACTGTCGCCGCCAGCAAAGGCAACGATGCTGCTTGGACTGACATCGCCGAAGGCGTGGCGCCACCCCAGGCCACCGCGTACCGTGGCGGCCGTGCCACCAAAGCTGACATCGGTCGCAGCACGCAAGCCAAGCGTTGTCGTGGTGCTGTCAAATCTTGTCTCGGCACTGGAAAGAGCAGCCGATCCACCCGTTTCGGCAAACGCATCCGTCGATGTGCTGACATAGGCGAGCCCGGCGAACGGCTCGAAGGCAAACCGTCCCATTTCGGTCCGATAGCCGGCCTCGATGAAGGCCTGCGCCGTGCTCGCATCGTAATCGGCCTTCAGCGTTTCGTTGAGCCCGGGGAACGACACATTGCGGCTGGTTTCGATGGCGTGCCATGTGTAGGCGGCCCCGGCGCGCAGGCCTATGGCGCCCCAATGGCGGCCACCATAGGCACCAACGTGGTAGTTGTTGCTGTCGCCGGAGGACGCCCCATCGTCAGTGTCGAAACTGGTGCGGCTGTAGCCTGCAAGCAAGCCGAGGCGCCATTCGTCGCCAACGATCGTGTCGCCCCCAGCTATCAGGCCGCCACTCGAGTGATCAAAGCTATCAGCGCTGCCGTTGCCGTCGACCGAACCCCAATTGCCAAGGGCCTGCCCCCAGACAACGAAGCGGTCGTTGTCGGCCGCAACCCATTCTATGCCACCGTCTCCGTAGGCCATGACTGGCAGATCTGGCGCCGCAACATCGCCAAAGGCGGAACGAACTCGATCGTTGGCGAACTCGCCCAGAAAGGAACTCGTCTGCGTTGAGGCGCCGGAAGCAGAAGCGTGGATGTCACCCGAGAGTTGGTCGAGCGCGTCGCGGGCTTCAGCTGCATTGGACGACATCGAGAAGGCGGCACGGACGCGATTGTTCGCCGGCAGACTGTCGATACCGCCGGCGACAGACGCCTGGTTGGGCGTTGTCGCGACGCTGCCAAGCGAGGCGTCGTTGCGCGTCAGCGTCAGCGTCACATCGTTGCCGCCATCACCACCGGCGTAGCTGATGGCGTGATTGAGGAAAAGAAGGTTGTTAAGATTGCCGACCGAGGCGAAAGTGCCCACGACCGCATCCGCACCATCATTTTGGATCAGCGTGAACGGGCCGTTGGTGGGGTTCCAGCTTGTGTTGGTCGGCGGCGACATGAGCAGGTTTAGCTTGGCGCCAGTGATGTCGACTGCGCCATTGACCACCAGCTTGTCGGCGCCCGCAGGCATGGCTTCGATCTCAAGAGTGCCGCGATTGACGTAGTTGCCGTTGATCGTCTGGGTGTGGACGAGACCGGTAGCCAGCGGATTGGCAGTATCGCCCACGCTATGTGTTGCGCCCGTAGCTATCGTCACGTTGCCGATGACGGTGCCGCTGCCGCCAAACCGGGCGCCCGCATCGACCACAATCGGCCCAGCCAACTTACCGCTGCCCTTGTAGCCCACATTGAGCGTGCCGGCGTTGACAAACGTCTCGCCAGCGAATGCGGAACTGTCGCCCCTCAGAATGATGGTGTTCGATCCCTGCTTGAAAAAGTCGCCTGCCCCGGCAAGCTTTCCGCTCCATGAGTACGAGTTGACGTTGGCCATGTTGGAAATCAGCTTGCTACCGGCGTCGATGGTTATCGACCCAGCGGCGCCACCGAGCCAACTGCTCACCCCGCCATTGCCAAATTGCAGCGTACTGTTATTTGAGATCAACACGCTGGCCGAACCGCTGCCACTGTTTTGGCCCCCTCCTGTAAGGGTCAGCTTGCCGCCGCCGACTTGCCGGAACGCGCCAGCGCTGTTGATGACGCCCGTATAAGTGATGTCGTCGGAACGGTTGAAGATCAAGGTACCGTGGTTATTAATTGAGCCGGCAACCATCCCGGTAGTGCCACCAGAACCCAACTGCAAAGTCGCACCACCGTTGATGCCAGCGCTTCCGGTGTAGGTGTTAGTCCCCGTGAAAATCTGAGTTCCACCCGCGATGTTGATGCCAGCGCTTCCAGAGATCACACCGGAAAACGTGCCACTGGCGGCTGTAATGGATAAAGACGTGCCGCCAAGAACGACTGAACCAGTTCCAGTCAAAGCCTTGATGCTCACACCAGCCGTGCCTAAACCCGAAGCATCGAAAGTCCCGCGGACATCGACGCCGCTCGAAGCAGCGATTTTGCTTTGCCTGATAAGCCTCAGCGTGGTGTTGGTGTCGATGGTCGTCGCGCCAGTGTAGGTATTGTTCGCATCGGACAGCGTGAGCGTGCCGCCTCCGGTAAGGAATAATCCGCCCCCCTGCAGTACCGAGCCGATTTCTGCGGTTCGTCCACTATCAAGGGAGATCGTCGCGGCAGAACCCACCAAGTTCAAGGGACCGCCCGTGATCCTATAGTCATCCACAGTGAATTTGAGCGCCTCAAAGCTCTGCGTGCCAGAAACGGAAACGCCTCCACCGATGCCGCCGAACACAGCGCCTCCGCCGGCCCAGATACCACTGCCCGCGCCATTGCTGTCTGTCCAGTTCGTAGACGTTGCGTCCCACTGCCCCGCACCGCCATCGGCCGCACCCGAAGTATTGCTGCCATCCCAATACTGGTCCGCCCGTGCGGGCGACACACCACCCAGCACAACAGCTACGGCAGCAAGCGTCACCAGCGCCGTACCGGCCCGCAACGGGCCGACACGCGCAGTTGTTAGGTTCAAGGGATGATTTTCAGAAGACCGGGTAGCCTGAAATGAATCAAAACGAGTCCGCGTCGCAACGCTGCGGCCAAAAAGTTGCATTGTATCCCCACCATTGATATGCGCGCCCGAACGGACAAAGGCACTATGTGGGGACACCCCGCCCGCCACTCAAAACTTAACAACGGCTTTACTTAGAGCAGCCAAGTTATCGGAGCAATGCAAAATATTAGCGACGATTCACTCAACTAGGGATAACTGGCATGACAGTCAGCTAGACTCGTCTTCGTAGTACGATGACTCGCGCATTTGTGCGAAATTGCACCTACCTTGGGACAGGAAAGCGGCGAGCTTCACGACCGCGTTCCGCTTCCTGGTTGTGGCCCGCCGGCCGATTGCAGACTGGGCGGACGAGCTGCTTGCATCACCCCGCCGCGTGCCTGGCGGCGCTCCTCCCCGAAAGCTGCAGCCGCCGAAATTCAAGTGGAAATCGAGACACAGCCACTCCGCAAGGGAAGGTCTATCAGGCCCCGTAGCGCTTCTTCAGATGCGTGGTGAAATGCACGGCGTTGAGCTTTTCGCCTGTGGCACGTTCGAGCAGTTCGGGTGCCGGCCAGCGCGAGGCCTGCGACCAGATCTTGTCGCGGCGCCAGTTGTTGACGGTCTCAAAATGGCCACGCGCGATCTCGTCGTCGACCGAAGGGTGCGTCTTGGTCAGAGCCGCCCATTGCTGTGCCGCCATCATCGCGCCCAGCGTGTAGGACGGAAAATAGCCAAAAGCGGCACTCGGCCAGTGGACGTCCTGCATCGGGCCGTCGCCGGGATTGTCGATGGTCGAGAGGTCCAGATACTCGCGCATCTTGGCGTCCCACGCTTGGGGCAGGTCCGACACGGACAGGCGGCCTGAAACGAGTTCCTGTTCCAGTTCGTAGCGCAGGATGACATGCAGCGGATAGGTGACCTCGTCGGCATCGACCCTGATCAGGCCGCGTTCGACCTGATGCACATGCGGCAGGATCTCTTCCATCGACCAGCGCTCGCCGAGATGTTGTTCGACCAGCGGCAGCGCCCAGTGCCAGAAGGCCGGATTGCGGCCAAGCTGCTTTTCAACGAACAGGCTCTGGCTTTCATGGACGGCTGTACCGCGCGCCTTGCCGAGCGGCCAATGCGACCAGGCTTCGGGCAGGTTCTGCTCGTAGAGCGCATGGCCGGTTTCGTGCAGCACGCCCATCAGCGCCGACAGGAAATCGGTCGTCTTGTAGCGCGTGGTGATGCGCACGTCGGATGGCACCCCACCGCAGAACGGGTGGTGCGACACAGAAAGGCTGCCGCGCGTCAGGTCAAAACCGATGGCGCCCATCATGGCCAGGCCAAGTTCACGCTGGCGATCGATGGCGTAGACACCCGAAAGCGCCCGCACCGGGTTCTTTGCCCGACGCTCCGCCTGAACGGCCAATGCTTCCGGCACGAAACCTTTCAAGAAGGCCTTGAGGTCGGTGAAGACGGGCGTGATGTCAGCAGTGCGGTGGCCCGGATCGTACTGCTCCATGAGCGCGTCGTATGGATCGAGGCCAAGTGCTTCCGAGCGCAGCGCCGCCTCCTCACGGACGAGCGCCACGATGCCTTCGAGCGCCGGCTGGAAGCCGGCCCAGTCGTTCTTGGCGCGCAGGTCGCGCCACAGCTGCTCAGACCGCAGCCGGGCGGAGGTCTGACGCTCGACGAACTCCGACGGCAGGCAGGTCATGTTGGTGTATTGGCGGCGGAATTCCTGCAGGGCGGAAACCTGCTCTTCGTTCAATGCCTCCGTCTCGGCGGCAACGATCCAGTCAGCGATTTCGGGCGCTGTGGCTTGGCGGTGGTGCATTCCGGCGAGCGCCGACAGCGCCTCGGCGCGCTTGGCGCCGCCACCCACTGCCATGTGGGTTGCCTCATCGGCGCTCAAAACGGCGAGCGCATGTTCCAGCGCTTCCAGCTTTCGGCCGAGGTCGTCGAGCTTTGCGAAGGACATGGTGATTCCCCTGTCTCAAGATCGCGGCGAGAGGATACCAAACTGCCCGCATCCGCAAGACGGTTCGGATGGGCCAGCCCTTGCCGATGCATCCGCCGGCGTGGTCAAGTCTGGTGAATCCGGGGGACTGCGATGCTTTCGAACATACTCGTCGGGCTGGTGGCACTCATCCACCTTTACATCGTCTATCTGGAAATGGTGCTTTGGGACACGCCGCGCGGCCACAAGGCCTTTGGCCTCGAGCCAAGGTTCGCCAAGGCCTCGAAGTCGTTGGCGGCCAACCAGGGGCTCTACAACGGCTTCCTCGCAGCCGGCCTGATCTGGGGCCTGTGGCTGGGTGTGGCAGGTTTCGAGGTGAAGGTTTTCTTCCTGCTGTGCGTGGCAATCGCCGGCGTCTATGGGGCGGCCACTGTCAGCCGCAAAATACTGTTGATCCAGGCACTTCCGGCGACGCTTGCCCTCGCAGCACTATGGCTCGGCTGGTAGCTCACTAAAAGAAACGCCCCCGGATTTGCTCCGAGGGCGCCTGGCAGGTTGCCGAAGTCAGCGGCCAGCATCGCGGCTGATCTGCGAGCCGAGGCTGGAGACCTCCGACTGAAGCTGGCTGTATGTACCCGCCGACAGCATGCCGCCGTAGCCTGCATCGCTCGTGGCCGTACGACGTATCGCCGCATCCTCGCCGGTGAGCTGGCGGGCTTGGGCGGCGCTGATCCGCCTCATGTGCCGATCATTGGCAATGCGGGCGTCGTCATTGCGCAATTCAGAGAGGATGTAGCTGACAGGATGGACCTGAAGATGACCCGCAATTGATGTCGAATTGCCGGTATTGTCGCCGCCGTCAAAGAAATCTCTATAGGTTTCGTGACTTGGCGAACCGCTTGTATCGGAGGTGTGCTCCTTTGCAAAAGCCGAGGCCATCGGAGCCGTAATCAGAAGTGCGGCAAGCGCCGCCTTGAATGCCATAGAGCGCATCTTTGCGTCTCCTAGATTTTTGTGGGGCGGCTTTCGCCCCAGCATTCGTAGTCCGTCTGGAAACGTCGAGTCACGGTGGGAGGCCATCGCCGGCGTTTCCCGGACTGCAACAGAGTCTAGGTCCGATGCAAACAAGAACATAATTAAGAAAAAATAATTTTGGGCGCCCAAGCTGCCGTGGCGATTACGGCGATCCAGCCACAAATCTGCCGCACATGCGGCAGGGTCTTCGGCACACGATATCTTGATTTCCAGTGAACTTGCGAGGGGCGAGGTTTCCAGCAAGATCAAGCATGACAAGAGGAGGCGGCAAGCCACCTCCCCCTACGGATGTCACACCCAAATCACGGGATGGTGTGGGAGTACCATGCGCTCAGGCGCAACCCACCGCCTGGCAGGTCATCGTGTACTCGGTACACAATACCAAGCCGCGTGCCCTGGCACGCAAGCCGATCGCGGCTGCCCCGAGATCGGAAGCTGCGAATTCGAACTGTCGTTGTCATCCTTGCCGTTTGAGAACACATCACGCGCGTGTGTGCGATCGTGATCGCCATGGCCGCCGCCGCCTTCATGGCCGCGTGCGAAGGCTGTTGCCATTGGTGCGGAAACAAGGATTGCAGCGAGAGCTGCTGTTAAAGCCAAAGAGCGCATTGTTGCGACTCCCGAAATGCCCGGCGGCGAACCGCCGTAGCGTTGACTGCCCGTCAAGACACGTCGAGTCACGGTGGGAGGGCCATCGTCGGCGTGTCCCGGACTGCACGTTGGAAAATAGAACCATCGCCGGCGAAAGCATAATTAAGAAAAAATAATCTTCGAGACCGCCAAACTCACGCCAGTCAAGACTGGAAACACCGGACATGCGCCCTAGACGCAGGTTCTTTCTCACGAACTCTTGATCTAGCGCTCCGTGAGCTTGAGCTCGATGCGGCGGTTCTTGGAACGGGCCTCGTCGGTGCCGCTTTCGTCGAGCGGCTGGAACTCGCCAAAGCCGGCGGCAACCAGGCGATTGGCTGGCACGCCGTTCTCGATCAGGAACTTGACCACCGAGGTCGAACGCGCCGAAGAAAGCTCCCAATTGTCCCGATAGCGGCCGGTTCCCGACAGAGGAATGTTGTCGGTATGACCATCGACCCGCAGCACCCAGTTGATTTCAGGGGGGATTTCCTTCTGCAGCTCGATGATGGCGTCGGCGAGCTTCTTCATCTCGACCTTGCCGGCGTCGTTGATCTGCTCGGAGCCGGTCGGAAACAGCACCTCGGATTGAAACACGAAGCGGTCGCCGACGATGCGGATGTTTTCGCGATCGGACAGAATCTCGCGCAGGCGCCCGAAGAAATCGGAACGATAGCGGTTGAGTTCCTGAACGCGCTGGGCCAGCGCGACGTTCAGGCGGCGGCCGAGATCGGCGATCTTGGTGTTGGATTCCTTGTCTCGGGTCTCCGAGGCGTTGAGTGCCTCTTCCAGGGCGCCGATTTGCCGGCGCAGGGCCGCGATCTGCTGGTTGAGCAATTCGACCTGGCTCAACGCGCGCTGGCTGACCTGGCGCTCGCTGTCGAGCTCGCCGGTCAGCGAACCGATGCGAGCGGTGGCCTCGGCGCCGGCGCCGGAGCCCTGGGAGAGCAACTGCTCGAGCCGGCTCTTCTCGCTCTCGGCAGCCGACAGCGACGCCTGCAGATTGGCGAGCGCATCCTCGGTGTCCTGGGAATTGGAGCGCTCGAGCGCCAGAAGCTGCGTCAGTTCGTTGATTTGCGAGTTGAGCCGGGTCAGCACCTCGTCCTTGCCCGAAATCTCGCGGCTGAGCAGGAACTGCGCCAGCACGAAGACCGACAAAAGGAACATGATCGCCAGAAGCAGCGTCGACAAAGCATCGACAAAGCCCGGCCAATAGTCGATGCGGCGGTCGCCGCGCCGCCCGCGCGCCAATGCCACCTTAGTGCACCCCTTCCTTCTTCAGGGCGTCGGCGATCTTTTCGAGCGTGCTGCGCATCGCCTTCTGTTCGTCCGACTGAGCCTCGACCCAGTCGCGCATGATCTGCTGTTCGCTGCGCATGTTCTTGACCAGGCCGGAGATGCCGTCGGCGAGATTGGCCATGGCGGCGGCGACGCGTGGATTCGAGCCGCCATGTTCCTGCATGTTGCGAAGGCGTTCCGACAATACGCGGATTTCGTCGGAGGAGCCGTTCTTCGCATCGGCGACGACCATGTCGGAGGAAAGGTCGGTGACGCTGGAGAGCCAGTTTTCCAGCTCGGTGTAGAAGCGCGTTTGAGCGCGGCCGGCCTGAAGGTCAAGGAAGCCCAGCACCAGCGAGCCGGATAGACCAAACAGCGACGACGAGAACGCGGTGCCCATGCCTTGCAGGGGTGCCGCGAGTCCGGCTTTCAGCGATTCGAGCACGGCTGACGCATCGCCACTGCCGGGATCGAGCGACTGGATGGTTTCGCCAATCGAACCGATGGTCCCCAGCAGGCCCCAGAAGGTGCCGAGCAGGCCGAGAAATACCAGCAGGCCGACGAGATAGCGCGAAACGTCGCGGCTTTCGTCAAGGCGCGTGGCAATGGAGTCGAGCATCGTGCGCATCGAACTGGTCGAAAACACCATCGCCGAGGACCGTCCGAGCATCGCCTTCATCGGCGCGAGCAGCACCGGGTGCGTCGCCTCCGAGCCGGCGCGGAAGGAATTGACCCAGCGCACTTCGCGGAACAGGCGGCCGACCTGGACGAACGCAAGTATGATGCCGACCACCAGCACACCAAGGATCAGGCCATTGAGCCCGGGATTGGTGCTGAAGGCATGCGAAATCTGCCGCGTCAGGATTGCCGCGATGAAGGCGACGATCGCCAGGAAGATGATCATCGTCAGCAGGAACACCTGCGGAGACGACAGGCGGTGCGGATCGTAGCTCAGCACGTCGGAGCCTTTGCCCACCCCGAGAGATTTCAACAATGCCATCGACGCCCCGGTTCCGGTTCCCTGCGGCTGGCGCCCGCGCATCCATCCGGACGCGCCCTGGCAGCCATCGCCTTGAAGTCTATGCACCGCACTTTCGGGAAGTTCCGGCGCAATGCGTTAGTGGACTACGACTGTAAGCGGAAATGTGACGAAAATGAAAGGCGCTTGCGCTTCCCGACGCCGGGATCGCACCGCAATCAGAGCCGCGCCACCACCAGAAGGTCGATCATCGCCGCCACATGCAACCCGGCACCGGTGACGACGAAGCTGTGCCAGACGGCACTCTGGAAGCGCAGCCGTTGCCAGGCGTAGAAGACGACACCGCAGGAATAGACCATCCCGCCCGAAAACAGCAGCCAAAGCGTGGCCGAGGGCAAGGTCGCGATCAGCGGGCGCAGGATGACGACGCCGCTCCAGCCCATGGCGAGATAGAAGGCGATCGCCAGCCGATCGAGCCTGCCGGGCAAGAAGAGCTTGATCGCCATGCCCGCGATTGCCGCCGTCCAGACGATGCCGGCCATCACGCTTGCGGTGAAGCGATCGTCGAGCTGGACGAGGAAGGGCGTGTAGGTCGCGGCGATGAGCAGGTAGATCCCGGCGTGGTCGAAACGGCGCAGCACCCATTTTGCCGGCGAGATCGGCCACAGATTGTAGAGGAACGACACCGACAGCACCGTGAGCAGCGCTACGACAAAGACGACGGCAGCGAGATATTCGCCGGTGGCGGTATGGGAAGCGGAGACCGCCAGCAGCACCGAACCGGCGGCGGCGGCAAGCAAGATGCCAATCGCGTGGACTACGCCGTCGGCAATGAGTTCGGCGCGCGAATGGGTATAGCGCCCGACGAAGGGCACAGCTGTTTCATGCTTGGCGTTATTGTCCGACATGGTCCGTCCCTGCGCGGAGCCTAATATGGCTACCCGCAGGGAACGAAGACAAGAAGCCCGTGACGCGGCGGATCAGCGCGGCGCGATGGGCCGCTTCAGCGTCTTGATAAGGGCGCGGTGGATGGTCTCGTTGCCGGCGACGATCGAACCGCCATCGAGCATATCCTGCCCACCCTTGTCGTCGGAGACGAAGCCGCCGGCTTCGCGCACCAGAAGGATGCCTGCCGCGACATCCCAGGGCGACAGCGCGGTTTCCCAGAAACCGTCCATGCGCCCGGCGGCGACATAGGCCAGATCGAGAGCGGCCGAGCCGAGGCGTCGGACACCCGCCACTTCGCCCATGACGTTGCGCAGTTCGAGCAGGAAGTTGCCGTGATGGCTGCGGCCAAGGTGCGGCACGCCGCAGCCGATGACAGCATCCGACAGCTTGGTGCGGCCGGAGACGCGCAGGCGGCGGTCATTGAGGAAGGCGCCGCCACCACGCTCGGCGGTGTAAAGCTCATCCATCGCCGGGTTGTAGACGACCGCGGCGACGATCTGGCCCTGACGTTCCAGAGCGATCGAGATCGAAAACACCGGAATGCCGTGCAGGAAGTTGGTGGTGCCGTCGAGCGGATCGACGATCCAGCGATGCTGGTCGTCTTCTCCAGCGACAACGCCGCGCTCTTCCATCAGGAAGCCGTAGCCGGCACGCGCCTTCGACAGCTCTGCAAACAGGATGTCCTCGGCCTTGCGGTCGGCCTGGCTGACATAGTCGCCAGGGCCCTTCAGCGAAACCTGCAGGTTCTGCACTTCGCCGAAGTCGCGGGCCAGCGAGCGGCCGGCCTTCATGGCGGCCTGCACCATGACATTTAGGATCGCTGAACGCGCCATGATCTAGAACTTTCCGTTGCCGTGCTCAGTCCGCGCGGCGGACGTAGGTGATCTCGTTGGTGTCGACGATGATACGCTCGCCCGAAGAGATGAAAGGCGGAACCAGAACGCGGACGCCGTTTTCCAGCACCGCCGGCTTGTAGGAGGAAGCAGCCGTCTGGCCCTTCACCACCGGGTCGGCCTCGGTGATCGTCAGCGTCACCTGGTCAGGCAGCGCGATGCCGATCGGGCGCTCGTCATAAAGCTCGACCGTGACCATCATGCCGTCCTGAAGGAACGCGGCGCGATCGCCGACGAAATCCTTGAGAAGCTCAAGCTGCTCGTAGCTTGCGGTATCCATGAACACCAGTGCGTCGCCCTGCTCGTAGAGGAACGAGAAGTCCTTCTGCTCGAGGCGAACCTTTTCCACCGTCTCGGCCGAGCGGAAACGCTCGTTGAGCTTGGTGCCGTTGATGAGGTTCTTGAGTTCGACCTGGTTGTAGGCGCCACCCTTGCCGGGCTTGACGTGGTTGGTCCTGACCGCCACCCAGAGGCCGCCGTCATGTTCAATGACGTTGCCGGGACGGATTTCGTTGCCGTTGATCTTGGCCATGATTGGGTTCCGGAAGAGAGGTTTGCGCCGGAAAGGGCGCTATCGGCGCCTCCAAGACCACAAAATGGCTTTTTAGGCAAGAGAAGTCGCGATTTTCACCATATCAGCGAAGCCGGTTTGCGCGCTCCAGCGCCTGCTTCATCTCGGCATCGGTCAGGCCACGCAGGAAGTCGTCCATCTCGGGATCGTTCAGTCCGGCACGGCGGGCATTGATGTACCAGGCGGCTGCGAGAATGGAATCGGGCTCGACACCGATGCCGCCCATGTAAAATTTCGCGAGACGGTTCTGAGCGGCGACATTGCCGCCGTCGGCCGCAAGCTTCATCCAGCCGAAAGCCGACTTCAGGTCGCGGTCGCCTCCGCGCCCGTCGGCCATCCACAGTGCAAGGTCGAACTGGGCGGAATCGTAGTTCTGCCTGGCGGCGCGCACGAGCAGCAGACGCGCCTGCTTGTCGTCGCGGAGCCTGCCGCCAACGCCGTTGGCATAGACCTGGGCCATGGCGTACTGGGCGTCGGCCAGCCCGGTAGCCGCGGCCCGTTCATAATAGGGCACGGCCTTTTCGAGACCTTTGTTGCCCGGCTCGCGCTGTACCAGCATCTGGGCATAGTTGAACTGGGCCAAACGGTTGCCAGCCTCGGCCGCCGACTGCATCAGGGCGCTGGCAGCCTTTTCGTCGCGGGCGACGTAGCGCCCGTCGAGCAGCAACAGCGCATACTGGAACTGTGCTTCGGCAACACCCTGCTCGGCAGCGCGCGCATACCACTTGGCCGCCTCGCCATCGTTGCGCGCAACGCCGAGCCCGCGCGACAGGATTTCGGCAACCAGCGTCTGCGCCGCGGCATCCCCGGCCTCGGCGCGCGGCAGAGCCAGATTGTAGGCCGTCATGTAGAGGCCGCGCTGGAACGCGCCATATGCCTCATCCGAGGGCTTGCCGCCAAAGCGGTTGGGGTCGATGCCGTCAGCCGGCTTGGCCGCCGGATTGGCACCCAGGTCGGGAGTGCCGGCAGGTGCCGGTGCGGCAACGGGTTCTGCCGCTGGCGCGGGTGATCTGTCCAGCGGCATGGGTGCCGGACCGAACCGGTTGGGATCGATGGTGCCGAGCGGCTTGCCAAGTGATGGCACAGCGCCATGGTCGGGCTGCGGGATCGGCGCGCGCTCGACAGCCATCGCGGGCGCGAGCCCGAAGCCCAGGCACAACAAAGCGGCAAGGAGGCGCGAACGATCCATCAAAGGCTACTCCTCGAAGCGCGGCGCGGTCTCGTCGAGCAAGGCATTCGCGCGGGCCACCGCCTCGCGTGGGTCGATACCCTCGCCAAATACAGCCGACGAGACTGCAACGAACTCGACGCCCGTTGCCGCGACCACCTGCACCGAGGCAATGTCGGAACCGGCCATGACGATGCAGGGGATTTCGATCATCTCCGACCACCATTCGCCAAGCGACAGATTGCGCGAATGCGGCTCGGGCTTGTTGTCGTAGCCGAAGCGGCCAAAGAAGATGTAGTCGGGACGTTCTTCGCCAAGCTCGAGAGCGTCGTCGCGCGTCTTGGCGCCACCCGCACCGACCATCATGCGCTGCTGGTAGTTTTCGACGGCTTCGGCGAGTTCATCCTTGTTGCCCTCGATGTGGATGCCATCGGCATGCACGCGGCCGGCCACCCGGGTGTCGCCAGCCACGACCACGGCCACGTCGGCCTTTTGGGCTGCGGCCACGACCTTTTCTGCAAAGCCCTGGAACGACGCCTCGTCGACGCCCTCGCCCGGCAAGATGAGCGATGCGACATCGCCACCGGCGAGTGCTGCCTCGACATCGGCAGGCTTCACCGAGGGCGGCGCGATCAACACGATGCGGCAGCGGTTGGGCGGCGTGGTTGGGTTCATGTTCTTCGATCCGGATGCTTGACGCCTATGCAAGGCGATCATGTTTGCATTGGGGCATAGAGCAAAGTGCCGCCGTTGAACAGGACACGCAGCGCGACCCAACCACATGAAAAGATTGGCGCAGCCCTCGCCAACCTGCCACGATGCAGCCATCCGCGAGCAGAAAGGCCGCCCATGACTTCGCTTCTGCTCGATCCATGGTTCTACGCAGCCGCGGTGCCCGCGGTGATTCTCGTCGGCCTGTCCAAGGGCGGTTTCGGCGGCGCTGTCGGTTTTGTCGGCGTGCCGCTGATGGCGCTGGTGATCTCGCCGGTTCAAGCGGCCGCCATCCTGTTGCCGATCCTCATCCTGATGGACGCGGTGTCGCTGTGGACGTGGCGCGGCGTGTTCGACCGCACAATCCTGTGGCAGATGCTGCCGGGCTCGATCATCGGCATCGGCGTCGGCTGGCTGACAGCATCGCTTGTGACGGCCGACGATGTGCGTTTCATCGTCGGCGCCATCGCCTTCGCCTTCGTGGCACGCTGGATCTACACCAGCCTGCGCCACGGGGCCGACCACAAGGCCGAGCCGAACAGCATCGCCGCCGCCTTCTGGGGCTCGATCGCCGGCTTCACCAGCTTTGTCGCCCATGTCGGCGGCCCGCCCTTCCAGGTCTACACGCTGCCGCTCAGGATGGATCCGAAAGTGCTCACGGGCACGAGCGTGATCTTCTTTGCCGTAACCAACGCGATCAAGCTTGTGCCCTATTTCGCGCTCGGCCAGTTCGACACCGCCAACCTTACCGCGTCGCTGGTGCTGATGCCTCTGGCACCTTTGGCGACACTTGCCGGCGCCTGGCTCGTCCGGCGGATGAAGCCGGAAATCTTCTACCCCTTCACATACGCCACGGTAGCCGTCGTCGCGCTAAAATTGCTCTATGACGGGGTACGCGACTTTATGTGAGGATGACCCGGCTTGAGCGCTGAACTAGCTTCGCGGCGACAAGGGAGAAACGTCATGGCAAAATACGAGGAAGACCTCGACAAGAACCCCGCCAACCACCAGCCGCTGACGCCGCTGAGCTTTCTCGAGCGCGCGGCCAAGACCTTTCCCGACCAATTGGCCATTATCCATGGCGACCAGCGCACGAGCTATGTCCAATGGTGGCAGCGTTCGCTGAAGCTGGCTTCCGCACTGGCCAAGCAAGGCATCGGCAAGGGCGACACGGTGACGGTAATGCTGTCGAACACGCCGCCTATGCTGGAAGCGCATTTCGGCGTGCCGATGACCAAGGGCGTGCTTCATTCCCTGAACACGCGCCTTGATGCGGCGATCATCGCCTTTCAGCTCGACCACGCCGAGACCAGGCTTCTGATCGTCGACCGCGAGTTCTCCGCCGTGGTCAAGGAGGCGCTGGCGCTCGCCACGGTCAAGCCGCTGGTCATCGACTATGACGACCCCGCCTATCCGGCGGATGCGCCTTACCCCAAGGGCGAACGCATCGGCACCATCGACTATGAGGACTTCGTCGCATCCGGCGACCAGGACTTCGCCTGGTCGATGCCCGACGACGAATGGGATGCGATCTCGCTCAACTACACGTCGGGCACGACGGGCAATCCCAAGGGCGTGGTCTACCATCATCGCGGTGCCGCGCTGATGGCCTACACCAACACCATCCATGCCGGCATGGACAAGCACGCGGTCTATCTGTGGACGCTGCCGATGTTCCACTGCAACGGCTGGTGCTTTCCCTGGACGCTCGCCGTGCAGGCCGGCACCCATGTCTGCCTACGCTGGGTGCGCGCCAAGCCGATCTACGACGCCATCGCCGATCTCGGCGTGACGCATCTGTGCGGCGCACCCATCGTCATGTCGGTGCTGATCAATGCGCGCGATGAGGACAAGCGCGAGTTTCCGCAGCTCGTCACCTTCAACACCGCTGCCGCCCCACCACCCGAGGCGGTGCTCTCCGGCATGGCCGATGCCGGCTTTGCCGTCACCCATCTCTATGGCCTGACCGAGACCTATGGACCTGCCGTCGTCAACGAATGGCACGGCGAGTGGGACGGGCTGGACAAGGGTCCGCGCACGGCCAAGAAGGCGCGCCAGGGGGTGCGCTATGCAGCGCTCGAAGACCTGACCGTGATGGACCCCGAGACGATGGAAAAGACACCCGCCGACGGCGAGACCATCGGCGAGGTGATGTTCCGCGGCAACATCGTCATGAAGGGCTATCTCAAGAACAAACGCGCCACCGACGAGGCCTTTGCCGGCGGCTGGTTTCATTCCGGCGATCTCGGCGTGATGCATCCCGACGGCTACATCCAGATCAAGGACCGCTCCAAGGACATCATCATTTCGGGCGGCGAAAACATCTCGTCGATCGAGGTCGAGGACGCGCTCTACAAGCATCCCGCGGTTGCTTCGTGCGGGGTGGTGGCGCGCGGCGACGACAAGTGGGGCGAAGTGCCGGTGGCCTATGTCGAACTCAAGCCCGGCAAGACGGCGACCGAAGCCGAGATCATCGAGCACTGCCGCACCCTGCTTGCCCGCTTCAAGGTGCCCAAGGCGGTGATTTTCGCCGAAATTCCCAAGACCTCGACCGGCAAGATCCAGAAATTCCGCCTGCGCGACATGGCGAAGGATTGAAAGCCACGGCGGCGCCCACACGGACGCCGCCTCGGAAAGTCAGGCAGCAGCTGTCATGGACGGCCGCAAGCCGTCGAATGCGGCCCAGAGACCGACAACGAAAACGGCCGCCATCGCCAGCAGGATCGGCAGGTCGGACGGCGTCGGCTTGAGCACCATGTCGGCAACGATGATCAGCATCATGGCATAGTCGAAGCGCGCCACCTTGAGGATGCGGCGGCCCTGGTCGAGGGCGGCAGGCGTTACGCCGTCGCGGGCGATGATCGCAGCCATGTGTCGGCAGCGGGCTTGAACACCAGCGTGCCGATCAGGAAGGTCGTCACGTATCCGGCCAGCCCGATGATGATCCAGAGATCGCTGAAGCCGACCCAGAACCAGCACATGATGAGCCCGAGCACGAGGGTTACCAGCGACGTCGGCGCGAACAGCTTGTTGCCGAGTTCGCCCACCGAACGCATCGCCTGAAGCATGCCATCGACATTGCCGGCACGGTCCGCACGCACGGCGAGCAGCATGAGCGCGAACCCACCGCCCACCCACACCACGGCTGCAACGACGTGCAAGAACTTGACGAGAGAGTACCAGTCCATCTTCCGAACCTTTCCAATCCGGTTTTTGCGAAAACGCAGGCAGCCGTTTCAGCCACCGCTAATTTTCGAGGCCGGCAGATAGCATCGGCGCTGTTTCGCCATTGTGTCGGGGGAGAACGGGGTGTGTTTCCAGCGGCCGCCCTATCGAGGCCGCGCAGGGGCGCCGGAAAACCGCGGAAATTCCGGTTGAAGGCGCCCGCAAAAGCTGCGCAACTGACATATCAGCAAGCAGAAATATGATACGTTGAGGTGCGTCGTGGGGGACGGCGCCGTGCACAACCGGCCTTGGGGGGAGGCAAACGGCCGGCACATCTTCCTGATGAAACTTTCGATGTAACTGCCCTGCAAGCGCGCGGCCCGACCGCGCGGCATGCGGTGGAAGCACGGCCGGTGCACATGCGCCGTCACCACGGCCCTCATGGCCGAGATCAACCCATTCCCTGCGGGGGGGAAAAGGCATTCGGAGAAAATTATGCAAGGGGTAGCACGGAATTTCTTCACGCTCGCCATCGTCTACGCGCTCGCCGGCATGGCGCTTGGCCTGCACATGTCGATCAGCCAGGACCACAGCCAGATGCCGGTCCATGCCCACACCATGGTGGCGGGCTGGTTGATGTCGGCGGTCTTCGCCTTCTTCTATCATCTGTTTCCGGTGGCGCGGGACAAGATGCTGGCCAGGATCCACTTCTGGCTGACGGCAGTGAGCGGCATCGGCCTTCTAGTCGGGCTGTTCTTCCTGCTCGGCGGCAATGCGGCGATCGAACCGGTGGTTGCGATCTCGTCGATGGGCTTTTACGCGGCGATGCTCCTGTTTGCCGTCATCGCACTTCCGGTCGCCTGGAAGTCGTGAGTCGACATAACATCGGCGCGGCATTTCAAGCATCGCCGATGTGCCGTGACGGCACAGTCAAAACGGGCGCATTGCGAAATCAGCGGCACCTTTAAGCGTCCATTAAGCATTCCGGTTGTTTACTGTGCATATCCAGTCATCTGGATTCTTACCGAGTGGTTGGAGCCACTTTGTTTGACGCCTCCCTGTTAAACTCCTGAGAGCCGCGCTTTTCCGCGGCTCTTTTTTTTGCGCGCAGTGCCCTGGGACGCCCTCCAAAAGCGCCTCGATCCGGCGCGTTAACCCTTTGTTAAACATGCGCTTGCGTTCAGAACAGCGGAAGCGCATTTTCATCGGGCTTAGCGTATAGGAGCGGGCCGCGCAGAATCCGTCGACAAAAGATCGGCAGAACGCGGATCAGGGTTGCAGGGTAGCGATGATGAACGAGCCTTCGAGGGAAAGTGCGAATACGATCAAGCTCGCCGAAAGGCGGGTGTTTTCGCCGTCCTTCAAACCTCTCTACAATGAAGGCATGGGGCTGGTCGAACAGGCCGCCGAGTATCTCGACGGCGCCGGCCGCGTCGAGGCCAAGAAGCTGTCGCGGCTTGCCGCGACGCTTTACGCCGCCGAATCGATGCGGCTGACCACGCGCCTGATGCAGATCGCTTCCTGGCTGCTTTTGCAGCGCGCCGCCAATTCCGGCGAGATGACCCGCGACCAGGTCGCATCCGAGAAATCCAAGGTTCGCCTCGACACCGCTTCCGCCCATGACGACGCCGCCGGCTGGAACGAGCTGCCCGACGAATTCGTCGATCTGGTGCGCCGTTCGCTCCGCCTGCAAGCGCATGTGCGACGCATGGACGAAGAGATCTACGGTAACGGCACGACCGTGATGCCGGTGCAGGCGATGCGCCGCAGCAATCCGGTTTCCGACCAGATCTCGCTGCTCAACACCGCCTTCGCCCGCAACTAGGCAACGATACTCCCTGCGCCACAGCAGGGATTGTTTCTGTTTTGTTCACATTTTTCTGGTGTCTTGCCTCCGTGGAGATAGAGTTCGCGGATGAGAGAGACGATTCGTATCATTGGCATCGACCCCGGGCTGCAGCGTACCGGCTGGGGGATCATCGAAAGCCTTGGCAATTCGCTGCGTTTTGTCGCCGCAGGTACCGTCCGCTCCGACAGCAAGACGACGCTCGCCACCCGCCTGTGCCAATTGCATGACGGGCTCGCCGATGTGCTGCACCGTGAAATGCCGCATGAGGCGGCCGTCGAAGCGACCTTCGTCAACAAGGATGCCACAGCGACACTGAAGCTCGGCCAGGCGCGCGGCATCGCCATGCTGGTGCCGGCTCGTGCTGGGCTGGTCGTCGCCGAATATTCGCCCAATGCGGTGAAGAAGGCGGTCATCGGCGTCGGCCATGGCGACAAGAAGCAGATCGCCATGATGGTCAAGGTGCTGATGCCGAAGGCCGTGTTCGACACCGCCGACGCCGCCGACGCGCTGGCGATCGCCATCTGCCACGCCCATCATCGCCAAAGCCCGGCATACCGCCTGGCCGCCCTGGCTGCCGCCCAGGCCTGATGTTCTTGACTTGTTCTCATCGCTAAATCATTCCTTGCCAGCAACAAAGGGAATGATTCCATGCGCGTGACCAGCAAGGGCCAAGTGACGATTCCGCGCGATCTGCGCGAAACCTTCGGCATCGGAGCCAACACCGAAGTGATATTCGGCATCGAAGGCGGCAAGATCACCATCGTGCCCAAGGACGATATCGAGCGACTTGCCGAGCGCGACCGCCTCGACCGGTTCATTGCCATTCTCGACCGGCTTGAGGGAAGCGGGGAGCAGGCGACAAACGTGGATGAACTCCTGGCAGTGGCGAGGAATCGGTGACTGGTCGCAGCCACGCATGTTCTTGACTTGTTCTTGTCTCGCCGGTAAGTAATACCTGTGAGGTATTACCATGCGCGTGACCACAAAAGGCCAGGTGACAATCCCAAAGGAGATCCGCGACCGACTCGGCATCGAGCCCGGCTCCGAGGTGGATTTCGTGGCCGATCAGGAAGGTGCCCGCATTGTCCCGATCCGGCCAGCACAAACGCCCGAAGAAAGAGCACAGCAGTTCAAGCAATGGCTTGATCGCGTGGCAGGCACAATCGATCTCGATGGCATGACAACCGACGAGTACATGGAATGGCTGCGGGGACCGCGTGACGATCTCGACCCTCGTTGACACCAATATCTTCATCGACGTCCTGTTGCCGGGACATTTTCAGGCCGTCTGGTCCGCAAGACACCTCGAGGCGTGCTTCGATGCAGGCGACATAGCGATCAACCCGATCATCTGGTCGGAACTTGCCTCGCCGATACGCGACGAGGCAAGTCTCGAAGGTGCCTTGGCTTGGCTCAAGCCACGTCGCGAGCAGATACCTTGGGAAGCCGCTTTTCGCGCCGGCCTTGCGCAAGCGCAGTATCGGCGAGCGGGCGGAACTCGCGAGCGTACCCTGCCCGACTTCCTCATCGGCGCGCATGCGCAGGCTGCGGGGCACCGACTGCTGACCCGCGACGCCACGCGTTATCGCAGCTACTTCCCCGACCTCGAAATCATCGCACCTGACACCCATCCATGACGGGACACACCACATGATCGGCAAGTTGAAAGGCACCGTCGACGAGATCGGCGAGGATTTCTGCGTGCTGGACGTCCATGGCGTCGGCTATGTCGCCCATTGTTCGGCGCGCACGCTTGCTGCCTTGCCCGGCACCGGCGAGGCGGCGGTGCTGTTCATCGAGACCTATGTCCGCGAGGATATGATCCGCCTCTACGGCTTCAAGTCGGAGCTGGAGCGCGAATGGTTCAAACTGCTGATGGCCAACGTCCAGGGCGTTGGCGCCAAGGTGGCGCTCGCGATTCTGTCGACATTGGCGCCGGCCGATCTCGCCAATGCCATCGCGCTGCGCGACATCGCGATGGTCTCCAGAGCCCCCGGCGTCGGCAAGAAAGTCGCCGAGCGCATCGTCACCGAACTGAAGAACAAGGCGCCGGCCTATGCCGGCGAGGCCACAGGCACTATCGGGCTCAAGCAGGAACTCGGCGAGGGCGTGGCCCCTGCCCCGATCGCCGACGCGGTCTCGGCACTGGTCAATCTGGGCTATTCCCGCGACATCGCCGCCAATGCCATCGCGGCCGCCATGAAGGCTGCTGGTGATGACGCCGATTCCTCCAAGCTGATCCGCCTCGGCCTGAAGGAACTGGCGCGGTGAACGCCTTGCCCGGGGCTGGGGTCCGTGCGAGGACGAGCGCATGAATACGCCCACCCGTCTCATTTCCCCCGACAAGCGCGGCGAAGACGCCGACAACAGCCTGCGTCCGCAGACCCTCGACGATTTCGTCGGCCAGGCGGCGGCGCGCGCCAACCTCAAGATATTCATCGAAGCGGCCAAAGGGCGCGGCGAAGCGCTGGACCACGTGCTGTTCGTTGGCCCGCCCGGGCTCGGCAAGACCACGCTCGCCCAGATCATGGCGCGTGAGCTCGGCGTCAACTTCCGCTCGACGTCCGGTCCGGTCATCGCCAAGGCGGGCGATCTCGCCGCTTTGCTCACCAACCTCGAAGAACGCGACGTGCTGTTCATCGACGAGATCCACCGGCTCAATCCGGCGGTCGAGGAGATCCTCTATCCGGCGATGGAAGATTACCAGCTCGACCTGATCATCGGCGAAGGCCCGGCGGCGCGCTCGGTCAAGATCGACCTCGCCAAGTTCACGCTTGTGGCCGCGACCACCCGGCTAGGCCTTTTGACCAACCCGCTGCGCGACCGCTTCGGCATCCCGACACGTCTCAATTTCTACACGGTGGAGGAGCTGGAGCTGATCGTGCGCCGCGGCGCCCGCATTCTCGGCATGCCGCTCGCCGACGACGGCGCCATTGAGATCGCGCGCCGCGCCCGCGGCACGCCGCGCATCGCCGGGCGCCTGTTGCGCCGCGTCCGCGACTTCGCGTCCGTGGCCGGCTCCGGACCCGTCGACCGCCGCATCGCCGACGAGGCGCTATCGCGGCTCGAGGTCGACGCGCTGGGGCTCGATTCGCTCGACAGGCGCTACCTCTCGATGATTGCCATGAATTTCGGCGGCGGCCCGGTCGGCATCGAGACCATCGCCGCCGGCCTGTCCGAGCCGCGCGACGCCATCGAAGACATCATCGAGCCCTATCTGATCCAGCAGGGCTTCATCCAGCGCACCCCGCGCGGCCGCGTGCTGACGGCCAACGCCTGGAAACATCTCGGCCTCGAAATCCCGCGTGATCTCGCCGTGCAGCAGATCAATCTGTTCCAGGAAGAGGACTGAGCGAAGACGAAATCAGGGCCCTTGTTCTACCGGAAAAGGCGTAGGCTCCCAGATACGGGCAAAGCCCTTCGGTAGCTTGGCGATCCGCATCGCTTCCCATGACGCGAGTTGGCGGGCGATGCCCGCTCGGTCGCCCTTGTCGAGCAGCGGCCCGAGCGGCTCGACCACAGAGGCGACTTCCGCCTCGGCGAAACCGGGTATGCACCACAAGGAACGGCCATGCCTGAGATCATCAAGCTTGGCGCGCGCGGTTTCGAGGTCGCCGCGAGCGGCATGCAGCGACACCCCGCGCAGCTCGTCGATTTCGAAATGGCGATAGGGGATCGGCCTGGTTTCGACATAGGCCCCAGATCGTCCAGCGTCTGGATGCTGTGAAAAACCGGCAGCACCACACTTTCGAGCCTGGAGATGAAGTACTCCGGCATATCCGGGTCATCCCACAGCCAGAGGCTCGGACTATCGTGATAGAGGCGGTCGCCCCAGTTGAGCGGGAAGTTGCCGACAGGTTCGCAAAAATGCGTTACGGCCCACTGAGGGACGAAATAGGAATCGTGATCACGGCTCAGTATGACGATGCCGCGAAGCACATGCCTGATCGGCTTCATGACAAGCCAGCGGCCGACAACCTCGATATCCGAGTGGCGGTTCAAAAGCGGTCCGATGTGACGTTTAATCAGCTGCGAGGCGGTCATTCGTAGGGCCTCATGGTAATTGCGAACGTTCAGGCTCTGCCTCTACCGGAAACGGCGTAGGTTCCCAGATCCGCGCAAAGCCCTTCGGGAGCTTGGCGATCCGCATCGCTTCCCAAGCGGCAAGCTGCTGGGCGATGCCCGCCCGGTCGCCCTTGTCGAGCAGCGGCCCGAGCGGCTCGACCACAGAGGCGACTTCCGCCTCGGCGAAACTGGGTATGCACCACAACGAACGGCCATGCCTGAGATCATCAAGCTTGGCGCGCGCGGTTTCGAGGTCGCCGCGAGCGGCATGCAGCGACACCCCGCGCAACTCGTCGATTTCGAAATGGCGATAGGGGATCGGCCTGGTTTCGACATAGGCGACCAGATCGTCCAGCGTCTGGATGCTGTGAAAAACCGGCAGCACCACACTTTCGAGCTTGGAGATGAAGTACTCCGGCATATCCGGGTCATCCCACAGCAGAGGCTCGGACTATCGTGATAGAGGCGGTCGCCCCAGTTGAGCGGGAAGTTGCCGACAGGTTCGCAAAAATGCGTTACGGCCCACTGAGGAACGAAATAGGAATCGTGATCACGGCTCAGTATGACGATGCCGCGAAGCACATGCCTGATCGGCTTCATGACAAGCCAGCGGCCGACAACCTCGATATCAGGGTGGACTGGTGCCAGATGACGTTTGATCAGATTCGAAGCGGTCATTCGTAGGGCCTCACGTTATTTACGAACGATCAGGTTCCTGCCTCTACCGGAAACGGCGTAGGTTCCCAGATCCGCGCAAAGCCCTTCGGGAGCTTGGCGATCCGCATCGCTTCCCAAGCGGCAAGCTGCTGGGCGATGCCCGCCCGGTCGCCCTTGTCGAGCAGCGGCCCGAGCGGCTCCACCACAGAGGCGACTTCCGCCTCGGCGAAACCAGGCATGCACCACAACGAACGGCCATGCCTGAGATCGTCAAGCTTGGCACGCGCGGTGTTGAGATCGCCGCGTGCTGCATGTAGCGAAACGCCGCGCAACTCGTCGATTTCGAAATTACGGTTAGGAATCGGTTTGGTAGCCAAATAGGCGACCAAGTCGTCTAGTGTTTCGACGCTGCGAAAGACGGGAAGTACTACCCGCTCGAACCTGCTCATGAAATACTCTGGCATGTCTGGGTCATCCCACAGCCACAGCCCCGGGCTGTCGCGATAAAGGCGATCGCCCCAGTTTAGAGGAAAATGCCCGACCGGTTCGCAGAAATGGGTTACGGCCCATTGAGGCAGAAAGTACTCACCCTTGTTCCAAGTGGTGAGCACGATACCGCGCATGACATGCCGGATTGGCTTCATGACGATCCACCTTCCCGCAGCCACCAAATCCGTATGGCGCGCGAACAATGGTGCGAGATGTTTCTTGATCAGCTGTGCCGAACTCATTCGTAGGGCCTTAACTCGATGACGATGATGGGGCGTCCATAACCAAGCAGGCGCGTCGCAAACTCAATTGTTCGCGCGCTGCTGAGCCCTCTGCGTCCGGTCTTGAGATCGTAGACGCAGATCGGTCCAAACTCGCGATCCTCAAGCACGTCGACCCGGACTGCTGTGAAATCCCGCGGGGCTTCCTCAACCTTCTTAAGAAGTGATACCTCTGCTTTCAAAGTCGTATCTTCGAGTTGAAGGATCTTCGCTCGCAATCGCGTATGTATTGCGGTGCCAAACACTGCCGCACTGGAATATGGCCCGGCGAGTTTCGCTTCCTCCATCGATTCATTCGAAAGCCGCTGAACGAGTTCCAGCTTGGTACAGACCGCCTCGGTCTCGACGCGCGAAAGCATGCCTACGAAGCTGAGACTAGGCAGTATCGACCCGTTTGGCCGAAATTCCTTCGCCGTAAAAGCAAGACATGCCCGCTGGTCGCGCGTATTGCCAATCGACAAATGATTGTAGAGCTGTCGCCCCGCCTCTAATGCCTGGCGGGCAACTGGCGCATTTACGCGCTGGATCATCGGCAGGGACATCGGCCCCTGAGAAGTCCACAAGGTCTTGCTGACCGGTTTGCCCGCGCCATCCAGTACGGTTTGGGTAGCTCCCTCAGTTTGGAATACGAATCGCCTCCCGCCGTTCAGGGTTACGGTATGTCGCACGTGCGGGCTTCGCGGGCTGTTTGCTTGTCCGACATGTGTTGCAACTCGCGCCTGGCCGGCGCTCGGTTTGCCTGATGGCCTAGCCGCAGAGTCCCGGCCGGGCATCGCGCTCGGTGATGCCCCAAGCCCTGTCGGATTGCGGTTCGGTCGCGAGCGACCGGCATCTGCATCGCCATCCGTCCACTGTCCGCCGTCTGGCTCACCGGCCGGCACACGGGGCTGGCCAGGATTGAAGCCTGCCTTTAGCCGAAGCCGCAGCAGTTTGACATCGAGATCGACGCCGACATGCCTCGTGCGGAACTTCCTCAGTACGGCCTGTTCATCGTTTGTGTTCGTCATGCTTGTCCCATCGCCAAACAACGGCAATGGTACATGAAAATATTCCTACAATCAATGATTGAGATTGCCAGTTATTATTCCAACCCTCTCACAACCTCCAGAACATCCGCTTCCGCCTTGCGACCCTCGAATTCGTCGACGATGCCGAAGGCGCCGCCATAACCCCAGATCGACCAGGCAAAGCCATGCGCCTCGGCGCGGCCGATCATGTCCTGGACGTAGGCCGCACGCCAGGCGCCGGGAATGACATGGGGATTGTTGTACTCCTGCCGGATCATGCCGAACTCGCCGAGATAGATGTTTTCAGGCGCGATACCGTGCTTTTTCGCCCAGGCCGCGACCTGCTGGAACGGCGCGTCGAGCGTGGTTTCGAGTTTTTCCCTGGTGTCGATGAGTGTCACCTGCTCATCTAGATAGGCGAGCATGCCGGTGCGGCGCAGCATAGGCGCTTCGGCCCTGATCCTGGCCCTCACCTTGTCGAGGGCTGCGTCGAGTTCCGCGCGCGGCACGGCATAGAGGGGATAGGGCAGCCCGGTGACATAGGGAATGAAATCGCCGGCCCAGGTCGCGCCCTGGTGGGTGAGAAGGAAAGGCTGGTAGGAATGAAAGGTCCAGATGACATTGTCGTCGGGGATGGCCTTCGGGTCGAGCGCGGCGAGACCAACGGCGCTGCCCCAACAGCTCCCTGACAGGATAAGCGTCAGCCGCGTCGCCGAAGCGCGTGCGGCGGCGTGAAGCCGCCTGAGCCGCTCGGGCCAGAGTTTTGGCGCGTCCGGCTCGCAATCGACGACCGGCTCGTTCATCAGTTCGAAGGCCAGCAAGGTCGGATCTTCCTTCGACAGGCGGAGCGCCATCTGGCGAACCAGATCGACATAACGGTCGAAATTTGCCGGATCGTCCATCACCTCGGCCATGCCGATCTGGCCGTTGCCGCCAGCCGAAATGAGATGGAGGTCGACAACCGCCTTGAGCCCGGCAGCGTTGACGAGCCGGGCGGACTGGAGAACGCTTTCCAGCAACTGCTCGCGCAACGTCACTGTCTTGCCGGACAAAAACACCGAGGGATCCACGGGGATGCGCACGACGTCGAAACCATCGGCCTTGAGCGCCCTGAGGTCGCTTTCGCCGAGCCGCTTGCGCCACTCGGGAAAGGGCAGGATCACATCTGGGATGCCCCATTTGTCCTCGCCGGGCCAGGTCTCCCAGATGTCGAGATTGATGCCGCGCTTCATTGAAAAGGTGGCCGCACCGACTGATGCAACCGGCACGACCAGCATCAGCAACGCCAAAAGACAGGTCTTGATCATCGCCATTATTGCTGCCATCCGGTTCGCTGCAGACAAGACTGGTGCCCAAAAGCCCGGAAAAAGGAAAGCCCCATGGCCGATCAGGGTGAACTCGACGTGCTGGCTGCTGGCCTTGCCGGCGGATTGACGCCTTTCGGCCACCGCCTCATGGCACGGGTCTATTATGCCGACACCGACTTTTCCGGCGTCGTCTACCATGCGCGCTATCTCGAGTTCTTCGAGCGCGGCCGCTCCGATTTCCTCAGGCTGGCGGGCGTCCACCACACCGAACTCGCTGACGGCAAGCATGGCGAAAAGATCGTCTGGGTCGTCAGGCGCATGGAGATCGATTTCCGCGGCTCGGCCAAGATCGACGACGTGCTGACCATCGAGACCCGCACGGTCGAGATTTCGGGTGCCCGCATCACCATGGCACAGCAGCTCAAGCGCGGCGAAGACGTGCTGGTCGAGGCGCGCGTGGAAGCCGCGATCATCGGCGAGAACGGTCGCCCCAGGCGTTTTCCCAAGGACTGGATCGACGCCTTCATGCCCGCGGCTTCGCAGGTTTGACGCAAGACAGCTGCCTAACAGGTGCCCGCCGATCACAAGTTTGTGTGGCGCTGACAGACAAAGCCTGCTGACGGTTTCACGCGTCTCGGAAAAGCGGCGCCCAGGTACCGGTATCGGATCAAGCACCGCTTTGCAGTGATGATGAGTCACCTCGCGGCGCCGCACTTCCTAACCCATCCTTAACCATAACGGTCCATTAAAGGACAAGTGAAAGTCGTAAGGATTCCGAGCGGCCTTCCTTTCACCAAATTTCGCCCCGAAAAGGCCGAAAAGGCGCATTTTGGGGCACTTCCGGAAGCTTCGCGCGAACGGACCACGATGGGATGATGCGCAAGGGCTAGCCACAAGCCGGGCCCGGAAATCTTAAGGACTGTTACAAGATGGAAAACCTACCTCTCGCCCATACCGGCGCGGAATTGTCGATTTGGGCGCTGTTCTGGCAGGCTGGCTGGGTGGTCAAGCTCGTGATGCTGGGCCTGCTCGGCGCTTCGGTGTGGACCTGGGCGATCATCGTCGACAAGCTGGTTGCCTACAACCGCATGCGCGCGGCCCTCAGCCGCTTCGAGCAGATTTTCTGGTCGGGTCAGTCTCTGGAAGAGCTCTATCGCAACCTTTCCGACCGCAAGACCACCGGCATGAGCGCGATCTTCGTCGCTGCCATGAAGGAATGGAAGAAGAGCTTCGAAAAGGGCGCCAAGTCGCCGCTCGGCCTGCAGACCCGCATCGACAAGGCGATGGACCTGGCGCTGACGCGCGAGATGGAACGGCTGGAAGGCCGCCTCGGATTCCTGGCCACCATCGGTTCGGCAGCCCCCTTCATCGGCCTGTTCGGCACCGTGGTCGGCATCATGACCTCGTTCCAGGCCATCGCCGGCTCGAAGTCGACCAACCTTGCCGTCGTCGCACCGGGTATCGCCGAAGCACTTCTGGCAACAGCAATCGGCCTGCTCGCCGCTATCCCGGCGGTCATCGCCTATAACAAGCTGTCATCCGACGCCGGCAAGATTGCCCTGCGTATGGAAGGCTTCGCCGACGAGTTCTCCGCCATACTCTCGCGCCAAATCGATGAAAAAGTCGCGCAGCGGGCCTGAGGAGTAGACCATGGGTATGTCAGTTAGCGCGGGCGGTTCTGGCCGCGGCGGGCGCGGCCACCGGCGGCGCGGCCGTCATCACGGCCTGATGTCGGAAATCAACGTCACGCCGTTCGTCGACGTCATGCTGGTGCTGCTCATCATCTTCATGGTGGCCGCACCGCTGATGACGGTGGGCGTGCCGATCGACCTGCCCGAGACCGCGGCCAAGGCGCTGAACTCGGAAACCCAGCCGATCACCATCTCCATCAATCAGGCTGGCCAGATCCACATCCAGGAAACCGAGATTCCGATCGACGAAGTCGTGGCCAAGCTCGGTGCGATCGCCAAGGCAGGCTATGAGGAACGCATCTATGTGCGCGGCGACAAGACCGCCGACTATGGCACTGTGATGAAGGTCATGGCCCGTATCCAGGCCGCCGGCTACAACAAGATCGGCCTCGTCACGCTTCAGGAACAGGACCAGTAGTCCCAAAATGAAGATGAAGGCCGGCCTTACAACATCTGTGGTTCTGCATGCAGCGGTGCTGGGCTTCGGCATGTTCACGCTGTCGGCGCCGAGCGCCCTCGAAGTCGCCGATGTCGAGGCGTTCCCGGTCGACATCGTGCCGGTCGAATCGATCACCCAGATCCAGAAAGGCGACAAAAAGGCACCGGCCAATGAAAAACCGGCACCGAAGCCGACGAGCCGGCCTGACATCGTGCCCGACGCCCAGAATGTTGGCGACAACAAGATCGACAGCGACAAGCCGCCGACGCCCGAGCCGACGCAAAAGGAAGTGGACGTCGCGGCAGCACCTCCGCCCTCGCCCAAGCCAAAACCGACTCCGGTCGAGCAGCCCAAGCCTGAGCCGGCAAAGCAGGCCGAGCCCAAGCCTGTGCCGGTTCCGGCAACCGAGGTGACGCCGCAGCCGCAACCCAAGCAGGAGGTCAAGCCCGATCCTGTCGCCGAGACAATCGTCTCCGACCAGGCCGAGGCCGAAGCCGTCAAGCTGCCCGAAAACGCGCCCTCGCCCGAGGCAAAGCCGCAGCCTCCCCAGGCGCAGACGGCCAAGACGCCTGACCGCAAGCAGGACGACAAGCAGACCCAGCAAGCTTCTTCCAAGCCGAAGTCGGAAGAGAAGGAATTCAACGCCGACGAGGTCGCAGCCCTGCTCAACAAGCAGAAGCCCTCGGGCGGCGGCGCCAAGCGCTCGACCGAACAGGCGGCACTGGGCGGCAAGAAGGACACGGGCGGCTCGAAGCTGAGCCAGAGCGAAATGGACGCACTGCGCGGTCAGGTCCAGCGCTGCTGGAACGTGCCGGCAGGAGCCATGGACGGCGGCGCGCTCAAGGTTTCCATCAAGTTCAAGCTGACCCAGACCGGCGAGATCGAAGGCCGGCCGGAGATCGTCTCCGGCGGCGGGTCGGCCGGCATCGAACGCGCGGCGGCTGAGTCGGCGCGGCGCGCGGTCCTGCAATGCGCACCCTACAATCTGCCCGCCGAGAAATACGAAACCTGGGCGGATGTCATCGTCAATTTCGACCCGAGCGAGATGTTCTGAGCGCCCCCGCTCATCCGGAACAAAGAGGCCTTTCTTATGAAGCATGTAATCAGAGCGATCCTTTTGATCAGCGCCATGGCGAGCGGCATGACCGCGTTTGCTACCTTGCCCGCACGCGCGCTGGTCGAGATCGACGTCAATAAGGGCAATGTCGAGCCGCTGCCGATCGCCATTACCGACTTCCTGTCGGGCGATGGCATCGGCGCCGAGATCGCCGGCATCGTCGCCGCCGATCTGAAGCGCTCGGGCCTGTTCGCACCGATCGACAAGGCAGCCTTCATCGAAAAGATCTCCAACCCCGATGTCGCGCCGCGCTTCGAGGACTGGAAGGTCATCAATGCACAGGCGCTGGTGACCGGGCGCGTCAGCCAGGAAGCCGACGGCAGGCTCAAGGCCGAGTTCCGGCTGTGGGACACCTTTGCCGGCCAGCAGCTCGCCGGCGAGCAGTTCTTCGCCAACAAGGCAAATTCGCGCCGCATCGCCCACATTATCGCCGACGCCATCTATGAGCGATTGACCGGCGAGAAGGGTTACTTTGACACCCGCGTCGTGTTCATCGACGAAACGGGGGCCAAGACCGCGCGCAAGAAGCGGCTCGCCATCATGGACCAGGATGGCGCCAACGTGCGCTACCTTTCCGACGGCCGCGCGATGGCCATGACGCCGCGCTTTTCGCCGACGCGTCAGGAAATCACCTACATGTCCTACGAGAGCGGGCAGCCGCAGGTCTATCTCCTGCAGATCGAGACCGGCCAGCGCGAACTCGTCGGCAACTTCCCCGGCATGACCTTTGCGCCGCGCTTTTCACCTGATGGCCAGAAGGTGATCATGAGCCTGCTGCGCGACGACGGCAATTCCAACATCTTCTCGATGGACCTGCGCAGCCGCACGACCACGCGCTTGACCAATTCCAGCGCCATCGATACCTCGCCGTCCTATTCGCCCGACGGGTCAAAGGTCGTCTTCACCTCCGACCGTGGCGGCCAGCCGCAGATCTATGTCATGGGCGCGGATGGCTCGGGGCAGACCCGCGTGTCCTTCGGCGGCGGCAGCTATTCGACGCCAGTGTGGTCGCCGCGCGGCGACCTGATCGCCTTCACCAAGCAGTCGGGCGGCCAGTTCCAGATCGGCGTCATGAAGACCGACGGTTCGGGCGAGCGCATCCTGTCGACAGGTTTCCAGCAGGAAGGCCCGACCTGGGCGCCCAACGGCCGCGTCGTCATGTTCTTCCGCGATGCGCCCGGCGGTGGCGGTCCCAAGCTCTATTCGGTGGACCTCACCGGCCGCAACGAGCAAGCGATCCCGACCCAGGGCTTCGCTTCGGACCCTGCCTGGTCGCCGCTGCTCGATTAACCTTTGAGCCCGAAAACCCGGATCGGTCTTTTCGGGTACGCGATTACAAGTTGCTGGAACGCCGCGCGTCGAAACAGACGCGCGGCGTTTTTGCAACGATGACTATTAACCTTTCCAAGACAGGCGCGACCAATGGGCCGAACGGCGGCATTTGCCCAATCGCGCCGCCTTTCCGCCGCATTTCGTCCTACGGTGCGCGGCGATGTGCATGTTGGACGGCAGCCGTAGCGGGGACGCGAAGGGCGAGCGGCAACGAAATTTTAACCATGTTTCTTGAATGCCGGTTAACCGCAACGTGGTTACTGGATGTTCAACCAAATGACTCAAATGCGAAGGAGAGGCGGGATGCGCCGTATCGCAAAATTTGCAACCAACCCCGTGGTCGTGGCCCTTGTCGCCTCGCTGGCGATTGCCGGCTGCGCCTCGAAGAAATCCCCTAACAGCGCGGCCGATCTCGGCCTCGGTGGCGCCGGCGCGGCTACGCCTGGTTCGTCGCAGGACTTCACCGTCAATGTCGGCGACCGCATCTTCTTCGACACCGACTCCTCGTCGGTTCGTGCAGATGCACAGGGCATCCTTGCCCGTCAGGCCCAGTGGCTCAACAAGTACAGCCAGTATGCCGTCGTTGTCGAAGGCCACGCCGACGAGCGCGGCACCCGCGAATACAACCTCGCACTCGGCGCGCGTCGTGCGGCAGCCGCCCGCGACTACCTGATCTCGCAGGGCGTTTCGGCCAAGCGCCTCAAGACGATCTCCTACGGCAAGGAACGTCCGGTCGCCGTTTGCGACGACATCTCCTGCTGGTCGCAGAACCGTCGCGCTGTCACGACGCTCTCCGGCGCCGGCAGCTAAGCGGGGCCTAAAAGCCACACAGTTGAAGGAAAGGCGGTCTTCGGGCCGCCTTTTGCTTATCTGGATGGCCGAAACAAAATTTGGCCGAAGTCTCGCGTCCTGATAAATGACGACAGCGCATCGGCGCAAAGCAACCAATTCTCTTCCACGGCGAGAGGCTAATGCATTTTCGATCAATCCTGAGTGGCACGCTTGCCATCTTTCTTTTATCCGGAGCCGCAGCGCACGCGCGCGACGGCATTGGCATCGATCTTCCCAAATTCGGCCTGCCGGGCGTGTTCGGCAGCAAGACCCAAAGCAATGAAGGCGCGATCCAGCTCGCCCAGGCGGGTGATCCGCGCGTCACCGCGCTCGAAGAGCAGATCCGCAAGCTCAATGGCAGCATCGAAGAGCTGAACTTCCAGATCCTGCAGATGCAGGAACAGATGCGGAAGATGCAGGAAGACAACGAATTCCGATTCCAGGAAATCGAAGGTGGCGGACAGAAGAAGTCCGACGCTTCCGGCAAGACCAACAGCTCGATTGTTGAGGCGCCCACGGCGCCTCAACCCGGCGAGACACAAACTGCCCGGGCGACCGCGCCCACAGCCAGCGGACAAAGTGTCGAAGACGTGATTGTCGAATCGGGCACCGGCGAACCCGGTGCGGTTGCCGGTGGCACCGGCGAACCGCCAGCGACTTTCGGCACCATCACGGTCGATGCCAATGGCAACGTGGTGTCACAATCAGCCAGCCCGCAAGCCGCTGCGCCGGCACAGCCGAAGGCACCCGCCACCGCGCAGCCCAAGGCCAATGGGACCGCTGTTGCCGCACTGCCTGACACCAACGACCCGGATGAGCTTTACCGCAACTCCTACCAGTTCGTGCTTTCCGGCGACTACACCACCGCCGAACAGGGGTTCCGCGATCACATCCAGCGTTTCCCGGCCGACCCCAAGACGGCTGACGCCCGCTTCTGGCTCGGCGAGTCGCTGCTGGGACAAAAGAAGTATCGCGACGCGGCCGAAATCTTCCTCGCCGCCAGCAAGGCATACCCGAAGTCCAAGAAAGCACCCGAAATGATGCTCAAGCTTGGCGTTTCGCTGGTCGGCCTCAAGCAGCGCGACGTCGCTTGCGCCACCTTCACCGAGATCGGCAAGCGTTACCCAGACGCCTCGGGAGCGGTCAAGGAGCGGGTCAAGCAGGAACGGGCTCTCGCCGCGTGCTGACGCAGCCGATCGACGCCGAATTTTTTCAAGACTTTTCCGAGTTCGACTTCGCCTCGCACAAGACGGTCGTGGCAGCGGTTTCAGGCGGCAGCGACTCGACAGCCCTTCTCCTTCTTCTCAAATCCCATTTCGAGCAGCACGCGCCATCAAGCCGCCTTTTGGCGGTGACCGTCGACCACGCGCTGCGGCCCGGTTCGGGCGTCGAGGCCGGGCAGGTGGCTCAGCTCTGCGCAAATCATGGCATTGATCACCGGACGATGCTTTGGGCGGGCGACAAGCCCGCGACTGGTATTGCGGCTGCCGCGCGAGATGCGCGCTACGATCTGCTGGCCAAGGCTGCCCGCGATGCAGGTGCTACCATGGTCGTTACCGGTCACACCGCCGACGACCAGGCCGAAACCGTGCTTATGCGTGGCGCGCGCGGGACAGGCCGCGGCAGTGCTGGCATGGCGCCGGCAACCTTGTTTTGCGGCGACATGTGGATCGCCCGTCCCCTTCTCGGCCAGCGCCGCGAAAGACTGCGCGAAATGCTTCGGCTACGCGGCACGGGCTGGCTCGACGACCCGACCAACACCAACGAAGCCTATGAGCGGCCGCGCATGCGGCTGTCGCTGAGCGGCAATGGCGACCAGCGCATCGCGGCTGCATTGAGCCAAGCACGTCAGGCGGGCATCGCGAGAATTGAACTGGGTCTGCGCGCGGCAACGCTGATCGCCGAGTACGGGAGCCGTGCAGCACCCGGCCTGCTCCGGCTCGATCCGGCTTTTGTCCATGTGGCCGATACCGATGCGACGGTCTACGCGCTGCGCATGCTGATCTCGGTCGCGGGGGGCATGGCACATTTGCCCGACGAGGCGCGGTTGCAGACCCTGTTGGCGAAGCTCGCCAACAGGTCGGCGCAGGAAAAACCTGCCCGCGCCACATTGTCGCGTGCGCTTGTCGATGCGCGTAGCACCGGCATTTTTGTGCTGCGCGAGGGACGCGGATTGCCGCAGGCAATGTCACTGGAAGCTGGCATCTGGGACGGCCGCTACCGGTTTTCGTCACCCGAAGAAACGGAAGAATTGACCGTGGCACCGCTGGCCGATGCTGCCGCGAAGTCCATGTCATTGGAAGCAAATGCGCCGCAAAGTCTTGTCAGAACTGCACTTGCGGCCGAGCCAGCACTTTGGCGGCAAGAAACATTTGTCGGCTTGGCACTTCTAACAAATGCAGTCGCGGTCGCCGCCCCTTGGGCGCGCTTCCTGCCGGCCTTCGACCTCGCCCCCGCAAAGGCTCTCCAAAAGTTGATCGGGGCGGACGCGATCCCAGTCTCGCCATGCCATAGTCACATTGGTGTTTGACCTTAACCCAGACTTAGGGACGCGCTTGGCAATGTGGGGGCTGGTGCCTATGTTAGGGGCAAGCTTACTCTCACCACGCGCGTTCTCCACGAACGACAACGGGATACTCGATGAATCCGAACTATCGCAACTTCGCGCTGTGGGCGATCATAGCCGTTCTGCTCATCGCCCTGTTCAATCTGTTCCAGACCCCGCAGACTCGCGGTGCGTCGAGCGAAGTGGCCTATTCGCAGTTCCTTCAGGATCTGAATTCCGGCCGCGTCAAGACGGTGACGATTGCCGGTGACCGCATCAGCGGCACCTATATCGACAATTCGACCGGCTTCCAGACCTACTCGCCAGGCGACCCGACGCTGGTTTCGCGGCTTGAGCAGAAGAACGTCACCATCAACGCCCGTCCTGAAAATGACGGTTCCGGCTCAATCTTCTCGGTGCTGCTGTCGTGGCTGCCGATGATCCTGATCCTGGGCGTGTGGATCTTCTTCATGCGCCAGATGCAGTCCGGCTCGGGCCGAGCGATGGGTTTTGGCAAGTCCAAGGCCAAGCTTCTGACCGAAGCGCATGGCCGCGTCACCTTTGGTGATGTCGCCGGCGTCGATGAGGCCAAGGAAGACCTCGAGGAAATCGTCGAGTTCCTGCGCGACCCGCAGAAGTTCCAGCGCCTGGGCGGCAAGATCCCGCGCGGCGTGCTTCTCGTGGGCCCTCCCGGCACCGGCAAGACGTTGCTCGCCCGCTCCGTCGCCGGTGAAGCCAACGTGCCTTTCTTCACCATCTCTGGTTCGGACTTCGTCGAAATGTTCGTCGGCGTCGGCGCGAGCCGCGTCCGCGATATGTTCGAGCAGGCCAAGAAGAACGCGCCCTGCATCATCTTCATCGACGAAATCGACGCCGTGGGCCGCCATCGTGGCGCTGGTCTCGGCGGCGGTAACGACGAACGCGAGCAGACGCTGAACCAGTTGCTGGTCGAGATGGACGGCTTCGAGGCCAACGAGTCGATCATCCTGATCGCCGCGACCAACCGTCCCGACGTTCTCGATCCCGCGCTGCTGCGTCCGGGCCGCTTCGACCGCCAGGTCGTGGTGCCGAACCCCGACATCGTCGGCCGCGAGAAGATCCTCAAGGTCCATGTCCGCAACGTCCCGCTGGCGCCCAATGTCGACCTCAAGACCATCGCACGCGGCACGCCGGGCTTCTCCGGTGCCGACCTGATGAACCTCGTCAACGAATCCGCCCTGATGGCGGCGCGCCGCAACAAGCGCCTCGTCACCATGCAGGAATTCGAGGACGCCAAGGACAAGATCATGATGGGCGCCGAGCGCCGCTCCTCAGCCATGACCCAGGCCGAGAAGGAACTGACTGCCTATCACGAATCCGGTCACGCCATCCTGGCGCTCAACGTGCCTGCCGCCGATCCGCTGCACAAGGCGACCATCATTCCGCGCGGCCGCGCGCTCGGTATGGTCATGCAGCTGCCCGAAGGCGACCGCTACTCGATGAGCTACAAGTACATGATCTCCCGTCTGGCGATCATGATGGGTGGCCGCGTCGCCGAGGAATTCAAGTTCGGCAAGGAAAACATCACCTCGGGTGCGTCCTCCGACATCGAGCAGGCGACCAAGCTGGCGCGCGCCATGGTGACGCGCTGGGGCTTCTCCGACAAGCTTGGCCATGTCGCTTATGGCGAAAACCAGGAAGAGGTGTTCCTTGGCCATTCGGTGGCGCGCACCCAGAATGTGTCGGAAGAGACGGCCCAGATCATCGACGCCGAGGTACGCCGCCTGATCGACGACGCCTATTCGACCGCAAAGACGATCCTGACCAAGAAGAAGAAGGACTGGATCGCGCTTGCCGAAGGACTGCTCGAATACGAGACGCTGTCGGGCGACGAGATCAAGCAGCTGATCGCCGGCAACAAGCCCGCCCGCGACATGGGTGACGACACCCCGCCCTCGCGCGGCTCGGCGGTGCCCAAGGCCGGCTCGACCCGCGGCAAGAAGAAGGGCTCCGAGCCCGAAGGCGGCATGGAGCCGCAGCCGTCGAACTGAAGCTCTGAGCTTCGACTGAATGAGAAACGCCGTCGAGGAAACTCGGCGGCGTTTTTGCGTTCCAGAGGCTCCAGGACTGCGCTGGCGCGTCCAGCTAGCCGACAACAATCTCTATCTCATCCGGCTCGGTCGGATGATTGGTCCAGACGCGCACGCGTGTCTGCCGACCCGGAACTTTCATGCTGCATATCTCAGGCATGTTGGCGTCAAACAGTAGGACGACGCCTTCAGGCGTTGCCAACATGCCATCAAATACCGGCTCAGCTAGGCTATGGGCTTCCCCCGCATCCGCAAGGGAAACATTAACGTCGCCACTCTGGAAGATCAGGCACGACACATTGATGCATTCGGCGGATGACCTAATGCCGCGCAGTTCACCGCCGATCGGGATATTTACATCCCGTGAGCCTGCCACATAGAAACTTGAGTACTCACACGCAACTGTTCGTCTATGAAGTGTCATCTTGCACTCCGATGCTTCGATGACGCGCAGCGGAGCGCGATCCACGATTCCCCACGCGATCCGACACCGCATAATCCGATGAAGAAGCCAACCGGATCTTCTGAAGGGCTACCCCAGCCCTATTTGGATATTGTCTGGCTCAAGCAAGCGATTTGCCCAAATTCGAACACGCGTTTCCGTTGTGGACACTGTCATACTCAAGATTTCCGGCATGTTGGCGTCGAAAACCAGCACAATTCCGCTACGTGTATTCAAGACCCCATCGTACATCGGCTTTTCGGATTTAGCGAGTTCGGTCGCCCATCCCAAGAAGACCAATGTATCTCCATCCTGCCCATTGAGGCAGCCCATGTTGATACAGTCCCTTGAGGCGCGGACTGTCCTGGGCTCACCACCTATTGGCACCTCGACCCTTCTTGATCCTGCTATGTAGAAGCTAGCATATTCCGGCGCGATGCGCCGATCCAAGATAGTCATCTCTCGCTCCGATACTTCAACCAGTTAACCAACCCACCCTGCGTATTGCTACAGCTCCAACAGTGGGGATAAATCCGGATTGGAACTCCCAACGCACGAGGCCACTGATGGTCGCCAATGAAATTTTGGCTAAACGTGCCTGGAATCTTAGTCCCGCAACGGTGGCATCCAAACAACCTACCAATCCTGTTGACTTCGTTTTGCTCGCCTCTTGCTAACCTTCGATTGGTTACCGGTGCAGGAATCCATTCACGGGCAAATGGTCCAGGGCCGACAGGCGTACCTCGAAGCTCAAAGACCCGGAACTGAGCCTGCAAGGCAATCGCACTATTCGCCGCAATCTGGCCTTCCACTGTCTCATAAAGTTGAGGCGTGGGTTTCCATTTTGGATCGACCTTTCGCACTTTGCGAAGGGCGGCTTTCATATTGGCTAGGATCGTGTCCCGCTAAGTGGTGTAGCTTGCGGCATTGGTCGCCGAGCTCTCCGGCATTGGCCGGGCTGATCAGCGCGCCACGGCTGGCAGGCTGA
>NZ_QGGX01000025.1 GCF_003148805.1 Aminobacter sp. AP02
CGGTGGTGAAGACGATGCGCCCCGCCGCATGGTTTTCGCGCACCAGCGCCTCGAGCCCCGGCTCGAAGATCGGGATGAACCCCTGGTTCAGCCGCACGACCTTGGCCGCATCGACATCGACGCAGACCACGTCATGGCCGACCTCGGCCAGAACCGCAGCCTGCACAAGCCCGACATAGCCAATTCCAAATACCGTCAAGTTCATCCCGTCAAATCCTGCTACCGACCACCGCCATGCATGGCGGTGATACAGGATTTGCTACGGCCCACCAATCGGAACGTTGGTTCGCCTCATACCGCAATCGAATGACGTGCCGTACCCTCGCCCAGATAGGAGTCGAAGGCAGCGGAGATCGAACGGACGAAGGGTTTGCCCGGTTCGGTGACGACAAAGCGGTTGCCGGCGCGGACAAAGACGCCGTCGCGATCGCTGGCGGCAAGCAGCTCGGCCTCGGCGACGACGTTTCGCGCCGCCTCGCCGAACAGGTCGAGCAGTTCACAGCGCGAGAAGGAAAAATCGCACATGAGCCGCTCGATGACCCATGCGCGCATGCGGTCGGCATTCGAAAGCGCGAAGCCACGCACCGTGGCGAGGCCGCCAGCCAGCACGCGGCGCTCATACTCGCCGGTCGCCGGCATGTTCTGGACATAGCCTTGCGGCAGCAGGCCGATCGAGGATGCGCCGAGGCCGATCAGCGCATCGGCCTGGTCGGTGGTATAGCCCTGGAAATTGCGCCGCAAGGCGCCGGAGCGCGCGGCAACCGCGAGGCTGTCCGTGGGCAGCGCGAAATGGTCCATGCCGACGGCCTCGTAACCAGCGGCCAGAATGAGTTGTGTCGCCGCTTCGGCCTGCTCGAGCCTGGCGCAGGCATCGGGAAGCAGCGCCTCGTCGATCATCGTCTGGTGCTTTTTCATCCACGGTACGTGGGCATAGCCGAACAGCGCGATGCGGTCCGGCCGTAATGAAAGGAGCTTGTCCGTCGTCGAAACGATGCTTTCGAGCGTCTGGTGCGGCAAGCCGTAGAGCATGTCCAGATTGACCGAACGCACGCTGCGCGCGCGAACCCCGTCGACCACCGACTTCGTCTGCTCGAAAGTCTGTTCGCGGTTGATCGCCTGCTGCACGCGCTCGTCGAAATCCTGCACGCCGAGGCTGGCACGCGTCATGCCGATGCTGGCCAGCGCATCGAAGCGCGCTTCGTCCATGTCGTTAGGATCCATCTCGACGCTGATCTCGGCATCGGATGTAAAGGCAAACCTGTCCCGCAGCCTCCGCCCAAGCGAAAGGATGTGCTCCGCCTTGAGCATCGTCGGCGATCCGCCTCCGAAGTGCAGCGCGTTGACCTTCAGCCGGCTTCCGCAAAGTGCCGCCACGGTGTCGATCTCGGCGGCCAGAGCTGTGAGGTAGCTGACGAGCGGATCGTATTTCCGCGTCTGCTTGGTGTGGCAGGCACAGAACCAGCACAGCCGGTCGCAATAGGGAATATGGACATAGAGCGATGCGGAGGCGCCCTTCGGCAGCGCGCGCAGCCAGCTGCCATAGGTGGTCGCCGAGATTGCCGCGTTGAAATGCGGCGCTGTCGGATAGCTGGTGTAGCGCGGTACCGGCGCGGCATATTTTTCGACGAGTGTCCTGTCCATGATCGTCTCCATCAACGACCAAGGATCGGACGCACGCTGCGTCAGCGCCTTGACCTGGATCAATAGCTCGTCGTCAGCGGACACAATGACACGTTCCTTTTACCGTCCTTGATCCCTAGGTTGGGCAAATCAGACGGTCGGACAACGCGATGACCCTTCGGCAGGACATACATAATTCGGAGATACCCGTGCTGTGCCGAGCTTGCGAGGCGCGGCACCGCGGCGTTTGCGGGGCATTGTCGCCCGAGCAGCTGATGGAACTCAGCCGCCACTCGACCAAGCGCAAGATCGAGTCCGGTACCGAACTCGTTTCTGATGCCGGCAGCATCGACAGCTATGCCAACATCCTGGCTGGTGTCGTCAAGCTGACCAAGACCCTGCCCGATGGCCGTCAGCAGATCGTCGGCCTGCAGTTCGCACCCGATTTCATCGGCCGGCCGTTCAAGCGCGAAAGCACGATCAGCGCCGAGGCCGCTACCACCGTTTCCGTCTGCGCGTTTCCAAAGACATCGCTCGACCGGATGATCGAGCGGGCGCCTGAACTCGGCCACCGGCTGCACCTGCAGGCGCTCGACGAACTCGACGAGGCGCGCGACTGGATGCTGACGCTCGGCCGCAAGACGGCGGCAGAGCGCGTCGCCTCATTCCTATATCTCATCGCCCGACACGGGAATCCGGAAGCTGAAAGTGAAGGCAAGGTCAGTTTCGACTTGCCGTTGACACGCGCCGACATCGCCGATTTTCTCGGGCTGACCATCGAGACTGTAAGCCGGCAATTGACCAAGCTGCGCAAGGACGGGCTGATCACGGTCGAAAACAACCGACACATCACCGTCTTCGACGTAACCAAGCTGGAACGCCGCGCCAACGTCTGACCAGAAAGGTCAACCCGGCGGCGACAGCTGGGCCAGCACGTGGTCGCGCTCGAAGGCGACGTGTCGGCGCACCGCGCCGAAAAAGCCGCGCAGCATGAAACCAAGGGTTTCGGGATTCTGCGCCCGGCGCCAGCGCGCAGCGAACCGCAAGGCATCGCGCAATTCGGCGGCATACCCTTCGTCTTCGAAATGCTCGTGCTTCAGCCGCGCGACAGTCTTTCGCGCTTCGGCGCTTTGGCCGAGGCTTGCAGCGAAGTGCGGATAGATCTCGATCTCCTCGAAGCGGTGGGTCTCGGCCATCCCGGGCCCAAGCGCGCGCGCCGCCAGCAGGCATTCGCGACGGTTGAGCCCTGCAGGCAACGAGTCGGCAATCGCCTCCAGCCTGTCGCAAAGGGCAAGCTTTGCCACATGGGCGCGCCGCATGACGGCAACAGCGTCGAGCATGGCTGCTTGCTCCGATCCGGCCGTTATTTCGTCACGCGCATTCATATTGTCTTGTTTTTCCCTTCGTACCCTAAGGCTGTTCTGGCACGCGCCGCTTGACCTTGATCCAGATCAAGGCAGTGTGTGTAATTGTCATGGATGTGTGCCGTCTGGCGCCGACGCGAGCTTTCGGCGCTCAGCTACCGTCGGGGATCGCTCATGAAATACGGATTCGAAGTCATCTTGCTGGCACTGGGGGCGTTCATCGCCTTACTGGGTGTCGCTTTCGCGCATGACAGCCAGTTCGGCGCCCATATGTGGGTGCTGTTTTTTGCGCTGGCGGCAGGCGCCATCGTCTTGATGCGCACCAGCAGCTACTCGCCTGTCGATATTCTGGCCGAGGACAAGTCGGCCTACATGGACGGGCCCGTGCGCTATGGCGTCGTCGCCACCGTTTTCTGGGGCGTCGCGGGCCTGCTCGTTGGCGTGATCGTCGCAGCCCAGCTTGCGTTCCCCGACCTCAACATCGAGCCGTGGCTGAACCTGGGACGCCTGCGCCCGCTGCACACGTCGGCGGTCATCTTCGCCTTCGGCGGCAACGCTCTGATCGCTACGTCCTTCTACGTCGTCCAGCGTACCTCGCGTGCCCGCCTCTTCGGCGGCGACCTCGCCTGGTACGTGTTCTGGGGTTACCAGCTGTTCATCGTCATGGCGGCGACAGGTTATCTGCTCGGCATCACCCAGAGCCGCGAATATGCCGAGCCCGAATGGTATGTCGACATCTTCCTGACGATCGTCTGGGTCGCCTATCTCATCGTCTTCCTGGGCACGATCCTGAACCGCAAGGAGCCGCATATCTATGTGGCCAACTGGTTCTATCTGTCCTTCATCATCACCATCGCGATGCTGCACGTCGTCAACAACCTCGCCGTGCCGGCGTCTTTCCTCGGCTCGAAGAGTTATTCGCTGTTCGCTGGCGTGCAGGACGCGCTGACGCAATGGTGGTACGGCCATAACGCCGTCGGCTTCTTCCTGACCGCCGGCTTCCTCGGCATGATGTACTATTTCGTGCCCAAGCAGGCCAACCGCCCGGTCTATTCGTACCGCCTGTCGATCATCCACTTCTGGTCGCTGATCTTCCTCTACATCTGGGCTGGTCCGCACCATCTGCACTACACCGCCCTGCCCGACTGGGCGCAGACGCTCGGCATGGTGTTTTCGATCATGCTGTGGATGCCTTCATGGGGTGGCATGATCAACGGCCTGATGACGCTGTCCGGCGCATGGGACAAGATCCGCACCGATCCGATCATCCGCATGATGGTCATCGCCATCGCCTTCTACGGCATGTCGACCTTCGAAGGCCCGATGATGTCGATCAAGGCGGTCAACTCGCTCAGCCACTATACCGAGTGGACCATCGGCCACGTCCATTCCGGCGCGCTTGGCTGGAACGGCATGATCACCTTCGGCGCCATCTACTTCCTTGTTCCGCGTCTTTGGGGCCGCGAACGGCTCTATTCGATGCGGATGGTGACCTGGCACTTCTGGCTCGCAACCCTCGGCATCGTCGTCTACGCCGCCGTCATGTGGGTCGCCGGCATCACGCAGGGGCTGATGTGGCGCGAGTACAACGAGCAGGGTTTCCTGGTCTATTCCATCGCCGAAAGCGTGGCCGCCATGAAGCCCTACTACATCGTCCGCACCATCGGCGGCCTGATGTACCTCGCCGGCGCGCTGGTCATGGCCTGGAACATCTACATGACGATCCGCGGACACGTGCGCGAGGAAGAGCCGATGCCCGGCGCCGCACCAGTCCTCCAGCCTGCCCAGTAAGGAGCCCGACATGGCACTGCTCGACAAACACAAGATCATCGAGAAGAACGCGACGCTCCTGCTGGTCGGCACGCTGCTGGTCGTCAGCATCGGTGGTATCGTCCAGATCGCGCCCCTCTTCTATCTCGAAAACACCATCGAAAAAGTCGAAGGCATGCGCCCCTACTCGCCATTGGAGCTGGCGGGGCGCAACATCTACATCCGCGAAGGCTGCTACCTCTGCCACAGCCAGATGATCCGCCCGTTCCGTGACGAGGTGGAGCGTTACGGCCACTACAGCCTGGCGGCCGAGTCGATGTACGACCATCCCTTCCAGTGGGGATCGAAGCGCACCGGCCCGGACCTCGCCCGTGTGGGCGACCGCTACTCCAACGAATGGCACGTCCAGCATCTCATCGAGCCGCGCTCGGTGGTGCCTGAATCGATCATGCCGCGTTATGCCTTCCTCAAGGAGACGCCGGTCGAGGTGAAGAACATCAGCTACGACCTGATCGCCAATCGCCGCGTCGGCGTGCCTTACAGCGACGACATGATCGCCAATGCCGAGGCTGACATGAAGGCCCAGGCTGACCCCAATGCCGATACGTCAGGTCTTCTGGCGCGCTATCCCAAGGCCAAGCTTGGCGATTTCGACGGCAACCCGGCAGCGCTGACCGAGATGGACGCGCTTGTCGCCTATCTGCAGATGCTCGGCACGTTGGTCGACTTCTCGACCTACGACCCGGCCAAAGGCTACCGCTAGGAGATCTGTCATGGACTACAATACCTTGAGGCATTTCGCCGACAGCTGGGGGCTGCTGGCGATGACCGTCTTCTTCATCGGCGCGGTTCTTTTCGCGCTTCGCCCCGGCAGCCGAGAATCGGCCGAACAGGCCGCACAAATTCCGCTCAAGGAGGACTGATCTGTGAGCGAAAAGCATATCGACGAACTGTCCGGCGTCGAGACCACCGGACATGAATGGGATGGCATCCAGGAACTCAACAATCCGATGCCGCGCTGGTGGTTGTGGACTTTCTACGCCACCATCGTCTGGGCGTTGGCTTACACCATCGCCTACCCTGCCTGGCCGATGCTTCGCAGCGCGACCACTGGCGTCCTGGGCTATTCCAGCCGCGCCGACGTCCAGGCCGACCTGACAGCCGCCGAAGACGCCAAGAGCGCCTATGTCGAGGCGGTGAAGAGCAAGAGCGTCGACGAGATCATGGCCGACGAGAACCTGCGCCAGTTCGCAACGGCTGCGGGTTCGGCGGCGTTCAAGGTCAACTGCATCCAGTGCCACGGCTCGGGTGCTCAGGGTTCGCCCGGCTTTCCCAACCTGAACGATGACGAATGGCTTTGGGGCGGCAAGGTCGACCAGATCTACCAGACAATTTCCCATGGCGTCCGCTTCGCCGGCGACGAAGAGACGCATGTATCGGAGATGCCGGCTTTCGCCGAGGTCCTCGAACCGCAGCAGATCAACGAGGTTGCGGCCTATGTCGCAAGTCTTGCCGGCACGGCCGACACGCCCGATCTGGTGCGTGCCGGCGCCAAGGTCTTCGCCGACAATTGCGCCGCATGCCACGGCGAAAATGCCAAGGGCAACAAGGAGTTGGGCGCCCCGGACCTGACCGACGCGATCTTCCTTTATGCCTCCGGGCAGAACGCGATCGCCCAGCAGGTGCGCCATCCCAAGCACGGAGTCATGCCCGCCTGGGGTTCGCGGCTTGGCGACGTGAAGGTCAAGGAGCTTGCCGTCTTCGTCTATTCGCTGGGCGGCGGCGAATAGTCCTCTATTCGCCGACGGGGGAATGGGCGAAAGGCAAGATGGGGGCTCGGCAGCAATGCCGGGTCTCGCCGCGTAGAAAACCCCGGGGTTGACCTGGGTCAAGGCCGGTTGCCAGCCGACCAAGCATAACGGGCATACCCGGAGTTCGGGGGTGCAGGAGATAAAAATGCTTGACGACACGGAAGTCGAGAGGCTCGAAGTAGAGGCGGTCAACTCCGCCAAGACCCGCCAACCGCTTTACACTGCGCGCAAGAAGGTCTTTCCCAAGCGTGCCTCCGGTCGTTTCCGTCAGTTCAAGTGGCTGATCATGGCGATCACCCTCGGCATCTACTATCTGACACCGTGGATCAGGTGGGATCGCGGTCCCTACGCACCCGACCAGGCGGTTCTGCTCGACATCGCAAACAGGCGTTTCTACTTCTTCGCAATCGAAATCTGGCCCCAGGAATTCTACTACGTCGCCGGCCTGCTGGTCATGGCCGGCATCGGGCTTTTCCTAGTCACCTCGACGGTCGGCCGCGCCTGGTGCGGATACACCTGCCCGCAGACGGTATGGGTCGACCTGTTCCTCGTCGTCGAACGTGGCATCGAAGGCGACCGCAATGCCCGCATCAAGCTCGACGCGGCGCCGATGTCCGCAAGCAAGCTCGCCAAGCGCGTCGCCAAGCACGCCGTCTGGCTCGTCATCGCGGTTGCCACCGGCGGCGCCTGGATCTTCTATTTCGCCGACGCGCCTACCCTGCTCGCGGACTTCGTTACCGGCCACGCCGAGCCTGTCGCCTACATCACCGTCGCCATCCTCACCGCCACCACCTATCTCTTCGGCGGGCTGATGCGCGAACAGGTCTGCACCTACATGTGCCCGTGGCCGCGAATCCAGGCTGCGATGCTCGACGAAAACTCGCTGACGGTCACCTATAACGACTGGCGTGGCGAACCCCGTTCGCGCCATGCCAAGAAGGCTGCCGCCGAAGGCCTTACCGTTGGCGATTGCGTCGACTGCAACGCTTGCGTTGCCGTCTGTCCGATGGGCATCGACATTCGCGATGGCCAGCAGCTCGAATGCATTACCTGCGCGCTCTGCATCGACGCCTGTGACAGTGTCATGGACAAGATCGGCAAGGAGCGCGGCCTCATCTCCTATGCCACCCTCGCCGATTACCAGTCGAACATGGCAATCGCCACGGATCCGGCAACCAAGACCATCGACCCGAAGCGGGTGCGCGACGACAAAGGCAAGCTCAGCGCGGCAATTGCGCACTTCCGGCTCAGCCGGATATTCCGCCCGCGCACGTTCGTCTACGCAGCCGCCTGGAGCCTGATTGGCATTGCCTTGCTGTTTGCCCTGCTCAGCCGCGACCGGCTCGAGGTCAACGTGCTGCAGGACCGCAATCCGCAATATGTCCGCCTGTCAGACGGTTCGATCCGAAACGGCTATACCGTCAAGCTGCTCAACATGGTGCCGCAGCCGCGCAATTTCGAACTCAGCATCGAAGGCTTGGCCGGTGCCAACATGAGCGTCGTGGGCCTTGACCAGCCCGAGAGCCGTTCCATCACCACCGAGGTTGAGGCCGACAAGCTGAAGACGATCAGGGTTTATGTCCGCCAGCCGCTCGAAAACCTGGCGGAGGGGCAGAGCTTCAAGTTCGTCGTCGTGGACAAGGCGGGTTCCGAAAGAGCCTCTTATGTCGCAAAGTTCAATGTTCCGGAGACAGGTCGATGAGCTCTCGCGCCGCTCAGCCCAAGCCATTCACTGGTTGGCATATGCTGGCCATCATGGTCGCGTTCTTCGGCGTCATCATCGCCGTCAATCTGCTCATGGCCACCCTGGCCAATACGAGCTGGACGGGCCTCGTCGTGCAAAACACCTATGTCGCCAGCCAGCAGTTCAATGAACAAGTGGCAGAAGCCCGGGCCCAGGCGGCACTTGGCTGGAAGGGAACGCTGACCATCGCCAATGGCGAGATTCGCTATGGTCTGGTCGACGCATCGGGCACGCCGATTCATGCCGAGAGCGTCACAGTGACCTTCCGCCGGCCCGCTTACGAGGCCGAGGACTGGCAGGCAACGCTTAAACGCAACACCGACAGTACCTTCTCGGCCACCGCCGCCATCCGCGACGGCATCTGGATCGTCAACACCGAAGCCAAGCTGAGCGATGGCACGCCATATCACGAGGCGCGGCGCCTCATCGTTACCGCGGGAGACGCGAAATGAGCTGCTGCGCGCCTGACGTCGACGCCGCGCTCGGGCTTGCGGCAAGTGCACCCAAGGGGCCGTCCCGCGACGAGCTGACGCTGTCGAGCCGCAGCCTTCCCGGCGGCCTGCGTCAGACCGACCTTTCCGTTCCGGGCGTGCATTGCGGCGCCTGCATGACCAATATCGAGTCGGCGCTTGGCAAGCTCGACGGCGTCGAACAGGCGCGGGTCAATCTTTCGACCAAGCGGGTTTCCATTCGCTGGCGCGAAAACGCGGGGGCGCCACCCATTGCCGAAGCACTAGGCAAGCTTGGCTACGAGAGCCATTTGTTTGAGCAGGACGCCGACGAAAGGGACGAAACACTGGCCGAATTGATCCGCGGCCTCGGTATCGCCGGCTTCGCCGCCGGCAACGTCATGTTGCTTTCGGTCTCGGTTTGGTCGGGCGCGCAAGATTCCACCCGTGATCTGTTTCACTGGCTTTCCGCGCTGATCGCGCTTCCGGCGCTCGCCTACTCCGGTCGCATCTTCTTCCGTTCCGCCTGGGGTGCGCTACGCAATGGCCGCACCAACATGGACGTGCCGATCTCGATCGGCGTCCTCCTCGCCTACGGCATGAGCCTCTATGAGACGGCCAATCACGGCCCGCATGCCTATTTCGACGCTTCGGCGTCGCTGCTCTTCTTTTTGCTCATCGGCCGCACACTAGACCATGTCATGCGCGAGCGCGCCCGTGTCGCGGTCAAGGGCTTGGCGCGGCTTGCCGCCCGTGGCGCGACGGTGCTTCTGCCCGACGGCACCAGTGCCTATGTCCCGGTGAGCGACATCAAGCCGGGCACACACATACTGCTTTCGGCCGGCGATCGCGTGCCTGTCGACGCCAAGGTGCTCAAGGGCCGTTCGGAGCTCGATTGCGCCATCGTATCGGGCGAAAGCGATCCCGTTGCGGTAGGGTCAGGTGCTGAGCTGCGTGCCGGCACGCTGAACCTGACCGGACCTCTGACCATCGAGGCGACCGCTGCAGCGCAGGATTCGTTCCTTGCCGAAATGATGCGCCTGATGGAGGCCGCCGAAAGCGGGCGAGGCGGATACCGCCGCATCGCCGACCGCGCGTCGGCACTTTATGCTCCAGTCGTGCATCTGACCGCGTTCCTGGCGTTCATTGGCTGGATGGTCGCCGCCGGCAACTGGCATCAGGCCATCACCATCGCCATTGCGGTGCTCATCATCACCTGTCCCTGCGCACTCGGCCTAGCTGTACCGATCGTTCAGGTCGCTGCAGCCCGGCGCCTGTTCGAGAACGGCATCATGGTCAAGGACGGCTCCGCCATGGAACGGCTCGCCGAGATCGACACAGTCGTTTTCGACAAGACCGGAACATTGACGTTGGGCATGCCCAGGCTCGTCAATGCGAGCAAGATCTCTCCCGAAATACTCTCCCTCGCCGGGGCCATGGCGCTGCATTCGCGCCATCCTGTGTCGCGGGCTCTCGCCGAAGCTGGCGGCAATGCGTCAACGCGCCAATGGGCCTTCGACAGCGTCGAAGAGATCCCCGGCTTCGGACTGCAGGCCCGGCTCGGCTCCGACATCTACCGGCTTGGACGGGCGCCCTGGGCACTTGGCCAGGAAGGTTCGATCGGCGGCACGGTGCTGTCGCAGAATGGCTCGGGGATCGCCGAATTCGCGTTCGACGACCGGCCTCGCGCGGGTGCGGCCGCGGCTGTCGCCGAATTGCGCAAGCAGGGCCTCGCCGTCGAGATCGTCTCCGGCGATCGCCCCGAAGCCGTAGCTTCCGTCGCCGCGACACTGGGCATTGAACAGACCTCTGCCCAGGTCCTGCCGAGCGGCAAGGTCGACAGACTCACCGCGCTCAAGGCGCAGGGCCGCAAGGTGCTGATGGTCGGCGATGGTCTCAACGACGCGCCGGCCCTGGCTGCCGCCCACATCTCCATGGCGCCGGCGAGTGCTGCCGACATCGGCCGCGCCGCCGCCGACTTCGTCTTCCTGCGCGAAAGCCTGTCTGCCATTCCCCTGACCCTGGCAACATCCAGGAAAGCGAACCAGCTGATCCGGCAAAACCTCGTGCTGGCCGTGGTCTACAACGCAATCGCCGTGCCCATTGCCCTGTTTGGCTATGTGACACCACTGGTAGCCGCGTTGGCGATGTCGCTGTCATCGGTTATTGTCATCGCAAATGGGTTGCGGCTCAGTGCGGGCAAGGACAGTGCGCCGAAGCCTGCCGCAACCAAGGGGCAAGCCTTTCCAGGCAAGGAGGCCATGGCGTCATGACCAATCTGCTGTTTCTTCTACCGGTCGCGCTGTTTCTCGGCGGCCTTGGCCTTGCAGCCTTCCTCTGGTCGCTGCGCAGCGGCCAGTATGACGACATGGATGGAGCTGCCGAGCGCATTCTGGTCGACGACGACTAGGGCAATTTCGTTCGGCCTTGCCGGTGCGCCAGCGCGGACAAAAATGCTGCGGCACTGCAAATGCCTGTGCTAACAGAACGGCATGGCGCAAAAGAAAGCTCACGAGGTCGATTCCTGGCTCGCACGCCCAGCCCCCGAGGCGGTGATCGTGCTTATCTATGGCCCTGATCGCGGCCTTGTTTCCGAGCGGGCGGCAGCTTTCGCCGCCAAGACGGGCCTTCCCCTCGACGATCCGTTCTCCGTGGTGAAGATCGACGCCGCCGATGTCGAACGCGACAGCGGCCGCCTTGTCGACGAAGCCCGTACGGTGCCGATGTTTTCGCCGCGCCGCCTGATCTGGGTGCGCAATGCGGCAGCGCAGAAGAGCCTGGCCGACGACGTCAAGGCGCTGGTCGCAGAGCCGCCACGAGACGCCATCATCCTGATCGAGGCGCAGGATCTGAAGAAGGGTGCGCCACTGCGCACGGTCATTGAAGGCGCCTTTGCCGGCATGGCCTTGCCTTGCTATGGCGACGAAGCGCGCGACATCGAGTCCGTCATCGACGACGAACTCCGCGCCGCCGGACTGACGATGGCGATGGACGCCCGCAATGCGTTGCGCCGCAGTCTCGGCGGCGACCGCTTGGCCACGCGGGGCGAAGTCCAGAAACTGACGCTTTATGCCATGGGACGCGGCGCAATCAGTCTCGAAGACGTCAGGGACATGACCGGTGACGTCTCCGCGCTGTCTCTAGACGACGCCATCGACGCAGCCCTTGGCGGCAACATCGCCGAGTTCGACGCCGCCTTCACCAAACAGTGTCAGACCGGAAGCCAGGCAGCACAATTGCTGGCTACTGCCACTCGCCACCTGCAGAACATCCATCTGATGCGCGGCGAGATGGAAGGCGGGGGCCGCAATGCCGCAGCGATCATAGCAGCCGCAAGGCCGCCGGTGTTCTTCGCTCGCCGCCGTGCAGTGGAGCGAACTCTGACGTCATGGAACTCGGCCGCCCTCACCCGTGCGTTGGCGCGGCTGCAGTCGACGACGCTTCAGACACGGCGCAGGCCAGACCTTGCGGTCGCACTGGCCCGGCAGGCGATGCTGGGCATCGCTGTCGAAGGTGCTCGTCTCGCCGGCGGCCGGCGCTGAAAACAAAAACGCCGGCTAACAAGCCGGCGTCTCCATCTTCAAACATCAATAGAATCAATCACATATGTTCGCTTTTCAGGCGGCGGCAAAGATCGTCCAGCTGTTCGAGCGACCGGTAGCTTATGCGTAGTTCGCCGCCTTTTTCCTTGTGGGCGATCGAAATCTTCATGCCGACGACATCGGTCAGAAGCTTTTCCAGCGCGATTGTATCCGGATCCTTCTCCACAGGACGCGTTGGCTGCTTTTCCACGATCGCATCCGCCGGCAACTGCGCCAAGGCCTCGGCCTGGCGAACCGACAGGCCTTCTTCCACGATCCTCTTGGCAAGACCGGCCGGATCCTGCGCCGTGATCAGCGCGCGCGCGTGACCGGCGGACAATTCGCCGTTAATCAGCATATCGCGCACGACATCCGGCAGCTTAAGCAGCCGCAGCGTGTTGGCCACGTGGCTACGGCTCTTGCCGATGACCTGGCCGAGATCCGCCTGGGTATAGCTGTGATCGTCGATCAGTTGCTGATAGCCCATCGCCTCTTCGATGGCGTTGAGATCGGTACGTTGCACGTTCTCGATGATGGCGAGTTCGAGCGCGGTCCGATCATTGACATCGCGAACAAGGACCGGGATCTCGTTGACCCCTGCGCGCTGCGCTGCGCGCCAGCGCCGCTCCCCAGCGATGATCTCGTAACGGCCGGACTGTGCTGCGGGGCGGACAACGACAGGCTGAACCAGCCCATGCTCGCGGATCGACTGAGCGAGATCGGCGAGATCGGCCTCGGCAAAATGCCGGCGTGGGTTGCGCGGGTTCGGACTGACGAACTCGATAGGTACGCGTCCGTCGGCCGGTGCAGCCGGCTTTTCCGGTGCGGCTGGCTTGTCCATCTCGCCGATAAGGGCGGCGAGTCCTCGCCCAAGGCGCTTTCTGGAAAGGTCTTCGTTCATGTCTAGTCCAGCTTGTTTCGAGTCCGAATCGATTCATGCCGCCCGGAGTTTACGTTCGCGCCTGATGACTTCCGAGGCGAGCTGCAGATAGGCTTGACTGCCGGAGCACTTCAAATCGTAGAGGATCGCCGGCTTGCCATAGGATGGTGCCTCCGAGATGCGCACATTACGCGGAATCACCGTGTCGTAGACCTTTTCACCCATATGGGCGCGCACGTCTTCGACCACCTGGTTGGCCAAATTGTTACGGCCATCGAACATCGTCAGCACGATGCCCTGGATCGTCAGATCCGGATTGATGGACCTACGCACCTGATCCACCGTCTCGAGCAACTGACTCAAGCCTTCGAGCGCAAAGAATTCGCACTGCAACGGCACCAGGACGGAATCCGCCGCGGCCATCGAGTTCAACGTCAATAGGTTGAGCGATGGCGGGCAATCGATCAGCACATAGCTGTAGCCAGCGGAGCGCTCCGACGAGGCGCGCAAGGCGTTGCGCAGCTTCAGCACCCGATCCGGCGCTGAAGCGATTTCCATTTCGATTCCAAGCAGATCGAGCGTCGACGGGATGATCGAAAGCCCCGGCACCGCCGTTTCCAGCGCGGCCTGCTCGATCTCGAGTTCGCCCGTCAGCACGTCATATGAGGACACGCTGCGATCCTTGCGGTCGATGCCGAGACCCGTGCTGGCGTTGCCTTGTGGGTCGAGGTCGATGATGAGCACGCGCTCGCCGATGGCAGCAAGTGCCGTCGCCAGATTGATTGCCGTGGTGGTTTTACCGACCCCGCCCTTCTGATTGGCGACTGTGATGATTCTAGGTGTGATCTTCATGGCTCGACTGCTGTTTTCCGTCTCGTCACTTGGCGCCACAATCAGAGGCGGCGCAGGTTCCGAATCTCGAGGATGACTCCCTGCGCGTCGGTCAGGCTCGGATGTTCTACCAGATCGAATCCCCACTGATGAGAGCTATCTTCGATTTCCTGGCGGTAATCCCGGCCTTTGTGGAAAAGCGCCTTGGTTCCCCCTTGCAACCAGGGCGCCGACAACTCCAGTAACAGCGGAAGTGGCGCCAATGCCCGGGCGCTCAAGATCTCAGGCGCGCGGATGCTGCCATGGACGTCTTCGATTCGCTTGGCATGAACTCGCGCCGGCAAGCGAAGCTCCCCCACTACGGCCTGTAGGAACCCCGCCTTCTTGCGATTGCTTTCTACGAGATCGATGGAGGCCCCTGCGCGCTCTGCAATCATCGAGCCGATGATAAGTCCCGGGAACCCGCCACCGGAGCCGATATCGAGCCAGTTTTTTGCGTCGCCACCAAGTTTCACGACCTGGGCACTGTCGAGGATATGGCGCTCCCAGACATCGTCCAAGGTGGACGGTGCAACGAGATTGATGCGCTGCGCCCACTTACGCAACACGGTTTGGAATGCGATCAGCTTGTCAAATGTTTCACGTGAAACGGGACCTGCGACTTCTTGCAACCTTGCATAGGCGTCAGTTTTCAAGCGACGCCCCTGCGTGACTGTGCTTCTGAATTGCGAACATGGGCCAGGATGATGGCCAAAGCAGCCGGCGTCATGCCGTCGATACGCTGTGCTTCAGCCAGGGAACGCGGGCGACGCAACCGCATTTTCTGGCGCAATTCGTTCGAAAGGCCAGGAACCGACTCAAAATCAAGAGCTTCGGGGATCACCCTCTCCTCTTCCTTGAGCATCAAGGCTGCATCGGCCTTCTGCCGATCCAGGTAGACGGCATATTTCGCTTCCGTTTCAATGGCTTCCGCCGTCTTGGCGTCAATCGACGCCAGTTCTGGTAAGATCTTAACAAGTTGGGTGAGCTGCATATCGGGGTAAGCCAGGAGCTCGTATAGTGAGCGCTTGACCCCATCGAGGTTGACTTCAATGCCATGGCGCCGCGCCTCATTGGGAGACAGCGTATGAGACTTGGCCAACATCCTGGCGGCATCGATGCGTGTGGTCATTTCGTCAAAGCGCTTCTCGCGTGTCGACGAAGCGATGCCCAGTTCCCTTGCCAAGGGCGTCAACCGCACGTCGGCATTGTCGGCGCGGAGCGAGAGGCGGAACTCGGCCCGCGACGTGAACATACGGTAAGGTTCACTGATCCCGCGGCTCGTCAGATCATCGATCATCACACCGATATAGGCCTGAGCACGGCTTAGGATCAGCTGCTCGCTATTGCCAGCAAGACGGGCCGCATTGATGCCTGCAAGCAGGCCTTGCGCGCCGGCTTCCTCATAACCCGTCGTGCCATTGATCTGTCCGGCGAGAAAGAGGCCGCCTACGCGCTTGCATTCAAGCGTCGGCTCCAGTTCACGCGGATCAATATGGTCGTACTCGATCGCGTAGCCGGGCTGAAGCATCGCCGCTCGCTCCAGACCCGGAATCGATTTGAGGATTTCCAGTTGGACATCTTCTGGCAACGAGGTCGAAATTCCGTTCGGATAGACCGTATGGTCATCAAGTCCTTCAGGCTCGAGGAAGATCTGATGTCCCTCGCGATCCCCGAACTTGACGATCTTGTCTTCGATCGACGGACAATAGCGTGGCCCGATACCTTCAATGGAGCCCGAATACATCGCTGATCGGCCAAGATTCTCGCGAATGATCTGGTGCGTGGCGCCTGTCGTACGCGTGATGCCGCATTCGATCTGCCGATTGGTGATCTTCTCAGTAAGCAGCGAGAAGGGTACCGGATCTTCGTCCGCCGCCTGCGTTTCGAGCGACGCCCAGTCGATCGTTCGCCCGTCGAGTCGCGGTGGCGTTCCAGTCTTCAGGCGACCGAGCCGCAAGCCCGCACGCTTCAATGTTTCGGAAAGCCCCGTCGATGCCTGTTCATTCATACGACCAGCGGGAAACTTGCGCTCGCCAATGTGGATCAACCCGCGCAGGAACGTGCCGGTGGTCAGAACGACAGCCGCGCAGGGAAGCAGGCGGCCGTCACCGAGGGCGACAGCGCTCAGCCGGCCATTATCTATAATAAAATCAGATACTTCCGCCTCAACCACGGTAAGATTAGGTTGCGCGGCAATGGCCTCCTGCATTGCAAGCCGATAGAGCTTGCGATCGGCTTGAGTGCGTGGCCCGCGCACCGCCGGACCTTTGCGACGATTGAGCAGGCGAAACTGAATGCCGGCAGCGTCAGCCACACGGCCCATCAGCCCATCAAGCGCGTCGATTTCGCGGACAAGATGCCCCTTGCCGAGACCACCGATCGCCGGATTGCAGGACATCACCCCGATCGTGTCCTGACGAAGGGTTACCAGCGCAGTTTTGGCGCCAGCTCGTGCTGAAGCAGAAGCCGCTTCGCAACCGGCATGGCCTCCGCCAACCACGACGACGTCGTAGCTTTCACTCATCACGGTCTCCAGGAAACATTTGCCGAGACAGATGTCTCCATCTCAGCCTTATGTCAAGAGAATCGCTGGGGTGGTGGTTTCACGTGAAACAACCTGGCCGCGCGACGGGCGAGTCAACCTCCATGTTTCACGTGAATCATGGCCATCCACTGCCAGGATGTTTCACGTGAATCATTTTCCAATGCAGAATTGCGAAAATATCACGTCGAGCAGGTCTTCTACGTCAACCGCCCCGGACAACTTACCGATTCGGTCGCTGGCAAGGCGAAGATTTTCTGCCTTCAGCTCCAGCATCGCGTCCGAAGCCTGAAGTGCTGAGCCAAGATAGTCTTGTGCCTCGTTGAGCAACTCAACGTGGCGTAGCCGCGAAGGTAGCACATCGCCGCGTTTTCCAACCGCGTCGCCAGCCCTCTTGCTGATCATTTCCAGCAAATCGTCAATCCCTTGTCCCGTCGCACTGGAGATCATAAGCGCATAACGGTCGTCCTGGCCGGCATTTGGAAAACGGTCGAGCTTGGTGCCTATTGCAATAAAAGGCACGTCCGATGGGGGATTCAATTCACCCGGCGCTGAGATGTCTTCCAGGAAAAGCACCAGATCAGCGCCCCTTGCGCGCTCCTTGGCACGCTCGATACCAATCGCTTCCACCTTACCTGCGGGTTCGCGCAAGCCCGCGGTATCGGTAATGCGCACCTTTAGACCGTTGAGATCAAGAATGGCTTCAACCAGGTCGCGCGTGGTACCGGGTTCGTCGGTTACGATCGCCGCTTCACGTTGCAATAGCGCGTTAAGGAGGCTCGATTTTCCAGCATTTGGCGCGCCTAGGATGACGACGTCGAAGCCATCACGGATCATCTCGGCCTTACTGTAACTGTTGGCATGGCCGTTAATCTCTTCGATGAGCAACCGGACATCATCCCACACCTCGCCCGACACCGAGCCCGGTACGTCAGCCTCATCGGCAAAGTCCATCTCGGCTTCAATCATCGCCCGCGCATGAATGAGGCGCTTGCGCCATCCCAGATAGAGCTCGCTCTGCGCACCGCTCGAATTCATCACGGCGAATTGACGCTGGGCTTCGGTCTCGGCATTGATCAGATCGGCAAGTGCTTCGGCCTCCAGGAGGTCCATCTTGCCGTTGAGAAAGGCACGTTTGGTAAATTCGCCGGCGTCCGCCTGCCTGAAACCGGCCAGCTTGCCAAGCTCGGCGAGCAACGAAGCCACCACGGCTCGGCCACCATGGACCTGGAATTCTCCGCAATCCTCTCCGGTAAAACTGTTGGGGCCCGGAAAAAACAATGTCAGCCCATGGTCGATCAGACCCCCGCCCCCTGCCCGCAAGGCGCCATAATGCGCTTGGCGTGGTTTAGGGACCAATCCGGAAATCATTTCGAGGGCGAATCGAACATTCGGGCCGGAGATACGCACGATGGCCACCCCGGATGGCAGATGACCGCTGGAAAGTGCGGCGATCGAATCGGTGAATAGCATTTGCCGGTCTCTCGGAAGCGCCCTAGATTGGGGCCAGATATCACTGTTTGGGCCGATTACGCATGCTTGCGCAAGACAACCTGCTTCGCGACGAAGGTAGCCCCTATTTGCGCCAGCACGGAGACAACCCGGTGCATTGGCGCCCATGGTCCCCGGCGGCCCTAGCCGAAGCGAAGCGGCTTGATCGGCCGATCCTGCTGTCGGTTGGTTACGCTGCCTGCCACTGGTGCCACGTCATGGCCCATGAGAGCTTCGAAAACGAAGAAGTTGCCGAGGTCATGAACCGCCTCTTCGTCAATATCAAGGTCGACCGCGAGGAGCGGCCCGATATCGACCAAATCTATATGGCTGCGTTGGCCAGCATGGGGGAACAAGGCGGCTGGCCGCTGACGATGTTCTTGACCCCCGATGCCAAGCCGTTCTGGGGCGGAACCTATTTTCCGCGCGAAGCACGTTACGGAAGACCAGGCTTCATCCAGGTGCTCAATGCCGTTGATGCTGCATGGCGCGGCAAGCGCGCCAGCATCTTGCAGAGCGCTACAGAGCTTGCCCAGCATGTCGGCAAGCGCCTTGGTAGCAGCAGCGCCCCGGGCCAGATCTCGATCGACACGGCCAGGACGCTGGCTGCAGGCATCTACGACATGATCGACCGCGATCTGGGCGGACTTCGGGGTGCGCCAAAATTTCCGAATGCACCTTATATGCAGGCCCTGTGGCTATCGTGCTTGCGCTCCGACAATCGCGACCACCGCGATGCCGTCACTGACAGCATGCAACATATGCTCGGCGGCGGCATTTACGACCATGTCGGCGGGGGCTTGGCACGCTATTCGACCGATGCCCAATGGCTGGTCCCCCATTTCGAAAAGATGCTGTATGACAATGCCCAGCTGATCCGTCAGGCCAATTGGGCGTTTGCCGCAACTGGCAACCAACTGTTCCGGATGCGAATCGAAGACAGCATCGACTGGCTGCTGCGCGAAATGCGCCTGCCCGACGGTACATTCGCATCAAGCCTTGACGCCGACAGCGAAGGCGAGGAAGGCCTGTTCTATACCTGGACAGCCGATGGCGTCTCTGCCGTCCTGGGTGACGATTCCCCTATATTTTTCAAATACTTCACGATCACCAAGCCCGATAGCTGGGAAGGCGATCCGATCATTCACCAAACAGCGATCCAGGCCGTGCAGTCAGTTGAAAACCGCGAGCTCGTTTCCAAGATCACATCGCGTCTGCTGGAGGCGCGAGAAGCGCGTGTACGGCCAGGCCGAGATGACAAGGCCCTGACCGATTGGAACGGCCTTGCCATCGTCGCACTCGCCGAGGCCGGCCGGAGCCTCGAGCGGAAGGATTGGGTGGATGCGGCGGCAACCGCATTTGACGCGATTTGGGCTTCCTCGACGCCTGAGGGCCGGTTGCCGCATTCAACTCTCGGTGAAAAGCGGCTCTACCCGGCCTTGTCGAGCGATTATGCCGCTATGATCAATGCGTCCATCTCGCTCTTCGAGGCGACCAGCGATACGCGATATCTCGATCACGGAGCCCATTTCCTAAAGATGCTTGAAAGCTGGCACGCGGATGCCGACAAGACGGGCCATTATCTTACTGCGTCCGACAGCGCCGACGTGCCGATGCGTATTCGTGGCGATATCGACGAAGCGATTCCTTCGGCAACCAGCCAGATTATTGAAGCCGTGGTACGGCTGGCGAACATCACCGGCGACATCGAGCTGCAGCAGCGCGCCTGGACGATCGCCGAACACGCCTCCGGTCGCATCCAGAACCAGCAATATGGCCAGGCCGGCATCGTTAACGCCTGTGTTCTCGCGCTCGAACCGTCCAAGCTGATTGTCGTGGAGGATCCAGCAAAGCCGGTACTTGTTTCGGTAGCGAATCGGAATCCAGATCCGCGCCGTGTCTATATTTTCTTGGCGCTTGGCCAAGACGCGACGCTCGCAAAACTGCCTGGCGACGCTCTGCCGGACACGAAAAAGGCAGGTGCCTATCTGTGCACCGGCCTCATCTGTCTGCCTGTGATCAGCGACCCGGCGAAGCTTGAAGAAGCGCTCCGCCGCCGCTGACCGGACTTTATCAGGTATTCATCGAATCGAAGAAGTCGGCGTTGGTCTTGGTCTGCTTCAGCTTGTCGATAAGGAACTCGATCGCATCGGTGGTGCCCATCGGCGCCAGGATACGACGCAGCACGAAGATCTTCTGCAGGTCTTGGCGTGCGACCAGCAGATCTTCCTTACGAGTTCCGGACTTGAGGATGTCCATCGCCGGATAGATGCGCTTGTCGGCAACCTTGCGGTCGAGCACGATTTCCGAGTTGCCGGTACCCTTGAACTCTTCGAAGATGACTTCGTCCATGCGGCTGCCGGTGTCGATCAGCGCCGTTGCGATGATGGTCAGCGAACCACCCTCTTCGATGTTACGGGCGGCACCGAAGAAGCGCTTCGGGCGCTGCAACGCGTTGGCGTCGACACCGCCGGTCAGGACCTTGCCGGATGAAGGCACAACGGTGTTGTAAGCGCGGCCGAGGCGGGTGATCGAATCGAGCAGGATGACGACGTCGCGGCCATGCTCGACCAGCCGCTTGGCCTTTTCGATGACCATTTCGGCAACCTGCACGTGGCGGACGGCCGGTTCGTCGAAGGTCGAGGACACGACCTCGCCCTTCACCGAGCGCTGCATGTCGGTCACTTCTTCCGGACGCTCGTCGATCAGAAGCACGATCAGGTAGCATTCGGGGTGATTGGTGGTGATCGAGTGCGCGATGTTCTGCAGCAGCACGGTCTTACCGGTGCGCGGCTGCGCCACGATCAGGGCGCGCTGGCCCTTGCCGAGCGGTGCCACCAGGTCGATGACGCGGGGCGAAATGTCCTTCGTCGTCGGGTTCTCGACCTCCATCTTGAGCCGCGAAGTCGGGTATAGCGGCGTCAGATTGTCGAAATGGATCTTGTGACGGATCTTTTCGGGATCGTCGAAATTGATGGTGTTGACCTTCAGCAGCGCGAAATAGCGTTCGCCTTCCTTCGGGCTGCGGATCGGACCTTCAACCGTATCGCCGGTCTTCAGCGAAAAGCGCCGGATCTGCGAAGGCGAAATGTAGATGTCGTCGGGACCCGGAAGGTAGTTGGCGTTGGCCGAACGCAGGAAGCCGAAGCCGTCCTGCAGCACCTCGACGACGCCATCGCCGATGATCTCGATGTCCTGCGCCGCCAGCTTCTTGAGGATCGCGAACATCAGTTCCTGCTTGCGCATGACGCTGGCGTTTTCGACTTCAAGCGATTCGGCGAACGCGATCAGGTCGGTCGGCTTCTTGTTCTTGAAATCTTGTAGTTTCATTTCCTGCATGGACGGACTCTGAGCGTGGGGAAGTTGGCTATCGGCGTTTTGCGATAAGCGCCGAGCGCGGCCAGTCAATGGAAATGGGGCGGCGCATGGCGGGAAGGAAGAATTGCCTTTTAGCTCTCCCGAAATGAAAGAGCAAGGCACAGTCCATGAAATTTAAGGCGTTCAGAACGGCTTTACAACCACCAAGATGACGATGACGATCATCAGCACGGTCGGAACCTCGTTGACGATGCGCCAATGCCGCGACGGTTTTTCGTTGCGGTCCTCGGTAAAACGGCGAACCGACGCCGAGAGATAGCCGTGCACGCCTGAAAGCAGCAGTACGGCCGCGATCTTGGCATGCAGCCAGCCGCCGGCAAAGCCAAAGCCTTTCCAGGCCAGCCACAGTCCGAACACCCAAGTGACGATCATCGCCGGATTGATGATCGCACGCAGCAGACGTCGCTCCATGACCTTGAAGGTCTCTGATTGAGCAGAGCCGGTTTCCGCCTCGGCATGATAGACGAACAGCCGCGGCAGATAGAGCATGCCGGCCATCCACGAAATCACCGCGATGACATGGATCGCCTTGGCCCAGAGATAGAAGCCGTCGGGCGCAACAGCGAAAAGCAGCGCCGTCAGTGCGGCCAGGATGATGACGGAGATGACCGCCCTTTTTCCGGCCGTGGCACCGCTCGACGACCGGGCGCTTTGACCGCTCATCGCTGGGTTGCCTTTCGCACCTGGCGTACCATCGCCTCGACATGCGCCACCGGCGTCTCAGGCGTGATACCGTGGCCAAGGTTGAAGATCAGCGGACCGGAGCCAAGCGCGTTGAGGATGGCGTCCACGCCCTCTTCCAGAGCCTTACCGCCAACAACGAGCCTGAGCGGGTCGAGATTGCCTTGCACGGCCCCAGCGGCCTGCAGTCGCTGCGCCTGCGACAAGGGTACCGTCCAGTCGAGGCCAAGGCCGGTGACGCCGGTGCGCTGCCTGTAGCTGTCGAGCTGAGCCCCGGCTCCCTTCGGGAAGCCGATGATCGGAACGTCCGGATAGACCGCACGAACCTTGCGCACGATTTCCGCGACCGGCTTGACGCAGCAGACCTCGAAAGTCGCCTCGTCAAGCACACCCGACCAGGAATCGAAGATCTGCACCACGTCCGCGCCGGCTTCGATCTGGCGGATGAGATAGGCAGCCGAATGGTTGGCGAGTATCGACAGCAGACGCGCCATCGCTTCGGGCTCGCGATATGCAAAGAGCCGCGCCGGGGCCTGGTCCGGCGTGCCATGCCCGGCGATCATGTAGGTGGCAACCGTCCAGGGCGCGCCACAGAAGCCGATCAGCGTCGTTTTCTCGGGCAATTCGCGGCGCAACCGACGCACGGTTTCGTAGACAGGTTCGAGATTCACGTGAAACTTTGAGCCGTCGAGGGCCGCGACACCGTCGGCAGTAATTGGCGTCATCATCGGACCCCTGCCTTCCTCGAAGCGCAGGTCGCGGCCGAGCGCATGCGGAACGACCAGAATGTCCGAAAAAAGGATCGAGGCGTCGAAGTCGAAGCGGCGGATCGGCTGCAGCGTCACCTCAACGGCGAAATCGGGATTGTAGCAGAGGTCGAGGAAGCTTCCGGCCTTCTTCCGCGCTTCGCGATACTCAGGGAGATAGCGGCCTGCCTGGCGCATCATCCAGAGCGGGGGAACCTCCAGGCTCTCGCCTTTCAGGACTTGGAGCAGAGCGCGTTTCACGGGCATCAGGTCTGCCTTTCCTTGAGCCTTCTATAAACAAAAATTTATATCGAAGGATTCTTCTAATTCTTAGAGTCTGTTGGAATCGAGAATTACGAACTGTCCATAGGCGGCCTGAGATATCCACTTGTCATAGTGACGCGCAGCCGTTTTCGCCAGCATGGAAAACGTTGGGCAAGAGGCGGATTCGTCGATTTGAATCAGGAATCTAGCCCGGCGCGTACCATCTGCCGAATCTGTGGATGGACAGGGACAAAAAAACTATCCCCACAATACTCCTCACCCCGGATTCAAAACAGACAGCGAGGCGAATTGTGGACAAGTCGGCATCTGATACAGTCGCGCCGGCTGCTTCGAGCCAAACCCGCCGTTTATCCACATTTGACCACAGACCCAGGCGCCCGCTGTGAACAAACCCCAAAGCTTCTTCCATCTGCACCTGATTTCGGACGCTACCGGCGAGACGCTGTTGGCTGCGGGGCGTGCTGCCTCGGCCCAATACAAGGACGCACGCGCGATCGAGCACATCTACCCGCTGATCCGCACCGAAAAGCAGCTGATGAAGGTGTTCGACGACATCGAGGAAGAGCCGGGCATTGTGCTCTACACTGTCGTCGACCAGCACCTTGCCGGCATCATCGACAGCCGCTGCGCGTCGATGGGACTGCCGTGCGTTTCCGTGCTCGAGCCGGTGCTGACGGTCTTCCAGTCTTATCTCGGCACGCCGGCGGGCCGCCGTGTCGGTGCCCAGCACGTTCTTGACGCTGAGTATTTCCGTCGCATCGATGCGCTCAACTTCACCATGGAGCACGATGACGGCCAATTGCCGATCGACATGGAGCAGGCCGACGTGGTCCTGATCGGTATTTCCAGGACATCAAAGACGCCGACCAGCATCTATCTCGCCAATCGCGGCATCAAGACGGCCAATATCCCGATCGTGCTGGGCGTTCCCGTACCCGACAGTCTGGTCAAGGCCGAAAAACCGCTGGTCGTGGGTTTGATCGCCACCGCCGAGCGCATCTCGCATGTGCGCCAGAACCGGATACTGGGCACGACCATGGCATTCGACGCCCAGGAATATGTAGATCGAGCATCGATCACGGAAGAGCTGGCTTATGCCCGCAAGATCTGCACGAGGCACAACTGGCCGATGATCGATGTCAGTCGCCGTTCGATCGAAGAGACTGCGGCCGCGATCGTCGCGTTGCGCAACAAGAGCAGATAGGCGAAGGGCTAGGCGCGAACCGGCGGCGCTATGCGTGGTCGAAAATCGATTCCGCTTTACGGATCGATACGCTAGGACCAATCCTGTTTCGGTGAGTTCACCAGCTTGCCTGCAAAGAAATCGGGAGAAATGCCGTGACCGAGAAATTGATCCTGGCCTCTGGAAGTCCCTTCCGCAAAAAGATGCTTGAAAGTGCCGGCGTCGAGGTTGAAGCGATCCCGGCTGAACTCGATGAGCGCGCACTGGAGGCGCCGCTTGCCGAGAGCGGGGCATCACCCGAGGACCTGGCGCTGGTCCTGGCCGAAGCCAAGGCTGTCGCGGTTAGCGAGGCGCATCCTGGCCGCCTGGTGCTCGGCTGCGACCAGACGCTTTCTCTGGACGACGAGGTTTTTCACAAGCCGGCCGACATGGAGGCCGCACGTCGCCATCTGCTCAAGCTGTCGGGACGGACGCACCAGTTGAACAGCGCCGCCGTTCTTGTCCGCGACGGCGAGCCGCTTTGGCGTCACGTGGCTGTCGCATCGATGACCATGCGCCACCTGGAGCCCGCCTTCATCGGTCGCCACCTTGCTCGCGTTGGCGACAAGGCGCTATCGAGCGTCGGCGCCTTTCAGATCGAAGGTGAAGGGATCCAGCTCTTCGAAAAGATCGAGGGCGATTATTTTACGATCGTCGGGCTGCCGCTGTTGGCGGTACTGGCGGAACTGAGGAAATTGGGCGCGATTGATGGGTGAACCGGACTTGAAGGCATTTGTTTGCGGCCATCCAATCGCGCATTCCCGCTCGCCGATCATTCACGGCCATTGGCTGGATAGCTATGGCATCGACGGCAGCTATGCCGCGATCGATGTGGCGCCGGCTGATTTGTTGAACTTCCTGGGAGGACTGGCCGCAGCGGGATATCGCGGCGGTAATGTCACCATTCCGCACAAGGAAGTTGCGTTCGCTTCGGTCCAGCGCCGCGACGAAGCGGCCGAACAGATCGGAGCGGTCAACACGCTGTGGTTCGAGGATGGCGTTCTGTGGGGAGGCAACACTGACGCCTACGGTTTTGCCGCCAATCTCGATCATCTGGCGCCCGGCTGGACGAAGGGCGATGTGGCGGTCGTGCTAGGCGCCGGTGGCGCGTCGCGGGCGATCATCCATGCGCTCAAGCAGCGCGGTTTCAAGGATATCCGCATCGTCAACCGGACGGTTGGCCGCGCCAGGGAACTTGTTGACCAGTTTGGAGCGGGCGTCAGCGCACATGCGCAGGCGGCAACGACGGAATTGCTTGTCGATGCCTCCCTGCTGGTCAACACGACGGCACTCGGCATGCACGGCAATGAGGGCCTGCCCGCCGATCCAGCCTCACTGCCCGGCCACGCTATCGTCACCGACATCGTCTATGTGCCGCTCGAAACCCCACTGCTTGCCGCTGCCAAGGCGCGCGGGCTGAAGACTGTGGACGGGCTGGGCATGCTGTTGCACCAGGCCGTTCCTGGTTTCGAACTCTGGTTCGGCCATCGGCCAGAAGTGAGCGCTAAACTGCGCGACCTCATTGTCGCCGATCTGGACAAGGCAAAATGATCGTTCTTGGGCTGACCGGGTCGATCGGAATGGGCAAGTCGACCACGGCGAAGATGTTCGCCGACGCTGGTGTTCCGGTTCACGATTCCGATGAGGCGGTGCATCGGCTATATGCCGGCGAGGCTGCTCATTTGATCGAAGAGGCTTTCCCGGGAACAGTGAAGAACGGGGTCGTCGACCGCACCGAGCTTTCCCACCATGTGCTCGGCGATGCAGCTGCCCTGAAGAAACTCGAAGCGATCATTCATCCACTTGTCCGGGCAGATGCCAGCGCGTTTCTCGACCGTAGCCGTGCTGCCGGTGCGCCGATTGCACTCCTCGATATACCGCTTTTGTTCGAGACCAACGGCCGGAGTCGCGTCGACAAGGTGGTGGTGGTCACGGCATCGGACGAGGTCCAGCGCGAACGCGTGCTCGCGCGGCCCGGCATGACCGAACAGAAATTCGCAGCGATTCTCGCCAAGCAGGTTCCCGACGCTGAAAAGCGCAAGCTGGCTGACTACGTGGTCGATACTGGCAACGGCCTTGCCGCGGCGCGTCAGGCAGTCCTGGCTGTGATCAACGATTTGACGGTGGGAAAGCCGGCGTCGTAGGTAGCCTAGGTCTGTTCAGGCGCAAGTGGCGGGGCCATGCTTGCGCCAAGGAGAATCAACAAATTGCGCGAGATCATTTTCGATACCGAAACGACCGGGCTGGATTCACGCGAGGATCGCGTGATCGAGATCGGCGCCATCGAGATGATCAACCGCTTCCCGACCGGCAACACCTTCCACAAATACATCAATCCGCAGGGGCGCCAGGTCCATCCGGACGCCCAGGAGGTGCATGGCATCTCCAATGCCGACCTCGAGGGCAAGCCGACCTTCCCGGAGATCGTCGACGAGTTCATCGACTTCATCGATGGGGCCAAGCTTGTCGCGCATAACGGCAACTTCGACCTTGGCTTCATCAATGCCGAGTTTGCCAGGCTCGACCAGCCGGCCGTCGATCCAAGTCGCCTGATCGATACCTTGGCGCTCGCCCGCCGCAAGCATCCGATGGGTCCGAATTCGCTCGACGCACTGTGCCGTCGCTATGGCATCGACAATGGCCGCCGCACCAAGCACGGCGCGCTTCTCGACTCCGAGCTGTTGGCCGAGGTCTATATCGAGCTGATCGGCGGCAAGCAGTCGGCACTGGTGCTGGAAAGCTTTTCGTCTGCGAATGGCGGCGGCAACACCAGGCAGATCGAGATCGCAATCTTGCCGCGACCGGAGCCCCTACCCTCGCGCCTCAGCGAGGCTGAGCTGGCGGCGCATGAAAAGCTGGTGGGATCGCTCGGCGAAAAGGCGATCTGGGCAAAGCTGCTTGCGCCCGCCGAACCGACCGAAATCCAGTAACCTTCAGCCAGAAATGAAAAAGCCCGGCACGAGGCCGGGCTTTCGAATGCGATGTCGCAAGGACGGTCTTAGCTGACCTTGACCTTGGAGGCGGCCTGTTCCTCGGCGATCTTCTGCTGGAACATCTGCGCGAAATCGATCGGGTCGAGCATCAGCGGCGGGAAGCCACCGTTGCGGGTCGCTTCGGCAATGATCTGGCGTGCGAAGGGGAACAGCAAGCGCGGGCACTCGATGAAGAGCAGCGGCAGCATGTGCTCCTGCGGGAAGCCGTCGATGCGGAACACGCCGCCATAGACCAGCTCGACGTTGAACAGCACGTCCTTGTCGAAGGCGGCCTTGGCGCTCAACGTCAGGTTGACGTCGAACTGCTTGTCCGTCATCGGGTTGGCGTTGACGTTGACATTGATGTTGATGCCAGGAGCCTTGTCGCGGCCGCGCAGCGAGTTAGGCGCGCCAGGGCTCTCGAAGGACAGATCCTTCACATACTGGGCCAGCACGTTGAGCGTCGGCTGAGTTGCGTTACCGTTGCCGTTGGCGCCTTCCGGCGCTTCATTAGTGGCCATAAGCCCATGTCCTCTTGGCTCGGCCGCGCGCGGCCTATTGGAAGTGGCGCGTTGGCTACCATGCTCGGCCCGTCAAGACAAGGTTTTGCCTGTTGCAGAGGCCCGCAGCCTACTCGTCGCGGATGGAGCGCCAGGGTGAATTCGGGTTGGGCTGGCGCGAAAAGTCGTCCTCGTCGAGATCGATGGTCTTGCCGCCGGCGGGGCCGCCACGGCGGGCAAACCCGCCGATGTTGGAGCTGAAACGTACCCGCTTGCTGAGGAATCGCCAGGCTAGAGCCCGCACAGGCGGCAGGAACAACAGGATGCCGACGATGTCGCTGATGAACCCGGGGATGACCAGCAGTATGCCGGCGAGCACGATCATCGCACCGTTGGCGAGTTCCTTCGACGGATCGCGGCCGGCTTCCATTTCGGTTCGGATACGGGTCATGACGCCAAAACCCTGCACGCGAAGCAGGACAGAGCCCACGACAGCACTGAGCAGGACAAGCCCAATGGTCGACAGCACGCCGATTTCGCTGCCCACCAGCACAAAGCCGGCTATTTCGAGCAAAGGCAGGGCAAGAAGCAGGAGGGGCAGCATCTAGAGCGTCGATCCGATCCGGTTTGAGTTGACGTGACAGTCATATGCGGTCACAGGCATAGCGCATACATCTTTAGATAGGACGCTGCGCCTTTGATTTGAATGATCGGCGCATGCGTTCTATATGCAAGGCTAACGGGCACCGCACAGATGCGGCGCCGGCGAATGGCACATAAGCTGGCTTCGGCCGCGAACAAGGGACGGATCGGCGGAAGATATGGAATTCTTCGATTTAGGCACGATTTTCTTTCTGATCGCAGCAGTGGTGATCTTTTTCCAGCTGCGCAACGTGCTTGGACGCCGCACAGGCAATGAACGTCCGCCGTTCGATCCCTATACGGCGGCCCGCACCAAGCCGCAGGACGCCAACGGCAAGCCAGAGAACGTGGTCTCCCTGCCGCAGCGCAAGCGTGCTGCCGGCGAGCCGGCTGAGGACGCCTATGTTGCGATCGACGCATTTGCCAAGCCAGGCACCGACCTGAACAAGGGCCTGCGCGCGATCAAGGACGCTGATCCTTCCTTCGAGCCCAAGGGCTTCGTAGAAGGTGCAAAGATGGCCTACGAAATGATCGTCATGGCCTATGCCGACGGCGACAGGAAGACGCTCAAGAACCTGCTGTCGCGTGAAGTCTTCGACGGCTTCGTTGCCGCGATCGCCGATCGCGAAGGCCGTTCGGAAAAGATCCAGTCGTCTTTCGTCGGCATCGACAAGGCCGATATCGTTTCGGCGGAGATGAAGGGCGGCGAGGCCCATGTCACCTTGCGCATCGTCAGCGAGCTGATTTCAGCGACGCGCGACAAGGCAGGTGAGGTCATCGATGGCGATCCCGAGACCGTTGCCGAGGTCAAGGATGTCTGGACCTTTGCCCGCGATACTCGTTCGCGCGACCCGAACTGGAAGCTTGTCGCCACCGAGGAAGAAGACTGACCGCGCCTGGCGGGCGAAGCCCGTGTTGCTCTCGCCTGCATTTGCCCCGGTCGGTTTCGCCGACCTGCCGGGCTGGCTGGAAGATGACCATCTGGCAGCCTTCGAGGCCTTCCGGCGCTCCGCCTTTCATGCCCTGATCAAGCCATATCGAAGCGGCGCCCTTGGCGTCGCTTTCGACGCATTTGACGCTGCCTACACCGAGGCGCGCGAGCGGCCGGTGACTAGTGTCGTCGATGCCCGTGCGTTCTTCGAACGTCATTTCCAGCCTGCTTTTGTCGTTCCGGAAGGCCGCGAGAGGGGTTTTGTCACCGGGTTTTATGAACCTGAAGTCGAGGCCTCTTCCGTCAGGACGGAGGTCTTCCGGGTTCCGCTTTTCTCGCGACCGGCCGACTTGATCGACATTGACGATCAAAACCGCCCCGCCGGCATGGATCCTTATCTCGCATTCGCCCGGCAGACGGCTGACGGGCTGGTCGAATATTTCGACCGTCCCGCGATCGAACAGGGCGTGCTTTCGGGCAAGGGTCTGGAGATCGCCTGGCTTGCCGATCCCGTCGATGCGTTCTTCGTCCATGTCCAGGGCGCTGCCCGGCTGAACATGACCGATGGCTCGCGCCGGCGGGTCACCTATGCCGCCAAATCCGGCCAACGGTTCACCGGCCCAGGCGGGGTTCTGGCCGAAATCGGTGAGATTCCGCTGGAAAAAGTGACGATGCAATCGATCCGCGCCTGGTTCAAAGCCAATTTGCACCGCGTCGACGAGATTTTGTGGCGCAACCGCTCCTACATCTTCTTCCGCGATGCGGAGGTCGACGACCCGACGCTTGGGCCGATCGCAGCAGCAAAAGTTCCGCTGACGCCGGGGCGCTCCGTCGCCGTCGATCGCCTGCTGCATACGTTTGGCACGCCATTCTTCATTGCTGCCCCTGCCCTCACCGCATTTGATGGCAAGCCCTTTGCCCGGCTGATGATCGCCCAGGATACCGGCTCGGCGATCACCGGCCCCGCGCGGGGCGACCTGTTTGCCGGATCGGGCTCCGACGCCGGCGAGGTTGCTGGCGTGGTCCGCAACGACGCGGACTTCTTTGCTTTGCTGCCCCTGTTTGCCGGTGGGGCACAATGAGCACACGCCGCGACCGCAAGCTAAGCGAAGAAGAGCGCGTGCTGTGGAACGTCATTGCCCGCACGACCTCGCCGCTCAAGGGCCGGCGGGCGGTCGAGATACCCGAATTGCCGACACCCGCACCGGAAAAGCTGCCCGCCACGCCGGTTCAGTCGGCCCAGGTTCTCACTCCGGCGAGCCTGACACCACCGAAACGCCAATATGTCGCCCATTCGCTCGACGAGCCGACGCGCGACAAGCTGTCGAAAGGCCGACTGCCGATCGAAGGCCGGGTCGATCTCCACGGCATGACCCAGGACGAGGCCTATTCGCTGCTTTTGCATTTCCTGGCGCGGGCGCATGCCGGCGGCGTGCGTTACGTGCTGGTCATCACCGGCAAGGGCAATTCCAAGGGCGGTGACGGCGTTTTGCGCCGCATGGTTCCGGCCTGGCTGAACACAGCGCCGTTCCGCATGCTTGTCTCCAGCCATGACCATGCCGCCCGCCATCATGGCGGCTCGGGCGCGATCTATATAAGGCTGCGGCGGAGGACGGGAATTTGACCCCGCTCGGCGAACGTATCCGCGAGCTGAGACGTGAACGCGGCGTCAGCCAGAAGGACATGGCCGCAAGCATGGGCGTCAGTGCCGCCTATCTCTCGGCGCTCGAGCACGGACATCGCGGCGTGCCGACCTGGGCGATGATCCAGAAGATCATCGGCTACTTCAATGTCATCTGGGACGATGCCGAGGAGCTGCAGAAGCTGGCCGAAGGCTCTCGTCCACGCGTCGTGGTCGATACGGCCGGGCTTTCGCCCGCCGCCACCGAGCTTGCCAATCTGATGGCTCAAGCTGTGGGAGAGTTGAACGAGGCCGAGCTCGCCGCCCTCAATGCCCAGGTGCGTGAAGCGATCGCCCGAAAGAAGCGCGGCTAGCTAGAGCCGGTTTTCGGACAAGATCATGCTCAAATCTAAAACAGCGCCTCGAGCTCGGCCAGCTTGTCGTTGACCAGCCAGCCGTAATAATTCTCCTCCGGTTGCTTGGCTGGCTCGCCGGCGGCGGCGCGCCTTTCGTTTTCGGCCTTGAGCGCATGGGCGCGCGCCTCGGGACTGCCGACATTGTAGAGCGTGGCGGTAAGCCCTGGATTGCCTGAAATATCGAAGCCGGCAATGCTTTTGTAGGCCTCGATGGAGGTCTTGATGGTCGCTGCGACGTAAGGCAGCGTCAGGTCGGGATCCATGATGGTCTTGTAGACGTCGTTCGGATCGCCGGCATCGAGCCTGGGCAGCCGCGAGACCTTGTGGACGAGATCGCTCATCTGCAGCGCGGTCAGCGGATTGAGCTGACCGATGCCAAAGGTCTGGCCGGCATAAAACGGCTGGAAGAAGGTAGCGCTGAAGCGGTCATTGGGAAAACTGGCGCCACCGACTGTGGTGCCGCGGAAACTGTTGTTCCAAACCGTTTCGCGGCATTCCCAAAGGTCGTAGCTGTCCGATTTCCCGGCGCATTCGGCGAATTCCGGGCGCTTGATGAAGTCGGTAATGTCTTCGCCATTGTAGGCAAAGCGCAGATTGCTGGTGAGGTAGGATACTGCCTTGACGTAGTAGGTCTGCAGCCGGTCGTAGGCATCGACATTGTAGGTGTGCTCGCCAACGATGGCGCCGACGATGTGGATCGGTTCGATGTCATAGGCGCGCGCGACCGTCTTGATCTTGCCGCGCAGCTCGGCGTCGCTTTTCAGCAGCGCGTAGACCTTGCGGTACTTGGCGTCGAAAGTGGTCCTGCCTGCCTTGGTGCGCTTGGACGAAGCACCGGGCACGTCGGGCTGTTCGGCGTGGACATTGCCGGCCGCGACCATGGTCGTGGCCGATGCATGGGTAAAGCCAAGGGCCGTCGCCAGAAGAATTGCCGAGAGAAATACGCGTTTCATATGCTGATGTTGCCCAAGCGTTACCGGGGGCAAACTAGAAAAAGCACCCGGCTTAGTCGAGGGCGATATCGCCCGGCGGTCGCGAAAGGTGGTCAGATGGTTCCATTCGGCCACATGTCGCTGGCTGCCGGCGCGGGCCGTAACCCGCGCCGGAACCGCGCTTTAAAGGATAAAACGCGACAAATCTGTGTTCCTGGAGAGATCGCCGACGTGCTTTTCGACATAGTCGGCATCGATCTTGACAGTCGTGCCGTTGCGATCGGGCGCATCGTAGGAAATCTCGTCGAGCACACGCTCCATCACCGTCTGCAGACGCCGTGCGCCGATATTCTCGACGCTGGCGTTGAGGTCGACAGCTATGCCAGCAAGCGCATCGATGGCGTTGTCGGTGAATTCGAGGTTGACGCCTTCGGTCGCCATGAGCGCGATATACTGCTTGATCAGGCTGGCTTCCGTCTCCGTCAGGATGCGGCGGAAGTCATCCTTCTCCAGTGCCCGCAGTTCGACACGGATCGGGAGGCGGCCCTGCAACTCCGGCAGGAGGTCGGAAGGCTTGGAGACGTGGAAGGCACCGGAAGCGATGAACAGGATATGATCGGTCTTCACCGGCCCGTATTTGGTTGCAACCGTCGTGCCTTCTACAAGCGGCAGCAGGTCACGCTGGACGCCTTCACGCGAGGGACCGCCATGGACGTCGCCACGCGCGATCTTGTCGATCTCGTCGAGGAAGACGATGCCTTCGTTTTCGGTCACCTCTAGCGCCCGCCGCACGACCTCGTCCTGATCGAGCAGCTTGTCGGACTCGTCGCCGATCAGCAGCGCGTAGGATTCCTTGACGGTGGTCTTGCGCGTCTTGGTGCGCTGGCCGCCCATCGCCTTCTGCAGCATGTCGTTGATGTTGAGCACGCCGATATTGCCGCCGGGCATGCCGGGGATGTCGAAGCCGGGCATGCCGCCGTTGCCGGTATCGGCGACATCGACCTCGATTTCCTTGTCGTCGAGCTCGCCGTCGCGCAGCTTCTTGCGGAACGAGTCACGCGTCGCCGGGCTTGCCGTCTTCCCGACGAGAGCCTCAAGCACGCGCTCCTCGGCATTGACATGGGCGCGCGCCTTGACGTCTTCGCGCATCTTTTCGCGCACCAGGCCAATGGCGATTTCCACCAGGTCGCGGATGATCTGCTCGACGTCGCGGCCGACATAGCCGACCTCGGTGAACTTGGTCGCCTCGACCTTGACGAAGGGCGCGCCGGCGAGCTTGGCCAGTCGACGCGAAATCTCGGTCTTGCCGACGCCGGTGGGTCCGATCATCAGGATGTTCTTGGGCATGACCTCTTCGCGCATCTGGCCTTCCAGCTGCTGGCGGCGCCAGCGGTTGCGCAGGGCGATGGCCACGGCGCGCTTGGCGTCCTTCTGGCCGATGATGAAGCGGTCGAGTTCGGAAACGATCTCACGGGGAGAGAATGTGGACATAGCGATACTCTTGAATACTCGGTTGTGGCTTATGTATGGGCTGGAAGCCGGCGCGCAAGGGCACCGGGCACCAGCGGTACAAGGCCCCGGCGTAGCGTATGCCAGCCGGCGCTGAGCAGCAGCACAAGAGCGCCGAGCACCAGCATGGTGAGCGGCACGACGCTGTCCGAAAGGCCTGCCTTGACGACCAGCGCACCGAAGGCGAAGCCGGCATAAGACAGGCCCGAGACCAAAATGGCCCGCCTGTCGACCACAAGGGCAACGAAGGCCAGCCCGACGAAGATCGCCAGGATGCTCCAGGCCGAGACCGTTTCGGAACCGCCCTCGCCGACGAGGCCGCTGACAAGCGGATGCACGATCAGCGGTGCCGCCAGCATGTGCAGCCAAAATGCGATGTCGGTGCGCCGGGTCTGGCGCTGCGGATCGCTCAGGTCGAAACGCATGGCAAGCGTGAATACGGCAAGGCCGCAGGCCAGCAGCAGAGGCTTGGCCGCCTGGGCGGCGAAATCCGGCGCGGCCATGAAAAGGAGCCCCACCGCAGAGGCGACAAGGGCCGCAACGCCGGCTGCGATCGTTACGGGCACGCGGAATCGTCGGTAGTGCAACACGGTTGCCCCGGCGGTTACCAGACCGGCGACGACAATCGGCAAGCCTCCGTGGTTACCCAGGCCCATGCCGAAGCTCTGGCTGGGGTTGAAGGCTTCCGCTACCGCCGAAAAGACTGCTCCCGCATAGACCAGCAACAGCACGATGCTGGGCAGCGCCATGCGCTGCTTGCGGGTGAAGTACTCGGCCAGAAGCCAGCTTGCTACGGCGATGACGGCGAACATGCCGGCGTTGCCGACCATGTCGCCGGAGAAATAGCCAAGCGCGCTCAAAAACAGCCCGAGGCCGATCGTTACGAAGATGTCGCTGAAACCGCTGATGAAACGAAACCTCTCGTCGTCATGCGGTTCCCCGTCGAAGGCGGGCGTCCTGGCGCTTTCCAGATCGCGCAAGCCTTGCGCCTGGTCGGCGCTCACAAGTCCGCTTGCAACGGCGGCGCCCAGCGCCTCGGGTGAAATGGCCAGCATGTCAGGCGGCGTCGAAGACTTGGTCACTACAGGATCCCTGCCTGCCAATGCTTGATCGTATCGAGCGGATAAACCAGCATGATGACGTTGAGCGTCAGGTTGTCACGGATGACGTGGCCGACGCCGATTTCGAAGATGAGGGCCAAGGCAACGACACTCCACACCGGAAGCCGCGCGGCCATGAAAAAACCCAGCACCATGGCCAGCGTGTCGAACACCGAATTCACGACGCTGTCGCCGTAATAGTCGAGGGAAATGGTGCCCTCGCGGTAACGGTTGATGATGAAGTCGCTGTTTTCGACCAATTCCCACGCCACTTCGATGCCGATGGCGACGGCCAGGCGGAAGCCGAGCGAGCTTTTGGGCGCGAGCCAGGTGAGCAGCGCGTAAAAAAGGAAACCGTGGATGATGTGCGAGAAGGTGTACCAGTCGGAGATGTGCTGGGAGTTCTCCGAGCTCATCACCACGCCATGCCACAGCTTGACGTAGCCGCATTTGCAGATTGCCGGGTGGCCCATCCAGTAAAGAGCCACGGCCTGCCCTGCGATCAGCACGGCCGCGGCCAGCAGCCACCAGCCCAGCTTCTCGCGTTGCCGGGCTGTCTCCTCCCCCTGCGCAAGCATCATTCGTCGAAATCCCCCTCTTCGGCATCGCGCGCCATCATCAGCGCGGGACCATAGATCGACGTTCGCGTATCGAAGGCCACGAAGCCAGCCTTTTCGTAGGCGCGGATGGCGCGTTTGTTGGCGGGGTTCGGATCTATGATCACCCGCGGCACGCCTTCTTCGAACAGCTCTTCGACGAACTGCCGGATGATCGCCGAACCATGACCCTTGCCGATCAGATCCGGCACGCCGATCGACAAGTCGATGCCGAGCGTGCCGAATGGCTGGTCCTGGTAGGGGTGATCGTCCTCCATGTGGGGGTCGTAGCTCTGGAGGTAGCCGATGGGCTTGCCGTTCAGCTCGACGATCAGCGGCTCGACCGAGATGCTGTCGATATGCTCCTCGATCGCGGCGATCTCGTCTTCTGGACGGCCCCACCATTCGGAGACATGCGGCTGGGCCAACCATACCCTGATCATCGGCAGGTCGGCCCTGGTCACCGGACGGAAGTCGTAGCGCGCGGTTGCCTCAATCGGCATCGAGCGTTTCGATCACGAAGCTGTGGTTGGTGTAGACGCAAATGTCGGCCGCGATCTGCATCGCCTTGCGGGCGATCTCTTCGGCGTCCTTGTCGGTGTCCATCAGGGCGCGGGCCGCGGCCAGCGCGTAGTTGCCGCCCGAGCCGATGGCCATGACGCCGAATTCCGGCTCCAGCACGTCGCCGGTGCCGGTCAGCGCCAGCGAAACATTCTTGTCGGCGACCAGCATCATCGCTTCGAGGCGGCGCAAATAGCGGTCGGTGCGCCAGTCCTTGGCGAGCTCGACGCAGGCGCGCGTCAGCTGGTCGGGATACTGTTCGAGCTTGGCCTCGAGGCGTTCGAGAAGGGTGAAGGCGTCGGCGGTGGCGCCGGCGAAACCGGCGATGACATTGCCCTTGCCGAGGCGGCGGACCTTGCGGGCATTGCCCTTCATGATGGTCTGGCCGAGGCTGACCTGGCCGTCGCCGGCGATGACCACCTTGTTGCCCTTGCGCACGGTCACGATGGTCGTGGCGTGCATGCTCTGTTCACTGGACATATGTTGCTCCGATGGCGCGCGGCCCCTTTGCGGCAGCTTGCGCGTTACGAGTGGAAGTTCGATCTTATGTATGACGCGGCGCAAGGAATGCAAATCCTCGGCGGCTATGACGAAATGCCCTTTAGCGGCGATTGGCAATGGGGCGTTCATGCTGTTATTAGGCTGACGTTTTTAAGGACAAGGATCCGCCAATGGCCCCCCGTTCCGCCGAAGTCAGCCGCAAGACCAAGGAAACCGAGATCACCGTCTCGGTCCATGTCGACGGCACCGGCCGTTCGGAAATGTCGACCGGCGTCGGCTTCTTCGACCATATGCTCGACCAGCTCTCCAGGCATTCGCTGATCGATATGAAGGTCGAGGCCAAGGGCGATCTGCACATCGACGACCACCACACCGTCGAAGATTGCGGGATCGCCATTGGCCAGGCGTTGTCCAAGGCGCTCGGCGAGCGTCGTGGCATCATGCGCTACGCCTCGATCGACCTTGCCATGGACGAGACGCTGACACGTGCGGCGATCGATGTGTCGGGCCGCCCGTTCCTGGTCTGGAACGTGAATTTCTCAGCACCCAAGATCGGCACCTTCGACACCGAGCTGGTGCGCGAATTCTTCCAGGCCTTGGCCCAGAACGCCGGCATCACCTTGCATGTCACCAACCATTACGGCGCCAACAACCATCATATCGCCGAAACCTGCTTCAAGGCCGTTGCGCGCGCGCTGCGCATGGCCCTTGAAAGCGACCCGCGCCAGCCTGACGCAGTACCCTCGACCAAGGGCAGCCTGAAGGGATAGCCATGGCCATCCATGTCGTCATGGAGCCGCCCGCCTCAGCGGGAAAAAACGCTTCGGAAGCTGCCGTCTTCATCCGCGACGGCTTTTATGTCCTGGGTTTCATCGTGCCGCTGCTTTGGCTGTTGTGGCACCGGCTCTGGCTCGAAGCCGCAGTCACGCTTGCCGTCACCATGGCGCTCGCCGTCGCAAGCGAGGCTGCCGGACTGACTTTCGCCGCGCCGCTGCTGCCGCTCTTGATCTCGCTTTACGTCGGGCTCGAAGGCGGTGCCTTGCGTATCGCCGCCCTGCGCCGTGCCGGCTGGCGCCAGTGGGGGGTGATCGAGGCTGATAACCTTGAGGATGCCGAGACGCGCTACCTATTCAACGGTGAAACTGACGACGCCCCGGCCCCGGCGGCGGTCGCCATCGCCTCCCCTGCCACGCCCCGGCCTCAACCTGCTGGCGGAGCGCTCGGCCTGCTGCACTATCCCGGAAGACACTGACATGCGTGTTGCCATCATTGACTACGGCTCGGGCAATCTGCGCTCGGCGACCAAGGCCTTCGAGCGAGCCGCTCGGGAAGCCGGCATAACGGCCGAGATCGATCTCACCGCCGATGCGAACCGCGTGCTCACAGCCGACCGCATCGTGCTGCCCGGCGTCGGTGCCTATGCCGATTGCGCGCGTGGCCTGCGCGCCGTTGACGGCATGTGGGAGGCGGTCGAGGAAGTCGCCATCCGCAGGGCGCATCCCTTCCTCGGGATCTGCGTCGGCATGCAGCTGATGTCGGAGCACGGGCTCGAAAAGACCGTCACGCAAGGCTTTGGCTGGATTGCGGGCGACGTCAAGGAGATCACGCCCTCCGACCCGTCGCTCAAGATTCCGCAGATCGGCTGGAACACGATTCACGTGAAACATGCCCATCCGGTGTTCGATGGCATCGCCACCGGCCCCACGGGCCTGCACGCCTATTTCGTGCATTCCTACCATCTCGACGCGACAAACGAGAAGCAGGTGCTGGCGACCGCCGACTATGGCGGCCAGGTCACCGCTGCGGTTTCGCGCGACAACCTTGTCGGCACGCAGTTTCATCCCGAAAAGAGCCAGGCGCTGGGCCTGGCCCTCATCGCCAATTTCCTGAGGTGGAAGCCATGATCCTTTTTCCGGCCATCGACCTCAAGGACGGCCAGTGCGTGCGCCTCAAGCTCGGCGACATGGATCAGGCAACCGTCTACAATGACGACCCCGGCGCTCAGGCGAAAGCCTTCGAGGACCAGGGCTTTGAGTGGCTGCATGTGGTCGACCTCAACGGCGCCTTCGCCGGCGAGAGCGTCAATGGCGCAGCCGTCGAGGCGATCCTCAAGGTGACAAGGAACCCGGTGCAGCTCGGCGGCGGTATCCGCACGCTCGACCATATCGAGAGCTGGCTTTCCAAGGGCCTCGCCCGCGTCATCTTGGGCACGGTCGCTGTGCGCGATCCGGAACTGGTCAGGCAAGCCTGCAAAAAATTCCCCGGCAAGGTCGCCGTCGGAATCGACGCCAAGGGCGGCAAGGTTGCCGTCGAAGGCTGGGCCGAGGCCTCCAGCCTCGGCGTCATCGAGCTGGCGAAGAAGTTCGAGGGCGCAGGCGTTGCCGCGATCATCTACACCGACATCGACCGTGACGGCGTACTGGCCGGCATCAACTGGGATTCGACCATCGATCTCGCCGAAGCCGTATCGATCCCCGTCATCGCCTCGGGCGGCCTTGCCTCGCTTGCCGATATCGTGCGCATGACGATGCCTGACGCCAAGAAGCTCGAAGGTGCCATCTCCGGCCGCGCGCTCTATGACGGTCGCATCGATCCAACTCAGGCGCTCGCGATCCTGCGCCGCGAGTTGAAACCAGAGCCCGGCCTGTTCGAGGAACGGACATGACCCTCAAAGCCCGCGTGATTCCCTGTCTCGACGTCAAGGACGGCCGCGTCGTCAAGGGCGTCCAATTCGTCGACCTGATCGACGCCGGCGATCCGGTCGAGGCGGCCAAGGCTTATGACGCCGCCGGTGCGGACGAACTCTGTTTCCTTGACATCACCGCCTCGTCGGACAATCGCGAGACCATCTTCGACGTCATCGCCCGCACGGCCGAACAGTGCTTCATGCCGCTGACCGTCGGCGGCGGCCTGCGTCAGGTTGCCGACATCCGCAAGCTGCTCCTGGCAGGTGCCGACAAGGTTTCGATCAACACGGCGGCGGTGAAGAACCCCTCCTTCGTTGCCGAGGCGGCCGACAAGTTCGGCAACCAGTGCATCGTCGTTGCCATCGACGCCAAGAAGGTTTCGGCAGCCAACGAGGCCGACCGCTGGGAAATCTTCACCCACGGGGGGCGCGAGCGTACCGGCATCGACGCCGTCGAATTCGCCCGCAAGGTCGTCGACCTCGGCGCCGGCGAAATCCTGCTCACCTCGATGGACCGCGACGGGACCAAGATCGGTTACGACATCGCGCTCACCCGCGCTGTAGCGGACGCTGTACGCGCGCCGGTCATCGCTTCGGGCGGCGTCGGCAATCTCGACCACATGGTCGATGGTATCCGCGAGGGCCACGCGACCGCGGTGCTTGCCGCCTCGATCTTCCATTTTGGCACCTACACCATTGCCGAGGCCAAGGCCCACATGGCAAAAGCGGGCTTGCCGATGCGGCTCGATCCCATTGGCTGACCTGCCGAGGCAATGATGAGCGCATTCTCCCTTTCCGATCTTGAGAAGATTGTTTCCGAGCGCGCGCGTTCGGGCGACGCCAATTCATGGACGGCGAAGCTCTACCAGAGCGGAATGGAGCGGGCGGCCAAGAAGCTCGGCGAAGAGGCGGTCGAAACCGTCATAGCCGCAGTCAAGGGTGACGACAGCGCCCTCGTTTCGGAAAGTGCCGATCTCCTTTATCATTGGCTCGTCGTGCTGGCCATTGCCGGCATTCCGATGGCGGATGTGATGGCTGAACTCGAGCGCCGCACGTCGCAATCCGGAATTGCCGAAAAGGCCTCGCGGAAGAACGAGGGCTGACCGCTGGTCAGGTCCCGCAGGGGAGGTTCGATGGATCAGCTCGCGCCGGCGGAGAAATATTCTCCATACTGGTTCTTCTCGGCCGAGCACTGGGCCGGCTTCGGCGCGGATATGTCGATGACCCTGACCAAGGACGAGGTCAGCCGGTTGAGTTCGATGTACGAGCCGATCGACCTTGAGGAAGTCAGGCGAATCTATCTGTCGCTGTCGCGTCTCCTGTCGGCCCATGTCGAGACCAGCCAGCAGCTCTTCCGCCAGCGCCAGCGCTTTTTCAATTCCGAGAAGAAAGGCACCAAGACACCTTTTATCATCGGCATGGCCGGCTCGGTCGCGGTCGGCAAGTCCACCACCGCGCGTATTCTTCAGGAACTGCTCACGCGTTGGCCGTCGAGCCCGAAGGTCGACCTGGTCACCACAGACGGCTTCCTCTACCCAAACGATGTTTTGCGGCGCGACAACCTGATGGAGCGCAAGGGTTTCCCCGACAGCTACGATGTCGGCGCCCTGTTGCGCTTTCTCTCGGGCATCAAGTCGGGCCAGCCAAATGTGCGGGCACCCGTTTATTCGCACCTGACCTATGACGTCATGCCCGGCGAATTCGTCACGGTCGACCGGCCGGACATCCTGATCTTCGAGGGCATCAACGTGCTGCAGCCGCGCGAATTGCCCAAGGACGGCAAGTTCGTGCCCTTCGTGTCCGACTTCTTCGACTTCTCGATCTATATCGATGCCGAGGAACAGCTGATCCACGAGTGGTACATCGATCGCTTCATGCGGCTGCGCGAGACCGCCTTCCGCAACCCGCAATCATTCTTCCATCGCTACTCGCAGCTGTCGGAAGACGCCGCGCGCGCCATCGCCGAGGGGCTTTGGGCCAACATCAATCTCAAGAACCTGCGCGAGAACATTCTTCCCACGCGTCCGCGCGCCGACCTGATCCTCAAGAAGGGCGCCGGCCATCTGGTCGAGGAAGTGGCGATCCGCAAGCTCTGAGGCTGCGCCCGGCGGTCACGCCGCCGGTTCCGTCACGCGCCTCAGCGTCAGGTTGATCCGCCCGCCCTGCTTCAAGAGCCCCGAAGTCATCGGATAGATGCGGCCGACGCCGTGGAAGGCAAGTCGCCCTTCCCCGCCCAGTACCACGACATCGCCGCTTTCCAGCCTGAATGAAACGGTCCGGTCGTCGCGCCTGGTTCCGCCGACGCGGAACAGGCAGGCATCGCCCAGCGACACCGATACCACCGGTGCGGCGAACTCGCGTTCGTCGCGGTCCTGGTGAAGGCCCATCTTGGCGGCGTCGGTGTAGAAGTTGACCAGGCAGGCTTCAGGCGGATGCGGATAGCCGGCAACCTCGCGCCATAGCGCCAGAAGCGCTTTGGGGATCGGCGGCCATGGTTCGCCCGTCACGGGATGCTCGGGCTGGTAGCGATATCCGCGCTCCTTGTCGGTGACCCAGCCGAGCGAGCCGCAATTGGTCATGCGCACGCTCATTTCCTTGCCGGTTTTCGGCATGGCCGGCGTATAAAGCGGTGCCGCTTTCACCACCTCGCGTATGGTTTCGACCAGGCCCTCCTGCACTTCCCGCGAGAGAAAGCCGGGCATATGGCGAACGCCTTTGGGCAATACGAGCACGGCTACCTACCTCGCCTGATCTGGTCGTCCAGAATGCCAGCTGAAATGCAAAACGGCGACCCGAAAGCCGCCGTTCCGCATCGAGGTGAAATTTTGGGTCAGGCGGTTGCGATGTCGGGGATGCGCAGCACCTGGCCGGGATAGATCTTGTCGGGGTGCGTCAGCATCAGTTTGTTGGCCTCGAAGATGACCGTGTACTTCGATGCCTTGCCCTTGCCGTACTGTGCTTCGGCGATTTTCGACAGGTTGTCGCCCTTCTTGACCGTGTAGAACACCGGAGCCTTGGCCGGGGTCGCGGCCTTGACCAGTTCGGTCATGTCGACCTTGCCGTCGAGCTTGAGGCCGGAATCCGGCGCCACGACCTTGAGTTCGTCGGCCTGGACCTTGGAAACGCCCAGCGTGTTGCCCACCGCGATGACGGCCTTTTCGAATATCGACTGGTCCTTGACCACGCCGGTTAGAACAGCCGTGTCGCCCTTGACCACGACCTGGACGTTGTCGGTGCCGAGCTTGTGCGAGTCGAGTTCCTTCTTCAGCGTGTCGGCACTCGGCGCTTCGTCATCGCCGAAACCAAGCTTCTTGCCGACATTTTTCACGAAATCGAACATGCCCATTCGTGGTCTCCCTTGCTGTGACAATCATCCGAGCTTGGCACCTGCAAATCCAAATTGGAAGCAGCTTTGATCTATTCGCCGTCGACCCTGCCGCGCAGCTTCTTGACTGTCGAACGCCCCGACTTGGACTTGAGGCGCCGTTCGACCGAGCCTTTCGTGGGCCTGGTCTTCTTGCGCGGCGGCGGCGGCGGTTCGGCCGCCTTGGCGACAAGTGCCGTGAGCCTTGCCCTTGCGTCGGCCCGGTTTTGCTCCTGGGTGCGGTAGCGCCCGGCCTCGATGACGATGACGCCGTCCTTGGTGGCGCGCTGGCCAGCTAGCTTGATGGTGCGTTCGCGCACTCGATCCGGGAGGCCGGGCGCATTCAATGCATCGAAGCGCAGTTGTACCGCCGTCGCCACCTTGTTGACGTTCTGGCCACCCGGGCCTGAGGAGCGGATGAAGTTCTCCTCGATGTCATCGGGGTGGATGACCACGTCGTTGGCTATGATGATCTTGTCGTCGGCGCTCATGCGCCAAGTCATGCCGTGGCGGGGCCAAAAAGAAAAGGCCCGGCTTTTGGCCGGGCCCGACTGAGGTTCCTAACTTAGCGCCGATTACTCGGCTGCTTGCCGCGCATACGGGGCAGCACCGCGGACGGCAGCATCGACATGGCCTTCGAACTTGCCGAAATTGTCGATGAACATCGACACGAGCTTCTTGGCCTGGCGGTCATAGGCGGCAACATCTGCCCAGGTCGAGCGCGGATCGAGGATCTTGGCGTCGACGCCGGGAACCGAAACCGGCACGGCAAAGCCGAAATTGGCGTCGGTGCGGAACTCGACCGAATTCAGCGAGCCATCGAGGGCTGCCGACAAAAGCGCGCGCGTCGCCTTGATCGGCATGCGCGAGCCAACGCCGTAGGCGCCGCCGGTCCAGCCGGTGTTGACCAGCCAGCAGTCGACGCCGTGATCGGCGATCAACTGGCGCAGCAGATTACCGTATTCGGACGGGTGGCGCGGCATGAAGGGTGCGCCGAAGCAGGTCGAAAAGGTAGCTTCCGGCTCAGTCACGCCGCGTTCGGTGCCGGCAACCTTGGCGGTGTAACCAGATAAGAAGTGGTACATCGCCTGCGCCGGGGTCAGCTTGGCGATCGGCGGCATCACGCCGAAGGCGTCCGCCGTCAGCATGATGATGTTCTTGGGGTGGCTGGCCTGGCCAGTGGCGCTGGCATTCGGAATGAAGTCGAGCGGATAGGCGCAGCGGGTGTTTTCCGTGCGCGATCCGTCGTTGAAGTCGGGAACGCGGTTTTCGTCCAGAACGACGTTTTCGAGCACGGTGCCGAAGCGCTGCGTCGTTGCGAAGATTTCCGGCTCGGCTTCTTCCGACAGGCGAATGGTCTTGGCGTAGCAGCCGCCTTCGAAGTTGAAGATGCCATCCGGGCCCCAGCCATGCTCGTCGTCGCCGATCAGCGTGCGCGTGGGATCGGCCGACAGAGTCGTCTTGCCGGTGCCCGAAAGACCGAAGAACACGGCGGCGTCGCCGTCGGGGCCTTCATTGGCCGAGCAGTGCATCGGCATTACGCCGCCCGCCGGCAGGATGTAATTGAGCGCGGTGAACACCGACTTTTTCATTTCGCCGGCATATTGGGTGCCGCCGATCAGAACGATCATGCGCGTCAGGTCGACGGCGATCAGCGTTTCGCTGCGGCCGCCATGCCGAGCCTTGTCGGCGCGGAACGACGGCAGGTCGATGATCGTCATCTTCGGCACGAAGCCCGCAAGCTCCGCCTCGTCGGGACGGATCAGCAGGTTGCGAATGAACATCGAATGCCAGGCATATTCGGTGACGACGCGCGTCGGTAGGCACAGCGAGCGGTCGGCGCCGCCGATCAGGTCCTGGACGAACAGGTCCTTGTCGGCCGCATGGGCCAGGAAGTCGGCGTGCAGGGCGTCGAACTGCGCCCTCGTCATCGCGTTATTGTTGTCCCACCAGACCTGTGCCTCGGTGTTTTCGTCGCGCACGACGAATTTGTCCTTGGGCGAGCGGCCGGTGTACTGGCCGGTGTCGGCGACGAGCGCGCCATGTGCGGTCAGCTGGGCCTCGCCGCGGCGGATCGCCTCTTCGACGAGCAGTGCCGGGCGAAAGTTGTAACGGACGGTGCCTGAGGTTTTGAGCCCTGCCGTTTCAATCCCGCAGTTGGGATTGCGCTTACCGATTTCCGACATTCGGGAACCCTCGTTCGATTTGACGCCAATGTCCGGTCTGCGGGCCGGACGCCGCTGTCCCGAGGGACTGAAGCCAGCCAGAAACAGAAAAGACGAGCGATTTCAAATCATTAATCGATTTAAAAATTTTGAAATCTATCTAAATCGTTTAAAAGGGGAGAGAGAGCCGAACATCGACCAAGCAGGGGGAAGGTTTTTTGTTCGAGGTTCCGCTCCGGCACCCCATATAGCAAGGGCACCGGTAGTGGCGGTTGCGCTCCTGGCGATCGGAGGGTATGCCACATTTTGTACCTAATTTGTCCTGCAGAAGCCCTGCTCGAAAGCAGGAAGGGACACCCCGCTCATGAGGGAGCCACTGGAAATGGCAACGATCGCGCTTGTCGATGACGACCGCAATATTTTGACATCGGTCTCGATCGCGCTCGAGTCCGAGGGCTACCGCGTCGAGACCTACACCGACGGTGCTTCGGCACTCGAAGGCCTGGCCGCGCGTCCGCCGAACCTTGCTATCCTCGACATCAAGATGCCGCGCATGGACGGTATGGAGCTGTTGCGCAGGCTGCGCCAGAAGACCGACCTTCCCGTGATCTTCCTGACATCCAAGGATGACGAGATCGACGAACTGTTCGGTCTCAAGATGGGCGCGGACGACTTCATCCGCAAACCATTCTCGCAGCGCTTGCTGGTCGAACGCGTGCGTGCGGTGCTGCGGCGGGCAAGTGCGCGTGAGGCAGCGACCAAGGCGCCGACCCAGCAGGCGCGTTCGCTCGAACGTGGCCAGCTGGTGATGGACCAGGAACGCCACACCTGCACCTGGAAGGGCGAGCCGGTCGTGCTCACCGTCACCGAATTCCTGATCCTGCACTCGCTGGCGCAGCGCCCCGGCGTCGTCAAAAGCCGCGACGCATTGATGGATTCGGCTTATGATGAGCAGGTCTATGTCGATGACCGTACCATCGACAGCCACATCAAGCGGCTGCGCAAGAAGTTCAAGGCCGTCGATGACGACTTCGAGATGATCGAAACGCTCTATGGTGTCGGCTACAGATTCCGCGAAGCGTGATATCGGCGGGGGCTGAGATCACATGGCGATGGAAGCAGAGATCAGCAAACCGGCGGCCGCCTCAAAGCGGACGCGCGGACGCCTGCTGTTTCTCGACCGGGCGAGGATCCGGCTAAGCCGGTTTCTCGGCCACTACTTCTTTTCGAGCCTCACCCGCCGCATCCTGTTTCTCAACCTAGCCGGACTGGCGGTTCTCGTCGGCGGCATCCTCTACCTCAACACCTTCCGCGACGGCCTGATCGGCGCTCGCGTCGAAAGCCTGATGACGCAGGGCGAGATCATCGCTGGCGCCATCGCCTCTTCGGCGACGGTCGAGACCGACTCGATCAGCATCGATCCCGAGAAGCTTCTCGAGCTGCAGGCGGGAGAAACCTTGGGACCCAGTTCGGACCAGCTCGACAGCCTCGACTTTCCGATCAATCCGGAGCGCGTCGCGCCGCTGTTGCGGCGGCTGATCTCGCCGACCCAGACCCGTGCCCGGATTTACGATCGCGACGCCAACCCATTGCTCGATTCCCGCCACCTCTACTCGCGCGGCCAGATCCTTCGCTACGACCTCCCCCCTGTCGAGGAAGAGCAGCCGACCTTCTTGGAACGGGCGCAGAAGTTTGTTTTCGGCTTTTTTCGTGACAGCGCGCTGCCGGTCTACAAGGAACAGCCAGGCGGCAATGGCGCTGCCTTCCCCGAAGTTATGCAGGCGTTGACTGGCAGCCCGGCAACCATCGTCAGGGTCAGCGAGCAGGGCGAGCAGATCGTTTCCGTCGCGATCCCGATCCAGCGTTTCCGCGCGGTCCTCGGCGTGCTCATGCTGTCGACCGAAGGCGGCGACATCGACAAGATCGTTGCCGCCGAACAAAAGGCCATCCTGCGCGTGTTCGGCGTGGCGGCGCTGGTGACGGCCATCTTGTCGATGCTGCTCGCTTCCACCATCGCCAACCCGCTGCGCCGTCTTTCCGCGGCAGCAAATCGGGTCCGGCGCGGCGGCAAGAGCCGCGAGGAGATTCCCGATTTCTCCGACCGCCAGGACGAGATCGGCAATCTGTCGGTCGCCATACGCGACATGACCAACGCGCTTTATGCGCGCATCGAGGCGATCGAGAGTTTCGCCGCGGATGTCTCGCATGAACTCAAGAACCCGCTGACCTCGCTGCGCAGCGCGGTCGAGACGTTGCCGCTGGCCAAGAATGAAAGCTCGCGCGAGCGCCTGATGGAGATCATCCAGCACGACGTCCGTCGCCTCGACCGGTTGATCACCGACATCTCCGACGCATCCCGCCTCGACGCCGAACTGGCGCGCGAGGATGCCGGCAAGGTCGACCTCAAGAAGTTCATCGGCGACCTGGTTTCGGTGTCGCGCGAGACCAGCCGCCACAAGAAGCCGGTCGAGATCGCGTTCAATGTCGCCAAGCTGCCGGCCGGGGTGAGGAACTACAATGTTGCCGGCCACGATCTGCGCATCGGCCAGGTCATCACCAACCTGATCGAGAACGCCCGTTCCTTCGTGCCGGACGAACATGGCCATGTCGCCATTTCGCTGGCGCGGGTCAGCAAGTTCAATGTCGTCACCGTCGAAGACAACGGTCCGGGTATCCGAGCGGAAAACATCGACCGAATCTTCGAGCGCTTCTACACCGACCGACCGGCCGGCGAGGCCTTCGGTCAGAATTCGGGTCTTGGCTTGTCGATCAGCCGACAGATCGTTGAAGCCCATGGTGGCACGCTGACGGCCGAAAACATCGCCGGCACCAAGCCGGGCGAGATCAAGGGCGCCCGCTTTGTTGTCGCCTTCCCGGCGGAAAACTGATCCGTGCAGCCAACCAACATGCATGCCACAGCGGTCGTGCTTGGCGATCGCGGTGTGCTGGTGTCGGGCCCGTCGGGGTCCGGCAAGACCGCGCTGGCTTTGGCACTGGTCGAGAAACTTCGCAGCTCGGGTCGTTTCGCCCGGCTGGTCGCCGACGACCAGGTCTTTCTTTCGGCGCACCGGAGCAGGCTTGTGTGCCACGCACCGCCAACGATCGCCGGCCTCGCCGAAGTTCGCGGGCTCGGCCCCGTCCCTGTCGCGTATGAGCCGGCTGCCGCGGTCGACCTGCTGGTCAGGCTTGTTCCGGCCGCCGAGACGGAGCGATTGCCCGAGGCCACGAGCGAACTTCTCTTGGGTTGCAGCGTCCCCAAGGTCATGCTCGCAGAGCGAGAAACAGGCGCGGCTGTGCCCGCCATACTTGCCCTGCTCGGCATCGGGCTGTTCACTTGAGGTTGCCCGTTATTCTTGCTGCATTGCGTCAAAATGGCATGTCGTGCCGAAAATTGGGGCTTGTAAACGCCCTCCGCCTCGACAAGATAGCGCTCCCGCCCTCCGCGAAGGCGGCAAAAATACTGCGCGGCTGTGAAAGTGCCATGACGGGAGCCATGACAGAATGATCGGACTCGTGCTTGTAACGCACGGTCAACTGGCTGAAGAGTTCCGCCACGCGGTGGAACACGTCGTCGGACCGCAGGAGAATTTCGAGACCGTTTCGATCGGTGCCGATGATGACATGGCGCAGCGCCGCAGCGACATCATCAATGCTGTCGAGCGCGCCGACACTGGCACGGGCGTGGTCGTTTTGACCGACATGTTCGGCGGTACGCCCTCAAACCTTGCCATTTCGGTGATGGAAGCGGGGCGAGTCGAGGTCATCGCCGGCATGAACCTGCCGATGCTGATCAAGCTGACCAGCGTGCGCAAGGCCGACAACATGGCGGGCGCTCTCGACGAGGCACAGGCGGCGGGACGTAAATACATCAATGTGGCAAGCCAGGTGCTGAGCGGCAAATGAGCGGTATGCCCTTCTCGCCCGAAGAGGGCCACGTCGTCCGCGACCTCGCCATCGTCAACCAGCGTGGCCTGCATGCGCGCGCCTCGGCCAAGTTTGTGCAGATCGCTGGCGAGTTCCAGGCCTCGGTCAGCGTCGAGAAGGACGGCATTTCCGTAGGCGGCACCTCGATCATGGGCCTGATGATGCTGGCCGCAAGCCCCGGCTGCACCATTCGGGTTACCGCCAGCGGCCCCGAAGCCAATGAGGCGATGGAAGCGCTCGCGGCACTGGTCGCCGCGCGCTTCGGCGAGGAGTGCTGATCGCCAGGTATCAGGTCCGAGCGATATGCACGAATAAAGATTTCTTTATGTCCCATTTACGATTGCTGCCTGATCTGGTAGTCAGGCCGCTCTTTCGCGCGCCCTCATCAGGCCTCCCGCGCCGGCGCGCAGTAACAGGAATCGGAGCAAGCCATGACGGGTAGCAAGGATTATCTGGTCGCCGACATTTCGCTCGCCGGCTGGGGTCGCAAGGAAATCGAGATCGCCGAAACTGAAATGCCGGGCCTGATGGCCTGCCGCGAGGAGTTCGGCGAGAAAAAGCCGCTCAAGGGCGCACGTATCTCCGGCTCGCTGCACATGACAATCCAGACGGCGGTGCTGATCGAGACACTGAAGGAACTCGGCGCCGATATCCGCTGGGCCTCGTGCAACATCTTCTCGACCCAGGATCACGCGGCGGCTGCCATCGCCGACGCCGGCATTCCGGTCTTCGCCGTCAAGGGCGAGACGCTTGAGGAATACTGGCAGTACACCGACCAGATCTTCCAGTGGACCGATGGCGGCGCCACCAACATGATCCTCGACGATGGCGGCGACGCCACCATGTACATCCTGATCGGCGCCCGCGCCGAGGCTGGCGAGGACGTTCTGTCCAACCCGGGCAGCGAAGAAGAAGAAATCCTGTTTGCCCAGATCAAGAAGCGCATGGCTGAGACGCCGGGCTTCTTTGCCAAGCACAAGGCCGCTATCCGTGGCGTCACCGAAGAGACCACGACTGGCGTCAACCGTCTCTACCAGCTGCAGAAGAAGGGCCTGCTGCCCTTCCCGGCGATCAACGTCAACGACAGCGTTACCAAGTCGAAGTTCGACAACAAGTATGGCTGCAAGGAATCGCTGGTCGACGGCATCCGCCGCGGCACCGACGTCATGATGGCCGGCAAGGTCGCCGTCGTCTGCGGTTACGGCGACGTCGGCAAGGGCTCGGCAGCCTCGCTCCAGGGTGCTGGCGCCCGCGTCAAGGTCACCGAAGTCGATCCTATCTGCGCGCTTCAGGCGGCGATGGACGGCTTTGAAGTCGTCACGCTTGAGGATGCCGCGCCGACCGCCGACATCGTCATCACCACGACCGGTAACAAGGACGTCATCACCCTCGACCACATGCGCCTGATGAAGGACATGGTCATCGTCGGCAACATCGGCCACTTCGACAACGAGATCCAGGTCGCGGCACTGCGCAACCTGAAGTGGACCAACGTCAAGCCGCAGGTCGACATGATCACCTTCCCGGGTGGCAAGCGCATGATCCTGTTGTCGGAAGGCCGTCTGCTCAATCTCGGCAACGCAACCGGCCATCCGAGCTTCGTCATGTCGGCGTCCTTCACCAACCAGACGCTGGCGCAGATCGAGCTCTGGACCAAGCCGGGCCAGTACAAGAACGAAGTCTATGTGCTGCCCAAGCACCTCGACGAGAAGGTCGCGCGTCTGCATCTCGACAAGCTCGGCGCCAAGCTCACCACGCTGAGCGACGAACAGGCCTCCTATATCGGCGTCACGCCGAAAGGCCCGTTCAAGCCGGAACACTACCGCTATTAACCATAGCGCATAAACATACAAGATGTTGAAGCCGGGCGATTGACTTTCGCCCGGCTTCTCTTTTTGCGCAAACGCCTTCTTCACGGCGATTCGCCCAGCGGCTATTGTGGCGTGATTCGCCACGCGCCCGTTCTCGGCGGGAATTTTGGGGCGCATCAGGGCGGTCTTGCATTCAGGCGGCGGAGAGGAACAAGACATGCCGGGGGAATACCCGCTTCTAGCGGGACAGGCCGTTTCCGGCGGCCACCAGGATTCGCAGATGGCCCCTTCGAGCGGCAGATGGCAGACCGTGCGCCGGCTCGGCAGCGGCGCCGCCGTGGCCCTGCTCGGTGCCACCGCTCTTTGCACGCCGTTCGGATTTGCTCATGCCCAGCAGGCAGCCGTCGCCGGCCTGCCCGTCGGCACCGCCGATGTCATCCAGATCGCCACGTTCGTCGGCGTCATGGGCGCTGCCTTGATCTCTGCCGTCGCGCTGATCCGCGAAAAAGCGCGTACCGGCGCGGAGAATGCCGAGCTTCGCGGACGCGTTGCCGACCTCAACGCTTCGTTGCAACGTTCCGAAGCCCTGCTCAATCTGCGCGACCAGCGCGTCATTGTCTGGGCCAGCGAAAACAAGAAGCCTGAACTGGTAGGTTCGCTGCCGATCGATACCGGAGCGCCGGACGAACGCGCAGCCTTTCTCGGCTTTGGCCGCTGGCTGATGCCGCGTTCGGCGGCAGCACTCGAAAACGCCATCGCTGCCCTGCGCGACAAGGGCACCGCTTTCGAATTGATCGCCGAGACCCATGCTGGCGCAGCTCTTGAAGTCCAGGGACGCAAGAGCGGCGCCCATGTCATCGTCCGGTTCATTTCGATTTCCGAGGCACAGCGTGGCCAGGCGCGGCTGAAACTCGACAACCAGCGCCTCAGCTCGGAATTCGAAACGCTGGTCGCCCTGATCGACGCAGTCGACATGCCGTTTTGGATGCGCGACGCCGATGGACGTCTGAAATGGGTCAACAAGGCTTTTGCCAGAGCCGTCGAAGCAGTGGATTCCGCCGCAGCCATCCGAGACGGCAAGGAGTTTCTGGGTACCCAGTCCCGCGAAGCAATCGCCCAGCAGCACATCTCGCGGCCTGTGTTCCAGCAGACGCTGTCGACAGTCATCGACGGTGACCGCAAGATGTTCGCCGTGACGGACGTCGTTGGCAAGGAAGGCTCGGCCGGCATCGCTGCCGACATGAGCGCTGCCGAAGCCATCCGCGAGGAATACAGCCAGGTCGTGCGCAGCCACGCTGACACGCTCGATCAGGTCGCGACCGCTGTTGCCACCTTCGACGCCAACCAGAAGCTGCGCTTCTACAACAATGCCTTCCAGAAGCTCTGGGACCTCGACGCCGGTTACATCTCGAGCGCGCCCGACAATGCGCTGCTGCTCGACCGGCTGCGCAGCGAACGCAAGCTGCCGGAGCAGCCGGAATGGCGCCGCTGGAAGGAGAACCTTCTTTCCGCCTATCGCACCGTCGATCCGCAGGAGCATCTGTGGCATCTACCCGATGGCCGCACCATCCGCGTCGTCGCCAACCCGCAGCCCAAGGGCGGCGTGACCTGGGTGTTTGAGAACCTGACCGAGAAGATCGATCTCGAAAGCCGCTACACAACAGCGGTGCGCGTGCAGGGCGAAACGCTCGATAATCTCGCCGAAGGCGTGGTCGTTTTTGGTCCCGACGGCCGTATCCGCCTGTTCAATCCGGCCTTCGGCCAGCTCTGGGGCGTCTCGCCTGATGCGCTTCGCCAGAGCACGCATATCTCGGCCATTCGCGCCGAATGCGACACGCGCGCCGAAAATAGCCCTTGGGGTGATTTCGTCGCTGCCGTCACCGGCTTCGACGAGCGCAGCGATCGCCACGGCCAGACCGAACTCAGGAACGGTTCGGTGCTTCAGCACGCCGTCATCCACCTGCCCAACGGCCAGGTGATGCTGACCTTTGTCGACGTCACCGACAGCGTCAATGTCGAGCGCGCACTGAAGGACAAAAACGAGGCGCTGCAACGCGCCGACCAGATCAAGAACGAGTTCGTCCAGCACGTTTCCTACGAGCTGCGTTCGCCGCTCACCAATATCATCGGCTTCACCGAGCTGCTGTCGCTGCCCGGCACCGGGCCGCTGTCGCAGCGCCAGCGCGAATATGTCGAGCATATTGGCTCGTCGTCGGGCGTGCTTTTGACCATCGTCAACGACATCCTCGACCTCGCCACCGTCGATGCCGGCATCATGCAGCTCGAGATCGCCGAGGTGCATGTCGATCGCTCCATCGAGGCCGCAGCCGACCTCGTCGCCGACCGGCTGGAAGAGCATTCGATCAAGCTTGCCATCGACACCAGAAGCGCGCCCAAGAGCTTCAATGGCGACGAAACGCGCGTGCGCCAGATCCTCTACAATCTGCTCAGCAATGCCGTGAATTACGCGCCCGCCGCGAGCACCATCACGCTCGCCTGTCGCCAGCGTGCCGAGGGCGTCGAGTTCTCGATTCATGACGACGGTCCCGGCATGCCGCCGGAAGTGCTCGACACGATGTTCCAGCGCTTTGAATCCCGCGTCAATGGCGGCCGCAAGCGCGGTGCCGGCCTCGGCCTGTCGATCGTCAAGAGCTTCGTCGAACTGCATGGCGGCTCGGTCCGCATCGACAGCGGCAAGGACCTCGGCACCACTGTCGTCTGCCTGTTCCCAGACGTGCCCGCCGGCGTCCGCGTCGCGGCGGAGTAGCACCTTTGATGACGGCCAGATCGCTGGAGCTTTTCCTCCCCGACGATGTCGCGACCACGCGGCTGGGCGAGGACCTGGCGCTGGCGCTCAAAGCCGGCGACGTGCTTCTGCTCGACGGCGATCTGGGGGCGGGCAAGACGACATTGGCGCGTGGCCTGATCCGCGCGCTGGCCGACGACCCGATGCACGAGGTGCCGAGCCCGACCTTCACGCTGGTGCAGAGCTACGACACGCCGCTGCCTGTCCATCATTTCGATCTGTATCGACTGTCTTCGGCCGACGAGCTTGAAGAACTCGGTTTTGATGAAGCAATCTCCTCTGGCGTGGCGCTGGTCGAATGGCCCGAGCGCGCGGCGGACGCCATGCCCGCGACCAGCCTGCGCGTGGCGCTCGACCATCAGGGCGATGGCCGCAGAGTGACGATATCGGGCACAGGTACCGCCTTCGATCGTGTTGCCCGCTCGCTTGCCACGCGTGCATTTCTCGTCGCCTCCGGCTGGGGCGAGGCTCGCCGCGCCCGTTTCATGGGCGACGCCTCGGCCCGAGCTTACGAAACGGTCGCACGCGACGGCAGCGATCCGCTGGTGCTGATGAACTCGCCACGGCTGGTGCTCGGGCCACCGGTGCGCGATGGCAAGCCCTACGCCGAAATCGCCCACACGGCGCAGTCGGTGACAGCTTTCGTTGGCATTGACCGGGCGCTCGCCGCAGGCGGTGTCTCGGTGCCCGGCATCGTTGCCCAGGATCTCGACCGGGGCTTTTTGCTCCTCGAACACCTCGGCAATGGTGCCTTCCTCGACCCGGATGGCAATCCCATCGCCGAGCGCTATGCTGCCGCCGCCGAAGTGCTGGCAATGATTCACGGGAAACATTTTCCCGATCACATGGAGGCTGCCCCCGCCGTCTTCCACGACGTGCCGCCTTTCGATCGCGACGCCTTGATGATCGAGGTCGAGCTGCTGGTCGACTGGTATGTGCCGGCTGTCACAGGCGCGCCGGCGTCCGAAGCGCTGCGCGAAGGCTACCGTGCCGCCTGGAACTCTGTTTTCGATCGCCTCGCGGACAAGCAATACGGGCTGGTCCTGCGCGACTACCATTCGCCCAACATCATCTGGCGCGGCGACCGCAAGGGCCACGACCGGCTCGGCATCATCGATTTCCAGGATGCGCTGATTGGCCCGGTTGCCTATGACGTCGCCTCGCTCGCCATGGACGCGCGGGTAACCGTTGCCGAAGATCTCGAACACAGCACCATCGATGCCTATGTCGCCGCCCGCCATGCCGCTGGCAACTTCGACGAGGCGGCCTTCCGAGAAGCTTATGCCATCATGGCGGCGCAGCGCAATTCGAAGATACTCGGCATCTTCGTCCGCCTCGACCGGCGCGATGGCAAGCCGCAATATCTGAAGCACTTGCCGCGCATCCGCGACTATCTCGGCCGCGCCCTTTCCCATCCGGCGCTCGCCGAACTGTGCGATTTCTACCGGAAAAACCGCCTGCTCGAGGAATTCGACACGTGAGTGGAGCGAAAATTCCGTCCGTCGCCATGGTTCTCGCTGCCGGTCTCGGCAAGCGCATGCGGCCGATTACGGACACGATTCCAAAGCCGCTGGTGCGGATATCAGGCAAGACCCTGCTAGACTGGGGGCTCGACAGCATCGCCGAAGCTGGCGTCGAACGTGCCGTAGTCAACGTCCACTATCTGCCCGACCAGATAGTTGAGCATGTCGCTTCGCGCCACGCGCCGCGCATCGAAATCTCCGACGAGCGCGACGGGCTTCTCGATTCCGCCGGCGGCATCGTCAGGGCATTGCCCCGGCTTGGCACGGCACCGTTCTACATCGTCAACGCCGACACCTTCTGGATCGACCACGGCACGCCGAACCTGACCCGCCTCGCCCTTGCCTGGGATGCCGGCCGCATGGATATTCTCCTGATGCTCGCGGACCTAGAACAGGCGACCGGACACTCTGGTGGCACCGACTTCCTCGTCGCGTCGGACGGAACGTTGCGCCGTGCCAAGGGCGCACCCGAAGGCCTGATCTATGCCGGTGCGGCGATCGTCCATCCGCGCCTCTTCGCCAACGCTTCTGAGGCGCCGCATTCTCTCAATCGCTATTTCGACGAGGCCATATCAGCCGGCCGCCTGTTCGGCATGCATATGCAAGGCAGCTGGATCACGGTCGGCACGCCCGACGCCATCCCGCAGGCGGAAGCCGCGGTGAAAAGGGCATTGGCGGAGGCCCAATGAGCGGCCGTGCGTCGCCACGCGTTTATTCGATCCCGCCAGGCATTCCTTTCCTGCCGACGTTGGCGCAGGCGCTGCTCGATGGCCGGCTGATCCCTGATTTCCGCTACGCCGGCGATCCGCTCTCGCTCGCCGATGTCACCATCTATGTGCCGACGCGCCGCGCCGCGCGTGCTCTGCGCGGTGTCTTTGTCGATGCCGCCGGCGGTGGTTCGGCCATCCTGCCGGTCATCAAGCCGCTGGGCGAGTTCGACGAGGACGAGGCGGCGTTCGAGGCCGAGGGCAGCGGCGCGCTCGACCTTGCCCCGCCTGTCTCGTCCACCGACCGCCTGCTGTTGCTTGCGCCTTTGGTGCGCGCCTGGAAGCGTCGACTGCCGGCTCATGTCGCGGCGCTGTTCGAAGAAGAGATTGTCGTTCCGGCATCCGCCGCTGACGCCATCTGGCTGGCGCGCGATCTTGCCGGGCTGATGGACGAGATCGAAACCGAAGGCTCCGACTGGTCGCGGCTCGCCGGGCTGGTTACAGGCGAATTGTCCGGCTGGTGGCAGGTCACGCTCGACTTCCTCTCTATCGTCACCAGAGCCTGGCCGGAGATGCTGAAGGAGCGCGGCCAATCCAACCCTGCTGCGCACCGCAGCGCGTTGATCCGCCTTGAGGCCGAAAGGCTGAAGCGCAACCCGCCCGCCGGGCCGGTCATCGCCGCCGGTTCCACCGGCTCTATCCCGGCCACAGCCGAGCTGCTCGCCGCGATTGCGCGCCTGCCGCGCGGGGCGGTTGTGCTGCCCGGGCTGGACGCCACACTCGACCAGCGTGCCTATGAGACCATCACCGAAGGCGCCAGGGCGTCGGTGCTCGGCCATCCGCAATATGGCTTGGCCAAGCTGCTCGGCAAGATCGGCATTCTTCGCCACGACGTCGAGGACCTCGCCATACCGTCCCAAGCGATGGTGCGGCGGGCGTCCATTGTCGGCGAGGCACTGCGGCCGGCCGAAACCACCGACGCCTGGGCCGACAAGCGCGGCGCCGTCGATGATGCCGAGATCGCGGATGCTCTTGCAGGCGTCACCTTGCTCGAAGCGGCGCATGAACGCGACGAGGCGGCCGCCATTGCCATTGCACTTCGCCAGGCCGTCGCCGAGCCGGGCCATCGCGCAGCTCTGGTCACCGGCGACCGCAATCTGGCGCGCCGTGTCGCGTCCGAACTGCGGCGCTTCGGCATTCAGGCCGACGATTCCGGCGGCATGCCGCTTGCCAATACGCCGCCCGCCGCGCTGTTGCGTACGATGCTCGATGCCGCCTTCCGCCCCGGCGACCCGGTCGCGGTGCTGTCGCTGCTCAAGCACCCTCTGCTGCGGCTTGGCCTGCAGCGGGCGGCGGTTCGGCGCGCCGCCGAGACGCTGGAGCTCGTCGTCCTGCGCGGCGGCGTTGGTCGGCCTGACATTGCCGGGCTGGCCGAAGCCTTCGACGGCAGGATGACCGATGTCGCCGGTGGATCGCGAAAGCCGTTCTGGTTCGATCGCATCACCGTGCGCCGCATCGAAGAGGCCCGCGACATCGCCACAAGGCTCGTCACTGGCCTCGCGCCGCTGTTTGCCTTCCGAGGCGATGCGTCGGTCGAACTCGCGGCGATCGTCAAGGCAACGGTCGAAGCGCTCGAAAATCTCGGCCGCGATGAGCTTGGCGGCCTTGGTACGCTCTGTGACGGCGACGCCGGCGCCAAGCTCGCGGAAGCACTTCGCTCGCTGGTCGCGGCGCAAGCGTCATTCACCTTCGCCGCCGACGAATGGCCCGACGTCATGGACGCGCTGGTGGCGCCCGAGGCGGTCAAGCCGGCGCAAGGTGCCGACCGCGCCATCGCGATCTGGGGTGCGCTCGAAGCCCGTTTGCAGACCGTCGACACGCTGGTCATCGGCGGGCTCAACGAGGGCAGCTGGCCGCGCAAGGCCGAGGCCGACCGCTTCATGTCGCGCGTCATGAAATCAGGCATCGACCTAGAGCCGCCAGAGCGCCGCATCGGCCTCGCCGCCCATGATTTCCAGATGGCGATGGGTGCGAAAAACGTCGTGCTGTCTCGCTCGGCGCGTTCGGGCGATGCGCCTGCGGTGCCATCACGCTGGCTGCAGCGGCTGTTGACCTACACCGGCCCCGACCATGCCGCGATATTGCGCAAGCGCGGTGAAAAGCTGCTGCATTGGGCGCGTGCGCTCGATGCTGGCCAAAAGACCGATTTCGCCGCCCGGCCCGACCCCAAGCCGCCGGTGGCCGTCAGGCCGCGCCGCTTCAGCATCACCGAGATCGAAACACTTCGCCGCGACCCCTACGCCGTTTATGCCAGGCGTATCCTTGGCCTGTCGGCGATCGACCCGCTGGTGCGCGACCCGGGTGCCGCCGAGCGCGGCACGCTCTTCCACGATATCCTGCATCTGTTTTCCTCGACCATCGTCGATCCGCGCGCGCCCAATGCGTTCGAGGCCCTTATCGCCGCTGGCCGCCACTGCTTTGCCGAAGCTGCCCTTCCCGCGGATGTCGAGGCCGTCTGGTGGCCGCGCTTCGAGCGGCTGGCGGTCAACATCCTTGTGTGGGAACGCAGCCGCGCCGAGGCCGTAGCCAGCCGCCACGCCGAAGAAGGCGCCTCCGCCGTCGAGGTCGGCCTCACCGGCATAACCCTGTCGGGCCGCGCCGACCGCATCGACGTTCTCGCCGGTGGCATGGCCGATATCCTCGACTACAAGACGGGTTCGTCGCCGTCCAAGGCACAGGCGCATACGCTGGTCTCGCCGCAGCTGGCGCTCGAAGGCGCCCTGCTCCGGCGCGGTGCCTTCCGCGAGCTTGGCCAGCGCGAGCCCTCGCAATTGGCCTTCGTCAGGCTGAAGCCCAACGGTGAGGTGTTCGAGGAATCGATCCTCGAACACAACCGAAAGCCGAAATCGGCCATCGAGCTGTCCGAAGAGGCATGGACCCGGCTGGAGCAGCTCTTGCTGCACTACAACGATCCAACCACCGGTTATCTCTCCCGTGCCCTGCCCTTCCGCGAAGGCGAGACGGACGGCGACTACGACCATCTCGCCCGCGTGCTCGAATGGTCGGCCGGCGGTGACGGCGGTGCGGAGGGCGAGGAATGAAGAAGAAGTTCTTCGTGCCCCAGGAGACCGCGGACCGTCAGGCGCGCGCCTCCGATCCGGGCAACTCGGTCTGGGTGTCGGCCAATGCCGGCTCGGGCAAGACGCACGTGCTGTCGCAACGTGTGATGCGGCTTCTGCTGCGCGGCACCGACCCCTCGAAGATCCTGTGCCTGACCTATACGCGTGCCGCCGCCGCCAACATGTCGAACCGCGTCTTTGCCAACCTGTCCGAATGGACCATGCTGCCCGACGCCGATCTGGCCGAGCGCATAGCGGCTCTCGATGGCGCTCGTCCTGACGCGGCCAAGCTGCGCCGTGCAAGGCGGCTGTTTGCCGAGGCGCTGGAAACACCTGGTGGCCTCAAGATCCAGACCATCCACGCCTTCTGCGAGTCGGTGCTGCACCAGTTTCCGCTCGAGGCCAACATTGCCGCCCATTTCGAGATGCTCGACGCGCAAATGGAGGCGACCCTGTTCGCCACCGCGCGCCGTGACATGGTCACCGGTGCCGGCGAGCGCAATCCGGAGCTCGCCGAGGCCTTCGCCAAGGTGCTGGAGCGCGGCGGCGAAGCCGGGCTCGACGCGCTGCTTGCCGAGATCGTGCGCAAGCGCGACGGCCTGCGCGCCTTCATCGCCCAGGTCCAGGATTTCAGCTGGCCGTTCGGTGCGCTCTACGAAGAGTTCGGGTTTTCGCCCGACGACAGTGCTGAAGCCATCGCCGCTTCGATCTGGCCACTGCCGGGGTTCGAGCCGGCATTCTTCAATACTTTCGCTGCCGCTGCCGAAGCAACCGACGCGCGCAGCGTGCTCAACAACATCCTGCCCTATGCTCGCCTCGCTTATGCCGAAGCCGACCCCGTCCGCCGGCTTTCGCTCCTGCGCGATGCCTTCCTCAAGGCCGACGGCGACCCCTACAATCCCTCCAGCGCCTTCAAGAAGGCGCTGCTCGACCGGCTGCCCGATCTGGCGGAGCGCTATGCGGCGACGGCAACCGCCATCATCGACGCTGCCGACCGGCTGGCCCATTTCCGCATGCTGGAAGCGACACAGGCAGCGCTGACCATCGCCGATTGGCTGATTGCCCGTTACCAGCGGCTGAAGACAGGGCGCGGCTTGCTCGACTTCAACGATCTCATCACCCGCACCGTCAACTTGCTGGCGCGGCCCGACGCCGGGCCATGGGTGCAATACAAGCTCGACAAGGGCATCGACCACATCCTGCTCGACGAAGCGCAAGACACGAGCCCGGATCAATGGGACGTGGTGAAGCGTCTTGCCGCAGAGTTCTTCTCGGGCTTCAGCGCCCGCGACAACGTCCACCGCACTATCTTTGCCGTCGGCGACGAAAAGCAGTCCATCTATTCGTTCCAGGGTGCCGCACCCGAATCCTTCGACAATTCCAAGCATGAATTCGCCGCCCGCATTCGCGATGCCGATGCTCGTTTCGAGGACGTCACGCTGACATGGTCGTTCCGTTCGACCGACGACGTGCTCTCGGCTGTCGACCGAGTCTTTGAAGATACCAGCGTCCGTCGTGGCGTCACCCGCGCGCCCGAGCCGCCGAGCCACAAGGCGATCCGAGCCGGTGCTCCCGGTTATGCCGAGGTCTGGCCCTCGGTCGGCGCCGATGCCGTCGACGAGCCCGACGACTGGCGCAAGCCCATCGACCACACCCATGCCCCGGCCGTGGTCGTCGCCGAACAGGTCGCTGCCACCATCCGAAAATGGCTCGACGAGCGCGAAATCATCGAAGGCACCGGCAAGCGCCTGCGCGCCGGCGACGTCATGGTTCTGGTGCGCAAGCGCGACCGCTTCGTGCATGCGCTGTCACGCGCGCTGAAGCGCCGCGACATCCCCGTTGCCGGTGCCGACCGGCTGAGCCTGCCTGGGCACATAGCGGTCAAGGACCTGATCGCGCTTGGACGTTTCCTGATCCAGCCCGAAGACGACCTGTCGCTGGCCGCCGTGCTGCGCAGTCCGATCTTCGGCCTGTCGGAGGACGCGCTGTTTGTCCTTTCGGCCAATCGCGGTACCGGACGGTCGCTGATCGCCTCGCTGCGCGACCAGGCGGAAACCGACGCAGGGTTCAAGGCGGTTGCCGACCAGTTGGAAGCCTGGGCGACGGAAGCCGCATTCCGGCCGATCTTCGAGTTCTATTCCGGCGTGTTGTCAGGCGGCCGCGACCTTGATGGCGTGCGCAAGAAGATGATTTCGCGCCTTGGCCAGGAGGCTGGCGACATCCTCGACGAGTTCCTCAATTTCTGCCTGGCGGAGGAGCGGACTGGCCTTCCGGGCCTCGAATCCTTCCTGTCGACGCTGGAAAACGCCGGTCCCGAGATCAAGCGCGAGATGGACCAGACGCGCGACGAGGTCCGCATCATGACCGTGCACGCCGCCAAGGGCCTGGAGGCGCCGGTGGTGTTTCTGGTCGACAGCGGCTCGGCTCCGTTCAGCGACCAGCATCTGCCGCGCCTGATGCCGTTTGTGCCGCGTGGAAAACACTGGCAGGGCAAGGGCTATCTCTGGCGTGCCGGTTCCGATGTCGCCAACGCCTTTTCGAAAGGCGCAAGCGCCTTGGCCAAGGACCTCGCCGACGACGAGTACCGACGGCTGCTCTATGTCGGCATGACGCGCGCCGAAGACCGGCTGATCGTCTGCGGTTATCACGGCAAGCGCCAGCCGGGCCTGAACACCTGGCATTCGATCGTCAGCCGCGCGCTGTCTGTGGCGCCCGAGAGCGAGGAGCGTGGCCATCCTGTCATCACCGACAAGGTGGTACATCGCTTCCGCGTCACCCCCTTGCCCAAGACGCCGCTTGTGGCAGCGGAACCGGAGGCTGGCGAAAGGTCGCCCGTCGAGCCGTTGCCGCAAAGCCTCTTTGCCGCGCCGCCGCCTTTCGAGGACCTGCCGCGGCCGCTGTCGCCGTCGGGCGCATCGGCTCTGATCGATGAAACGCGGGAAACGCTGATTTCAGGACGTTCGCCGGTGCTCGATGCCGATGGCGAGCCGGGCTTTGCCATCGCGCGTGGCTCGGCCTTGCATCGCCTGCTGCAGATGTTGCCGCGTCTTGACGCTGAGGACCGTGCGGCAGCCGCCGAGCGATACCTCTCCCGCGTCGGCCAGGACTGGCCGGAAAAGGAACGCATCGGCGCCATTGCCTCGGTGCTGGCCATTCTCGACGACCCGCGCTTTGCGCCACTTTTTTCGCCGACGTCGCGGGCCGAGGTGTCGATCATGGGCAGCCTCGATGTGCGCGGCAAACCGCGCTCTGTTTCGGGCAAGATCGACAGGCTGGCGATCGCCGATAACGAGGTTTTGATCGTCGACTACAAGACCAACCGCCCTCCACCGGCCACGATGGAGGAAGTGCCGGACGCCTATGTCGTGCAGCTTGCGCTTTATCGCGCTTTGCTCAAGCCGCTATATCCAGGCAAGCCGGTTTCGGCGGCACTTCTGTTCACGGAGGCGCCACGGCTGATCGCTGTTCCGGCCGAGGCGATGGACGCGGCGCTTGTTCGACTCGCCGAGGCGTGACACAAGAACTGCTTGACCACGGGTCCGCCCACTACCACATATGGCGCGACAGCTAACCGCAAGAGGATCGGCATTATGGCCACCGTCAAGATCGACAACAGCAATTTCAAGTCCGGCGTGCTCGAGGCCAAGGAGCCCGTCGTCGTCGATTTCTGGGCTGAATGGTGCGGCCCCTGCAAGATGATCGGCCCGTCGCTCGAAGAGATTTCCAACGAGCTCGCCGGCAAGGTCAAGATCACCAAGGTCAACATCGACGAGAACCCCGAGATCGCCGCCCAGTTCGGCGTCCGCTCGATTCCGACGCTGATGATCTTCAAGGATGGCGAAGTCGCCGACATCAAGGTTGGCGCCGCCCCCAAGACCGCGCTGTCGAGCTGGATCAACGGCAACGTCGCCTGATACTTGCTGCGCAGTTCCCGAATGTGAAAAAGCCCGGTTGAGACCGGGCTTCTCTTTTGGGGCGGCACCTGTCAAGCACAGCTTTCCGCCCTGTGCTTGCGAGGCACATGCTGATTGTTTTGGTTGCGGTAGTTGTTGTCGATCTCTCGGCGCGTGCTGATCG
>NZ_QGGX01000026.1 GCF_003148805.1 Aminobacter sp. AP02
GGAAGCCATCATCCCGCCAAGCCAAAACAATCCAGAACCAACCCGCCCGCCCCGCCACAACCAGCCAACAGCTTCAATCCCAACGCGAAAACCGCTGAGACGAGCGCTCGCAATTCGCGCAACCAGGCCAAACCACCAAGAATCGGACGCGAAAAATGCCGTAAGCCACGGCCTATATCGGCCAGCAAGAATGATTCAGAACCGATTCACTGGCACACCCCAAGCCGAGGGGCCATCGTAGGCGGGCCGCAAGGCCCCCGCTCTCCCTGGCTGCCGATGCCGCCATGCACAGCGCTATGTATATGAAGAGGGCACCGCCGGCCGGTCCCTCTTCCATCCCTCTTATATAGAGAGGGACAAAGTCTCCCTGATCCTGACGAAGCCCTATTCCCGCCCCATTGCGCGCAGATGTCTCGAAGCGGCCTTGGCGCGAAATGAGTCTGTACGCGCCACTCTTATATATGGTGAGGCTGACGGATCGCGGTTCGTTGACTTGGAGCGCCATGACAGGCAAATGTCTTGGCAACGAAAGCAAGCGGGCGCCAAGCGTCGGGGATAACTACCGTACTTGATGCAGGATACGGACCAGACCATAGCCGAGCTCGGCAATGAGCCGCCGCTTATCGCGGATGGCCGCGCCGGTCCCCCGGACCGTCGCGAGGTCTCGGCACGTTGGCTGTCAGGCACCTTCCTCACCGGCGTGACCTCCTCCGTTTTGATGGGCGTGGCACTCTTTGCCGCTCTCGACGGCCGCGAGCAGCTGGCGACGCCACCCGAGATCGCCGAACTCGCAACACTTGCCGCCGGCGGCGACGCCGGCCAGAAGGCCAAGACCACGCGCCTTGCGCCGCTGCGCCAGATCGCCAAGGCCAAAGACCGGCGGCGCATGGAAGTGTCGATGGTCACCAAGCAGGGCGATCGCGACGTGATCCGCACCATGCCCTTCGTCCAGATCAAGATGGCGCTGGCCGCGAGCCACCCGACCACGCGCAGCTACCCCGCCTTCGACCCGCTGACGGTTTTTGCCGAGGACGGCCCGGCACAGCCGGCGGCACCCGCCGCCGCGACCGGCCAGATCTACGGCGTCAAGGTCGAGAGCGAGATGAGCCTCAAGACTGTCGACTTCCCGGTGGAGACCGCAGCCTTCGACGAGACGTCCGCCCTTTCGGCCAACGAGGTCGAAAAAGTGGTCCGCGACGCCGGCGGCGACCTCACCGAAGGCGACATCCAGGTGGCATCGCTGCATTATGTCGACCCGCAGCGCTTCGGCGACGCCTTCGCCGACCAGACGCTGGCCGGTTCGTATGGCATCAAGATCGTGCCGGAGAATGTCTCGGTCGCGGCGCGCGCGGACGTTGATCCCGAAACGCTTTCTTATGCCGAAGACATCATCGCCTTCGAAAAGGACCGCAAGATCGTCGATGCGCTGGCCGATTCCGGCTATGTCGGCGAAGACGCACTCGGCATGGCGAAAGCGATCTCGCGGCTGCTCAACGCCACCGCGCTCAAAGCCGGCACCGTGCTGCGCATCGGCCTCGAGGTGCACGGCGATGTCGGCAAGATCGTGCGCACCAGCGTCTACGACCGATCCCAGCATATCCTCACCATCGCGCTCGACGACAAGAAGCAATTCGTGCCGGGCGACGAGCCGGAACCAAACCCGGAGATCGCCACCGCCTTCGATGACACGCCCCGGGTGCCGACGTCGCGTGGTGCCTTGCCCACGGTCTATGACGGCATCTATCGGGCGGCCTATTCCTACGGCATGTCGCAGGACATGACCAAGAAGTTAGTCAGGCTCTTGAGTTCCGACGTCGACTTCCAGTCGCGGCTCAACCCTTCCGACCGCATCGAAGTGCTGTTCTCGCAGCCCGACGGCGACGACAAGGCCTCCGACGATTCCGAATTGCTTTATGTGTCGGCGAATTTCGGCGGCAATGCCCGCAATTTCTACCGCTTCCAGATGGGCGATGGCGCGGTCGATTATTTCGACGAGGACGGCCGCAGCGCGCGCCAGTTCCTGCTGCGCAACCCACTGCCCAACGGCAAGTTCCGCTCCGGTTTCGGCGGCCGCAAGCACCCGATCCTCGGCTATGTCAAAATGCACACCGGCGTCGACTGGGCAGCTCCCACCGGCACGCCGATCATCGCCTCGGGCAACGGCACCGTCGAAAAGGCCGGCTGGGCCGGCGGCTACGGCAAGCAGACGATCATTCGCCACGCCAATGGCTACGAGACATCCTACAATCACCAGAGCCGCATCGCCGGCGATGTCGTTCCGGGCGCGCGCGTCCGCCAGGGCCAGGTCATCGGCTATGTCGGCACAACCGGCCTGTCGACAGGCGCGCATCTGCACTACGAGCTGATCGTCAACGGCACCAAGGTTGATCCGATGCGCGTGCGCCTGCCCACCGGGCGCGTGCTGGCAGGCGACGAACTGACAGCCTTCAAGCGCGAGCGCGAGCGTATCGACGACCTGCTCAAGGACGAAAACAAGGACTCGCTGAAAGTGGCGAGCACCGCAAAAGCCAGCGGCTAAGCCCGGCTGGCGACAGCGATGCCGTCGCTCGCCAGGGCATCATATTTGGCACGCTTGGCGATATACATGGCACGGTCCGCGGCCGCGATCAGCGCTTCGGGATCGCCGCCGTCTTCCGGGAAGACAGCGATGCCTATCGTGGCGCCTACGGTCAGCTGCAGCGTATCCGCATCGATGGGTCTGGCGACGTCGCGCTGGAGCCGCTGGCTCAAGAAGAACAGCGCCTCGGGATTGGCCACATCGTGCGGCACCACGCCGAACTCGTCGCCGCCAAGCCGGGCCACGATCGCTCCCCTTGGCACTGCATGTGCGATCCGTTGAGCAACCTCCACCAGCACGATGTCACCGGCGGCATGGCCATGGCGGTCATTGACCGGCTTGAACCCGTCCAGGTCGATGTAGATCACGGCACAGCATGTATCCTCGCCAGATGGCGGTGTTCCACGGCGGTGCCTTGATTAGGCCCCGGTGCCGATCGATCGCAGACATGATTTCCGCCCCTTTTCGAAACCAAAGACTTGCCTCCAATGCCTAACAAGGTGCTAGCGCAGCCCAATGCAATCGCATCAATCGGTGGGCGCCTGGGCGCTGGTTCCGGGCTTTTCGGCGACCCTCTTCCATGACGGCTGGGTGAACCAGGCAACGCCAGCCGCGGCGAAACACATCGCTGCTGAAATCGCGGCGATCGCTGAAAACGCCCGGTTGGTGGCCTGCACCCTGAGTGCTGCGGCGGCTGCATCGAGCGGGGTAGCGACAAATGCCCCGAACTCGGCACCCGGTGCCGCAGCCCCCAACACCTTGGCGAAGACGACGCCGGCAACCGCGCCGAGCGAGGCAACGGCCATCAATCCGGCTGCGCGCGCGAGCGCGTTGTTGATGCCCGAGGCGAGCCCGGTGTCTTCTTCGGGCGTCGCCCGCATCACCGCCGCCGAAACCGGCGAAACGACGATCGCCATGCCGAGGCCCTTGAGCAGCAGGATCGGGAATGTCACCTGCCACAGCATCATCAGCGGCATGGTCAGCGCGAGGCCGGCGTAAGAGATGCCGACGATCGCTGCGCCGATGGTCAGTGGCCAGCGGGGGCCGATCGCGTCGGAGAGCCTGCCCGAATAGCTCGACAGGCCGGCGATGAACAACGACAGCGGCAAGAACAGAAGGCTAGCTTCCCATTCCTTGGTGCCCCAGCCGGAGACGACGGTCATCGGCAGGAAAAACAGCACCGCGTTGAAGGCGAAGAACAGGATCAGCGTGTAGAGATTGGCCCCGGTGAAAGCGCGCGAGGCGAACAGGCCGAGCTTGACCATCGGTGCGCGGGCACGCTTTTCCCAAATGATGAAACTGGCGAAGATCGCGGCACCAAGGGCGACCCAGGCCCATGGCGAGACGGCTCGTGTTTCCACAGGCAGACCGAAGGCGGTAAGCCCCCATGCCATCAGGCCGAGTCCGGCAGTCGCGAGGATCGCCCCGGTTATGTCGAGCCTGCGCTTCGCGGACGGCCGGTCGCGCGGCACCTTGGCAAAGATCATGCCGAGCGCGACGAGCCCGATCGGAACGTTGATGGCGAAGATCAGCCGCCACATCCATTCGGCGCCGAACGACAGCACCATGCCGCCGATGAACGGTCCCATGGCGGTGGTCAGAGATGAAAACGCCGCCCATTGGCCGATTGCCTTGCCGCGGGTTTCCGTCGGGTAGGCCTTTGCGATGATGGCCAGGCTGCCCGGCACCATCAATGCCGCGCCGATCCCTTGGGCGGCACGCGTGACGATCAGCATTTCGGCATCGACGGCCAACGCGCAAGCCGCCGACGTGACCATGAACAGCAAGATGCCGGTGGCGAAGATGTTGCGGACGCCGAAGACATCGCCAGCCGCACCTCCAAGCAGGACCAGCGCCGACAAAAACAGCATGTAGCCATTGCTGATCCACTGGGCATCGACCAGCGACGCGCCGAGATCGGCGCGGATGATCGGCATGGCAAGCGACACCACAGTACCGTCGATGAAGCCCATGCTCGAGGCAAGGATCGCCGACACCAGGACGTAGCGCCGGGCCTCGGGCGGGCAAAATACGTGGTTGTTGCTTTGCACAGTATCGGATGTATCCATCTGTCGAGACTATGTGTGTGAAGGGTGCGCGGGAAGTGACCAAGGGAAATGAATCCGCGGAGCCAGATGAAGCGAAGTCAAGGACCCACGCACTTGTTCGCCGCAATGCTCGCATGGGCCCTGCCGACTGCGCAGATCGCCCCGGCGCGTGCGTCCCTTTCGGCGCCTTCCAATTAGCAAGTCCTTAAATACAACTGGTGATTCGGCCACGTGGCTGGTAAGCTCGAAAGCTGGACCTAGCCGTCCAATAGCCCGGCCACGGCGGTTAACCGTGTAGTCAAGATCGCCGAGGTCCCTGCACTCCCAACACAGGAGGAGGACGATCGTGGCAACAAATCTCATCTCGCTTGTAATGCAATCCCTGACGCCGGACCTGATCAGCAGGATCGCGTCTGCGTTTGGCCTCGACGCCAGCGCGACACAGAAGGTCGCCTCAGCTGCGGTACCCGCATTGCTGGGAGGCTTCACCCAGGTGGCCGGCACGCCTGACGGCGCGCGCAAGCTCTACGATGCAGTGTCGCAACAATCACCAGGCATCCTGGACAGCCTGACCAACGTGCTTGGCGGATCAGGCCAAAAGACCCTCGAACAGAACGGGCTGAACCTGGTTTCGTCTCTCTTCGGAGGCTCGAACACGCAAACGCTCGCCAGCACGATATCCAGATTTGCCGGCGTCGACCCCGGCGCATCATCTTCCTTGCTCGGACTTCTTGCCCCTGTCGTGACGGGCGCACTGGCAACGCAAGCCAATGCCGGCAATCTTGATGCCTCAGGCTTGGCCCGGATGTTGAGCTCGCAGAAATCCAGCATTCAAGCCGCACTCCCCGCCGGATTCGGCGATCTCCTGAAGGGGTCAGGCCTGCTCGGCGATATTGCTGGCGTGGCCGGCCAGACCACCCGAGCCGCAAGCGCGGCAGCACAAAGCACAACCTACGCCGCGCAGCAGGCGGCGCGCGCAACGACATCCACGGCTTCGTCGATGAACTGGGCGTATTGGGTCATCCCGGCCGCGCTCGTTCTGGCTGCCGGATGGTGGATGTTCGGGCATCGAGCGACACCGCTGGTCAGGGAGCAGGCTGGAACCGAGACCCAGCAGCCGGCTTCCTCGGAAACGACAGCATCCGTTCCCACCGGCAACATGGCCGCAAGCGCCACCCAGGCGTTGACCGTGCTGAAGGGTGTCCCCGGCGGAACCGAGATCGCGGACCAGACCACCTCGGCGCTGGATAAGCTGAGCAGCACCTTGAATGGGATCAAGGATGCGGCAACAGCCCAGACTGCCCTTCCCCAGCTTCAGGATGCACACACGCAACTGGACAAGGTTGGCGGACTCGCAGCGCAGCTGCCAACGGCAGGACGCGGCGCGCTGGCCACCATCGTCGCCGCCTCAATGCCGACGATCAATAAACACCTCGACCAGATCCTGGCGATACCGGGGGTAGCTGCGGTCCTGCAACAACCTGTCGACGCGTTGCGCTCCAATCTGGAGACCCTGGCAAAGGCTCCTGCCTAGGCCTTGCTTCGGTGCGCTCGGGCTCGCTCCCGAGCGCACCGAATGCGTTGTCGCTGCACGACATGCTTATTCACCGCCACGCTCGCTTGCGCGCCTGGCCATTGTCAAAGAGCACTCCCGTTTCGGGAGGAACCGGGAAGCGGGGCGCGAGGCCGAGCCGTCCTAGTTTTACAATGTGGCGCGACGTTCGCGCCCCGCCAGCGATTTTTGTTCCCGTCCGTTCCGCTTCCGCAGGCAAGGGCATTTGCGTCCCTGCCCCACTAGCGCATCGTCCAGCGCACCCGGGCCGTAATACCCGGAGGGGAACCCTTGGACGGAACCTCCCCGGGCAACAGGCTACGTTGGCCCATTGCCGGAGGCGCCGGTTCCTCCCCGCATGTCACCGTCGCGACCGGCGTTCCCGCGGGAGGAACTCAGGGGATTGTACGGGAGGTTTTCAGGGCGTGGAAAAACGGGAGCCGTCTATCCACGCTGATTGCTGACAGATGGTGACAGCGATCAGGTGGAGAGGACGTCCGCTCGCTTCTCCGGAGCGCCCAAGGCGCTGGCTATTTCCTGCACCGTCGGGCGCATCCGCGTTCCTTCCCTGCGCCCCAGCGGGATTCTGCGGCGAGAGCCAACACCATCCTTGCGTTTGCGACGAACAAGTCGGCAGGCTCGCCGGCGCCCAACAGCAGCAATCTCTAATATTATGAGCAGTCTGACCCAGTCGAACAAAATCCGATTGTCGCGGCAATCCATTTTCAATTCGAGGACTGGCACAAACGATTGATTGTCCATTTGCGATTTTTGACGGCTTCGCGCTTCCACTGTCATTGTCGCGGGCTATGCTCTCGCACCGCTCCTGCGCATTCGATCTGAGGAGCGAGGTTACCGGCTCATGATGTGATGAAAGGCGGAACTATCGTGCGAACATCCACCAAAACCAGCGCATTGCGCGTACTACTTCTCAGCTGTTCGGTTGCAATGGCTTTTCCTGCGACCTCGCTGGCGCAGGCGCCGAGCGTGCCTGAGATCAGCAAGGAAATCCCGGCCGGCCCGGTTTCGGGCACACACCTGCCGGATGCCTATGTAAGGGACATGGCGCGGGTCGCCTTTCTCTGGGGCTGGCCGATGGTGAACATGCACAATCGCCAGCTGGTGTTTTCAAAGGTTCCGGAGAACGGCCTTGGCGACGGTGTTCTGCCTGTCGGTCCGCTCAACAGCCTCACCATGCTGACCGACTACATCAAGCCGGAGGAGCGCGCGGTCGCGACGCCCAACCAGGATGTCGCCTATGGTTTTGGCCTCTTGGCGCTTGAAAAGGAGCCGGTGGTTTTCCAGGTGCCCGATTTCGGCGACCGCTTCTGGGTCTACCAGCTCGGCGATCAACGCACCGATACGCTCGGCGGCATGGGCAAGATGTATGGCAGCAAGCCCGGCTTCTACATGGTCGTCGGTCCCGACTGGAAGGGCGAGGTGCCCAAGGGTATCGAGGCTGTCTTCCGCTCGCCCACCAATCTCGCCTTCATCATCCCGCGCGCTTTCCTCGATGACACCAAGGAAGACCGCGCGGCGCTGCAGCCCGTCATCAGCCAGATCATGTCTTATCCGCTGAGCGAATTCGACGGCAAGATGAAGACCAAGGACTGGAGCAAGTTGCCGTTGCTTGCGGATCCGGCCGGCGGCAAGCAGGGCGGTGGCGGCGAAACCCAGTGGGTCAAGCCGGAAGCCTTCTTCGATGAGTTGCCGCAGGTCCTCAAGGAGGTGCCGCCACAGCCCGGCGAGGAGGCACTATATGCCTGGTTCGGCTCGCTGCTCGAGGCCGCCGCGAAAAACCCCGACGTTGCAGCAACCATGAAGCAGGCCGCGATCGACACCGACAAGGAGCTGATGAAGCAGATCCACAGCTACTACTACGCCGGCGTTCCGGTCGGCAACGATTGGATCGCGCCGATGAACGGAGCCCAGTTCGGTACCGACTATTTCAGCCGCGCGGCAGCCGCGCGGGCCAACATCTTCGTCAATCCGCGGCGCGAGTCGGCCTATTTCGGCCAGGAATACGGTGCCGACAAGAAGCGGTTGGACGGCGCCAATGGCTACACGCTGACTTTCGCCAAGGACGAGCTGCCACCGGTCGACGGCTTCTGGTCGCTGACGCTTTACGACGCGGATCACTTCTTTGCGCCAAACGAGATCAACAGGTTCTCTCTCGGCACCAAGAACAAGGACCTGGTCTTTGGCAAGGATGGGTCACTGACGATCTATGTGCAGCACGACAAGCCTGAAGGCGACAAGGCGGCCAACTGGCTGCCGGCGCCCAAGGGCGAGTTCGAGCTGTTCATCCGGGCATATGCGCCAAAAGCCGCGATCCTGGAGAACAAGTGGGCGCCGCCGCCGGTGCTGAAGGCCAAATAAGCTGGAGTAACCGGCAAACCGCGCCGCCGTCCGATCGGACGGCGGCGCGGTGGAGTGACCTCCGCCGCAAAGTTTCGCGCTGCCGACGGTCCTCAGCGCTCAGGTGCCTTGTGGCGGGCGAGCAGCTTGTCGATCCGCTTTCCATCCATGTCGATGATCTCGAACCGCCAGCCCTCGTAGTCGAAGGCCTCGCCCGCTTCGGGCAGATGGCCGAGCTGCGCCAGGGCAAAACCGGCGATGGTGTGAAAATCGCCTTCCGCCGAACCGGATCGGAAGCCGAGGCGCGCGAAGGCGTCGTGCGCCAGCATCATGCCGTCGATCAACAGCGAGCCATCCTCGCGCACGACGATCTCGGCTTCTTCTCCTTCCACTCCAGGCAGGTCGCCCGCGATGGCTTCGAGCAGGTCCGTCTGCGTGACGATGCCTTCCAGGCTGCCATATTCGTCGATGACGATCGCCAGGCGCACCGGCGCCTTCTTGAACTGTTCGAGCACGCGGAAGATCGCCGTCCCTTCGTGAACGATGACCGGCTCGCGGATCACCGACAGCGGATCGAGCGGCTTGCCATCGAGCACCTGCTCGAGCAGGTCCTTTTTCAGGATCATGCCCAGCGGCTCGTCGACGTCGCCGCGGCCGACAAGCAGCTGCTCATGGCGACATTCGCGGATGGTGCGCAACATCTCCTCGGTACTGTCATCCGCGTCGATCCAGTCGACGTCGCGGCGCGGCGTCATGATGTCGGCGATACGGCGGTTGCCGATGGAAAAGACGCGCTCGACGACTTCCTGCTGGGCCTGATGCAGCAGGCCCGCCTCCTGGCTCGCCGCGACAAGCAGCTTCAGCTCCTCGGGCGAATGCAGTGCTCCTTCTCCAGCCCCGGGACGCAGACCGCACAGGCGCAGGACGAGGTTGCCGAGACCGTTGAGCGCGACGATTGCCGGACGCAGCAAAAGCAGAAACAGGCCAAGCGGACGCACGACCCAAAGGGCCGTGCCCTCGCTGCGCTGAAGGGCAAGGCTTTTCGGCGCAAGCTCGCCCAGGACGATGTGCAACGTCGTGATGATGATGAACGAGATCGCGACCGCGAACGCATGGGAGCCCACCGTCGCAAGCGATCCCGGCAACGCGCTGAGCAATGGTTCGATCAGATGGGCAAGCGCCGGCTCGCCGATCCAGCCCAGCGCGAGAGACGAGATGGTGATGCCGAGCTGGGTGGCCGCGAGGTTGGCGTCGAGATTTTCGACGGCACGCTTCAGCGCGGAGGCGTTGGGCCTGCCGGCATTGACCAGTTCGGTCACCCGGCTGCTGCGGACTGCGACGAGAGAAAATTCCGCGGCGACGAAAAAGCCGTTCGCAGCAACAAGAACGAGTACGGCCAGTATGCCGATCAGATCGGACATACCGCCATCAAAACTGGACATGGTCTCCCTTTGGGCGGCGCGCCGCCACGATTGTTGGCAAGAGCTCACCTATAACATGGCTTGATGCCATTGCGATGAAGGGGCGAACCGGGTTCGCCAGGCGCGAGGGCCTCAGCTTGCCCAGAGCGCCGGGATCGCATCCGTGGTTCGCGCGTTTGTGTAGCGAATGGGAGCCAGATCAATGAACGTCGCCAACTTGCAGCTCGAAGGCCTGTTGATGGCCATTGCTTCGATTAATCACGTGCTCGTCCGCAAGGGCGTGCTGTCGGCCGAGGAAATCGACATCGCCTTGCGCCGGGCCGAAGCGAGCGAAACGGCCGAGGAGCGATCCGACGGCATGTCATCGTCCAACCGGGACGCCATCAATTTCCCCATAAGATTGCTGGAACTGGCCAACCGCTGCCAGCCCGAGGCCGATATTCCGTCGTTCTCCGCGCTGGCCCGAATGGTGGGGCAGATGAAGGAACCCTACAACGACCAGCTATGAGACGGGGATTGCCTGGATCTCAGGGACCGCCACCAGATTTGCGGGAACATCAGAATAACGTGAAGCGACATGGGTTGCCCCGGCCATAACGGCTGGTTACGCTCCAACATAATCAGGGAGCACGGACAACCGGCCGTTACGGCTAGCCAGCAAAGGCAATTCATGACCGACTTAAGCAAAGCGGCAATCGCCTACTCAGCCCTTATCCTGCTCGCCAATATGGCCCTAGTCTACGCGATCATGGGGTTCGTCACCGAGCCCTGACCTGCTTTCGGCCAACCCCCTGCCCTATTCGATGAACTCGACCGGCACGCCGGACTTGACGATCTTGGCGAGTTCGCGCGCGTCCCAGTTGGTCAGGCGCACGCAGCCATGGCTTTCGGTCTTGCCTATCTTGGACGGGTCGGGCGTGCCGTGGATGCCGTAGGTCGGCTTGTCCAGAGCGATCCAGACCGAACCCACAGGACCGTTCGGGCCCGGCGGGATGGTCAGGATCTTGTCGTTTTCGCCCTGCTTGAAATTGAGATTGGGATTGTAGGTGTAGTTGGGGTCGAGCGCGATGCGTGACACCGCGTGGATGCCGGTCGGCGAAGGGGTATCGCTCGAGCCGATCGTCGCCGGATAGGCCGCGACCAGCTGGCCTGCCTCGTTATAGGCGCGGACCTGCTTCAGCGTCTTGTCGGCGACGATGCGGGCGACCGGCTTGTTCACCAGCTTGCCGAAGTTCGCGACCTTGACGATGGTGCCGGGCCTGTTGAAGTTGGCTTCCGGGTTGAGCGCCTTGAGATAGGTCTCGTCCATGTGAAAACGCTCGGCCAGCATTTCGGTGACCGATGTGAAGGCCATGCGCTCGAGCTTGGCCTTTTCGCCGTAGTCGGTGGGAATCGAGGCCACGAACGGCCCGGCCGCGTCTTCCGGCGTGATCGTGTAGGAACCGAACGCGTCACCGCCGGTCGCGGCAAGTGCTGCCTTGATGCCTTCGGCGTCCGTCGATTTGAGGCTTGTGCCGGTCATTTCGTTGTAGGCGGCCAGCGCCTTGTCGACATTGGAGCCGAAGCGGCCGTCAATGACACCCGGCGAAGCACCGGCTCGATCGAGCAAGATCTGCAAGCCCGCGACATCCTCGCGGCCCTTGACGCCGATGGTCGGCTCGATGGATGCGCCGCCCGAACGCATCGGGTTTTCCGGAAGCGCAAGCTGGTCATCAGGGTTAGGCAGCGGCTCGCGCTCGACCAGCCGCTGGCCCGGGGCCTCGGGAAAAGCGTTGGGGTCGTTGACATAATAATCGTCGCCGCCGCCAAACGGCTCTTGGGGTATGGCTGGCGCGTCGTCGCCGTAGGAACCGTTTTCAACCGGGCCGAGCAGTTCGTCGCCCTGGCGGTAATCGCGTTGCAGTTGCTGGCGGCGCAGCTCGCGGCGCAGCGCCTGGCTGTTGTTGTAGCGGGTCTCCGGCGGCTGCACGGCGATGACCTTGCCAGTATAGGGATCGACAAGCACGCGGTTGCCGCGGCCGTCATAGAAAATCTCGACCTCGCTATCCTGCGCCAGGCGAATCGCCTGCGGATCCGCCCGGCGCGGCTCGGCCGGCCCTTCGACAGGTGCAACGGCAGCCATTGCCTGGAACGCCGACAGCGCAGTCGCCATGGCCGAAAGCACAATGATCTTGCGCAACATGGTCCCCAAATCTCTCCGAACCCCGACCGCCCCCAAGGCGACCTCCGGTGGAATCATGATTATCCACCGTCATCAAATAACGATTTGCTAACCCTTCCAACATGAACGGGGCATGAAAATGGCCATGGTCTAAGCCGGGATGCCAAGCTGCTTGCGCATTGCCCTGGGCAGCTTCGCGGTGACCATGCGGTAGCTTTCGCGGATGTAGTCGCGCAGGCCTTCGTCGTCCACACTTTCGTCCGAAGTGTGCTGGATCCATTTCAGGCCACGCGAGGCCATATGGGGTGCCGGCCGCAACCCCGGCTGGTCCTTGAGCACGTCGTAGGCAATTTCCGAGACCTTGAAGGTGACCCACGTCCCCTGCCCGTCGTTCTGGCCGCCGATGGCGAAGACCTTGCCGCCGACCTTCCAGACATGCGCCCCACGCCACTGCACGACATAGGTCGAGTGCGGAAACGAGGCGCAGAAGGCGTTGTATTCGTCGAGCGTCATGCCCCCCCATTCGGTTTGTCGTTCATTTCGCCTCGTCGCGCGAGGCACCTCCCCCCGTTCGACGGGGAGAGGTGCAAGCCGGGGCTCTCTTATGCCGCCGCCTCTTCGGCCGCGACCGTCGGCTTGGAGCGGAAGTTGAGCCGGTCCGAGCCTGCCGTGATCTTGACGGTGGAGCCGTCGAGGATATCACCCATCAAGATACGCTCCGCGAGCGGATCCTGCAGGTCCTTCTGGATCACCCGCTTGAGCGGACGCGCGCCATAGGCCGGGTCGTAGCCCTTGTTGGCGAGCCAGTCGATCGCATCCTTGTCGAGCGACAGCGTAATCTTGCGGTCGGACAACAGCTTCTCCAGGCGCTTGAGCTGGATCTCGACGATCTTGCCCATGTCCTGGCGACGCAGGCGATGGAACAGGATGACCTCGTCGACGCGGTTCAGGAATTCGGGCCTGAACGACGCCTTGACCACGCCCATGACATCGTCGCGGACCTTGTCGACATCCTCGCCCTCACCCAGCGCCACCAGATATTCGGCGCCAAGGTTGGAGGTCATGATGATCAGCGTGTTGCGGAAGTCGACGGTGCGGCCCTGACCATCGGTCAGACGGCCATCGTCGAGCACCTGCAACAGCACGTTGAAGACATCGGGATGCGCCTTTTCGATCTCGTCGAACAGGATCACCTGGTAAGGCCTGCGGCGCACGGCTTCGGTCAGCGTACCGCCTTCCTCATAGCCGACATAGCCGGGAGGCGCGCCGATCAGCCGGGCCACGGAATGCTTTTCCATGAACTCGGACATGTCGATGCGCACCAGCGCGTGCTCGTCGTCGAACAGGTAGTCGGCGAGCGCCTTGGTGAGCTCGGTCTTGCCGACGCCCGTCGGTCCCAGGAACATGAACGAGCCGATCGGCCTGTTCGGGTCCTGCAACCCCGCACGGGCACGACGAACAGCCTTGGACACCGCCTGCACGGCTTCACCCTGACCGACGACGCGGACGGCCAGTTCGTCTTCCATGCGCAGCAGCTTCTCGCGCTGGCCTTCCAGCATCTTGTCGACCGGGATGCCCGTCCAGCGCTCGACCACATGGGCGACGTGGTCGGGTGTCACGGTCTCCTCGACCATGGTGCCACGGCTTTCCAGGGCTTCCGCCTCGACGAGCTTCTTTTCGAGCTCGGGGATGCGGCCATAGGCAAGCTCGCCCGCCTTCTGGAACTCACCCTTGCGCTGGGCGATGGCGAGTTCGTTGCGGGCTTCCTCGAGCTTGCCCTTGAGATCGGCGGCGAGGCCGAGCTTTTCCTTTTCCGCCATCCACTGGCTGGTCACCTTGGTCGACTCTTCCTCGAGCCCGGCGAGCTCCTTTTCGAGCCGTTCGAGGCGATCGCGCGAAGCATCGTCCTTCTCGAGCTTGAGCGCTTCGCGCTCGATCTTGAGCTGCATGATGCGGCGGTCGATCTCATCGAGCGCTTCTGGCTTGGAATCGATCTGCATGCGCAGCCGCGAACCGGCCTCGTCGACGAGGTCGATCGCCTTGTCGGGCAGGAAGCGGTCGGTGATGTAGCGGTTGGACAGCGTCGCGGCTGCGACCAACGCCGAGTCCGAGATGCGCACCTTGTGGTGCTGCTCGTACTTTTCCTTCAGGCCGCGCAGGATCGAGATGGTGTCCTCGACCGTCGGCTCCGAGACGAAGACCGGCTGGAAGCGGCGAGCGAGGGCGGCGTCCTTTTCGACATGCTTGCGATACTCTTCGAGCGTGGTTGCACCGACGCAATGCAGTTCGCCTCGGGCAAGCGCGGGCTTGAGCAGGTTGGAAGCGTCCATGGCGCCATCGGCCTTGCCGGCGCCGACAAGGGTGTGCATCTCGTCGATGAACAGGATGATGCCGCCGGCAGCCGCGGTGACCTCGGAGAGCACGGCCTTCAGCCGCTCCTCGAACTCGCCGCGATATTTGGCGCCGGCAATCAGCGCGCCCATGTCGAGCGCCATCAGCTGCTTGTCCTTCAGCGATTCCGGCACGTCGCCATTGACGATGCGCAGCGCGAGCCCTTCGGCGATGGCGGTCTTGCCAACGCCCGGCTCGCCGATCAGCACCGGATTGTTCTTGGTGCGCCGCGACAGCACCTGGATGGTGCGGCGAATCTCTTCGTCACGGCCAATGACCGGGTCGAGCTTGCCGGCACGGGCATCCGCCGTCAGGTCGCGGGCGTATTTCTTCAAGGCGTCATATCCCTGCTCGGCGCTTGCCGAGTCGGCGGTGCGGCCCTTGCGGATGTCATTGATGGCGGCATTGAGTGCCTGCGCGGTCACGCCGGCCTTGGCCAGGATGTCGGAGGTCTTGGCCGATTTCTCGACGGCAAGGGCCGTCAACAGGCGCTCGACGGTGACAAAGCTGTCGCCGGCCTTCTTGGCCAGGTCCTCGGCAGTCGAAAACACTTTGGCGAGCGGCTGGGCCATGTAGAGCTGGCCATTGCCACCCTCGACCTTCGGCAGCGCATCGAGCGCAGCCTCGACGCCAAGCTTGACGTCGCGGGCACGCCCGCCTGCGCGCTCGACCAGCGATGCAGCAAGGCCTTCCTCATCGTCGATGAGGACTTTCAGAATGTGTTCCGGGGTGAACTGCTGGTGATTGCGCGAAAGCGCCATCGTCTGGGCGGACTGGATAAAGCCGCGGACGCGCTCGGAATATTTCTCTGGGTTCATTCTATGTCTCCATTCCGTACCCGGCCCGCTTTGCGGCACCGGTTAGGCTCCAGGTGACGGATCCGCCCAAAAGGGCCGGACCCAACTGAGCGTGATATGGTGAGTAGGACGATATCCCTCAAGGCGTATTGATCGAAGTCAAAAAACAAAAACGGCGAAGGACGTTGCCCTTCGCCGTTTTGACTGTTTCGCGATGTTTCCGGCTGCCCGGCTAAGCGTCAGCTCTCGGCGACCGCAAGTCCGCTGTCGGTCGCTGGTGCCTCGGATGCTGCCTCGCCTTCCGGCGTGGCGGCACCGCGCTCGCCACGGCGCGGGCGACGGCCACGGCGAGGCGCGGCGACGACTTCACCTTCGGCGGCCTCGACCTGAGGGGCCTCAACCTGCGGAGCTTCGACCGGTGCGGCCTCGTCCTCGGGAGCTTCGGCCTGCGCTTCAACCTGCACGGCTTCCGCCTGTTGCGGCTCTGCCTGCTGCTCGGGCTGGCGCGGACGACGGCCTTCGTGACGGGGGCGACGCTCGCGGCGACCTTCGCGCGGCTGGCCTTCGCCTGCAGCTTCGGGGTTCAGCGCGACCTCGGCCGGCGTGCCTTCGATCTCGGGCTGCGGGCCGGTGCCATTCACGACCGGCTGCGGCTGTGCATGAAGCTGCGGCTGGGCATGAACCTGCTGGGCCGGTGCCTCGGCAACATTGTTGCCCATGCCGTCTTCGTCGCGCTCGTCATCCAGATCGGAGTCGAAGTCGTCGCGGCTCTGTTGCTGTTGCTGGATTGGCATCTGCGCCATGGCAGCGGCAATGATGCGATTGTAGTGCTCTGCGTGCTGCAGGTAGTTCTCGGCCATCACGCGATCGCCGGAGCTGTGCGCGTCGCGCGCCAGTGTGGTGTATTTTTCGGCGATCTGCTGCGCGGAGCCACGGATCTTTACGTCCGGACCGTTGCTCTCGTAGTTGCGCGTAAGCGGGTTTGGACCCTTGCGGTTGTTGTTGCCGTTGTTGTTATTGTTGTTGTTATTATTGTTATTACGACCGCGCATGCGCCTGTTCTGCTGTTGTGGCCTCATCAGATTCTCTTTGTGTTGAAGTCTTAAATCCGAACGGGGGCACTTAGGCGGCCTGCCGTTTCGTAACTTTCCGCCGGTGATCGCCCGCAATCTTCCTGCGTCGGCGCCACATGCCATCCTGTCTCGGTTTCATGTCACTTGCCGGACGATCCCCGCACGAAGCTAGAGCGTCGTCTACGCAAGAAGGCAGCTAGTTTCGAAGGAAACCGAATCGTTAACAGCACTGCCTGCTTCGTCTCATCCGGTTGCCGGAACCTAGCGACATTCACTTTCCTTGCCAAGCGGTTTTTTGCGATGCCAAATGGCCCAGGTCAGCGCCGGAACACGAGCACCCGGTCGTTTCCACCCAAGTCCTTGTGCTGGGTGAACAAATTGTAGCCGGCCTGCTCGAATATCTCAGTCACGTCGCGCCGCTGGTCATGCCCGATTTCGAGCCCGACAAGGCCATCCTTCTCAAGATGGCGCGCGGCACCCGACGCAATGGTTCTGTATGGTTCAAGACCGTCCGGGCCGCCGTCGAGCGCGCGGCGCGGATCAAAATTGCGAACCTCGTTCTGCAAATCCTCGATCTCTCGTGAGCGTATATAGGGAGGATTTGAGACGATTAAATGGTGCAGGCCAACTATCTCTGCAAACCAGTCGGATTTTTGTGCTGAAAAGCGTCTTGCGACGCCGAGATGCGCGGCATTGACTGATGCGGTCGCCAAAGCGTCGTCGGAAACGTCGACGCCGATCGCGACGGCTTTCGGCTCCTGGGTGACAAGCGCAAGAGCGATCGCACCCGTGCCGGTGCCGAGGTCGAGGATACGGCAGATACCCTGGCGCGCCGCGGTCTCATGAACGAATGGCAAGACGGCATCGACAAGGGTCTCGGTGTCGGGGCGGGGCTCGAGCGTCTCGACGGAAAGATTGAGGCGCATGCCATAGAAATCGCGATAGCCGAGGATGCGATGAACCGGTTCGCCCGCGATGCGGCGGTCGAGCGCGGCTTCGATCTTGGTCACATGTCCGACGATGCGGTCGGGCGAAGAAATCGCGTCAGTGCGTGTCGTGGCCGTAAAATGTTCGACGATCAGCCGTGAATCAAAGGCCGCATCGGCGATGCCCGCGCCCGCCAGGCGCTGGCGCGCATGGCGCAGGAGTTCGCCGAGCGGACGGCCTATCTCAGCCATCCGAGCCCATGTCGGCCAGCAGCTTCGACTGGTGATCGGAGATCAGCGCGTCGATGACTTCGTCGAGTTCGCCCATCATCACCCGGTCGAGCTTGTAGAGCGTCAGGTTGATGCGGTGGTCGGTCAGCCGCCCCTGCGGGAAATTGTAGGTGCGGATGCGCTCGGAACGGTCGCCCGAGCCGACCTGCGACTTGCGCGACGAGGAACGCTCCTCGTCCGCCCTGCTCCGCTCCATGTCGTAGAGGCGGGCGCGCAGGATCTGCATGGCCCGTGCGCGGTTCTGGTGCTGCGATTTTTCCGCCTGCACCACCATGATGCCGGTTGGCAGATGGGTGATGCGCACGGCAGAATCGGTCGTGTTGACGTGCTGACCGCCCGAACCCGATGCGCGCATCGTGTCGATGCGGATGTCTTCCGCGCGGATGTCGATGTCGACTTCCTCGGCCTCCGGCAGGACGGCAACGGTCGCAGCAGAGGTGTGGATACGCCCGCTGGCTTCGGTCGCGGGAACGCGCTGGACGCGATGGACGCCCGACTCGAACTTCAGATGGGCGAACACGCCCTTGCCCGAGACGGTGGCAATGATTTCCTTGAAGCCGCCGGCATCGCCGTCGCTGGCCGACGCCACTTCGAAACGCCAGCCCTTCGAGGCAGCGTAGCGCTCGTACATGCGGTAGAGGTCGCCGGCAAAAAGGGCTGCCTCGTCGCCGCCGGTACCGGCGCGGATTTCGAGGATGGCGTTCTTGTCGTCGGCCGCATCCTTGGGCAGCAGCAGGATCTGGATTTCGTGCTGGAGGCTCTCGATGCGGTCCTCGACGTCGGGCTTGTCCATTTCGGCAAGCGCGCGCATCTCGGCGTCGGTGCCCTTGTCGGAGAGCATCGCATCGAGATCGGCGAGTTCCTGCTCGGCACCGCGCAGCTCGCGGATCTTGGCGACAAGCTCCTGGATATCGGAATATTCCGACGCCAGCTTGACGTAGACGTCGGGGGCGGGGCCGGCAGCCATCTGCGCCTCGAGCATGTCGAAGCGCTTGACGACTTGGTTCATTCGGTCATGGGGCAGGCTGATCATAGTGGTATGGAACGGTCGTCCGCAAAGGCCTGGAGCAGCGCGCGCATCGGCAGGCTGGCGGCAGGACCGGAAAGGTTATCGTCGAGGAAGGATTTCAACTCGCCCAGAGGAAGCTCGGTCAGCATCGCCTTGACCGGGCCGATCGACGCCGGCGACATCGAGATCGAACGGTAGCCGAGGCCAAGCAGTACCATCGCCGAGATCGGCTTGCCGGCAAGCTCGCCGCACAGCGTGACAGGCGTGTGGTTGCGCAACCCGGCATCGGCTATCTGCTTGAGCACCCTGAGGAAAGGTACCGACAGAGGGTCGAAACGGTCGGCAAGCTGGGTGTTGCCGCGGTCGGCGGCCATGACGAACTGGAACAGGTCGTTGGAGCCGACCGAAACGAAATCGACTGCCTGCATGAGCTCATCGAGCTGCCACATCAAGGAAGGCACCTCGATCATGGCGCCGAGCTTGAGGCTGGTCGGCAGGTGGTGGGCAAAGCGCGACAGGTGGCGGACCTCGCGGTCGATGATCTCGCGTGCCTGGGCGATCTCGCCAAGCTCGGTGACCATTGGCAGCATGACCTTGAGCTCGCGTCCGCCGGCGGCCTTGAGCAGCGCGCGGATCTGGGTGCGCAGCAGACCTGGACGGTCGAGCGTGAGGCGGATGGCGCGCCAGCCAAGGGCCGGGTTTTCTTCTTCCTGGCCCGAGCCCTTGAAATAGGGCAGCACCTTGTCGCCGCCGATGTCGATGGTGCGGAAGGTGACGGGACGTCCGCGCGCGATGTCGAGCACGTCGCGGTAGAGCTTTTCCTGCGCTTCGGCGCGCGGGAAGGTCGAGGCGACCATGAACTGCAGTTCGGTGCGGAAGAGGCCAATGCCGGCAGCGCCCGCCTCGGCGAGCTGCGGCAGGTCGACGGCAAGGCCGGCATTCATCAACAGGTCGACGGCGATGCCGTCCTTCGACTGCGACGGCTTCTTGCGCAGCTCGCGATAGAGCTCCTGCCTGCGGGCGCGGAAACGGACCTTTTCGGCGTAGGCTGCCTCAAGGTCGGCCTGCGGGCGCAGATGAACGGTACCTTCGACGCCGTCGACGATGATCGGATCGCCGTTTTCCGCCATCGAAACGGCGCCCTTCATCTGGCCGGCGACGGGAATGCCCATGGCGCGTGCGACGATGACGACGTGGCTGGTCGGCGCACCGTCCTCCAGCACCAGGCCGCGAAGCCTGTCGCGCGGATAGTCGAGCAGTTCGGCCGCACCCATCGAGCGCGCGACGATGATCGCGTCCTTGGGCAGCGATTCGGCGATGGTCTCGGGGCCACGGCCCATGAGCTGGCGCAGAAGGCGGTTGGCGAGATCGTCGAAATCGCTCATCCGCTCGCGCAGATAGGGATCGGTCATGTGCAGCATGCGCGCGCGCATGTCGCTTTGAACCTTTTCGACCGCGGCTTCCGCCGTCAGGCCGTTGCGGATCGCCTCTTCGAGCCGGCGCACCCAGCCACGATCATTGGCGAACATGCGGTAGGCTTCGAGAACCTCGCGGTGCTCGCCTTCGAAGGCGACGTCGCGGCGTTCCAGCATGTCGTCGATCGACAGGCGCAGGGAACCAAGCGAATCCTCGAGCCGGCGCAGCTCCTCGTCGCTATCTTCGTTGAACAGGTTGGTGACGACGATACGCGGCTCGTGCAGCACGACATGGCCGAGCCCGACGCCCTCGTTGAAGGCAATGCCGGTGAAGCTGGCCGGGCGCGACATGTCGAGTTCGAGGCCGGGACGGCTGAGGCGGCCGATGTCGCCGGATGCGATCATCTCGGCGATGACCATGGCGGTGGTTTCAAGCGCCTCGATCTCGTCGTCGCGGTAGTGGCGCATGGTCTTGTTCTGGACGACCAGGACGCCAAGCGTGCGCCCTGCCCTGAGCACCGGCACGCCGAGGAAGGAGTGGTAGATCTCCTCGCCCGTTTCCGGCAGGTAGGCGAAGGCGGGATGTTCCTGGGCGTTGGACAGATTGAGCGCGCGCGCACTCGCCGCGATCGTGCCGACAAGGCCCTGGCCGAGACGCAGCTGGGCCAGGTGAACGGCATTCGGGTTCAGACCGACGGTGGCGTAGAGCTCAAGCACCGAGTCGGCGCGAAGCACATATAGCGAGCAGACTTCGGCCACCATGTTGGCGGCGATATCGCGCACGATCCTGTCGAGCCGTTCCTGTGGCTCGAGGGGCTCCGCCATCAATTCGCGGAGCCGTTTCAGAAGTACGCGCGGCCCGGCGGCCATGTCACGTATCATTCACCGTCTCCAATGGTTGGACCCGGCGCGGCACGTGCTTGCCACGCCGGCAACGCGGTGACGCTCGACTCCTAATACTACTGCTTATCGAGACCGTAGACGGAATGCAAAGTGCGAACAGCAAGTTCCGTGTAGGGGCCGTCGATGAGAATCGAAATCTTGATCTCGGAGGTGGTGATGGCGCGGATGTTGATGCCCTTCGATGCCAGCGCCTGGAAGGCGGTTGCAGCGACGCCCGCATGACTGCGCATGCCGATGCCGATGACCGACACCTTGGACATGCCCTCGTCGTGCTGGACGGCGTCGTAGCCGATGTCAGGGCGGATCTTCTCAAGCACCGCCAGCGCCTTGTTCACGTCGCCCGAAGGCACGGTGAAGGTCATGTCGGTGAATTTGCCGTCCTCGGAAATGTTCTGGACGATCATGTCGACATTGATGTTGGCTTCGGCCAGCGGGCCGAAGATCCCGCCTGCCACGCCCGGCCTGTCGGCGACACGGCGCAGCGAGACCTGGGCTTCGTCCTTGGCGTAGGCAATTCCGGTGACGACCTGCTGTTCCACGATTTCATCCTCGTCACAAATGAGCGTTCCAGGCGGATTGAGAAAATCGCCCATGCCGGGCGCATCCGGATCTTCGAAGGAAGAACGCACGAAGGTGCGGACGCGATGCACCATGGCGAGTTCAACCGAGCGGACCTGCAGCACCTTGGCGCCGAGCGAGGCCATTTCGAGCATTTCTTCAAACGAGATGCGCGACAGGCGCCGCGCCTTGGGCTCGATGCGCGGGTCGGTAGTATAGACCCCATCGACATCGGTGTAGATATCGCAGCGATCGGCCTTCACCGCAGCCGCGATGGCAACAGCGCTGGTGTCGGAGCCGCCGCGGCCCAGCGTGGCGATGCGGTTGTCGGGGCCAAGCCCCTGGAAGCCGGCGACGACTGCGACCTGGCCCTCCTGGAAGCGCTTGACCAGGAATGAGCCGTCAATGTCGAGGATACGGGCAGCGCCGTGGGCGTTGTCGGTCTTGATCGGGATCTGCCAGCCCTGCCAGGAGCGCGCATTGACGCCGATGTTCTGCAGCGCAAGGGCCAACAGGCCGGCCGTCACCTGTTCGCCCGAGGCGACGACGGCATCGTATTCGCGCGCGTCGTGCATCGGGGAGGCCTCGCGGGTCCAGGCGACAAGCTCGTTGGTCTTGCCGGCCATGGCCGACACCACCACCGCAACCTCGTGGCCCGCGTCAACCTCGCGTTTGACATGACGCGCCACGTTGCGGATTCGGGCGATGTCGGCGACGGATGTCCCGCCGAATTTCATCACGATGCGCGCCATAGAAGCGAAATGCCCTTGCCATACACGCCGGCCCGAAGCGGGCCGGAAAATAAGTGAAAACACCGATGCTTGGCACGGTGTCGAATGCGCGGCCTGCATAGCCAAAACCGCAAGCTTCCGCAAGGCGCGGAAATTGTCGCCTTGACAATCCGAGCGCCAGACCCGACTTCCTTGCGCTCGAAGGAGACCACATCCATGCCAGATCCCCGCCCATCGACCATCGATGCCGGAGAAGTCGAGCGGTTCTCGGCACTCGCCGCCGAATGGTGGAACCCCAACGGCAAGTTCCGCCCGCTGCATAAATTCAATCCGGTGCGCCTGGGTTATATCCGCGACCAGGTCGCGGCGCGCTTCGGCCGCGACACGCACGCCGCGCGGCCATTCGAAGGCCTGCGCATCCTCGACATCGGCTGCGGTGGCGGGCTGTTGTGCGAGCCGATGTCGCGCCTGGGCGCCGAAGTCGTCGGGGCCGATGCGTCGACGACCAACATCGAAGTCGCAAAAATTCATGCTGCGGAAGCCGGCGTGAGCGTGGACTATCGCGCCACGACCGCCGAGGACCTGGCCGACGCGGGCGAAAAATTCGACGTCATCCTCAACATGGAAGTCGTCGAGCACGTCGCCGACGTCGAGCTGTTCGTCAAGAAATGCGGCGAAATGGTCAAGCCGGGCGGCATCATGTTCGTGGCCACCATCAACCGCACCTTCAAGGCGCTCGGCCTCGCCATCGTGGGCGCCGAATATGTGCTGCGTTGGCTGCCGCGCGGTACCCACCAGTACGGCAAGCTTGTGCGCCCCGAAGAGCTCGACAAGGCGCTCGTGGGTGCCGGCCTCGCCACCATCGACCGCACCGGGGTGACCTACAACCCGCTCTCCGATCGCTGGCAGAAATCCCGCGACATGGACGTCAACTACATGGTGCTGGCGGAAAAAGCGGCCTGAGGGGCCGCCTGCAACGGGGTCGCGCAAACTTGCGCGGTCCGCCGCGATCCCTCACCATCACGGCGCACCAAGACGGGATCGAGAGCCATGACACCACACGATGTCAGACGGATCGCCCTGGAATTGCCCGGGGCGGTGGAGAAATCGCATTTCGGCAAAGCCGATTTCCGCGTCCGCGACCGCGTCTTCGCCACCTTGCCCGAGGACGGCAATGCGGTGATCAAGCTGACGCGCGACCAGCAAGAGATGATGTGCGCAGCCGAGGCGGCAGTGTTTCAGCCGGTGGACGGCGGCTGGGGCAAGCAGGGCTGGACCCGGCTGATGCTGGCAGCGGCGGATGAGAAGACGCTTCGCAGCGCGCTGGTGACGGCCTGGCGCAACACGGCGCCCATTACCTTGCGCAAGGCATTTGATCTGTCGGCAGGCGGGGTTTGAAGAGGCGTGGTTGGCCGGCGGGCTCGGCTCATGGTGAGCTTGTCGAACCACGGATATTGGACTCGTGAGTTGAAGTGCGAGCCCCAGCGCCCTCGTGGTTCGACAAGCTCACCATGAGGGCCAGGCGGCGCCGAAAACAAGACCGAACCCAGGCGAGAGATTTCAGTTCCGGTCGTCGGGAAACACCGGCAGCGGCATGAATTCGATGCCATCCTCGGCGAGGCCCTGGGCCTCTTCGAAGGTGGCGGCACCGTAGATGCCGCGCGCTTCGGTCTCGCCGAAATGGATCTTGCGCGCTTCCTCGGCGAACTTGTCGCCGACATTTTCGGCGTTCTCACGCACTTTCTCGGACAGTTCCTTCAGTGCTGCCATCATCTTGCGCTGCTGCTCGCCCATGGCGAGGGCGATCTTGTCCTGCTTGCGCGAGGTCGAGACCGCAGGCGCCATCAGCGCCTTTTCGACTTTCTGCGAGCCACATTCCGGGCAGGCGACAAAACCCCGCTTGCGCTGGGTTTCAAAGTCGTCGTTGCTGCGGAACCAGCCTTCAAAGTCATGCGCATGGTCGCAATGAAGCGAAAAGCGGATCAAGATGCGGCTCCCCTGAGCGCCCCCTCGCCCGCTCCACGAAGCGACACGCTGAATTCGCGCGCGTTCTTGAGGTTCGGGATCTTCTTGCGCGCATCAGCCGAATGACGCGTGTCGATCTCGGCAATGATGACGCCGGGTTCGTCATGGGCGGCTTCGGCAAGGATGCGGCCCCACGGATCGATGATCAGCGAATGGCCGAAGGTCTCGCGGCCGTCCTCATGCTTGCCGCCCTGGGCGGAAGCGACGACAAAGGCGCCGTTTTCGATGGCGCGGGCGCGCAACAGCACGTGCCAATGCGCAAGGCCGGTCTGGCGCGTGAAGGCGGCGGGAGCGGTCAACAGCTCGGCACCGGCAAGAGCCTCAGAGCGGAACAATTGCGGGAAACGCAAATCGTAGCAGATGGCAAAGCCGATCCTGGCGAGCGAGGTGTCGGCAACGACAGCCTCGGTGCCCGGCTCATAGGCCGAGGATTCGCGCCAGCTCTCGCCATTGTCGAGATCGACGTCGAACATGTGGATCTTGTCGTACACGGCAAGCGTGCCGCCGTCGGGGCCAAACAGGAAGGCTCGGTTGGCGAGCTTGCCGTCGGCGCGGACGATCGCCGTCGAGCCGACATGCAGGTGGATGCCGAGTTCGGCGGCAAGCTTGCGACCCAAGGCGACGATCACGTCGCGATCTTCTGTCGTGAAGGCGGCGGCCCGCGCGTCCTTGTCGCCGACGATGGCACCGGTCATTTCCGGCGTCTGGACGTAGGTCGCGCCCAGACCGGCTGCCTCGCGGACCAGTGCTTCGAAATCGCGGGCGTTGCGTTCCGGCTCCTTGCCCGAACGCATCTGCACTGCTGCCGCCTTGAAAATAGCCATGGTTCGTCCTCTGGTCTAAGCGCCGGTCGTGAGAAGCTGATCGAGCCTGCCTTGCGCATCGAGCGCATGCAGGTCGTCGCAACCACCGACATGGGTATTGCCGATGAAAATCTGCGGGAAGGTCGCGCGGCCATTGGCCCGCGTGATCATTTCCTGCCGAAGCTCGGGCGAGAAGCTAGCGTCATGCTCGGTGAATGCAACGCCCTTGCGCTCCAAAAGCCGCTTTGCCGCCGTGCAATAGCCGCACATCATGCGCGTATAGATAGTCACATCGACCATGACGAAAATCCGTTGTCCTTGGTCGACTATATAGTGTCTGCCTCGTCGGGCCGGAAGTCCCCCGGCAGCACGCGCGCGAAGGTCAGTACGTCGACGGCGCTTGCCCCGCTTTTCCTGAGCGCTCGCGTCACCGCCACGACCGTGGCGCCAGTGGTATAGACGTCGTCGACGACAAGCACCCGCCTGCCCCGGATGTCGACCTCGGCTTCGGACGGAACGAAAAAGGCAGCACGCACATTGTCCTCGCGTTCGCGCTGGCCAAGGCCTATCTGCTGGCGCGTAGGCTTGAGCCGTCGCACGGCGCCCGGTGCGAAAGGCACGCCCGAGAGCGAGGCGATGGTGCGGGCAAGCTCCGCCGACTGGTTGAACTGGCGCCAGTAGAAACGACGCCAGTGCAGCGGCACCGGCACGACTACCTCGGCATCGGCGACGAGCTCTGACCCCGCCCTGAGCATCCAGCGCGCCATCCATGGCGCGAGATCGGTGCGGTCGTGGAATTTCAGGCCCTGCACCATCCGACGGGCGACGCCCGAATATGCAACCGCAGCGCGCGCCCTGTTGAAAGGCGGAGGGTTGGCGATGGCTTCGGCAGACAAAAAGCCGGCACCGAAATCGTGGCTGAACGGCGTGCCCATCACCTCGCACCACGGCTTTTCGAGGAAACGCAGTTTGGGCCAACAAGCGCCGCATAGCGCGCCTGGCTGCGTGACCTGACGGCGGCAACCGGCGCACACCGGCGGAAACAGCATCCGCGCCGGCCAAGCAGCGACTGACAAAGCGAGGCTCTTGATCTCCGGCATCGGATCGGCCACGACAGTTCGAGGTCGGGCGACCATAGCAGAAACCCGCCGAACAAGGACATCAGCACGTGCAAGCCATTTTCGACGCCAGCCTCGTGATCGCCCACCGCAGGCGCGCGTTAGCGCAAGGGGTGGCGGGTGCCGATTTTCTGATGGCGCGCGCCGCCGAGGACCTGGCCGAACGGCTGTCGACAGTGGAGCGCAAGTTCGAACGGGGTGCGGCCATTTTTTCCGTCAGCCCGGCGGCGACCGCCGTGCTCGCCGCGAGCGGCAAGGTCACCCATCTGGTTCGCGTCGAAGCCGACAAGAGTTTTCTCGGTGGCGGTCCGGGCATCGTTTCCGATCCCGAGACGATTGCGCTGGAACCGGCGAGCATCGATCTCGCCGTCTCGCTGCTGGCGTTGCAGGAGGCCAACGACATTCCCGGCCAACTGATACAGATCAGGCGCGCACTGAAGCCGGACGGGCTGTTTCTCGGCGTCCTGGCGGGCGCGGGCACCCTGGTTGAGCTGCGCGAAAGCCTGCTGGCGGCGGAAACGGAGATTTCAGGGGGTGCGAGCCCCCGCGTCATTCCCTTTACCGACGTGCGCGATGCGGGCGGGCTGTTGCAGCGCGCGGGGTTTGCCCTGCCGGTCGCCGACGTAGAGTCGGTGACCGTGCGCTACGACACCATGTTCGGCCTGATGGCCGACCTGAGGGCGATGGGGGTGACCAGTGCGCTTGCCGACCGGTCGCGCAAGCCGGCAACACGACGGCTGTTCCAGCGCGCGGCCGAGATTTATGCCGAACGATATTCCGACCCTGACGGGCGTGTGCGGGCCAGCTTTTCATTCGTCTGGCTGTCGGGATGGGCGCCAGATCCCTCGCAGCAAAAGCCGCTCAAGCCGGGCTCGGCGCAAGTATCGCTGGCCAAGGTGCTTGGCGAGAACGGCAAGAAGTAGGCTACTTCAGTGCTTTCCGGAGCTCGCTGTCATTGTCTCCCCAGAGAGCGTTCAGCTGGTCGGAGAACTTTGTGACGCCACCGATCATCGCAATGGAAATCAGCGCGGCGATCAATCCGTATTCGATCGCCGTGGCTCCGCTTTCGTCCTTGAGGAATCGCCAGATCATCGGTCGCATCCACCCATCTCGTTGAACACACCATGGATCAGACAGATTAAGAAATGTTAACAGCGTACCCTTAACATACGGTGTAGCGCCAAGGCGGCATCCTCAGCATTGGCCGCTGCGCACACCGCTCTCGCTGATGATGCAGACCGACTGGGGCGTTTTCTGCAGCACGCTGCGGCGCAGGGTGTAGCTGGAGCTGCGCCCGATCGAGCCGGTTGTGGTGTAGTCGAGCCCGTCGAACCGGACCTGACCGGCCTGCATACGCGTCTTGCCCTCGAGATAGGGCGTGGCGACAAGCGCCAGTGCGATGGCGGCAAAACCGAACAACAGCGCGACGCGCAGCATGCCCGCGCCTGCCCGAACAGTCGAGGACTGGCGCTCGGGTCGGATCAGGTCCCACTCCTTGTCAGCCTGCATTGGCAACGCCCCCAAAGCCGTGTCGATGCGCAGCCCGTCCACGACGGCGGCCATTCAATTTTTCACGTTTGGATAAACTTTGCCTTAACGCTGACGGCTTCGGTTCAGAGCAGATCGATGAGGAACGGGATCAGCGGCTCGTCCGCTGGCGGCATGGGATAGTCGCGCATCTGTTTCGGGCGAACCCACTTCAGCACCTGACCTTCGCGCGGCTCGGGGATGCCCCAGAAGCGTCGACAGACATAAAGCGGCATCAACAGATGGAAATCATTGTAGGTGTGGCTGGCAAAGGTCAGCGGTGCGAGGCACGCCGCCTTGGTTTCGATCCCGATTTCCTCGCGCAGCTCGCGGATGATGGTTTCTTCAGGCGTTTCGCCCGGTTCGACCTTGCCGCCGGGAAATTCCCACAGGCCGGCCAGCGACTTGCCGGGCGGTCGCTGAGCAAGAAGCACGCGGCCGTCGGCATCCACCAGCGCGCAAGCTGCAACCAGGAGGAGGCGTTTTCCCTGTTCGGTCAAGTCAGGCCTCCGGCGGGCGGCGATAGTGGTAGCGATAGACTTCCTTGAAGCCCATCCGGGTGTAGAGGCGGATAGCGCCTTCATTGGCGGCTTCAACCTGCAGCCAGGCTTGCCGGGCGCCCCTGAGCCGCGCCCATTTCAGGGCCGACAGGATCAGCCGGCGGCCAAAGCCCTTGCCGCGCTCGGCCTCGGTGGTGGCAATCTCGAACAGGCCGGCAAGATCGTTGTCGTGCACGCAAATTACCGATGTCACCGGCTGCTCGTCCTGTTCCAACACGAAGAGACCAGCCTCCGGCTGGATCGCGCCGATGATCTCGGACAGGCCGGGCCTGAGCGTCGCATCGAGCCCATGCACCGCCATCGAGGCGCTGACAAAGCGACCAATGTCCTTGAGCGGTATCTGGTCCATGGCGCTATCGACGAGGTCGTCGTCGAGCGACAGCCGCATGACCATCGATTCCGAAAAGGTGCTCCAGTGCTCGCGGTCGAGATGGGCAGCGATCGCGGGCCCCGACAAAGGCGACATGCGGAAGGTGAGCGGCCGGCCATAGGCCTCGAAGCGGCGGCTGGCCCGAGCGATGCGGTCGGGAATGTTGCGGATGTCGGCGGGATCCAGCGGATTGACCGAATTGAGCCGCTTGGCCGGGTGGCCGGCTGTCAGCCTGACCAGCCAGGTGCCATCATAGTGGACGGCCGCCGCCGGCCAGGCGCGAAAACCCGCCGCCTCATAGCGGCGGACAATGGCGAGTTCGTGCGACGGGCGGTTCTGGTTCACGTGGGCTATCAGCTCCGGTAGTCGCCGTTGATGGCGACATATTCCTTGGTCAGGTCGCAGGTCCACACCGTCGCCTTGCCACGACCTAGGCCGATGTCAGCGCGTATGACGATGTCGTCGCCCTTCATATAGGCCGAGGTGGCCGCTTCCGAATAGTTCGGATCGCGCTCGCCATTGTGAGCGAGGCGGTTGTCGCCGAACCAGATCGACAAGAGATCGCGGTCGGCCGGCTCGCCCGCCTTGCCCACGGCCATGACGACGCGGCCCCAATTGGCATCCTCGCCGGCAACCGCCGTCTTGACCAGCGGCGAATTGGCGATCGACAGCGCGATGCGCTTGGCCGAGCGCGACGACTTGGCGCCGGTGACAGTCACTTCGACCTGCTTGCGCGCGCCTTCGCCGTCGCGAACGACCTGAAGCGCAAGCGTTTTCAGCATCTTGTTGAGCGCGCGGCGGAACGATGCGAGGCGCGCGTCCTTGGGGTCCGAAATCTTCGGCGCTCCGCGCTTGCCCGCGGCACCGGTGGCAAACAGCATCAGCGTGTCGGAGGTCGAGGTGTCGCTGTCGACGGTCACCGCATTGAAGGTGCTGGCGGTGCCACGCGACAGCATGTCCTGCAGGACTTCGGCCGCGATCGGCGCGTCGGTCGCGACGAAGGACAGCATCGTCGCCATGTCGGGCGCAATCATGCCGGCACCCTTGGCGATGCCGTTGATGGTGACGTCGATGTCGCCGAGCTTGACGGTCGCTGTGACCACCTTGGGATAGGTGTCGGTGGTCATGATGGCCTTGGCGGCCTCGGTCCACTGGTCGGGCCTGGCATCCTTGACCATGCCGGACAGCAGGTGGCTGAATTTTCCCGCATCAAGCGGCTCGCCGATCACCCCCGTCGAGGCAAGGAAGACGTCTCCTGGAGTGCAGCCGGCAGCCTTGGCAGCCGCCTGGCCGGTCAGCGTGGTCGTCTCGCGGCCCTTCTTGCCGGTGAAGGCGTTGGCATTGCCGGAATTGACCACCAGAATCCGCGCCTTGCCGCCCGAAAGGTTCTCGCGGCAGAAGTCGACCGGTGCCGAGGGGCATTTGGAGCGGGTGAACACGCCCGCTGCCGCTGTCCCCTCGTCGAACACCATGGCGAGCACGTCGGTGCGGCCCTTGTACTTGATCCCCGCTTCGGCGGTTGCGATGCGCACGCCTTCAATGGCGGGCATCTTGGGGTATTTCTTCGGTGCGAGCGGGGAAACGGTAGTCGACATGAGGAACCTCTGCGGGCTCGGGAAACGGTGAATGCAGGCTCCGTTTGCCCGATAGCGCGAGCCTTCGCAAGGCGTTTTCACCTCACGAAAGCGTGGTCCACCTCAATGTACGGCCGGATTGAGGAAGCCGCGAAACATGCGTTGGACCGCCGGAATCAGGCCCCAGATCATCGCCGTCACCATCAGGGGTGCGATCAGGAGCGTGCGCTGCCAGATCGACCAGCCATCGGTCAGCGGCATGATGACGTAGAGAAGAGCGGTAATGAGCGGATAGACGCCAAGCAGGACCATGAGAGCGAAACGCGGACGAGAAAAGCGGGTTGAAGAAGCTGTCATTTCCAATCTCCATCGGAACGAAACGTTTCGTTATATAAAACGGACCGTTTCGTTTCGTCAAGAGGTCGTATAGTGTTGCCGTCGAACCGGAGAACGAGATGAGCACTGAGGCAGAGACCGCGCGAAAGTCGATCGGCGCGAGGCGCAGCCCCGAAAGCGCCGAGGCGATCCTCGAGGCGGCGGAAGCCGTGCTGCGCGAAAATGGCCATGCCGGCTTCTCTATCGAAGCCGTCGCGCGCCGCGCCCGCGCCGGCAAGCCGACGATCTATCGCTGGTGGCCAAGCAAGGCGTCCCTGTTGCTGGAGGTTTATCAACGCCAAAAAGGCGATGTCGCCTACCCCGACACCGGCAGCATCGAGGAAGACCTGTTCGGCTTTGCCAAGAGCCTGTTTTCCCATTGGCGCCAAACGCCTTCGGGCGGCATTTTTCGCTCACTGGTGGCAGAGGCCCAATCCGATCCTGGCGCCGCCGAAGCGCTGGCCGAGTATGCAGCCGGACGCAGGGCCAACACCGGCAAGATCGTCGAGCGCGCAAAAGCGCGCGGCGAAGTGGCCGCCGACATAGACCCGAGCCAGATCGCCGACATGGTCTCATCCTATGCCTGGGTGCATCTGCTCACCGGCCGGCTTGACGAGGACGATGCGACCTTGCGCGCGGCGATCAGGGTAATCGTGCACGGCATCAAAGCCCAAGAACCGCGCTGATTTGATGCCGCCCGACACGTTTTTGGCGCGACTTGACAAACAAAAAAGGCGGCACCATCGGCGCCGCCTTTTGAGGTGACCTGGAACGAATTACTTCGACGCGTCGATGGCGTCGATCGCCTTCTTCAGCGTCGGGTCGGTGACCTCGACCTTGCCGGCGGCGCGGACCTGCTTGACCAGTTCGATGTACTTTTCGCGGATCAGAAGCGAGCGGACCTGGTCCTTGACCGTTTCGAATGCCGGCGGCTGCTGGGTGCGCTTGTCTTCCACCTTGATGATGTGCCAGCCGAACTGGGTCTGCACCGGCTCCTTGGAGTAGGCACCGATTTCAAGGGCGAGCGCCGCCGTCTCGAATTCCGGCACCATCTGGCCGGGGCCGAAGAAGCCGAGGTCGCCACCGGAGGTCTTGCCGGACGGATCGGTGGTGTTTTCGTTGGCGAGCTTCTGGAAGTCCTCACCGCCATCGAGCTTCTTGATTATGGCGTCGGCTTCTTCCTTGGTCTTGACCAGGATGTGGCGGGCATGGACCTCGTTGACCGGCTTCTGAGCCGCGATTTCCTTGTCGTAGCGGGCGCGGATCTCTTCGTCGGTGATCTTGCCGGCGACTTCCTTTTCAACCAGCTCGCCATGCAGGGCGCGCTGGTCGAGGAAGGCCAGGCGGCGCTTGAAGTCAGGGTCCTTGTCGAGGCCCTTGTCAACTGCCTGGGCAGCCATCAGCCTGATCTCGATGATCGATGACAAAGCCGCGGCACGGCGCTGTTCGGGCGACAGGTTGCCGAACTGCTGGCCAAGGTCCTGCTCGGCCAAGGTGATGTCGGCCTCGGTAACATCCTGGCCGTTGATGGTGGCCACGATCGTGTTCGGATCTATCGGCGCAGCAGCGGGAGCTGCGGCCTGGGCTGCTGGCGCAGCCTCCTGCGCGACGACTGGCAGCGACGACAGCGCCACGAGCCCAGCGGCGAGCCCTAGGCTGGCAAGCGAGGCGCTACGGAACGAAAAAGGCATCTAAACTCTCCGGTGGGATGACCGCGCTTCCAAATCAACCTAAATGTGGCGGAATTTGGCGTCTTCGGCAGGCTCTCTGCGACGTTGACATAAGTTGTAGCCCCTCTTATCTGTCCATCGTCTTCGCGTCCAGAACCGTTTTCCGGGCGCTTTTCGTGTTGAGTCTGCCATCCTAGGTTCCTCGGCAGGCTCGGCCGGCGGACAGTCGGCTTCATTCGAATTGAAAGGACCACTTGATGGTCAGTCTCGGCGGTCTCGCCCGTAAGATTTTCGGTTCCTCCAACGACCGCCGCGTCAAGTCGACCCGGCCCCGGGTGGAAGCGATCAATGCAATGGAAAATGAACTGCAGGCGCTGACCGACGACGAGCTTCGGGCGCGCACCGAGCAGTTCCGCAAGGACATTGCCAACGGCGCCTCGCTCGACGACCTCCTGGTCCCGGCCTTCGCCACGGTGCGCGAAGGCGCCAAGCGCGCGCTCGGCATGCGCCCCTTCGACGTCCAGATGATCGGCGGCATGGTGCTGCACGGTCGCGGCATCGCCGAAATGCGCACCGGCGAAGGCAAGACGCTGGTCGCCACCTTGCCCGTCTACCTCAATGCCCTGACCGGCAAGGGCGTGCATGTTGTTACCGTCAACGACTACCTGGCCCGACGCGACGCCGAATGGATGGGGCGGCTCTACAAGTTCCTTGGTCTTTCGGTCGGCATCATCGTGCATGGCCTGTCCGACGAAGAGCGCCGCGCTGCCTATGCCTGCGACATAACCTACGCCACCAACAACGAACTCGGTTTCGACTATCTGCGCGACAACATGAAGTATGAGCGTGCCCAGATGGTGCAGCGCGGTCACTTCTTTGCGATCGTCGACGAAGTCGACTCGATCCTGGTCGACGAAGCCCGCACGCCGCTGATCATTTCCGGTCCGCTCGAAGACCGCTCGGAAATGTACAACACGGTCGATGCCTTCCTTCTCCACCTGGTTCCGTCCGACTACGAAGTCGACGAGAAGCAGAAGACCGCCATCTTCACCGAAGAAGGCACCGAGAAGATGGAGAACATGCTGCGTGAGGCAGGCTTGCTGAAGGGCGAGTCGCTCTACGACGTGGAGAACGTCGCCATGGTCCATCACGTCAACAATGCGCTCAAGGCGCACCGTCTTTTCCAGAAAGACAAGGACTACATCGTCAAGGACAATGAAATCGTCATCATCGACGAGTTCACCGGCCGCATGATGCCTGGCCGCCGCTTCTCCGAAGGCCTGCATCAGGCACTCGAAGCCAAGGAACACGTGGCCATCCAGCCGGAAAACCAGACGCTGGCCTCGGTCACCTTCCAGAACTACTTCCGCATGTACGAAAAGCTCGCCGGCATGACCGGCACGGCACTGACGGAAGCCGAAGAATTCGGCAACATCTACAATCTCGACGTCACCGAGGTTCCCACCAACGTCCCGGTCAAGCGTATCGACGAGGACGACGAGGTCTACCGGACGGTCGAGGAGAAATACAAGGCGATCGTTCGCGAGATCAAGGAGGCCAACGCCAAGGGCCAGCCGACGCTGGTAGGCACCACTTCGATCGAGAAATCCGAGCAGCTCGCCGCGCGCCTGCGCCAGGACGGCTTCAAGGACTTCGAAGTGCTGAACGCCCGTCACCACGAGCGTGAAGCCTCGATCGTCGCCCAGGCCGGCAAGCCGGGCGCCATCACGATTGCCACCAACATGGCTGGCCGCGGCACCGACATCCAGCTCGGCGGCAACGCCGACATGCGCATTGCCGAGGAACTGGCCGACGTGCCGGCAGGCCCCGAGCGCGAAGCCAAGGAAAAGGCGATTCGCGAAGACGTCGCCCGCCTCAAGGAAAAGGCGCTCGCCGCCGGCGGTCTTTACGTGCTGGCCACCGAACGCCACGAAAGCCGCCGCATCGACAACCAGCTGCGTGGCCGCTCCGGCCGCCAGGGCGATCCGGGCCGGTCGAAATTCTTCCTGTCGCTGCAAGACGATCTGATGCGCATCTTCGGCTCCGAGCGCATGGACGGCATGCTGCAGAAGCTGGGTCTCAAGGAAGACGAAGCCATCATCCACCCCTGGATCAACAAGGCGCTAGAAAAGGCTCAGAAGAAGGTCGAAGCCCGCAACTTCGACATCCGCAAGAACCTGCTCAAATATGACGACGTCCAGAACGACCAGCGCAAGGTGGTGTTCGAACAGCGCATCGAGCTGATGGACGCGACCAGCCTTTCCGAGACTGTCGGCGAAATGCGCCACGACGTGATCGAGGATCTCGTCTCCAAGCACATCCCTGAAAACGCCTATGCCGAGCAGTGGGATGTCGCGGGCCTCAAGGAAGGCGTGATCCAGTCGCTCAACCTCGATCTGCCGATCGAGGAATGGGCCAAGGAAGAAGGCATCGCCGAAGAGGAAGTGCGCGAGCGCATCACCGCCGAGGCCGACAAGGCCGCCGCCGACCGCGCCGAGCGCTTCGGCCCCGACGTCATGACCTATGTCGAGCGCTCGGTCGTGCTGCAGACGCTCGACCATCTGTGGCGCGAGCATTTGGTCAATCTCGACCATCTGCGCTCCGTCGTCGGTTTCCGCGGCTATGCCCAGCGCGACCCGCTCAACGAATACAAGGGCGAGGCCTTCGAGCTGTTCCAGGCGATGCTTGGCAATCTGCGCCAGGCCGTGACCGCGCAGCTGATGCGCGTCGAGCTGGTGCGCCAGGCAGCTGACGCCCCGCCGCCGGAAACGCCTGAAATGTTCGGTCACCATATCGACGGCACCACCGGTGAGGACGATTTCGGCGAAGGCTCTCTCGCGGTGTTGCAGGACGCACGCGTAGTCGCCGCCGAAGACCGCGACCCCAACGAGCCTTCGACCTGGGGCAAGGTTGCCCGCAACGAACCCTGCCCCTGCGGCTCGGGCAAGAAATACAAGCACTGCCACGGCACCTTCGCCTGATCGGCAGCCGGCACAAAGCCAGCTTGGAAAATACAACGGCGACCCAACGCATCGGCCCGAAAATCGTATTCGATTTTCGGGCCGATGCGTTTTGTTCCTAGCTGTTAGAGCGTCCTTTGTGCGTCCGTCCGGACGCACGGCGCTCCAATAGGGTCGCCGTTGATGTTTCCGGGGTCTTTCGTCCCTATACGTGCCGGTAGTTGGCGATATCGGCCTTGATTCCGAGCCGTGCGATCAATTCCTGCGGGTTGAAGTTCGCCTGGGCGTGCATCGCCTGGACCCTGGCCTTGGCCGGCGCAATTGCCGCCTCGCTTTCCCACTCGACGATGGTGATGATGTTGAGCGCGCCGGGCTCCGACGTCTGCTCCAGCAGCATGTCCTGCAGGAAACCCGGCTGCTGCCTCAGCAATTCGTGCGTCTGCCGGACCCTGCCAAGAAACTCGACGCGCGCGCCATCCGGAACAGTGAACCTGTCGACCCTATAGATACGTTGCGCCTTGCCCGCGTCCTGACTCATCGCCTTCTTCCTCTCTTCGCTTCAGAGAAAGGAGTTGTGCGACCTCAACCAATATTGAGGTCAAGGGCCAATTTCAGGCCGCCGAAGAATTTCTTGTGACCGCTCAGGACGGCTCGTTGATTGCCAGCTCGATCAGGTTGCGCAGGGCAGCCACTCCCAGGCTGTTCATATGCTTGCGCCCGAGCGCGATGTCGATTCGCATGGCCAGCTCATGGGCGTCGGCGCCACGAAGGTCGGCTAGCCTCTCGATGCCGATCTCTTCGAGGTAGCTGATCATCCTGGGCCCGATCGAATGGGCCCGCAGCATCGATTTGCGTTCTTGCTGGGCTATCATCGCGCTGTCCCTGCCCCAATTTGCATCCAACCGTTTCTTAATGGGTGTTGGGTAGATGCTGTCAGCGAAAATCGCAGAAGATGGAGTGTTTGGTTGCGCTTTTCCGCGGCTATGACGGCTGAACGGTGGCTTCCGGAGCGAATTGCTTCGCGCGTCATGCCATTGTTGCGCCGCATCGACGCTGTCGTCTTCAGCGCCGACGAACGTGGCGAAGCCGGCCGCATGTCGCTGATTGCCTTTGCCGTGCGCATCGTCAGTGCAGCCATCGCCTTTGTCAGCCAGGTGCTTCTGGCACGCTGGATGGGCGGCTTCGAATACGGCATCTTCGTGCTGGTGTGGGTGACGATGATCATCGTCGGCTCGCTGTCCTGCCTCGGCTTCCACACCTCGATCATCCGCTTCATCTCAGAGTACCGCGAAAAAGGCATGCATGCCGAATTGCGCGGCGTACTGCTGGCCAGCCGGCTGTTCGTGCTGGCCGCATCCACCGCCATCGCAGCGCTCGGCGTCGCAGGGGTCTGGCTTTTCTCCGGCAGAATCGAAAGCTACTACATCGTGCCATTCGCACTTGGCATGTTCTGCCTGCCCATGCTGGCGCTGTCGGACGTACTGCAAGGCCTGGCGCGCGCCAATTCCTGGGCTTTTTCGGCCCTCGTGCCGACTTACATCATACGCCCGGTGCTGATCTTGGTGTTCATGGCAGCGGCTGTCATGACTGGCCTTGCGCCAACGGCCGAAACTGCGGTGATTGCCTCGATCGCGGCCACCTACGTGACCACCCTTGCCCAGTTCGTCGGCATCACCGGGCGTACCGACAAGCGCATTCCCGATGGCCCCCGCAAGATCCATCTCGGCTACTGGCTCAAGATTTCACTGCCGATCTTTCTGGTGGAGAGCTTCTTTTTCCTGCTCACCAATGCCGACGTGCTGATGGTCGGCTTCTACATGCCGCCCGACAAGGTCGCTGTCTATTTCGCCACGGTGAAGACGCTGGCGCTGGTCCATTTCGTCTATTTCGCCGTCAAGGCCGGCGTTGCGCAGCGCTACGCGCAGATTGCCCACAGCGAGCCGGAAAACCTGGCTGGCTTTGCCCGCGAAACGGCATCATGGACGTTCTGGCCGTCGCTGTTGATGGGAATTCTGGTGCTGCTGTTTGGCCAGCCGCTGATCGGCATGTTCGGCCCAGGCTTCGACGAAGGTTATCCGCTGCTGTTCCTGCTGGTGACGGCAGTGGTCGCGCGCTCGGCGGTCGGTCCCTGCGAAAGCCTGTTGACGATGAGCGGCTACCAGAATGTCTGCGCCATGGTCTATGCCGCAACACTAGCGCTCAACATCGGCCTCAACATCGTCCTGATCCCCACACTCGGACTGTGGGGCGCTGCTATCGCCACCTCGGCGGCCATGATCTTCGAGGCGTCCGCGCTGTCATTCACCGTATGGCGCAAGCTCGGCATCGTGATGGTCCTGTTCATTCCTGTCCGACGCGTCCCGGAGAAGGCCTGATGGCAGCCATCCCGATTCTCGAAGAGACCAGTGGCGGCTCGGTTGGGTCGATGATCGCCGGCATCGCTGGGGTTCCAGCCGGCCTCGCCGATCTTGCCCATGTCGAATTGACCGCGAGCGAGCGTCCGCTCAGGCGCCTTGCGATCTATCCTGCCTCCGCCGGCTTCGACCTGGTCGAGGAACTCGACCATCTTTGCGCCCGCACCATCGAGCCCAACGTCTTCTTCAATCCGCGTTTCCTGGCACCCGCCATGCCCAGGCTGGAAGACCGCGAGGTGCGCCTGGCCGTCATCCGCGACGGCAACGAGTTCCGCAGCCGGCTCAGGCTGCTCGTGCCCTATTCGGTCGAGCGCCCCGCGATACCGCTTGGCGTACCGGTGATGCGGACCTGGTCGAGCCCGTTCGGCCCGCTCGGCACCCCGCTGCTTGACCGCGACGACCCGGAAGGCGTGATCGCCGACTTCTTCGCCATGCTGGCACGGCCTCATCTCAAGCTGCCACGCGTGTTCGTTCTGCCCGACATGCGCCTCGACGGTGCCGTGGCGCGCATGCTGAGCGCCACCGCCGAAAGTCGGGGGCTGCCTTTGGTCATCACCGGCCAGTTCGACCGGCCCTTCCTCGAAAGCGAGGCCGAAGGCGAGGAGTATCTCAAGGCATCGCTCGGAAACCGCCACTACAAGGAATTCCGCCGCCTCGGCCGAAGGCTCGCCGAACAGGGCGTTGTCGAGCACAAGGTCGCCCGCACCCAGGACGACGTGCGCCACGCCATCGAACAGTTCCTGACACTGGAAGCCTCCGGCTGGAAGGGCCGCAAGCGCACCGCCATGGCGATAGACCGCTACCGCGCCGCCTTCGCGCGCGAGGCGGTGCACCGGATGTCCGAGCAGGACATGTGCCGCATCCATTCGCTGACACTCGACGGACGCACCATCGCCAGCCTCGTCGTGTTTGTCGAGGCGGGCGTCGCCTATACCTGGAAGACCGCCTATGACGAGACGCTGTCAGCTTTTTCCCCGGGCGTGATGTTGATGATGGCGGTGACCGCCCAGCACCTTGAAGACCCCAACATCATGATGACCGACTCCTGCGCTGTGCCGGACCACCCGATGATCGGCAAGCTGTGGAGCGAGCGCAAGCCGATGGGCACCTTCGTCGTTGGGCTGACGCCCGACGCCGACCGCGCGACGCGTCAGGCGGCCTCGCAGCTGCACCTCCACCGTGAGACGCGCAAGCTCGCCGTCAAGCTGCGCGACCGGATGCGCGGGCTGCTCAAGAAGCGCTAGAGCTTCTTTGCTTCGCGCCTGGCGCGGTCGCGGAAGATGCGGCGAATCACCTTGCCGGTGGTTGTCAGCGGCATCGAATCGACGAATTCGACCTCGCGCGGATACTCATGCGCCGACAGCCGCTCGCGCACCCAAAGCCTGATCTCCTCGGCGAGCGCCACATCGCCCGAAACCCCATCCTTGAGTACGACATAGGCCTTGACGATCTCGGTGCGCAGCGCGTCGGGCTTGCCGACGGCTGCGGCGAGCGCCACCGCGGGATGGCCGGTCAGGCAGTCCTCGATCTCGCCGGGGCCGATGCGGAAGCCGGCGGAGGTGATGACGTCGTCGTCGCGGCCAAAGAAGGCGACGTAACCGTCCTTGTCTTCGACACCCTGGTCGCCGGTGGTCATCCACTCGCCGATGAACTTGTTTTCCGTCGCCTCGGGGCTTTGCCAATATTCGAGGAACATCACCGGGTTGGGCCGGGCGATGGCGATCTGGCCGGGCTCGCCAGAAGGCACGCGACGCCCCTCGCCGTCGATGATGGCGACACGGTGCCCGGGAACGGCCTTGCCGATGGCTCCGCCACGGCTGACGCCAAGTGCGGCGCATGAGGCAAGCACCGCGTTGCATTCGGTCTGGCCGTAGAACTCGTTGACAACGAGGCCCAGCCCGGCCGCCGCCCAGTCATAGGTCTCGCGGCCTAGAGCCTCGCCGGCAGAGCCTATGCTGCGCAGATCGAGCCGGAAGCGCTTGCGGATGTCGGGCACAACCTTGAGCATGCGCAAGGCCGTCGGCGGGATGAAGGCATTGCGCACCTTCATCTTTTCCATCAGCAGCAGCGCTGCCTCGGGATCGAACTTGTCGAAACGGGCAGCGACCACCGGCAGGCCGAGATAGAGGCCGGGCAGCAGCAGATTGAGCAGGCCGCCGGCCCAGGCCCAATCGGCGGGAGTCCACATCAGATCGCCAGGCTGCGGCAGGAATTCATGCGCCATCTGGATGCCCGGCAGATGGCCTAGCAGGACGCGGTGGCCATGTAGCGCGCCCTTGGGCGGGCCGGTGGTGCCGGAGGTGAAGATCATCATCGCCGGATCGTCGGGACCGGTGTCCTCGGCGTTGAAAACAGGCGAATGCGATGCCAGCAGCCGGTGGAAGTCGCCAATGTCGCCGCCGCCTACCACCACGATGGTCTCAAGTTCGGGCAGCCGCCCGTCGATCTGGCTCACCTTGGCGAAACCGGCCTCATTGGTGACGATCGCCCGCACGCCTGCGGTCTGCAGGCGGTATTCGAGCGCCTCGACGCCGAACAGCAGCGCCAGCGGCACGGCGATCGCGCCAAGCTTGTAGATCGCGACATGGGCGATGGCGGTTTCGAAACTCTGCGGCAACAGCAGCGCGACGCGGTCGCCACGGCGCACGCCCCTGGCGCGCAGTGCGTTGGCGAAAGCATTGGAGCGGCGCGACAGTTCGCCGAAGCTGAGCTTTTCCGCTGCCCCGTCGATACGGTAATCGAGCAGCGCGGTGCGGTCAGGATCGACTGATGCCCAGTGGTCGGAAACTGCGGTGCCGATGTTGAACTTTTGCGGGATATTCCAGCGGAAGTCGCGATAAAGCGCATCGTAAGTGTCGCGCCGTTCGAGCATGGACGGTCGTCTCCGCTCCTCCGCGAGGGGACTTGGCGCCAAGTACGGATGTCTTGGGCGTAGTGAACAGGACTGTCGCGTAGCCCCTGCCCCATGGCGCGTCAAGATATCCCGCTGATTTGCGGTCGAGCTTCCAAAAAGATGAAGCGACTGGGGGCCGGCATTGCCAACCACCCTTGCGAGTGAATGCACACACATTGCAACCAGGATAAGACGCAGCACCGCTTTCGTGATAGGGTATCGCGCCTGATCTTTTCGAAAGGGGAACGCCATGAAGTCGAAGACTTTATTGTACGCCGCGCTCGCGGTGACCCTGGCAATGGCTGGCACCGTTGTCGCTGGCAAGATCATCGGCAACGGCAATGTGGCCAGAAATGCGGACGACCAAGGCACCGAAGTTGCCAGCAAGATCATTGGGAACGGCAAGAAGGACGATCCGACAGCCTGCAATAACGGTGTCGCTGCCGCCGATTGTGGTACGTCCACGCTCACTGAGGCCGACCAGCCGAAGCTGACACAGCCGCCAGCCGGTCAGTCGTCCAAGACAAAGCCCGCTTCCGCGGCAATGACGGCTACGAAGCCCAATTGAGGTAACTTCGCTTTCCGGCCGCCAAGAAATGAAACCCGCCTCTTGCGTGAGCCAACGCAGGAGGTGGGGATCCAGCGCATGGCTACAGCTTGGGCCTGTTGCGCATCCAGCGGATAACACTGCCAAATTTGCTTCGTGAGTTCGTCTTGCGGGCGAAATCATAGCTGTCGTTGATGATGGCTTCGGCGGCCGGATTGGCGCTCGAAGCGACCCGTCGTCCGAGCGAAAAGGCTCCCAGCATCATGCTGCGCTCGAGCGCGTGCGCCAGCGTGCTGTCCACTTGCCCGTCTTCGGCTTCGAAATCGTCATCTTGGAAATTCAGATCGATAATCGGCTGGAGGGCATCGCCACGGGCCATGAACATGGTTCCGGCAAAAAAGCCCGCGCCAAGAACCTGTTGCTCGCTCAACCCCAGGCGAGACCCGATTGACAAAACGCCGGCTCTATTGCCGCCTATATAGTTGGCAATCGAGAGGAAATGGCCGTCAGGGCCGACTATTCCCAAAGAGGGATCGCTGCGAAAGGCCTCGATCGAGCGCTCCAGCATGTCTGGCAGAAGAAGAGCTTCCAGCATGGCGCGGCGCCAGATATCGCCATCGGCGCGATGCGACGACTTCTTGGTGTGAACCTTGACCAAAAGGTCAAAGCCCTCGGCCCGGAGAATGGGAAACATCCGCAGGAACGGGAGAACGTCCCGCCCCCGGTTCCCGGAAACTTGAAGGGCAAAGTCCCGGCCACTTGCTTCGAGCCGTGAACGCGCCGCCATTTCGCGGTCAGGCACGGTCGTTACGAAAAGCTTGTGGCGGGCAGGAAGAGCACGCACCAGGCCGAGGATTTCTTCAAAAACCTCCATGTGGAATGCATGGACGACGATCGCAACCTTTGGCTCTTCCTGCATGCGCGACGCCCTATCTGCGGCCTATGGGTCATTCGATGTTGTGCCGCGCTAGCAGCATGATGGGACAAGGCGCAGACACGCCGTCACCCGACGAGATAGCATAGATCCAGGAAAAGAAACGGCCTCCATCGAGCGCCCAAGCAACAACCTCGCTGCAAGATGGTGCCGCGCCACGATGCCTGACGAGTGAGTGGACCCACATGGTTCCGCGGCAGCCATGACTGCGCGTCTCATCTTGATGACCGAGCGTCCCAATCTGCAGCTGCGGGCGGCGACAGTGCCGTTCGGCTGTGCGAAAAATTCCACGGCTACGACTTGCGAACAGCGTTTTATCAGGAGGGTCTTGTCCGGCATGCGGTGGACCGCATGCAGCGGAGGCCAACGGCTTGCGCCTGATCGCAGCGGTGTGGTGCGGTCATCAGCCATTTCAGCACTGGGGACGTGCTGTTGCAGGGTTGCTTGAGGCAGGGGGAAAACCATGAGTGTCACAGATGCCAAATCGATCGGGCAATTACACGGTGCTGCACCATCTTGCCTCACCCACAGGCGCAAAACACGGCCGCTGACCTTGGGCAGCGTTTTTCCGACCTCAGGCATCGCAACTTCGATCTTTACGGTGTGGCGCTTCTGGCACCGCAATTCACCGAGGCGCCCGCACTCGACCAAAACGGCTTGCTGCGCATGGCAGGCTATTTTTCAACCCAGCCGCTGCAGATCAAATTCGATCTCGCCTTCCAGATCGCATCAGGGTTGGTGCCCCTAGCCGGGATCGAACCAGCACTCCTTGCGGAACTCGATTTTGAGTCGAGCGCGTCTACCAATTCCGCCATAGGGGCCTGCCCTAAACGGACAGAATGGTCGCGGACTATACGGTTGGGCCACCCGCCGTCAACAGGGCAGGCGCGTCTTTGTTCAACTTGCTGCAGCAAAAGCACTACTGTCATCGGAGATTGGCAAAGTCTGCGAGGCCCGATCAATCGTTTCGGTCAGTTGAATGTGCGGTTCGACCTGCCCCCGAGCGGGACAGCAGCCGTTCGCGCAGGTGCCGCGGCGGGGCCGCCGCCGGTCTTGCTTGTCGCGGCGGGACGCTCGTGCGACAGATTGTGCCGGTTACCCCAGCTTGCGCATTCGTGAAGGCCTTACGCATTGTGCGCCACAGCAATTCTTCCTAAACAGGCAGCGCACAATCCCAGGGGGCCCGATGCTTCGCCGACTCTACGACTGGACCTTGTCGCTTGCGGCAAGGAAATCCGCCGAATGGTGGCTGGCCTTCATCGCCTTCGTCGAAAGCTCGGTCTTCCTCGTGCCGGCAGACGTGCTCTATTTGCCAATGGCGCTGTCGCGCCCGGACAAAGCCTATCGCTACGCCATCGTGGCAACGGTAGCCTCGGTCCTCGGCGGCATCGCGGGGTGGTACATTGGGCACTACGCCTTCGAGGCAGTGGCGAAGCCGGTGCTCGAATTCTACGGCAAATATGACGAATTCGAAGCGCTGAAACTGTCGTCGGGGACCGGCATCATCCTGCTGATGCTGGTGACGTCGGGCCTTTCGCACCTGCCGCCGATCAAGGTGGTGACCATCCTGTCGGGCGTCATCGGATTTCCGCTCGGCTGGTTCATCGTCTCGGCCATCATCGCGCGCGGCGCCCGTTTCCTGTTCCTGGCCTGGCTGCTGCGCACCTACGGCGAACCCATTCGCGAATTCATCGAAAAGCGCCTTGGCCTGCTCGCAGGCCTCGCAGCCGCTGCCCTCATTTTGCTCTATCTTCTCGTCAGATACCTGCACTGAACGGCAACATGCCGGTAACACCAGCTGGGCACCATACAATGACCTCCCTCGCCTCCCCGACTGGCCGCAGCCAGACGCTGACAGCACTCTTCCTCGCCATTGCCATGGCTGCTGTCGTCGGCACGGCCCTCGGCTTCCAGCATCTCGGCGGCTACATGCCCTGCAAGCTTTGCCTGGAGCAGCGCACGCCCTACTATGTCGGCGTGCCGCTGATGGCGCTTGCGGCACTTTCGTCGGCCATGCATTGGCCGTCATGGCTGACCCGCGCGCTCTTGGCTGTCGGCGGCTTGCTGATGCTCTACGGGCTCTATCTCGGTGCCTACCACGCCGGCGTCGAATGGCGCTGGTGGGCCGGCCCGACCGACTGCGCGGCAGTCAGCGGGACGATCGATACCGGCGGCAAGGGCCTGCTCGACGTGCTCAATGACGTCGTGCCGCCGCGCTGCGAGGATGCTGCCTTGCGCGTGCTTGGCCTGTCCTTCGCCGGCTGGAACGTGCTCGCAAGCGCGTTCCTGGCTTTCGTTGCTCTGCGTGGCGCGTTCAGGAAGTAACCGCTTTCTTCTTCCCGCCATTGGGAGAAGGTGGCCCATCGGGCCGGATGAAGGGCAGCGCATTGTCCTGTGAGGTTGGCTCAGCCCCTCATCTGCCTGCCGGCGTTCGATGCTCAAAGAGCCAAGCAATTGGCTCTTTGCCCGCTAAAGCGGGCCACATCTCACCTCCCCGTAAACGGGGAGAAGAACGAAAGCCTCAAGGCTCCAGTTCGACATCCCAGTAGAGATAATCCATCCAGCTTTCGTGCAGATGGTTGGGCGGAAACAGCCGACCATTGTTGTGCAGGTCGTGCACGGTCGGCTGGAACGGCTTTTGCAGCGGCCACATCTTGGCTTGCGCCGGCATAAGCCCGCCCTTCCTGAGATTGCAGGGCGAGCAGGCGGCAACGACGTTTTCCCATGTCGTCGCCCCGCCGCTGTGGCGCGGGATGACGTGATCGAAGGTAAGATCCTCCGGCGTGCCGCAATACTGGCACTGAAAGCGGTCGCGCAGGAACACGTTGAAACGGGTGAAGGCCGGATAGCGCGACGGCTTCACATAATGCTTCAGGCTGACGACGCTGGGCAGCTTCATCGAGAAGGTCGGCGAGGAGACCGCGTGGTCGTATTCGGCGACGATGTTGACGCGGTCGAGGAACACCGCCTTGATCGCGTCCTGCCAGGACCATAGCGACAAGGGGTAGTAGCTGAGCGGACGATAATCCGCGTTCAGCACCAGTGCTGGGAGCCCATCCGGAGACACGGCAACCGTCACTTCGTCTACCTCCTTGGTCCTCGAACCTAACGGTGCGAATACTGTAAGCCCGAGGTGACAGGAATGTGAAGCGCCTAGTCGGTCATATAGCCTGTCAAAAAACCGCGATTTCGCCGATTTAAGCAGGATTTCCGGCCGGCGGTGCACCATCGCGACCGCGGGTCTCGCGATAATACGCCCAGAACAGCCGCGAGGCGACCCCTCGCCAGGGCGCCCATGATTCGGCAAGCCGAATCAGTGCCTTCTCGCCGGGGCGTGGATCGATGCCCAAGGCATGGCCGACGGCCGATTGCAGCGCGACATCGCGGGCTGGAAAAATGTCGGGATGGCCGGCGGCGAACAGCAGGTAGACTTCCGCCGTCCATGGACCGATGCCGGGAATGGCGACCATCGCCGCCATCGCTTCCACGGCGTCGAGCTGGCAAAGCCCGTCGAGGTCGAGACCCTCGCTGGCTGCCTGGGCAACCGCCAGCAATGTGCGCTGCTTGGGCCTGGACAGCCCAGCTTCGCGGAAGACGCCCTCGCCGGCGGCAAGCAGCGCTTCCGGCGTCAGCGGATCGACGAGAGCGCTGAAGCGACCGAAGATCGCCCTGGCGCTCGCCGTCGACACCTGCTGGGAAACGATGATCGAGGCAAGGCTGGCGAAGCCAGGTTCGGCCAGCCTGAGCGGCACCTCACCGGCCATGCCGCGTACGGCATTCAATCGCGGATCGAGGGCGCAAAGCGCATCGAGGCCGAGCTTGACGTCGTCGAGATTGGAGATCCGGCGCATGGCGTCTCTTGTGAGGTTCGAGCCGGCAACGTAGCAATCGGAAACGCAAACCACCAATCCGAAACCGCAACGCTCATGACTGCTCCTGTCTTTCGCTTCGCGCCGAGCCCGAATGGCGAACTGCATCTGGGCCACGCCCTGTCGGCCTTGACCAACCAGCGCATGGCGCAGGCATCGAGCGGGCGGTTGCTGCTGCGCATCGAAGACATCGACATCACCCGCTGCACGGCGGAGTTCGAGGCAGGCATCTATCGCGATCTCGCCTGGCTCGGCATCGGCTGGGAACAGCCGGTGCGGCGCCAGTCCGAGCATTTCGGCGAATATCAGGCGGCACTCGAGCGCCTGCAGCGCGAGGAACTGGTCTATCCCGCATTCATGAGCCGCGGCGAGATCCGCGGCGCGATCATGGATCATGAAGCGACGGGGAAAAGCTGGCCGCGCGATCCCGATGGCGCACCGGTCTATCCCGGCAATGACAAGGCACTGTCGGCAAGGGAGCGCAGGCGACGCATCGATGCGGGGGCGCCCTTTGCCTGGCGGCTCGATACCGCGGCCGCGCTGGCAGGGCTGGGAAGCCCGCTCGATTGGCGCGAATGGGCCGACGGCAACATGACGGCGACGTCAGAGATCGTTGCCGATCCGCTGCAATGGGGCGATGTGATCATTGCGCGGCGCGAAATCCCGACCAGCTATCATTTGTCGGTCGTGATCGATGACGCATTGCAATCCGTCAGTCATGTCGTGCGCGGCCAGGACCTGTATTTCGCGACGTCGGTGCAGCGGGTGCTGCAGGAAGTCCTCGAGTTGCCGCAGCCAACTTACTTCCACCACAGGCTAGTTCTCGGGCCTGACGGACGCAAGCTGTCGAAAAGCCAGCGCGACACCGGCCTCAACGCATTGCGTGAGGCCGGAGAAACGCCCGAGACGCTGGTGGCGCGGCTAGGGCTGTAGAAGCCATCCGAGAGCAGCCTTGAGCAGGGCCAACACGCTGATGAAGATGAACGCGCCGCCGAGACCCCAGGCCGTCGCCAGGCTCAACTCGCGCAAGGAAATGCCGTAGCTGTTGGCGACCAGGACAGCACCGAAGAAGCCGGTGGTAAACAGCATCATGTTGCCGGTAGGGCCAAAGCCGTCTTCCTTCATGATGGCGTCGAGCGCCGCGCCGAAGAAGAACGACATGACGGCGACGAAAGCGACCGCCATCATCAACCAGCCTGGATCCAAATTCCACAACATCGCAGTCCTCTCGGAGGCCGACAGTGCAGTTGTTGTCCCGCCGCATCCGGGACGTTGAGCTCCAGATCGGGTCGTCAGATCAGGTCCGGTGAATCTATGGATCAATCGTTTCATTTTGCTTGTTCTAATATTCGGCATTAGAGCGATTCCGATAAACTTCCTTTCCGGGCGTGGCGTCCGGCGACGCTCGGGGCAACATGACATCCACGCCAAAGCGGCTGATCCCTGCGACCTTCGTGCTGCTGTGGGCGACCGGCTTCATCGGTGCGCGCTACGCCATGCCATGGGCGGAGCCGTTCACCTTCCTTGCCGTACGATTCCTGCTCGCCTTCCTGATCCTGGGCGCGGTGATGCTGGCACTAGGCTCGCGACGGCTTCCGCGACGCGCAGCCTTTCATGCCGTGCTCATCGGCATGCTGCTGCACGGGGTCTATCTGGGCGGTGTATTCTGGGCGATCCATCAAGGATTGCCGGCCGGCCTTTCAGCGCTCATTGCCGGGCTTCAGCCACTGGTGACCGCGGTACTGGCCGGCAAGCTGCTTGGCGAGGAAATCCGCCCGCGCCATTGGGTCGGGCTTGCCGTCGGTTTCGTCGGCGTGGTGGTCGTCCTGTCGCCGAAACTCGGCACGATCGGCGGCGGAGTGACATGGCAAACATTGACGGCCTCCGTCATTGCCATGGCTGGTATCAGTGCCGGCACCATCTGGCAGAAGCGTGTCGGATCGACGGGCGACCTGGTGACCGGCACCTTCTGGCAATATGTCGGCGCGGCGATCCTGATGGCGGCTGCCTCGATGATCTTCGAGACGCGCCAGATGACGATCAATGGCGAGCTTATCTTCGCAATGGCCTGGCTGGTCTTCGTGCTGTCGATCGGTGCCATCTTCTTGTTGATGGTGATGATCCGCGACGGCGCGATGTCGAAGGTCGCGTCTCTATTTTACCTCGTGCCTTCGGTCACCGCCGTCATCGCCTGGTTGCTGTTCGGCGAACAGTTGTCCCTGGTGCAGCTCGTTGGCATGGCAATCGCCACGCTCGGCGTAGGCCTGGCTACGGCTCAGCCAGGCACGCGGGCCCGAGCCTCGAGGTAACGGATGATCGCGGCGTTGAGTTCGCCTCCCAGGATGAAGATCGCCGAGATGATGTAGAGGAACACCACCGCGATCATGATCGAGGCCAGGCCTGCATAGGTGGTGACGTAAGACGCGAAGGTATCGAGATAGGCAGCAAAGATCGTCGAGCCGATGAGCCAGGCGATCAGCGTGAAGACGATGCCGGGTATGACGCTGAGAAACCGCCGGCGACCGTCGGGCAACCACATGTGCACGGCAAACAGGCCAAAGACGATGACTCCCGAGGCGATGGTGAAGCGCCACACGGTGATGGTGCCCATATAGGGCTGGATCCACACGAACTTGGCTTCGAGGATGCGTGCGATGATCGGCGCGAAGACCAAGAGCACCGAGATCGCCACGAAGCTGATCGTGGCGATGAGCACGAAAAACAGGCTTTGGGTGCGGCGAAACCAGATGGTGCGGGTTTCGGTGACGCGGTAGGCGCGGTTGAGCGAGGTGCGCAGTGCCTCGACGCCGTTGGAGGCAAAGAAGGCGGCAAGCAGCACGCCATAGGTCAGCAGGTCGGTGCGCTGCACGGTGAGCACGTTGACCACTTCGCGCGCAATCGGCTCTGCGATCTGATCGGGCCAGGTGTCAAACACCAGATGCACCGCCGTTTCCGCAAAGGCGTCGGCGCCGAGAAAGCTCGCCAGCGTGGTGGCGAAGATGAGGAACGGAAACAAGGCCATCAGCGCGGAAATCGCAAGATGACTGGCCATCGCCCAACCGTCATCGTCATAGAAATGACCGACTGCGTCAAAGAGCACGCGCTTGGTAGCAACGATCCTGCGCATCAGGTCCAGTTTACCGCTCCGTCCGATTGTTTCCAGGGCGCGAATATGGGAAGGGAATGCCCCAGTTGGCAAGTGTAGGCGACGGCGACGTGAACCCGATCAAGGAGTTACGCACGATAATCGTGACCGGAGCGTCGTCGGGCATCGGCGCTTACTGCGCGCGTGCGCTGAAGGCGGAAGGCTGGCGCGTGTTTGCCACAGCCCGCAAGGCCGAGGATCTGGCGGCACTGGAAGCTGACGGCCTCGAAGCGCTCTATCTCGATTACACCGAGCCGCAGTCGATCGAAGCGCTCGTGACGACCGTTCTGGAACGCACCGGCGGCAAGCTAGATGCGCTGTTCAACAATGGCGCCCATGCCCAGCCGGGCGCCGTAGAAGACCTGCCGATGGCCGCATTGCGCGACCAGTTCGAGTCCAATTTCTTCGGCTGGCATGACCTGACCCGCCGCATCGTTCCTGTCATGCGCGCGCAAGGGCATGGCCGCATCGTCAACTGCTCGTCGATCCTCGGCCTGACGCCCGTGCCTTTCCGTGGCGCATATTCCGCCTCCAAGCACGCGCTCGAAGGTTTGATGCTGTGCATGCGCCAGGAACTTGCCGGCACGGGCATCCATGTCTCGATGATCGAGCCGGGGCCGGTGAAGTCTAAGATCGCCACCAATGGGCTGACCTGGTTCCAGCGCTACATCGACCATGAGAACTCGCCGCACCACTTGGCCTACCGTGCCCAGCTCGACAGGCTGAGCAGCGGCGGCTCGGTATCGCGGCTGAAACTCGGACCCGAGGCGGTTCATGCGGTATTGCGACACGCCCTGCTGTCGCCGCGTCCGCGTCCGCATTATGTTGTCACGACCCCGGCGAGAATCGGCGTCGTGCTGAAACGCATCTTGCCCGCCTCGCTGCTCTACAAGATCTTGGCCCGGCAGGCCTGAGCCGGCAGCGGCCAACAGGACTGGAACCTAAATGGCAACCGTATTCCACATCATCGCCGTCGTCTTCATGTTCGCCGTGGTGGTCGTTCTGATCCGCGGCCTCATCAACATGCTGCGCGGCGGCTCCGGCACCACGTCCAACAAGCTGATGCAGGCGCGCGTGCTGCTGCAGGCGGTGGCGCTGGTCTTCATCCTGCTGACGCTCTATTTCACCCGCGCCGGCTAGGCGCTCATGGTCAAGCTCAACAAGATCTACACCCGCACGGGCGATGACGGCACGACCGGGCTGGGCTCGGGCGAACGCCGACTGAAATCCGACCTGCGTGTCGAAGCCTATGGCGCGGTCGACGAGGCCAATGCCTGCATCGGCATGGCACGTGTGCACACCGCCACCGAGCATCCAGAAATCGACGCCATGCTCGGCCGCATCCAAAACGACATGTTCGATCTTGGCGCCGATCTGTCGACGCCCGACACCGGCAAGGACCTCGGCTACGAGCCGCTGCGCATCATCGCCAGCCAGACCGCGCGCATCGAGGCCGACATCGACCGGCTCAACGCCGATCTCGAACCGCTCAGGTCGTTCGTGCTGAATGGCGGTTCGCCGGCGGCCGCAGCACTTCACCTTGCCCGCACGGTGACGCGGCGCGCCGAGCGCGTGATGGTGGCGCTGACCCAGGACCCGGAAGAACCCGTCAACCGCGAGGGCATTCGCTACATCAACCGCGTCTCCGACCTGCTGTTCGTCGCCGCCCGCGTCGTCAATGACAACGGAAAAGCCGATGTGCTATGGGTGCCCGGCAAGAACCGCTGATTAACCGACTAGATCGCCTGGAGGGCGGAAGCGAGCCGCATGTTCATTCCGCTCTACGATTCAAACCATCTGCGCCACATCCGGCTGCAATATGTGACGTTCGCGCTGATCGCGGTCAACGTCATCGTTTATCTGGTGACGACGCTCGGGGGCGAGGAATTCACCCAAGCAACAGTTCTGGGTCTGGGCTACATTCCCTCCGTGGTGCATGACCTTGCCGAGCTGTCGCCAGATCTCGTCATCATCCCGGAAAACCTGAGCTACCTCACCTATTCCTTCCTGCATGGTGACATCCTCCACCTCGGCGGCAACATGCTGTTCCTGTGGGTGTTCGGCGACAATGTCGAAGACGCGCTCGGCCATTTCCGCTTCCTGGTGTTCTACTTGCTTTGCGCGGTTGCCGGTGCCTTCCTGCACGGAATGATCCTGCCAGATTCCGAAACGCCGCTCATAGGCGCGTCGGGCGCCATTGCCGGCATCGTTACCGCCTATCTCATCCTCTACCCCAGGGTGAAGATCTGGGTGCTGGCCTTTGCCCGTATTCCGCTGCGCATTCCGGCATGGATACCGCTGATCCTGTGGGTCGTCTTCCAGTTCGCGATGATCGCCATCGGGGGCGATGACGAAGTAAGCTGGGCAGCCCATGTCGGCGGCATCATCGCCGGCGCCGTGCTGGTTCTGGTGCTGCGCCGGCGCGACGTGCCATTGTTTGGAGATGCCGAAGACACGGCACCGGCCCCTGACAAGGCCGAAGCGCCTGTCATGCCCGCGCCCGCAACACCAGAGCCGCGAACTGCCCAACCACCGCCACGCTGGGGCCGGCAATAGCGCCACGAGCATAGTTTGTTTCAAACGATTTGAGCTTGAAGCAGATATTGACGCTAACGTTAGCCGCAACTACGTTCCCGCCCGCTTGCGGCAGCCCTCCCGCCACCAAAAGCGCGAGATCGAGTCCGTTTTTCCGCCCAATATGTCGGCAATCGACAATTGCGTGGGCCCGAGCGCTGCTATAGCGCGCACAATATCGCTGTTCAGAGAGGTACCAGCCCATGAAAGTTCTCGTCCCGGTCAAGCGGGTTGTCGATGCCAACGTGAAGGTGCGCGTGAAATCGGACGGCTCGGGCGTTGAGCTGGCCAA
>NZ_QGGX01000027.1 GCF_003148805.1 Aminobacter sp. AP02
ACCGGTTGAACCGATGGAGCCTGCCCGGAAACCGCCCTCCCGTCACTTCTGGATCGGGAGAGTGGCCGGAGCCCCAATCATCCGATCTTTTTTGTGTCCAGTTCTTACCTGCCCTCAGGTCGGAGGCGTGCCGTTTTCAGCGAGCACCTCGCCAGCCAGATAGAGCGACCCGCCGATCAGGATGCGTGGTGCCGGCTCCTTCTCGTCCCAGGTGTCGCGCAGCAGCATCAGCGCATTGGCAACCGAGCTCACAGGCTCGGCGGACAGCCCGGCTTCGCTCGCCCGTACCGCCAGCTCCTCGTTGGGTACGCCAGCGTCGCTCATCGTCACCGGTACGGTGTAGACATGGCGCGCCATGCCGTGGAACGGACGAAAATAGCCGGTCTGGTCCTTGGTATTGATCATCCCGGCGATGAGGAACAAAGGCCGCGGGAATTTCTCTTCCTGTTCGGTCAGTGCTTCGGCGATGACTGTGCCGGCACCCGGATTGTGGCCGCCGTCGATCCAGATTTCGGCCCCCTTTGGCCCGAGGTCGCTCAGCTTGCCTTGCGGCATGCGCTGCATCCGGCCGGGCCAGGCAACCGTGGACATCGCCTTGTCGGCAGCGCGTTCGCTGATTGGGAAACCAGCCGCGCGGACACCGGCGATCGCCGCCGCCGCATTGGCGAACTGGTGCCGGCCGGGAAGCCTTGGCTGGGGAAGGTCCATCAGCCCGTTCTGGTCCTGGTAGACCATGCGACCGTTTTCTTCGAAGGCGACGAAATCCTGGCCGTAGACCTCGAGCGGGCAGTTTAGGCGTTCGGCGGTGTCGATCAGCACTTGTTGCGCTGCCTCGGTCTCCTGGGCGCCGATGACAACGGGGCAACCGCGCTTGATGATGCCTGCCTTTTCGGCGGCTATCAGCTCGACCTTGTCACCGAGATAGGCCTCGTGGTCCATCGAAACCGGCATGATGACCGACACTGCCGGCCGCTTGATGACGTTGGTGGCGTCGAAGCGCCCGCCGAGCCCGACTTCGATGGTGCAGGCGTCGGCCGGGTGTTCGGAAAACAAGACGAAGGTGACGGCGGTGAGGATCTCGAAGACGGTGATCTTTTCGCCGCGATTGGCCTCGCCGACGCGCCTGACCGCATCGGCCAGCACATCGTCGGCGACCAGCTTGCCGCCGCCGGGCGCGGCCAGGCGATAGCGTTCATGCCAGTTCACCAGATGCGGCGAGGTATGCACATGCACCAGAAGCCCCGACGCTTCGAGCAGTGCCCGGGAAAATGCCGCGCACGAGCCCTTGCCGTTGGTTCCGGCGATGTGGATCACCGGCGGCATGTGATCCTGCGGATTGCCGAGCCGCTCGAGCAGCCTGGAAATCCGGTCGAGCGAAAGGTCGAAACCCTTCGGGTGCAGCGCCAAAAGGCGCTCGATTTCGAGATCGGCTTCGAGCGTGGTCATGGCAATCCCCCCGGCTTCAACGTCGTGCTAGCCGCGAGGCATCAGGCCTGTGGGCGGCGTTCCGGCACCGGCACCACCGGCGGCAGGATGTCGGCCTCGGCCGCCTTGGCGGCAACCGGCGCCTTGACCAGGATTTTCACCAGGTTCGCGACCGTCGACTTCATTTCCAGGCGCGACACCACCATGTCGACCATGCCGTGATCCATCAGGTATTCCGAGCGCTGGAAGCCCTCGGGCAGCTTTTCGCGGATCGTCTGCTCGATGACGCGCGGGCCGGCGAAGCCGATCAGCGCACCCGGCTCGGCAATGTGCACGTCGCCCAGCATCGCGTAAGAGGCTGTGACGCCGCCGGTCGTCGGGTTGGTCAGCACCACGATGTAAGGCAGGCCGGCCTCCTTGAGGCGGTCGACGGCAACAGTGGTGCGCGGCAGCTGCATCAAGGACAGGATGCCCTCCTGCATGCGCGCGCCGCCCGAAGCGGCAAACAGGATCAGCGGCCGCTTCTTTTCAAGTGCCACGTCAAAAGCGCGGATGATGGCATCGCCAGCGGCCATGCCGAGCGAGCCGCCCATGAAGGCGAAATCCTGCACGGTGACGACCACGGGCAGGCCTTCGATCGTGCCGGTGCCTGACAGGATCGCGTCTTCCATGCCGGTCTTGGCCTTGGCGTCCTTCAGGCGGTCGACATAACGCTTCTCGTCGCGGAACTTCAGCGGATCGGTGACGACCTTCGGGTTCTCGACGACGTCGTAGCGGCCTTCGTCGAAGAAGAAGCGCAGCCGTTCCTTGGCCGAGATCTTCATGTGATGGCCCGACGAGGGGATCACATACTGGTTTTCCTCGAGGTCCTTGTGGAACACCATCTCGCCGCTCTCGGGATCCTTGATCCAGAGATTTTCGGGCATTTCGCGGCGGCCCAGCATCGAGTTGATCTTGGGGCGAACGTAGTTGGTAATCCAGTTCATGGCAGAAGTCCTCTTCGAGCCCAGGACATGGGATATTTATTGGGCGGTAGCAAGGCGTGCGGCGCGAATGCCCTGGGACAAGCCAGTGACCAGCGTTGCCACGGCCTCGGCCGGATCGGCGGTTTTCTCGCCCTTCGGCCCGATGACGTTGGCAACCGCATTGACGATCGCCGTGCCGACAACCACGCCGTCGGCGGAAGCGCCGATGGTCCTGGCCTGCTCGGCGGTCTTGACGCCGAAGCCGACGCAGACCGGCAGGTCGGTGTGGGCCTTGATGCGGCTCACCGCTTCGGCGACCTTCGACGTGTCGGCAAGTGCCGAGCCGGTGATGCCGGTCATCGAGACATAATAAACGAAGCCAGAGGTGTTCTCGAGCACCTTGGGCAGGCGCTTGTCGTCGGTCGTCGGCGTCGCCAGGCGAATGAAGTTGATGCCCGCCTTCAGTGCCGGAATGCACAGCTCGGCATCCATCTCCGGCGGCAGGTCGACAACGATCAGCCCGTCGATTCCGGACGCCACCGCGTCCTCCAGGAAGCGGTCAACGCCGTAGATGTAGATCGGGTTGTAGTAGCCCATCATGACGATCGGCGTTTCATTGTCGTCCTTGCGGAATTCGCGCGCCATCTGCAACGTCTTCTTCAGCGTCTGGCCGGCCTTCAGCGCGCGCAGGCCCGCGGCCTGGATCGCCGGGCCATCGGCCATCGGGTCGGAGAACGGCATGCCGAGCTCGATGATGTCGCTGCCAGCCTTGGGCAGCGCCTTCATGATCGACAGCGACGTTTCGTAGTCGGGGTCGCCGCCCATGAAATAGGTCACCAGTGCCGGGCGTCCCTCGGCTTTGAGCTTTGCCATGCGGCGGTCGATGCGGGTGGTCATGATCAGATCTCCATACCCAGCATCTTGGCAACCGTATGCACGTCCTTGTCGCCTCGGCCGGACAGGTTGACGATCATCACCTTGTCCTTGCCCATCGTCGGGGCGGTCTTCACCGCATAGGCGATGGCGTGGGCGGATTCGAGCGCCGGGATGATGCCTTCGACCTTGGTGGTCAGTTGGAATGCGTCGAGCGCCTCGTCGTCGAGGATCGGCTGGTAGTCGACGCGACCGGTGTCGCGAAGCCACGAATGCTCGGGGCCGACGCCGGGATAGTCGAGGCCGGCCGAGATCGAATGGCCGTCGAGGATCTGGCCGTCGTCGTTCTGCAAGAGATAGGTGCGGTTGCCATGCAGCACGCCGGGCCGGCCGGCATTCATCGAGGCGCAATGCTCGATGCCGTCGAGGCCACGGCCACCGGCCTCGATGCCGACGATCTTGACGCCGCGGTCGTCGAGGAAGGGATGGAACAGGCCAATCGCATTGGAGCCGCCGCCGACGGCTGCCACGATCATGTCGGGCAGGCGGCCTTCCTGTTCGAGGATCTGGGCGCGCGCCTCTGTGCCGATCACCGACTGGAAGTCGCGGACGAGTTCCGGATAGGGATGCGGGCCGGCGGCGGTGCCTATCAGGTAATAGGTGTCGTGCACGTTGGTGACCCAGTCGCGCAGCGCCTCGTTCATGGCGTCCTTCAGCGTGCCGTGACCAGCGCTGACCGGGCGCACTTCAGCACCCAGAAGCTTCATGCGGAAGACGTTGGGCTTCTGCCGCTCGACGTCGGTGGCGCCCATATAGACGAAGCACGGGAAGCCGAACCGCGCGGCGACCGTGGCCGACGCCACGCCGTGCTGGCCGGCACCCGTCTCGGCGATGATGCGGGTCTTGCCCATGCGCTTGGCCAGAAGGATCTGGCCCAGGCAGTTGTTGATCTTGTGCGAACCGGTGTGATTGAGGTCTTCGCGCTTGAAATAGATTTTTGCGCCGCCCCCGAGGCCCTTCGCCGAGGAAACGTCACGAAGATGACGGGTCAGGCCTTCGGCATAATAGAGCTTGGAGGGCCGCCCGGCATAGTGGGTCGACAGATCGGCAAGCTCTGCCTTGAAGGCCGGATCGTTCTTGGCCTCGTCCCAGTGGCGCTGGAGTTCGAGGATCAGCGGCATCAGCGTCTCGGCGACGAAACGTCCGCCGAAAATGCCGAACATGCCCTGTTCGTCGGGCCCCGTACGGAAGGAATTGGGCTCAGTCGGCTTGTTCACGGCCGATCTCCTTGCGGCTGGAGGCTGGTCAGGCGGCGCTGCGGTCGCTAGCTGCCCGGACGGCCCTGAAGAAATTTTCGATCAGCGCCGCATCCTTGACGCCCGGAGCGCTTTCCACGCCCGAGGAAATGTCGATGCCGGGCGGGTTCGCGAGCCTGAGGGCGTCGCCGATATTGGCGGCGTTGAGGCCACCGGAAAGCATGTAATCGACGGAGGCGTCAAGGGCTGCGAGCAGCCGCCAGTCGAACGACACGCCATTGCCGCCGGGCAATTCGGAGCCGGCAGGTGGCTTGGCGTCGAAAAGCAGGCGGTCGGCGACGCCGACATAAGGCGCGATCGCCTCGAGATCGCCTGCCTCGCGTATGGAAAAAGCCTTCATGACGGGCAGGCCGTAGCGCCCCTTGACTTCGGCCACGCGTGCGGGCGTCTCCTTGCCGTGCAGCTGGATCATGTCGGGCGCAATCTTGGCCACGATCTCGTCGAGGAAGGCGTCATCGGCATCAACTGTCACTGCGACGGCCTTGGCCTTGCCGCGCGCTGCCTCGCGCAGCCGTCCGGCTTGCTCTGGCGACACGTTGCGCGGGCTCTTGCCGAAGAAGATGAAGCCGACATGGCTCGCGCCGCCGGAAAGTGCAGCGCCAAGCGCCTCATCAGTCTTGAGGCCGCAGATTTTGATGTCGAAAGCCATGAAGGCGGGATTGGCACGAAAAGGCGGCGAAGTCGAGGAAAACAGCGAAGGGATCGAGTGGGAGTAGCGAATAGTGAGTAGTGGGCCGGCAAGTGGCCGCTGCATCACGCAGAGCTGATCCTGCCTTGTTCACCACTCTCTATTCGCGACTCCCTACTCCCCATTCGCTCACTCGAACTGTATCGCCTGCAGCGCACCGCCATTGCGCTTGAGCCAGGCCTTGCAGCGTTCGGTGTCGGGGCAAAGCTCCTCGCACAGCTTCCAGAATTTCGGGCCGTGGTTCATCTCTCTCAAATGCGCCACTTCATGGGCGACGAGGTAGTTGATGACCGGCGTGGGCGCCATCATGATGCGCCAGGAGAACGACAGCACCCCGTCCGACGTGCACGAACCCCAGCGGCTCGACGTATCGCGAAAACGGATCGCCTTGGCGCGGCAGCCGGCGGACTGGCAGTGCGTTGCCACCATCGCCTCGATATCGCGCTTGGCCTCGCGCTTGAGGAAATCGGCGATGCGGCGCGGCAGATGTGCCCGGTCGCCATGGACCAGAAGCGTCGGGCCGCTTTCGTCCTGGGACTGGCGCACGGTTCCGCGCGTCCCGCCTTCATGGATGACGAGATGCGGCACCCCGCGAATGGGAATCTTGATGCCGGGGCGCACCTGCGGACGGTCAGGCACCTTGGCGAGGCGCTGTTCCAGCCAGCCCTGATGGCGGTCAAGGAAGCGGTCGACCTCGCCCTGGCGCAGGCCGGGTGGCACGGTGATGCGCAGGCCGCGCCCACCGGCATCGATGCGCAGCGTCAGCCGCCGTGCCCGGTCGTTCTCGACGATCCTGAGTGGCAGCGTGCGGCCCGCGACGACGTGATCCCGCTCCTGGACGGGCGCAGGTGCTGGCTTTGTCAGCTTGCGGAAGAAGCCAAAGGACATGTGGCGAGACTAGATGATTCGAGGAAAATCGGAGCAAAGAAACGGCGCCGCGTTACGGCGCCGTTGGCATTCAGCGATGAGGCCACCTCAGTCGTCGAGCAGGCCCGACTTGCCGCCCTTCTTGGGCGTGACGGTCGGTGCTGTCGGCTTGTGGCGGTTGGCCATGAAGCGGTCGAAGTCGTCCTGGTCCTTGGCCCGGCGCAGTTCGCGGGCATAGGCGTCGAATTCTTCGCGCATCTCGTCGAGCTTGCGACGCTCTTCGTTCAGGCGCTCGAGTTCCTTCTCGCGCCAGTCGTCGAAAGCGACGTTGCCGGTCTGGGCGTTTGCCCGGTAGGAAGCCTTGCGGCAGCCGGCGAAGAAGCCGTCCGTCGTACGGTTTACGTCGCGCTTGAAACCTTCAAGCCGGTCGCCCCAGATGATGTAGGCAAGCATGGCTAGGCCGAGCGGCCAGAACACCATGAAGCCGATCACCATCAACGCGATGGTTGCCGGCGTCCAGGCCGGACGGATCAGTGCAGTCGTGTTCATTGTAGTTTGCCGTTCCTTTGTTCGAGGCAGCCGGGGAAAAAGCTGCTCCAAACGACATGGGAACGAAAAAATAGCGATTCAAGACGATGTCGGGTGAAACCGGACAATAGCTTGGAAAGCCTAGCCTTTTTTGATGCTCTCGAGCACCAGTACGACGAGGCCCGCAACCAGCCCCCAGAACGCCGAGCCGACACCGAACAGCGTCAGCCCCGAGGCGGTGACGGCAAAGGCGGTCGTCGCGGCCATGCGGTGGTGGTCGTCCTTGAGTGCGATGGCGAGCGCATTGGCCAAAGGCGCCATCAGCGCGAGGCCCGCCACCAGCACGATCAGGCTCTGCGGCAACACAGCGAAGATCGCCACGAGCGAGGCACCGAAGGCTGCGAAGATGACATAGGCGAGCGCGTAGAACGGCCCGGTCTTCCAGCGTTCCTTCATGTCGGGATGCACGTCCGGGCCGGTGCAGATCGCCGCTGAAATCGCCGCGAGGTTGGTCGTCAATGCGCCGAACGGGGCCGACAGCACCGAAAACAACCCGGTGACGCCGATCAACGGTCCGGGTTCTGGGTGGTAGCCGGCGGCGCGCAGCACGGCGAGGCCCGACAGGTTCTGCGACGCCATGGTGACGAGATAGAGCGGCAGCGCCAAGCCGATGATCGCTGCGACCGAAAACTCCGGCGCGATCAGCGTCAGCGTCGAAAGTTCCGGCACAGGCAGCCCGCCAACGCGTCCGGTGAGAAAAGCGGCAAGCCCGCCACCGACGAGCACAACCAGCACCGAAAGAGCCGGATTGTAGAGCCGGATAAGGAAGAATGCTGCGATCAGCGGCAAGATCAGCCAGGGATCCACGGGGATGGTTTTCACCGCATTGATGGCAAAGGTGACCACGATACCGGCGAGCATGCCGGAGGCGACCGATGCCGGTATGCGCGAGATCAGCTGGGTCAGCGGCTTGATCAGCCCGGTCAGCACCAGAAGCACGCCGGTGACCAGGAATGCGCCCACCGCTTCGCCGATGGTGAAGCCACTGCTCGCTGCGATCAGTGCCGCGCCCGGTGTCGACCAGGCGGTGATGACAGGCATCTTCGTGCGCCAGGACAGCCAGACGGTCTCGAATGCCATGGCCAGGCAAATGGCGGTGACCCAGCTCGCCGTCTGGACCTGCGAGGCGCCGACCGCGTTGGCGGCGGCGATGATGATGGCAAGCGTGCCACCGAAGCCGACGATGGCTGCGACAAATGCCGAAATCGGGATCGAGGCGCGCATCGGATCAACCAGCCCGCTGGATCATTTCGCCGACCGCGCGGGTCATGAGCTCAAGATCCTGGGGCCGCGACAGGCGATGGTCGCCGTCCGGCACCAGAGACAGCGTCGCGTCGTCGGCGGGCAACAGGCTCATCAGTTTCAGCGCGTGGCTGTGCGGCACGTCCGGATCGACCAGACCTTGGATGATGTGAACCGGGCAATGCGTATGGATCGGCGCCCCCATGACCAGGTTCTGCCGTCCGTCCTCGATCAGCGCGCGCGTGTAGATGTAGGGCTCGGGCGAATATTCCGACGGCTCCTCGAAATAGCCCTTCTCCACCAGGTCACGGCGCTGCGCTTCGGTCAGCTGCGGCTCGACCAGTTCGGCGGTGAAGTCGGGTGCCGGTGCAAGCAGCACGAGACCGGCGACGCGATCGCCCTCGCCCGCCTTGTTGAGCTCGGCGTTCATCCGTAGCGCGATCCAGGCGCCCATCGACGAGCCGACAAGGATCTGCGGTCCGCGCGTGAACTGGCGAAACACCGCCAGGCTCTCACCGAGCCACTTCGAGATCGTGCCGTCGGCAAACCTTCCGCCCGACTCGCCGTGGCCGGAGTAATCGTGACGCAGGAAGCTCCGGCCTTTGTCGGCGGCCCAGCCGGCCAGGGTTTCGGCCTTGGTGCCGAGCATGTCGGAATTGTAGCCACCGAGCCACACGACACCGGGCGTTGCGCCGTCCGTATGCCTCACGGCGATGCTGGTGTTGTCGACCTCAATGAACTCTGGCGCGCTTGCAATCATGGCTGCTCCCCTCGCACGGACTTGTGGCACAGCCGCCACGACACGGAAAGTACCCGACAAAAACCTTATTTTGGGGCAGTTCGCATGCGCACAAGCAGGTGATTTGTTGCGATTGCTGTGTTATTGACATCGCCCGCGCGCTACCCACATTGGCGCGTCAGACATTCAACAACGTCAATGGCTCGAGGAGACCACGACCATTCGCAGACCTTTTAAAGCAGCCGCGCCTACCAAGGACGGCCCGCGTTCCAACCGTGACATCCGGGTTCCCCGGGTCCAGCTGATCGACGTCGACGGTTCCAACCGTGGCGATGTTTCCATCAACGACGCACTCCTGGCCGCCGAAGAGGCAGGCCTCGATCTCGTAGAAATTTCCCCCAACGCCACGCCGCCCGTCGTCAAGATCCTTGACCTCGGCAAGCTGAAATACGCCAACCAGAAGAAGGCGGCCGAGGCGCGCAAGAACCAGAAGGTCATCGAGATCAAGGAGATCAAGATGCGCCCGAACATCGACAGCCACGACTACGAGACCAAGATGAAGGCGGTTCGCCGCTTCTTCGAGGAAGGTGACAAGGTCAAGCTGACGCTGCGTTTCCGTGGCCGCGAAATGGCGCATATGGAACTCGGCATGCAGCTTCTCAACAAGGTTCGCGAGGAAACTGCAACCATCGCCAAGGTCGAAGCCGAGCCCAAGCTCGAAGGCCGGCAGATGATGATGGTGCTCGCGCCACGTTGATCGGCTGACGCCGCGTCGACCGACATATTCTACTGCTCTTGCGCGCCCTTTTGGGCGCGCGGTGCTTTCATGCCCAGGCATTGGGCCAGGGCAACATCATCCTGAAAGGTGCCGACACATCTCGCCTGCGGCCATGCAGGGGATGCTGCTGGCGGTTGGAATGCCATGAATGAGAAGAGCGATCTGGGCAGGTACCAGAGCATGCGCCGGCTCGTGCTGGCCGTCATGATCATCGTCATGTTTGCCGCGCTTTTGTTCGGGCAATCGACCTTTCCGCCTGATACCACCGTTCACGAGATTGTCGAGATGGCCGGCATCCTGATGATCTTTCTCGGCATTGTCGGCCGCTTGTGGTGCACGCTCTATATCGGGGGGCGCAAGTCGGGCGAGATCGTCACCGGCGGGCCATACTCGATTACCCGCAACCCTCTCTATGTCTTTTCGACATTGGCCGCCGCCGGCGTCGGCGCGCAAATGGGCTCGATCGTTGCGACCTTCGGTTTTGCCGCACTCTGCGCCCTGTCCTTCCACTTCGTCATCCTGCGAGAGGAAAAGCACCTGTCGTCGCTGCTTGGGCCGGAATATCAGGCCTATGTCGCGCGGGTGCCGCGGTTCTTCCCGAACGTCTCGCTCTATCAGGAGGGCAACACCGGTAGCTTCAACCCGCGCATCCTGCTGACGACCCTGCTTGACGGCCTGGTTTTCCTGGTGGCACTTCCGGTGTTCGAGCTGATCGATCATGCCCAGGTGACGGGCGCCCTGCCGGTGTTGTTCCGCATCCCCTGACGGGCCGAAATTCGTTGCAATTGCCGCAGTTGCGGGTGTTGCGCATTGTCACGCTTGCGCGTATATAGCCGCGTCCAAGAACCGCCCGGCAGGGCATGCCGTGGCGGTTTCATTTGCTTTTCGGGCTTTGGTCGGCCTGAAAACAACAACATGAAGGGTTTCAGGGCGCCTTTGGGTGTCGGGAAATTCCGAAGAACGGAGTAGCAAAATGCCCAAGATGAAGACCAAATCGGCTGCCAAGAAGCGGTTCAAGATCACCGCGACCGGCAAGGTCCTGGCGGCTGCCGCTGGCAAGCGCCATGGCATGATCAAGCGTTCCAACAAGTTCATTCGCGATGCCCGTGGCACGATGGTTCTGGCTGAACCGGACGGCAAGAAGGTCATCAAGAATTTTCTGCCGAACGGCCTCTGAGCCCCGGCCTGGACAGCGTTTTAAGGAGATCATGACATGGCACGTGTAAAGAGGGGCGTAACTGCCCACGCCAAGCACAAGAAGGTTCTCGAGCAGGCCAAGGGTTTCTACGGCCGCCGCAAGAACACCATCCGCATTGCCAAGCAGGCGGTTGAGAAGTCGAAGCAGTACGCTTACCGCGACCGCAAGAACCGCAAGCGCAATTTCCGCGCCCTGTGGGTCCAGCGTATCAACGCAGCGGTCCGCGAGCACGGCCTGACATATGGCCGCTTCATCGACGGCCTGAACAAGGCCAACATCGAGATCGATCGCAAGATCCTCTCCGACATGGCCATCCACGAGCCGCAGGCATTCGCCGTGCTCGTTGCCAAGGCCAAGGTTGCTCTTGAGTACCTCAAGAACACCACCCCGAATGCTTTTGAAAGCGCTGTTGCTTAACCAGCGCCTTCCCAAGCATAACTGACTTGATTTGGGAAACCCGCGCTGGCACGGCTAGCGCGGGTTTTTCTTTGCAGCAACGAAGGGCCGCTGGGCCGCAACGGAACTGGACCATGAGCGATCTTGAAACTCTCGAACAATCGCTGCTGAGCGATATCGCCTCCGCCGCCGACGAGCAGGCGATCGAAGCGGTGCGCGTCGCAGCCCTCGGCAAGAAGGGCTCGGTCTCGGAGATGCTGAAGACCCTGGGTGGCATGAGCGCCGAAGAGCGCCAGACCAAGGGCCCGGCCATCAACGGCCTGAAGAACCGCGTCACCGATGCGCTGTCGGCCCGCAAGAGCGAGCTGCGCGACGTCGCCATCACCGCACGCCTCGTCGCCGAAAAGGTCGACGTCACCTTGCCGGTGCGCCAGTCGCCAGCCGAGCGCGGCCGCATCCACCCGATCAGCCAGGTCATCGACGAGATCGCCGCGATCTTCGGCGACCTCGGCTTCTCGATCGCCGAAGGTCCCGACGTCGAGACCGACCACTACAATTTCACCGCGCTGAACTTCCCCGAAGGGCATCCGGCGCGCGAGATGCACGACACCTTCTTCTTCCCGCCGGACGCGAATGGCGAGCGCAAGCTTTTGCGCACCCACACCTCGCCGGTGCAGATCCGCACCATGGAGACGCAGAAGCCGCCGATCCGCATCGTCATTCCAGGCAAGACCTATCGCCAGGATTCGGATGCCACGCACTCGCCCATGTTCCACCAGGTTGAGGGCCTGGTCATCGACAAGACCGCCAACATCGCCAACATGAAGTGGGTGCTGGAGGAGTTCTGCAAGGCGTTCTTCGAGGTGCCCTCGGTCAAGATGCGCTTCCGCCCGTCCTTCTTCCCGTTCACCGAGCCGAGCCTCGAGGTCGACATCCAGTGCGACCGCTCGCGTCCCGGCGAAGTGCGCTTCGGCGAAGGCAATGACTGGATGGAGATCCTCGGCTGCGGCATGGTCCACCCGAACGTGCTGCGCCATGGCGGGCTCGATCCGGACGAATACCAGGGCTTTGCCTGGGGCATGGGCATCGACCGCATCGCCATGCTGAAATATGGCATGCCTGACCTGCGCGCCTTCTTCGACGCCGACGTCCGCTGGCTGCAGCACTACGGCTTCCGCCCGCTCGACATGCCGACCCTGTTCGGTGGCCTGAGCGCATGACCCTGGCGGCCGACCGATATGCCGGCGCAGTGACCTTCGCCTTCGGCGACACCCCGGAGCTTGCGGACGAGCTTCTGGCGCTGGTGCTGTCCGGCAGGAAGACCGCGACCTGCGGCGCCTTGCGCGACTATGGCGGCGCCGAGCCGGTGCCCGAGGTCGGCCGTAGGGATGTCGTGCTCGACGGGGCTGGCCGCCGCGCCGCGGTCATCGAAACCGTCGAGGCGATCCAGCGTCGCTTCGATGAGGTCGATGCCGAGTTCGCCGCTGCTGAAGGCGAGGGCGACCTGTCCTATGAATATTGGCGCGAGGCACACGAGTCCTATTTCGCCCGCAATGGCGGCTTCTCGCCTGACATGATTTTGGTTTGTGAGCGGTTCCGCGTGGTGGAAGTGCTCGACCGCAACGACACGAAACGAGTGAACCCATGAAATTCACCCTCTCCTGGCTCAAGGACCATCTCGACACCGACGCTTCGCTTGAACAGATCGTCGAGCGGCTGACCTCGATCGGCCTCGAAGTCGAATCCGTCGACGACAAGGCAAGCCTAAAACCCTTCGTCATCGCCAAGGTACTGACGGCAAGCAGGCATCCCGACGCTGACAAGCTGCAGGTACTGACGGTCGACACCGGCGACGGCACGCCTGTGCAGGTCGTCTGCGGCGCCCCCAACGCGCGTGCGGGCCTCATCGGCGCTTTCGCCGCCCCCGGCGCCTATGTGCCTGGCATCGACGTCACGCTGTCGGTCGGCAAGATTCGCGGCGTCGAAAGCCACGGCATGATGTGCTCCGAGCGCGAACTGCAGCTGTCGGACGAGCACAACGGCATCATCGACCTGCCGGCCGATGCGCCTGTGGGCACGTCCTTCGCCGCATACGCCCATCTCGACGATCCCATGATCGAGATCAATTTGACGCCGAACCGTCCCGACGCCACCAGCGTCTATGGCATCGCGCGCGATCTCGCCGCGTCCGGCCTCGGCACGCTCAAGGACGGCGCGGTTGCGCCGATCAATGGGGAAGGCGACTGCCCGGTCAAGGTGACCATCGAGGCCCCCGAGCTCTGCCCCGGTTTCGCGCTCAGGCTCGTTCGCGGCGTCAAGAACGGCCCCTCGCCCAAGTGGATGCAGCAGCGCCTGATTGCTATTGGCCTGCGCCCCATCAATGCGCTGGTCGACATCACCAACTATGTCACCTTTGATCGCGGCCGGCCGCTGCACGTCTTCGACGCCAAGAAAGTGGCTGGCAACCTCGTTGTCCGCCGTGGCCGTGAGGGTGACAAGGTGCTGGCGCTCGATGGCCGCGAATACGCGCTGACGCCCGAGATGTGCGTCATATCAGATGACAACGGCGTCGAATCCATCGCCGGCGTCATGGGCGGCGAGCATTCGGGCTGCGACGAGAACACGACCGACGTGCTGATCGAGTCCGCGCTGTGGGCACCGCTCAACGTCGCCCGCACCGGTCGCACGCTCGGCATCATCACCGATGCGCGCTATCGCTTCGAGCGCGGCGTCGACCCCGAATTCATGGTTCCCGGCGTCGAGCTGGCGACCAAGCTGGTGCTGGAGCTCTGCGGCGGCCAGCCGACGAACACCGATGTCGTTGGCTATGCCGGCCATGAGCCGAAGGTCGTCTCCTTCCCGCTCTCAGAGGTCAAGCGCCTGACCGGCATCGAGGTCGAAAAGGCCGAGAGCCTGGATATCCTCACTCGCCTTGGCTTCGGTATTACGGGCAATGGCGACGTCGTCGACGTCTCCGTGCCGTCCTGGCGTCCCGATGTCGACGGGAAGGCCGATCTGGTCGAAGAGGTCATGCGCATCCACGGCGTCGACAACATCGCGCCGCAGCCGCTCGGCGCGCATGACGCAGTCAATGGCAAGATCCTGACCACGCTGCAGATCCGCACCCGCTCGGCGCGGCGCGCGCTGGCCGTGCGCGGCATGATGGAGGCCGTTACCTGGTCGTTCATCCCGGCAAAGCACGCCGAGCTGTTCGGTGGCGGTCAGCCTGAGCTGAAGCTGTCGAACCCGATCGCAGCCGACATGTCCGACATGCGGCCATCGCTTTTGCCCGGCCTGATCGCTGCTGCCCAGCGCAACGCCGACCGAGGCCTCAGCGATGTGGCCTTGTTCGAGGTCTCGGGCATCTATGAGAGCGACACGGCAGACGGCCAGCGCCGCGTTGCATCTGGTGTCCGCCGTGGCACCGCCAAGCTCGAAGGCTCGGGCCGTCACTGGGCCGGCAATGCTGGCAATGTCGGCGTGTTCGACGCCAAGGCCGATGCGATCGCCGCACTCGAAGCCTCCGGCGCTCCCGTCGACCGACTGCAGATCGAAACCGGCGCGCCTGGCTGGTATCACCCCGGCCGTTCCGGTGTGATCAAGCTCGGCCCCAAGGTCGTGCTCGGTACCTTTGGCGAGTTCCATCCAAGGACGCTCGAAGGCCTCGACGTTTCGGGCCCGCTCTGCGGCTTCGAGGTCTATGTAGATGCGGTCCCCGAGCCCAAGGCCAAGCCGACCAAGACCAAGCCGAAGCTCGAACTGTCAGCCTTCCAGGCGGTCAAGCGCGACTTCGCCTTCGTCGTCGACAAGTCAGTCGAGGCCGGCACGCTGACGCGCGCGGCGCTCGCCGCCGACAAGAAGCTGATCACGGCTGTTTCGGTGTTCGATATCTTCGAGGGCGCGTCGCTTGGCGAAGGCAAGAAGTCGATCGCCATCGAGGTCTCGATCCAGCCGCAGGAAAAGACGCTTGCCGACCAGGATTTCGAGGCACTGGCCGCCCGGATCGTAGAGAACGTCAAGAAACAGACCGGCGGCGCCCTCAGAAGCTGATTTCTGCGAGGCGGCGATGGACCACCTTCGTTATGCAGGCCTGCCGTTCGAGGAGCAACGGCAGGCCTTTTTTGACATCCTTCTGGCCGATCCGCTGGTGCGGGCGGCGCTCGAGGGAGCAACAAGGCTGGCCTTGCCGCAATGGATGATCGTTTCGGGCGTGCTCTACAACAGCATCTGGAACCACCTCACCAGCCGGCCCACGGGCTACGGCATCAAGGATGTCGACCTGTTTTATTTCGACGGATCGGACCTCTCCTGGGAGGCCGAGGACGTTGCCATCCGGCGCGGCGCCGGCATTTTCAAAGATCTGCCGCTGCCAGTCGAAATCCGCAACCAGGCGCGTGTCCATCTCTGGTTCGAGCAGCATTTCGGTTCGCCCCGCCCCCCGCTTGCCTCGACGGCCGAATCCCTTGAGCATTTTGCATCGCGCACCCATTCGGTCGGCCTGCGCTTGAGTGACGACAGCGTTTTGGAGCTTTGCGCTCCGTTTGGCCTCGATGATATCTTTTCGTTCCGCGTGCTGCCGAACCGACGCCACGACAATCGCGCCACGCACGAATCCAAGGGTCGGCGCATAAGACAGCTGTGGCCCGAGGTTTCGGTCGCGGAGTGGTGAGCATTCGCAAAGGAGATACTGTCACCGCACCGGATGAATCACGCCTAGAATTCGTTGTGCATTGGAGATGTCTTCCATGCTGCGCAACACGACCACGCGTTACGGCTGGGCCGCGATCGTCCTTCATTGGCTGATCGGGCTGATCTTTATCGGCCAGTTCGTGCTCGGCTGGGCCATGGTCCGAATCGCCAGCCAGCGCACCTCTTTCGAGTTGATCCAGCTGCATAAATCCTTCGGCTTCCTGCTGCTCGGGTTGGTTCTCATCCGCATCGGCTGGCGGCTTGGCAATGCCAGCCCTGGATTGCCCGAAGAGGTCGGAGCGATGGAGCGCCGGGCGGCCCCGTCGGTGCATCTGGCCCTCTATGCGGCGCAGCTTGTGGTCCCGCTGTCGGGTTGGGCGCTGGTTTCGGTATCGGTGCTGGAGATCCCGTCCATGCCCTTCAACCTGTTCGTCATGCCCAATTTGCCGCTTGGCGTTTCCGAACAGGCCGAGAATTTCTGGATCTTCAGCCACAAATGGCTGGCCTACGCCGCCATTGCCCTGGTTGTGCTGCACATTTTGGCGGCCTTTCGCCACCATTTCTGGCTGCGCGATGTGGTTCTGGTCAGGATGATTTCGCCCTTTGTCGCAAACCGCGCAGGAAAGCCGGAATAGCTGCCGCCGCCGATTCGTTGTTTCCGTGCGTGGCCAGCGAGCCGCGCCATCAGGGAGTACGATGAGATGTCTTTGCGTGTTCTTGGCGTTACAAGCTTCCTAGCCCTTGGTCTGATCGGCGGTACCGCCTCGGCGGTGGCGCTTTCGGAGGCTGCCGGGCGATATGCCATCTCGGCCAATGGCTCGAGCATTCGCTTTGTCATCGGCAAGGCCGGTGGCGGCGGGCTGAACGGTGCTTTTGGCCGCTTCTCGGGCAGCATCAGCATTGACGGCGGCGATATTGGCCGTTCGAAGGTCGACATCACCATCTATCCCGATAGCGTCGGTACCGGCCAAGGCCGCGTCGACGCGTTCCTGAAGTCGGATGCAGTCTTCGACGCCGCAAATTCGCGCCAGATCACCTTCCGCTCGACCTCGGTACAGCGCACCGGCGACAATTCGGCTGTTGTCACGGGGCAATTGACCGCGCGCGGCCGCACTTCCACCGAAAAGTTTCAGGCAGAGCTGCACGGCCTGAAGAACGGGCAACTTCGCTTTCACGTCAGCGGCAAGGTGCTGCGCTCGCGTTACGGCATGGATGTGGGTACACCGATCTATTCCAACATCGTCGATTTCGAGATGAATTTCGCCGCCCGGCGTGCCTGAGCGTGCCAATCTCCGCTGGCATTTTACGCCCCTTTTGCGCACAGTTCGGGTTGGCGGCCGCCAGGGCCGAATTTCAGTTCCGGAGGCGAGATGTTTCGTTGGGGCGTACTTTCGACAGCCAAGATCGGCCGTGAGCAGCTGCTGCCGGCGATCGCCGATTCCGACAATGGCGTGGTTGCGGCCATCGCCAGTCGCGACGTTGCCAAGGCCAAGGCGCTGGCCGACCGTTTCGGTGCGCGCCACGCCTTCGGTTCCTATGACGAGTTGCTCGCGTCAGATGCGGTCGACGGGGTCTATATCCCGCTGCCGACCTCGCAGCATCTCGAATGGGCGGCCAAGGCGGCCGAAGCCGGCAAGCACGTGCTGGTCGAAAAGCCGCTGGCGCTCAAGGCGGACGACATCGCCCCGCTGATCGCCATCCGCGACCGCAAGAAAGTCGTCGTCTCCGAAGCCTTCATGGTCACCTACCACCCTCAATGGCTCAAGGTACGCGATCTGATCGCGTCGGGCGCCATCGGCAAGCTCAAGCATGTCCAGGGTGCGTTTTCCTACTACAACGTCGATCCCAACAACATGCGCAACCAGCTTGATCTCGGCGGCGGCGCCCTGCCCGACATTGGTGTATATCCGACTGTGACGACACGGTTTTCGACAGGCAAGGAGCCGGTGCGGGTGCAGGCAAGCATCGAGCGCGACAAGAAATTCGGCACCGATATCTATTCCAGCGTTCGCGCCGATTTCGGTGACTTCGAGCTGTCCTTCTACCTCTCGACGCAACTCGCCAACCGCCAACTGATGGTCTTCCACGGCGACAAGGGTTTCATCGAAATCCACTCGCCGTTCAATGCCGGGCTCTACGACCATCATCGCGTCGAGCTGCACAATGCCGGCCACAACGAGGCGACGGTGTTCCGCTTCCCCGGCGCGCAGCAGTACCGGCTCGAAGTCGAAACCTTTGTCCGCGCGGCACAAGGCGGCAAGGAGCATGTGTTTTCACTCGAGGAGTCGGTGCTCAACCAGAAGGTCATCGACGCCATCTTCCGCGCCGGCGAACATGACGGCTGGGAGAAGGTCTAAGCTTCATTGCGGTGGGCGATCGTGGAGCGTCATGTTAGGGAGCCTGCGATAACGTCCCGCGCAGAAGGCCACGCCGATGATTCCCTGGATCGTACTCGACACCGCTAAGATTCCGGGCGGCGGCGAACTGCGTCTCAAGCAGCGCGGCAGCGAGTTCTCGATCATGCTCGGCTCCAACGAGCTGATGAACAGTCGCCTCAGCGGCTCCGAGGAGGCGTTGGCGAAGCTCGCCCACGACCGTATCGGCGGCCGTTCGAAGCCGAAGATCCTGATCGGTGGGCTCGGCATGGGCTTTACACTGCGCGCCGCTCTTGCCCTGTTCGGCAAGGACGCCCGTATCGTCGTTGCCGAACTGCTGCCGGAGGTGGTGGAGTGGGCGCGCGGACCGATGGCCGAACTGTCCTTTGCCAGTCTCGACGACCCGCGCGTCGAGGTGGTGGTGGGCGATGTCGGTAAGCTTATCCGAGACGGCGCCGGTGCTTATGACGCCATCCTGCTCGACGTCGACAACGGCCCCGAGGGTCTGTCGCGCGATGCCAATGACAGCCTCTACAACTACACCGGCCTTTACGCCGCCAAGACCGCGCTGAAGCCGGGCGGTGTGTTGACGGTCTGGTCGCAGGGCCCCGACAAATCGTTCTCGCGGCGCCTGCACGAGAGCGGCTTTGTCACCGGCGAGGTCAAGGTTCGCGCCAGCACCAAGGGCAGCGGCGCCCGCCACGTCATCTGGGTGGCGGCCAATGGCGGGGCAAAGGGCGCGCGCAAGGCATGAACCCGGACTGCGAGATCCGGTCTTGGGATCGCGTCATGCGCCGCCAGCAAACGGGCTACCAGCCCCAGGCCAGAAGTGCGATCAACCCGACGCCGCCGACGAGCAGGCGCCACCAGCCAAACAGCGCATAACCGTTGCGCGAGACGTAATCGAGCAGGTGCCGCACCACGAACAACGCGGTCACGAACGCGGCGATGAAGCCGATGCCGATCACCGGCAGGTCGGCCGCCGAGAGGATCTCGCGGTTCTTGTAGAGGTCGTAGGCGAACGCCCCGACCATGGTCGGCATGGCGAGGAAGAACGAGAATTCGGCCGCCGCGCGCTTTTCCACGCCCATCAACAGCGAGCCGACGATGGTTGCACCCGAGCGCGATGTGCCGGGGATCATCGCCAGGCACTGGAACAGGCCTATCCTGAGATAGACCGACAGCGGAAACTTGGTCACGTCGCCGTAACGCGGCTTGAGGTCGAGCTTGTCGAGGAACAGCAGCACGATGCCGCCGAGGATCAACATGGTGCAGATCAGCTTCGGCGATTCAAACAGCACCGTCTTGATGAAATCATGCGCCAGTGCGCCGATGACCGCCGCCGGCAGGAAGGCGATCAGGATGCCCGCGACGAAGCGTTGCGTCTGAGGGTCGCGCGGCAGGTCGATCAGCATCCGCCACAGTCGCGCCCAATAGACAGACAGGATTGCCAGGATTGCGCCCAGCTGGATCAGGATCTCGAAGGTCTTGCCGGTCGAGTTGAAACCGAGGAAATGCCCGGCGAGCAGGATGTGGCCCGTGGAGGACACCGGGATGAACTCGGTGAGCCCCTCGAGCAGGCCGAGCAGCAGCGCATCGATGATTGTCTGGCTTTCCATTCCGTCCCCGCGAGATCGTTCAATCGGGATTGCTTGTCATAGGGCGGAACTCACCCTATAGGTCGGGTCGCCCCGAGAGCCCGGTGCGCCGGGCCCAAAAGCTCTAGCGGCGCGGCAACCGATTCGCCAGAGCGCCATCGATCACGAAATTTCGCAGGACCATGCTGACGCTTTTCCACCACCCAATGTTCGCGACATGCCGTTTCGTCCGTCTGGCTTTCGGCGAGTATGGCGAGGAGCTGGCGCTGATCGAGGAGAAGCCGTGGACCCGGCGCAAGGAATTCCTGGCGCTGAATCCGGCGGGAACGCTGCCGGTGCTGCTCGCCGAGGGTGACGTGCCGATCGTCGGCGCGATGATCATTTCCGAATACATCGACGAGACCCGCGGCGTGCTCAAGCGCGAGCGCCGGCTGTTCGCCGAGGACCCGATGGAGCGCGCCGAAATCCGCCGCCTCACCGACTGGTATCTCACCAAGACCGACAGCGAAGTCACCCGGCATCTGGTGCGCGAGCGCGTGCTGAAGCCGCATATGCCGGAATCGGCCGGTGGCGGCTCGCCCGATTCAGCCGCGATCCGTGCTGCGCGTGCAAATATTCGCCAGCATATGAAATACACCAACTGGCTCGCTGGCACGCGCCACTGGCTCGCTGGCCCGCGCATCACCTACGCAGACCTCGCCGCCGCCGCCGCCCTTTCGGTGCTCGACTATCTCGGTGAGATCGACTGGCGCGAATATTCTTCGGCCCGCGAATGGTACACCAGGGTCAAGTCGCGCCCATCCTTCCGGCCGTTGCTCGCCGACCGGGTACGCGGCCTGACGCCTGCATCGCACTATGCGGACCTCGATTTCTGATACGGCCCTGCGCCAGCTGATCGAGCGCGAAGCCAAGCGCGCCGGCTTCGCCGCCGTCGCCGTCACGCGCCCCGACGCCATTCCGCTGGCCCCTGCCCGCCTCGCCCAGTTCGTCGACGAAGGCCTGCATGGTTCGATGGGCTGGATTGCCGAGACCTTGGAGCGCCGCAGCGAGCCCTCCGTCCTGTGGCCCGAGGTCCGCTCGATCATCGTCCTGGCGATGAATTACGGACCCGACAGCGATCCGCGCGACCTCCAATCCCAAAAGGACTGTGCCGCCATCTCGGTCTATGCCCGCAACCGCGACTATCACGATGTCATGAAGGGCCGGCTGAAGGAGATCGCCGGCAAGATCGTCGCCCGCGCCGGTGGCGACGTGAAGGTGTTCGTCGACACCGCTCCTGTGATGGAAAAGCCGCTGGCGGAGGCGGCCGGGCTTGGCTGGCAGGGCAAGCACACCAATTTGGTCAGTCGCGAATTCGGCTCCTGGCTGTTCTTGGGCACCATCTTCACCACTGCCGAGCTCGAGCCTGACGAAGCAGAGATCGACCATTGCGGCTCCTGCCGCGCCTGCCTCGACGCTTGCCCCACCGACGCGTTTCCTGCGCCCTACCGGCTCGATGCGCGGCGCTGCATTTCCTACCTCACCATTGAGAACAAGGGACCGATCCCGCTCGAGTTCCGCCAAAAGATCGGCAACCGCATCTATGGCTGCGACGATTGCCTTGCCGCCTGCCCGTGGAACAAGTTCGCCCAGGCCGCGTCCGAACAAAAACTGGCGGCCCGCGACGACCTGCGTGAGCCGCGCCTGATCGAGCTTCTGGCACTCGATGACGCAACCTTCCGCACTTTCTTTTCCGGCTCGCCGGTCAAGCGCATCGGCCGAGACCGCTTTATCCGCAACGTCCTGATTGCATCGGGCAATTCGGCCGACGCCGCGCTTGTCGAGCCTTGCCGGGCCCTGCTCGCCGACCCCTCGCCCCTGGTGCGCGGCGCGGCCGTCTGGGCGCTGTCGCGGCTTGTTTCCAGGAAGACATTTTCGGCCCTTGCGCAACTGGCCCTGAAGTCGGAAACCGAAGCAGATGTGATTGCCGAGTGGCAGGTCACGCAAGCTGAACCCGCACGGACGCAGGCATGACCGAGCAGAAAACATTCATCTTCGGCGCCGGCTACTCCGGCAAGGCATTCGCCCGCATGCGCCCTTCTGGCGTTCGCATCGCTGGCACGACCCGCTCGCCCGACAAATTCGCGGGTCTCGAAGCAGCCGGCATCGAGCCTCTTGTCTTTGACGGACAGCTTACTCCGGAAATCAGGGCGCAATTGGCGACGACAACCCATCTGGTTGTCTCCGCCGCTCCCGGCGACGGTGGCGACCCGGTGCTGAACGCCGCCCACGAGGCGATTGCGCATGCCACGCCCTTGCTGCGCTGGATCGGCTATCTCTCGACCGTCGGCGTCTATGGCGACTATGGCGGTGCCTGGATCGACGAGACCGCCGCTTGCCGGCCGAAACCCGGCCGCTCGCAGATGCGCCTCGACGCCGAGCAGGCCTGGCACGAACTCGGCGAAGCTGTGGGGCGCCCGGTGGCGATCTTGCGCCTGTCGGGCATCTATGGCCCGGGGCGCAACGCCTTCGTCAATCTCGAAAACGGCACCGCCAAGCGGCTGATCAAGAAGGATCAGGTGTTCAACCGCATCCATGTCGACGACATCGCGGGCGCGCTGTGGTTCCTCGCCGATGGCGACTATGGCGGGGTCTTCAACGTCACCGATGATGAGCCAGCCCCGCCCCAGGACGTCGTCGCCTACGCTGCCGAAAAGATGGGCGTTGCGCCACCTCCCGAAATTCCTTTCGAGACTGCCCAACTTTCGCCCATGGCGCGGTCCTTCTATGGCGAAAACAAGCGCGTCGCAAACACCGCGATCAAGGCGCTGGGCTACGAATTCCGGTTGCCGAACTATCGCGCGGCGCTGGACACCATGTGGGCCGACGGCAGCTGGCGCGGCGAAGGCGAAAGCGACAGGCGCAGCCCGATCAGGCAGGGCTGAGCGACGAAATGATCGGGGTATGGGTGCCAAAATTTACCTTTCGGTAACCGTGGCAGCCCAAGCTGGCCGAGAGGATCGGGTTCCATGACGGCATTTTTCAGCGGATTTCTTGGCAAGGCAGGGCGGCTCCTCATGGCTGCCGCCACCCTTGGTCTCGTCGGTCTCGACATCCAGTCGGCCAGCGCTTCGGAACTCGCCAAGGACCTGTTCGGCGGCAAGAAACTGCCGGCCGCGACCGCGCCTGCTTCCTATGGCTTCTATTCCAAGGGCTGTTTCTCGGGCGGCGTCGCCATCGCCACCGACGGCCCGACCTGGCAGGCGATGCGGCTGTCGCGCAACCGGCGCTGGGGTCATCCCAAGATGATCGCCCTGATCGAGAAACTGTCCCGCGAAGCTACCCGGGACGGTTGGCCCGGCCTGCTCGTCGGTGACATCTCGCAGCCGCGCGGCGGCCCGATGCTGACCGGGCACGCCTCCCACCAGATCGGCCTCGACGCTGACATCTGGCTGACGCCGATGCCCGACCGCCGGCTGTCGCCGACCGAGCGCGAGAACATGAGCGCGGTGTCGGTGGTCAACGAAAAGACCCACCGCGTCATCGAAAAGCGCTGGACGCCGGCGCACACGCGCCTGCTCGAACGCGCCGCAAGCTATCCGGAAGTCGAGCGCATCCTGGTCAATCCCGGCATCAAGAAGAAGCTGTGCGACACCGTCACCGGCGACCGCTCGTGGCTGCGCAAGGTTCGCCCGTTCTGGGGTCACGACTATCATTTCCATGTCCGCATCGGCTGCCAGCCGGGCTCGCAGGGCTGCAAGGAGCAGGATCCGACGCCGCGCGGCGACGGCTGCGACAAGTCGCTGGCCTGGTGGTTCACCGAGGAGCCATGGCGTCCGGCAACCGGACCGGCCAAGCCCCGGGCGCGCGACATCATGACCATGGCCAGCCTGCCCAAGCAATGCCTTGCCGTGCTCAATGCGCCCTCGCCCGTCAACGAAGCCGCGGTGACCTATCACGGCAAAGGTGGTGCGCCGACGGCGGTTGTCGCTGCTCCGGAACCCGAAGCTGTAGCCCCCGGCAAGCCTGTCATTTCGCAGCCCGGCGTGCCGGCTACGGCAAATGCTTTCGCACCCAGGCCTTCGGGGGACATTCCGTTGCCACGGCCACGGCCGACAAACAACTGATGCTGCAAGGGGTGGTGCTTCCAATGGAGCGGAAATCCGTCTATGGATTTCAACCGATTTAACTTATTCGGGCGCCCCGAGAGTGACACCAGCCTTGCGTCTCGCACTGATCGCTCATGATGAGAAGAAGGACGACATGGTCGCCTTCACCGGCGCTCATTCCGAATTCCTCATGACCTGCCACATCGTAGCCACCGGCACCACCGGCCAGCGCGTGCTGGCGGCCTGCCCCGGCCTCAACCTGACGCCGTTGAAAAGTGGTCCGCTCGGCGGCGATCAGCAGATCGGCGCGCTGATCAGCGAGGGCAAGATCGACCTCTTGATTTTCTTCGTTGATCCGCTGACGCCGATGCCGCATGACGTCGATGTGAAGGCATTGATGCGGCTTGCCATCGTCTACGACATTCCCATGGCGTTGAACCGGGCGACGGCCGAGATCATGCTGGAAAACCAAGAGAACGGCTGAACGCCGACGCGGGGACGAAACCGGGCATGTCACATCTCAGCGATCAACCGCAGGCTCTCCCCTTCCCGATCCTGATCGGCGATATCGGCGGCACCAATGCGCGCTTTGCCATCGTCGAGAGCGCCGACAAGGACGCCGGCGAGCCGCGCATCGTGCAGACCGCCAGCTATGCCACGATCGACGACGCCATTCTCGCAGTCCTCGACGGCGCACCGGTCAAGCCGCGCTCGGCGGTGCTGGCCGTCGCCGGCCCGGTCGAGGGCGAGGAGATCGCGCTCACCAATTGTCCTTGGGTTGTCCGTCCCCGGCAGATGTTTTCGACGCTCGGGCTCACCGACATCCTCGTCCTCAACGATTTCGAGGCCCAGGCGCTGGCCGTCGTAGCCCTTGGCGACGAACACATGGAAAAGATCGGCGGCGGCGAGCCTGAAGAAGGTGCTGGCCGCGTGGTGCTTGGCCCCGGCACCGGCCTGGGCGTCGCAGGGCTGATCCATGCGCTCGGCCGCTGGATTCCGGTGCCCGGCGAAGGCGGTCACATGGATCTCGGCCCGCGCAGCGAGCGTGATTTCGAAGTCTTTCCGCATCTCGAAAAGCTCGACGGCCGCATCTCGGGCGAGCAGATCCTGTGCGGGCGCGGCCTGGTCAACACCTATCGCGCCGTCGCCGCGGCCGACGGCAAGACACCTGCCCTCACCCAGCCGGCGGAAGTCACTGCCGCCGCCCTCGCGGGCAGCGATGCCATCGCGCAAGAGGCGCTTTCGATCTTTGTCACCTGCCTTGGCCGCACCGCTGGCGACCTCGCGCTGGTGTTCAAGAGCAAGGGTGGCGTCTTCTTGACCGGCGGCATCGCCCAGAAGATCGTGCCGGCGCTGAAACAGGGCAATTTCCGCGAAGCCTTCGAAGACAAGGCGCCGCATCGCGAGCTGTTGGCCTCGATGCCTGTCTATGTCATCACCCACCCGCTGGCGGCCCTTGCCGGGCTTGCCGCCTATGCACGCAAGCCGGAACTGTTTGGCGTCGAAACTGGCGACCGGCGCTGGCGCCTGTAGCCTTCCAAAAGGCGGTTCCCCCATCGCACGTCATGCTTTATGAGGGGCGCAGTTTTCGCGCAGCGGCAGGGCTGCCTGTTTGACCGCGCCGCAAGGAGCTGACAATGAGCGACATGGGTCTTGTTGTGGTGGGTGCCGCCGGGCGGATGGGACAGGTGCTGTTGCGCACGGTCCACGCCATGGAGGGCGTACGGGTCGTCGGCGCCATCGAGCGCACCGGCTCGCCCCATCTCGGCAAGGACGCCGGCGAACTGACCGGCATCGGCATCATCAATGTCGAAATCACCGATGATCCGCTTGCCGCTTTCGCCAAGGCCGACGGCGTGCTCGATTTCACTGTCCCGGCGGCAACCGTCGAGTTCGCGGGCTACGCCGCCCAGGCGCGCATCGCCCATGTCATTGGCACCACCGGGTGCTCGGCCGACGACGACGCCAGGATTGCCGCCGCCGCGCGCCACGCAACCATCGTCAAGTCGGGTAACATGAGCCTCGGCGTCAATTTGCTCGCGGTGCTCGTCGAAAAGGCCGCCCAGGCGCTCGGTCCCGATGATTTCGACATCGAGATCCTCGAAATGCACCACCGCCACAAGGTCGATGCGCCCTCGGGTACGGCACTGCTTCTCGGTGAAGCTGCCGCACACGGGCGCAAGATCGCGTTGGCCGAGAAGAGCGTGCGTGTCCGCGACGGCCACACAGGCGTGCGCGAGACCGGTACGATCGGATTTGCCACGCTGCGTGGCGGCTCGGTCGTCGGCGACCATTCCGTCATCCTCGCCGGCACCGGCGAACGTATCACCATGTCGCATCAGGCCGAAGATCGCAGCATCTTTGCCCGGGGCGCCGTCAAGGCGGCCTTGTGGGCGCATGGCCGCAAGCCCGGCCTCTACTCGATGCGCGACGTGCTCGGGCTCTGACAAACCGAAACCAGCCTCATCTTCTCAATCCCTAGGGAGCAAAAATGTCCGGAACTCTCGTGCTCGTCCGTCACGGCCAGAGCGAATGGAACCTCAAGAACCTGTTCACCGGCTGGCGCGACGTCGACCTGACCGAACAGGGCACCGCCGAAGCCAAGGCCGCCGGCCAGAAGCTCAAGGCGCGCGGACTGAAGTTCGACATCGCCTTCACCTCGGCGCTGATGCGCGCGCAAAAGACCTGCCAGTACATCCTCGATGCTACCGGCCAGAGTGACCTGAAGACTATCCGCAACCAGGCGCTCAACGAACGCGATTATGGCGACCTCAATGGCCTCAACAAGGACGATGCCCGCGCCAAATGGGGCGAGGAGCAGGTCCATATCTGGCGCCGTTCCTACGACACCCCGCCGCCCGGCGGCGAGAGCCTCAAGGACACCGGCGCGCGCGTGTGGCCCTACTACATGCACGACATGCAGCCGCACGTGCTGCGCGGCGGCACGGTGCTGGTCGCAGCGCACGGCAATTCGCTGCGCGCGCTGATCATGGCGCTTGAAGGCATTTCAGGCCCAGACATCGTCAAGCTCGAACTCGGAACCGGCGTTCCGATCGTCTACAAGCTCAACGCTGATTCGACCGTCGCTTCCAAGGAAGTGCTGGCGTAAGCCGATAGGGGAGCTGCGGATTTGCAGCTCCCTACCCTTCGCCGTCCTCGATATGCCACCTTCCCCTGCGTCATGCGGCATGCTTGAATGCGACAATTCCGACCAGTCGCGCCATTCGTCGGCAAAAGCTGAAAAAGCGCGTTGACACAGTCGCTTCGCCCGCTTACATCACCGCCACCAGCCCAGATGGCGGAATTGGTAGACGCGCACGGTTCAGGTCCGTGTGCCGCGAGGCGTGGAGGTTCGAGTCCTCTTCTGGGCACCAGTTTCCTTTTTCAGACAGCCTTTAGCTGTCGAGAAATTACAAAAAAGCCCGGTTCGCCGGGCTTTTTTGTTGCCCGAAATTTACCCGCCCCACGGGGCGTTGAAAGCAGTTAGCAGTTTATCGGTACGAATAACTTCACCGAGTCTCCAGTCGACTTTCCAAGGTCAGTATTGAATCCTGCTGCCTCGAGTAGGCCGGTTTTCATTATTTGTTTTGTTACTATTTGAACCTACGGTTGTACCATGCAGGCTGGGGCAATGGTGGCGATGGGCGCAGGAAATCTGTCTGGTAGGCGTCAGGTCGCTCTCTCTGTTGTCGTTCCTTGCTACAATGAGATCGACAGCATTGACGAGCTTTACAAGCGTGTCTCCGATGCCTGCCAGAAGCAGGTTGGAAGCGCCTATGAAATTGTTTTGGTCAATGACGGTTCAACCGACGCAACCCGAAACGCAATCGTCGAGATGGCGGCGAATGATCCTCACGTGGTCGGCGTGGACCTTGCGCGTAACTATGGCCACCAGATCGCGCTCAGCGCCGGCCTGGAATTCTGCGTCGGCAACCGCATCCTCATTCTCGATGCCGATCTTCAGGATCCGCCAGAACTTCTGGCTGCACTGATGGCGAAAATGGATGAGGGGTTCGACGTCGTCTACGGCCAACGCCAGGGGCGCGAGGGTGAAAGCTGGTTCAAGCTCGCCACCGCGTCGCTCTTCTACCGCCTTCTGCGCAAGATGGTAGAAATCGATATAGCCGCCGACGCGGGCGATTTCCGCCTCATGAACCGGCGTGCGCTGGATCATCTGAATGCGATGCCCGAACGTTATCGTTTCATCCGCGGCATGGTGAGCTGGATTGGCCTGAGACAGACGGCGTTCTCGTACCAGCGTCAGCGCCGCTTTGCGGGCGCCACCCATTATCCACTGCGCAAGATGGTCATGCTTGCGGTCGACGCCATGACAAGTTTTTCGGTCGCCCCGCTGCGCTTCGCTTCGCACCTTGGCATGGCGTTCGGCGTGCTTGGCCTGATGGCGCTCGGCTATACCATCTTTTCGTGGGCGGCCGGCAGTGTATTGCCGGGATGGACCAGCCTGGCGGCGATCATCCTCATCCTTGGCAGCGTCCAGCTGCTCGTCCTTGGTATCTTCGGTGAATATCTCGGCCGGATGTACATGGAGGCGAAACGTCGGCCACTCTACATCGTCAACGAGATCATTTCAGGCGAGATGCCCAAGGGGCAGAACCTGGACATTCGTGACTTGCAATCGCGTTTGAAGGAGGCCATGCGTGCTTGAAGCAGAGTTCGACCAATTCGCTGCCGAATATCAGCAACAACACGCAGCGAGCATTCGACTCAGTGGTGAAAAGCCTGACTTCTTTGCCAGATACAAGATTCGGGACATCGCCGAGGCGCTTGATGGGAAAGGCGTAAAGCCGCGACGGATACTCGACTTTGGAGCCGGCGTTGGCAATTCGCTTGGGCCTATGCGCGAATCCTTCCCTGACAGTCAGATCGCCTTGCTCGACCCGTCCATGCAATCGCTGGAAATTGCCGAGAAACGGTTTCCCGGTCAGGCTCGATTCCAACATTTCGACGGCGTGACAATTCCCTTCGACAATGGCCATTTCGATGTCGCATTCGCTGCATGCGTCTTCCACCACATCCCAGAAGAGCTCCATGTCGATCTGCTGAAGGAAATCGACCGCGTACTCGCCGTCGGTGGCAGCTTCTTTCTGTTCGAGCACAACCCGTTGAACCCACTTACCTTGCACGCGGTTCGAAATTGTCCGTTCGACGAGAACGCGGTGCTCATCCGTGCCAGCGTGTTGCGGCAGCGAATGGCCGAAGCCGGCTTCGACAAAGCCCGGATTGTCTATCGAATTTTCTTCCCTCGCATCGTCGCCAGAATGCGCCCCCTCGAGCGCTTCATGACGAGATTTCCGCTCGGAGCGCAATATTTTGTCCACGCGATCAAGGTTGCTGCTTGAGCTTCCCCGGATCCTGCGATTTGGAGCCGTCGGGCTGCTCAACACGGCTCTTGGCTATGCCGTCATACTGGGGGCCCTGCAGTTCGGTTACGGCGATGTTGTGTCGAATGCGACCGGCTTCGCTGCCGGCCTGGTCTTGAGCTTTGTCCTGAACCGCAACTGGACGTTCAACCGCGCCACTGGCTATCGCAGCGGCACCATCCAAAGGTACATTCTGACCTTCGTGGTCGCCTACAGCGTCAACTTGGCGATTGTCCTGGCTGCCCGGGCTGCGGGCCTGATCGACAATCCGTTTACCCATCTTGCCGGCATCGCGGCCTATTCGCTCACCTTCTATCTCGGGGCGAGCCGCTTCGTATTTGTTCCGAGCCGACGACTGACACGGGTCAGTGCGCCTTCGATCAATATGCTTGCCACCCAGTGCTGGCCGGAACTGCTTGTCTTGCTCGGCATCCTGGTGGCCTATTTGCTGCTCAACGACATTGCGGTGTCGCATGACGTAACTTGGCAGATGTGGATCGCGCGTCAGTTGCTGGGCGGTGCCACACTTTATCGCGACATCCTGGAGCTCAATCCGCCGCTATGGTTCTGGATGGCGCTTCCCGTCGAGTCGATGGCTCAGAAATTTGGCATTCCCTCCGTGCAAGCGATGATTGCCGCTGTTTTTTTGCTGGCTACCATTGCCCTTGCGCTGCTGTCGGCCCTCCTCGCCGAAAGGACCGCCCGTGAGCGCGGATTGCTGCTTGTCGCGGCTTTCGTGGCGACAATCATTGTTCCGCTGCCTGACTTCGCGCAGCGCGAGCATCTTGCCCTCATTTGTGCTCTTCCATATGTCGCGCTGATTGCCAGGCGGGCCGATAGCCTGCCGACGAATTGGAAGATTGCCGCAGCGGCCGCGCTTATCGCTGGAGCCGGCTTGGCGCTGAAGCACTATTTCGTCCTCGTCCCGATGGTCCTGGAGATCTGGTTGCTCTTGAAGCAGCGCCGCAACTGGACGCCGCTGCGAGCAGAGCTGATCGTCTTGTCATCCATTGGCGCACTGTATGCGGTAGCGGTTGTGGTCTTCGCTCCCGATTTTCTCGGAACGATGGTTCCCATGGTCAATCTCGCTTATGCGGGATACGAGACCACGTTTGTCGACCAGTTTGCACGGCCATATCTTGCCCTGTGGGCTCTGTGCGCCTTTGCCCTGTGGAAGCAGCGGTCCGAGGCAACTTCATTGACTGTTGCTGCGGCATTGGCGGCACTGGCGTTTAGTTTGGCGTATTTCGCCCAACAAAAGGGCTGGCGATACCATTCGATTCCAGCAACATCGCTGGCCCTGTTTGCGACGGCCACGCTTTGGCATCGCTTGCGATGGAAAAGCACGACGCTGCCGGCTGGTGTCGCGATGGCCGCAGCTGTGTTTGTGCCCATCTATGCAAGCCTCGTCCATGGGCCTCATCAGAACCTGGTGGAGAAGGAGGTCAACGACCTGCTGAGCGACAGCAAACCTGGAAAGACCGTCGTCATGCTGACGGCCAATCCCTCCAGTATCTGGCCGATGGTCGAAGATGCCGGCCTAAAGTGGCCGTCTCGTCATTTCACCTTCTGGATGGTTCATACCATTTTCGCGTATCAAAACGAGCACGGGCAACTCTCTTCGGAACTCGAGCGTCTGGCACAAGACGTCCGTCAGCAAACGGTCGAAGATTTTACCTGCAACCCGCCTGAGATGATCCTCGTCGACGATTTCCGTTACTCGAGGTCGCCGGGATTCGACATTGTCGATTTCTTCAGTGAAAACGCCGAGTTCAGGCAGCTTTTTGCTCACTACGATTTGGTCAGGCAGGTCGATGCCTACGCGTCCTACAAGAAATCTGACGCCTGGGTGCCGACAGCTTCGTCACACTGCAGAACCATCCATTGAACGCGACAATGCTTGAATCTTTCATCTGACGCCTCATTCGAGGCCCGATAGCTTTGCGAGCAACGTCTTGCGGCCTCGCCAAACTGCCAGCACACTACCCCATTGAACTGGCCATCCTGCTTCATAGCGGCACGCGTCGTCTACGTTGTGGCAAGGCCGTCGAAAGACAAGGTGTTTGAATGAAATGCTGTGTCTATACTGTATTGCTTGGCGGATATGAGGATATCAACGAGCAACCCGTCGCCTGTCGTTCTCAGCTGCCGTTCGTCTGTCTGACTGATGATGCCACGTTGCAAAGTGCGAGCTGGGATTGCCGTCTAGTAGAGCCGGTGTTTCCCCAGGACCCGATACGCAGCCAGCGCGACCTGAAGATTCGCCCGCATATGTACCTGCCGGATTATGATTGCTCGATCTACATCGACAATTCGGTGGTGTTGAAGGAACCGCCCGAACGCCTGCTCGAGCTGTTTGAGCCCGAGACGGGCTTCCTTGTTCCGCCTCACTCTTTCCGGGAAACCGTTTTGGACGAGTTCCTCGAGGTTGCGCGGCTGGGCTTCGACGATTCGACGCGCATTTTCGAGCAGCTGAATCACTATACGCTAAGCTGTCCCGAAGTGCTGACTGAGCGGCCGTGGTGGTCGGCCATCCTGGTTCGAGATCATCGCTCGGCGCGGGTTCGCTCGATGCTGGAAATCTGGGCTTCCCACGTCATGCGCTACTCGCGCCGCGACCAGCTTTCGATCAACGTGGCGTTCAAGGCAGCCAATCTTCAGCCGACTGCGCTGCCCATCGACAATTTGCTGTCCGATCTGCACGTCTGGCCGCAGGTGGTGGGCCGTGATCGAGAAAAGGGCGCACGCAATATCACTGTCAGCCTGATGCCCGTCGGCGCTCGCATTCGGCATCTGGAACAAAAGCAAGCCGAGTTGCTTTCGGCGCACGAGCAAGAAAGCCGCGCCCTGCGAACTGAGAACGCGCGGCTTTCTGCTGCATTCGAATTTGAACACGCTGCCGTCAACGCCGCTCGCTCCGCCGAGGCGACTGCGTTGCATCAGGAAATAGCGCGGCTTCACGCAAAGGCCGAAGCGCGTCGAACGAAGAACCGGTTGCGCCGGTGGCGCGACAAGGTCATTCGCCTGTTCCACCCGGGTCGCGGTCGCGCCCCGGCGGCCGACATCGATCGGCGGGCCGGGACATCTGACCTCACGGCATAAAATTCCGGCTCCCTCCAGCGTGTCGGGAGCCGGATTCAGGTTCACGCTGCATCATGCCTCAAGATTGCGGTTGCGATCCTGCCAGAGCTCCAGGATGGCCAGTGCCGCCACTGCGATGCCGAGGCCGATGTGCCAGCTGCGCAGCGCGCCGCCATATTGGAAGAAAAATGGCGAGATGATCATCCAGGCGCCGCACAGCAGCGACAGGAACTCCTCCCAGCGCCTCAAGAAGACCTGCTCGAGGCCGGCGAGCACCACGACGGCCGCACCCACAAGTGCTGTGACCGCCACCATTTTGGGCATGCCGGCATTGCCGAGCAGCATCGGCGAGGCAATGATCGCGACGCCGAGGATCATCGACGCGATGTCCTCCCAGCGCCGGTGTTGCATCAGGCCCGAGGGGGCCATTTTCTCAAGCGTTGCCATGGCAAAAATCCTCTTCGGATACGTTCGAGTTAAGCTCGAGCGCCCGTGAGGACTATGTGTACGTGCCTGTTGAACTCCTCAGTCGGGCGTTCTTCGCACTGGCAGCATTATCTCAAGAAAACGCAATAAGTTCAATGACGACGAAGGGCGACACGGCGGCGCGCCGGTGAGGCAAGGGAGCCTTGCAGCGTGCGTCATCCGCGTCTGGTTTGCCGCAACCACCACAGGGCGACGCAACCGCCGAGCGCGGTGACGATTCCGATCCAGAACCATTCCGTGCGTCCGGTCATGAAGCTGCCGCCGAGCCAGCCGGCGCCTTGCAACATCCAGACAGCCCCGACGATGATTGCGACACCGGCGACGATTTTGGCAATTCTGTTCATGCGCACCTCGCCTTCGCTGATTATGTTCATAACGTCGTTTGAATGCGTATATTTCCACAGCACCACGGAGTATTCCTAGCAAGCTTATCCGATGTGGCGATTCGCCTGACCTGTCGATCAGCTGAGCGACAAATCAAGAAGTATGAAAATATTCCTTCGACTGGAGTCTCGGCAGTCTAACAGACTGTTACCATGAGACTCCAAACGTGTGCGCCTGCCATGGAACCGCCAGACGGTTGCCCCATTCGCCGCCACATTTAGGTTGAAACCGCTCCGTGTGTACAATCAACGGAGCATTAACCAAAAGATGAAGAGCGCCAAGCCCGCGATCGCGGCGGCCACACTCGCCGCCAGCATGATGTTTCTAGCTTCCACCGGTACAGCCTCGGCACAATGCGGCAGGGCATCCTGGTACGCGCTGACCTCGAAGACCGCTTCGGGCGAGCGCATGAATCCATCGGCCATGACCGCAGCGCATCGTTCGCTTCCTTTTGGCACCAAGCTCAGGGTGACCAACCAGAAGAACGGCAAGAGCGTCATCGTTCGTATCAACGACCGCGGCCCGTTCATCAAGGGACGCGTGCTCGACCTGTCGAAGGGTGCCGCCCAGCAGATCGGCTTTGTCCAGTCGGGACATACGTCCGTGTGCATGGAACGCCAGAGCTGACGCGGAAGCAGATTACCGGAGCAGACGGCGCGCCGCCGTCTCGGCCATCGCGTCAGCGAGGCCAAGCCGCCACTCGGTCCGGCAATAGTCGCGGAAATCGAAGCAGGGCAGGCCGGGGCAGACCTCGAATTCGATGAGGTACACGGTGTCGTCTGCCTCGACGCGGAAGTCGAGCGAGAAGACATCACGCAGGCCGAGCCCTGTGGTCAACCTGGCCGCGATCTGCCTGATCTTTTCCGCTGCTCGCGGCTGGAGAGACCCCACAGCGACCAGTTCCGGCTCTGCATAACGTCCTTCGGCCCTCGCTGCCGAGCCGGTTTCGCCATACAGCGCCATGCTGTCGGCCATGGTCTGGAAATCACCCCCTGAATCGACGAAGACGATCCCAAGCGCTTGCGGTCCGGCATCGATGTCGACCGCCAGGAAACTTGCCCGCACGTTGCGGCCCGCCACGTAGGGCTGCACGATGACGTCGTCGCGATAGGCGTCGAACACGCGTCGGCCGAGCACAAGTGCTTCGTTCGCCACACTGCAGCGCGAATCCTTCCAGATGCCGATCTTGGCGCCGAGACGGTTCGGCTTGACGAAATAGCCCGATGATGACGCAGGTGGCTCGACCAGCCACCTTCCGCCGCGCGCCAGCCCGGCCAATGGCACCGGCAGGCCGAGGGCAGCGAGAACCGCACCGGCGCGGAACTTGTCCTGGCATAGCGCAAACAACGAGTCGTCTGCGCCGATGGTGGCGAGCCCGTTGAGTCGGGCGAGGGCAGGGGCTGCACCGCCACGAAAATAGGCGATGCCGTCAGTCAGCGTCCAGACAAGCGTCGTCTTGCGGTCGCATGCCGCCATGGCCACCGCAGCGTCGTCCAGTTCGACGGCACGGAAGTCCAGGCCGCGTCGCGCGCAGGCGTCGGCAAGTGCACCGAACTCGGGCGCCAGATCGGTCGACTGCGCCAGATAGGATGAAATCTCGGTCGCTGCCTTTTGGGAAAAACCGTCTGCCAACAGCCGGTCGCGGCAGGCGCGCTCCGGTTCGTGGACAAGGATAAGCGTCGGTCTTTGTCCGGTCATCGGGCGATTGTCCTGCTGCTGTTGCGCGAGCCGACAATCGCATCCACCTGGGCTTGGGCTTGCCGGGAAACCGACCTGTTGGCATCGCCCAGGCGACAGCGTTACCTCAGATCAGCACATTCGGCTCGTGCCGCCCATTGACCGCGATGTCGAGCAGGAACGTCTTGCCGGCATGCGGATCGGCGCTGCGCGCGGCTTCGTCCATTCCCTCCCACGCAGACGTCACTGCCAGCCGGTCGGCGCCGGCACCCACGAAGGCAGGGCATGACGCCTGCTGTGCCGGCACCGGCACCGAGCGCAGTACCCTGCCGTCGGGTGCATATGCATCGATCCTGCTGCCGCCCCAGCTGGCGTTCCACAACACGCCATCGCGGTCTACCACCGAGCCGTCGATGCCGCCCTTGTCGCCACGGCGGTCGACAAACAGTTTCGGCTCGCCGAGCGGCAGGCCGGTGTCTGGGTCGCAGTCGAGGCGATAGAGCAGGTTGGTCGCCGTATCGCTGTAATAGGCGGTCTTGCCGTCGGCGCTGAAGCAGATCGAGTTGGGGATGCTGATCGCCGGGAAGAGCAGCCTGAGTTCGCCGCGTAAATACCAGTAGATGGCGCCGGCTCCGGCCTCGGCTTTCTTGCCCATGGTGCCGAACCACAAGGCACCGCAGGGATGGACCCGGGCATCGTTCGAACGCGTCGCAGGGTTGGATGCCTCGACCGACATATGCGGCGTCAGCTTGCCGGTCGCGGCATCGCGGATATGCAGGCCGGTTTCGGTCAAAAGCAACTGGCGTTCGCCGTCGATCGTGGCGAGAGCGCTTGCCCGTTCGCTGAACTGGTGCACCTTGGTCGCGCCACCCGCCAGCTTCTTTTCCAGCATGCGGTTCGCCAGTATGTCGAACCAGAAGAGCGTGTCGGTGGCGGGATCGTAGGTCGGCCCTTCGCCGAGCTCACAGGCCTCGTCGGACAGGATCACGGCAGCCATCTCACGCTCCCTTGCCGAGGGCGTCCCAGCCGGCCACTGCGGCCCGCGCATGCGCGCCGACATCGGCAGCGCTCATGCCGGGCTTGTAGAGGCTGGAGCCGAGCCCAAACAGCTGCACGCCGACCTTGGCATAGGCCGCGAAGTCGACCTCCGACACACCGCCGACGACGCCGACCTGCGTCTCCTTGGGCAGCACGGCGCGGATCGCTGAAATGCCGCCGGTGCCAAGCACGCTTGCCGGGAAGAACTTCAGCGCCGATGCGCCAAGCCGCAGCGCCAGAAACGCGTCGGTGGGCGTGAACACACCGGGCATCGTCACCATCTGGTGCACGCCCGCGCGGCCCATCACCTCGGCATCGATATTGGGGCTGACCAGAAGCCGCCCGCCGGCATCGTTGAGCCGGTCGACATCCTTGCCCCACACCACTGTGCCGCCGCCGACGAGAGCCTGCGGCAGCGCCTTGGCCAACAACTCGATCGAGCGGAACGGATCAGGAGAGTTGAGCGGCACCTCGATCGCCTCGATGCCAGCTTCGAAGACGGCATTGCCGACGTCGAGCGCTTCTTCCGGCTTCAGTCCGCGCAGGATTGCGACCAGTCCGCGATTGAGCCTGGGGAAGGGTGCTGTCTGGCTCATCGGGCTTCTCCATCAGTCAACATCTTGTTGCGGCGCGCCGCCGCCACCAGTCCTGCCAGCACCGCCTGGTCGGCGTCGGCGATCTTCACCGCGATGCCGTCAAGCGCCATGGCTTCGGCGTAAAGCGCGCCCAACGACCCCGACACGACGAGGACCACGGGCGCACCACGCCGGCCAAAACGCCGCGTCGCCGAGGCGATCTCGGCACCTATCAACAGGCCCGACAGCGCTGCCGCCGCATCGTCCGGGCCCAGTCCGTTCAACAGGCCTGCAGCGCGGATGCCAAACAGCCTGGCGGCGATGTCGCCGTCGAACAGCGCCTCTTGGCACCAGTCGCGAAACACCTGATTGTCGGGAGCAACCGCAGCCGGCTTTTCACCGATAGAATGCCGCAGGATCGAATGCCCGGACAGCACCGAAAACATCTCGCCGGTCGGCCAGGTTCCGAAGCCCGAAATCGCGCCACCCTCGGCGATGACCCATTTCGAATGCGTGCCGGGCATGCATACGACGTGGCTGCCCGATCCGATCAGGCTGGCCACGCCGGCAAGCTGGGTCTCTTCGCCGCGCATCACGTCGGGCGTGCGCGCACTGCGCTGGGCAAGGCCTGGCACGATGCGGATGTCGCGGCCGGCACTGGGGACGCGCACCGCCGCGCCCAGAATATCGGCCAGCGAGGCAGGTACATCGACATAAGGCGCTTCGATCCAGCCCTGACGGGCGCCAGCCATGCCGCAAACGATCGCCGGTAAAGCGGCGGGGGCGCCCATTTCCTGGAGATGGCGGTCGAGCACGACGGCAAAACCCTTGTGCTGGGCTATCAGCAAGCCTTCGTCGCTTCGGCGTTCGTCAACCACTGAGCCAGAGGCGTCGAGCAACCACACGCGCAGCCGCGTCGTGCCCCAGTCGACGGCGGCGATAGCTGCCTTGGATGTTGCGCTCACAAGATTCCTCCATCGACGATCAGCGTTTGCGCCGTCAGCATTTTCGACGCGTCGGATGCCAGGAAAAGCACCGTGCCCACCATGTCTTCCGGCAACATCATGTCGGGAATGCACTGCCTGGAGATGTGTTCGTTGAGCGACGACTCGGTCACCCACAGCTCGCGCTGGCGTTCGGTGATCACCCAGCCGGGAGCCACCGCGTTGACCCTGATCCTGTCTGGGCCATAGCGCCCGGCAAGCCCTTTGGTCAGCCCGACGATGGCGGCCTTTGCCGCGGTATAGGCCGGCATCGTGCCGATGTTCAGCATGTAGGAGGTCGAGGTGAAATTGATGATCGAGCCGCCGCCGGCGGCCGCCATGCCAGGTGCTACGGCCTGGATCGTGAAAAAATGCGGCCGGATGTTCACCGCCTGGTTGGCATCCCAGCTCTCGGGCGTAACGTCCGCGACCTCGTGGCGGGCATCGTTGGCGGCATTGTTGACCAGCACCGTCACCGGTCCGTGCGCCTCGACTGCCGCAGCCACCGCGCTGCGCAGCTCGTCGATGTCGCTGAGGTCGGCGTGCAGGAAGAGCGGCCTGTTGCCGGTCGCCATATCCACGCGGTCGCAAAGTGCCCGGCTCGGTTTTTCCGCGATGTCGATGAAGGCGACCTTGGCGCCTTGGTGGGCAAAACCTTCGGTCAGTGCGCCGCCGATACCGGAGCCGCCCCCGGTTATGAGCACCGAGCGGCCTTCGAGGTCAGGAAATCGCGCCGATGGCATCATGATCACTCCCCGCATCATGCCCGCATTCGACGCTGCGGAGCATGCCTCCGTATTAGTGCGGGCAAGGGAAAAGGGGAACCGGATTTCGTGCCTGTCGGCTTCGATTCCGAACCGGCTCAGATCGCCCGCGCATAGGCCGCGCCGCGATATGATTCGCGCAGATAGCCAAGCGTCGCATCGGCGTCCGCTGGACGACCAAAAAGGTAACCTTGTCCGCCGGCACAGCCGAATTGCACCAGGCGCTCAGCCTGTGCTTCAAGCTCGATGCCTTCGGCAACGACATCCATGCCGAGACCTTCGCACATCGCCAAGATGGCACGAATGATATGCTCGGAAGGGCGGTCTTCGAGGATCGAGGCGACAAAGGCGCGGTCGATCTTGAGCTTGTCGAAGCGGAACTCGCGCAAGCGTCCGAGCGACGACTGGCCGGTGCCGAAATCGTCGAGCGAAACGCGAATGCCGACACGCCGGAGGTCCTCGACGATCTTTGCAGCCGAGACGGGGTCGGTCATCAAGCCGGTTTCGGTGATTTCGATCTCGAGCCGACGCGGATCGAAGCCGGTGCGTTCGAGGATCGACAGGATGTGCAGGCCGGTGTTCTGGTCGACCAGCTGCGAGGGTGACAGATTGAAGGACAAGAACATGTCCTTGGGCCAGCTGCGCGCGGCTTCCGCCGCCTTGCGCAGGACCAGCTGCGACAGCGGGCCGATGATGCCGCGCTCTTCGGCGATGGGAATGAAGACAGCCGGCGATACAAAACCGAGGTCGCGGTCTGTCCAGCGGGCGAGTGCTTCGAAGCCGATCGTGCGGCGGGTGTTGAGGTCGACGATCGGCTGAAAATGCGGGGCCACTTCGCCGGCGGCAACTGCGCGGCGCAGCGCCTGCTCGATCCGGGTGACGCGCTTTGCCGCTTCTTCCATCTCGCGGGTGTAGACGACGACACGACCTCGGCCCGAACGCTTGGCATGGTAGAGAGCGGTCTCGGCCTTGCGCACCAAGGTTTCCGTGTTGTCGTCGGCCGAGTGGAACAAGGAGCAGCCGACCGAGGCAGACAAGCGCGCGGTGCGCTCGCCGACATCGTAGGGTGCCGACAGGATTTCAATGAGCATGCGTGCCTTTTCTGCGGCGGCATCCTCGGAGAACACCAGCGGGTAGAGGAAGGCGAATTCGTCGGCGCCGATGCGCGCCACGGCCGAATGGCCCTCGCAGGCGGCCCGCAGGCGCATCGCCACCTGGATCAGGATGTCGTCGCCGGCGCGATGGCCGAACAGGTCGTTGATCGGCTTGAAGCCATCGAGATCGAGAATGCCAACTGTGAAGGGCGCCGGGTCCTCGGCACGGTCGCCGATCAGCCGCTCGACCTTGTCGAAGAAGCGGCGCTGGTTGCCGAGCCCGGTCAACGCGTCGGTGAAGGCCAGATCCGACGTGTCCCTGTCCGAATGGCTGACGCCGAATGACATGCTTGGTCTCTGTTCTGCTTTAACTTTGAATCGTTGCAGGACCCTGCCAGCAAAGCGTTTAGGAATTGTTTTCAATTTGCCTGCCTGTCCGGATTTCGACACCGCGTCGAAACCGGTTTCACGTAGATCCGTTTTGCACTGCCCGCCAATGCTGTCCGGCTCGCTTTGGAGCGCATGGCAACGCTGCGCCGCCGCCCGCCATTGCATAAGGCCGGCAAATCGCTACATCCTCGTCAATGAGGCGCGCAACCATTCACCGGTTGCCGCGCAAACACTGTCGACCAGCCGCGCCGGAGACCTCCATGCCGCTCAAGATCGCCGTCCAGATGGACCACATCTCAACCGTCTCCATCGCCGGCGACACCTCGTTTGCGCTGTCGCTTGAAGCACAGCGGCGCGGGCACGAACTGTTTCACTATACGCCCGACCGGCTGTCGCTGCGCGACGGCAAGGTGTTCGCCCGCATCGAAAAGCTCGAGGTGCGCGACATCAAGGGCGACCATTTCACCCTCGGTGAGCCGGTCCGCACCGATCTCTCCGAAATGGACGTGATCCTGCTGCGCCAGGACCCGCCCTTCGACATGAACTACATCACCACCACCCACATCCTCGAGCGTATCCATCCCAAGACGCTTGTGGTCAACGATCCGGCCTGGGTGCGCAACAGCCCTGAAAAGATCTTTGTCACCGAGTTCGGCGACCTGATGCCGGAAACGCTGATCACCAAGGATCCGCAGGAGGTTGCCGCCTTCCGCAAGGAGTTCGGCGACATCATCGTCAAGCCGCTTTACGGCAATGGTGGTGCTGGCATTTTCCATCTGCATGAAGCCGACCGCAACCTCTCCTCGCTGCTTGAAATGTTCGGCCAGATGTTCCGCGAGCCCTACATCGTCCAGCGCTACCTCAAGGACGTGCGCAAGGGCGACAAGCGCATCATCCTGATCGATGGCGAGCCGGTCGGGGCGATCAATCGCGTGCCGGCGGAACACGATGCCCGATCCAACATGCATGCCGGTGGCCGCGCCGAAAAAACCGAGCTGACCGAACGCGAGCGCGAAATTTGCGCCCGCATCGGCCCGTCGCTGCGCGAGCGCGGTTTCATCCTCGTCGGCATCGACGTCATCGGCGACTACATGACCGAGATCAACGTGACCTCGCCGACCGGCATCCGCGAGGTCAAGAAGTTCGGCGGCGCCGACATCGCCGCCCTGTTCTGGGATGCAGTGGAGAAGAAGCGGAGCTGACTTCGGTCAGTCCGCAACCATCTCTTGCATCTTGGGCTGCCGCATCTGCAGCAGCCTGAGGCCGCACAGCGTCACCACCGCCATGACCGCGCAGTAGCCGATGAGCGGCCAGGCCGTGTCGCCGCCGAGCATGACCACGGCAAGCGTGCCGACGGTGCCTACGATCAGGCTCTGGACGCAGAAGTAGAGCGCGACCGCGGTGCCCGCCGCGTCGCCGAATGCCTCAAGCGCACCATTTGCGGTTACCGATCCTGTGAAGACGATGCCGACGGCGATCACCCACATCGGCACGACGAAGCTCAGGAACGACGGCTCTGCGAACAGCTGCCCCACGGCCAGCAGCGCGGCGCCCAGGAGCAGCATTGCCATGCCCCTGGCAAGGCTGCCGGGGATGCCCCACCTTGCCACGAACCGCTTGGCAAAACGCGTGGGCGCGATCATCGCCAGCGCCGCAGTGGCGAAGGCGAGGCTGAAGCCGAACTGCGAGCAGCCGACCCCGTCGATGAGCACGCGCGGCGCTGTCGAAAAGAAGACGAAGAACGCGCCCATCGCCGCGCTGAAGCCCAGGGTGTAGACCCAGAACGCTGGGCTGTTCAGGATCAGCCGAAAAGCTGGGCGGTCCACGGCCAGCGATGGTCGGCGCGTCTCGTGCCATCTTGCCAGCGCATTCGCTGTCGCTGCCAATGCAAGGAGGCCGAGTGCCATGAAGATCGCGCGCCAGCCGAGGCTATCCGCAATCAATGCGCCGGCAATCGGCCCAAGTGCCGGCACACAGGCCAGCATCGCGCTGAACAGGCCGTAGATGACGGCACTTTCCGGTCGCTCGGCATAGACATCGCGAACCGTGGCAAATGTCGCCACGAGCGCTGCCGAGGCGCCCAATGCCTGCAGCACGCGCAGCGCGACAAATGCGGCGGCGGAGGATGTGCCGGCAAGCAGGAACGACGCCACCCCAAACAGCAGCGCGCCTGATATCAGCACCGGGCGCCTGCCGATCCTGTCGGAGATCGGGCCGAACACGACCTGCCCGAGCCCGAGAACGATCATGTACAGGCTCAACGTCAGCTGGATGACCACGGGCGTGGTGTCGAGGATGCCGGGCATTGCAGGAACGACCGGCAGATAGATGTCCATGGCCAGCGAGGCCAGGATGTCGAACGGTGCCATCAGCAGCAGCGCCGCTGGCAAGGAATAATTCCACGTTGGGGAGTTTGGATTGGGCATGACTAGGCATCCGCTCAAATGAGATTCATTTGGCGGCGATCTGCCACTCAGGGATCTACGGATATGGCTGGACAGACTGCCGCAACAACGTCTTGAGGTTGCTGCGGCTTACTTGTCCGAGGTCTTGGCTGTGCCCATGTTCGTCTCGCGGATAGCGCGTGCACTTTCGGAAATTCGCCAGTCCATTACCAGCCTGATTGGTCTGGAACAACCCGGGCTGGGATGAAGGCCGCACGCTTGCATGCCATCGCTGGCGTCCGTCGCCGTCAAGCGGCGCGATGGTTTTGCATGTCGCCGGCGTCGTCTGGCTTGAAAATCCGAAACGTGTTTCGCCCTGCGGCCTTGGCAGCATAGAGCGCGGTGTCGGCCTGGACGTGCAGGTCACAGAGGGTGTTCTGGGCGAACAGCGCGATGCCGACCGAGGCACCAAGCCTGAGCGAACTGCCACGGTGCTCGATGGGCCTGCCGAGCGTCTCGATGATATCGCGCGCAAGTTCGGAAACAGCGGCCAGGTCGAACTGCGCTCCCACCAGCACGGCAAACTCGTCGCCGCCGATGCGCGAGACGAGCTCCACACCAGCACAGGCTGATTCCAGTCGCCGGGCACGTGCCTGAGGCACTCGTCGCCCGTGACATGGCCGAACGTGTCGTTGATCTGCTTGAAGCCGTCGAGATCGACCAGAAGCAACGCGCCATGCGCGGACCGATCCGCGCAGCAGGCGGTCAGCTCCGCCAGCTTCTTCTGGAACTGGCTACGGTTGGCGAGCCCGGTCATGACGTCGAATTCGGCGAGATAGCGCGTCTGGTCGGCCAGTATCTTCTCTTCGGTGATATCCTGCTTCATGCCGAAGATGCGCACCGCGATGCCATCCTCGCTTTCGACGCTGGCGGTGATGCGTATCCAGCGGCGATTGCCCTTCACCGTCACGATTTCGGCGTCCAGGCCGAATCCGGTGCGCTCCTCGATTCCCTTGCTGCGCCTGACATGCAGTTCGGCGGCCGACGCGGCCGTGTAGCACTTGACGATTTCCTCGCGGATGAGTGCGGATCCGCGCGGAAGATCGAAGATGTCGTAGACGACATCTGTCCAATGCAGTGACTGGTCGGCAAGGTTGCATTGCCATACGCCGATCCGGGCGGCGGCCGATGATCTTTCGAAGATTTTCTGACTATGCGCAAGCGAGGCCGCTTGGGCGCTGATGAGCGCAGCCTGTTCTTCCAACTGGGCCTTGAGTTTGGTGATCGTGACAGCTTCATGCCGCCGGCGAACGCCCGGACGCCCGATCTTTTGTTTGGACAGCCCCCGCTGCATGATGAAGCTCAGTCGCCTTCCTTGATGATGCATCCTACATTAGCGCACAAGCACTTAAGACTCTCTGTGTTGTGCCGTTGCGGCAGCCGCAATGCGAGACAAGGTTAATGGGGGGGTGTCTTTGCTGCTGGGTCGGATGTTCCCTTAATGTTCTTGCATCGAATTGCAATCTATGCTTGTCTTTTGTTGGGTCATCCACGACCTGATCGCGCGGGCGAAGGGTAGCGCCTGCATGGGGCCAAAATGCTGCACGTCCTTGGCGCATCCCAAGGGACATGTGGCGCCGAAGCGGAGGGGGCAGCATGGTTTCGCGCGTGCGCACTGTCGCGTTCCAGGGCATCGAGGCGGTTCCCGTCGACGTGCAGGTGATGGTGGCGCCTGGCAAGGTGGGCATGCATATCGTCGGCCTGCCCGACAAGGCAGTCGCCGAAAGCCGCGAGCGGGTGCAGGCGGCGCTCCACGCCTCGGGCCTGTCGATGCCGGCCAAGAAGGTCACCGTCAATCTCGCGCCCGCCGACCTGCCCAAGGAGGGAGACCTACTGCCATATTGATATCAGTATCCTGATCCTTAAGCAGCTGAAAAGACGACGAGATTCGATACTCGGGGATTGGATATCATTATCCTTTGGATGAATTCGGCTAGGCACGGCGTGGTTGTATAACGAGCCCAACGTGGCAGCCGCCTGAAAAGCGATTAGGTTGCGCTTGGCAGTTACAACAGCAACCTCTCTGACACCCAATCAATAATTGTCGAACTGGCGAACTTCGACTCCTACCGTTGCAGCTCAGCACTCAAATATTCTGGGACACGGCGCTCGTTGCTGCCGCGCTGGTTCACTACAGGACGTCGCATCCTAACTGGCAATTCCATCTCCCACTGGAATCTCAAAAAAGCCAGACGCTCATGTCTTGAGCGCTTAAAGACCAACTCCCAAAGCAACGACTGATTGCTATACTGACTCGAATCAGCTACAAGACACAACTACAAATAATTGTACATGAGGAGATTGATATTAAATAATAAAATTGTGATTTTTTGTTTTAATAATAATTAGAATTAAGGAGAGAAATTTATTTCTGACAAGAAATAGAATTTCCATTGAAAGACACAACTGACATTTTCGTAAAAAATACGGTTTGGTTTGGATAATAATCTGAAAAATATCGGGCGAGGTCGCGGCCCAAGAAATCCTCATAACGAAAACGGGCAAAATGTCCGTGATCTGAAAAGTGATTTTACCGACGAAGCGAGTGCGTCCCGCCCACGATTCTCATTTTGCATCACCGGACATCCCTTTTCATACCACCTAACAGCGCTCATGCCGTATTTTGGCGAAAAGTTTTGCCAGCGGTTTGAACGCGCTTGGAGGAATGCGGCCACCTTTCAGAGCGGACCGACCTCAAACAATTACTTCAAAGCGGCCCGCACGGCCTTTCTACTCATTGGCCGAAGAGGGGCGGCCGAACCCACGTCAGCGGAAGGCACAATTCTTCGAGGGTTTCGTGACGGGCCGAAATGGATTCCGAGCGACCAAGAGTGGGCAGCGATACTAGCTAATTTGGCAGGGGCAATACTTACCCTTAGCGACGACTCCTTCATAAGCAAGGGAAGCGCAGAGAGTCGGAACAAAAAGTTCGAGTCTCTCCGTTCTGCGCTTCGATGGCTCTCTGGCCAAGGTCTGATCCCGGAAATCGAGCTAGAAGGAAACCGACTTCGCGAAGAGTTCGGGGCAGCCTCAAAGTGTCTGGCGACGATCAAATTCGAAGCGGGGAGGTTCGATATCTCAGGCCTGAGCTTGCGTGAGGCGTCCAACAGGTTTTCTACCTGTAACAGGGAAATGCTTGACGAGCTGCGGAAACAGCTCTGGATCGAGCTTAAAGAGAACTTGGATCTCTATGAGCAGGGCCAAGTGCTCATGAGCGACCCCACCTTGCCAGATTTTCCCGAAGTCGAAAACCTACTCACTCTGTATTCGCGAGTAGGCCTCAGAAGCAAGAAACATCACGAGACCCTCGGGTTTTCCCGGCAGCAAGCGTTAGGATTAGCCCTGAAAATATTCAGGCATCGCTCAATCAAAGGAAACTCGACTTCACTGAAGGCAATCGAATTTGCGAGATCGATTATCGGAAACGATGAAGCGCAGCCCTATTATGAGGCGACCAACAAGAGTCTGAATGCAGCTTACCATATTATTCTGATCGACCTAGGTGCGAACTGCCAGCCTACCGATGATATCCCGTATGAATGCTACTCCGACAAACCTCGGAGAGGAAGGATAAGGGTCCGAAGCGTTCGCCTTAATAAGAACAGGAGCAACGGCAAAGCCGTTCCTGGTGTTCTTAAGGAAGACATTTCCGAGACAGAGCTATTCTTAGCGACGAAGAACTTACCAGACCGCCCGTCTGGCGTGGTGATTATAGAGATATGGAAAAAGCTCACTGCTTCCATGAGAAGTCGGACGGGACTGACAGCTGAGCGTCTGTGGGTTTGGCGCAATGCTGGCTGGTCTGAAGTCCGAACTTCACTGGTGTCCATGTCATCTGACCGATGGCCTGCCTTCCTCGCGCGACATGCGGAAAACGAGGTGTTTGGCGGACTCCAAATCACTCGGCAAAGCATTCGAACTGCCGTCCGTAACGCCAGAGGCGAAGCTGGACATCTTGATATCGCGGTAGAGCAAGCGCTTATGGGCCATTCCAGCGCGAAGACAACATTCGAGTATCTGAGCGAAGGAGCTACAAGATCGCTTCTCGAAAGCCAGATAAGGGATTTCATAGATGCTTGGGAGGCCGTGAGCGTTCGCGATATCGATTCTGCAGCACAACTGCTGGGAATCCCGTCAGCAGAGCTTTCCAATCGAGCACAACTTGGTATTGAAAACGGCTTAGCCATTTTAGCTAGTCGGGCAGAGGAGCGCACGAGCTCTGCCCCTCGCGATTCTTCTCCGGTTCTTTCGAAGGCTGCTCAAGAGTTTTCCATTTCGACTGTCTCCATGACAAACCTTGAATTGGCGCGTCGCGCACTCCGCCAACAATTCGAGATCATGGTGAACGTGAACCCTCAGCGGTTCGTCCGAAAATGGCTACCCTGGATGGCGATAGTAGAAGGTTACTGCGCACGCTTAGAGCAGAGCCGCTTCCGCCTTCAGTTCTCTAGAGTCTGCAAGGATGTAGACCAACACCTATACGAAGGCTCCTTAAGGATACCATTGCTATGGTAGTCAACTCACCACAACTATCTTCTCACTCTTGCTCGCAGCACGATGAAATCTTAGGAGCGCTTTCCAAACCACACTGGCTTGTCGAGGGTAGGCTGCTAGATAACCAGTGGAGTGTGCAAATCGGGGATGCTGAGAACGAACGCCCGCTGTTTGTGGATTTTGATCAGCCGATTACACCCTGGCCAGATGCAAAATCTCTCACCGATCCTGCTTTCGAGCTTGATCTAATCACGATCAAGCTCATTTTCGTCCTCGCACTAAAACCGAAGCCATTAGGGTGGATCACATCTAGAATATCTGTAGGCCCTAATATCGTAAACAACTACATAGATTTTATTCGTTGGCGCACCGACAGAGGTGTCTTGAACAACAAATCACTCAACGCCGCTTGGTTCAATGAGTATGATGCCTCGTTGAAGCGCTGTTCGCGCGAAGGTCTTTTGAATCTTACCAGTCGGGCGAAGTCCATCTTGCAGGCTGTCGGGAGAAAAGCGATCAAGCTGCCTGTTGATGTTAGGGGAGACATTTCCGGTGATGCGCTAGCCAAGTTGTTGGGGGTTGGAGGCGCTACATCTGTCACACCGGAGGCACGTCAATACATAGAAGTATATTTTAAAGAAAAGAGACTCCGTTACACTCGCAATTCACGAGAACGAGCGACACCGCTGCCGCTGGGCGGTGATGTCGTTACTACGGCTGCTTCACGACACTATAAGGTGTGGTACGATCTCTGGCGTTTACGCAGTTATCTTTCCCACGATCCTATCGGCTATCGAGCTTTCAAGACCCGTAGAGAGGTCTCTAGGCATTGTCGAAAATTCTTTCGCGATTCCGTTCGTACTGAGGATGCTCCGGCCTACCAGACAAGCTTCCTAATAAATGCATCTCTGAAACTTCTCTTGGACCCGATTGCCAAGAAGCTCGTCGATTTGGTCACATATGGGGTTGATGATGAAGGCTCGCTCAAGAACAAAGACCTTCTTCGCGAGTGCAATCAGCGACTTATCGCGCTAGGATTTTCAGCGTTATCGCAGACCTACCATCTTTATCGTGGGAGGAAGGTAGACGGAACGACGCTCCATCAAATGTTGTTCAGAATCTTGCCAATGGCGGCACGTGTCATAACTGCTGAACCGCCCCGGGTTTGCCGGAGGCTCCAACTTTTGAGAGATTGGAGCTGATATGAGCAAGACAACGAACAAATTCTCGCCTGAGGTCCGTGAC
>NZ_QGGX01000028.1 GCF_003148805.1 Aminobacter sp. AP02
GAACACCTCCTAAACTGTGCGCTCGCCCTGTTCGGGATGGCGAGGCCCTTGGCATAGGCGACGCATTTGTCGGCCAGCCAGCCGTTCAGATCCTCTAGCGTCTTGAAGCGCAGCCTCGGCGTGAAGAAGCGTTCCCGCACCACACCGACCTGGTTCTCGACCTGCCCCTTCTCCCACCGCGACGCCGGCGTGCAGGCCTCCGGCTCGACAAGGTAATGCCCGCACATCTGCGCAAAGCGGCGATTGTAGCGGCGATCCCTGCCGATGAAGATCGCGTCCACCGCCGTCTTCATATTATCGTAGATGCCGCGCGTGCACGCCCCGCGGAAGAAGGCGAACGCCCGGTCATGCGCGTCGAACACCATCTCCTGCGTCTCGCGGGGATAAGCCCGAACGAAGAACATGCGGCTGTGACAGAGCCGCATGTGCGCAACCTTTAAGGTCACCGTCACGCCGTCCAGCAGAACGACCTCGTGGCTCCAGTCGAACTGGTAGGCCTCGCCAGGGGCAAAACTCAGCGGAATGTAGGCCTCCGCGGCGGCGCTGCCGCGTTGCTCTTCCCAATCCTGCGCATGCCGCCACACCGAACTGTAGCTGCCGTCATAGCCCAGGCCGCGAAGCTCCTCGAAGATCCGGATCACACAGCGGACCAGGCATGACGATTGGACCGTCCTGTCTTGAGAGGCACAGATGAGGCGCGGCAAGTTGCAATCGTTGAGTGGGCCCATGACTGCAGCCGCGCGGTGCTCGTCGGTACCGGCAGGCCTTCTAGGGCTACCCGAGCGAACGGGATCGGGGGCGGCGTTTTCCGTGGGGCGCGCAGGTACGTGAGGCAGACGGCTGAGCCTGGAGCAAAGATAAGATTTGCGGAAATGTCGTTGCCGCCGGTTTCAGGTGGAATGGTCGCCAGCATCTCCGTCGGTCATCCGTTCAGCGAGCGCTCCAAACGGCCTCTCCATGGGCTGATCTGGCCGAAGGACGGCTAACGCCTCGACCGCCTATGCCGCAACAGTGCGTCTCGACTTTCTTCCCCTGCCGGCACCCACCCCAGGCAGCGAGCTGCATGGGGACCCCGGGATTCCGTCATTCCTCGCGAAACAAGAAAGTCGATCCTGCGCCGTCCTCCGCTTTGCTGCGGTCGCAAGCGATGCGTCGTCAGTCGCCTCCGGCCCATCGATCGCCATCGAGGCCGCATGGTGCGGTCTCGGGAACGGAAAACGGAGAAATACCATGGCGACCATTGGCACCTTCAAAAAGACCGGCGACAACGAGTTCACCGGCGAAATCTTCACGCTCAGCCTCCAGGTCAAGGGCGTGCGCATCGTCCCCGATCAGCGCGCTACCGGCGAGAACGCCCCTAGCCACCGCGTTCTGGTCGGCCGCGCCGAGATCGGCGCCGCCTGGTCCAAGACCTCCAATGAGGGCCGCAACTATCTGGGCCTCAAGCTCGACGATCCGAGCTTCAACGCCCCGATATGCGCGAATCTCTTCGACGACGAGGAAGGCAATACCTTCTCCCTCATCTGGTCCCGCCCGAACGGCCGGCGAGGCGACTGAGCCCAAACAGGGCCCCGGCCGGATCGGCCGGGGCCTCCCCTCAACTGGCGGGCGTCCCGTTAGCCGTCTCCGCGTACGGAATGAGAAGGCGCAGATTGTTTCACCCTCTGCAACTGCTGCTCTTTCTCTCGGCACTTGGATCTCCGTACCCCCGTCGCTTCTTCATGTTCTCCAGACGCCTCAGGGCTCGATTAGCCTCGTCTGGCTCATCGAAGGTTTCGATCATGGCTGGTCCGTTGGTTCCAATCCGCCCCCAGTTCCGAATGACCGATACGCCGCCAAAAAGATTGGGTTGGAGGGTTAGACTGTAGAACCGGCGCATGTTCAGGGCGGGGTCGATGCGGTGCAGATGAACGTTGTCCGAGGGCGTGCGCATAACCGAGAGTCTCGGTGCGAACGCGCGCCAGGTCCAACAACATGTTTGAATCGATCCTTCTTTACCGATTCATTTCGGTGATGCATTTTCAATGCGAAACGCAGGCTATTCTCTGTCCCCTCTTTTGCTGTGCGCGCTACCGCTACAGCGAGACATGAGATTCGATCCATTCGACGAAGATGCGGCTGGCGCGGACAAGTGCACGTCAGCTGCCGCTCAGACGGACTGCTCATGCTTTGTCCTCGGTCCAGTGAAATCTGTTTTTGCGGACACAAGCTGTCATGTCATCGCGCCGGAACCAGACGGCGCGTCCGCATCGGATCGGGGGATTGCCGGCAGTAAATACGATCTGCTCATCCGATCTCATGCGCATGACCTCGTCGGGCAGGATCAGTGGTCGCCGGTATAGTTGCTTCGAGCGCGACCGTGACGATCTGGACGTCTGGCTGGTGCGGCTGACCTGGTCTACCTCGACAGTGGTGTCGCCGCAGCGCCTTGAGATGTAGTCGGCGGTGTCGGGATCGTTGATCGCCGCGAAACTGATCCACGATGCGCTCTCGAACCATTTGCTCGTAGCGTCCCGGCCGCCATAGGCCTCGCGCATCTGCCCTATGGATTGAAAGATCATGATAAGCGTCAGGCCGTATTTGCGCCCCGCATCTCGTGCTGGCTCGAGTATGCTAAGATAGCCCAAGCGGGCGACCTCATCGAGCATGAACAGCGTCTTTGTGGCCGCGCGCCCTTTTCGATTGTAGATTGCATTCATCAGGGCACCAATAATGACGCGGGCAAGACCTGGGTGTGCGCCCAGAACCTTGAGGTCGAGCGCGATGAAGAGGTCGGTAACGCCGTCTGCCAGCTCGTCAGTTGCAAAAGCATCGCCCGATACCAGCGCCGCATAATTTGGATAGGAGAGCCAGTGGGTTTCCTTGACGGCGTTGGCGTAAACCCCGGAAAATGTCTCCGGGGTCATGTTCACGAATACGGCAACGTTCTCTTTGACAAACTCGGATGCCGACTGCTGATGGATCTGGGTGAGACGTTCTCGCAGTTTCGGCTCGGGCTCGGAGAGATTGGAGCGCACTTGTCTGAGGGTCTGGTCTCGTGGTCCTGTATGTCCGGATAGACAGACATCGGCGATCAGCGCGGTGAGAAGCTGCAGGGCGGAGGCGCGGAAAAAGTCGTCTCGAGCGGAGGTTTGTCGGGCATTGTCGGTCATCACCCAGGTCGCCACGGCGACAATGGTCCTCTTCCTTTGTAGCTCCAAAGCGACCGATCCAGTCGAGGGCGTTGAAGCCGACAGAGGCATTGGCGGGATCGAGCACGACTACATTGCGGCCGGCTTTGCGGCGATGGTCTATCACCATCGGCGCAACCTCCAATGACGGGTCAAGTACCACAAGGGCGCCACCCCATTTGAGCGCGGTGGGGATTGTTACCGAGGTGGTTTTGAAGCCGCCAGAACCAGCAAAGACTATGCCGTGGCACGAACCGAAAGCGCCATCGAAACAGAGCAGGGGTGACCGCCCACCCGCGCCCCAGCTCTCCCTTTCTTGAGCGCGAAATGGCACATCCGATACGCTATCGCGATCGACGCGATAGCGTTCTCCGACGACTATACCGCCCGTATTCGGAAAGAGCCGTTGGGCGTCCCTCATGCCCATCCATTCGGCTTCGCCATGCACCGCCCGTTTGCCGCGAATGCGATGGGGTGGAGCTCTCATGAATGCGGCGTTGCCTTTGACCGCGACACGAAGCGCAAAGAAGCCCGCGAAAAGCGCAACGAACGCTCCAAACATGGAGGCGGGATCGGCAAAGGACAGTTCTGACGGTCCGGTGGTCGATAGAGTGGAATATCTGATCGTCTCGCGGACCGCTGCGATGAAAACCACCGCAGCACTTCCCGTTGCGACGCTCCAGCCAGCGGCTTTGATGTGGGTGGCACCTGCTGCTGAAAAGAGAAAGAGGATGCCGACAATTCCCGACAACGCATAGGGCAAGGCTAGTCCGACACGAGCGAGCATCAAGCGCGCGCCATCGCTGCTTGCGAGTGCTGTCAGTCGCTGATCCGCGCCGCTGGCGCCAAAAAGCGTAGCGACCATCAGTATTGCGGGCACGATCGCAAGCAAGAGCCTATTCGCTGCCATGAACCCATGCCTCCGCGCCAATCGTCTCCAGCCTCGATCGCTCGGTTTCGTCTTCGTTGAGCCGTCGGCGTGCGTCGAGCAGCAGCCCAAGCAGCAGCGCCGGTTTCTCGTTGCGAAGACCCGCCTTCACGATCAGCCCGCCCATCTCGATCTTCTGACGTGTGTCCTGTTTGCGGGCTTCCGACATGAGCGTCCGCGACATGCGCTCAAGCTTCACCATTGCCGCCCGCAGCCGGGCCAACCGTGACCGACGCAGTGTCCGGCTTGGGGGCGCCGTCGTTGGTGCTCTTCGCCGATTTTTCGTTGCCATTGCGAAACCGGCCGGCCAATTCTTCGAGCCCCGCCAGCAGCTCGCCTTCTTCGATCTCGATCTCACCGAGCCCAGCCCGGAGTGCTATCCGGCCAATCCGCTCGGCCTCGCGCGTTTCAGCCTGTCTCAGTTGCTCCTGCAGGCGAGCGATGTCCTGTCTGATTTTCGATGAGGGTCGTTTCATCCTGGTAGGCTCCTCCTTGTCTTCAGTGGGCAAAGCGCCAGACAAGGATCGACGGGAAGGGTGCGAAGCACATCCCCGTTTATTGCGCAGTCGGCGATGCCGGCACTCTGGACGATGATCCCGCCGTTCCGAAGGAGCCGGTTCAAGGGCGCAATTATACGTCGCTGACGCGACGCCTTGCTCAACGGCCTGCCCAGCCAGCCGCTCCTGACGAACGCATGAGTGTCCGTTCGCTGTCCAGGAGCAATCTCTACCGTGGCTGTCCCGCACTTCTCCGTCAGCATCGTCAGCCGCGGTGACGGCCGCAGCGTGGTGCTCTCGGCTGCCTACCGGCATTGCGCCAAGATGGAGTACGAACGCGAAGCGCGCTCGGTCGACTACACACGCAAGCAGGGGCTGCTCCATGAGGCGTTTTCGGTTCCACCCGATGCGCCGCAATGGCTGCGCAGCCTGATTGCCGACTGTTCGGTGGCAGGTGCTTCGGAAGCCTTCTGGAACAAGGTCGAGGTCTTCGAGAAACGCTCGGATGCCCAGCTTGCCAAAGACATCACCATCGCCTTGCCGCTGGAGCTTTCTGCCGAGCAGAACATCGCGCTGGTGCGTGATTTCGTCGAACGACACATTCTCGCCAGGAGCATGGTTGCGGACTGGGTCTATCATGATGCGCCTGGCAATCCGCATGTCCATCTGATGATGACCCTGCGGCCAGTGACCGAGGACGGGTTTGGGTCCAAGAAGGTTGCTGTCATCGGTGAGAATGGCGAGGTGCTGCGCACCAAGACCGGCAAGATCGTCTATGAGCTATGGGCCGGCGGCATGGACGACTTTACGGCCCTTCGTGATGCCTGGTTCGAGATCCAGAACCAGCATCTGGCACTCGGCGGGGTCGACCTGCGTGTCGATGGCCGCTCTTATGCCGAGCGTGGCATCGACCTCGTGCCAACCACCCATATCGGTGTTGGCGCCAAGGCGATCCAGCGCAAGTCAGCGCGTGAAGGCCATGAGATGTCGCTCGAGCGGATAGAGCTGCTCGAGGCGAGGCGAAAGGAGGATGCGACCCGGATCCTGAAGCGACCCGAGATCGTGCTCGATATCGTCTCCTCGGAACGAAGCGTCTTCGATGAACGCGACATCGCAAAGATCCTGCATCGCTATGTCGATGATGCCGTCACGTTCCAGCAGTTGATGGTGCGCATTCTGCAGAGCCCGGAGGCCTTGCGCATCGAGCACGACGGCATCGACCTTGCGACGGGAGCGAAGATCCGTTCTCGCTACACCACGCGTGAGCTGATCCGCATCGAAGCGAAGATGGCGAAGCAATCGCTGTGGCTGTCACAACGCACATCACATGGCGTCCGGCAGAAGGTGCTGGACAGTGTGCTGGCGCGTCATTCGCAGCTGTCGCAGGAGCAGCGTGTCGCCATCGAGCATGTCGTGGATGAGGCACGCATCGCTGCTGTCGTCGGTCGTGCAGGCGCGGGCAAGACCACGATGATGAAGGCGGCACGCGAGGCCTGGGAATTGGCGGGTTATCGTGTTGTTGGTGCTGCCCTTGCCGGCAAGGCAGCGGAAGGCCTCGAGAAGGAAGCAGGCATCGTCAGCCGCACGCTGGCGTCGTGGGAGCTGCGCTGGAAGCAGGGCAGGGACATGCTCGACAAAAGCACGGTGTTTGTCCTCGACGAGGCGGGCATGGTTGCCTCGAAGCAGATGGCACTTGTCGTCGAAGCAGCAACCCTGGCCGGCGCAAAGCTGGTGCTGGTCGGTGATCCCGAGCAACTCCAGCCGATTGAAGCAGGTGCTGCGTTTCGGGCCATCGTTGACCGCATCGGTTACGTCGAACTCGAGACCATCTACCGCCAGCGCCAAGAATGGATGCGGGCCGCCTCTCTTGATCTGGCGCGCGGCCGCGTCGCACAGGCGATCCATTCTTATGGCGAGCATGGCAGAGTGCGTGGGTCAGAGCTCAAGGCACAGGCGATCGACAGTCTGATCGGCGACTGGAACAGTGACTACGATCCGACCAAGACTACACTGATCCTGGCCCATCTTCGGCGTGACGTGCGCGCACTCAACAGCCTGGCGCGTGAGAAGCTCGTCGAGCGGGGGATCGTCGGCGTGGGACATGACTTCCGCACTGATGACGGTCTTCGTCAGTTCGACGCTGGTGACCAGATCGTCTTCCTCAAAAACGAGACGTCGCTCGGGGTGAAGAACGGCATGATTGGGCGTGTCGTCGAGGCGGCACCAAACCGGATCGTTGCGGCCATCGGCGAGGGTGAGCATCGCCGGCTGGTCACAGTCGAGCAGCGCTTCTATCCCAACATCGATCATGGTTATGCGACCACGATCCACAAGTCCCAGGGCGCGACCGTCGACCGGGTCAAGGTGCTGGCTTCGCTCTCGCTGGATCGGCATCTGACCTATGTCGCAATGACCCGGCACCGGGAGGACATGGCGCTCTATTACGGGCGTCGTTCCTTCGCAAAGTCAGGTGGGCTTGAGACGACCCTATCTCGAACGAACGCCAAGGAAACCACGCTCGATTACGAGCGTGGCACACTCTACCGGCAGGCCCTGCGCTTTGCCGAGAACCGAGGGCTGCACATATCGCGTGTTGCGCGCACGCTCGTCCGCGACCGGCTCGACTGGATGCTGCGCCAGAAGGAGAGGCTTGCCGACCTGGCGCAACGGTTCCGTGTCCACGACGAGTGCCTTGGCCTGTTGCAAAGCCCGACAACGCAAATCCGCAACAGGGCCGAACCGATGGTCGCCGGTGTCACGGTGTTTGCCAGGTCGCTGGCTGATGTCGTCGAGGAAAGGCTTCTCGCCGATCCGGCCCTTCCCAAGCAGTGGGAGGAGATGTCCACACGCTTCCGCTATGTCTTTGCAGATCCGGAGGCCGCTTTCCGGGCAATGGACTTCAATGCGCTTCTGACTAACCACAAGGCTGCGAAACACACACTTGCTCAGCTCGTCAGCGAGCCGGCATCGCTCGGAGCATTGAAAGGGCGGACGGGTCTTCTCGCGTCGAAAGCTGACAAGGAGGAGCGCCGTGTTGCCGAGGTCAATGTGCCGGCACTGAAGCGCGACATCGAGCGCTATCTGCAGATGCGCACGGTTGCTGCCGAAAGGATCGAAAAGGAGGAGCAGGCACATCGTCACCGACTGTCGATCGAAATCCCGGCGCTGTCGCCGGCCGCCAGGTCAGTGCTGGAAACGATCCGCGAGGCAATCGACCGCAGCGATCTTCCAGCCGCACTCGACCATATCCGCGACAATCGCGAGGTGAGGCTCGAGATCGATGGCTTCAACCGTGCCATTGCTGAACGCTTCGGCGAGCGGACGTTGCTCGGCAACGCCGCGCGTGAGGCATCGGGTGCTCTCTTTGACAAGGCCGCGGGGGGCCTTCGAGCTAGCGAGCGAGAGAAGCTACGTGACGCATGGCCTTTGATGCGTGTCGCCCAGCAACTCGCTGCTCATGAGCGGACAACGCAGGCATTGACGCAGGTCGCGCAGTTACGAATGGCGCAGCGCCAGGGATTGGCGTGGAAGCTATGAAACGCAGGCGAATCGCAAACGTTCTCGGCATGGCTGCCGTCAGCGCTACAATACTTGCCATGATTGGCTGGGTCGGCGGCTACAGGCTCAACCTGACATCAAGCGCGGCAATCGGCCTTTGGCGCATCGAGGCGACAGAACGCTCCGTGGCCGTTGGCGATACGGTCTTCATTTGCCCTCCTACGACCCCCATGTTCGTGGAGGCGTTCGGTCGGGGCTATCTCCGTGTCGGACTTTGTCCGGGCGGGCTGGCCCCGCTACTCAAGACTATCGTGGCCGTTGCCAGCCAGCGCGTCTGGATCGGCGACGATGTCATCATCGATGGCAGGCCGCTTGCTGCTTCGCGCATCCGTCACAGGGACGGTCAGGGCAGGGCGCTTGTCCCCTTTTCCGGGGGCACCGTGCCGCCCGGCTACCTTTTCCTGCACTCATCCACAGCGAGCTCATATGACTCCCGATACTTCGGGCCGATCCCCGCCACCGGCCTTCTCGGTAGGGCTCGCCCGGTCTTCACCTTTCGTCCCTGATTATATGCGCGGCATCACGCTGACAGCGACTGCAGCTTTAGTCGGCTGCGTTGGCTGGAGCGGCGATCCGTTGAGCTTGCCACTTGCTTTCGCCTTGCCAGCTCTATGGACCTGGTCGCCATCCCGCCTGATCGCGGCTCTGGTATCGCTAGGATATTTCCTCGCAGCCTCCCGTGGCTTGCCTAAGGGCGTTGCCACCTATTACGCATCCGACCTTTGGCCTGGTCTGTTGCTTTGGATCGTCGCATCGCTCTGCTTCGTCGGTGTGCATGCGGCGATGTGGACTGGGCAGCGGGGGAATGCGAGGTCGCTGCGCTATCTGGCGGCGGTGGTGCTTTTGGGGCTGCCGCCCTTCGGTATCATTGGCTGGGCACATCCGTTGACCGCGGCGGGCGTTCTGTTTCCGGGGTGGGGATGGTGGGGGCTCGCTGGGGCCTTTGCCGCCCTCGGGATGATGACATCGCGATGCTGGCCGGCTGCCGCCATCGCCCTGGGGGCATGCTGGTTATGCTCCGCCGCTATGTGGTCGCATCCCGTGCTACCCAATGGATGGAAAGGCGTCGATCTCGAACGGGGTCGAAGCTTGGGGCGAGACGGCTCGCTCGACCATCACCTTAACCTGATCGCGACGGTCCGGCGCGAAGCGCGCGAGGGAAGCCGTTTCATCATTCTTCCCGAAAGTGCGCTCGGCTTCTGGACCCCTACCTTAGAGAGGGTTTGGCGAGCGGGGCTGGAAGGAAGTGATGTCTCTGTCATCGCCGGAGCGACAATTGTCGATGCGCAAGCATACGACAATGTCATGGTTGCGATTTCGGCCGACGGGGCGCGCGTCATTTATCGCCAACGTATGCCAGTTCCGGTCTCCATGTGGCAGCCCTGGCTTGCATGGACCGACCAAGGCGGCGGAGCGCGCGGGAACTTCTTCGCCAATCCCGCGGTCGAGCTGGGCGGTTATCGGATTGCGTCGCTTATCTGCTACGAGCAGCTCATCCTCTGGCCCATCCTACAGTCCATGATTTATGCGCCCGAGATTGTCGTCGCCACCGGCAATGGCTGGTGGACGGGTGGCACGTCAATCGTCGCCATTCAGAGGGCCAGCGCCGCTTCCTGGGCCCGGCTATTCGACGTTCCCCTTATCACTGCCTTTAACTTTTGATCGCTGCAGCAGCCTTATGCATCTTCCCAAATTTATTCACGGACGTTCCGCTGAATGTATGTTGGTTGAAATACAATAATAAAATCAATATTTTATTCTTAAAGGAATAGTCCGTAACTGCGAATTAGGCCAGCTAGGGCCGCGATACGGGGCCTCCAGATCTCAGTGTGCAAGAGAGGCGGAAAGGTGTGAATGGCGAGAAGGCTCGCTGCGAGCGGAGACTTGCGAAGCCATCGTGCCGGCCACCGAACTTGGCGGGACGGGCCGCGATGGGCGCGATCTCGGTTTGAAAAAGGAAAAGCCCGCCGCGGGGAGGAGGTCGCGACGGGCTCGAAAAGTAAGCGGCCTTGGGAGGAGTTGGCCGATTGGTGTTGCTACTTGTGGGAGGAGGAAAGTGGCAACAACAGTGAGATAAGCATGGGCGCCGGAAGGTTCAAGAGGGGGCCAAGCCGTGCGCGCTCCTTAGCCTATGGGTTCGCCGGGAAGGGCAGGCATAGTTGTTCGACGTTGGAGAATCCAAGCCAAGTGCATCATGCCGGCTGGGAGGGTAGGGGATCAGCCTCCCTCTCGCAAATGCGCCATGAAGACTTCGGCGGGTGTTTTATATCCAAGGCACTTTCGTGGCAGCGAGTTCAGATGATTGGCGAGTTGGACAAGCTTTTGCTGTGAGACGTCCGCCAGGTCCGTATCGCCGGGCATGAAGCGGCGAATGCGCTTGTTGGCGTTCTCGACGATGCCTTTCTGCCAGGGTGAACTGGGGTCACAGAACCAGCTCCTTGCGCCGATTCCGTCTTCCAAGGCCCTGAAGCCGGCAAACTCGGTGCCGCGGTCGAAGGTGAAGCTTTGACGTGCGCAGGATGGCAAAGCAGAGAAGGCTTCGATGATCTTGTCCATGATCGGACGCGAGTGCCGGCTTTGGTTCTTGATCATCACCGTGTAGCGGCTCTTACGCTCGAACAGGGAGGTGACATTGGCATGGCCCAGTACACGCTCGAAGATCAAAAGGTCGCCCTCCCAGTGACCAAATTCAGATCGATCGCCAATAAAATCAGGACGTTGCGATATCCTGTGACCGGCAGGAAACACGCTGTTTCGCGGCTGTCTGGAGCCACGCCGACGGCGTTTGCGGCGCGCCTCAGGCAGATATCGATAAAGCCCAAGCCCGTAATCTTCCTTGTCGTAGATGAAGCGGTAGATCTCCGAACGCTCATGGGCTCAGCCACGCTTCACGTCGCCAGTCTTCCTTCCAAACGCTGACGTTTGACCAGCATCCCAAGAGGCGACGACTGTCGCATCTCTAACTGGCTCATGTGTCGCATCTCTAAAATGGCGCTACACGGCGTTGTCGCATAATAGGAATTATGGAACAAGCATGCCTTGCAGAAACGCCGATTAGCTGGGTTTTTGCTGTTCCCGGTCGTCTCTGCAAGCTTGGCTGACGATCGGGTTGGACGCATTCGCCGTCATGCGCGTTATTGGCCGGCTGCGATGCCACTCAGGCGCCTCATCGTCCAGAGCGGACGTTGAGGTTGGGTGTAGGCATCGTCGCGGTGATAGTCGAAATCGTCGTTTACGGCATTAGCCCAGATTTCATGCAATGTTGTAGAAAGTTATCAATTTTCATGAAATACTCCGATTGGGCGTGTCTTTCATAGATTGGTATCGGAATTCATGGAAATCGAACAACGAAAGCCATTTTCAGAAGCGGTAACCGCTTTTCACGGGCGCCCACTGCCCGAAGCGGCCATTCCAGTCGGTTACGCCGCATTGATTGACGCCTTCGAGTTGGAGGTGCCGATCCCGATCCACCTGGCGGCGATCGGTCCGCGGCACAAGGTCTACGAGGCTGACGGATGGAAGCTCTATACCCCACGCCACCAGCCAGACGCCAGTGTCAGCGGTCATCTCACCTTCGCGCTTCGCTATGAAGGGCTCGACCTTGCAGTTCTCAAGACGCTGTTTTTTGCCACGGGGCCCGAGCCGATTGTGGCCCTGATACGCGCAGCTCCAACCGGCTCCTACGCACGGCGGATCTGGTTCCTGTACGAATGGCTGCTCGACACTCGGCTCGATCTGCCTGACGCCACGCTCGGAAGCTACGCACTTGTCCTCGACCCGGACCAGCAATGGGCAATTAGGGGGACGACATCGTCACGCCATCGCGTGAAAAACAATCTGCCTGGTACGCCCGCATATTGCCCGCTGATCTTTCGCACGCCGACGCTGGAGCGGTTTGTAGCACGCAATCTCAGTGACCAAGCACGGCATCTCGTGGCCGACCTGCCCGCAGACCTCCTTGCCCGCACTGCGGCGTTTCTGCTGCTCAAGGATTCGCGATCGAGCTTCCAGATCGAGGGCGACGACCCGCCCCAGGAGCGCATTCAACGCTGGGGGCACGCGATTGGCGAGGCGGGCCGTCGCCCGATCGACCGCGCCGAATTGGAGCGCTTGCAGGGCATTGTCATCGGAGACGCACGTTTCGTACATCTCGGATTGAGAGATCAGGGCGGGTTTGTTGGCGAACACGATCGTCAGAACGGTACACCCATTCCCGATCACATCAGCGCACGGCATCAGGATTTACCGGCTCTAATCGACGGCCTGACGGCTTTTGATCGTGGCGCCGCGCGGGATCTCGATCCGGTTCTTGCCGCGGCCGTCCTCGCATTCGGCTTCGTCTACATCCATCCGTTCGAGGATGGAAACGGCCGGCTCCACCGCTACCTTATGCATCATGTTCTGGCGGAACGCGGCTTCAACCCACCCGGTCTTGTCTTCCCCGTATCGGCCGTTATTCTTGATAGGATTGCCGACTACCGGCGCGTGTTGGAAACCTATTCACGTCGTCTTTTACCGCTCATCCGCTGGCGCCCCACTGACCGGGGGAACGTCGCGGTCCTCAACGAGACGGCGGACTTCTATCGCTATTTCGATGCGACGCCCCAGGCAGAGTTCCTGTTCGAATGCGTCGCGCGCGCAATCGATGTCGACCTACCTTCTGAAACCGCGTTCCTTCGGAGGTACGATAGTTTCAAGGCACAGGTGAAAGGAATGGTCGACATGCCGGACCGGGTACTCGACCTCCTGTACCGGTTCTTGCGACAGAACGGGGGCAAGCTGTCGAAGCGTGCGCGCGAAAATGAGTTCGCCGCCCTTACCGACGATGAAGCTGTGCGGATCGAGGCAATCTACGCAGACGTCTAACAGCCGTGTTTGCGTTTGAACCGACGTTTTGAAGCCTAAACAGCCCTTGCCTTGTTTCAGGAAGATGCCGGATCACGGCGAATGATGTCGACTTAGACAGCCGACTATGGATCAGCAGTATGCCTGGGGGAATAGGCAATCGCGGCCGGCCCGGCATCAAAGGTCGCAGTGACTATTGCTCCATCTGGCTGCTTTGCACTAAGGGCCGTACTTGCCAGAGCGTTCGCGAGCGTCGTGTATGGGGCCGGAGTGGACAGTCCGCTTCCATGATAGGGATACTCTGTTCAGTCGTTCCAGAAGGTCGACCCTGCAGGACTGTCCGGTTCACCTTAAAGCCAGCCTCGCGGTGGCGTCAGTGGGCAAGATTGTCGGTGAGGAAAGAGAGAAGAGGCTGAACAATGCGCGCTTCGCTCTTTTCCTCACCGATGACCACGATCTCGGTCATGGGAAGTGCAGGCCACTGATCCGACGGGCGGATAACCTGCATTCCTTCCTGTACAAACGATCTGCCGAGTACGGTCACCCCGAACCCGCCGGCGACGGCCGCACACGCGCCAGCTAGGCTGTTGGTGGTACAGGCCACGTACCAATCGCGCCGAACCGAATCGAGCGCCTTGATGGCCACGCCGCGATATGTGCAGGGGGCTGGCAAGAGAACCAGCGGCACCGCTTCTTCTTGATCGCGATCATGCTGCTTGGACGAGATCCACATCAATGGTTCGCGCCAGATGACCCTGCCCCGCTGCGCGCGTCCGTCCTTTTTTGCGATCACGATGTCGAGCCGGTCCTCATCATAGGCCGCCAAGAGGTTACAGCTGAGGCCCGTCATCAATTCGAGCCGTATTGCCGGACACAAGCTCGTAAATTTCGACAGCAATGCAGGCAGATGGTGAGGCACGAAATCTTCCGAAATGCCTATGCGTAGCCGTTCGGCATCCGAAGAGTCGACGAGCGTACGAACCGCCAGATCATTGAATTCGAGTATGCGCCTCGCAGCGGACAGAAGCCGCTCCCCCTCACCGGTGAGTACGAGGGAACGGCTGGTCCGCCGGAAAAGCGGGCGCCCCAGCAGATCTTCGAGCCGGATGATCTTTTGGCTGACGGCAGACTGCGAACGTCCGACGACGTCAGCAGCAGCCGTGAAGCTACCTGTTTCGGCGACCGTCGTGAACGCGCGGAGCAGATCGATTTCTAGATCGGGATATCTCATTGCGGCCCCTGTCGTCGTCCAGGCGTCACCATAAGCCAGAAACGTTCCAGATCGATAGCATTAGATTTATGCGTTTCCTCTCATGCGGCGCTGCCGGCAAAGTGCCCAACAGACGAAATGTGTAGGGATTGGTGGATGCGTGCAATGGTCGTGGGGGCTTTCGGAGGCCCGGAGAACTTCAATCTTGCCGAGATGGCGACGCCTCGACCGGGCCCGGGAGAGGTGTTGGTGAGGCTGCAGGCCACGTCCGTTAACCCGGTCGATGTCCGTATCCTGAGAGGGCTCCCGATCGGGCCCGTCTTGCCTGCCGTACTGGGCGCCGACCTTGCCGGGGCCGTGGAAGCCATTGGCGAAGGCGTTTCGGACCTGGCACCAGGAGACTTGGTCTATGGCTGCGCAGGTGGCGTCAAAGGGCTTGGAGGGACTTTCGCCGAATACATTGCCGCCGATGCTCGCTTGCTCGCGCCGAAGCCACGCAATCTTTCGATGCTTGAGGCAGCGGCGCTGCCATTGGTTTCGATTACGGCGTGGAACTGCATGACGCGAGCAGCCGTTGGCGCATCCGATCATGTGTTGGTCCATGGCGGCTGCGGTGGTGTTGGTCACATCGCCATCCAGCTGGCGAAAGCACGTGGCGCGCGTGTCGCAGCCACCGTCTCGTCGATGGAAAAGGCAGCACTTGCCCGCGAACTGGGTGCCGACGACACGATCCTCTACCTGGGGGAGACGGTTTCCGACTATGTCGGCAGACTGACTGGCGGCCATGGCTTCGACGTCGTCATCGATACGGTCGGCGGCGAATGTCTCGACCGTTCGCTGCAGGCGGCTGCACCGCACGGCCGTGTTGTCGCCACGGCAGCGCGAAGTACCCACGATCTGTCGCCGATGCATGCAAAGGCGCTGTCTCTCCACGTCGTTTTCATGTTGATCCCGCTGCTTTCGCGCATCGGCAGGGAGCAGCATGGCCGGATCCTCGTCGAACTGGCTGGCCTCGTCGAAAGTGGCAAGGTTCGGCCACTGCTCGACCCTGGACACTTCACTCTGGACAGGCTGCCCGACGCGTTCCGCCGTCTCGAAAGTGGTCAGGCGGTTGGCAAGGTCGTTATCGATACAGCTGGGGGCTCCCATGCGTGATACACCCGGGACCTCGAAACGCCTCGACATGCGCGAGGCGGCAGAGGCAATCCTGAGAGCCGAACGCAGTGCGACGAGCATGCCTCCGCTGAGCGGCGAACATCCTGATCTGACGCTCGATGAAGCATATGGCATCCAGAACCTGTTGAACGACATGCGTCAAAAGCAGGGGATGCGCTTCGCTGGCTACAAGATCGGCCTGACCTGGCTCTCCACCCAGATAGCCTGCGATCTGACCGAGCCGATCCGCGGAAGGATCCTGAGCGATGCCGTCTTCGACAGCGGCTCCAGGATTCCAGCCGCACGGTTCGTGAAGCCGCATATCGAGGTCGAACTGGCCTTTGTCATGGGACGTGACCTCGATAGACCAGGTGCAACGATAGAAGAGGTGCTGCAGGCAACGGAGACCATCGTCCCTGCCCTCGAGCTCGTCGACCATCGAATGGCTCACCCGCGAATTGTTGCCGACACGGTTGCCGACAACTCGGCCTTCGCCGCCATAGTCCTTTCTGAACGGCGCTTTCGCCCAGAGACCATCGACGTTCGTTGGGTCGGCGCAACCCTGTCGCGCAATGGCATCGTAGAAGAGACGGGCGTTTCGGCAATCGGGATGGGCCACCCCGCCGCGTGTATCGCCTGGCTGGCAAACGCGCTTGTCGAGACTGGAGAGCGTCTTCGCAAAGGAGACATCGTCATGTCCGGGGCTTTCGCAAGAGCCGTCGCGGTGGTGGTCGGCGACCAGATCGAGGCAGATTTTGGTCCACTCGGAAGCGTCAAGGCATCGTTCTGAAGCAAGTCCGTTTTCGGCTCAGGCGCCCCACTCAATAGCCGACTTTCACCCGTCGCCACGATTTCGTGGCACCGACATTCCCAGCGAGGAGCACGCAATGAACAATCGCAACCATGATGAAAAGCCGATACCGGCGGCGGTCGCGCAGATGGCGCGGATGGCCAAGGCCGGTCGAATGGATAGGCGCGAGTTTCTGACCATCGCCAGCACCATGGGACTGAGCGCAGCGACCGCCTATGCCCTTGCCGGACTGGCGATGCCCGTGACTGCGCTGGCGGCAACCCCGCAAAAAGGCGGCGTGCTCAGGGTTGCAATGCCCGTCAAGGAACTGAAGGATCCGCGCACGTTCGACTGGGGGGAGATGGGCAATCTCGGCCGGCAGTTTCTAGAGCCCTTTGTCAAATACACCGCCAACTACACGTTCGAGCCCATGCTTCTTGAAAGCTGGGACGTCAACGACGATGCGACGCAGTATGTGCTGCATCTGCGCAAAGGCGTGAAATGGAACAACGGCGACGATTTCACGGCGGAGGATGTGATATTCAACATCACCCGTTGGTGCGACAAGAAGACCCCGGGCAATTCCATGGCCGGGCGCATGGCCGCGCTTGTCGATCCCGCAACCGGTAAGGCGCGAGCGGACGCCATCGCCAAGGTCGACGACCACACGGTCAAGCTGTCCTTGTCGAAATCGGACATATCGCTGATTGCCAACTTTGCCGATTTTCCCGCACTCATCGTTCACCGCAGGTACGAAGAAACGGGTTCCGATCTGGTGCAGCATCCCATCGGCACGGGGCCGTTCGAGCTCGTCTCCTTCGACACATCCGTGCGCGCCGTCTACAAGCGCCGGGAAGGCTGGTGGGGCGGCGAGACTTATCTCGACGGCGTCGAGTTCGTTGATTACGGCACCGACCCCAATGCACTCGCCAGTGCGTTCGAAGCAGGCGAAGTCGACGCCAACTTCGAGACCACCGGCGATCAGATCCAAGTGCTGGACTCAATGGGCCTCTCACGCAGCGAGGCCCAGACGGCAGCGACCGCCGTTGCCCGCTTCAATGTGACCAACAAGCCGTACGATGATCAGCGCGTACGCAACGCAATGCAACTCGCCGTCGACAATGCGGCGGTCCTGGAACTTGGATATAGCGGCCGCGGGGATGTCGCTGAAAACCACCATGTCTGCCCAATCCACCCCGAGTATTTTCCGTTGCCGAAGCTGGAGCGGAATCTCGAAAAGGCCGCGGCGCTCATGAATGACGCCGGCATGATGGATTTCGAACACGAACTCATAAGCAGCGACGACGACTGGCATCGAGGGACCGCAGACGCGATCGCGGGGCAGCTGCGAGACGCAGGCTTCAAGGTCAAGCGCACCGTGCTGCCCAGTTCCACATTCTGGAATGACTGGACGAAGTACCCGTTTTCGCTGACCGGGTGGACAATGCGTCCCTTGGGCGTGCAGATCTTGGCGCTCGCCTATAGGAGCGGTGAGGCCTGGAACGAAACCGGGTTTGCCAACGTGGAGCTCGATACCAAGCTCAACGAGGCGCTCTCGATCTCCGATGTCGAAAAGCGGCGTAGCGCCATGGAAGACATTGAAAAGATCCTTCAGGGGTCCGGGGTGATCATCCAACCCTACTGGCGCAAGGTATTTGCCCACTTCGTTCCAAAGGTCAAAGACCATCACGCTCATCCGCTTCTCCAGATCCAGCTCGAGAAAGTTTGGCTCGAGTCCTGAAATCGCCAGCAGCGCACCGGGTGTGTGCGTGACGGGGTCCACCTGCCGCAGGCACCAAAGAGTGGCAGGAGTTCGGCGCAACTTTGCCCATGGCCTAGTTCCGCCTGGAGGAGTTCAAGCCGGGCGCACATATCCAGGCGCCCGGGGAACTCGCCCGCGCCGCGGGCGAAATCGCCACGACAGTCTTCCATCCCGTCGGTACTGCACGAATGGGCAGCGACGACATGGCGGTGGTTGATCCTCAGCAGCGCGTGCACGGGATCTATGGACTCCGCGTTGCGGATTGTCGGAAACACCTGTCGGTAGATCAAGCGTGCTGAACAGCGCTTTCGGCTCCAGATTGTAGGAGTGGGCCACATAGCCCACTGTCATCCATGGTTCGATCGGCTCGTCGTGGTGAGAGCGGTTGGATAACCGACAGCTTTTGCGGTGGGCAGAATGCTCACGCCTTTCAGTTCCCATGGTCCAATGCGGGAAGCGTCAGATAAGTTGCTCGGTGCGCCTTTGGCTGCCTTCCAACCGATGCTCCCTTGAGGTCGTCGATAGCGAGATCCCCTCCGTTCGCGGTCATTAACGCCGCCGTGCCAAGCCGCCAGCTACGAGGGTCGGCGACGATGCGTCAACTCGACATTGCGTTCTATATTCGCGCTTCGATGAGGAAAGGACCCTTACGCGTCAAGGCCGCTGCGAAAATGTCAGCGAATTGTTCAATGGTGTCGACGCGGGCTGCCTCGACCCCCCATACCGCGCGCAAGCAGGCACCAGTCGAGTTCGGGGTTGTCGAGATCGAGCATACGACGCGCATTGCGGCCGAAATCGTTGACGCCAACATTTCGCATCTCGTTTTGCAGGATTGCATATGCGCGATTGGCGAAGACAATGGTTACAACGTCGAGCTGTTCGCGCGCCTGGGTCCAAAGCCCCTGGAGCGTGTACATGCCGCTTCCGTCAGCCTGCAGTGCTACGACTTTGCGTTCCGGGCAAGCGATGGCCGCACCCGCCGCAAGCGGAATGCCGATTCCGATCGCGCCGCCTGTCAGCGCAATGTGGTCATGGGGAACAAGCTGCGGCGCCAGCACCGCCATCTTGCCGGCGGAAGTGATCGATTCTTCACAGATGATGGCGTTTTCGGGCAGCCTCCGAGCAACCGCGATGGTGATACTTTCGGCATTGAGCACGCCTGTTGGGGCGGCAATGTCGGACTGGCCCAATCGGTTGGGCATGAAGGGCGCGTCGGCACCCAGACCAGCTACCTCGGCTTCATCCACATCGTCTCAATCCGCCTGTGGATCAGCCAATTTGTCAACGCCTCCTAAGTGGTCGAGCCATTTTGATTGCGTCCAACGTTCGTTGCTGATCTTTAAATGACTGATCACTCACTCATTTTCAAATACCCTGTTGCAACAAGCAGGGACGATCGGAAATTCCCGGTCTTCAGATCGGCGGGTTGGCGTGACGGTGAGGGGGTGCCGATCGCGTCCTTGCGACCTAGGCTGGCACATGGACCTCGTGAAACAACAGTGCCCCTGCTGTTCTCTCCTGCCAGTAATGATATACATTGCCAAACAATACGCTCGCAGCGATGCTGCGGATGCAATCCGCTCTGAAAATCACCCATAGGGCACTCCATGAACCTGAAGCAGCTGCAGTATTTTTATATGCTGGCGGAGGAGCTGCATTTTCGGCGCGCAGCCGAAAAGCTCAACATCACTCAGTCGCCGCTCTCCATCGCGATCCAGAACCTAGAGCAGGAACTCGGTTGCCAACTTTTTGTCAGGACACAGCGGCGCGTCCAGTTGACCGAAGTCGGAGAAAGGTTGCGGGATCACGCCCGCAGCATCATCGAGAAAGTCGAGTTCTGCGAACAGGATCTTGCCGCGGTTGTCAGCGGCAAGGCGGGCCAGTTGCGTATCGGCTTCACGTCGGCCTCCTCGCTCCTGTCACCATTTCCCGCCCTGATCCACGCCTTCCGCCGGGAGTATCCCGACATTGACGTCTCACTGAAGGAAGCGGCAACGCTGGTGCAACTCGACTCCATCCAGAACCGCGATCTCGATGTCGGGGTCATTCGCCGCCCGCGCCAGCAACTAGCGACGGCGATTTCTTTTCGCAAACTCAAGACAGACAAGCTGGTGGTGGCGATGCATAGCTCTCACCCGCTACTGGAGCGCGAAGAGGTCCGCATCGCCGATCTTGCCGGCGAGCGCTTCATCTTCTTTCCGCGAAAAATGGGCGTTGGTATCTACGACCAGTTCATCGAGCTCTGTGGCAAACGTGGTTTCATGCCCGACATTGTCCAGGAGTCCCAATCGACAACGACCATCGTCGGCTTGGTCGCCGCGGGTCTTGGAGTGGCCATCGTCCCATCTGGCCTCGCCTATATCCAAATCCCGAACGTCGCCTTCAAGACGCTTGCGGACGCGGATGCCGAAACCGACCTTTTGCTGGCTTACAGGGCCGGCGAGGAAAACCCACGCCTCGCGCACCTCATCCGCCTGGCGCAAGTAGCATTCGCACAGGCTGAAACATGAACACCCTCCGCCACGGCGGAGGGTGCCAGTTTTCGAGCAGTCGTTGCTACTCAGCCAGCCAGGTCGACGACTGATCGAGGTAGAGGAAGTTGCTGGGACTGAACGTCCAGCCCCTCAGCGCCGATGCCATGGCGACATCGCGCTCCAGCCAGACCACGGGCAGCGAGTAGGATTTCTCGTACAGGCGCTTTTCGAAGGCCCGCAGCAATTCCTTACGCTTGGCTTCATCGGTCTCCGTTGTCTGCTTTGTCCAAAGACCATCGAGTTCGCGGTCGGTGAAACGTCCTGCCGAACGCGCCGACTGATCGTAGGAGATGTACTTCGTCATCTGTTCGGTCGGCTCTTCCCGCAGCGCCGAATAGATGTCCGTGATCGCTTCAAAGTCCCCGCTGTTGATGGCTGCAGCCCAAGGCGGTGTCTCCACCACCTGGTTGTTCGCCGTCACGCCGATCTGGCGCCACTGGTCGATCAGAAAGACACCGAAGTCTACGACGATAGGCGGGCCGTTGCGGACCGTCAGGTTGAAGGTCAGGTTCTCCTGGCCTGCCTCCTTGAGCAAGCGACGGGCTTCGGCTCGCGCCGCCTCGATATCGCCGCCGAACCCGGCAAACTGCTTCAGTTCCTCGTCTGAAGAAGCGAATTTGCCGCCGGGCATGAAGATCCCGCCGGGAAAGCGCATCTCGGTCGTCGTCCCCAGCGCCTTCGCTGCGCCCCAGCGATCGATGGCGAGATTGAGCGCGCGCCTCACCCGCTCATCATCGAAGGGCCTCTTCGTCGAATTGAATGTGACGAGGAAGTGGGTGAGCGAGGGCCCAGACTCGACCGCGACCCCCTCGCCCATGGCACCTTTCAGGCGCTCGGCACTGGCAGGGCTGACACCGCGGAAATCGGTGGCGACCTGACCTGCCTGAATGGCATTGGCGACCGCCGGCCCTTCCATCGTGTAGGACTCAAGCGCGTCAAGATAGGGCTGCCCCGGCCGGAAGTAGCCGTCGAAGCGTGATGCCTTCCACACCGAGCCCGAGACGAAGTCGTCGAACTTGTAAGGACCGCTGCCCATGACCTTGCGCTTGGGGTAGTCCGGATCGGATGCCAGCAGCGCTGCCGAATAGACGCAGTTCCACGGCGACGCGAAGGTGCCGAGCACGGAGGTGTCCCACGCTTTCAGCGTGAAGCGGACGGTCGCGTCGTCGACAGTCTCGATATTGGCGATCTGCCGGAAGGCCTCGATGCGCTCTGAAACCACACCTTCCGGCGGGAAGGCCAAGCGCTCGTAGGTCGCAGCCACGTCCTTGGCCGTCAGAGGCGTACCGTCATGAAATTTGACACCGGGCCTCAGATTGAATGTGTAGGACATGGTCGCCGGATCGGCCTGCCAGCTTTCGGCCAAATCGCCATCGATTTCGGGGTACGCGCCAGGCTTAAAGCGGAGCAGCGTCGAGTAGTGGGGCGCAAGCCGCATCAGGGCTGCGAAGTGGTTGGCGCTGTGGCAATCGAAATCGGCCGGGTCGTCGCTGACTGCGTAGCGCAGCGTGCCGCCGGATTTTGGCTGATCCTGGGCTATCGCCGAGAAGGTGCCTGTTGCGGCGATGGTGGTTGCGAGCACTAGCGTGCTCAGTCTGTGTCTCAAGTTCACGATGTTCCTCCCATGTGAAATTCGAACCTGTCAGTCGGTCATCGATCCCTGTTGGATTTCGGATCGAGAAGGTCGCGCAGCGCATCGCCAAACATCGAAAAGGCAAAAATGACGATGGCGATGGCAAGGCCGGGAAAGATGACAATCCAAGGCGCGGTCATGGCTGTGTTGAAAGCATTTCCGGCGAGCATCAGCCCCCAGGACGGTGTCGGCTCGACAACGCCGAGGCCGAGATAGGACAGCGAGGCTTCGATCAGGATCGCCTGGCTGACGAATGCGGTGAGCATCACGATGTACGGTCCGAAGATGTTCGGCGCCATGTGCAGGGCGATAATGCGGAAATGGCCGAAGCCGAGAGTGCGTGCCGCATCGACATAAGACATGCGCCGCATCGAAAGTGCCTGCGAGCGCGCGACCCGCGCCATCTTGGGGATGATCGGCAGCGCGATTGCGAACACCAGATTGACGTCGATGCCCAGCATCATGTCGCGGCCGAGCGTCGACACAAGCACCAGCGCCAGCACGGTGATCGGGATCGCCAGCAGGATTTCCATGAACCGCTCGAGGATCAGGTCCATCCAGCCGCCAAAATAGGCTGAGCCGATCCCAAGAAGCGCACCGATCGTGCAGCCGATGAAGCTCGCGGTAACACCGATCAGAAGCGCAGTACGGCCGCCATAGAGCACTCGGCTGAAGATATCGCGGCCGAAGCTATCAGTGCCGAGCCAGTGCAGTGCCGACGGAGCTTGCACAGCAGCGCCGTAGTCGTTTGCAAGCGGATCGTAAGGCGCGATCAGTGGCGCAAACAGCGTGAGCAGGACGCTCGCGACAATCACCACAAGCCCGAGCGCGCCAAGCGGCTCGTCCATGGCGAAGCGCAGGACGGCACTGCGCCGCCTGGGCAGTTCGCTGAGCAGTTCGGTCGAAACCGGAGCGGAGAACACGTTGCGCATGGGGTCAAGCCAGCTTGATGCGAGGGTCGATCGCCGCGTAGGCGAAATCGACGAGGAGGTTGACGACGACGAAGATGACGGTCAGCACCATGACGATGCCCTGGATGATGGCGAGGTCGCTGCGCGACACGGCATCGAGGAACAGGCGGCCGATGCCATTCAGGGAAAAGACCTGCTCGATGACCACGAGACTGCCGATCAGCAGCGCGAATTCGAGCCCGATCATAGTAATGGTCGGTAGCAGCGAGTTCGGGATGACGTGGCGGCGGATGATGTGCCCTGCCCTCAGGCCCTTGGCGCGCGCAGTGCGGACGAAGTCCTCGTGCATCACCTCGATGACCGAGGAACGCATCATGCGGATGAGGATCGCAGCATAGCGGTAGCCGATGGCGATGGCAGGCAGAGCCAGCTGCTGCAGCAGGCGAAGCGGATCGTCGAACAATGACGGGGACCCGAGCGGTGGCAGCCAGTTGAAATACCACAGCATGACAAGGGCAATGAGCATGCCGAACCAGAAGGACGGCAGTGCGATCCCGCCGATCGCGAAGGAGCGGATGGCATAATCGATCCACGTCTCGTGATAGACCCCGGCGATCGTGCCCAGCGGAATGGCGATCGCCAGCGCAAGCAACATGGCGAGAACCGCGACCTGCAGGGTGACCGGAAGGCGTAGCGCGATTTCCTCGACGACTGGCTTGCCTGTCCAGCTCGACGTTCCAAGGTCGAATGTGGCCAGGCCGGATAGGAAATCGCCATACTGGACCAGGATCGGGCGATCGAGACCAAGGCGAGCCCGCTCGGAAGCCACCAACTCGGGAGTTGGATTTCCACCTTCCGCCCGAAGCATGGTCTCGACCGCGTCCCCTGGCAGAACATTCAGCATGAAGAATATCAGCGTCGCCACGCCCAGTAGCGTTGGGATGGAAAGCAAGAGGCGGCTGATGACATAGCGGATCATGGCGCTAGACCTTGATGCAGGCGACGTGATGCGTTTCGGAAAACGCGACTGGAGCGGGCACGACCCTCGCGCATTCGGCGCTGGCCAGGGGACAGCGCGTACGGAAGACGCAGCCGCTGGGCGGGTCTAGCGGCGACGGCAGTTCACCCTTGACGGCAATGCCCTGCCGACGAGCGCGGCCGACATCCGCTAGGGCTGGGACGGAGGCCAGCAATGCCTGCGTGTAGGGGTGCCTCGGCGCTTCGAAGAGTTCGCTTGCCGTGCCCGTTTCGACGATGCGGCCGAGATACATCACCGCGACGCGATCGGAGATGTGGCGGATGACGGCAAGGTCATGCGCAATCAGCAGATAGCTCAGACCGAGTTGCGATTGCAGGTCGGCCAAAAGGTTCATCACCTGCGCCTGAATCGAGACATCAAGTGCGGAAACTGGCTCATCCAGGATGATGAACTTCGGGTTCATCCCGAGAGCCCTGGCAATGCCGACGCGTTGGCGCTGACCTCCCGACATCTGGTGCGGATACCGTGTGGCCATATCCGCAGGTAGACCAACGAGCCCAAGCAGCTCTTCGACACGCCCTGCTGCTTCAGCCTTTGACTTGCAAAGGCCATGCACCAGCAGCGGCTCGGCCAAGGCATGGCCGATCCTGTGGCGCGGATTGAGCGACGTGTGAGGATCCTGGTAGACCACCTGAACCTGCTGCCGCAGCTGGGTGACCTCGGCTTTGGTCGCGGAAAGCATGTCGTGACCAAGATAATCGGCGCTTCCGGCGGTAGCTTCTTCGAGACGCAGCAGCGTGCGGGCAACAGTGGTCTTGCCGCAACCGGATTCGCCGACGAGGCCAAGCGTACCGCCTTCGGGCACGTCGAAGTCGATCGCCTGAAGCGCTCTGACGGTAGCCCCTTTGCCCAGGTGGAAGTCCTTGGACAGCCCCCGGACCCGAAGGGCGATCCCTGTGTCAGCCTTTCCGCCCCTGGTTTCAGTTCCAGTCGGGTTGTCTATGGGGCGACGCAAGTCACCCGGATGGAAGCAAGCGAAGCTGTGCCCACCATCGCCCGCCCGGCCTGGACTTGCCGCACAAACCTTTGTTGCTGCTTCGCAGCGCAGCCGGAACGCGCAGCCCGAAGGCAGGCAGCGCAGGCTCGGCGGTTGGCCGGGAATATTCTTTAGACGCTCCTGTCGTGGCTGGTCGAGATGAGGCACGGCACCGAGCAAGCCGATCGTGTAGCGGTGTCGCGGTTGCTCGAGGACCTGTGCCGAGGAGCCGGATTCGACGATGCGCCCGGCATACATGACGTGAACGCGGTCGGCGTAGCGCGCGACCAGACCGAGATTGTGGGTGATCAGCACCAGTCCAACGCCGAGCTCGTCGACCAGGCCACGCAGCAGCTCGAGGATCTGCGCCTGTATGGTGACATCCAGCGCCGTAGTCGGCTCATCGGCGATGATCACCTTCGGATTGCAGGCGAGCGCGATTGCGATCATCGCGCGTTGGCGCATCCCGCCGGAGAACTCGTGCGGATACTGATGCATGCGGCGTTCAGGATCTGTCACGCCCACCTTGGTCAACAGCTCAACAGCCCGCCTCTCAGCATCCTTCATCGTCATGTCGAGATGCTCAAGCATCGGCTCGATGATCTGCCGGCCTATGGTGAGCAGCGGGTTGAGCGAGGTCATCGGCTCCTGGAAAATCATGGCGATGTCGCGCCCGCGCAGGCGCCGCATCGCTTCTTCGGGAAGCGCGAAGTAGTCCTTGCCGTTAAGCTCTGCAGCCCCGGTGAAGCGCGTGGCGCCGTCGCCCGGCAGAAGGCGCATGACCGCGAGAGACGAGACCGACTTGCCGCAACCCGATTCCCCTACGAGGGCGACCACCTCGCCGGCATGCACGTCATAGCTGATGCCGCGGACCGCATTGAGTAGAGCGTCCTGCGAAACAAACTGGACGTGAAGATCGCGGACCGAGAGCAGCGGAGCTACGGCAGCCGGAGCAGTTCCGGAGTCGTCTGCCAGCACTGCCTTTGCCGCTGATACCATGACGTCGCTTACCCTCGCGCTCTTCCTGGACTCGGCCGGGAACTTCGCGATGCTATCGCGGGTTGCTGTCTCGGCCGTAGTCCAGAGCGCTTGCATGACAGGCTTACTCAAAAGCGAAAAGGGTTTGCGGGTTGTCGACAAGTATTGCCTTGCGGTCATCCGCATCGGGTGCCCAGTCGACAAGCAGGTTCAGCAGTTCACCCGTGTCGCGGCCGGAATGGGGAATATGCGGCCAGTCGGACCCCCAGATCGCCCGGCGCGGGTTCTGCGCTACGATGGCCCTGGCCACGTCCGCCACCGCCTCGTACCCCTTGTCCTTGGCGATGCGGTACGGTCCGCTCAGCTTCAGATAGCACTGGCCCTCGGTCATCAGAGCCAACAGTCGCTTGAAGTCGGCCTGCGTCAGCCCATCGGAGGCCAGCATATAGCCCATGTGGTCGATGACATAAGGTGTCTCCACGCCGTGAAGGAAATCGACGAGGTCGCGCACTACATAGCCGGGCGCATAGAACTGCAGGTGCCAGCCGAGCGCATCGACCATCTTCGCCATCCTGGCGATGTAGCTCTTGATGTCCTCGATCGGCTGCTGGGCGCGCTTGAACAGGTCGAGGCGGATGCCCCTGATGCCGGCCTCGTGGAAACCCTCCAATTCGGAGTGGCTGACATCGTCCTCGACCATGACCAGACCGCGTGCAGCATTGCCGGCCTTGGCCAGCGCGTCGAGCAGGCACGAGTTGTCGGCTCCGTAGAAGCTTGGCTGGACAATAACGAAGCGTTCGATGCCGAGAACGCGCATCAGCCCCTGGAAGTGATCAAGCTTGCCGTCGGGCAGCGTGTAGTGAGGCATGGGAACATGCGGATAACGGTCTTCGGGACCGAACACATGCATATGCGCATCGCAAGCACCTGATGGTAGCTCGAAATTCGGCAGCGTCAGCCCTTCCAGCGGTAGCATGGGTTCGGATTTAAGGGGTGCATTCATGTAGGCATTCCATCTTCCAAAAAAGCGTTCAGGCCCGGGCGAACGTGCGCCACTTCTCCAGCCGCTGGCTCAGCGCCTCGACAAAGAGATCGGTGTCGATCGCCGTGAAGACGAAGGGCGCAGCTCCCATCTCAACAAGTGACGCGTAGTGCTCGGGTCCTGCCAGGCCGCCGATGACCGCGACCTTTCCGTGACGGTGGGCGGCCGCGATCACTTGTCTGCAAAGCTCGGCGACGGCTGGATGCTGCACTTCGCCCAACAGGCCCATGCCTGCCGAAAGATCGTTCAGCCCGAGACCGACGACATCGACGCCTTCGACTGCTGCGATCGCATCGGCATTGGCGACAGCCTCCGGCGTTTCGAGCAGCACCTGCATGATGACGCGGCCGTTGGCCAAAGCGACACGCTCGGCACCGGGTATCCGACGGAAGCCGAAGGTCGAAGTCAGTGCATTGTGGGAACGCCCGCCAGCGGGCGGATAGCGGCAATAGGATGCAGCTTCGCGGGCATCGGCTGCCGTGACGATATGGGGGATGATCAGGCCGGACGCGCCGCCATCGAGAACACGTCCGATAACGCCGAGGTCACCTTCGGGAATTCGAACCCATGCCCCCAGCCCGAGGTCGCCGGCCAAGGCGCACATCTGGGCTGCGGTATCCAGCGCGATGGTGGAATGCTCGAGATCGACCCAGATCAGATCGTAGCCGGCACTTGCCGCCATCCGGACGAAATCGACATTGCGTGCGCTGCGAATGCCCAAGGAGTGGCACGCAACGCCGGCACGCAACCGGTCGAGGATCGAGGTCCTCTCTTTCGGGACAACAGGCAGCATCAATTTCCTCCCGGGCGAAGTCGCTGGAACCACGCCACGGATCGGATGCTAATGCGGTCGTTTGATTACCTCCAATTCAATCGCTGGGCGTATTGATTGGCAAAGCAGAACAATCTCAATGCCTAGAATTTGTCCGCGCAGTAGCAGCACCAGCAAAACGCTTGCCGCTCGATTGATCTACGCTGCCAATCAAAATCGCAGCCGGATCGAATTGGCGTAGATCATGCGGCTCTGGCATGCTGGACGGCAGAATGTTTCGGAGGAACCATGCTTGCTCGGCAGACTACGACGCTCCTGCGCCAGATTGGCACGCTGCCGACATCAGGCGCACGCGCGGCGGAAATCTTCCGTCTAGATGGCCAAACCTTCCTGGCTGTCCCGCAACTCGCCTATGATCTTCCCGGCGCACCCGCGCATATGAATGGCGGTGACAGCGACACGGATCTTCTGATTTTCCGTTGGGACGAGAACACCTTCGCCGAACACTCTCGCCTGCCTGTGCCGGGCGGCGAAGACGCGGAATTCTTCACAATAGACGGCGTGCACTATCTGGCCACGGCCTGCGCCCGCAAAGGCAAGGGACCGTATGATCCCAACATCGCCTCGACCATCTTCCGTTGGGACGGCACCGTCTGGTCCTCTTTCCAGGTGATCCCGGGCTTCTTCGCCAAGCAGTTTCGGCATTTTTCTATCGGCAGCCGCCATTTTCTCGCGCTGGCGCTCGGTGTTTCCGTCGAAGGTGCGGTGGCCACCAATCCTCGGAATTCCTGCATCCTTGAATGGACGGGGACTGGTTTCGAACTGCTCCAAACGCTTGAAGGCCCCTGGGGCTACAATTGGTGTCACTTCACGGTCGATGATCAGCATTTTCTCGGCTATGCCGACCATGTCGAGCCGTCGCGTATCCTGAGATGGGACGGAAAACGATTCGAACCCTTCCAGACCCTCGACGGCAGCACAGGTCGTGCATTCCTGGCCATGCATGTGGCTGGAGAATTCCAGCTCGCCTTCGCCACCATCGCCGGCGACACCACCGTGCTGAAATGGAATGGCAACGCCTTCGAGCTCTTCCAGACATTGAGCGGTCCAGGCGGTCGCGAGTTCGCGACCGTGACTCGTGACGGCCGACACTATCTTGTCCAGATCAACTTCATCGAAGGCTCTCCCAAGGCGCCGAAGACCGATCTTGTCTCTTTCATCCACGTGTGGGACGGCAGCCAGTGGCAAAAGGTTTTCGAATTCGAGACCTTCGGCGCCACCGACGCAGCCTTCTTCAGCGATGCCGGCAAGACCTATCTTGTCGTCGCCAACGGCCTCACGCCTGAAGTCAAGTTCCGGCAAGACAGCGCCGTCTTCGAGTTCCTCGGCTGATCACGCAGGCACCCATGAGCTACACACCCAATCCCGAATTCCTGAAACTCTATGATGCCTATACAGGCCCCCAAAGCATGGCCGCCGAACTCGGCGCAAGGCGTGCCAAATCCGCTACCGACAGGCCGTTGCTCGTATCGACCGGGTCCGACCTGGTGCTCTTCCCCGGTGGCGGCGCGGCCCCAATCGTCGAGAGTTTTCGCCTGAGCACGCGAGGCTTCAAGGAACTTACGTCAGTTTCGCATCTCGGCACGGCCGCTGCCTGGCTCGCAGAAATGAACGAAAGCGGCGATGGCGACTGGCGCAGTTGGGCCGACAAGATCATCACGCAATGCCAGGCGGTTCGTTCGGTCAACGGGGATGTCTATTGGAGCGACGTGGCCCGGGTCGCGGCCTGGCGAGGCATGGAAGCAAAGATCGCCGATCTGGTCGACTATGCCTGCCGGGTGACAGAGGCACTGCTTGCAGATGTTCTGCAGCGCCCCGAGCGCATGACCTATGCCCATCTTCGCAAGCACTATCTCGAGCCGATCGAAACGCGGACCATCCCGGTCCCCTTCAACGATGTCATGGTCGCAACATTCGCGCTGACCTTCCTTGACATCGCCCATCGCACGCTCTCCTGGGTGCGCGCGCAGGACCTCGAATGGTCCGAACTGATGGTGATGATCTGCGGCAGTTCTGGCCGCCCCACCGCCGGCCTGACATGGGCGACGAACAGCACCTGCCACATCCTTTGGCGTGCGTCGGGCGAGCGTTTCCAGCCGGAGAATATGCTGATTGCTCCGCACGCACCGGGACTGACGCTCGATATGATCAACAATGGCGCTGATCTCGCTGAGTTGGAGGCACGCTACCGCACCATGTGGACCCGTACCCGCATCACCGCCGAGATCGGCGGCAAGATGTTCGAGGGCTTCCCAGGTTTCGTGCCGGAGATTCAGGCAGCTCCGATCATGACCACGGAGACAAGGACACTGAGCGAGATGCCGCGACTGCGTTATCCCGACGACCGACTGACGGCGATCGCCAGGCTGAGGCTGGTCATGGAAGACCCGCGCCAGCTTCTATCCAATTCGGTGTCGGAGTTCATCATTGATGAGCTTTGCGACAAGAATCTCGACCCGGCAGCCGTGGTCATTCCGGGCTTCACCAACGTCTCATATCCCGAGCGAGGCAAGCAGTAGCAAAAGGTGACGGCGGAAAAGAACGGCTCGCCGCCGCCCTCCTCCGCCGGAAAGAACTTAGATTTGCTTGTTCAGGCGCGCATCAACGGAAACGGGGCCGCCGCCATGGGCGATGAAATAGACGAGGACCGCGAACCAGAGAATGGACTTCTCCGCGCCTGCGAATCCCTGGTCCACGGTGATCCAATGGAACCAGATGGTGACAAGCAGAATGACGCTAGTGGCAAATGCCGCAGGACGGGTCAGCAGGCCGAGAACCAGCAGGATACCGCCCGTGAACTCGGTCACCGAAAGCAGAGCCGACCAGAGAGGAGCCGGATAGAAACCAAGCATGCCGACCAGATCCGACGAGCCGAACGGATCGACGATCTTCTGCGACCCATGTGCCACGAGCAGCCCACCAGTCACCAGGCGAAGCATCGTCTCACTCGCTATCCTGGTCCTGGCGTAAACGGGAGCAAGCGCTGGGAAAACAAGATTAGCTGCAACAGTTCCATTCATCTTTCGGACTCCTGACGCCGTTTCAAGTTCAGTTGACATCAATTCAAAGCATATGGGCGTAGGAGAAAAATATTCGGGGCGCGCGTTGAGGTCCAATTTCAATCCCCAAGTCAATTGATGGTCAAAACCAATCAATCCAGGAATGGCGGCAATGGATCATCCAGGGACGAACGACAGCTTGAATACACATTTACATGCCGGCGCACGGCGCAATTCAACGCCTACCCACACCGTGTGCGGGCACGCTCCATCGGCATGCAGCTTCCTGCAGCAAACCGTAGCTGCTACTGTTTTACATCATCGCAAGGGGTGAGCAGCCGATGCCCCGACCTGAGCCGGCACCCACAGTAAACCCCGTCGCAGCTGCGGTCGGTCTCCCCGACGCGCCCGTTCTGATCACACGCGTGGCACGAGGAACGGGCATGGCCTTCCTCGAACTCAACTGCCAGCGCCGCAATGCCGGGGTCACCCAGCCTGTGCGCGAGGACGCGTTCCTGATTGCGCTGCAACTCCGAGGCGCCAATGACTTCGACCTCTATGCCGATGGCCGCGCGGTGCCGCCCAGGGATTTCGACGCAGGTGCCGTTGCCATTTTTGACCTCAGGATGAACCTGACCACCGACCTCCGGGATCCCTTTCACGCCGTCAACTTCTACATCCCGCACCGGGCACTGTTGGCTTTGGGTGACGACGGGGATGTCCCCCGACACATACAGGAGCTTCGCCACACAGTGGGCAGCACCGTCTATGACCCTGTTGTCCGCGATCTGCTTCTCGCCATGCGCCCGGCTCTCGCAAATCCAAGAGCCGCATCGGAACTGTTCATCGACTATCTCGCGCTGGCTCTCTCGATCCATCTTGCCGGCTCCTATGGCAACGTGGCGCAGCTGCCGCGGCAATGGGGCGGCGGCCTCGCGCCTTGGCAGGAACGTCGTGCCAAGGAGTTGATCGAGGCCAACCTCGATGGCAGTCTCACGCTCGAGACACTCGCTCTGTCTTGCAGCCTGTCGAAACGGCATTTCACCCGTGCCTTTCGGCAGTCGACCGGAATGGCCCCGCATCAATGGCTTCAGCACCGACGGATCGACAGGGCGATGCAGTTGCTGGCGAAAACCGCCATCCCGCTCAGCGACATTGCCTTCGAATGCGGATTCGCCGACCAGAGCCATTTCACCAGGGCTTTTTCGCGCATAGCGGGCGTAACGCCAAACGCGTGGCGGCGAACAAAGCTCACCTAGTTTGGCCTGAACCTTCCACGTTTGGCCCTTTCGTTCAGGACCACGGCCATCGGCATTCATAACATCCGGTGGTCAAGGTTCTGAAAGGAGAACTCAGATGTCCAATGTGTTTACTTTGCTTGCCGCGGCCTCAGCCCTCGCTCTGGGAGTAGGAGTAACGGCCGCCCGGGCCCAATCGGCCGACGTGAAGTCGGTTGTTCTCGTTCATGGTGGCTTCGTCGACGGCTCCGGGTGGCAGGGTGTCTACGACATCCTGAAGAAGGACGGCTACGACGTGACGATCGTCCAGAATCCGACGACGTCACTGGCAGACGACGTGGCCGTCACCAAACGCGCCATCGCCGCAGCGCCGGGTCAGGTGGTGTTGGTCGGCCACTCCTACGGCGGTGTCGTCGTGTCGGAGGCCGGCACCGACCCGAAGGTTGCGGCCGTCGTATACATCGCCGCATTCGCACCCGACAGTGGCGAGTCCGTCTCGAGCCTTATCGCCAACCCCGCCCCCGGAGCGCCAGTGCCGCCAATCCTGCCTCCGGTCGAGGGCTTCCTGTTCCTCGACAAGGCCAAGTTTGCCGCTTCGTTCGCGGCCGACGTTAAGCCCGAGCTGGCGACATTCATGGCGAACTCGCAGGTTCCTTGGGGGTTAGCCGCCCTCGACGGCAAGGTAACGGCTCCCGCCTGGAAGGCAAAGCCGACCTGGTATCTGGTCGCAACCGAGGACAAGATGATCCCACCTGAAGCTCAGCGGGCTATGTCCAAGCGCGCGGGCTCGACGGTCGTCGAAGCGAAGGGCAGCCACGCGATCTACGTCTCTGACCCGCAAGCCGTGGCCAAGCTGGTCGAGAGCGCTGCCAAGGGCGCGGCACACTAACTCACACCATTCCCTGGAAGCGGGAATGCCTGAGGCTCCCGCTTCCTTTGAGAGCCATGCTGCAAATTCCCCAACACGCCTATGTGCGCTAACTTTTTAGACCCGCTCCAACGCCACCGCAATTCCCTGGCCGACACCGATACACGTGGTAGAGAGCGAACGCCTACCGCCGGCAAGCTTCAGCTCCAATGCCGCCGTGCCGGTGATGCGAGCACCCGACATGCCGAGCGGGTGGCCTAGGGTGATCGCGCCGCCGTTCCGGTTGACGTTTTCCGCGTCGTCAGCGATGCCAAGTTCGCGGAGTGTCGCGAGACCTTGCGAAGCGAAGGCCTCGTTGATTTCGATCACGTCAAAATCGGATGGCATCAAACCGAGACGACTGCAGAGGCGCTGCGTGGCGTAGACCGGACCAATGCCCATGATGCGCGGTGGCACGCCGGCCACGGTACCGCCGAGGACGCTAGCGAGCGGGGTCATGCCGTGCTTTTCCACTGCCGTTTCCGAGGCGATGACCAATGCCGCGGCGCCGTCATTTACGCCGGACGCGTTGCCGGCGGTCACCGTGCCACCCTCGTTTCGAAACGGAGTTGGCAGTCTTGCCAGCGCTTCCAGCGTAACGGCACGTGGGTGCTCGTCCTTCTCACCACGAGAGGATCTCCTTTCTTCTGGGAAATGGTAACAGGCGAAATCTCTTTCGCGAGCCGCCCGTTCTCTTGTGCTGCTGCGGCCTTCGCTTGTGAGCGTACCGCGAAGGCGTCCTGGTCCGCACGGGACACCTTGAAATCCGCCGCGACATTCTCGCCTGTCTCCGGCATGGAATCGACGCCGTACTTTCTCTTCATTATGGGATTGATGAAGCGCCAACCAATAGTCGTGTCGTAGATTTCCGCGTTCCTTGAAAAGGCCAGCTCGGCCTTGGGTAGTACAAAGGGTGCGCGGCTCATGCTTTCAACGCCGCCGGCGACAACAAGATCGGCTTCGCCGGCAATTATGGCGTGGGAAGCGGTGATGACAGCGTCCATGCCGGAGCCACATAACCGATTGAGCGTCACACCGGGGACGCTGACCGGAAAGCCGGCAAGCAGCGCTGACATACGGGCGACATTGCGGTTATCTTCGCCTGCTTGGTTGGCGCAACCGAAGAAGACATCGTCGACCGCCTCCCAGTCAATGCCGGCATTCCGCGCCATTAGCGCCTTCAGCGGAATTGCGCCGAGGTCGTCGGCGCGGACGGACGATAGTGCACCGCCGAAGCGGCCAATGGGCGTGCGGACATAGTCGCAAATATAGGCTTCGGTCATAGTTTCGCTCAGAGTTCGGGCACCGCGAGATCTGCAACGCGACCATCGACGTGCAGCCTCCCACCGGTCATTGCCTGCAGCTCATCGAACGTCATGTCGGCCAGCTTCTCACGCAGCATGAAGCGCCCACCGGAAACGTCGATGACGGCATGGCTGGTATAGATTCGCGTGATGCAGCCGACACCCGTGAGCGGGAACGTGCAGCGCTCGACCAGCTTGGGTTCACCGCCCTTGGTCACATGCTCGGTGATGACCACCACTTGTTTCGCGCCATGGACAAGGTCCATCGCCCCGCCGACCGCCGGCACGCCCTTGGTGCCTACGCGCCAGTTGGCGAGGTCGCCGTTCTCGGCCACCTGGTATGCGCCCAGGATCGCGACATCGAGATGGCCGCCGCGCACCATTGCAAAGCTATCGGCGTGATGAAAAAAATGCCGAACCGGATTTCAGCGTCACCGCCTTCTTGCCTGCGTTGATCAGGTCCCAGTCTTCGTCGCCTGGCTGCGGCGCCTCGCCGAAATCAAGGATGCCATTTTCGGTGTGGAAGATGGCCTCACGCCCCTCCGGCTGGTAGCGCGCGACCATTTCGGGGAAACCGATACCGAGATTCACATAGGCGCCTCGGCGATATCCTGCGCCGCACGCCAGGCGATCTGGGTGTTGGAGAGCTTGATGTCCTCGCGTGTGTCGATGGTCATGCGTAGGCCGCTCCCGCTCGGATGAGGTCTTCTTCCTGCCTAGGATTCGGGACTTCGACAACCTGATCCACGAAGATGCCAGGAGTGATCACCTGTTCGGGATCGATGCCGCCGGGCCTCAGCAATCTCGACACCTGCACCATGGTTTTTGCTGACGCCATGCACATTAGCGGGCCAAAGTTGCGAGCAGCCTTGTTGTAGGTCAGGTTACCGTGGGTATCGCCGACATGCGCCTTGATCAGCGCAAAGTCAGCCTTCCGCCAGCGCTCCTGAACATACATGCGGCCGTCAAACTCAGCAGTCGGCTTTCCCTCAGCCAACTCAGTGCCGTAGCTCGTCGGCGTGTAGAAAGCTGGGATGCCGGCCCCGCCGGCACGGATGCGTTCGGCGAGCGTGCCCTGGGGTACCAGTTCCAACTCGATTTCTCCAGCGAGATACTTCTCCGTGAAAGCGCGCGGATCGGAAGAGCGTGGGAAAGAGCAGATCATCTTGCGCACCATTCCCGCGTCGATCATCGCGGCTATGCCGATGCGGCCATTGCCGGCGTTGTTGTTGATGACGGTGAGGTCCGTCGGCCCCTTGTCGATGAGGGCATGGATCAGCTCGATCGGCGCGCCGGAGCCGCTTCACGTAACCACTTACGACTTCCCTCAGCGGGCGCAGTTTGCTGCCCGCACTGTTTTGAGCGTTCAACGGGCGGGGCCGATTCCGGACAGGCGCCTTCGGGATCGGTGTGCGATAGCTGTCGTTCAAACGCGCACCCTAGGGCGCAGTCGCAGGCGACCTGCAGCACGACGCCTGTGTATGCGGCTGGTTCGACGTGGTTTCAGTTGACCACGCAACAAGAGCAATACGACCGAGTGTCCCAAATTGCCTTGCGCTAGCCGATCTGCATACACTTCGTAATGCTGAGAATCGGCTCCGAATTACAGTTCAGCGCTTCCGATCTTGTCGGCTACCTCAACTGTGGTCACCTGACCACACTCGATCGTAAGGTCGCCGACGGCACGCTCGCAAAGCCCAAAACCTACGACCCGCTTCTCGAAATCCTGCAGGAACGCGGCGCGCAGCATGAGGCAGCCTATATCGACCATCTCCGCGATGCTGGATTGGAGGTCACTTTTGTCGAGGGCAAGGGCATCGACAACGCCTCTGTCGCCTCCACCCTGGCATACATGCAGGCGGGCAAACAGGTAGTTGTCCAAGCCGCGCTGCGCGCGCTCCCCTTCACGGGCCGCGCCGACATCCTGCGCCGCATCGAGACGCCGAGCGAGGTCCCTGGTCCTATGAGGTGATCGACACAAAGCTCGCCCGCGAGACTAAAGGTGGCACGGTGCTGCAGCTGTGCCTTTATTCGGAGCTGGTCGGGCATATCCAAGGCCACATGCCCGAATACGCCTACGTCGTTGCCCCGCTTACCGGCTTCACGCCGGAACCTTTCCGGCTTAGCGACTACGCCGCCTACTACCGCAATGTCCGGGAACGCTTCGCCGCTTCCGTTCAAGGCGATCATGCCACCTACCCGGAACCGACGCCGCACTGCGACATCTGCCGCTGGCGGAGCACGTGCGACGATCGCCGTCATGAAGACGACCATCTTTCCCTCGTGGCAGGTATCTCGGCTATGCAACGCGGCGAGCTCGCTTCGCAGGGCGTCACTACGATGGCGGGTCTCGCCGCGCTGCCCCTGCCGATCCCGTGGAAACCGGCCCGCGGCGCGGCATCGTCCTACGTGCGCATCCGAGAACAGGCGCGTATCCAAGTCGAGGGCCGCGTGGCTGGGCACCTCCTCCATGAAGTGCTCCCGGTGGAGCCGGGGTTCGGACTCTGCCGCCTGCCCGAGCCGGACGCCGGCGATATCTTCTTCGACCTCGAGGGCGATCCTTTCGTCGGCGAAGCCGGCCTCGAATACCTGTTCGGCTACGCCTTCCAGGGCGGCGACGGCCAGATGCTGTATGTCGGCGACTGGTGTTTGTCGCCCGCCGACGAGAAGTCCGCCTTCGAGCGCTTCGTGGATTTCGTCGCGGAGCGCCGTAAGGCGTATCCTGGCCTGCACATCTATCACTACGCTGCCTATGAGTCGGCCGCACTTAAACGCCTGATGGGCCGCTACGCGACTTGCGAGGAGGAGATCGACGCGCTGCTGCGTGGGCAGGTGCTCGTCGATCTCTACACCCTGGTCCGCCATGCGATTCGGGCGAGCGTAGAAAGCTACTCGATCAAGCGGCTGGAGCCGCTCTACGGTTTCACGCGCAACGTGGCGCTGCGCGATGCCAACGTCGCTCTGATCAGGATGCAGGCGAGCCTCGAGCTTGGTGATCTGGCCGGCATCAATCCGAATGACCGAGCCGTCGTGGCCGGCTACAACAAGGACGATTGTACTTCCACGCTGGCCCTTCGCGAGTGGCTGGAATCGCTGCGTGCGGAGGCCCTCGTCGCCGGCGCCGATATTCCCCGTCCCAGTCCGCCCCAAGAGGAGGCGCCGCCAGACGTTAGTGCGTGGCAAGCGCGCGTCGACGCGACGGTGGCAAAGCTGACTGCCAACATCCCGGTCGATCCGTCGGAACGGTCCGCAAAAGAACAGACGCTGTGGGTGCTGGCTTACCTCCTCGACTGGCACCGCCGAGAGAAGAAAGCGACATGGTGGGAATATTTCCGATTGTCGGGCCTGCCCGCCGAAGAGCTGTTTGATGAGCGGGCGGCTATTTCCGGGCTGACCTTTGTCTGCGCAAATGGCGGCACAGCCAAGGCCCCCGTTCATCGCTACAGCTTCCCACCGCAGGATGCGGAAATACGCGGCGATGATGATCTTCGCAGTGTTGGCGGTGCGAAGTTCGGCAAGGTTGTCGCGATCGACTTTGAACATCGGCTGGTCGATATCAAGAAACGGAGCGACACAGCGGGCCTTCATCCGGAAGCGGTCTTCCAATTCAGCGATGTGCCCACCCAGGTACTCGCCGAATCCCTGGCGGCAATCGGCGAGCATGTCGCAGACCACGGACTTGCCGGTCCGGGTCCTTACAAGGCAGCCCGCGATTTGCTCCTGCGGTTGGCTCCGGATGTAGGGGGTGCGCAGTTGCTGGAGGACGGGGAAGCCATTGCCGACGCGGCCTGCCGTCTGGCCGTCATCCTAAATGGCGTTCTCCCCATCCAAGGACCGCCAGGTGCGGGCAAGACCTATACCGGCGGCCGGATGATTCTCGATCTGGTGCGTGCTGGCCGCCGCGTCGGGGTTACGGCCAACAGCCACAAAGTGATCCGCAACCTCCTTGATGCCGCGATCCGGGAGGCGGACCTGTGCGGGTTCGACCTGCAATGCCTGCATAAGGTTTCGGAAAAGACGGACAATGTTCCCCACATCGCGTTCACGACCGACAATGGCGAGGCGCTCGCCGGTGGTTTCCCTGTCGTAGCAGGCACCGCCTGGCTGTGGTCGCGGTCAGACGCTGTCGGCGCGGTGGACGTGCTGTTCGTGGACGAGGCCGCGCAGATGTCGCTGGCCAACGTGCTCGCGATCTCGCCCGCCGCGACCAGCGTGGTCCTACTGGGCGATCCGCGCCAGCTCGAGCAGCCAATTCAGGGATCGCATCCGGAGGGTACGGATGTTTCGGCGCTTGATCACCTGCTCGATGGGCGACAGGCGATCGGCCCTGACGAGGGCCTCTTCCTCGACCAGACATGGCGATTGCACCCGGATATATGCCGGTTCACGTCCGAGCTCTACTATGAAGGCCGCCTCCAATCCCGTCCCGGCCTTGTACACCAGGCCATCCTGATGGACGGCCCGCTTGGCGGGACGGGCCTGCGCTATGTTGCCGTCCAGCACAGCGGCAACCAGAGTTCCAGCCCGGAGGAAGCGAACCGCGTGCGGGATTTGGTGAACGGCATCCTTGCTGCAGGGGCACAGTGGCGGGACCGCGACGGAACTATGTCGCCGCTCACCCTGAGTGATATTCTCATCATCGCGCCCTACAACGCGCAGGTCTTCGAAATCCAGGAACGCCTGCCGGGCGCGTGCGTCGGTACGGTGGACAAATTTCAGGGGCAGGAAGCCGCCATCGTGATCTACTCCATCACGACCTCCAGCCATGCCGATGCGCCGCGCGGTATGGAGTTCCTCTACAGCGCGAATCGCCTCAACGTGGCGACGTCGCGCGCCAAGGCCATGTGCATCCTCGACGCCAATCCGGACGTGTTCGAACCGGAGTGCCGCACGCCACGGCAGATGCAGCTCGCCAACGGCTTCTGCCGATATCTGGAGATGACGGAGGTTCAATGAGCGGCGAATAGGCGCCTTGCCGTTTGACAGGATCGGGGCCGTATCCAGACGGTTCGGTTTTGGCGGCAGTCCGCGAGATAGCTGCCATCCCGGAGCCGGTCTCCCGTAAGCCGGTTGGTCAGCGCATGGTTCCAGGCGCGCATATCTCAATGAATTGCATTCACCTGCAAGCTGAATTCATTTGCCTGCCGGATGGAAAGGCGGAAAACTCCAGCAAGCTGCCCGCTGGGCGAGCCCAGCGTCACCTGATCAACTCCGGCAGCCGCCCTTTCAAGGAGGGAGAAAATGGCCGGCAGTCATTCAGATGCGAGCGGACCCGATCTCGCGCAAGGTATTGCAATAGCCGACCTTCCCGATGGCGGCAGGCTTCTCGGCCATCGTGATGGTGAGCCTGTATTGTTGGTGCGCCGCGGCGAGGAGATTTTCGCTGTCGCCGCTGCCTGCTCGCACTATGGGGGACCGCTGGCCGAAGGCCTGGTCGTCGACAACACGATCCGATGTCCCTGGCACCATGCCTGCTTCGACCTGCGCACCGGAGAGGCGTTGCGAGCACCGGCGCTCACGCCTCTTGGCTGTTGGTCGGTCGAGCAACGCGGCGACAGGATAATTGTCGGCGAGAAGCGCAAGAAGCTCTCGCCTGCTCCCCGCGCAGGCGATTCCAGGACTCCGAATAGCATCGTCATTGTCGGCGGTGGTGCCGCCGGGTTTGCGGCCGCCGAGAGGTTGAGGCGCGAGCAATATCAGGGTCCGATCATCATGTTCAGCGATGACGAATCCCTGCCAGTAGATCGGCCTAACCTATCCAAGGACTACCTAGCCGGCACGGCACCAGAGGACTGGCTGCCGCTGCGCAAGGAAGGTTTCTACGCCAAGAACGGTATCGATCTGCGTCTCGGGGCCAAGGTCGCTCAGCTCGATGTCAGGGCGAGCGACGTCGTACTCACCGATGGGACGAGGATAGCTTTCGACAAGCTGTTGCTTGCGACAGGCGCCGAGCCGGTCCGGCTGACCATACCCGGCTCCGACCAGCCCCATGTCCGCACTTTACGCTCGCTGGCCGACAGCCGCAGCATCATCGCCCAGGCTGGGACGGCCCGCCGCGCCGTCGTGCTCGGCGCAAGTTTCATTGGCCTGGAGGTCGCCGCGGCCCTTCGGACCCGTGGAGTTGAAGTGCATGTTGTCGCGCCTGACAAGAGGCCGATGGAGCGGGTACTCGGCCCGCAGATGGGCGATTTCATCCGTGCCCTGCATGAGGAGCACGGCGTCATCTTCCACCTTGAGGATACCGCCACGAGAATCGGTGCAAAGGACGTCCAGCTACGCAGCGGCCGAACCATCGCCGCCGAGATGGTCGTGACTGGCATCGGCGTGAGGCCGCGGCTGGGTCTCGCGGAAGCTGCAGGCCTTGCCATGGATCGCGGCGTGCTCGTCGACCCCTGTCTCGAGACCAGCGTGCCTGGCATTTTTGCGGCCGGTGACATCGCGCGCTGGCCCGATCCCCATACTGCTGAAAACATCCGGGTCGAGCATTGGGTCGTGGCGCAACGCCAGGGAGCAACTGCCGCGCTCAACATGCTGGGACACCGGATACCATTTACCGACGTGCCGTTCTTCTGGAGCCAGCATTACGACGTTCCGATCAATTATGTCGGCCATGCCGAAGGATGGGACGCAATCGAGGTTGAAGGCGATATCGCTGCCAGGGATTGCCTCGTGCGGTTCAAGCGTGGCGGACGCACGCTGGCAGTCGCCACCATTTTCCGTGACGGCGAAAGCCTTGCTGCGGAATTGGCGATGGAGCGCGACGTCTAGCGCTTCGGATCGACCCAAGCGCAGCCTTCGTTTCACTTGGCTGGTTCCGGGGTCGTGCCACGCCGTAGTGCCGCTGGCGGTGCCCGGTGCGTTATACGGCTCCCACCGTCTCCATTCCGATCCTCGAGTCAGCATTTCCCCCTATGCGCCCACGCGATTGGCCCGCGCGGCTATATCGGCGCATCTTGCCATAAGCGCCTCGAAGGGCTCGGCCTCCTCCAGCAGCAGCCCGTCCTCGACCATACGAATGTAGTCGTTCTCCAGCGCCTTCAGCGCGTCGCCATCGGGCACAAGACGCAGGCCGCCGTTGACCGCGACCGCATAATCGATCGGTTCGCGATCGCCCGCCTTCTCGGCGAAAAACATGCCTTTGTGGCGCGCGACCGCTTGGGCGAGCTCTCGATCCGCAAACGCAGTGGTCGCTAAGCCAGCCTCATCCAGCCTGGCGACGTCGTGCCAATGACGCGCGAACCTGTCGCCACGCAGTCGTGCCTGCAGGCAGAAGACATGGATCGCCGTCGCCTTTTCCCAGAACGTCCGCTCGGCGTGCATAACGCGTGGCCGCGCGATGGGAAATTCCACAGCATCCACCAAGCCCGCCGCATCGCAGACGACATCGCGCGGACTCGCCGGCTCACCGGTTGAGCGCGCCCCAAACTCGAGCATCACGCTCGGCGCGACATATCCCGAACCGGTTGCCGTCGCCTCGTAGTCGATGAACAGCTTGTCGTCTTCGACGCGGATCGCCGCCGCCAATCCACCACTGGCAAGCGCATTCGCGATGGTCGGCTGCGCCGTTCCCGCCACCCACCCGGGCAGTCGCTTGCGCACTTCGCTTGACCAGCGCTTTTCCTCGCTGCGGGTCTTCGGCAAGGCCTCGCCGTTGGCGCCCACCAGGTCGGGAGCAAGTGTGCGGATATCATAGGTCAGGTCGACGTCCTCCGAAAATCGACGGATGACCCCGTAGGCTTTAGATAGTGATGTGCCTCCCTTGAAGACCAGGTGCTCACCCAGGGGCGAGCCGTAGAGGGCGGCAAGTGCCCAGACCACCCAGACATCCTTTTCGAGCAGATGCGCCGGGCGACCGGACCGGTCGGCCGCGATGCCCAAGACTTCACGGCGATCCGCGGCCGAAAGGCTGAGGAATGCGTCAGCCATGCGCCGCCTTTCCGACGCTGCGGGCAAGCCAGGTCGGAAGCTGCGGCGCCGCCGCCACCAGCTCGTTGAAGGTGGTCTGCGGAAGTTTGCGCTTTAGCGCCAACAGCGCCGCCTCGGCCTTCTCGGGACCAAGCCAAGCCAGCGCGCGGACTGCCTCACCGGCCGGTCGATTGGCCAAGGCGAGCTGCCAGCGCGGCGCGTGCCGCAGTTCGACCACCTGCTTGCCGAGATTCATTTTCCGGGTGCGGCCCGAGGTCAAGTAGACCGAGCGGACCGGAACCTGTGTCGTGAGGCCAAGGGTGTTGGCGGCCGCCGCACCGCTGGACACGATGACTTCGCCGCGCTGACTGGCGAGCGCCTCGACCGCCTGCTCAATCGAAGGCGACCGCGTGCCAAACCGGCTCGTCACGGGACGCAGATAGACGCCACGGCCAGCGCGGATCAGTTCGCCACGCTCCGCCAGGCGCGACAACGCCTGGTCCACCGCAGCCCGATTGCCGAGGTGAAGCAAGCTTTTCGCGGACACGGGCGTACCCTCGGGCAATCCGCCCGCATGCGCCAAAATCTGTTCGCTCAACCGTTTCATACCGATCTCCTGTCAGAAATATACGCAGTTTTCTGACAGTTTACAATCGGCGCTTTCGTCCGACTAGATCAGTTTAGGCCCCCGCCGTGCGGTTCTTCTGGAGCCAGCACTACGCGTTCCGATCAATTATGTCGGCCATGCCGAAGGATGGGAAGCAATCGAGGTTGAAGGCGATATTGCTGCCAGGGATTGCCTCCTACGCTTCAAGCGGGGCGGACGCTGGCAGTCGCCACCATCTTCCGTGACGGTGAAAGCCTTGCTGCGGAATTGGCGATGAAGCGCGATGTCTAGCGCCAATCGACCCAATCGTTTCATGGCCGTGAACTTGGCGATACTGTCGCTTGCTGGTTCCGGAGCGACCTACTGAGGCCGCTCGCTTCTCAATTGACAAGGTGGTCGAGACGCCGATGCCAAGCTAATGGGCGGACATAGAGCACGCAGTGCGGAGCAAGCGTCGAGTCCATTTCTGGCGCTCGTTGCCTGGAAGCTGAGGGGCCGCAAGGGGACTGACAGCTTTCAGGTGGCCGAAGCCTCTATTCGCTCCTAGCGGGCACTTATTCAACCGAGTAGCCGTAGGCGAGCGGGGAAATTGCGGGCTCCGCCGAAGGCGATGTTATGAGGACAGAAACCGCTCGGCGAGCCGTGCCCACATGGCCGCCCCCGTGGTAAGGC
>NZ_QGGX01000029.1 GCF_003148805.1 Aminobacter sp. AP02
CACGGCACCTCCGAGCCATGGACCATCGGCACCGAGGCCTCGTCGGGCTGCATCCGCATGATCAACGAGGACGTCATCGATCTCTACGAAAAGGCTTCGAACGGAGCGCGCGTCGTCGTGTTGTAGGCCCCGCCCGCACCGGCCCAGCATGTCGCGCGACCTCGCCCGTCGCGCCGGGTGCTCGCCATCTACCGTGAACAGGGGTAAGCGAAGTTGACTTCGCAGGGCGATTGAACTTCAATGACCAGATGCCTGCGTTCTCTTACATTCCGGCTCTTTTGCGGCTGATCCTCCTCCGAGGCCTGTAGCCTGGTTCGGTTACCTTGCAGTCGCAAGAACCGGGCCAGGATTTCTCACTTCATCACAATGACATTGGTTTGCCCGTCGCAGACGGGCTGACGATTGCCGGTGTGTGGGAAGCGCCTCGGGTGACCGGGAGCCGCATGACGAACAGATGCAGTGCATCGGCCCGAAGGCGTCTTTGTGCGCCCATACGGACCCATGGCGCTCTGATGCCGTCAATGGCGATCGCAGGAAAAACGATCACCGCAGCAACCACGCCCGCACTCGTCGAGCATATGGAGTAGCGGTAATGAGCTATAAGTACGGAGTGTCCGTTCCGGCCACCGGATCCAACAAGATCCCGCGATTCAACGCCTGGGCCAGGGAAAATCTACCTGAGGTGGAGTACAAGCTACCGCCACAGGTTCCGGTCAAGGCCGAGACCTTGGCCATACGCCTGCGTTCATCCGAGCACCGCGATCAGCTGCTGGCAGCCTTTCCAGCCACCTTGCCTTAAAGCGATGACAAGGGGGCGGAATGTACATGCCGCCCCTGATCTAGCTCATTCCTAATATGGAAAGGCCGCCGCGAGGGTGTTTCTCGTGGCGGTCTTTTTTGCAAAGAGAGCGTGGACACCTCGAAGGACTGAAATAGCCTCCGCGACGCCATAGATGGCTTTTGTGGGCAGGCCACAGCCATAAACGACAAAACTGCCCGCGCGACGGTACCCTATTTGCCGCAGGGTGCGCGGTTGGAAAATACGTTTGAATATTAATTCATAGTATGCATTATTATCAATAGTGGTCGGGAGCCCTCCCACAGTGACCGAACAGCTGTTTGCGGCCAATGTTGTGACTCGTTCTCGACCGACATGCGGGTTTTCTGCGTGACCTTTGAGCAATTGACGGCATCGCCATTTGCATCGGCCAAGGGAGACAGAAACGTTGAACGAAACGTCCGGCGACTGGCACAAGTACAACGTAGTGAAAGCTGCGTGGATGTATTTCATCGGCGGCAAAAGCCAGGCTGAGATCGCCAAGGCACTGCACATGTCCCAGCCGAGCATAAACCGCCTTATCGCCCAGGCGCAGCGCGAGCGGATCGTGCAGGTATCGATCAGCAAACGCCCGAGCGAGTGCATCGAGCTCGAGATGGAGCTTTGTGCTGGGTTTGGACTCAGCAACTGCGTCGTCGTCCCGATTGATGCTGCGTCATCGCCCCGGTTCGAAGACGTCCTTCAACCCGTCAGCAAGATCGCGGCGGCTTACCTGACCTCGGTACTGTCCGACGTGTCGATCAAGCGCATCGGTATCGGCATGGGCAGAACCCTGGCTGGCACTTTTGCCGAAGTGGTTGCGATCGAGCGGCCGGATCTCGAGGCGGTGTCTATTTCCGGGTCGCTCACCCGGTCCCTCGCCACCAACCGGATGGACCCGGTTCAGGTTCTTGCCAGAAATGTTCGCGGAGACATGTACTTCCTTCCAGTTCCCTATCTCGCCAACAGCGTGGAGGAAAAGAGCGTTTTCCTATCCCAGCCCAGCGTTCAACAACTGCTGGACAAGGCCCGCGCGTCGGATCTGTTTGTCGTCGGCATCGGCTCGCTTGGCCGCGAAGATCACCTGTTTGCAAATCAGGTGATCACCGAAGCCGAGTACGAAGCGCTCATAGCCACCGACGCGGTGGGGGACCTGATGGGCCGGTTCTTCGACATCAACGGCCAGCTGGTTCCCGTTGAACTCACCGACAAGGCTGTCGGTATTTCTCCCACCGACGTGTCAGATCGGCGATGCATCGCCATCGTTTGCGGAGAGAGCAAGGCCAAGGCAACACTGGGCGTGCTGCGGAGCGGGTACATCAACGAGTTGGTCATCGACGAAGCTCTTGCAAGACGCGTGCTCAAGGGCTTCGATAGCGGAAAGCTGGTGCCATGACGAACAACCGAGCCATCTTGATCGTTCTGGATTCCGTCGGGATCGGCGGTGCCGACGACGCGGCCCTGTACGGCGACGACGGCTCCAACACCCTTGGCCACATCATCGAAGCGGCCAACCAGGGGAAAGCCGATCTCAAGGGCATTCGGAGTGGCCCGCTGATGCTGCCCAACCTGGCCGCCCTGGGCTTGCTCGATGCGTTGCGGCTGGCCTCCGGCGAGACATCTGCCGGACAGTCGGCAACAGGCACATGGGGCGTAGGCATAGAAAGCTCCAAGGGCAAGGATACCACATCGGGCCATTGGGAGATTGCCGGAACACCGGTCAGCAAGGACTTCCACTATTTTCCGAACCAGGTGCCCGCCTTTCCCGGCAACCTGATCGACGACATAGTCGCCCGCTTCGGCCTGCCGGGCGTAGTTGGCAACAAACACGCGTCGGGCACGCAAATCATAGAGGAGTTGGGCGCCGAACATGTCGCCACCGGCAAGCCCATTTTCTACACTTCCGCGGACTCCGTCATCCAGATCGCCGCTCACGAAACTCATTTTGGCCTCGACCGGCTTTACGCGCTTTGCGCGTTCGTGCGTGATCTGGTCGATCCGCTGATGGTCGGGCGCGTCATTGCCCGGCCATTTGTCGGCGATGAGAATGGCTTCGTGCGGAGTGCAAACCGCCGGGACTTCTCGCTGCCTCCTTTCGACCAGACCCTGCTCGACGAGCTTGTTGCCGCAGGAAGACACGTGACCGGCGTTGGCAAGATCAGCGACATATTTGCCGGCAGAGGAATATCGGAATCGCGAAAGGCGACAGGCATCCAAGGCACTGTCGACGCCACGCTCCAGGCGATGCGCGACCTGCCGGCTGGCGGACTGATCTTTTCAAACATCGTGGAATTTGACAGCGAGTTCGGACACCGCCGCGACGTAGCAGGTTATGCCAACGCGCTGGAAACAGTTGACGGGCTCATTCCCTCCATCCTGCGCGAGCTTGGTCCAGACGACCTGCTCATCGTGACCGCCGACCATGGCAACGATCCGATCTGGGCAGGAACCGACCACACCAGGGAAAGAACGCCAATCCTGATCGCTGGGCCGGATGCGCAACCGGGATCGGTCGGGCTCAGAGGTTTTGCCGATATCGCCGCGACGATCGCGGCGCATCTTGGCGTCAAGACGAACATGCAAAGCAACAGTATCGACTGGAAGGGGAACGTGGATGTCCATGCCTGAAATCGGCGAAGGGATTATCCCTTCCGCCCTCGTTGCCCCGCATGGGCACAATCTGCCTCGCAATCCCGGGATGGCACTCGATCTCGATTGGGTCGAGGCCGTGCGGGCGAACACCTCGGCGATCGAGCGCCGGACCAAGAGCCTCGTTGCGAGAAGGACCGCCAAGAAGGATTACCAGGCAGCCTGGCTGTTGCGGGCCGTGTCATGCATCGACCTGACCACATTGTCGGGCGACGACACCGAGGGGCGGGTGCGGCGCCTTTGCGAGAAAGCCAAGCGGCCGATACGTGCCGACATCCTTGAAGCGCTCGGCATGTCCGGAGTGAACCTGACGACCGGCGCTGTCTGCGTCTACCATGAGATGGTCGCGCCGGCGAAACGCTTCCTCAGCGGCAGCGGCATCCCTGTCGCTGCGGTTTCCACGGGCTTTCCCGCCGGCCTTTCGCCACTCGAGCTCAGGCTGAAGGAGATCGAGGCGTCTGTTGCTGCGGGTGCGAGCGAAATCGACATCGTGATCTCGCGGCGCCATGTGCTCACCCAGAACTGGGTGGAACTTTACGACGAGATTTCAGCGTTTCGCAAAGCTTGTGGCCATGCGCACATGAAGTCCATCCTTGCCACTGGCGAGTTGAAGACTTTGCGCAACGTCTACAAGGCGTCACTGGTTGCGATGATGGCCGGCTCCGACTTCATCAAGACCTCCACCGGAAAGGAAGCGGTGAACGCGACGCTGCCGGTATCGCTCGCCATGGTACGCGCCATTCGCGACTACCATGAGCGGACCGGGCATTTTGTCGGCTACAAGCCAGCGGGCGGCGTCAGCGCGGCCAAGGATGCGCTTTCGTACATGATCCTGATGAAGGAAGAACTGGGGCGCCGCTGGATGGAGCCTGATCTCTTCAGGTTTGGCGCGTCCAGCCTGCTTGGCGACATCGAACGCCAGCTCGAGCATCATGTCACCGGCGCATACTCCGCCTCTTTCCGCCACCCGCTTGTCTAAAGGGGCTCAAGGCTATGAACGTAAGAGAGATCTTCGAAACGATGGAATACGGCCCGGCTCCCGAGAGCAAGTCCGAAGCTCTGGCCTGGCTGAACGCTCATGACCGCCGGTTTGGGCTATTCCTCGATGGCGCGTTTTCGGCTCCCTTGACCGGCACGACCTTCAAGACGACCTCGCCGGCCTCGGGCGAGACGCTGGCCGAGATCGCGCTTGCCGGCGACGCCGATGTCGATGCGGCGGTGAAAGCGGCGAGACGCGCCCAGCCGGCCTGGGCTGCCCTGAAGGGCAGCGAGCGTGCGCGCTTCCTCTATGCGCTGGCCCGCCACGTGCAAAAGCATGCGCGCCTGTTTGCCGTGCTTGAGACCATGGACAACGGCAAGACGATCCGCGAAAGCCGCGACATCGATATCCCGCTCGCCGTGCGACATTTCTATTATCACGCCGGCTGGGCCTCGCTTCAAGCAAAAGAGTTCGCAAGCCATGAACCGCTTGGGGTTGCAGGCCAGATCATCCCCTGGAACTTCCCGTTGTTGATGCTGGCGTGGAAAGTTGCGCCTGCGATCGCGATGGGCAACACGGTGGTGCTCAAGCCGGCCGAGCAGACCCCCCTAACCGCGCTCCTGTTTGCAAAGATCTGCCAGGAAGCGGGACTGCCTGCAGGCGTTGTCAACATCATCACCGGCGATGGCGGAACGGGTGCCGCGCTTGTCGATCATCCCGATGTCGACAAGGTCGCTTTCACCGGGTCCACGGCTGTGGGCAAGCTGATCCGCCAGCGCACCGCCGGCAGCGGCAAGAGCCTGACGCTCGAACTCGGCGGCAAGTCGCCCTTCATCGTGTTCGACGATGCCGATCTGGACAGCGCCGTTGAAGGGATCGTGGATTCGATCTGGTTCAACCAGGGTCAGGTTTGCTGTGCCGGATCGCGTCTGCTGGCCCAGGAGGGCATTGCCGAAAAACTTTATGCCAAGCTCGCCGCGCGCCTGCGCACCATGCGTGTCGGCGACCCGTTGGACAAATCTGTCGACATGGGCCCCATCGTTTCGGCCGAACAGCTGGAGCGCATTCGCGAGCTGGTAAAAATCGGAACCAGCGAAGGCGCTGAAATCGTCCAGGCGCCCTGCGACCTGCCTGAGACCGGCTATTTCTATCCGCCTACGCTTTTGACCAATGTCGAAACCTGTCATCTGGTGGCACAAGAGGAGATCTTCGGCCCCGTGCTGGTGTCGATGACGTTCAGGACACCCGGCGAGGCGGTCGAGATCGCCAATCACACGCGCTATGGGCTCGCCGCAAGCGTGTGGACCGAAAACGTCAATCTCGCGCTCGACATGGCGCCGAAGCTGAAGGCCGGCGTGGTGTGGGTCAATTCGGCCAACCTGTTCGACGCGGCAGCCGGCTTCGGTGGCGTCAAGGAGTCCGGCTATGGCCGCGAAGGCGGGCGTGAGGGGCTGTTCTCCTATCTGAAGCCCATAGCTCCTGCAAAAGCGGCCCAGAAGCCGGCCAAGAAAAGCAAGATACAAGCGGTAGAGGGTGTCGATCGAACGCCGAAACTGTACATCGGCGGCAAACAGGCACGGCCCGATGGCGGGTACTCCATGGAGGTTAACGCAGCTGACGGTTCCTTACTCGGCCATGTCGGCCTGGGTGGCCGCAAGGATATCCGCAATGCCGTGGAAGCCGCGCAAAAGGCAGGCAGTTGGGCCGGCGTGTCGGGCTACAACAAGTCGCAGATCCTCTATTTTGTCGCGGAAAACCTGGCCGCGCGCCGCCAGGAATTCGAGGCCAGGATCGCGGCCATGACCGGCCGGGACGATGGCGCCGCCGAGCTGGACGAAGCGCTCGACATTCTGTTCACCTATGCGGCGTGGGCCGACAAGCATGATGGCGCCGTGCATTCCGTTCCGATCCACGGCGCGGTGCTGGCGATGAACGAGCCCAACGGCGTCGTTGGCATCGTCTGCCCGAATGATCGTCCCTTGGCTGGTCTGCTCGCGCTGGTCGCGCCGGCGCTTGCCACCGGAAACCGCGTCGTCGTCGTCCCCAGCGAGACGCACCCACTGTCGGCAACCGATCTGTACCAGGTGTTCGACACATCCGACCTGCCGGCCGGCGTGGTGAACATCGTGACCGGCAACGCGCTTGACCTGGCGCAGGTGCTGGCCCAGCACAACGACGTTGACGCGCTCTGGTATGACGGCCCTGGCGAGGGTGTAGCGCCGGTGGAAAAGGCGTCTGTCGGCAATCTGAAAAAGGTCTGGATAGTCGGCCCCGAAGGCGACCGCGACGTGCTCCGCCACGCGACACAGGTCAAGAACATCTGGATCCCGTACGGAGAGTAGATCCGAAGCATGTCGATCGACGCCATTTTGCCGGGCGGTCGATCGGCAAGGCTCGGCAGATAAAGTGCCGCTGCAACGCTGGCCAACGTCCCGAGCTTGTGGACGGTGGCCCCAAAGACAGCGCTCATCGCGGGCGCAATTTGTGCCCGCGCCGGGCTGAAGCGAACTGCTAGCTCGGCAATTCCACGATCACACACCGACCACCCGGCCAGGGTACCCTGAGCCGGCAAACACGCAGGCTTCGGCCAACTGCGGCCCTCGCTTTGGCGACTGCGCAATCATGCAATCATGCATGCCATGCCCCATGGCCTGATGCTCGCTTGACCACGCAACAGGTCATTTTCCCTCCCCTCGCCGGCCCCACTCGTCCATCCTACAAACCGCTTCAGCTGCGGGCTTGAGAAGCCCGCGAGCGCGGTCGTGCTGCAATTTGTGGGTCTGAGAGGAGCAAGCACAACCTCCGCTTGACGAAAGGTAAGGCAGATGAGATAACGATCCATAACTAAGTTATAGATTACATAGTAATGTAACAATCGGGAAGGGGACCAAGCATGAAACACATGACAACGATTGCCATTTCGCTGGCTGCGATGCTGCTGCCGGCGACTGGCGTTGCGTGGGGACAGGCGAAGGGTGGCGTGATCGACGTCGCCACCATCGGCGAGCCGCCGACGCTCGATCCGATGGCATCCACCGCCGACCTGGTGGGCATCGTCACCCAGCACATCTACGAAACGCTCTACACATTCGATAAGGATTGGGGCGTCACGCCGCTGCTCGCCGCCGACATGCCGCAGATTTCGGCAGACGGCAAAACCTACACCATCGCGCTGCGCACCGGCATCAAGTTCCACGATGGCTCGGACATGAATTCCACCGACGTGGTCGCTTCGCTGCAGCGCTGGATGAAGGTCGCGACGCGCGGCAAGCAGACCGCGGAAACCGTGACCGCCATCGAAGCCGTCGACGACAACACCATCAAGATCACCCTCAACAAGCCGTTCGCGCCGCTGCTTTCACTGCTGTCGCTGAACAATGCCGCAGCCATCATCATCCCGTCGGAAGTCGCCGCACAGGACCCACTGACCAGCTTTGTCGGCACCGGCCCCTACATGCTGAAGGAGCGCAAGCCCGACCAGTTCATCCAGCTCGCCCGCTTCGACGGCTACAAGTCGCGTGACGGCGAGGCGAACGGTTATGGCGGCGCGCGCAAGCAGTATCTCGACGAGATCCGCTTCGTGCCGGTTCCCGATCCGAACACCCGCATCGAAGGCGCTGTCTCGGGCCAGTTCGCCTATGTCGATTCACTGCCGGTGGAATCCTTCGACAAGATTTCGGGTGGCAAGACCGCGCCCGTGATGCTGAAGCCATTCGGGTGGCCGGTGTTCTTCATGAACACCAAGGAAGGGCTGAATTCCGACATCAAGATCCGCAAGGCGATCCAGGCAGCACTGGCACCGAAGGACATGATGCTGGCGGCCTTCGGGTCGGAAGAGTTCTTCTCCATCGACGGCGCCATGTACCCGCAAGGCTACAAGTGGCACAGCGAAACCGGCACGGAGCCCTACAAGCCCGAAGGCGACACCGAAGCCGCGACCGCCCTGCTCAAGGAAGCGGGCTATGACGGCTCCAAGCCGCTGCGTATCCTGACCAGCCGCCAGTACGAGTTCCACTACAAGCTGGCTCAGGTCGCCGCCGAGTATCTGAAGGCCGCTGGCTTCAAGGTGCAGATGGATGTTGTCGAATGGGCAACGCTCACAAAGAACCGTACCGATCCGGCCTTGTGGGACATCTACATCACCCACAGCCCGTTCCTGCCGGAGCCGTCCCTGACCGGTTTCATGTCCGATACCGCGCCAGGCTGGTGGGTTTCCGACAAGAAGCGTGAGGTTCTCGGCGCCTTCAACGCGGAATCCGATCCGGCAAAGCGTATTGCCTTGTGGCCGGCAGTTCAGCAGGCCGTCTACGACGAGGTTCCTGCCTTCAAGGTCGGCAATTTCAACGCGCTCGCCGCCCAGGCACCCAATCTGAAGGGTGTGACGCCGGCCCCGTGGCCCTACTTCTGGAATGCCTATCTCGAAGCCAAATGACCGGCTGCCACAGCCGTCGAATGGCGACATCACGCAAACCCTCTGAATGGCCGTCTCGCGGCCACCTCTCCCCTGTTCGAGGGGGGAGAGGAAGAGCGTTGCCCTTTTAGCCGAAAATGCTTTTGAAGCCAGGACGTGAAAAGACAATGCTGCGTTCGATCATCAACAGACTGCTCGGCATGATCGTCGTGATGGCGATCGTCGTCACGATCGTCTTTGTCATTGTGCGCGTCACGCCGGGCGACCCTGCCGCCGTCATGCTCGGCCCGGAAGCTACCGCCGCCGATATCGCGGCATTGCGCACCAAGCTCGGCCTCGACGGGTCCATCCTCGAACAATTCGGGCACTATGTGCTCGGCGTGGTTCAAGGTGACTTCGGCCAGTCGATCTTCCTCAACCAGCCTGTCACCGAAGCACTTGCCCAGCGCGCCGAGCCGACTTTCTTCCTGACGATCTTCTCGCTCTTGATCGCCACAGTTATCGCCTTGCCGGTCGGCATCCTGTCGGCCTACTGGCGCGGCTCGATCTTCGACCAGGCGGCCACGACCGTTGCCATGTTCGCCGCCAGCGTTCCGAGCTTCTGGCTAGGCCTTTTGCTGATGCAGTTTTTCGCGGTCAAACTCGGCTGGTTCAACACGTCGGGATACGGCGGTCCGGGCGCCTCGCTGAGCGAGCGGCTCAACCATCTGGTGCTGCCGGCCCTGGCGCTCGGCCTTGTCAGCTCGGCGCTGATCACCCGCTTCACCCGCGCCTCCATGCTCGACGTGCTGAACGACGACTATGTCCGCACGGCGCGTTCGAAAGGCATGAGCGAATGGCGGGTGGTGCTGAAGCATGCCTTCAAGAACGCGCTGATCCCGATCCTCACCGTGCTCGGCCTGACCGCTGCACTGCTGATCTCGGGCGCGGTGGTTACCGAAACCGTGTTCGGCCTGCCGGGCGTCGGCAACCTCGTCGTCTCCGCCGTACTGCGGCGCGACTATCCCGTCATCCAGGGCGCGCTGCTGGTGATCGCCGGCCTCTACGTGTTGGTGAACTTCGGCATCGACATGCTCTATCTGCTGGTCGACCCAAGGGTGCGCTACTGATGGCTGCGATCTCCACTCCGCTGCAGAGCGAACCCGGGCTGCTGTCGCGCCTCATCACCCGGCGCACCTCGCTGCTCGGCTTGATCGTGCTTGCCATCGTGGCACTCGCCGCGATCCTGGCACCTGTGATCGCGCCCTATGCGCCGACGAAACTGTCGATCGCCAACCGATTGCACGCGCCCAGCCTGCAGTTCTTGTTCGGCACCGACGATCTCGGCCGCGACGTGTTCACCCGCATGCTTTATGCGGCGCGGGTTTCGCTGTCGGTCGGTTTCGCCGTGGTAGTTCTGGCTTCCGTCATCGGCATCGTACTCGGCTTGACATCGGGCTTCTTCCGCAAGGCGGACGCGCCGGTTTCCCGCGTCATCGACGCCATGATGGCCTTCCCCGACATTCTGCTTGCGATCGCGTTGGTCGCGGCGCTAGGCGCCTCGGCCACCAACGTCGTGATCGCGCTCGGCATCGTCTACGCACCCAGGCTGGCACGCGTCGTGCGCGCCTCGACGCTGGTCATCCGCGAATTGCCCTATGTCGAGGCGGCACGTGCGCTCGGCGTACCGACGCCAGTAATCCTGGTACGCCATGTGCTGCGCAACGTCACTTCACCACTTCTGGTGCAGGGCACCTTCATCTTTGCAAACGCCATCCTGGCCGAAGCCGGCCTGTCGTTCCTCGGCGTCGGCATTTCACCCGACATTCCAACCTGGGGCACCATGATCAGTGTCGGCCGCCAATACATGGATCAGGCGCCCTGGATCATGATGATTCCGGGCGGCGCCATCGTCATCACTGTTCTGTCGCTGCAACTGGTCGGCGACGGATTGCGCGATCTCCTCGACCCACGCCTGGCAAAGGACATCTAGAGCGACATGATCGGCAATCGTTTTCCCAAGGCCGAGCGGCCACTGCTCATCAAGGGCGCGCGACCCATCGGTTTCGGCACGGCATATGACCAACCGGTGGACATCCTGATTGGCAAGGACGGACGCATCGCCGAGATCGGCACCGCTGTCGCCGCCGGCGACGACGCGCGCGCGCTCGACGCCAAGGGTGCCTGGATGTCGCCGGGGTGGACCGACATTCACGTCCATGTCTGGTATGGCGGCACCGACATTTCGCTGAGACCCGCGCAGTGCGGCGCAGCACACGGCGTCACCACCATGGTCGATGCCGGGTCGGCCGGCGAAGCCAATTTCCACGGCCTGCGCGAATTCATCATCGAGCCGGCCCAAGAAAACATCTACGCTTTCCTCAATCTCGGCTCGATCGGGCTGGTCGCCTGCAACCGGGTCAGCGAACTGAGCGACATACGTTCGATCGACTTCGACCGCATCATCGCCACAGTCGAAGCCAACCGCGATGTCATCGTCGGGCTGAAGATACGCGCCAGCCATGTCATAACCGGCGGCTGGGACCTGACGCCGGTCAAGCTCGGCAAGAAGCTCGGACGCATCCTCAAGCTACCGATCATGGTGCATGTCGGCGAACCGCCCCCGCTTTATGACGATGTGCTCGGCCTGCTCACCGAAGGCGACATCGTCACCCACTGCTTCAACGGCAAGGCCGGCAGCTCGATCCTCGAGGACGAAGACCTCTACCGGCTCGCCGAACAGGCAGCCGCGCACGGCATCGTGCTCGATGTCGGCCATGGCGGCGCCTCGTTCTCCTTCGACGTCGCCAAGGCCGCGCTCGAGCGCGGCCTGCCGCCGAAGACGATCTCGACCGACCTGCACAACCGCTCGATCGACCGCTCGGTGTGGGACATGGCGACGACGATGTCGAAGCTGCTGTCGCTCGGCATGAAGATGGAAGACGTGGTGACGGCTTCCACGACGGCGCCGCGCCGCGCCATCGGGCTGGCCGCAGACGGGCTGTTGCAAAAGGGCAAGCCGGCCGAATTCACGCTGTTCGACGTCGTCGACGCCGACGTGACCGTGAAGGATTCGCAAGGGGCCACCAGCACCCTGCACCGCATGTTCGAGCCGCGCCACGCCATCCTCGGCGCCGAGCCTGTCGTCGCGCATCGCTACATGCCGCCGGCGCGCGGCGGCACCGAGCCACACGCCTGTCCTCATTGCGGATGGAATTCATGACCGGAGAGATCGCGCCCGACACCATCTTGTCCGTACAGGACTTGAAGACCTGGTTCGTGACCAAGCGCTTCACGGCCAAGGCTGTCGACGGCGTGACCTTCGATCTCAAGCGTGGCCAGACACTGGCCGTGGTCGGCGAATCCGGGTCCGGCAAGTCGGTGACCAGCCTGTCGATCATGGGGCTTTTGTCGAAGCCGGGCGCGATCGCCGGCGGCAAGGTCCTGTTCCGCGACCGCAAGGAGGAGGTGCACGATCTTGCGGCCTTCGCGCCGAAGGAGTTCCGCAAGATCCGCGGCAAGGAGATCGCCATGATCTTCCAGGAGCCGATGACCAGCCTCAATCCGCTCTACACTGTCGGCGACCAGATCGGCGAGATGATCGCGCTGCACGAGCCCGTCAACCGGCGGGAAGCGCGCAGCCGGGCGCTCGCCATGCTCAAGCATGTCGAGATACCGGACGCGGCCTCGCGTCTCGACGACTACCCCCACCAGATGTCCGGCGGCATGCGCCAGCGCGTGATGATCGCCATGGCGCTCGCCTGTAGCCCCTCGCTTTTGATCGCCGACGAGCCGACGACCGCGCTCGACGTCACCATCCAGGCGCAGATCCTCGATCTTCTGCGCCGCCTGCAGGCCGAGTTCGGCATGTCGATCCTGTTCATCACCCACAATCTCGGCGTCGTCGCCGAGATCGCCCATGACGTCGTCGTCATGTATGGCGGCAGCGTCGTCGAACAGGCGCCGGTCAACGACCTTTTTGCCCATCAGCGGCATCCCTATACCAAGGGCCTGCTTGCCTGCACGCCGAATGCCGCGCGCGATATCGATGCGACCGGCGAGCGCCATGCGCTCTATTCGATCCCCGGCAGCGTGCCGCCGATCACGGCACTTCCGGCGGGCTGTGCCTTCGGGCCGCGCTGCGAACATGCGCTGGATGCCTGCCGTGCAGCGCCGCCAGCGCTGGTTGCCGCCGGACGTGCCGGTTTCTCCCGTTGCATCCGGAGCGCCGAGCTATGAGTGCCGACACCTTGAAGCCCGAAGCCAGCGATCAGAAACCGCTGCTCAGCGTCCAGGGCCTGACCAAGCATTTCCCGGCCCGCAATGGGCGCATCGTCCATGCCGTCGAAGACGTCAGCTTCGACGTCAAGCGCGGCTCGACTGTCGGCCTCGTCGGCGAATCCGGCTCCGGCAAGACGACTGCGGGCCGCTCGGTGCTGCGCCTTGTCGAGCCTACCGGCGGCAAGGCCATGTTCGACGGCGTCGATCTTTTCGCGCTGTCACCGCGCGAGATGCGGGCCTATCGCCAGCGCCTGCAGATCGTTTTTCAGGACCCGTTTTCGAGCCTCAATCCGCGCATGCGCATTTCCGCGATCATCAGCGAAGCGCTCGACGCGCGGGGCTTTCCGCGCGGCGAGGCGCGAACCGAGCGCATCGCCGAACTCTTGACCCTTGTCGGCCTGTCGCCGGACCATGCGACGCGCTATCCGCATGAGTTCTCCGGCGGCCAGCGCCAGCGCATCGGCATTGCGCGTGCGCTGGCGGTAGAGCCGGAGTTCGTCGTCGCCGACGAGCCGGTCTCCGCACTCGACGTGTCGGTGCAGGCGCAGGTGCTCAACCTGCTCGGCGAATTGCAAAAGAAGCTCGGGCTGACGCTGCTGTTCATCGCGCACGACCTGTCGGTTGTCGAATATCTCTGCGACGAGGTGGTGGTGATGTATCTCGGCCGCGTCATGGAGCGCGGCCCGAGCAAAACCGTCTACGCAGCACCCCGCCATCCCTACACCAGGGCGCTGCTTGCAACCGCACCGGTGCCCGATCCGACGCGCCGCCGTACCCATGTTCCGTTGCAGGGTGACATTCCGAGTCCGATCAACCCGCCGTCGGGCTGCGTCTTTCGCACCCGTTGCCCCGAGGCGATCGGTGCTTGCGCCGAAGTCATCCCGCCGGTCGAGCATGTCGGTGGCGGGCACCACGTGGCCTGTATCCGCCACAGCGAACCAACTGCCTGACTGGAGTACGCATATGACCTTTTCCGAGGCTTTGAAGCGTCCGGAAAACACGCCCTATGACCGGCTCAAGGCGCTCGGAATAAAGCTTCCCGATGCACCGCCTCCGATCGCCAATTTCGTTACCCATGTGCAGGAGGGCAAGCTCTTGTTCCTCTCTGGACAGGGACCGACCGAAGGCAACGGTCGCCAGCATACGGGCAAGGTTGGAGCCGAAGTCAGCGCCGAGGCCGCCTACGGCCATGCAAGGCTGACCGGCATCAACCTGATCGCCGTCATGCATGCCGCGCTCGGCGACCTTGGCCGCGTGCGGCGCGTGGTAAAGCTGCTCGGCATGGTCAATGCGGCACCCGACTTCGCCGACCACCCGTCGGTGATCAATGGCTGTTCGGATCTCTTCATCGACGTGTTCGGGGAAAGCGGCATCCATGCCCGCTCGGCGGTGGGTCAAGGTTCGCTGCCGGGTCAGATCACCGTGGAAATCGAAGCCATCGTGGCGATTGACTGAGGATACCTGTAATGGACATGCGGGAGGGAAACACCATGCCGAAAGACGATATACGCAGCCGCCTCGGCTTGAGGCCGGTGATCAACGTCTCCGGCACCATGACCTCGCTCGGCGCTTCGATCGTGGTGCCGCAAGCAGTGGAGGCAGTTTCGGCGATCCTCAGCGAATTCGTCGAACTCGGCGACCTGCATCGGCGCGCCAGCACCGTGATCGCAGACCTGACCGGCGCCGAGGCCGGTTTCATCACCGCCTCCTGCTCTGCCGCGATCAGCCTCGCGGTCGCGGCCGCCATGACCGGGCCTGATCTGGCGGCAATCGAGCGCCTGCCCGACACCACGGGCCTCAAGGACGAGATTCTCATCCAGTCAGGCCATCTCGTGAGTTACGGCGCGCCGGTCGATCAGGCGATCCGGCTCACGGGTGCAAAGGTGGTGCCAGTCGGCCAGGCGACGAGCGCGTCGGCCTACCAGCTACGCGGAGCCATCACCGAGCGCACCGCTGCCGCCGTCTATGTCGTTTCGCATCACGTGGTCGACTATGGGCAGATCCCGCTGAAAATTTTCGCCGCCGTTGCCCATGAACGCGGCGTGCCCGTCATCGTGGATGCCGCTTCCGAATACGATCTGGCTGGCTTCCTCGCCGACGGTGCCGACCTGGTGCTTTACTCCGGCCACAAATTCCTCGGCGGCCCGACCTCCGGCATCGTCGCCGGGCCGAAGGAAATGGTGCGCGACGTCTATCTGCAAAACCGAGGCATCGGCCGTGGCATGAAGGTCGGCAAGGAAGGCATCGTCGGCACGCTGGCCGCGCTGCAGGCCTGGAAGACACGCGACCATCACGGCATCCGTGCCCGCGAGAAGAAGGCCCTCGACTGCTGGGTCGAGGCGCTGGATGGCAGGGCCGGCATTACCGCCACGATCACTGCGGATCCGACCAACAATCCGCTCGACCGGCTGATGATTTCGGTCAATCCGGCTGAAGCTCGCATCACTGCCTGGGACCTGGCCGACAGGATGGGGACCGGCGACCGTCCGGTGATCGTGCGCGACCACGAGGTCGAACACGGCTATTTCTATCTCGATCCCTGCAACCTGCATCCCGATGAGGAATTTGTCGTGGCGGCGCGGCTTGCCGAGGAACTCGACCGCGCGCGCGGCTCCAACGAGATCATTGCGACGCCCTTCGACGAAAGGCTTTTGGCACGCGAAGCCGCGATCCTCAAATGGCCGGATTGACCTGTTCGCGCGCGTGCGGACACCCTACAATGCTTTCGACAAGAATTCTGGATTCCCATGCCGAAAACCGTTGCAAAGCATGACGATAGGCCCGCTGGCGAACCGCGCCGCTCGCGCACGAGCGGCATCGACCGGGCGCTGCAGATCCTCGACTACCTGCAGAAGACCGAGCGGCCGGCGACCGCCTACGAGATCGCGCGCGACATCGGCGCACCGCTGTCGACCATCTACGTGATCGTCGACGATCTCGTCGAAAAAGAGCTGCTCGACCGCCACGATGGCGGCCTTTTGTGGCTTGGCCCGCGGCTCTATCACTATGGCCTGACCTATGCCCGTACGCTAGACCTGCTCAATGTGGCGGTTCAGGAGATGCATGAGCTTGCCGAAAGCTCCGGCGAGACGATCCAGATTTGCGGCCGTGACGGCGACCAGATGGTCGTGCTGGCGATGGAAGAGGGCAAGGACCATTTCCAGGTCACATCGCGCGTCGGCACCCGCAGCCCGCTCAACTGGACGGCGTCGGGCCGCATGCTGATCGGCCATCTTCCGGAAGCGGAGCGCCGCGAGATATTCGCCCGTTCTGCGACAGTCTCGCCAACCGGCCGCGCTGAAACCGACAAGGATGTTCTGGCGAGAACTGCCGCGGCAGCGCTGGAAGAAGGACTTTCGATCCAGGCCGGCGAGTCCGATTTTTCCGTGGCCTGTATTGCCGCGCCGGTTTGCGACAACCAGGGCGCCTGCCGCGCGACGATCTCGATCGTCGTGCCTGATATCAAGCTGAGACAGAAGAACCCCGACCTGATTGCGTTGGTGAAGACCAGTGCCCGGCGCATCGAGGCACGTCTCGGCTGGCGGCCCAATCGATCGCAATGAGCGAGCGTGGGACGGCGGCTGGCCGCCAGTGCGAATTATCGTGTCTGCAATGACCTAAAGCAAAAAGTACCGCCACGAGACTTGCTCAGGACGGTACTTTCAACAATTCGACGGCATCAGGCCAGGATGGGGCTCATTCCCACTCCATTATTTTTTCAGCCGTAAGCAGCTGATATGTCTATGAAAAACAAAATGGTCGGGCAAATATGCCGTGAAAGGTACCGTCAAAAACCTAGCCTTTTGATTTTGCTAGGTTTTTCAGAGCGAATCTAGCTGAAAAAATTCAGTGAACTATCGGCATCTATCGACCGCTTCGCAGCGAGGCATAGACGGCAAAAGTCGAAACTAGCGCCCCGATAAAGTACCGTCAAAACCGGCAAAATCAGTATACCCGTCTCGATCCTGGATCGCTGGGGTGCCGGGCTGGGATCGAGCACATCGCATGGACGTCAAAGTTGCAGCTGGCGTTACAGGTACGGCGTTGAAAAAGACCTGTGATCGCCACCACATTCCAACTCCGGAACGTGGGCACCGGGCCAAGCTGGAATACGGCAAGCGGGCCACCAAGGAAGTGCTAGCGCCACTGACCGAACCAAATTTGTCGACGATCAGGATATCGACGCCCCCGCGGACTGCTGAGCTGGCAGCAGGTCACTATTTCGCTCCAGACGCTCCTCGACCATCGCCTTGTCGTTGGCGGCCGGACAGCTCTCGATCTGCAGGGTTATGCCCATTACCTCTCGAACGGCGGTTCTGAGGTTTACCTTCACGGTCCAACGAAGCCTCCCAAATGGCTCACCGTGCTGCCACTCAAGGAGCAATTCGCCTACCGCAACAGCACACCGCTCTTTGGGAGCGACCTCGACGAGGTGCACTTCCCTCCCCTCGTTCCGGGTGCCAGCAAGCAAGGCGACCGGCCTCTCCAGGAGGCCGGAGTTCGCCCGCTTGCGTGGGGACAATGGGATGGCCGCTCACGGTTTCGGCCCCTGAACGCGCAATCCTTGAGCTTCTCGACGAACTACCGGACCAAGAAAGCTTCCATCAGGTCGACGCGCTCAGGCACGACGCCCTCCTCAACCGCTGCTCGCGTGGCATTCAGAGCGTCGTCGATACGGTCCTTCTTTTCCTTGACCTCGGTCTCGGTCGCGCCGCCGACCCGGATCACCGCCACGCCGCCGGCGAGCTTGGCCAACCGCTCCGCTACCTTGAGGCCGCCGCGCAGCTTGTTGACGACGAGCGTCGCGAGCGACTCGCCCTCGACGGCTTCGGCGATTATCAGCAGGGGTTTGCCGCTCTGAACCACAGCTTCAAGGACCGGCAGCATGGCCTGAAGGTTGCCAAGTTTCGTCTCGTGGATGAGGATGTAAGACTCCTCCAATTCGACGCGCATCTTCTCGGCACTGGTGATGAAGTAGGGAAAGCGATCGAACTGCATGCCCTCGACCATGTCGAGCTCGGTCCCAGCGGTCTTGGCTTCCTCGACGGTGATCCCACCTTCATTGCCAACCTTGTCCATTGCCCTGGCTATCATCTCGCCAATCGTGGCGTCGCCATTCGCGGCAATAGTTCCGACCTGGGCCACCTCAGCCGAAGACTTCACCTTTTTGGCCCTCGCCTGGATATCCTGAAACCTGGCGAACTTCCTAGTGTTTTCAACGGCGGTTGCGGTGCTGCCGTTATCGAGGAAGCCGCGCCAGAAGAACAGGTTGCCGTAGGTTGACGAGCGCAACACGAAATAGCCTTCCTCGCCTTCATAACCCGGCGACAAGAGCAGGTATTTTCCGCCCTTGCCCTTGTCGGGACCGGCATTGCCGACATCGCCGACATATTGGAACCAGTGATCGTCGATCATGCCGAGGATGTTGGGCGGCGTCTCGATGACCAGCGGACCCGCCTTGGTGTCCAGCCGCATCAGATTGTAGATGCTTTCGGTGTTGCCGGTCAGGAACAGCGAATACGAGTCCATCAGGATTTCCGACAACCGCAATAATGTACAGCCCAAGCCATATAGTGGGACAACTGAAAGACCACGCAATCATTAGATTTTTCAGTTCGCATGTCCCACAAATATGAATCTCTACCGCCATTCGCGGAAGAAGCGCTCCAATTCGTTCCGATCGACCACCCACCTATTCCCCAACTGTTTCGCTCGCAGATGCCCAGATCTAAGCATGTGATAGGTTTGCCGCAGTGTGCGGCCGATTAGATCGGCAATGGCCTGGATGCCCCAGACAAGGTCGAGCTTAGTTGGTTCCTGCTTTGACGGGTCCGTAGTCGGGCCTCCGTGGGTCGCTCTGCAATGTAGCCGGAGGGCTGTGCGTAACAAGGATTGACCCGCGGGGAATTCTGAAATCTGACGAAGCACAGCCCTGCCCTTAACCTGTGACTGCGCCACGGCAGGCAATGTTGATTGGAAATCAGTTTCCGCGGAAAAATCTGCTGAAAAAACGGCCTGCCGAGCTCAAGATCGACAGGCCGTTCCTTACGGGCCCTCAGAAGCTGCTGGGAGCCATTATAGGCGCGCGCGCCCAGTCATAGTGCCACTGCAGCATGATAAATAGAAGGTCTGCCGGCGGGATGGGCTTCGCTCCCCTGAGCTCATTACCCCCCCATCGGCGCGAGCGTCCATTGGGATCCGCTTGATCAAACGTCTTTGTCGGGCGCAGGTCCCGACGCATCAATAGCAGGGCGGATAGGGATAATAGCCGCATTGGCCGTAGCCGTAAGGGTAGGGCCCGTAGCCGTAGTCGTACGGCCGCGCCGCTGCTGCGCCGACGGCGAGGCCCGTCGCCAATCCGGCGCCGGCATACCAGGCCCCATGATATTCGGGAGCGTGCCAGTAATTCGCATGATCGACGCCGCCAATCCTGTCCGAAGCAAAGCGCCCATCGTTGCTGCCAAGTCGGTCGCCGCCGAAATCGCCACCGCCAAAGCCGCGCGCCCCTCCGCCGAAGTTGCCCCCGCCGAAGCCACCCCCACCACCAAAGTGACCGCCGCCACCGCCACGATCGATGAACAGTGCCGCAGGTCCACTTGACCCACTTAGGCTTCCTTCCAGCACCGAAACATCGAACGTCAGGGCACCGTCCGCGAGTTTGGGGGACCGCAAGGTCACCACGGCATCTTCGACTTTCGATCCATCGCCGCCGAGAACGGAAATGGTAGCGTTGGGCGGGTCCTTGATGAAATTGTCTGCGCCTTCATCCCATTGCATGATGAATTGAGCTGTGGTCACGTGGCCCGCCGCACGAACAGGACGGTCGGCAAAGACGATCGAGTTTTGCGCCACACCAGTCATGGTAAGCTTTCCGTCCTTCAGGGTCGCACCGGCCGAGTTCACGACGAAAAGCGAAGGCACCGGCCCTGTCGGCGTAACAACACCGATAGTTTTCTGAAGGGGAACATGCGGTTTGACATCCGCGTCCTGTGCAAGTGCTCCGCCGAGGGCCGAACACAGACCGGCGGCAATCAGACCCAGACATGCAAGGTTTGTGGTGAGCATGGCTAAACCTCCCGTGAGCATGCAGTTCGTTTCGCCTGATCCTCAAGGCGCGGACTTTAGAGTGACCGTCGTAACGCCGCCCGCAATGTTGATGCCTTCCTGACCCTCGACGGCAATTGGCTGCAGCGAAAACGCGCGGCCGCTCCCACCGACGAGAATATTGGCGCCTGCGCCGACACCAAACGAGGCGTTCGCGCCTACCCCGGCATAGGTACCGGCCAAGGCCCCAGCCGGAAGGCCGCTGGCCGTCGCGACGACACCCCAGATCAGGTGGCCCGAGCCAACCTCCCCAAGCGCCACGCCGAACTGATCAATGGATCCGGTGTAGTTTTCGACTTTGCCGTCCCGGTCCTGGAAGGCGCACGACAATGTCTGCTTTTCAACTACGAACATTGCGATGCCGCGAGACACATCGCATGAAAGCGTGCCTATCTGCGCGGAATTCTGGGCACTTGCACCCAACGGGATCAGCGCCAGGGCACAGCTGAGAAAAACCTTTCGAGATAGATCAACCATTGACGTCCCCTTCGTTTTGCCCCGCCTTCAGTGACTTAGCTGTCAGCAACGACTGACGTTGCACTCGCTACGGCGAGGCGGCTTTTTCGCTAAGTGCCGAGCGGCACTATTTAAGTTCGAACGGGAATATGGTCTTCCAGTCCGTCTTCATGTCGACGACCGTCCAATTGTTCACCGCCGCTGCGTCGAGCGCTTCGTCAAGTTTGCCAAACTCCGTGTTGCGGTCGTAGGCGTACTCCCGCTCGGCGTCGTTGTGGTGGACGATGAGACCGAAACGCGGGCCGGCGTTCCCGCTGCCCAAGGTCGTCCATTGCAGCATTTCGAGGTCGCCATCGGAATTGCCGAAGGCGGCGATCGGACGGCGGCCGATCTGCTCGTTGATGCCGGACGGCTTGCCAGCCTTGTCGTCGATGAAGTTGACCTCAGGCAGCCGAAACAGCGTAGGCGTGCCATCTTTCATCTCGAACTGCGTCTTGATGGACGAACCAATGACCTGCTCTGCCGGCACTCCATAAACCTTCTCGGTCCATGGCCGCATGAACTCGATGCCGCCGCCCGAAGCGATGAAAGTCTTGAAGCCATTGGCACGCAGATAGGCGAGCAGTTCGAGCATCGGCTGGTAGACGAGCTCGGTGTAGGGGCGCTTGAACCGGCCATCACGCGCAGTTGCGATCCAATCGGTGACGATTTTCTGGAACTCCTCGCTGGTCATGCCGGCGTGGGTCGCCATGATGAGTTCCACCAGCCCCTTCTCACCGCCTGCGGCGAGCGTCTTCATGTCATCTTCGAGCACCGCCTTGAACGGCTGTGTCTCCTTCCATTCCGGATGCGACGGCGCTTCTGACTTCACGCGGTCGAGCGCAAAGGCAAGTTGGGTATACATCGGGTGCTCGACCCACAATGTACCGTCATTGTCGAAGACGGCGATGCGATCGGGCTCGGCAACGAAGTCCGGCGAGCCAGCCTTGGTCACTTTCTCGACGAATGCAACGATGGCTGCCTTGGGGCCGGTGTCGTTCCATGATGGCAGGGGATCGGTCTGGGCCTGCGCCAATGCCGCCGCAAGAAATGCGCAAAGGCCTATGAACGCGCCGCCAACGAGCCTGGAGAATGCGTGCATCTGAACTCTCCATCGTTGATGTAGTTGGGCCCGAACTGCCGGGCAAGATTTGGTATCGGACGCCCCTGTGACGGGGCGTCCGGCCTTGGCGGGGTGCGTCAGTCGTGACCCGTCTTCATGTCTTTGACCTGCTGCATCACCTGCTCCAGATTGTAGCTTGCAGGGTCCTGAAGCGGCGGATAGGCGATGTAGGTTTCGAGATGCTTCAGCCACAACTGTTGGCCGATGGGCAGGATGTTCCAGTCATAGACATAGGCCGTCGACGGAGAAGCGATGGAGCCACCCATTCCGAACAGCGTCTTGATCTGTTGACCGACCGACGTCTCGAACGGATCGCGTTTGATGTTGACAACCTGCGTCCACGCGTAGGGCTGCACGCCTGAGATGAAGCCGGCCGGATCGTCTGATACCATCGCGAAATACATCTTCCAGTTCTTGTAGCGAACCGCCGACGGCTCCTTGCCGGAATAGTACAAGAAAGAGTCGCGCGCGGACGGCGCCTTACCTTCCAGGAAGTCACGCTGGTCGATCCCGTCCAGCGTGGTCTTGACGACGTTCGGATACGTGCCGGCCTCGATCTGTTTCTTCAGCCCGTCGCCCTTTGGGCCGCCGGCGATGTCGACGAGCGTCGGCACCCAGTCAAGCGAGGCGAAGATGTCGTTCTTGATCGTTCCCGGTTCGATATGGCCGGGCCAGCGCACGACCAGCGGTGCCCGCATGCCGCCTTCCCAGGTGCTGAGCTTGCCACCCTTGAAGGGGGTCGTGCCGCCATCTGGGAAGGTGATCGTCTCGGCGCCGTTGTCGGTGGTGAAGACGACAATCGTGTTGTCGAGCTCGCCCATCTCTTCCAGTTTCTTCAGCACGTAGCCGATGTTGTCGTCCATCTGCTTCATGCCGGCTTCGTTCATGCCCCAGTCCTTGCCTCCGGGCTCGCCGATCATGTTCAGATATTTGTCCGGCAATACCGTCGTGATGTGCATGCGCGCCGGGTTGTACCAGACAAAGAACGGCTTCTTGGTCTTTTCCGGATCGTTCCTGTCGAGGAAGTCGATGACTTTGCCTGAAATCTCCTCGTCAATCGTCTTGGAGCGCTCAAGCGTCAGTGGTCCCTCATCCTTGCATGTCTGGTTGCCCGGCGACCCGTCGGTGGATGTGCACGCGAGTATTGGACGCGGCGGCGTAAGGCAGGTTGTTGTTTTGGCATCGACGGCTGCGGGATCCTCCCTGAGACCTGGGATCGGTGTATTCTTGCAAGGTGGCGCGATCCCCTGCTCGGTTGGGGTCTTGTTGATGTCGGGGAAGCTCACGCCTTGCATGGCGTCGAGGTGATAGAGATAGCCCCAAAACTCCTGGAACCCGTGTGCCGTAGGCAGGGATTCGGTGGTATCTCCAAGATGGTTCTTGCCGAACTCACCTGTCGAGTAGCCGAGATCATTCAGGAACCTGGCAAGGTGAGGCGTTCCAGCGCGCAGGAAGGATGGGCTTCCGGGAATTTCCGGCAGGACCATGCCGACGCGCACCGGCTGCATGCCTGTGATGAAGGCGGTACGACCAGCCGTGCAACTCTGCTCGGCATAGTAGGTCATGAATTTCGCACCTTCGTTGCCGATACGATCGATGTTGGGCGTCTCCCCGACCATCAGGCCCTGATGGTAGATGCTCGGCTGCATCCAGCCGATGTCGTCGCCCATGATGAACAGGATGTTCGGCTTGGTTTGATCCTGTGCTTGGACCATCGAGGTGGTGCTTAGAAGAGCGGCGGCAATGGCCGTTGCCGCTGCAACGCAAGTCACGGTTGCTGCTTTCATATCACATATCCTCCTCAGTCAGCGGCAGCCTCGGCCGGTACGGCTCAGGCTCGCTAACAACGAGCGAAAGGTTGGGTGAAATGTTCGCCCGACGCGCGAATGCGGATCGGGGCAGTCAAAGACTCCATTCCCCTTGCATGCGGTCTTGATCGCCAGATGATGATGATGATACCCTGCAACAGTGCAACCTATATGACGTGGCGTCAACCTATTTCGCGGCTCGCGGTCGCGACTGCCTATTTGGGCAATTGTTCAACGACATAATTTCGAAGGTTGCCGGTTCGCGCACCGACGATTCCAACGCCGCTTCCTCAATCAGGTCCCCCATGGGAGAGAACAAGGTGAGGCTGTCCGCGCGAGTGACTGAGGTCTTGATGCCTTAATCGCAGAAACGGCAATGAGGGGTACAATCCCCACATCGATTGATGAAACGTTCATCGCGGAGGCCAGTTGCTAGTGCTGATTCTATTGGTAAAGGTAGAATTTCGACAGGCGGCTCTTGCTGCGCCCCGAAGCTAAATATCTTGTCAGACTTTTACCGATATCGAGAGATCCCGATATTGTCACAAGCACCCGAGTACAAAAACGCCCCACTTGGCTTTAAAGTGCGTCCCTCCTTGAAGGAAGCACTCGAAAAAGCAGCCAAGGATGATCTTCGATCCACTTCAGCCATGGCAGAAACAATCCCGGCCGCATGGCTTCGGGACAAAGGCTACTTGGCACGGGAAAACATGAAGTAACCTGGCAACATTCGGTTTGATACCACACAAAACCGGCCCCCGTTGACGGGCCTGATCGCAGAAACGGCCTGCCTAGCAAGGTTTGACAGGCCGTTCTAGCCGCCCCCTGAAACCTGCCGAAGACATCAGTGGCGCGCGCCAACTATACTCCTCGGTTGGCTAGAAACCAAAAAGGCCTGCCAGCGGGCGGCCGACAGGCCCTATGCTAGAGCGACTTGCCATGAGGGAATAGCTAAGTCGCTCCACGGAGACCCACCATTTACGGCGCGATGGGATTTCCTCCGCGCGACCCAACGTCGTTCGATCCATCCGGTTCCCAAAAACAGAAAAAGCTCCGCCACCTTTCGGCAGCGGGGCGATTATTTGGCGTCGGGAAAATGATCAGGGCGGCGGCCGGCCAGTGAACCACGTGTAAAGGCCAAGCAGCCACCCAGCCGCGCCAACGATGGCAATCCCTGCGTTGAGCAGTACCCGCCCAGCGGTGCCAGCCTTGAGCTTGGGTGCGCAGGGGCACCACATCGTCGGTCACCGTCTGCATGGTGGCTTGGCTACCGATCACCAAGACAAGGTCAGCTTCAACTCTGGTGATTCGCTGGACGAAGTCGTCCAGCCGGCGGTGAACTCCCGCCCTGCTCTCGTCCGCCCGATCCATCCGATCCAGAATGGCCGTGAGCTGGCCCTTGAGTTCGCCAAGCAACAGGTGGGTGCTGCGTTCGCTCACTTGCGGCTGTCCTTCCCATGGCGGGCGCACTCGCTCTTGGTCCACACGCCACCCGCACAAAGCCCCGCAGCCGTTTCGTCGATGCCAGCCTGGTCAGCCGGCGTCTTGCCCTTGGCGCCTATCAGCGAGGTGCCGACGACAGCGCGCAGCCCTTCAGTGCTGGCAGGTGCCGGTTTCGAAATCGAACAGCCCGCCACCATCAGTGCAGCGGCGAAAGCTCAGCGCGCCATTTCTCAGCGGCGTTTCCCGCATCGTCATTCTCCTTGGTGATCATTGCGGCAAAGCTCGCCTGTTCGGCTGAGCGGCCGAAGCGGTAGGCAGCCGTATGGCTCCAGACGAGGGCGGCGGCCGGTGCCGCCCCTACCCCGGCAAGCAGATAGGCTTTCATCCGCCCATCTCCGCCTTCAGCTCCTTTACCGCCTTGAACAGATCATTCCGGCGTTTGATGCCGTAGATCGCGAAGGCGCCGATGACCGCGACGATTGCAAGCTGAACGCGCCAGTCGAGATTGCCGAAGGCCGCGAGCGCCGATGGCGGCGAGCAGCCAGGTCCGGAACGTCTTGCTCTTGGCGGTCGGGGTTTCGAGCTCGCCCGGGTCGGCCACGACTGGCTTTTCGATGATGACCGGTTCGGCTGGGGTGGCGGCCCGCGCCCATTTCCTGCCGCCTTCGCCCGGTCAAGCAGCGCCTCGACATTTGCGGGCGTCGTGCCGACCTTGTTGATGCCGTCGCCCAGATAGTAGCTTTCGCCGGCGATGGGCGCCCTTGCAGGCCGCGGCGCTTCAGCAGGTGGAAGGCAAGCCGGTCATGAAAGTCGGCGTTGAAAATCTGTGCGCCGCTCAGGTGCAGTTCCTTCGCAAGGTCAATCAGGTGTCGCCCGCATGACCTGCGCCGCACGCGCAGCCGAGGACGCCTTGTCGGAACGGAACTTCTTGGCCCAAACCTTCGTCGACCATGTCTTTTGCGCATCGATCAGGTCGCCCAGCGTCATCTTGGTGATGGGCTTGGAAAGTCCACTCTGGCCGATTGCCGAAGATCGTCTCATAGCACTCAGGCGGGGCCTTACCGGCGTCTGTTCGATAAATGAAGTCGAGCAGAAGCGCCGCTCCGATGGGAACGGTCTTGTCCATGGAACTATTCCTTTGGTTGTCGAGTTGAATCCGCCAGGAGGCGCTGGCGCAGGCGGTTGCTGGCGCAGGAATTTACTGGCGAAACGCGATGACTATCGAAGACACTGTTTTCGTGGTGGCACTCGTCGCCGTGGCGAGCGCCGTGTTGTGGTTGGTTGGCCTGTAGCGAGGCGCTTTATGACGTGGGCCGATTGGTTGTTTGTCGCCGTAGCATTTGGCACGGCGTGCGCTATTTTCTGGCAGCGCAAGGCGACGAGCAAGCTGACGCTCGAAGGAGTTGGCGCCACGACATTATTTTTCTCCGACCGTCCCGAGCGTATTGCCGGGAATGTGGATACGGCGGCTTTCGTGCCGTTCTGGAGCAAGGGCAAGCAAGGACAGCTTCCAGTCCGATCCGCCGAATGCCGACCTGTCGATCCTCGAAGGGAACAAGCTCCAGCAGGTCGTCGTCGTCCTGGAGGATCCGGAACTGAGCGGCAATAACCTGACCCACACGGTAAGGGTTGGTTGGCGGCGAGATACCGGAGAAGGGGTCCGAGATTTCCGTGTTCATCGATATCATCGGCACGCCGTTGACGCCGCTTTCCTATGCAGGCGTGGCCAGGCGCGGCGCCGTCGAGCCGTCCTTTTCTACAGGCTGCCTGCTCTTTGCTAGTAGGACTGCCAGAAACGTTGTAATAGACTTCGTAATAGACTTCGAGCCGATCCTGAGGGGAACTGCAAATGTTGACGAAGCGCGATCTACTCCGCTCCGCTGCGGCGATCGCCGCCGGCGCCGCGATTGCACGGCCGAGCCGCCTCATGGCGGAGAGCTACCCCGACATTATCGAGGCGAAGGACATCGCCGAGGAAGGCTTCATCTACGGACTGCCGATCGTGATGAACTATGCCATCATGTACGAGTACGCCGTCGATCAGAATTCGGGGCAGTTCAAGGCGCCGTTCAACCAGCTCAAGAACGAGCCAAACGTCTACACCTACAAGGACACGGCAATCGTTACGCCCAACAGCGACACGCCCTATTCCTTCGTGTGGCTGGATTTGCGGGCGGAGCCATTGGTGCTCTCGGTGCCGGCGATCGATCCGAAGCGCTACTACTCGGTCATGCTCTGCGACGGTAACACCTACAATTACGGCTACATCGGCACCCGCGCTACAGGCGGCGAAGCAGGCGACTATATGGTGGTTGGACCCGACTGGAAGGGTGAAACTCCGGCGGGCATCAAGCAGGTGTTTCGTTCGAGCACGCAGTTTTCCCTCGCGGGCTATCGCACACAGCTTTTCGGCCCGGATGATCTCGACAACGTCAAAAATGTGCAGGCCGGCTATAAGGTGCAGATGCTCTCGGCCTATCTGAATCAGACGCCCCCGCCGGCTGCGCCAACCATCGACTTCCCCAAGATCGACAAGGAACTCTTGAAGACCAACTTCCTCGACTATCTCGACTTCGCGCTCCAGTTCGCGCCTGCGCAGGACAACGAGAAGGAGATACGCGCCAAGCTGGCACGCATCGGCGTCGGGCCGGGCAAGACCTTCGACTTCAAGGACTTGCCAATGGAGCATAAGCTGGAGATCGGCTTGGGTATGAAGGAGGGCCAGCGAAAGGTCGACGAGGCCGTCGCGACGGCCGGCAAGACGATCAATGGCTGGCAGGTCGCCGGTCTTCCAGGCGATAGCGCCCACTATAATGGCGACTGGATGAAGCGCGCCGTCGCCGCCCAGGCCGGCATTTTTGGCAACGACCCGGAGGAGGCGACCTATCCCTACACGCGCGTCGATGGCGACGGCCAGACGCTTGATGGCAGCAAACACAATTACACGCTGACCTTCCCGGTGGGACAATTGCCTCCGGTGAACTCATTCTGGTCGGTGACGATGTACGACGGCAAGAGCCAGCTGCTGATCGAAAACCCGATCAACCGTTACCTCATCAATGCACCGATGTTGCCCGGTATGAAGAAGAACGAGGACGGCTCGCTCACCCTCTATATCCAGAAGGACAGCCCCGGCGCGGACAAGGAAGCGAACTGGCTGCCTGCGCCCAATGACACGATCTATCTGGTGATGCGCCTCTACTGGCCGAAAACGGAAGCGCCATCCATCTTGCCAGCTGGCGAAGGCACTTGGCAGCCGCCGGCGGTCGTAGCGCAATGAGGGCCGCTGGCCATTTTGATGCGTGAGGAGGAGCGATCAACGCAGACTCCGCGGTCGATGTCTGGTTGGGCCCGACAGTGCCGGAAGGCCATGAGACCAATTGGGTCCAGACAGTTCCCGGCAAGGGGTGGAACGTTCTTCTTCGCCTCTATGGGCCGCGGGGCCGTGGTTAGACAAGACCTGGAAGCCGGGCGAGTTCGATTGGTGGGGAGTGATCAGCAACCACTTTAGCTTTGAACAATAGCGAGCGTTGAATTGATCCAACATTTTCTATTGGGATGGAAATTCCTGTCGGTCGGAGTGGCGTTAGCGTACTGGCCAGTTTCGGCGCAGGGCGCAATCGCTAACACGCTGGCAACCTCTTCTGAAGACTGGGCCAGTTTTCACTTGGACAGCTTCTGCTATTGTCGGGATCGAATGACGGTTTCGATCACTGGCCTCTAGCGAAGCTATGCATCAGGACTGCCGCCGTTCGCTTGCTTCGCAAGGCCAAGAAGGGACTTGGCATGCGCTTTCATTGTCATATGCCTAAAATTCCGCGGAGCTTTGTCGCAGCTCTGAGTTTCACGGCTCTTTCGGGACTGTCCGGCCCTGCCTTTACCCAGGAGGTGACGGGAACCCTCGGCGCACCCGGCTCCACGACCACGATCGACGGCAAGCAGCTTCCGCCCGCGCCGCCGGCATTCGGCGGGGTGATCAAGCAGAAGGCATCGGACTCGCAGCCCTGGTGGGCGCCGCGCGTGGTGCCGCCGAAGGGCGCACCCAACGTGCTCCTCATCATGACGGACGATCAGGGTTTCGGCGCACCAAGCACCTTCGGTGGGGTCATACCGACTCCAGCCATGGATCGCATCGCCAACGCGGGTCTGCGCTTCACCAATTTCCACTCCACATCGCTGTGTTCACCGACACGGGCGGCATTGATCACCGGGCGTAACCATCACTCGGTCGGATCTGGGGTGGTCGGCGAAATCGCGACCGGCTTCCCTGGTTACGACTCGATCATTCCGATCGAGAAAGGCACTATCGGCACAATCCTCAGGGAAAACGGTTACGCCACTTCGTGGTTCGGCAAGAACCACAACACGCCGTCGTTCCAGTCGAGCCAGGCGGGACCCTTCAATCAATGGCCGAACGGCATGGGTTTCGAGTATTTTTATGGCTTTGTCGGGGGTGACGCGAGCCAGTGGCAGCCGAATCTCTACCGCAACACGACAGCCATCTATCCCTTCGAGGGCAATCCGGGCTGGAACCTGGAAACGGCGATGGCCGACGAAGCCATCCAGCACATGAAGCAGTTGAAGGAGCTCGCGCCGGAAAAGCCGTTCTTCGTCTACTACGTGCCGGGCGCCACCCATGCGCCGCATCACCCGACGCAGGAATGGGTCAAGAAGATCAGCGATATGCACCTCTTCGACGAGGGCTGGAACAAGGTTCGCGAGACGATCTTCGCCAACCAGAAGAAGCTAGGCATCATGCCCGAGAACGCGCAGTTGACGCCGTGGCCGTCGACGCTGCCGGCGTGGGATTCGCTCGGCCTCGAAGAGAAGAAGCTGTTCATCAAGCAGGCCGATGTCTATGGCGCCTACCTTGCCTATGCCGACAATGAGATAGGCCGGGTCATCCAGGCGGTGGAAGATCTTGGCGAACTCGACAACACTTTGATCATCTATATCGGCGGCGACAACGGCGCCAGCGCCGAAGGCAATCTCGACGGGACCCCGAACGAGTTTACCTCGTTCAACGGCGTCAACGTGCCGGTCAAGGACCAGTTTCTCTGGTATCCATTCTGGGGCTCGGAACGGACATTCCCGCATTTTGCCGCCGGCTGGGCTTGGGCGATGGATACGCCGTTCAAGTGGGTGAAACAGGTGCCGTCGCATTTCGGTGGAACATCACAGGGCGTGGCAATGTCCTGGCCCGGCCACATCGCTGACGCGGGTGGCATCCGCCGCCAGTTCCATCACGTCATCGACATCGTGCCGACCATCCTCGAAGCGACCGGCATCCCGGCGCCCGACGCCATCAACGGCATCGAACAGAAACCCATCGAAGGCGTCAGCATGGCATACGCTTGGGACAGGGCGAACGCTGACGCGCCCTCCGCACGCAAGACCCAGTATTTCGAGATGCTCGGCAACCGCGCCATCTATCACGAGGGGTGGGTGGCGGCGACCACCCCGGTGACCACCCCCTGGGCGATGAGCACCGCCGCGCCGCCGGACGTTATCACCGGATACAACTGGGAACTCTACAACGTTCAGGACGACCCGACCCAATTCGACGACCTTGCGGCGAAGATGCCGGACAAGCTCAAGGAATTGCAGGATCTCTTCTACTCGGAGGCAGCGAAATACGACGTCCTGCCGCTCGACAACTCGACGCTCGCCCGGTGGAACACGCCACGCCCGAGCCTCACGGCAGGACGCAAGGAATTCAGCTATTCGGGCGAGTTGAGCGGCGTGCCGGCTGGTGCCGCGCCGAGCATCCTGAACAAGTCCTTTACAGTCACCGCCGAGGTCGAGATTCCCGAGGGTGGCGCCGAAGGGATGATCGTCACCGAGGGTGGGCGTTTCGGCGGCTACGGCCTGTTCCTGAGCAAGGGAGAATTCGGCGTCGGTAGCGGCAAGGTGGTGTTCCTCTACAACTTCCTCGACCTGAAGCGTACGATGTGGGAGGGACCCGAACTGGAAGCCGGCAAGCACACTATCGTCTTCGACTACAAGTCGGACGGCCCGGAGTTGGGCAAGGGCGGTACGGGCGTGTTGTCCGTGGACGGCAAGCAAGTCGCCACGAATTCGCTGGAACACGGCACGCCGGTCACTTTCCCCGAGGATGAAGCATTCGACGTGGGTCTGGACACTCGTACGGGCGTTGCCTTGGTAGAATACCGATATGACTCTCCGTTCAGGTTCACTGGCAAGATCGACAAGCTGACGTTCAAGCTGCAATAGCCGCAATGCGGTGAAGCAAGGAGCCCGGCGGCAAACGTCGCCGGGCAAGACCAAGGGGGGTCCAAATGTTTGGCACCACGGGAGCCAACCCGAAGCTGCTGCTACCAATCACTGGCGCGGTCGAGGCGGCGACCGGGCTACTACTGCTCATAGCGCCTTCGATACTGGTCGAACTGCTGCTCGGTGAGCCTCTTGGTTCGCCCGCGGGCATCACTGTCGCCCGGGTGACTGGCGCGGCGCTGCTTACGCTCGGCATTGCCTGTTGGCTCGCGCGTCAAGACGCGGCAAGCCGTGCCGCAAAGGGTTTGATTGTGGCCATGCTGCTCTACAACGTGGCGGTGGTCGCGGTGCTGGTCATCGCCTGGACAAGAGAAGGGCTTTCCGGAATCGGGTTGTTGCCCGTCGTGCTGGCTCACGCTGTTCTGGCCGCCTGGTGTGTTGCGGGCCTTTTGATGCGAGCCGGGTCATAACGGCATCTACCCCGCTCCAGCATGGCAGTGACACAACACTCTGCGTGACGGAGAGTGTCCTTTCATGGCAACCCAAAGCGGACATTGATCTGATCAGACAGTCCATGAACGAGCAGGATGCGATCATCGCTGTCGCAGCGGCGGGAACAAATACCGATGCATAAGTCTCTTCGTGCTACGCTCAAATCAGCCGATTGTCCTCGGCCTTCTGCCGGTCCCGACGGCGTGTGCCGTCGGTGTCCGCCTTTCGGTGCCGTTCAGCAGCCGCCTTTCGGATCTGCTCGAAACGATTGTCTTCGACTTGCTTGGACGTCTGCTGCGGATGTGTCTTTTTCGCGAACGCTATCATTGTTTAGGCTCCATGCTCCAACGGGTGGGAGCGCTCCGGCGTTTGCCTGAGCGCTTTGAAAACCGGCTCTTGTCAGGCGGAAAGAGCAGTTGAGCATGCCTGCGCACCCAGCCGGTCAGGCGAGGTTTGCCCCGGCATCGTTGCCCAGCCGCCAGCTTCGACGAACTGCCACTTCTTGAAGCTGTCGGGTATCGCCTTGAACTCGGCAAGTTTCATCGCCGCATCGGGCGCCGCGTTGAACCTTTCGAGGCATATGGCGGATGCTAGCTCTCCACGCGCCGTGTCGCCAGCGGTCGCAGCCATTTTCTGGGATGTACCGCCGGTGACCCAGCCGCCCCAGCTGAAGCCGACGACGATCGTGGCGATCATCGCCGCGATGCATGCCCAGACCAGCATGGTCTTCGAAGGCTGGTAGTCTTCCCATCGACGAGAGAGAGATGGTTTCGTGGTGCTCTGTACGGCCATGGAGATCGTCCTTCCAGGTTGTGGTGCGGATTGCTTTAGTCCGGCCGAACCGGCCGAACGGTTCAGGCACTGCTCTCAATATGCCATGCCGCCATTGCCGGTCGACGGGGTGGATTCCTTCGCGGGAATGTCGGCAATCATCGCCTCGGCGGTGATCAGGAGCGCTGCGATCGAGCCGGCGTCCTGAAGTGCGGTTCTGACGACCTTTGCAGGGTCGACGATGCCTGCTTTGATCATGTCGACATAGGTTTCGGTCTGGGCGTCGAAGCCCTGGTTGCGGTCCTTGCTGTCAGTCAGCCTGCCGACGACGATGGAGCCCTCGACGCCTGCGTTCTCGGCGATCTGCCGGACCGGAGCCTCGAGCGCCCTGAGCACGATCGAGATGCCGGCGGTCACGTCGGCATTGGCGCCCGTCAGCGAAGCGAGGGCGGCCCTGGCACGCAGCAGCGCGACGCCGCCGCCCGGCACGATGCCTTCCTCGACGGCTGCTCGCGTCGCGTTGAGCGCATCGTCGATGCGGTCCTTCTTCTCCTTGACTTCGGTCTCGGTCGCGCCGCCGACGCGGATGACGGCAACGCCACCGGCGAGCTTGGCCAGCCGTTCCTGCAGCTTCTCTTTGTCATAGTCCGAGGTCGTTTCCTCGATCTGCGCCTTGATCTGGGCGATGCGTGCGACGATTCCGGCCTTGGCGCCGGAGCCGTCGATCACCGTTGTCGTGTCCCTCTCGATCACCACCCGCTTGGCGCGGCCGAGCATGTCGAGCGTGACGTTCTCGAGCTTGATACCGAGGTCTTCGGAGATCATCTGGCCGGCGGTCAGGACGGCGATATCCTCCAGCATGGCCTTGCGGCGGTCGCCGAAGCCCGGAGCTTTCACCGCCGCGACTTTCAGGCCGCCGCGCAGCTTGTTGACGACCAGCGTTGCGAGCGCCTCGCCCTCGACGTCCTCCGAAATGATGAGCAGCGGCTTGCCGCTTTGCACCACCGCCTCCAGGATTGGCAGCATCGCCTGGAGATTGCCGAGCTTCTTCTCGTGCAGGAGGATGTAAGGATCGTCCATTTCGACGCGCATCTTCTCGGCATTGGTGACGAAGTAGGGCGAGAGATAGCCGCGGTCGAACTGCATGCCTTCGACCACGTCAAGCTCGGTCTCGGCGGCCTTGGCTTCCTCGACGGTGATGACGCCTTCGTTGCCGACCTTTTTCATTGCCTTCGCGATCATCTCGCCGACTGTCGCATCTCCGTTGGCGGCAATGGTCCCGACCTGCGCGATCTCTTCGGAGGACTTGACCTTCTTCGATTGCGCCTGGATTTCCTTGACGACGGCGGCGACGCCGAGATCAATACCGCGCTTCAGATCCATCGGATTCATGCCGGCCGCAACCAGTTTGGCACCCTCCCGCAAAATCGAGGCGGCGAGCACAGTCGCGGTGGTAGTTCCGTCGCCGGCGAGATCGTTGGTCTTCGAAGCGACCTCGCGGACCATCTGCGCGCCCATGTTCTCGAACTTGTCGGCAAGCTCGATCTCCTTGGCGACCGTGACGCCGTCCTTGGTGATGCGCGGCGCGCCATAAGCCTTGTCGATGACGACGTTGCGGCCCTTGGGGCCGAGAGTCACCTTGACGGCGTTGTTGAGCAACTCGACACCGCGCAACATGCGGTCGCGGGCGTCGCCGGCGAATTTGATTTCTTTGGCAGACATGGTGTTCGTCCAGTTCGGTCTTGAGATGCGGGATCGAAGATCAGGCGGCCTTCTTGGCGGCAGTACCAGTCTTCTCGACAATGCCCAGGATGTCGCTCTCCTTCATGATAAGGAGGTCTTCGCCGTCGATCGTGACCTCGGTCCCGGACCACTTGCCGAAAAGGATGAGGTCGCCGGCCTTGACGTCGAGGGGAACCACCTTGCCGCTTTCGTCGCGGGAGCCAGGGCCGACTGCGGCCACCTCGCCTTCCTGTGGCTTCTCCTTCGCGGTGTCGGGAATGATGATCCCGCCTTTGGATTTGAGATCGCCTTCCGCGCGTCGAATGACGACGCGGTCATGGAGGGGCAGGAATTTCACGGGGTTCTTTCTGAGGCCGGCGCATAGGGCGACCACCTCAGATACATAGCGACTCTGGCACTCGAATGATAGGAGTGCCAGAATTATTTCTTACGCCTCGAAAAATAACAATCGGACTCTTCAACACATTCGAACGGAAAAACAAAATCTCCCGCGTTCAGAAATATTTTCCACCCGTGTATTTATCACAACGCGAGGAAATAAATAAAAATGCAGATCGCCTTGCAAAATATACGATCTTAGCCCATATATATACCTCGTTGATTTGGCCGATTTGGCTTCGCGGTGTCAGAGACTACGACCCGCCATTCACCACCGAATTCTCGATAGCGAATGCATCAAGCGCCGTTCCGGCGCACATATCGCTCCTTTCGAACATTGGAATGAACCCCGCCGCTGACCACGGATGTACTGGCAGCACGGAAGTTCGTTCCGGTTCGAATGGATGATGCGGGAGGCGCGTGAGCGCTCTTCTGCGGAGGAATCCACCCATGACAACGCGCACCACGCAAACCGTCGTCCGGTTCACCGCGCCCTTTATGCTGCCTGGCTTCGACGCCGCGCAGCCTGCCGGTGACTATCGCGTGGACCAGGATGACGAACTGCTGGAGGTATCCTCCCGCCTCGCCTGGAGACGTGTAGGCGCCTTTATTCACCTGCCGGCCATCGGCATTGATGGCCATACACATCAGTTGGCGCCGATCGATCCTGCTGATCTCGACGCCGCACTTCAAAAGGACCACCAACAGTCATGACTTCTACGAGCTTCATTCAACGCGCCGCCCGCCAGTTCCGGCGTGAGGTTCCGACGCATCTCTTCGCGGTGGGGCAGTGCGTCAAGCTAAAAGGCGGGTTCGCGAGACCCGCTCTTGCCACTGACATTTATCGCATCACCGGCACGCTGCCGCCGCGGGGAGATTCACTGCAATACCGCATCCGCAACGACGACGAGCGTCATGAACGCGTGACGACCGAAGACAGCCTCGAGCCGGTCGACATATCGCAATCTGGCAGCGACGCAACGCTCATCGAAAGGACGTTCGCTCATGGCTAAGGGACAGAAACGAAGCAATCGCGAGATCAGAAAGCCGAAGCAGGAGAAGGCTCCACCCAAGCCTGAAAACAGCTTCGGGAATCAGATCAAGGTTGCCGCAAGCGCCAATGGACCTCTTGGCAGGGGCAATCCCTGAGTTCGTGCTGGCCGGAAGGATGGCGATGCATATCGTGATCGAATTCTACCGCATCCGGGACAGGGACGACGCGCATGCGGTTGTCGGTCGGGAGACTGCTGAAGCAGCCAATCTCGACGACGCAATGGAGGTAGCGCGACTTCTCTTGCAAACGCTCAACATGCCGCAACGACCCGACGCCATGACGATTACCGATGCGGCCGGCGCGGTGCTCTATGCCGGCGCGCTCGAAGCCGACGTGCCGAACGAGGAAAGGACACGACCATGAACGCACCCAACAACTACCCGGAGCTGACACACAAGACCGCGGGCTTCGCCATCGAAAGATGGGAAAACGAGGGCGGCGCGCACGCCCATGATTCCCCGGATCTTCACTATGGCCGCCGTGTTGAGGCGGATCGTTCCTGGACCGTCTACCATGTCTTCACGGGGATTCCGGCCCGCATCGACGGCAACACGATGATCGGGCTCACCCAACGGGTTGCGACCGACGGCATGCTGTCGCTCAATCGGCACAACGAACTGCGCCGCCGAAGTGGAGGCAGCCCGATTGCACGCATCCGGACCGCACCGCGTACGGCAGAGGAATGCCGACGGTGACCCTCGAATTCCCTAATCCGAGCCGCAGCTTCGACGAAGTGCGCAACGCCGTTCGCTTCATCGGACATGATGGCATGTTCGAGGTGCCATTCTTTGTCGAGACTGCAGCGCTGGCAAAAGCCGGCAAGACGCACCTGTCCGAAGCTGACTCCCTGACGGCTTTCGATACTGCGCGCAGTTCGATCCACGATGTCGCACGCGAGGTCTATTCCCACGGCCGCCGTACCACCTATACGCTGACTGCTGCCGATTTCCGGTAGAGGCACGGTCAATGCTGATCCGCTACGGCTACGAGATCAAGTTGACCTGCCAGCAGCCGACCGCCCTGGTGTGTCTGCTGTCGGTCCACGAAGACCGGGCAGCCGACATATGCCGGAGACGACATTCACAACACCCGATGTGCCCGTATCGACCTACCGCGATCTGTTCGGCAACCGCTGCCGGAGGCTCGTCGCGCCCGCTGGCGACCTGACCATGTGGGGCGATGCGACGATCTGGGATGACGGAAAACTCGACAGGGTGCTGCCTGGCGCACGCGAACTCTCAGTGCCTGAACTTCCGGACCATAGCCTCGTCTACCTGATGGGTAGCCGCTAAAGCGAGACTGACCGCGTCAGCCAGATTGCGTGGGACCTGTTCGCCACGATCGAGCCTGGCTGGAGTCGCGTGCAGGCGATCTGCAACTTCGTCCACAACCATATACGCTTTGACTACATGCAGGCCCGATCGACACGCACGGCTTTCGAGACCTTCAATGAACGCGTGGGCGTTTGCCGCGACTTCGCGCATCTGGCGATCACGTTTTGCCGGCGCCTCAACATCCCGGCGCGCTACGTAAACGGTCATCTCGGCGACATCGGCGTCCCGGTCGTAGATCCGATGGATTTCAGCGCCTGGATCGAGGTGTTCCTCGATGGCGAATGGCATACATTCGATCCGCGCAACAATGTCCTGCGGATCGGCAGGATCGTGGTGGCGCGCGGCCGCGACGCGACCGACATACCCCTGATCAATTCATTCGGCCCGCATGTTCTGAAGGCATTCAGGGTATGGACGTACGAAGTGCCGGCTTCGAGTTCGTAACAGTTGTGTTGCAGCCTTAACTTTCCGCGACCTGGACATGCACGATAACGCGGACTTCAGCGCGAGACGCGGAAGTTGGGCCGGTGTTGAAGGATTTGAGAGCCGAGCAACCGCGACCCTGACTTTAGCATTCGGCATGTCCGCCTTCAGGTCCCGGCGAGGATCGCCTCAATGGCCGAAATGATGAAGGGTTTCGGGTGCCGGCAGGCGTACGAAAGCCTCCCATGCAGGAACCCGCGAGCCACAGGCGACGGCTTATGGAGATTTCGGATTTC
>NZ_QGGX01000030.1 GCF_003148805.1 Aminobacter sp. AP02
ACCCACAACACGCGCGCGAAGATCATTCGAAAGAGGTCGAGTCATCCGATGCTGGCCTCCTACCCAGCCAGCATCTTGAATCACAAAACGGCCGATACCGGAATCCCTCTCCGATTCAGAAAAGAGCAGAACCGCTCTAACGGGGCAACATGCATCGATGTTGGACGTGGAAAGAGGAATCCAAGCCCTCAAGTCCGAGTCGCTCTCGTGCACGTACCGCGAGAAATCCTACACATGGCGCGGACGGTGAAAGCTACCAAAACCCAAGAATTAAGAAGCCACCGCGACGCACCACTTAAGGCGCCCCTTGGCTGGAATGCCTCTAACATGCTCTCGGCTCCAACACGCTACAAGCTGGCGCATAACGCAGCGGTTAGATCAGTGGTCTGCAAAGACCTTACTTGATGAAGTTGCCAGCAGCTTGGCTAAGTGCTTGAAAAACCTGGTACGCCCAAGGGGAATCGAACCCCTGTTACCGCCGTGAAAGGGCGGTGTCCTAACCGCTAGACGATGGGCGCGCTCAGGTGAAGCGGTGTATAGTTGGCTTGTTCGCAGCAGGCAACCCGTCTTTTTGCTGCAGCGCGAATTTTTTATCATTTATCCACCGCGACGACCGCAGCGCCAGTTCCAGTCGCGTTCCGGGCCGACGTCGATATGGACAGAATTGGTGTGGCAATAGGTGCCGACGCCGCCACGGCCGGGCATCGCGCGCAGATATGTCGCCAGTTCCCATTTGCCCACGCCGGGAATCTGGATGTCGGCGGCGGCGCAATACATATGCTGGGAATTCTTGGCGCCGCGGGCCCGGCGGTTGCGCTCCGGATTGCGATAGCCCGATGTCACGATCATCTTCTTGCCGTAGTGCTGCTCGGCCGCCTTGAGGATTCGCACCAGTGAGGGCTTGAGGCAGCCGACATCGACGCTCTCGGTCTGCCGGAGTAAGCCGTTGGGGGCGAGGCGCGCCATGCCGGCAGCAGACGCCAGCTCCAGGCCGGGATCCTCATCTTCGTGCAGGTCGACGTCGCTGTCGTCGTTGAGGCCGGACTTGCGCTTGATCTCGAAGAGGTCGGTGGTGCGCACGCCTGGCAGCGCCCAATCCGAATCGCCGCCGGAGGATCCGCCCAGCGACGCCAGCTCGACTCGCTTCGATTCGGCTTTCGCCGAAGCCAGCGTGATGATCGGCTTGGCTTTTTCTTCCGCAGCTTTTGGCTTGGTGTCGCCCGTCGCCTCGTTGATTGCGATCAGCGGCTTGGCCTTTTGCTCGGCGGGAGCGGGCGCCGCCTTGGCGGGCGTGGACCCGAACAGCGAGGCAAACAGGCCCTTCTTCTTGGGCGCTTCGGGTGCCGGCGCCGGGCCATTGGTCAGGTAGAAGCCGGTATCCTGCTGCACCGGTGGTTTGGCCGTCTTGGCTTCTGCGGTCAGGGGAGTTGCAGCTTCCGTCTTTGGTCGAGCTGAGGCTGCGACCGGCGCCTCTGCCTGCTGCGGCTGTTCCGCGCTGGCGAGGGCGGCTTCGGCCGCTGTCGCGACAGATGGATTGGCAAGCGGAACGTAGCCGACCTGATCGGGGAGGGTGTTGTTGCCCCCGGCATTCGCAGCGAGATTGACCCTGGCGTGTGTCCCCCCGGTCGCGGTAGCTACAACGGGTGACGAGGCCTGGCCGATGGCATCGGCGGTGACGGCGGTGTTTGCAAGTTGCAGATTGGGCTCGCCCGTTGCCGTGCAAGAAACGGCAAGCAGCGAAACCAGCACGGTCAGCGCAACGCCACATCGCCGCTCTGCGAATCGCAGTCGTCCTGACGTCAAAAGCGTTCCCCTCTCATGCACTGCAGGCCAACGATCACGCTTGGCGATTAAAGATCGAACGTCCACCCAACCACGTTTCAAAGCAAGAAACGGGACCCGATCACATGGCAAAAATTCCCCAAATTCTGGCTAAGCGCCAAATTAGGCGAGATCATGATGGGCGCCATGTTTTCGCCCCCTTTGTTAAGGGCGTCAACTCACCGCGCATTGCAGCGGGTTACACGCGGACCTTCACATAGCTGCCAGGGGCATCTTCTAGCACGCGTCCGCTTGCGCCAGCCTTGCGTGCTGCCACGCGGGCATCGTCCCTGGATTCGATCCAGCGCTGCCAGTGCGGCCACCACGAGCCAGCTGTTTCGACGGCACCCTTGAGCCAGGTGTCGTAGTCGCCTGCAGGCTTCCCGTTCGACCAGAACTGGTATTTGCCTGCGGCAGGCGGATTGACCACGCCGGCGATATGCCCCGAGCCAGCAACGACGTAGTCGACGTCGCCGCCGAAGTACTGGCAGCCCAGGAAAACCGAGCGGGCCGGGGCGATGTGGTCTTCGCGCGCTGCGAGGTTGTAGACCGGGATGGTGATGTCGGCGAGCGATACAGTGCGGCCGGCGAGTTCCATCCTGCCTTGCGACAAGTTGTTTTGGAGATAGCAGTTGCGCAGGTAAAACGAGTGGTTGGCGGCCGCCATTCGCGTCGAATCTGCATTCCAGTAGAGCAGGTCGAACGGCAGCGGGTCCTTGCCGCGCATGTAGTTGTTGATCACATATGGCCAGATCAGATCGCCTGACCGCAGCATGTTGAAGGCCGTCGCCATCTTGGTGCCGTCGAGATAGCCCTTGTCCTTCATCGCCCGCTCGAGCGCAGTGATCTGGTCCTCGTCGACGAATACCTTGAGATCGCCGGCATAGGTGAAATCGACCTGGGTGGTGAAGAAGGTCACCGATCGGATCCGGTGGTCGCCCTCTTGCGCCAGCAGTGCAAGGGCCGCAGCCAGCAGCGTGCCGCCGACGCAATAGCCGATTGCATTGACCTCGCGCTCGCCCGTCGCCTGCTCGACGGTGTCGAGGCCATACTGCAGGCCTTCTCGGATATAGGCTTCCCAATCCTTCAGGCCGTGGCGCTGGTCGGGATTGATCCAGGAAATGACGAAGACCGTGTGGCCCTGTTCGACTGCCCAGCGGATGAAGGACTTCTGCGGGTTGAGGTCGAGGATGTAGAATTTGTTGATCCATGGCGGGCAGATCAGCAGCGGCCGCTTCAGCACCTTGTCGGTGGAGGGCGCGTACTGGATGATTTCGGCGACGTCACTGCGGCCGACGACCTTGCCGGGTGTGGTGGCGATATTCTTGCCGATCTCGAAGCCGGAATAGTCGGCCTGCCTGAGCTTGAGGTCGCCCTTGCCTGCCGAAATATCCTCGGCGAACATCTTCATGCCCCGAACCAGGTTCTCGCCGTTGCTGGCGACCGTTTCGCGAAACAGTTCCGGATTGGTCAGGATGAAGTTGGAAGGCGAGATCGCATTGGCTACCTGCTTCACATAGAAGCCGGCCTTGTGGCGTGTGTGCTCATCGAGGCCGTCGGCGTGCTCGACCAGGTCGCCGGCCCAACGCGCGGTGACGAGATAGGCCTGCTTGAGGAAATCGAAGAAGGCGTTGCGGCCCCATTCGGGATCGAGGAAGCGCTTGTCGGTGCGCTCCGGCTTGACCGCGTCATCGACTTCGTCCCCGCCCATGCGCTGGATAGATTTGCTCCACACGTCGAGATAGCCGGAGAAGAGCCGGGTCTGGGCCTCGAGCGCGCGCTGTGGGTCGGAAAGCCAGTACTCGGTGAGCTTGGAGAAGGTCTTGACCATGTCGGCCATCGGCTCGGCGACGGTGTCGCGGAGTTCGCCCTTTTCGCGCGGCTCGGCCCAGGCGGAAGCGGCTTTGCCTGCCTGCTCGATCATGCGCGCCATGTTGAGCGCAAAACGCTCGGGGTCTTTGACGAGATATTGCTCGACGGAGGAGGGAGAATCGCCGGTCGGCTTGTCCGAATCGTCTGCCTTCGCCATGGTCTTTGCAGGTCCTCCCAAAGGGCCTTTTATTGACATACTATCATGTGACGTCTTACCGGGTCCAACGCGCTCTACCGCGCCTGTCGGGGAAACTTTATGACATATAGTGTTGGTCGGCATATTTTTTTCTGCGCCCGCGCGGTTGTGTTTGCCGGCGTGTTGGCTTTGCCCGTAGCAGCCAGCGGCTGCACCAGCACCGCAGCGACCAATACCGTGCCGGTTGGAGCACATGGCGCGCAGGACACCGGCACATATCCCAATCTCAACATCCCTCCGCAGTCCGCCGCACCGCAACTCACCGACGACCAGAAGGCGGCCAAGCTAGCCAGCCTTCATGCCGCGCAAGGACGCCAGGGTGCCAAGGCAAGCGTCGCCGCGGATAACTCTGCCGCAATGACCACGCTTGCCAGAAAGCATGGCGACGACACGCTCAAGGCGATCGAAGACGGGTGCCAGGCTATCGACCCTGCCTGCAAATGAGTGTATATCGCGCACGCATCGCGTAGCCCCTGTTTACCTGGAACTGACATGGAAGAATTTCACAAGGTCCGCCGCCTTCCGCCCTATGTCTTCGAGCAGGTCAACCGGCTGAAGGCCTCAGCCCGGTCGCGCGGCGCCGATATCATCGATCTCGGCATGGGCAATCCCGACCTGCCGACCCCTACCGCTATCGTCGACAAGCTGTGCGAAGTGGTTCGCGACCCACGCACCCATCGCTACTCGTCGTCGCGCGGCATTCCCGGCCTGCGCCGCGCCCAGGCCAATTATTATGCCCGCCGTTTTGGCGTGAAGCTCAACCCCGATACCCAGGTCGTTGCGACGCTTGGCTCGAAGGAAGGTTTCGCCAACATGGCGCAGGCGATCACCGCGCCAGGCGACGTGGTCCTGTGCCCCGATCCGACCTATCCGATCCACGCCTTCGGCTTCATCATGTCGGGCGGCGTCATCCGCTCGCTGCAGGCCAAGCCTGACGACGGCTTCATCCCGGCGCTCGAGCGTGGCGTACGCCACTCGATTCCCAAGCCCTTGGCGCTGATCCTCAACTACCCGTCGAACCCGACCGCGCATGTCGCAACGCTCGACTTCTACAAGGACGTCGTGGCATTCGCGAAGAAGCACGACATCATCATCCTGTCCGACCTCGCCTATTCCGAGATCTATTTCGACGGCAATCCTCCGCCTTCGGTGCTGCAGGTGCCTGGAGCAATGGATGTGACCGTCGAGTTCACCTCGATGTCGAAGACGTTTTCGATGCCGGGCTGGCGCATGGGCTTTGCCGTCGGCAACGAGCGTCTGATCGCAGCCTTGACGCGCGTGAAGTCCTATCTCGACTACGGCGCGTTCACGCCGATCCAGGTGGCCGCGACCGCGGCACTCAACGGCGACGGTACCGACATTGCGGAGGTGCGCGAGGTTTATCACAAGCGCCGCGACGTGATGGTCGACGCCTTCTCCCGTGCCGGTTGGGAAATCCCGGCTCCGGCTGCGACGATGTTTGCCTGGGCGCCTATCCCGGAACCATTCAAGCATCTTGGTTCGCTCGAATTCTCCAAGCTGTTGATCGAGCACGCCGACGTGGCCGTCGCTCCGGGCGTCGGCTTCGGTGAGCATGGCGACGATTACGTGCGCCTGGCACTCGTGGAAAACGAGCACCGGATCAGGCAGGCGGCGCGCAGCATCAAGCGTTTCCTGGCGACCACCGCCAAACAACCCAACAATGTGGTTCCGCTCGCAGCCCATCGCTAAGCGCGCCACATCCAATCCAGAACTGCTGAAATAAGAGGCGCCGTCGACCATGGCTGAAGCATTGCGTGTTGGAATTGCCGGTCTCGGCACGGTCGGTGCTTCGGTGGCGCGCGTGCTGCGCGACAAGGCAGCCGAGCTCACTCGTCAGTGCGGCCGCGAAATCGTCGTGACAGCCGTTTCCGCTCGCGATCGCTCGCGTGACCGTGGGGTCGACCTGGGCGGTGCCAAGTGGTTCGACGATCCGATCGAACTGGCCGAGAAAGCCGACATCGACGTCTTCGTCGAGTTGATCGGCGGCGATGAGGGTGCGGCCCGTTCTTGCGTGCGCGCAGCCCTGGATGCCGGTCGCCACGTTGTCACCGCCAACAAGGCGCTGCTTGCCAAGCATGGCGTTGCACTTGCCGAGGTCGCAGAGAAAAAGGGCGTGCTGCTCAACTACGAGGCGGCCGTTGCTGGAGGCATCCCCGTCATCAAGACGATGCGCGAGGCCATGGCCGGCAACAGCGTCAACCGCGTGTTCGGTATCCTCAACGGCACTTGCAACTACATACTGACGCGCATGGAAGCGGAGGGACTGACCTTCGAGGCCTGCTTGGCCGACGCCCAGCGCCTGGGTTACGCCGAAGCCGATCCGACCTTCGACATCGAGGGCAACGACACCGCCCACAAGCTTGCCATCCTGACCAGCTTGGCCTTCGGCTCGAAAATCTCGGCCGACGACATCTATCTTGAAGGCATCTCCAACATCACCCAGGCGGATATTCGCGCTGCGGGTGAACTCGGCTACCGCATCAAGCTGCTTGGCGTTGCCCAGCGCACCGAAAGCGGTATCGAGCAGCGTGTGCACCCGACGATGGTGCCGACAGCCTCCGTCATCGCGCAGGTCCATGGCGTCACCAACGCCGTGGCAATCGAAACCGACATTCTGGGCGAGCTGCTGCTGTCGGGGCCCGGCGCCGGCGGCAACGCGACCGCCTCGGCTGTCGTCGGCGACATCGCTGATATCGCCAAGAGCCGGCCAGGCTTCCAGCACGGGCCGGTGTTCGGCCGCCCGGCCAAGGAACTGAAGCCCTATAAAAAGGCGCAGATGCGCAGTCACGCTGGCGGCTACTTCATCCGCCTTACCGTGCATGATCGCATCGGCGTGTTCGCGGCGATTGCCAAGCGCATGGCCGACAACGATATTTCGCTGGAGTCGATTGTCCAGCACGCCAATGGCACGGAAGGCGGCGTCGCGCAAAAGACGGTAATCCTGGTGACCCACGAAACCACCGAGGCCGCCGTGCGCAAGGCTGTCGATGGCGTGACCAAGGACGGCCACCTGACCGACAAGCCGCAGGTCATCCGCATCGAACGCGCCGGCTGATCCGGCTTCTCAGGCGAGGGGCACAAATGTGCCCCCGGCTGGGCAGTCAAGCCTCAGTTCCCTTTCAATCGATTGATATTGTTTCGCTTTCGATAAAGCGGGCAACAGGTCTTGCCGTTGTCATGCTGGTTTGACAATAAGGGCCGGCCCGGTTCGGGCGCACCGAATTCATCGATTTCAGGACCCTGATATGGCGAAAAGCGTTGTTGCCGGCCTCGACCGGATTCTCACCATGGAACTCGTGCGCGTCACCGAGCGCGCGGCTGTTGCCGCGGCAAGGCTGCGCGGGCGTGGCGACGAGAAGGCCGTCGATCAGGTCGCGGTCGATGCCATGCGCCAGGAGTTGAACCGCCTCGCCATCAAGGGCACCGTGGTCATCGGCGAGGGCGAGCGCGACGAAGCGCCGATGCTTTACATCGGCGAGGAAGTCGGTTCGGGTGGCCCGGCAGTCGACATCGCGCTCGACCCGCTCGAAGGCACCACCATCTGCGCCAAGAACCTGCCCAACGCGCTGGCCGTCATCGCCATCGCCGAAAAGGGCAGCCTGCTGTTTGCGCCAGACGTCTATATGGACAAGATCGCGGTTGGCCCGGGCTACCCCGAAGGCGTGATCGACATCGATGCCTCGCCGGCTGAAAACATCGCCAGCGTTGCCAAGGCCAAGGGCGTTCCGGTCGAAGAAGTTACGGCCTGCATCCTCGATCGTCCACGCCATGCCAAGCTGATCGAGGCGGTCCGTGCGACCGGGGCGGCCATCCGACTGATCGGCGACGGCGATGTGGCCGGCGTGATCCACACCACCGACCCCGATGAAACCGGAATCGACATCTATCTCGGCACCGGCGGCGCGCCTGAAGGCGTTCTGGCAGCAGCCGCGCTGCGGTGCACGGGCGGTCAGATGCAGGGTCGCTTGCTGCTCGACAGCGCCGACAAGGTCGCTCGCGCGGCCACCATGGGCATCAGCGATCCCAACAAGGTCTACCGTATCGAGGAAATGGCGCGCGGCGACGTGCTTTTTGCGGCGACGGGCGTCACCGACGGCAACATGCTTGCCGGCGTGAAGTTCGGCCGCGATTCGATCACCACGCACACCATCGTGCTGCGTTCGTCATCCAAGACGGTTCGCGAGATCAAGGCTCGCCATCAGGATCTGGAAAAATTCTGATTACGCGCTGGTTCCGGTCGCCTATGGTCGATCCGAAGCGGGTGGACCTGGTTTGAATGGCGACTGAAAAGCGTAACTTCCTTGGTGTCAGGCGTTCGGCCACCGGTGTCTCATGGGAGCACCGGTTGACCGAGCGTCAGGAGATGTTGGCGCTCGCCATTGCCCAGGGGCATGGCGTGCCCGACATTGTCGCGCGCGTGCTCGCCGGGCGGGGCGTCACGGCAGATGATGCCGAGCGCTTTCTCGATCCGACGATCCGCGATCTGTTACCTGATCCGGCGTCCTTGACTGATATGGACAAGGCCGCCGAGCGCATAGCCGATGCGGTGCTACGCAAGGAAAAGGTCGCGATCTTCGGCGACTATGATGTGGACGGTGCGTCGTCCTCGGCGCTGATGAAGCGCTTTCTCGCGCATTTCGACATCGAATCAGAGATCTACATCCCCGACCGTATCTTTGAAGGCTACGGGCCCAATCCCGACGCCATGCGCGAACTGATCGGTCGTGGCGCAAGCCTGATCATCACGGTCGATTGCGGCACCAACAGTGCAGCCTCCATCGACGCGGCAAATGAAGCTGGCGCCGACGTGGTTGTACTCGACCACCACCAGGTCGGCGGGCCATTGCCGAATGCGCGTGCGGTGCTCAATCCGAACCGCGACGACGACCTTTCCGGTCAAGGTCATCTTTGCGCGGCCGGTGTGACATTCCTGACGCTGGTTCAAACCGCCAAGGTGCTGCGCCAGCGACTGCCGGATGCACCGCGTCCGGATCTGCTGTCGCTGCTCGACCTCGTGGCGCTGGGAACCGTTTGCGACGTGGTGCCGCTGACTGGCGTAAACCGGGCGTTCGTCGTCAAGGGGCTGCAGGCGATGCGCCAGCAGAACAATGTCGGGCTGACGGCACTGGCCCGCGTCGCCCGCATTGGCGAGCCGCTCAACAATTTCCATCTCGCTTTCCTGCTTGGCCCGCGCATCAATGCCGGTGGGCGCATCGGCGATGCCGCACTGGGCAGCAAGCTGCTTGCCACCGACGACCCTGTCGAAGCCGGAACCATTGCCGAAACGCTCGACCGCCTGAACCAGGAACGGCAGGCGATGGAAACCGAGATGCTGGCCGAAGCGCGCGCCGAAGCCGATGCGGAAATCGGCGCAGGTCCTGGCCCCGCCGTCCTGGTGACGGCGAACACCACCTGGCACCCCGGGATCGTTGGCCTTCTTGCCTCGCGGCTGAAGGATCACGCGCGACGTCCGGCTTTTGCCATTGCCTTCAATGGAAACGGCATTGGCACCGGTTCGGGTCGTTCGGTGTCGGGTTTCGATCTGGGCCGGTTGGTGCGCGAAGCGGTGGAAGCCGGGTTGCTGGTCAAGGGCGGCGGACATGCCATGGCCGCCGGCATCACGGTTGAGCGCGCGAAACTTGGCGAGTTGCGCGCTTTCTTCGAACAGCGTGCCGCAGCCGACGTGTTCCGTCTCCAGGATGAGGAAAGCCTCAAAGTCGACGGTGCCCTTGCCGCCGAAGGTGCAACGTTGAATCTGATCGACGCGCTGGAAAAGGCCGGGCCGTTCGGGGCAGGGCACGTGGCGCCTGTCTTCGTCTTGCCGCGTCACCACATTGTCGATATCCGACTTGTCGGGACGGCGCATGTCAGGGTCGATTTGCGCTCCGAAAGCGGCGGGCGGCTACAGGGCATCGCGTTTCGGGCGGCGGAAACGCCGATCGGCGACTTCCTGTTCAGGAACCGCGACCGAACTGTCCATGTCGCAGGGTCAATTTCGGTCAATCACTGGAATGGCAGCCGCACGGCCCAGTTCAGGATCATCGACGCAGCGCTTGCCGGGCCTTAACCGAGAACCGCCTGGAGCCTGACGATCTCCTCCATCTGCGCCTTGGTCGCTTCATATCCGAGGCGGATGGCTTCATCGGCCCGATGGAATTCCGAAAGCCCGATGAGGCCGAGCTTGGGCTGGATCGAAAGATCCGGCGGATCGCCGGCAAGACGTGCCCGCGAAATGCGGTCCTGGATGATGTTGAAGGCCTCGACCATGACGCCCGTGATGCCAAGCCTTGCCTCACGCTCGCTGTAGCCGGGGGTCTCCCCGGGGCGTGCCGGTCGCTCGACCACCAATTCGCCAGCGCTATGCTTAATAACTGCAGCGCGGCCGAACAGGTCGTAGTGCAGGTTGACCGCAACCACCAGCGGCTGCTCGTTGGCGCGGCAGACCGAAACCGGAACCGGGTTGACCAGGGCACCGTCGACCAGAACGCGACCGTTGCAGCTGACCGGTTCGAAAACGCCCGGCAGCGCATATGAAGCGCGCATCGCCTTGATCAGCGAACCGCTCGACAGCCAAATCTCATGGCCGGTTCGTATCTCCGCGGCCACGCAGACGAAAGGTTTTGGAAGATCCTCGAAAGTCACGCCGCCCATATGTTGCTGCATGCGAGCGTCGAGCTTCATGCCACCGAACAGCCCGTTGCCGCCGAGCTTCAGGTCGAACAGGCCAAACAGGCGGCGCTTGGTCAGGCTACGGGCGAACTCTTCAAGTTCGTCCAGGCGGCCGGCGAGGTAACAGCCACCGACCAGCGCTCCGATGGAGGTTCCAGCGATCATGTTGATGCGAATGCCGGCTTCATCAAGTGCGCGAAGCACCCCGATATGAGCCCATCCACGCGCAGCGCCACCACCGAGAGCAAGGGAGATGCCGGTCTCTTTCGGGTTCGCCGGGTTGTCAGAATTGCCGCCCGAGGAAAGGCCGTTGGCTTCCCGGACGTTCTGGCGCGCATGGAATGACGCCCATTCGAGCATCACGATCTCCTTTCAGCGCCGCGTGTCCGTTCGGACACGCAAGGGACGCTGCGACACCTTGAATCGGTGCATGATCCTCGCCGAAAATCGAGTCCAACTTTCGAGGCATGCACAATCCCGCAACCAGACTACATCCTGGCCGTATCGAAATCGTGAATCTTAATGTCGCAGGGGCGTCAGGAGGGTTCACTATTCATTGCGGTAGATTTCGTCTGCGTCAAACAGTGGAAGGCTGCCGTCTGCGCTGAGGGTCGCTACGCCGTCCTTGAGCCCCACCATCCGATAGAAGCAGGAACGTCTGCCGGTGTGACAGGTTGCGTCGTGGCCGGTAACATTTACGCGCAGCCATACCGCGTCCTGGTCGCAGTCGGTGCGTATCTCGGTAACGTGCTGGAAATTGCCCGACGTCTCGCCCTTCTTCCACAACGAGCCGCGCGAACGCGACCAGTAGTGGGCGATCCCGGTCTCGATGGTCAGCGCCAGCGCTTCGGCGTTCATGTGCGCCACCATCAGCAACATGCCGTCCGCCGCGTCGGTGACCACAGCAGTGACAAGGCCGTTGGCGTCGAAACGCGGCGTGAACGCGGCACCCTCTTCGAGCGCGCGCTTGTCGTTGGAGGCTTGGGGAAATTGCAGGGTCATCGCCGGGGTCCTAAATCGGGCACCGGCGAGGGGACTTAGATCCCGCCGCCGGCTCGCACCATGGTCACGAACCGGACCTGTTCTTCGGGGGTATCCCGGAAAACGCCGGTGAAGGTGGAGGTCAGGGTCGTCGAACCCTGCTTGCGGATGCCGCGCATGGCCATGCACATATGCTCGGCCTCGATCATCACGGCGACGCCGCGCGGATTTAGCACGTCCTGGATGACACCGGCAATCTGCGCCGTCATCGCTTCCTGCGTCTGCAGTCGATGTGCGAAGATGTCGACCACGCGCGCGATCTTGGACAGCCCGACCACCTTGCCATCCGGCAGGTAGCCGACATGCGCCTTGCCGATGATCGGCACCATGTGGTGTTCGCAGTGAGAGTGGAACTTGATGTCGCGGACAATGACGAGGTCGTCATAGCCGGCCACTTCCTCGAAGGTGCGGCCAAGCTCTTCGGCCGGGCACATGTCGTAGCCGTTGAACATCTCGCGGAACGCCTTGGTGACACGCTTGGGCGTGTCGATCAGGCCTTCACGTTCGGGATTGTCACCGGTCCAGCGCAAGAGCACCTTGACCGCAGCTTCGACTTCCGCCGCGCTTGGGCGGTCGGTCGTGGGCATATCCATATAGGCTGATTGCGGCATCAGCTTCTTGGCAACGGCATCCATCTCAGGCGTCTCCAGTAGTCCCTGTCGAAGCAGGGACGAGTTGAACGGACACAGCCACTTTAGGGACCACCGGAATAGTGCCGTACCCAAAGCTGCTCATCGTGCGCTGCTCCCGATGCTGTTTCTGCAGCCTTGTCGGGAGGCGAACACAACCATTATATATGGGTGGAGACGACGATTGAAAGATGCGTCAGCGACAAGAGTTGTTCATCACACGCACTCAGAGTGAAAAAAGTTGATCGACGACATCTACAACACGAAAATTCTTGGCTTCGCTGGAAATATCGGCCGGCTCGGACGTCTCGAAAATCCTGATGCAAGTGCAACCGCACATTCCAAGCTGTGTGGATCGACCGTCACCATCGATCTCAAGATGGAAGACGGCGTGGTCACCGACTTCGCCCATGTGGTCAAGGCATGCGCTCTGGGACAGGCGTCGTCGTCGATCATGGCCGAAAACGTGGTTGGCGCGAGCGCTGATGAGCTGCGCGCGGTGAGAGACACCATGCTGCGCATGCTCAAGGAAGGCGGCACGCCGCCGCAAGGGCGTTTTGCCGACCTGAAGTATCTTGAGCCGGTGCGCGACTACAAGGCACGCCACACGTCGACCATGCTGACTTTCGACGCGGTGGTTGATGCCATCGGGCAGATCGAACGCAAGCGGGCGGCCGCTTAGCAATCCTGGAGATCTCGCAGGCTTTGTGCGAATTCGGCACGAACCCAGTCGGCGAAGGCTTGCGCGGGTTCCGATAGCTTGCGCAGGTTCCTGGCCACCAGGAAATAGCCGCCGCACACGACATTTGTCTCGAACGGCTTGATCAGCGTGCCCGCCTTGAGTTCCTCCCGTACTAGCAACAGGTCGCCAAGGGCTACGCCATGGCCCAGCATCGCCGCCTGTTTTGATAGGGCGGCATCGGCCAGCAGCGGACCGCGTTCGGAGACCGGAGCTTCTGTGGCACCCGCTGCCTCGAACCAGCGCGCCCAGCCTTGGCGGTTTTCTTCATGCAGCAGCGTGTAGCGGCGCAAGTCGCCTGGGCTTTCCAAAGCCGGGCCTGTCGCGAGCAGGGCAGGCGAAAGTACAGGCGAATCGACGACTGGCGCCAGCAACTCCGCTTCACTGCGCGGCCACGATGTGTTGTGGGCGCTGAAACGCAAGGCGAGTTCGGCCTGGTCGTTGCGGAAATCGATCAGGCGCGGATCGACATCCAGCGCGACGTCGATATCCGGCCGCAGTTCGCGAAAGCGGTTGAGGCGCGGCACCAGCCAACTGGCCGCCAGCGAAGGCTCGACGCTGACGCCGGCAACCGATTGCGTGCGCGCGCCCGCAAGCTCGGACAACTGCTGATCGATGTCGTCGAAGCTCTTGATGAGTTGCTGCAACAATTTCTGGCCCGCTTCGGTCAGTTCGACACGGCGGTGACAACGCACGAACAGAGGCAGGCGCAGAAACGTCTCCAACTCGCGTATCTGGCGGCTTATGGCGGCTTGGGTGACAAAAAGCTCTTCCGCCGCGCGGCTGAAACTCAGATGCCGGCCGGCTGCCTCGAAACTTCTCAATGCCGTCAGCGGCAGCCGCCCTCGGTTCATTCGCATAATCTTAAGTTATCCAAAGCGGACATTATACTCGTTTGAAGGAAGCGGCTAGAGGCGGTGTATTCCTCCCATCCAAGGAGGCAAAACCATGCCAACGCTCTTCAACGCTTATGCCGAGATGTTCCGCGTCGCTACGTTCCAGGCCGACTATTCCACCGGTGGCGCGAGGCGCTGCGGCGCCGATCGAAAACAGCTCGCCACCCCGCAACGGCGGTGCCCCCACCGCTTGGCGAAGCTAGTCTGGCTTGCGTGACATGGCGCCGCAGCGCCGTGATCATAAGAAGCGAACATTGCGTATGCATGTCGGAATTGACATCTATGTTGATGAAATTCCGTTCGGCGGAGACGATGGACCACGGTCACCAACACACACGCAGCATCACCGCGCGCGGCCGCAACTGGGCCGGGCCGTGGCGCAAGACGCCGGGTCGCGTGCTCGGTACATCGCTGGTACGGCTCTATCAGCTGACGCTTTCGGGTTTCATCGGCAATTCATGCCGGCATTTGCCGACCTGCTCGGAATACGCCCACGAGGCGATCGCGCGCCACGGCCTGTGGGCCGGCGGCTGGATGGGGCTCTTTCGAGTGGTCCGCTGCGGCCCGTGGGGCACGCACGGCATCGACCGCGTGCCGGAAAAGCTTGACCGGCGCTACGCCTGGTTCACGCCCTGGCGCTATTGGTCCATTAGCAAGAAGTTGCCTGAACGACACTCTTGATGGTGGGGGCGTTTGAGGCAGGTTAGGCGTGCTGCCGGCCACTTTACGATTCATTTAGCGTAAAAACAGTCGATCCAAGTTCAGTCATATTCGAGACAAGGCGAGGGCCTAGTGCCTCTGGCACCAATTGCCAGAGGGTATTGCCACGTGCGTCACGGACATCTCCGCTTCCAGTTCTTGGCTCCAATCGCGTTCATCGCGGCGTCGCTGGCGACGGCGATACCCGCCTCGGCCCAGTCGGCGACGCCAAACCAGCCTTTCGAGTGCAGTCTGATCGTAGACGCCGCAAGCGGCGAGACGGTCTACCAGAGCGGTGTCTGTGACCAGCGGGTCAGCCCGGCTTCGACATTCAAGCTGCCGTTGGCGCTTGTCGGCTACGACGCTGGTATTCTTGTCGACGAGCACACGCCGAGCTGGGACTACAAGCCTGAGTTCAAGGCCTTCCAGCGCGACCACAGGACCGTCGATCCGACGATCTGGGAAAGGGATTCGGTTGTCTGGTTTTCGCAGGAAATCACCCGGAGCCTTGGCGACAAACGTTTCGCTGCCTATGTCGACAAATTCGACTATGGCAACAAGGACATTACAGGCAATGCCGGCAAGAAGGATGGTCTCACGCACTCCTGGCTGAGTTCGTCGCTGAAGATTTCGCCTGTCGAGCAGATCGGCTTCTTGCGCGATGTCGTTAGCCGGAAGCTACCGGTGTCGGCCGAGGCCTACGACATGACCAATGCCATCCTGCCGGCTTTCCAGGCGGGTGACTGGCATGTGCAGGGCAAGACCGGCAGCGGCTGGCTGACGAGCAAGACCGGCAAGATTGACCGCAACCGTCCCTTCGGCTGGTTCATCGGCTGGGCCGAAAAGGATGGCCGCAAGCTGGTTTTCGCTCGTCTGGTGGTCAGCAACGATCGGGCGAAATCTCGCATGGGTCTCCAGGCTCGCGCGGATTTTCTGAAGCAGCTGCCGACGCTGGTGAAGAACTGATCAGGCGCGGTTTGGCGGGTTGACCGCCATTAGCGGAAGCAAATCTCTCCGGCCCTAAGTTGCAATCTCATCGCCACCCGTCTTTACGAGGCCGAAAACTCGCCATAAAAGACCCCTCGCTGCCGGACGCATCCGGTTTTTAACCACCCGCGCTCGTTTGCGGGACTGGATAGGAGAAGAGCTTTGTCGAATTCCGTTTCCCTGACATTTCCCGATGGTTCCGTCCGCGAATATGACGCGGCGCTGACCGGTGCTGGCTTGGCCGAGTCGATTTCCAAGTCGCTGGCCAAGAAGGCCGTCGCCTACGCTGTAGACGGCACCGTGCGCGATCTCTCGGACCCGCTTGGAAAGTCTGGCAAGGTCGAGATCATCACGCGCGAGGATCCGCGCGCGCTGGAACTCATCCGCCACGATACCGCCCACGTGCTGGCGGAAGCCGTGCAAGAACTGTGGCCGGGTACCCAGGTGACCATCGGCCCAGTCATCGACAACGGCTTTTATTACGATTTTGCGCGCAACGAACCTTTCACGCCCGAGGATTTCCCGGCGATCGAAAAGAAGATGCGCGAGATCATCGGGCGCAACAAGCCGTTCACCAAGCAAGTCTGGTCGCGCGACAAGGCCAAGCAGGTGTTCCGCGACAAGGGCGAGGGCTACAAGCTCGAGCTGATCGACGCGATCCCAGAAGACCAGGACCTCAAGATCTATGCCCAGGGCGACTGGTTCGATCTCTGCCGTGGCCCGCACATGGCCTCGACCGGCCAGATCGGCAGCGCCTTCAAGCTGATGAAGGTGGCCGGTGCCTATTGGCGCGGCGATTCCAACAACCCGATGCTGACGCGCATCTACGGCACGGCCTGGGCAGACCAGACACAGCTCGACCAGTATCTGCACATGCTGGAAGAGGCCGAAAAGCGCGACCATCGCCGCCTCGGCCGCGAAATGGACCTGTTCCATTTCCAGGAAGAGGGCCCAGGCGTGGTCTTCTGGCATGCCAAGGGCTGGAAGATGTTCCAGAACCTCGTCAGCTACATGCGCCGTCGCCTCGACCAGCAGGGCTACCAGGAAGTCAACGCGCCCCAGGTGCTCGACAAGTCACTGTGGGAGACGTCGGGTCACTGGGGCTGGTATCGCGATGCCATGTTCAAGGTGACGGTCGCTGGCGACGACACCGACGACGACCGCGTCTTCGCGCTGAAGCCGATGAACTGCCCTGGCCACGTGCAGATATTCAAGCACGGGCTGAAGTCCTATCGCGATCTGCCTGTGAAGCTTGCCGAATTCGGCAATGTGCATCGCTATGAGCCATCGGGTGCCTTGCACGGCCTGATGCGCGTGCGCGGCTTCACGCAGGACGATGCGCATATCTTCTGCACCGAAGAGCAGCTGGCTGCAGAGTGCCTGCGCATCAACGACCTGATCCTGTCGACCTATGCCGACTTCGGCTTCGACGAGATTTCGGTGAAGCTGTCGACCCGGCCCGACAAGCGTGTCGGCTCCGACGAGGCATGGGATCACGCCGAAGAGATCATGGGCAATGTGCTCAAGACCATCGAGGCGCAATCGGGCAACCGCATCAAGACTTCGATCAATCCGGGCGAGGGCGCCTTCTACGGCCCCAAGTTCGAATATGTGCTGCGTGATGCCATCGGGCGCGAATGGCAGTGCGGCACGACCCAGGTCGACTTCAACCTGCCTGAGCGGTTCGGAGCCTTCTATATCGGCTCGGATTCCGAGAAGAAACAGCCGGTCATGATCCATCGCGCCATCTGCGGTTCGATGGAGCGTTTCCTCGGCATCCTGATCGAGAACTACTCGGGCCATTTCCCGCTGTGGTTTGCGCCGCAGCAGGTGGTGGTGACGACGATCACGTCCGACGCCGATGACTATGCCCGTTCGGTGGTGGCCAAGCTCAAGGCTGCAGGCCTGTCGGCCGAGGCCGATCTGCGCAACGAGAAGATCAACTACAAGGTCCGCGAGCACTCGCTGGCCAAGGTGCCGGTCATACTCGTCTGCGGCAAGCGCGAGGCCGAAGAGGCGACCGTCAACGTGCGCCGTCTCGGCTCGCGCGACCAGGTGTCGATGACGCTTGACGAAGCGGTTGCATCGCTTCGCGATGAAGCGACCGCACCGGATCGCCGCCGCGCATAGGCTGAGCGGCTACCAGAATGCAGAAAGGGCGGCAGTGATGCCGCCCTTTCCGTTTTGTGGTTCATTGCGAACGGCTTAAGCGACCATTTCAATCCGCACCTTCGTTGGGGTCAATCGCCGCATCTTCCGAGGCCACCACCTCGACATCCTGGTTGTTTCCGGCAACGACGGTGAAGTCGCGCTGGTAGATGCGGTCGCGATTCTTGGCGATGATCGTGTAGTCGCCTTCCGAAAGCACCATCGAGGCAAAGGCGCCGACTGCTTCTCGCAGCGGGTCGCCGGATTCCGTCAGCACCGACCATGATGTGTCGGCGATGGCTTCGCCACCGGCCTCGCGCACCAGCTTGAAAGTCACGTCGGCGGCTCGGTGTTCGACCGTTGCCTCGGTGAGCTTTCCGGCCTCGACGCGGATATCGGAGCGGACGTCGACGCCGCCGTAGTTCGAGACGATGTGGTACGTGCCGGAATTGAGCCGGACCACCGTGTTCGGCGCGACGTTGGGAATGATGAGGGCACGTTCATTGTCGTTGGCAGAGCCGCCTTCGAAGATCGAGAACTTGAGCTTGGCCGGTGAGATGCGCACGCCGCCGGAAAGCACGGCGTCCAGCTTCAACCCGCCGGCGTCGAGCACGAGGTTCTCGCGCTTGGCCTGCTTGCCGACGGTGATGCGCTTGGTGGCGCCGGCGCGGCCGTAGGAGGCGTGGATGAGATAGCTGCCCGGGGGCAGCTGGAACATGCTGGTGCCGCCCTGGGCGGAGGCGACCAACGGCAGCTTGCCGTCGGGACCGGCCTCGGGGCGGAACACGCGCCAGACCAGGCCGCGGCTGATGTCCTTGCCCTTGTCGGTGAGTTGCGCCGTGAGCGTTATTTCGCCCAGTGTGCCGGTTGCCAGCGGTTCGTCGCCGCGCGGTGGCGCAAAGCTCGATATGCCGGGCAGGCTCAATCCTTCGAGAGCTGTCGCGCCATCCTGGGCGAAGCCAGCCGAAGGCGGCACCGTAAACAGTGCGGCACCCAGAATCGGCACGAAAAGTCGGAAGTATCCCCGGAACATCCCTTGTTTGAAGCGCAAGGCGGTGGCAATTTCAAGGCTATTCCGGCGCGATGGATTCTCAACCACGATGCGCCGCTGCCAGAGCAGCCGTCATTTCGGACCGGCGCTTCAGCCCAAAACCCAAGGAGCCCCTGCGCCGTGCCATCGCCGATCATCGACTTTTTGCTGACCCGTAATTCCGCCCCCATTCCCGAACTGCGCGCGCCAGCGCCTTCCGACGTCGAACTTGAGACGATGCTGCGTGCGGCAACCCGCGTGCCCGACCACGGCCGGCTGGAGCCGTGGCGGTTCATCATCTATCGCGGTGATGCGCGCATCGAGGTTGGCAAGAAGCTGGCTGAACTTGCTGAACGCCGCGAAGGTCCGCTTGCCGAAGGCCGGCGCAACCAGGAATTGGCGCGCTTCTCGCGTGCTCCGCTGGTCATCGGCGTGGTGTCGAGCCCCAAGTCGAACGCCAAGATCCCGCAATGGGAGATGTTCCTGTCGGGTGGTGCCGCGGCCATGAACCTGATCATTGCCGCCAATGCGCTGGGTTATGGCGCGAACTGGATCACCAATTGGTATTCCGACAACGAAGAAGGGCGCGCGCTGCTGGGCCTGGCGCCACATGAGCGCGTCGTGGGCTTTATCCACATCGGCAGCTATGATGGTCCCGCGCCCGAGCGGCCGCGCCCGGACGTGGCCAAGCTCTATTCCGACTATTCGGGTCCTTGGGAAGGATAGGGACGTGTTCTACGAGCCGTCGAAAGGCCATGGCCTGCCACATGATCCTTTCAAGGCGATCGTTTCGCCCAGGCCGATCGGCTGGATTTCGACGCTCAGCAAGGAGGGGGCGCTGAATCTGGCGCCCTATTCGTTCTTCAACGCCTTCTCCAGCAATCCGCATCTTGTCTGGTTTTCTTCGGAGGGTCCGAAGGACAGCGCTACCTTCGCCGCCGAAACCAACGAGTTCGTCGCCAATCTCGTGGGTCGCGACCTGGCTGAAAGGATGAACCGCAGCGCGGTTAACGCACCGCGAGGCGTTAGCGAATTCGGCTACGCCGGCCTGACGCCTGCGCCGTCGCGCCTGGTGGCGCCGCCGCGGGTCGCCGAGGCGCCGGCCGCGCTCGAATGCAAGGTGACCGAGATCTTTCGGCCCAAAGGGCTGGACGGCAACGACGCGGGCGTTTTTGTCGTCATCGGCGAGGTCGTCGGTGTCCATATCGACGAGGCGTTCCTGGCCCAAGGGCTGTTCGATACCGTCAAGGCCGGCAATGTCGCGCGCCTCGGCTACATGGACTATTCGACCGTCGATGCCGTTTTTTCGATGCGCCGCCCACGCTGGAAAGACTAGCCGCCGAGACCAGCCGCCTTGGCGCGTGTCAGAAGTCGCTCGGCGCGGCGAAGGTGCGGGCGGTCATACATTTGGCCGTCGATGCCGACCACGCCGGGATTACCCGCAGTCCGAAAGGCCACGACCACGGCTTCGGCGTGTGCGATGGCCTCGGCTGATGGCGTGAATGCCTCGTTGATGACCGCGACCTGGTCGGGATGGATTGCCATCTTGGCTGTAAAACCATCACGTTCGGCGTCCAGGCATTCGGCGCGTAGTGCTTCGGCGTGCCGGAAATTGACAAAGACGGTGTCGATCGCTGCGACATCCGCCGCCGCTGCACCCAGCACGGTCATTGCTCGTGCCAGCCTGAACACGTCGGTGTAGCGGCCGGAACTGTCGCGGGTGGCGCGCGCGCCGATGGCGGCTGAAAGGTCTTCCGCGCCCCAGGTCAGACCAGAAACGCGCGCGCTTGCGCCGGCATAACTTCCGGTCGCCAGCACGCCTGTCGCCGTTTCGGTGATGATCGGAATGATGCCGATCGCTCCATCAGGCAGGCCGTTTTCGGCCTCGTGCACTCGCAGCTTGGTGGACAACTGCTGGACGTCGGCGCCGGAGTTCGACTTAGGCAGCATGATACCGTCAGGCGCCATCGGCACGATCGCCCGGAGGTCATCGTCGGTAAGCCCGGTTGAAAGATCGTTGACGCGGACATAGATCGCCGCGCGTGTTTCATTGCGGCGGCTGGCAATGAAGTCGGCTGCCACCCCGCGCGCATGCCCCTTGTTGTCGGCCGAAACCGAGTCTTCAAGGTCGACGATGACGACGTCGGCGCCGGACGAAAATCCACGCTCGAGCTTCTTTTCCGAATCGCCCGGGACAAACAGCAGTGAGCGCATTGCCTCAAGCCGCCTTCTTTTTCATCATGGCCTGCCGCTGGCATTTGGCGACCAGCACGCCGTCCTGATTATAGGCGCGATGCAGAAATTCGACGATGCCACGGTCCGCTTTCGATTTAGATTCGCGCACCGACAGGATCTCAGTTTCGACGCGGATGGTGTCGCCATGGAACACCGGATGCGGGAAGGTGGTCTCGGTCATGCCGAGATTGCCTATGGTCGTGCCGAGCGTGGTGTCGTGCACGGAAATTCCGATCATCAGGCCAAGCGTGAACAGCGAATTGACCAGCGGCTTGCCCCATTCGCTCTTGGCGGCAAAGTCGAAATCTATGTGCAGGGGCTGGGCGTTCAGGGTCATCGTCGAGAACAGCATGTTGTCGCTTTCGGTGACCGTCTTGGTGAGTTGATGGCGGATGACCTGACCAACCACGAATTCTTCGAGATAGAGTCCTGCCATCACCTTTTCCTCCGGTTGCCAGGGCTTGATAGGCGGTGCGGTGGCACGCCGCAAGCGGGTTAACGGATATGGTGAACCGTTCGTAAACCTTTTGTTCCTAGGTTCGATTCTGGGGATTGGCATAGATTGCCGGGGGCGAAAAAAGCGAATGGTTGTCTCGCATTTTCTGCGATGGATCGACACGGCCAAGGTCAGCGAGCGGGCAGCCGCCGCGGCAGCCTTGGCGAACGCCTATGTCAACCGCCAGATGCCTTTCGAGGACCGCTGCGCTGCAGAGGCAGCATTGACGCTGCTGCTTGACGATCCCTCATCGAAGGTACGTCAGGCGCTGGCCGAGGCACTGTCGATGAGTGCGCATGCGCCGCTTCAGATCATTTCGGCTCTGGCCTCCGACCAGCCTGATGTGGCGGCCATGGTAATTGCACGTTCGCCCTTGCTGACCGATGCGGACCTGATCGATCGGGTGGCGTCTGGCTCGGTCGCGCTTCAGAAACTTGTCGCTGACCGGGCAGTCGTTTCGATGTCACTTGCGGCGGCCATCGCCGAGGTGGGCGAGGCGGAGACCTGTGTCGTGTTGCTGCAGAACTATGGCGCCACTATCGCTTCGCTGAGCTTCCGCCGGATCGCCGAACGCTTTGGCCACGACGCGCGCGTGCGAGAGGCACTTGTTGCCGACCCGCGTCTGCCGTCCGACTGCCGGCATCTGCTACTGGTCAAGCTCGGTGAGGCCTTGAGGGCATCCCCTTTGGTCATGGCGTTGATGGGTGCTGCGCGGGCCGAAAAGGTGACGCGCGAGGCCTGCGTGAAGGCATCTTTGACACTCATCGAAGGTACCCGCGCCGACGAGCACTTGGCGCTGGTCGAACATTTGCGTTTGAGGGGCGACCTGACGGCGAGCTTCATCATCCGCATCCTCGCCCATGGCAAGGTTGACTTTTTCGGTGCCGCCCTGGTCGTGTTGACCGGCCGCGACGAACCACGGGTAAGGGCGCTGCTATCGGCCGGGCAGGATGTTGCGTTGACCGCACTGTTCCGATCCGCTGGTCTGGCTGATGCGACGCATGCGATCATCTTGCGCGCTCTGAAGGTCTGGCGCGAGGTGGCCAATGGCCGCCGCGTTGCCGGCGCCCAGGAAGTCAGCTGGCTGATGCTCAAGGAGTTGGGCGGCCAGACAGCTCAGGGCGAATTGGCGGGTTTGGTAAAGTCGATCCACCTTGAAGCGCTGCGCGAGAATGCGCGTGGCCATGCACTGGCGATTGCGGCTGCCTAGGCAGGCAGCCGGCGCGCCTCAGATATCCAGAACTTCCGTCTGCGCAAACTCGGCGCGGTCCTGGATGAAGCGGAAGCGCGCTTCCGGCTTGGTGCCCATCAGCGCATCGACGGCCGACTTGGTGGCGTCTTCCGCATCGATCACGTCGACCCGCAGGAGCGTGCGCTTCTTGGGGTCCATCGTGGTTTCCTTGAGCTGGCTCGCCATCATCTCGCCAAGGCCCTTGAAACGGCCGATCTCGACCTTGCCACGTCCATTGAATTCGGTCCGCAGAAGCTCTTCCTTGTGGGCGTCGTCGCGGGCATAGCCAACCTTGCCACCCTGACGCAGGCTGTAGAGCGGCGGCACGGCCATATAGAGATGGCCGTCGCGGATCAGCTGCGGCATCTCCTGGTAGAAGAACGTGATCAGCAAGGAAGCAATGTGGGCACCGTCGACGTCGGCGTCGGTCATGATGATGACGCGGTCGTAACGAAGGTCTTCGTCGCGGTATTTCGAACGCGTGCCGCAGCCTAGCGCCTGGATCAGGTCGGCGATCTGCTGGTTGGCGGTCAGCTTGTCGTGGCCGGCGCTGGCAACGTTGAGGATCTTGCCGCGAAGCGGCAGGATCGCCTGCATCGAGCGGTCGCGCGCCTGCTTGGCCGAGCCGCCCGCCGAGTCGCCTTCGACGATGAACAGTTCGGCGCCGGCGGCGGCGTTCTGCGTGCAGTCGGCGAGCTTGCCGGGCAGGCGCAGCTTGCGCACGGCGCTCTTGCGCGAAACTTCCTTTTCCTGGCGTCGGCGAACGCGCTCGTCGGCCCGCGCGATGACCCAGTCGAGCAGTTTGGAGGCTTCCTGCGGGTTGTCGGCGAGCCAGTGGTCGAAGGGATCGCGGAGCGCGGTCTCGACGATGCGCATGGCTTCGACGGTTGCCAGCTTGTCCTTGGTCTGGCCGACGAACTCCGGCTCGCGGATGAACACCGACATCATGCCAGCCGCCGAGATCATCACGTCTTCGCTGGTCATGATCGAGGCGCGCTTGTTGCCGACGAGGTCGGCGTAGGCACGCAGGCCGCGCGTCAGCGCGTTGCGGAAGCCCATCTCGTGGGTGCCGCCGTCGCCGGTCGGGATCGTGTTGCAATAGGAATTGATGAAGCCGTCGCCACCATACCAGGTGACTGCCCATTCCACCGAGCCGTGGCCGCCCTGCTTTTCGCTCTTGCCCGAGAAGATTTCACGGGTGACCTGCATCTCATCGCCGAGCGAGGCCTTCAGGTAGTCGCCGAGGCCGCCTGGGAAATGGAACACCGCCTTGGCCGGCGTCTCGTCCTTTTCCTTGAGCAGCGCGGGGTCGCAGCTCCAGCGGATCTCGACGCCGCCGAAGAGATAAGCCTTCGAGCGCGCCATCTTGTAGATGCGAGCCGGCTCGAAATGCGCGGTCTTTCCGAAAATCTCCGGGTCGGGATGGAAGCGTACCTTGGTGCCGCGCCGGTTGTGCACGTCGCCGAGGCTTTCAAGCCCGCCTTGCGGCACGCCGCGCGAAAAGCGCTGGCGATAGAGCTGGCGTCCGCGCGCGACTTCGACCTCGAGTTGGTCGGAAAGTGCGTTGACCACCGAAACGCCGACGCCGTGAAGACCGCCGGAAGTCTCATACACCTTGGAGTCGAACTTTCCGCCGGCGTGCAGCGTCGTCATGATGACTTCGAGCGCCGACTTGTTCTTGAACTTCGGATGAGGGTCGACGGGGATGCCGCGGCCATTGTCGGTGACGGTCAAAAAGCCTTCGGCATCGAGTTCAACTTCGATGAAGGTCGCATGACCCGCCACGGCCTCGTCCATCGAGTTGTCGATGACTTCGGCGAAAAGGTGATGCTGCGCTTTTTCATCGGTGCCGCCAATGTACATGCCGGGCCTACGACGAACCGGCTCCAGGCCTTCCAGCACTTCGATGTCGGCAGCGCTATAGCCTTCGCTGCCATCCTTGACAGCCGGTGCCGGTCGTTTGGAAGCCGCAGCCGCCTGCACCAACGGATCCGCCGGGCGCGAAACGGGGCGAAGAGGTTGCTTGTCGAGGCTGCCGAAAAGGTCGTTGCTGTCGTCCACGGTTTTTCCGATGCTGCGAATCACATGTTCGAGTTTGCCAGTTTTGCCGGTCCGGCAACAGTTCCTGATCTGTTCGTACACGGCCCGTTCGATATGCCCGAAATGGCCGGGGCGTCGCAACCGTTCGTAAACGCTATCCGAAATCGTCGCGCCCAGGCGGCGATTGAAGCGGCTTTGTAAGGTTGCGGCTAACCTGAATTGCCCACTAACTGCTGCCCGAACATTCGGACATCAGGAAGGCCGCGCCGTGCTTGACTTTGGTTCCTTGTTGCTTGCCACGGCCCTGTCGGGTGCGTGCCTGAGCGGAACACTCGTCGCGATCTGGCTGACGGCGCGTCAGTCCCGTTTCGTTTTCACGATGGCGGTGGGGATACTACTTCTCGTCGCCCATGTCATCGCCTTTTGGCTCTATGGTCGCTATGCCGCGCCGTGGCTCGGGCAGGGAATGCTGGCGCTGCTGATGGCCGGCTTTTTTGTCGTCTTCACCTCGGCTGACCAATATATCGAGCGCGGCTGGTCGAGGCCGACGGCGCTGCCGATCGCTATTGTCATCGGGATTACTGTCGTCGTGACCGCAGCGGGGTACGACGGCCTCGGTTTCGTCATCGCTTACTTGGCGGTTACAGGGATTCTCGTCATGATCGCCGCCGCGTTCTGGACCGGCAAGGATGTCGATCGGCGCGTGCTGGTGCCGGTCTCGCTGCTGACCGGCAGCAGCGCCGTGTCCTTTGCCCTGTGCGCTTTCGTTATCATCCAGCAGAAGCAGTGGGTGCTGGGCGGCGTGCCCAGCAACTGGGCCGAGGACGTGAACACAGTCGTGGTCGTCGCCTGCATGACCGCGCTCGGCGCGCTGACCATTTCCTTCCATCATCTGCGCACGCACCGCAGGCTGACCGAAGAAACCCTGACTGATCCGTTGACTGGCCTGCTGAATCGCAGGGCGCTGGCCATGTTCCACGGCGACACGCACTTCGGCTCCACGATGGCGCTTGCCATGTTCGATCTCGATCATTTCAAGCGGACGAACGATATCTTTGGCCACGCTGTCGGCGACCGAGTGCTGCAGCGTTTTGCCGACGTTGTCCGGAAACACGCTCACGATGGTGTCGAGGGGTTCCGGCTCGGCGGCGAGGAGTTTGCAGTCGTCTTGTCAGGCGTAACTGCGATCGATGCGTACAGGATCCTGCGCGCGATCGGCGTTTCTTTCGGTGCAGAGATCGTTGCGACCAAGCTCGGCCCCCTGCGCAGCACGGTCAGCGTCGGCGTCTGTTTTGGCGACGATGATGCCGCCACGCTTGAACATATGCTGCTGGCCGCCGACACTGCCCTTTATGCGGCCAAGCGCGCCGGACGCAACCGCGTGGCGACAGCCAATACCCCGGACAGCGAGTGGTCTCGCGAGCCCGAACTCCTGTCAGCCTAAGCTCAAGGCTTGTGGTGGCGTAACCGCAGGTTCAAGTCAGCGGGACCGCCGCTGAAAATGGAAACGGCCGGACAGGGTGCCCGGCCGTTTCGTGATGTTTGAGCCAGCTTACTCGGCGGCGCCGAGATATTCGCTCAGCGGCGGGCAGGCACAGACCAGGTTGCGGTCGCCGGCAACGTTGTCGATGCGCGATACCGGTGGCCAGTACTTTGCCACGGTGTCGGGATCGCCGCCCGGATAAGCCGCTTCGAGGCGCGAGTAGGGATGGTTCCACTCGCCAGCGAGAGTCTCGGTCGCCGTGTGCGGTGCGTTGGCCAGCGGATTGTCGTCCTTCGGCCACTCACCCTTTTCGACCTTCGCCGCTTCGTTTGCGATCGCGATCATCGCTTCGCAGAAACGGTCGATTTCGTGCTTCGGCTCGGACTCTGTCGGCTCGACCATCAGCGTGCCGGAGACCGGCCACGACATGGTCGGTGCGTGGAAGCCGTAGTCGATCAACCGCTTGGCGATGTCCTCGACTGTAATGCCTGCACGGTCCTTGAGCACGCGGGTGTCGAGGATGCATTCATGCGCGACACGACCGTTGCGGCCCTTGAACAGCACCGGATAGTGCGCTTCGAGCTTGGTAGCGATGTAGTTGGCGTTGAGGATCGCCGTTTCCGTTGCCTGCTTGAGGCCCGAGGCACCCATCATCCGGATGTACATCCAGGTGATCGGCAGGATCGACGCACTGCCGAACGGAGCGGCCGAAACCGCATGCTCGCTGCCGATTTCGACATGGCCGGGCAGGAACGGTGCGAGATGCGACTTGACGCCGATCGGGCCGATGCCGGGGCCGCCGCCGCCATGCGGGATGCAGAAGGTCTTGTGCAGGTTCATGTGGCAGACGTCGGCGCCGATGTCCGCAGGCCGCGAAAGTGCGACCATTGCGTTCAGGTTGGCGCCGTCGAAATAAACCTGGCCGCCATGCGAATGAACGATCTCGCAGATGTCGCGCGCACCTTCCTCGAACACGCCGTGCGTCGAGGGATAGGTGAACATCAGCGCAGCAAGCTTGTCCGCATGTTGTTCGGCCTTGACCTTGAGGTCGGTGACATCGATGTCGCCGTCGTCGAGGCAATGCACGACAACCACGTCCATGCCGGCCATCGCGGCACTGGCCGGATTGGTGCCGTGCGCGGAAGACGGTATGAGGCAGATGTTGCGCTGGGTGTCACCACGCGAATGGTGATAGCGGCGGATCGCCAGGAGGCCGGCATATTCGCCCTGGCTACCGGCATTCGGCTGCAGGCTGACTGCATCGAAGCCGGTGATCTCGCAAAGCCAGGCTTCGAGATCGTCGGTCATCGCGCGGTAGCCGAGCGAGTGGCTGGTCGGTGCGAACGGATGCAGGTTGGCGACCGACGGCCAGCTGACGGGCATCATTTCGGCGGCCGCATTGAGCTTCATCGTGCAGGAGCCAAGCGGGATCATGGCGCGGTCGAGTGCAAGATCCTTGTCGGCCAGCCTGCGCAGGAAGCGCATCATGTCGGTTTCCGAGCGGTTCTGATGGAATACCTGCTGCGTCAGGAACTCCTTGCCACGCGGCTTGCCCGGCAGCGAACGCTTGGCCTCTGCTACGATCCTTGCCCCGAACAGGGCGGCGATCGCCTCGAGATCGGCAGGGGTCGAGGTCTCGTCGAAGGCGACCGAAACGTGGTCGGCGTCGATGACTCGCAGCAAGCGACCCGTCTTCTCTGCCTCGGCGGCAAAAATTTCTGCCTTGCCCTTGGCTTCGATCGTGACGGTGTCGAAACGCTTGTCGCCGAGCACCGACAGGCCGGCGGCCTTGAGGCCTTCGGCGAGGCGGCTAGCCAACGAATGGATACGCTCCGAGATCGCCTGAAGGCCAGTTGGGCCATGCCAGATGGCGAAAGATGCCGCCATGTTGGCGAGCAGGGCCTGCGCCGTGCAGATGTTCGACGTCGCCTTGTCGCGGCGGATATGCTGCTCGCGCGTTTGCAGAGCCAGGCGGTAGCCGGGACGGCCCTTGCTGTCGACTGACTGGCCAACGAGGCGGCCCGGCATCAAGCGGGTCAGCTTGTCGGAAACGGCGCAATAGGCAGCGTGCGGGCCACCAAAGCCCATCGGCACGCCGAAGCGCTGCATAGAGCCGGTGGCGATGTCGGCGCCAAGGCTGGCCGGCGTATCGGTGACGGTCAGGCTGAGCGGGTCGGACACGAAAATGACGATCGCGCCGACAGCCTTTGCCTTTTCGATCGCCGACTTGTGGTCGCCATAGACGCCGTTGGTGTCGGGCCAGGAAACGATCAGCGCTGCGGTACTGTCGTCGATGGTCTCGCCGTCGATTTCGGTGCCGAGTGGCTCGGCGCGGGTCCGAACGACGTCGAGCACCTGCGGATGGGCTGCACCGGCAAGCGCGACGCGGCTGCGCTTGTCGCGGTGATGGCGCAGCGCGATGCCGACAGCTTCGGCGACCGCTGTCGCTTCATCGAGCAGCGAGGCGGAGGCGACGGGCAGGCCGGTCAGTTCGGCAACCAGCGTCTGGAAGTGGAACAGCAATTCCAGGCGGCCTTGGCTGATTTCGGCCTGGTAAGGCGTATAGGCGGTGTACCAGGCCGGGTTCTCGAACAGGTTGCGCTGGATGACCGGAGGCACGTTGACGCCATGATAGCCGGCACCAATGAAGCTCTTCAGCACCTTGTTGCGGCTCATCTTCTCGCCTAGCTCGGCGAGCGCTTCATGTTCGCTCGCGGGTGCCGGCAGGTTCAGCGCGCGATCGAGCCGGATCGACTTCGGAACCGCTTGCGAAATCAGCGTTTCGACCGAAGGCACGCCGATGGCGGCCAGCATGGCGCGGGAATCCGTCGCGCCGGGCCCGATGTGACGGGCCGAAAAGGGATAAGGTGCAGTGGTCATCTCAGGCGATCCTGTCAACCGATATGGGCTTTGTAGCCAGCTTCATCCATCAGGCCATCGAGCTGGCCCGCATTGGCGATCTTCATCTTCCACAGCCAGCCGTCGCCGGTGGCAGCCGAATTGACGAGGGCCGGGTCGGCCGAGAGCGTCGCATTGGTGTCGATGATCTCGCCGTCGAGCGGCGCATAGACGTCCGAGGCCGCCTTGACGGATTCAACGACGACCGCGACGTCGCCCTTGGCGACCTTGCGTCCGGTCTCGGGCAATTCGACGAAAACCAGGTCGCCAAGCTGTTCCTGGGCGTAGTCGGTAATGCCGACTGTTGCGACATCGCCCTCGACGCGCAGCCACTCATGGTCTTCGGTGTAATAGGTCTTGGTCATGGAAATCATCCTTTGCGATAGCGATGCTGCGTGAAGGGAAGGGAATGGACGTCGACGGGCACCTTGGTGCCGCGCACATCCGCGAAGACGCGGGTTCCGGCCTTGGCCAGCGGGGTGGAGACGTAACCCATGGCGACAGGGAAGCCAGCCGAGGGGCCAAAGCCGCCGGAGGTAACGCGGCCGACACGGTTGCCGTCGGCATCGAAGAGTTCAGCGCCCGAGCGCACCGGCTGGCGGCCTTCAGGCTTCAGGCCGACGCGCTTTTCCTGGGCGCCGGCAGCGAGGATGCTCGCCAGCGCGGCGGCGCCGATGAACTTGCCCTCGGCGCGCAGGTCCTTCGGGATGGCCCACATCAGGCCGGCACTTGCCGGATCGGTGTCGGGGGTGATGTCGTTGCCGTGCAGGCAAAGACCTGCTTCGAGACGAAGGCTGTCACGGGCGGCAAGGCCGATCCACATGACACGCTCGTCGGCGAGCAGCTTGCCGAGCAACTCGCGAGCGTCGGCTTCAGGCAGGCCGATCTCGAAACCGTCCTCGCCGGTGTAGCCGGAGCGGCTCATGAACCAGTTGGCGCGCGGCTCGAAGCCTTGCATGAACAACAGGCCGTCGGTGGCAATACCGGCCTTTTCGAGCACGATGGCTGCTTCCGGGCCCTGAATGGCGATGAAGACGCGGTCAAGCGGCTCGACATTCGCGTCGAAGTCGTTGGCCAGCGCTCTCAGATGCGCTTCGTCGGTCGCGGCATTGCCTGCGTTGGCGACGACCATGAAACGCTCGTCGCCAAGCCTGGTGATGATCAGGTCGTCGATGACGCCCGCGCCTTCGGTGAGGAAGAAGGTGTATTTCGACTGCTTGAACTCGAGTGCCTTGGCATCGAGCGGACAGGCGCGGTTGATGAGGTCGGCGGCACCCGGTCCGCTGACCACGAACAGCTTCATGTGGGAAATGTCGAACAGGCCGACATGCTCGCGGGTGTGAAGGTGCTCCTTCATCACGCCGGCAGGGTAGGTCAACGGCATGTTCCAGCCGGCAAAAGCGCCAAAGCGCGCACCAGCGGCGGAATGCAGGTCTGCAAGGGGTAGTTCGTTGGTTTTGTCGCCCGTCATGTCTTCTCCAGAGTCGCACGTGTCCAGCCGCTGTGGCGGCCATTCCGTGCCCCTCTGTCTGAAGCCTGAGAGACTCGCGCTCCGGAACTCTGTCGGCAGCGCTTACACCTTCGGCGCGGGATCAAAGTCCCGACTTTCCAGAGTGTCCTTCCCGTTTACGGTTCTTTTGCCTGAGAGATTTCGGGCGATTTCCCCTTCGGCGTCAGCTTTCGCTGCTCTCTCCCGCAAACAGGTGGAGCCCGCAAAGGCTCCAGACGAGTCGTCAATATCCCAAGCACGACGCTTTGTCACCTAGACGCGCAGTGCTTATTCACCGGGAGGATAGTCCTATTCAATACTTCCGGGTAGTGCCTCTCAGGCGTTTGCACCTTCCAGCTTGCGCAGGTCGCGCTCAAGCTGGCCGATCAGGTTGCCGGTCTGGCGGTGCAGCCGTCGCAGCCGCTCCATCTGCTGCGAGACCGAAGCCACGGAGAGATCGTCTTCCCGCGGAGCGGGGCCGATGCCGTGCAGGATCCAGGAGATGCTGGTGCCAAGCAGTCCGGCCAGCTTGTTGATGCGATGCGCTCCGGGTTGCGAGCGGTCGCGCTCCCAGGCGTTGATTGTAGCTGTCTTCACTCCGAGCCGCCATGCAAGGTCCGCAGCGCTCAGGCCAGTCGCTTCGCGGGCCCGCGACAAGCGTCCGCCAATGGTGTCGAAATCGGGGTTTTGTTCATAGATGTTCGTGGTGTCGGACACCAGATGGGCCTCCTATGGTGCGTTGGATTTGGGCCGCAGCATGGATGGGCGGCACGAAGCGAGCATCGACCACCAGGGCCGGCCGTGCAACCGTAAGATCCGGAAAAGTTGTCAACTTCTTGAAAAGTCGACGGAGTAATTTCGCTCGACTGGTATGCTTCAGATGCCGCCATACCAGTCGTAGCCGCGGTCTTCCCAATAGCCGCCCTTTCCGAGCCCCATTGTGCCGAAGCTGTCGACCAGTTCGATCTTGTGGACGTATTTCGGCATCTTGTAGCCGAGCTGGCGCTCGACCCGTACGCGTAGCGGCGCGCCGTTCTCCACCGGCAGCGGCCGGCCATTCATGCCGTAAGCGAGGATTGTTTGGGGATGGCGAGCATCGACCAGGTCGATCGAACCGTAGTATTTGATGTTACCCGACAAGCTCTGCTCGATCGTGTCGAGGCAATGAAAGACCGCGTAGCGCGCCTGAGGCTTCACCACTGCCTGGTCGAGCACGAGCGCCATCGGAACGCCCGTCCATTTGGCGATGCAACTCCAGCCTTCGACGCAGTCGTGGCGGGTGATCTGGGTGCGCGAGGGCATGCTCATCAGCTGCTGCCGAGACAAGGACAGCGGCTTTTCGACAAGGCCGATGACCTGCAGCCGCCAATCGGCAAAATCGTTGGATTGGAGTGCGAGGTAGGTGTCGTCGTTGGGGGCGGTGATGCCATTGGGCCGCTGCGGTTGGCGGATGTCGGCCTCGGTGAATTCCTGGGCGAGGGATGAGCGCCCGGCGATCAGCCTTTGGGCGTGGTAAGTCAGATCGTTGGCGCCGGTGAGAAAGTTGCGCACCTTGCTGTCGCGGTCCTGCAGGAAGTCGAAGGCATCGCAGCCGGAGAGCGCAACCGTCGACGCCCCAAGTGTTGCTGCGGTAAGGAAGCGGCGGCGAGTGAGCTGGAACCTCGACATCTCAAGCGCTCCCTTGGTGGCGGCCGCTTTCAGGCGGATCGGTGCGATACCAGCCTGTGATGATTGAGCGTAGTTCATTGAACGGACCCGCGGCAAGGATCATCAGCATGTGTATGACGAAGAAGCCGACGAGCAGCGTCATCGTGGCGAAGTGGATGGTTCGTGCGGTCTGACGTCCGCCAAGCAAATCGGCGATGAACGGTACGGCCGCGTTCATGCTGGGTGACATGGCAAGGCCCGTCAGGATCATCAGGGGCAGCAGCATGAACAACACCCCGCCATAGGCAAGTTTTTGCAGGGTGTTGTAGTCGCGGCTGTGATGGAATTTCAGGCGAGCATGATCGGCGATGTCTTTGGGCAGGCGGCGCAGGTCTTCGCCACCGGGCGCGAGATCGCGCCGCAGATGACCACTAAACAGGCTGGCGACGAGCCAGACGAACAGCGTGCCGGATAAAAGCCACGCGAAGAAAAAGTGTACGACGCGGCCGGTTGCCAAATCCTGGCCGGATGGGATGGTCGCCCAGGCGGGGAAAGCTCGGCCGCTCGGATTGTCGCTCGGGCCGGACAGGCCAAGCACACCCGTCGTGTTGAATCGATGGCCGAGAACTGTCGTGTAACCTACTGGTCCTGTTGTCGTATCTTCCGCGCCGATGGTCAACACATCGTTGTTGAAGGCAAATCCGGACTGCTTGCCGATGTAGAGCGCCGGATGTGCGTTGAAGATCTGCAGGCCGCTGAGCAGCAGGAAAAACAGCGACAGCGCCCAGAGCCAATGGGTGAGGCGTGTCCAGCGTGTCTGCCGGTATACGAGCTCGCCTTCGGCGATCGGCATGGGCTGCTTATCTGCCCGATGCGCCATGCGTACTTGGCTTTCCATCGCACCTGATCTCCCGTGGCATCGGCCGTCCCGGGACGTCATTTTACGCCCCATCGAAAGTGATTACGCTTGGAGATTGGGATTTGTTTCGTTGCCGCGATGATATTCGCGTGAGCCGGTCAGTTTGCCAGTGAGACCACGAGGTTGACAGCCGCGGCCACGATGATGGTGTTGAAGAAGAACGACAGGACCGAATGGGCCATTACAGCCTTGCGCATGACGGTGGAGGAGATGTTGGTGTCGGCGGTCTGGGCCGTCATGCCGATGACGAGGGAGAAGTAGAGAAAATCCCAACCGCAAGGGCGCACGGTCTCTGGAAATATCAATCCTCCCACCGGAGTGCGGCTGCGCGTTGACGCTGTTTTGTCACCCTTCCAGAAGAGATGGGCATAATGCAGCGCCGCCATGGCGTGGATGGTGGACCAGCCCAGTGGCAACGACAGCAGCGAAAAGGCGAGCCAGTAGGGGTGCGGGATCTGCTTGGCGTTCATCAGCACGAACAACGAACCCACAGCCACGGCAATGATGCCGATCGTTACCAGGAAAATGATCCAGACAGGCTCGTCGGCCTGCTGGGCGCGCCGGCTCAGGAAGTCCGCCGTCAGCCTTGGCATTTCACGCAGCACCAGAAGAACGTAGGTCACAAAGAAGGCGTTGGCGGCGATGCTGTAGCTCAAGGGATGTTGCAATACCAGGGCAGCGGCCAGCGCCAGCAGTCCGACGCCGGCGCTGGTGAGGAAAATGACATGACGGCGAAACTGCGTCATGCCGGTTCTTCTCCGGGCGAAGATGCTGCGCGCAACGCTCGCCGTACCATCTGGTCAAGCGCACCGAGAAAACGCGACCGATCCTGTGGCGAAAAGGAAGCGTTGTAGCCCTTGCTCTCGCCGGTTTCGCGCAGATGCTGCTTGAGGTCGCGCATGGCCACGGCCATGCCGATGGTCTCTGGCGTGAAGGGTTTGCCCGTCGGGCCCAGTACATGGGCGCCGAGAGCGACAGTGCGCGCGGCGAGCGGAATGTCGGCGGTGACGACGATGTCGTTGGTCCCGGCGTTCTCGACGATCCAGTCGTCTGCGGCATCCGCACTCTTCGAAACGACGACATTGCGGATCATCGGATCGCGCGAAGGCCGTAGCCCGCCATTGGAGACGAAGGTGACGACAAGGCCCAGTCGTTCGGCGACCTTCACCACCTCGTCCTTCACCGGGCAGGCGTCGGCGTCGACATAGATGATCGGGTTGTTTTCGGTCATTTCAGGCAAGTTCCGGGAAATGGCGTCGTCGAATGGAGACCGACCATGGCACATCCGATCATTCGCGAACAATGGTCCGAAAAACCGACGACCTGCCAACGAGACACGTCGCCGGAGCCTTCGAAACGAACTGGCTTGCGCCTACGCTGCGCTTGCGCGTGAAACAGGCCTGAGCATGTCGATGTGGGGAATATCATCTTCGAGATACTCTTCTGACACCGTCTCGAAGCCGAATGACTTGTAGAACCGTTCGAGATGGCTCTGCGCCGACAGCGCGATCCGACTGCCCGGAAACAGGCTCTCGCAGGCGGCAATCGATTCCACCATCACCTTGTCGCCGAGCCGCTTGCCACGATGATCTGGCGACACCACGACCCGGCCGATATAGGCCGGATCGCTGGCGCCTTTAGGGGCGATGATGCGCGTGCTCGCTAACAGTGCCTTGCCAGCAAGGAGCCTGAGATGCAGAGCCTCGGGGTCCTTGCCGTCCATTTCGGGGAAGGCGCATTTCTGTTCGACGACGAAGACGTCAATGCGCATTTTCAGCATCGTATAGAGGTCGCGCGAAGACATGTCGTCCAGGCTCCTGACGTCGACCTCGTATGCAACTGCGCTCATCAGTAAACCACCACGCTGCGGATGCTCTCGCCGGCATGCATGAGGTCAAAGCCCTTGTTGATGTCTTCGAGCTTGAGCGTATGGGTGATCATCGGGTCGATCTCAATCTTGCCCTCCATGTACCAGTCGACGATCTTAGGCACGTCGGTGCGGCCGCGCGCGCCGCCGAAGGCGGTGCCCCTCCAGGTGCGGCCGGTGACCAGCTGGAACGGCCGCGTCGAGATTTCCTGGCCAGCACCTGCGACGCCGATGACGATCGACTCGCCCCAGCCGCGATGAGCACTTTCCAGCGCCTGGCGCATCACCTTGACGTTGCCGGTGCAGTCGAAGGTGTAGTCGGCGCCGCCGATCTGGTCGGCGCCGCGCTTGGTCAGGTTGACCAGATACGGCACGATGTCGCCGTCGACTTCCTTGGGGTTGACGAAATGGGTCATGCCGAAGCGTTCGCCCCAGGCCTTCTTGTCGTTGTTCAAATCGACGCCGATGATCATGTCGGCGCCCGCCAGACGCAGGCCCTGGATGACGTTGAGGCCGATGCCGCCAAGGCCAAAGACGATGGCGGTCGAACCGATCTCGACGCGTGCCGTGTTGATGACGGCGCCGATGCCGGTGGTCACCCCGCAGCCGATGTAGCAGATCTTGTCGAAGGGCGCGTCGGGATTGACCTTGGCGAGCGCGATCTCGGGCAACACGGTGAAGTTCGAAAAGGTCGAGCAGCCCATGTAGTGGAAGATCTTGTCCTTGCCGATCGAAAAGCGGCTGGAGCCATCGGGCATCAGGCCCTGGCCCTGGGTCGAGCGGATCGCCGTGCACAGGTTGGTCTTGCGCGACAGGCACGACGGGCAGGA
>NZ_QGGX01000031.1 GCF_003148805.1 Aminobacter sp. AP02
ATCGGCGAGATCTGCCTGGCGATCGAGATGGGTGCCGACGCGATCGATATCGGCAAGACCATCCATCCACATCCGACACTCGGCGAGACCATCGGGATGGCGGCTGAAGTCGCGGAAGGGGTGTGTACTGACCTGCCGGCAGTAGCGAAAGGCCGGAGGCAGCCAAACCAATAGCCTTGCGCTTTTGAGTTTGACGGCGGTTTCCCCTTCCTCCGGGGAGGGATTAGACCGAGCCGGGATGGTGGGAAGGCAAACGTCATTCCTCAGCTCGATCTCTACCGCAAACGCTGGCCGGCTCTCTGCAAGCCGTGGCGCGGATCAGCAGCCTGGATCTTCTGCGTGACGCCCGTTGCTTGAGCCAGGCCCTGGAACGACAACGAACGGCGTCAGCTCTGGCGTTCGGGCAAGCGCAGAACCAGACCATCCAGGGCGTCGCTGACCTTGATCTGGCAAGACAAGCGCGAATTGGGGGTGGCCTCCCAGGCGAAGTCGAGCATGTCGGCTTCCATCGGTCCGGCCCCGCCCAGCGTTTCGGCAAAGGACGCGTCGACATAGACATGGCAGGTGGCGCAGGAACAAGCGCCACCGCATTCCGCATCAATGCCGGGCACGCCGGCGTTGATCGCGGTTTCCATGACAGTCGCGCCATTTTGCGCCTCGATCTCGAAGCGTTTGTCGTCGCTGGTGATGTAGATGATGCGGGGCATTGGCGAGCCTTTCGAATTCCATGTTCTGATTGCGCGGCCAGATCAGGCCGCAAGTCGACTGTCCCTAGGACTTATGGTCCCAGGGCTTGGATTGTTCAGCTGGTGGATGCGATTTACTGAAGGCCGCAGGCGCGGAGGAAAAGGGTGGCTACTTCCTCTTCTACTCGGGCCATGTCGAGCTCTTCCTTGTCGCTGAGTCGCATGAAGCTGCGGATCTGGACCTCGAAATCCGCATAGTGCTGGGTAACCGCCCAGATATGCATCTGGAACAGCAGTGGATCGACCGGACGGATCAGGCCCTGGTCGACCCAGGACTGGATCAGCTTGACGGCTTCCTGTGTTGAAGCCTGGTACTGCGCCCAGTGCCGGCTCAGGAAAGGCGCGCCGTTGGCGATCTCGGTGGTGAAAAGCCGCGACGCCTTGGGGTTCTTCTGGCCGTATTCGAGCTTCTTGTGGATGTAGGCGCGGATGATCTGGGCTGGGTCGTCGCCAGTGGAGGCGCTGATGAACATCTCTTTCCATTCGTCGAGAATGTAGACGAGAATGTCCTCGTAGAGCTCTTCCTTGCTCGAGATGTAGTAGTGGAGCTGCGGCTTGGTCAGGCCGGCGCGTTGCGCGATGGCCTGCGTCGAAGCGCCGACCAGCCCGTTGCTCGCAAACTCGTCTATCGCCGCATCCCTGATAGCTGCCAGGATGCGTCGCCGACGGTCGAGCACCTTCTCGCGCGCGCTCAGTTCGCCGTCTTCAGGGATTTCAGCTTTGTCGAGACTCATTGCCTGATCGTTTCCGGCGAGGGGCGGGTGAGCGCCCCTCGCCACGTTGATTACGGGTTGAACTTCTTCTTGATGTCGAGGCCTACGCCCTTGTTGACGAAGGCATCCGTGGCAACCTTGGCGATGTCAATCTTGTCGTCTTTCACGATGCCCGCCTTGACCGCCAGCTGGTAGAAATCCTTGACCCGATCCATCGAAATCGCGCCGATCCCCTTTTCAAGGGTATCTCCGCTGTCGATCAATCCCAGTTGCTTGAGCATCGCCAGTTCGCCGTCGAGCGTTTCGGCAGTCATGTCAGGGTTGTCCTTGAGGATCAGCTCGTAGGCCTTGCTGTGATCTCCGTATAGGAAGTTATTCCAACCCTCGATCGTTGCGTCAACAAACCTTTGGATAAGCTCCGGGTTCTTGTCGACCATTTCCTGGCGGGCTTCGATGGTGTTGGCGTAGGTGCTGTAGCCGTGGTCGGCGAAGAGATAGGTCGTGACCTTGGCGCCTTGCTTGGCCGCGTATAGCGGCTCGGCGGTCGCGTAGGCCTGCTGGACGAGCTTCTTGTCGCCCATGAACTGTGCGAGGCTGTAGCCGTAGGGGCGGATCTGTTCATCCTTGAAACCGAATTCGCTGACCAGCCAGGGCCAGAACCCGAACTGGCTGTCCTTCGCGATCAGGATCGACGGAGCGTTGGTCAGGTCCTGAAAGTCCTTGTAGGCGCCCTCATGGGCTATCAGGGCTTGCGGGTCCTTCTGGTAGAAGGAGGCCACGACCGTGGTCGGTATGTCGTTCGCGACATTGTGGAAAGACAGCAGCAGGTTGCCTGTCAGCAGGAAGTCGAGCCGTCCTGCTGCCAGCATTGGCCGGTTGTTGACCTGCGGGCCGCCCATCTCGATCTTCACGTCGAGGCCGTACTTCTCATAGGTTCCGTCGGCCAGCGCCTGATAGAACCCGCCATGGCCGGCCTGCGCGAGCCAGTTGGTTCCCACGACGACCTTTTCCAGCGCATGCGCGAATTGCGCGGACATGGCCAGCGAAAGGCCGGCGATCGCCGCCCTGAATGCGTTCTTCATGTAGTGTATTCTCCCATTTGATTGTCGGTCTCAGTCTTTGGCGACCATTTCGGCCGTCCAGCCTCGCGTCTTCCCCGGATTGAGGAGTCCGTAAGGATCCGCTTGTTTCTTGAAGTCGATCTGCATCGTATCGATCTGCTTCATGCCGCCATCTTCGATGGTGTAGGCATGCGGATCGTAGATGTCGCAGCCGTCGAGCTGTTCCAGTTCGCGGATCACCCGGTAGGTGTCTTCGCGATCGTGGTAGCGCACCAAGGGTAGGCCGAAGATCTGTACCTCGCCTTCGAGCCGCGCCATCTCGTGGTGCATGTATTGTTCGTCGCCGTAGCGCTCCATCTGGCGGCGCACGACTTCCGGATCGAAGGGGCGGGGATAGGCCACCTGCAGATAGGTCCAGCCAGGTTCGGCCTTCAGCGCTTGCAACGTCGTATGGTTCCAGCCGCACTCATAGGCTGGCTGGAGACCCTTGGCGTGCAGTTCCTCCTTCGTCATGGCGAAGGAAACGCGGCCACCGAACTCGGCAACCAACGCCTCGAAGCGGCTCATTTCTTCCGGTGCGATCATCGCGAAAACGGCATCCCGATCCGATGGGAAGAGCTCGCCGAATTTCGTGTAGAAGCGCGCAAAGCGGCGGTCGACCGTCGTCAGCAGGTAGCAGTCGAGATTGTCTTCCAGCGCCTTGAGGCAGAAGCGCAAGGTCGCATCGTAGCTTTCGAACAGGGCTGCGGTGTGCACCCAGTCCGTCGCCTTGGTCAGCCCGATCTCGAGTTCCATGACGATGCCGTTGGTACCGTAGGCGTGCTGGACCTTCTGGATCTCGGTGCCATGCAACTCGATGATTTTCGGCTCCGGTTCGACGGTCATCACCTTGACCGAATAGATGTTGCCGTCGTCGCGCAGCATGCCGTGGCGCAGCGAGCCAATGCCGCCGGAGCCGCCGGTGAAAAACCCGCCAATGGTGGCGATGCGACGCGTCGAGGGATACATCAGCAATTCCTGCCCGGTCTCGCGCACGGCATCGTCGAGGCGCGCAATGCGCGCGCCGGCTTCGACGCGCACGCGGCCCGGCTCGATGGCAAGAATCCGGTCGATCTTGGTCATGTCGAGAATGATGCCGCCCTCAAGCGGCACGCACTGGCCGTAATTGCCGGTCCCGCCACCGCGCAGCGTGATCGGAATGCGCAGGCGGGCGGCGGCGGAAGCGACGCGGCGGACCTCGTCCTGGTCCTTGGGGATCACTACCAGGTCGCCTACGAAGTGGCCGATGTCCTCGCTCAGGATCGGGCTGTACCAGAAGTAATCGCGCGAGCGCAGCTCCACCTGCTTCGGATCGTCATAGATGCGAATGCCGTCAATTTCGGCGCGGAAGGCGGCCCAGTCATAGGCGCGCTCGGGCTTTGTCGCCACGTTCATGCGTTTCTCCAGTCTTGATTGTTTGCCGGCAGCGGCTTGCCGCCCCGGTAGACGATACGCTGTGCCTGCGGTCGGCTGATCAGGTCGCCGAGGTCGCGCGCACCGTGCCAGACGAAGTCAGCGCGGCCGCCCTTCTCGAGCGGCGCGGCGATGCTGCTCGCGCACCAGTCGGCCGGCAGGCGGGTGATGCTGTCGAGCCATTCTTCCGGCTCGAGGTGGCAGGCGGGGGCGGCCAGGCGCAGGATGGCAAGCGGGTCGTAGTCGCCATAGGGATAGAAGGCGTCGCCCACATTGTCCGAGCCGAGCATGACCGTCATGCCCATTTTGCGCGCCTCTTTAAGCGGCGCGATGCCGCGCAGGCGGGGTGAAACCCCGTTGCGCCGATCCTGCAGGTAGAGGTTGGACGTCGGCAGCGCGACCAGCGCAACGCCGGCCTTGGCCGCCGCCACGAGGATCCGCTCGACATCGGCGGCGGGACGCTGCGTAAGCGAACAGGCATGGCCGCACAGCACACGGCCGGCGAGGCGATGCCGGACAGTGGCGTCAATGACCACCGACAGTGTGTCAGCTTCCACGTCGAGCCCTTCATCGACGTGGAAGTCGAGGTCGAGATCGTGCTCGCGCGCCAGCACGAACATCTCCTCGACCTTGGCCTCGAGATCGGCATTGCGGTAGAAGAAGGCGCCAAAAACGCCGCCGTCCTGTTTCACCCGCTGGGCGATTGCAGCCGCCGCCACCTGCACGAGATCGCCACGCACGAGCGCTGCAAGCTGAAGGTCGATCCGACCTTTCCATTTCTCCCGCAGCGAAGCCAGTACCGGCCAGGCCTCGGGTACCTCAGGCGTGACCCAGTCGATATGCGTGCGCATTGCGCCGACGCCCTGCCGATAGGCCGTTTCCAGGGCGTGGCCGGCACGGGCGCGGATGTCGGCGGCCGTCCAGTTCGGGCGGTCGTTCTCCATCAGCGCGATCGCGTCGAAAAGGCATTCGACCTTGGCGTTCGCCTGCGAGCCGATGCGCGAGATCGTGTGGGTCTTGTCGAGATGCACATGGACGTCGGCGAACAGCGGCGTGACCACGCCGCCATTGGTTGCGTGCGACGGGACCAGATCTGCGATCTTGCCGTTTGCGACGACAAGATCGTAGCGGCCCGGACTGCCGGGCAAGGCCACGCCGGACAGCCGGATGGGCTGTTCCTGATCCGGCGAGTCTTTAAGGGCTGTTGCGATCCCGTCCGACACGCTCAGGCCTCCCGGCGGATTTCGCTTTCGTGCCAGCGGCCGAGAACGGCGCGCGACAACCAGCTCGTCACGAGGAAGATGACGATGCCTAGCACCGACACCAGGAACAGGGCGGCGAACATGCGCGGGATTTCGTTGCGGAAACTCGACTCCAGAATGCGCGACGCCAGGCCGGTGTTCTGTCCGGCGGTGCCGGCAACGAATTCCGCCACGACCGCACCGATCAATGCCAGCCCGCCGGCAATCTTCAGCGCCGCCATGAAGTAGGGCAGGGCGCTGGGTGCCAGAAGGTAGCGCAGCCGCTGCAGGGGCGTTGCCTGATAGAGCTTGAACAGGTCGCGCAGATTGTGATCGGCGCTGCGCAAGCCGATCACCGTGTTCGAAAGGATCGGGAAGAAGGCGACGATCCAGGCGCAGATCAAAAGCGCTGTGAAGGTGTCATGCACATAGATCAGGATGAGCGGAGCGATCGCCACCACGGGCGTCACCTGGAGGATCACCGCGAATGGAAAGAAGCTCATCTCCACGGTGCGCGACAAGGCGAAGATCATGCCGAGCAGGATGCCGCCGGCGATAGCGCAAAACAGCGAGAGCAGCGTCAGCTTGATGGTGAACAGCATGGAACTCATCAGGGAGGGGCCATCCTTGACGAGTGTTTCGGCGATCACTGAAGGCGCCGGGATCAGATAATGGGGGACTTCATAATACCGAACCAACCCCTCCCAGACAAGGAGCGCGATGGTAATCGCCAGGGTCGGCATGATGACGCGCATGCGCTGATCGATGCGGGCAAGCCGTTTCTGTTCGGAATTGAGGACAGGTGTCTCTGAGGTCATGGGACAGGCCTTCAATGGTCGATGTCGTCAGCGCCGAGCGTCTCGGTCAGCGCATCGGATACGGTCTGGCAGCACTCGGCGTATTCTGCGGTGGTGCGGAAGTTCTCGGCACGAGGATAGGTACCGGGGATCGCGATATCGGCGACGACCCGGCCCGGCCGCGCGGCCATCACCACGACGCGGTTCGACAGGTAGACGGATTCATAGACGCTGTGGGTGACGAAGATCACCGTCAGCCCATGCTCCTGCCAAAGCCGCAGCACGTCGTTGTTGAGTTTGAAGCGCGTCATCTCGTCGAGCGCGGCGAATGGCTCGTCCATCAGCAGCAGGCGCGGGCGGGTGACGAGAGCGCGGGCAATCGAGACGCGCATCTTCATGCCGCCGGACAGTTCGCGCGGATAGGCTTCGGCGAACTTGCTTAGTCCGACCTGGGCCAGCACCTCCTCGACACGCGGCTGCGCCTCCTTGCGTGACAAGCCGCTCAAGCGCAGCGGCAGGTACACATTCTCGAACACAGTCGACCAGGGCATCAGCGTCGGCTCCTGGAAGACGAAACCGATGTCCTGGGGCCCACGGCCCTGGCCGGGTGCGTGGCCGTTGACGTGGATCTTGCCGGCCGAAACCGACGTCAGTCCGGCGATCATGCGGAGCGCGGTGCTCTTGCCGCAGCCGGATGGGCCGAGGAAGCTGACGAACTGTCCCTGTTCGATGTTGAGCGACATGTCGCGGACCGCGACGACGCCTGTGCCGTATTGTTTGTAGACGCCGTCGATCTCGATCAATGCGGAAGACGACGCGGATGGAGCGGTGGCCATGTTCATTATTTCACTCACCAGGCAGTTTTGTTGTCGAGCCAGGAGAGCGGGGCACGCTCGATCTCAGCCAGAAGTTCGACGAGGCGGTCGGCGGCGAAATCAATGGTCTTACGCCCCTTCTCTGCTGTGGCAGCCGATGCGTCGCCTGCCGCGCCATGCGGGTTGATGTCCTGGATCTGCCAGCCGGGCTTCGCGCCGGAGAGTGAGATATGCTTGAACTCGCTCGCGAAGGTCTCGGTCAACGTCCGGAAGTTCTGCGCCTTGCTCATGTCGACGAGGTCGGGATGCAGTTCGAGCATCACCGAGGTTTCCATGTCGCCGGCATGGATGCCGTGGTGCATTTCATGGTCGCCATAGACGCCTTCCGGCATGCCCTGGCCAAACCAGTTGACGGAAAAGACCATCAAGTTGTGGCGGATGCGCAGCTCGCGCGCAACGATGTCCATGGTGCTGATCTGGCCGCCGTGGCTATTGAGGAGCACCAGCTTCTTCACGCCGCTTGCCGCCACGCAATCTCCGATCTCGCACCACATGGCAATCAGCGTCTGGGCCGAAAAGGTCAGCGTTCCAGGGTATCGGGCGTGCTCGTTGCTTTTGCCGATGGCCTGGGTTGGCAGAAACAGCGCCTTGCTCGATGCCGGCAATCTCTCGATCGTTGCCTCGACGATGCCGTTGGCGATCGCCGCGTCGACCGACAGGGGCAGGTGGGGCCCATGCTGTTCGGTTGCGCCAACCGGCAGAACGGCGACGATCTGCTCACGATCGAGTCGCGAAAATGCTTCACTCGTATAGTCGGACCAATATCTCTTCAAACTACCAACCCCTCCCTGGTGGTGCGCGCTAGCGCATAGGCCAGCGAATGCTCGCGGCCGCTTGCGCCTGCGTGGCACGAGAATCATATGGATGCGCTAGTTTCCTCCCGCGTTCAGTCGCGGATGGACAAGATGGGAGAAGTCCGGAAATGCCCGGCACAAGGCGCGCGTAGCCGGCTCGATGCGGCATTGCCTTCGGCTTGTCTCGTCATTGGTCCCCTCCCTGTCGCCAGGATTTTGTCCGGCGGCGCAGCTCACTACTAAACGATCTGACCGATCGGTCAAACTAATTGTTTAATTTCTTTTGTGGATATGCAATCAAAACATGTTCCCGTTCGAGTCGGAGGGGCCGCGATGGCGGCTGAGGGGCTTTGGGCGGGAGGTTCAGCGCGGTGGGTCGGGATCCGGCAGGCGGCGAACACGTATTTTCTGGAGGGGTCGTGGAGGAAAGATGCATCATCGTCGGTGCGGGGCATGCGGGTTCGCAGGCCGCGGTCAGTCTCCGGCAGGAAGGCTATCTGGGCGAGATCATCTTGATCGACGACGAGGCGGATATTCCCTACCACAAGCCGCCGTTGTCCAAGGCCTATCTGAAAGCCCCCGATGCCAGCAGCCTGGTTCTGCGCCCGGAGGCAGTCTACCGAGACAATTCCATCGAGCTCCTGTTGGGTGCCCACGTCAGCACGATTTGTGTCGACGATCGGAAGCTTGCGCTCAGCGACGGCCGCCAGATCGGTTGGACCGACCTGATTTTGGCGACCGGCGCGCGGGCGCGAATACCTGATTTGGTAGGTGTAGGGGCACGCGGCGTCGTCAGTTTGCGCAGTATTGCGGACGCTCGGCTCATCAGGGACATGATGGCCGGTATCGACAATGTCGTCATCGTCGGCGGCGGCTTCATCGGCATGGAGATGGCGCATAGCTGCTCCGTTCTGGGCAAGAAAGTCACGCTGATCGAGGCTGCCCCCCGTGTGTTGGGGCGGTCAGTGGCCGAGGTGGTTTCCACCCACGTCAAAGCGAGAAGCAGGGCTGCCGGCATCGATGTCTTCACGGGTGTCCAGGTTGCAGCTTTCGAGGAAAAGGACGGACGTATCGAAGCAGTCCGCACGGTCGATGGTCGCCGCTTCGAGGCCGAAATGGTGGTGTTGGGCGTGGGTGCTGTGCCGAATGTCGAACTGGCCATTGAGGCCGGACTTGCCGTGGACAACGGCATCGTCGTCGACAGTCATTTGCGCAGTTCCGCTCCTCATGTCTACGCCATTGGCGATTGCGCGATCTACAATCATCATCATGTTGGGCGCCGTATCAGGCTCGAGTCCGTACAAAACGCGACCGACCAGGCCAGACATGTCGCACGCTCGATCGCCGGGCGACCCGGCCCCTATCGCGACGTCGCTTGGTTCTGGTCCGATCAGGGCGACATGAAGCTTCAGACCGCCGGCCTGTCCTTCGACGCCGATCGCCATTTCACCTCCGGAAATCCGGAAGAAAATGCCTTTTCGGTCTATCATTTCCAGGGAACGCGGCTGTTGGCGGTGGATTCCGTCAATCGGCCGGCCGACCACATGATCGCGCGTCGACTGCTCGCTGCCGGCGTAAGCCCGACCGAGGCCGACATCGCGGCCGGGCCGCAGCACCTCAAGCAACTGGCAAGCGAGAAGCAACCAGCTCCAGCCTGAGCCAGGCTTCTCTCATAGGTCATCATCCAAAACACAGGTTCGGGAATAGGTCGAAAAATGGTTCACTGTCTTATCATTGGCGGAGCCGGCATGCTCGGTGCAGGGCTGGCCAAACGTCTCATTCAGGACGGCAAGGTCGGCGGCAAGGCCGTCACCCGGCTGACCCTTTTCGACATCGTGGCGCCGAGCATCCTGCCCGAGGGCGGCGAAGTCGCGGTCGGGGTCGAAACCGGCGACATCTCGTCGGCTGAAACGGCCGAGCGCCTGGTGGAAGCACGGCCCGACGTGATCTTCCATCTCGCAGCCATCGTCTCCGGCGAAGCCGAACGCGATTTCGAGAAGGGTTACCGGATCAATCTCGACGGCACGCGGCATCTGTTCGAGGCTGTCCGCAAGGCGCATGAACGCGACGGCTACTATCCCCGCGTCGTCTTCACGTCGTCGCTCGCCGTATTTGGTTCGCCGTTGCCCGACGTCATCGGCGACGACTACATCATCACGCCGCGTTCGAGCTACGGTACGCAGAAGGCAATCGGCGAACTCCTACTCGCCGACTACAGCCGTCGCGGCTTTTTCGACGGCATCGGCATCCGCCTGCCGACCATCTGCGTCCGTCCCGGCAAGCCCAACGCGGCTGCCTCCGGCTTCTTCTCCAGCATCCTGCGCGAGCCGCTTGCCGGTTTGCCGGCGACGCTTCCGGTGGATCCGTCGGTGAGGCACTGGTTCGCCAGCCCACGCGCGGCAATCGGCTTCATCGCACATGCGGCTTCGGTGGATGGCGCCCTTTTGGGAGAGCGCCGCAACATGACCATGCCGGGCGTATCGGCGACCGTTGCCGACGAGATCGAGGCACTCCGCGCCATTGCCGGCGACGACGCCGTCAAGCTGATCCGCCACGAGATCGATCCTGCGATCGTCGCGATCATCTCGACATGGCCGCAGGCATTCGAGTCACGCCGCGCCGAACAACTCGGCTTCTCGGCGGATGCCTCCTTCCAGGCCATCGTCGAAGCTTATCTCGAGGATTATTCCCCGCGGGCGGAGAAGCAGGCATGAGCGCCAACGCCCTGAGCGGCACAACCGCGGCGCCCGGCCGGCAGTTCGTGCTGCTTGGCCTTGGTGCCATGGGCTACGGCATTGGGCGCTCCTTGCTCAGGGCCGGTCTCGCCGTCGATGGTTTCGACCTCAATCGCGATGCCCAGAACCGTTTCAGGGCCGAGGCGGGTCTCGATCGCACGCTTGAGGACGCGTGCGGCGAGGCCGATGGTGCGATCCTGGTCGTCGTTAACGCGGCCCAGACGGAAGACGCGCTGTTTGGCGCGCAAGGCCTGGCCGACAGGCTTAGGCCAGGCGCGGTTGTTGTCAGCTGCGCCACGATCGATGCGCAGAAGGCGATCGAATTCGAGGCGCGTCTGGCATCCAAAGGCATCCTTTACCTCGATGCGCCGATCTCCGGCGGATCGGCCCGCGCTGCGAAGGGCCAGCTCACCATCATGGCATCCGGCACCCCACATGCGTTCGGGCGGGCGGAGGCGGCGCTCGATGCCATGGCCGAAACCGTGTTCCGGCTGGGTGACTGCGCCGGGCCGGGTTCGGCGATGAAGAGCGTCAACCAGTTGCTCGCTGGGATCCACATTGCGGCGACCGCGGAAGCCTTCGCATTCGGGCTGGCCCAGGGCGTAGACGCGGACCAGATCATGCAGGTGATACCGCGTTGCGCGGGCTCGTCCTGGATGTTCGAGAACCGCGGCCCCTATATCGCAGATGGTGACTACCGGCCCCATTCGGCGGTCGACATCTTCGTCAAGGACCTGGGGATCGTCACCGATACCGCAAAGGGTGCTGCGCTGGACCTGCCCGTTGCGGCAGCCGCGCTCGCCCGTTTCAAGGAAGCTTCGCTGAACGGCCTTGGCCGCGAGGGCGACGTGGCGGTGGTCAAGCTCTACGCGCAAGCGAGCGGCGTCGGTCTTCCCCCCAAGCGTTATGAGGAGAACTGACCATGCTGCTCGGCTGCATCGGCGATGATTTCACCGGCTCGTCCGACCTCGCCAACACGCTCGTGAAGGGCGGCATGGCGACGACGCAATATTGCGGCATTCCCAGCCAGGACGCCCATCCCGATGTCGAAGCGGGCGTCGTCGCGCTGAAGACGCGCAGCGTGCCGGTCGGAGACGCGGTCGCGCAGTCGCTGCAGGCGCTGGCGTGGCTGCAGAAGCAGGGCTGTCGCCAGTTCTTCTTCAAATATTGCTCGACCTTCGATTCCACCAAGGCCGGCAATATCGGTCCGGTCGCCGAGGCGCTGATCGAGGCGCTCGGCGCGAAGCGGGTCATCGTCTGCCCCGCTTTCCCGGGCGCGGGGCGCACCATCTACCAGGGACATCTCTTCGTAGGTGACCGCCTGCTCAACGAATCCGGTATGGAAGCCCATCCGCTCACCCCGATGACGGATCCCGATATCCGCCGCTGGCTGCAGCATCAGACCGGACTTTCCGTCGGCCTGGTCGCGTTCCCCGACGTGCGTCGCGGCGCCGAGGCCATCGCCGAGGCCTTGCGGCGGCAAAATGCAGCCGGTCATGCGCTTGCGGTCGTCGATGCGCTGCAGGACGAAGACCTGTTCGCCATCGGCCGCGCCGCCGCCGACCTGCCGCTCATTACCGGCGGCTCGGGCGTGGCGCTGGGCTTGCCGGAGAATTTCCGCCGCCAGGGGCTGATCGGAAACCGCATAGTGACATGGGAAGGGATTGAAGGGCCCGGCGCAGTGTTCTCAGGTTCCTGCTCGCGGGCGACACGCGGTCAGGTCGCGCACTATCGCCGCGATCACCCGGCCTTGGAGATCAATGCCGATGCGCTGATGGCGGGTGAAATGACCGTCGCAAAGGCGGCGGGCTGGCTGATCGAGAACCTTGCCGCCGAGCCGCTGGTGTTTTCCTCGGCGGAGCCGGAGGCTGTCGGCCGCGCGCAGGAAAAATACGGTCTCGACGTCCTTGCCCACAAGATCGAGGCGTTCTTCGCCGAACTCGCGGCGGAATCGCGCAGGCTCGGCGTCGGGCGTCTGGTCTCGGCCGGTGGCGAGACATCGGGCGCGGTTGTACAAGGGCTTGCCTGTGAGGCGCTGCAGGTCGGTCCCGAGATCGATCCCGGCGTGCCGATGCTGCGCGTTGGCGGCCAGGACTTCGGTCTTGCCTTGAAGTCCGGGAACTTTGGCGGGGAGGACTTTTTCACCAAGGCGCTGCGGATGCTCGAACGGGCAGGACAATGAGCGAAGAAACAGAACTGCGCGAGACGATCTGCCGGATGGCACGCTCGATTTTCGAGCGCGGCCTGACCGGCGGTGCATCCGGCAACATTTCCGCCCGTCTCTCCGACGGGCGGCTGCTGGTGACGCCGACCGGCACGTCGTTCGGCGATCTCGACCCGGCCCGCCTGTCGCTGCTCGACGGCGCCGGCAGGCTTCTCGGCGGCGACGCGCCGACCAAGGAGATGCCGCTGCACGCCGCTTTCTACGAAACGCGCGGCGCAAAGGCAGGCGCGATCGTGCATCTGCATTCGACCCATTCGGTGGCGCTGTCGATGTTGCCGGAGACCGATCCCGACAATGTACTGCCGCCGCTGACCCCTTATTCGATCATGCGGCTCGGCAAGGTGAAGCTGCTGCCCTATTTCCGGCCGGGGGATGCTGCCATCGGCAAGGCGATCCAGGGGCTCGCCGGCAAGCGCAGCGCCGTCCTTCTCGCCAACCACGGGCCCGTGGTCGCGGCCAAGGACCTCGAGGCGGCGGTCTATGCGATGGAAGAGCTGGAGGAGACGGCGCGGCTCGCGCTGCTCACGCGCGGCATGAAACCGAAAATGCTGACGCCCGAACAGGTCCGCGATGTCGTGGATCATTTCAATATCGAGTGGGATTAGATTTCATGAAGCTTCCGTTTTCAGCCAATCTCGGCTTCCTGTGGACCGAACTTGCGCTGCCGGACGCAGTGCGCGCGGCAGCCAGGGCAGGTTTCGATGCCGTCGAGTTGCATTGGCCCTATGCTGTCGAGTCCGCGCTGCTCAAGCAGGCTCTCGATGAATGCGGCTTGCCGGTGCTGGGGCTGAACACGTCGCGGGGCAACGTCGACGGCGGGGACTTCGGTCTATCGGCCCTGCCAGGGCGCGAGATCGAAGCGCGCGCGGCGATCGATCAGGCGATTGCCTATGCCAAGGCGATCGGTGCGACCTCGGTTCACGTCATGGCCGGCAAGACCGAAGGCATCGCCGCACGCGACACCTTCACCGCAAATCTGCGCTATGCGGCGGATCAGGCCCGGGCCGCTGCGATCACGATCCTGATCGAGCCGCTCAACCGCCACGACGTTCCGGGGTACTTCCTCCTCGACAACGCCACTGCTGCGGCGATCATCGAGGCGGCGGGCCGCGACAACATCCGTATCATGTTCGATTGTTATCACGTCGGGCGTTCCGGAAAGCCCAGCCTGGAAGAGTTCGACGCCTATCGCCAGTTCATCGGCCATGTCCAGTTCGCGGCGGTGCCCGACAGGGGCGAGCCAGACACAGGCGAGGTGGACTATACAAGGGTGCTGCCGATGATTGCCGACGCCGGCTATGCCGGCTGTTTCGGCGCGGAATACAAGCCGCGCCGGTCCACTGACGAAGGCCTCGGCTGGCTTGCCGCCTGGCATTGACCGGTCTCGATAAACTTGCTGCCCGCCAAAGGTGAATGACATGACCGATCGCCCTGCGAATCTCGACCATCTCGTGCCCGAGACCATGCCGGCGCCCTTCGCGGCCTACAGCCATGGCGTTGTGGTGCGTGCCGGCTCAGACATGGTGTTCTGCTCAGGCCAACTCGGCGTCGGCCCGGATGCACAAGTCCCGGAAGACGCCGCAGCCCAGGCCGAACTCTGCTTCGAGAATGCGCTCTCGATCCTGGCTGCATGCGGCATGGACTTTTCGAACGTGGTCCGCATCAACGCCTTCGTCACGGACCGGGCCCATATGCGGCCCTATATGGCAGTTCGCGACCGCCTGTTCCCGCAACCGGCTCCGGCATCCACGTTGATGATCGTCTCAGGCTTTACGCGCGAGGAATTCAAGGTCGAGGTCGAGGTGATCGCGGCAGGGCGCTGATGGAATTTCTCAACATTCGCGAGGCGAGGAAAGGCTACTCTTCGGGACGCAATTCGGTGTAGTTTTCTAGCGAAATCTTGATTCACGACGACGAAACGGCAGTGTCGCCATCTGGGCATGTTCGGCGGCCACAAGCTGGCCAACAGCGAGGGCGAACTGACCGGCGCTTAACGGGGCAAGAATCTTGGGATTGTTTACGCGCCTTTTCCAGAGGTTAGTCGTCTTCTGTCTAGGCGTTTTTTGCGTTTGGCTGATAGTCTTCGTCGTCTTCGATACTGCGGACAACAGGCTCCCATGGATCCTCGCGGTTAGCCTTACCTATGGGTTGACTGCTTATGTCATTTTACCAAACGCCGTCCGAATGGGTCTTAAGGTTCTTCACCGGAGACTTATCCCTAGATACACGATCACCGGAGATGGTCTGCCCGGCGATCCGGTAAATCTCGTCCTCATTGGCACTCTTCAACAACTCCGCAACGCGTTTGCTGCAGCGGGCTGGTCAACGGCTGATGAATTGGGGATAGCGACCTCATGGCGAATGATTAAGGCGTTTGCGCTCAACTCTTCGTATCCCACCGCTCCCTTCAGCTCGCTCTATCTCTTCGGACGAAAGCAGGACGTAGGCTTTCAACAGCCCATCAACAACAGCCCGCGCCAGCGCCATCACGTCCGTTTCTGGGCGCTCAGCCTCGCACACTCCGAGGACGATATGACGGCGGCGGGCTTCTGGTTGAATACGGACAAGCCGTCGACCGATCGGCGCGTATTGTGGGTTGGGGCGGGTACCAGGGACACCGGCATATCGCTTGCCCGTCTAACCTTCCAAGTCACCCATGCTACCGATTCGGACACCAATGCGGAACGCAACTACATCGTTACCCAGTTGCGGGAAAAAGGGGTGATCGGCGATGTCGCATTACACCAATCGGGTTCGTTTTTGCAGACTGGAAAGGTCAACCACTACGTTACCGATGGCGAGATCGCCTTCGCCAGCCTGATACCAGATTGAGCACGCATCCGGATCGTCGCTACCCTCCTTTGAGTTCGAAAATCTGAGCGCTGGGATCGGGTGCGGCGAAGTCAGAATTTGGGTTCGAAACCGAATGTGCGGAAAACACCGATGAGGTTGGCGCAACCAGTCACGTTCTGGATCGCTGTCTCTGTGGTCGCGGCGGTGATGCTGGTATTGTTGCACCAGATTCTGCTGCCGTTCGTAGTTGGCGCATTGCTTGCCTATCTGTTCGTTCCGGCGATCGACGGGTTGGAGCGCTTCGGCTTCAACCGTTCCTTTGCAGCCCTTGCAGTCTTCCTGCCGTTGATCGCGGGTTTTGTCGCCTTTTTGCTGGTGATGCTCCCGGCGATCATTGGCGAGGTCAGATTTTTTGCTGAGGAATTCCCCCGCTACGTCACGCGACTGCAGTCGCTCATGACCGAAGCAAGCTGGCCATGGCTGCATATTGTCATGGGCGACGACCTTCACATCGAGCAATCCTCCGCCGATCTCGCAAGGACAATGGCCAAAGACTGGCTCGATGGATTTCTTCGCTCGTTGTGGTCGAGTGGGCTGGCCTTGATTTCCGTTCTTTCGCTGCTCGTCGTCACGCCTATCATCGCCATCTATCTCGCAATTGACTGGCAGCGAATGATTGCCACGATCGATGGCTGGTTCTCCCCGACGTACCGCGACGACGTTCGGGAGCTTGGGCGCGAAATCCACGAAACAGTTGCAGGCTATGTGCGCGGGCAGGTGGTCATCTGTATTGCGCTTGCAGTGCTTTATGCGACGGCCCTTAAGCTAACCGGGCTCAACCATGCCATCTTGATTGGCATCAGCGCAGGCCTGATTAGTTTTGTGCCCTATCTCGGGGCCGCCACCGGCATCTTGGTGTCGACATGCGTCGCGATGGCTCAGTTCTGGCCGAATTGGCTGCCGGTTGCGGTGGTGGGCGGCATCTTCGTCGTCGGAGAAATGCTCGCCGACTATGTGCTGTCGCCGCGCGTCATCGGTCGTCGCGTCAAGCTCCACCCGGTCTGGATGATGTTTGCAATGTTTGCCTTTGGATGGCTGTTCGGCTTGATCGGTGTGTTGTTGGCGATACCGATCGCGGCATCTTTGGGCGTGATCTTGCGGTTTGCGAGGCGCCGGTCTCTTGCAACTTCGGATTACGACGTCACAGGCAGGCCTGGCCCGGAGTGATGACACGACCGGCGGGCGGCGCGCGCAATGCGAAGTCGGGCGGCGAGGCTCGCGTTGCCCCTCACCGAACACCAAGCAGAACGGTGGTGGTTGATCGTGACGGTTCAGAACATGCCCTGCTCGCGGGTACCGATGTCCAGCTAGGAGATGGACACGATCTCAAGTTCGCGCTGCCCGAGCTGTACGACGTCGCCAACGGATTTGCCTATCAGCGCGATGGCTACCGGCGACCCATGCGATATGGAAGCTTGAGACGGATCGGCTTCGTCCTCACCGACGATGCGGAAGGTCTGGGTGCGGCCATCGTCGCGCTCGAAGCTAACAGTGTGGCCGAAGGCGACCGCTTCATTGGACGTGGGCGCCGGCATGGGCTGCGCCGTGCGGACGCGCTCGGCGTAGTAGCGCATGTCTCGAACCGGAACCGCCGACTGCCGTCGTCTTTCGTTGACGTCTTCCAGCGCGTTTGCGGCTGCGAAAGCTTGCTGGGCGCGGGCCAGTTCTTCTTGAAGCATTTTCAAGCCCGCCTCCGTGACGAGGTTGATCCGCTCGGAGATAGGGCGAGCTGGCAGTATGGTTTCCGACGCTGCCTCTGCACTTTCTTCCTTGGCAAATGCGACGCTCAATTGCACGAGGCTCCTTGTTGAACACTGCTGAGCCTCCAGCCTACCATAAAGAGTCAGCAGTTTGATGGCTGGTTTCAGCAGAAACGGAACCTTCGAGCCGTCCAGGCAGGTGCGGTCCGATGATTACACTTTGCATTCCAGCATCGGCGCCTCATCACGGCGCAGGGTCAGGACTTCGACACCGGTCTTCGTGACCGCGACTGTATGCTCGAACTGGGCGGAGAGCTTTCGGTCGTTGGTCACGACTGTCCAGCCGTCGCTTTCGGTCGAGACCTTGCGCGTGCCCTGGTTGACCATCGGCTCGACGGTGAAGACCATGCCCTCGCGCAGCATTAGGCCCGTTCCCGGGTGGCCAAAATTGAGCACCTGCGGCTCCTCGTGCATCTCGCGACCGATGCCGTGCCCGCAATATTCACGGACAACCGAATAACCGTTCCTTTTGGCGTGCCGTTCGATCGCGAAACCAATGTCCCCCAGATACGCTCCGGGCCGGACCTGTCTTATGCCTCTCCACATGGCTTCCTGGGCAACCCGCACGAGCCGCCTCGCGGCGGGTGGGGCATTGCCGACAAGGTAGGTCTTGCTGGAATCAGCAATGAAGCCGTTCTTTTCGAGCGTTATGTCGAAGTTGACGATGTCGCCGTCACGGATGATCTCGCCCGAAGCGGGCACGCCGTGGCAAACGACGTGATTGATCGAGCAGTTCAGGACATGTTTGAAGCCATACTGCCCCTTGCTGGCCGGACGCGCGGCAAGATCCACTGATATGAATCGGTCGACCAGATCGTTGACCTGCAATGTCGACATGCCGGCAAGGTTATGCCAGTCCAGCATCTCGAAGACTGACGCCAGCATCTTGCCCGATATGCGCATCAGCGCCAGTTCGTCAGGGGTCTTTACCATGTCAGGCGAGCGCTAGATCCGCGACACGCACCTGCGCTGCCGCGAACTGCAACTTCACAATTTCATTGAAGGACAGCGACGGATTGGCCTCAGCCAGCATGCCGATCTTCATCCAGTATTCGGCCTGCGCATTGATGGACCGGCACATCACGGTGCTCGCCCGACGGGCTTCCTCATGCAGATCCTCGTCGATTTTTACGATTCCCAACGATAGCTCCTCAAACCAATTGATATACGAACCGTATACGGTTCGTATATCAATTGGTCAATAGGAGGGTCTTGCCGAACGCCGGATCTTGTTTGTTCGAATCGCAGGCAACTACCGCTGGCGGTCGCTCCAGTCATTGACGCACTCCGACAGCGAGAGAGGCGGGTACGACAGCGTCACCTGTCGCGCCCGCCAGTTCACTGCCGCCGCCGGAGGCGTGGCGATCGAAGAATATTTCTCGCCTTAGAACTCTCAGGCCGGTCGATCCTGCTACTTTTCAAGCTCGGCCTTGAGCTTGGTCACGTCCTCAGCGCTCATCTCGCCGATTGTCTTCACTTCGCCGGACTGGATGCGCCACAGCCGGAACGGGCCGGTGATATCGCCATGTTCGTCGAAGCTGACGGGACCGATGACGCCTTCATACTTGACCGGCTTGCCTTCCTTGATCAGCGCCAAGGCCTTGGCGAACTCTTCCTTACCGGCATGGATCGGCTCGCCGCCAGCGGCAACGACCTGGGGAATTGCAGCCTTGATTGCCGCCGCATCGCCCTTGCCCGCCTTGGCGACGGCAAGCGCCACGATGGCGCCGGCGTCATAGGAACGGTCGGCTGCCGGAGCATCCGGCTTGATGCCGCCGGAGAAGCTTTCGAAATTGGCGTTGAAATATTCGGTCGATGCCGTCTTGCTGGTGCCCGACGAGGTTCCGAAGGCGTTCTCCAGATATTGCGCCCCGACTGCGGTCACAAAATCGGCAGAGTTCATGCCGTCGTTGAGCAGGAATTTCTGTGGGCCGCCGTTGGAAATCCAGGCGCGTGCGATCGTAGCGCCGTCGACGGGATAGCTGACGAGGTAAAGCGCCTCCGGCTCGCCGGCCATCGCCGACGTCGCTTCCGCCGAATAGCTCGCCTGTTTTTCGTTATAAGGCGTGACAGACGTGATGACGCCGCCCAGCTTTTCATAAGCGGCCTTGAATTCGCGAACCATGTTGACGCCGAAGTCGTTGTTGACATGGACAATGGCGATCTTCTTCAGGCCCTGGTCGAGTGCGAACCTGGCGGCGGCGGTTCCCTGCAGCGCGTCGGAGGTGATGGTGCGGAAGAAGACGCCGTTGGTCTTGCCATCGCGGGCGAGGGCGGTCAGCGTCGGTGAGGACGAGGCCGGTGATACCTGCACGACGCTCGCGGGAGCTGTGACGGAGGTGAGGATCGGGATCGATACCGAGGAGATAATGCCGCCGATGATCACCGGCACCTTCTTGATGTTGACGAGCTGCGTGGCCTGGTCGACGGCGACGGTGCCCTGGCTCTGGCTGTCACGGGTATCTGTGACGAGATTGCAGCCGCCGACGCCGCCTGCCTCGTTGAAATCGCGGAACGCCATGTCGACGGCTTTCGCGCCGGCCTGTCCGTAGGCGCCTGCCGGGCCGGTCAGTTCCATGACCATGCCGATGGTGATGTCGCAATCCGCGGCCTTGGCCGGCGCGATGACGCCGAGCGTCAGGGCGGCAAGTGCCGTGGACAGAAGCAGTGTTTTTTTCATTTCCATTCCCCTTTCTTGTTGTTTGGCCGGTTCCCTGCCGGCCGATGGTTCAGGCAGACTTGTCGAGCGCCTTCAGGCAGCACCCTTGTTGAGGTTGTATTTCATGATCGAGCCGTGGCGGCCGGTACGGTCCCGCTCCAGCTCGTAAACGTCGCCGGAAAGCGGCTTTGCTGACGCCAGTACGGTCTCGATGCCCGCCATGTCGGCAGGGGTCAAAGCGAGGTCGGATATCGCAAGGTTCGAAGCGAGGTGGGCGCGATTGCGGGCACCGACAATGACCCCTGCAACACCCGGACGTCGTAGCACGGCCGCGCTCGCCACCGTCGCCACGTCTGTGTCATGGCGGTCGGCAATCTTTCGCAAGGCCCGAAGCAGAGCCTGAAAAAGGCCCCAGCCGCCGAAATCGTCAATGATGAGCTTGTATTTGGTGAGCGAGCGGTTTTCGAGCGGCTCGCCCGGTTCACCAACACCCAGCCAGCGGTCGCTGAGGAAGCCGCCGGCGACACTTCCGTAGCACAGCAGCGAAACGCCGCGCTCGGCGATTGCAGGCACCATTGTCTTTTGCGGCCGGACGTCGAGCAGGGAATACTGCACCTGCATCGACACAAGGGGCACGCCGCTGTCGATGATGGCGGTCATGTGTTGGGTGTCGAAATTGGTGCCGCCGATATTGCGGATCTTGCCGGCGCGGCGAAGCTCTTCGAGCCAATTGGCTGTTTCGAGCCACAGTGGCTGGTCATAGTCCCACCAGTGGAACTGGACCAGGTCAAGCTGTTCGGTCTTTAGCCGACGGAGCGACTGGTCGATGACACTTTCGACGTTGTGCTTGCTGATGTGTGGAAGGATGTCGAGGTCGGGCACGAACTTGGTGTGGACGTGGATATGGTCGAGCGCTTCCTGGCCGCGCAGGTTGCGGTAGTGCATGCGAAAGCGGCCGATCAGTTCTTCGACGCCGGTGTAGATGTCGGCGCAGTCGAAGGTGGTTATGCCGGCGTCGGCAAAGGCGGTCATATCCGCCATCGCCTCGTCGGTGCGGATTTCGCCGTGGCCGCCGGCCATCTGCCAGCCGCCGCGGACGACACGCGATATTTCATAGTGCGGCGTCAGTCGAAATTTCTGCATGTCTCTTCTCAAGCGCCGGGGAGGGGGACGGCCGTGGTGTCGGCATGGTTGAACCGGCGCAGGCCGGTGCGGGTGATGCGAAGCCGGGTCGAACAGTTGGGGTCGGGGCAGGCGACTTCCGCGTCGGTCGTCATCCAGTCGTTTTGGTGAGTGGGACGCTGCTTTGCCGCCAGCAGCGGCAGGACGGAAGCCAAGGAATAGATGGAAAAGCCCTGACCTTCGGGAAGGAAGAGCATCTCGCCGCGCAGTTCGAAATGGTCACCGGGTTTTGCGCCGCAATAGATCGGGCCGCCTTCGGGCGCGGTTACCTCGACCTTGAGGTCGAAAAGCTCGAATGTTTCGTCCTTGCCGTCAGACATGCTCTACTCCTGACCGTCGCCGTCGGCGACAAGTCGGTTGCGGACAAGATCGAAGGAGCGGGTGATGTCGTCCGTGAGCGCGCGTTTGGCGCCATCCCTGTCGCCGCGCTCCAGGGCTTCGATCAACGCCCAATGATGATGCACCGCGGGTATGCCGCGATTTTCGTCGTGGATTTGGGCGGCGGCCCGCACATAGGGGCCAGATTGCAGCCACAGGCTCTCGACGATCGGGATCAGCACGGCCGATCTCGCCGCCTGATAGATGTAGAAATGAAAGGCGTGGTTGAGTTCCGAGGTCGTGCGCGCCTTGTCGGGATCCTCGCTCTTGAACGCCGCCTCGCAGGCCAGGGTCAGTCGCCGCAATTCGATGAAATCAGCCTTGCTGAGGTTGGGCAGCGCCAGCGCCACCAGTTGCTCCTCGATCAGCGGCCGCGCCTGCGCGAGGTCGTCGAGCCTTTCGCGGGTGACGAGGGGAACGCGCACGGAGCGGTTAGGCAGCGCCTCGAGTGCCTGCTCCGAGACGAGCCGCGCCAGCGCTTCACGCACAGGCATCGTGCTGGTCTGCAGGGTTTCCGCCAGTTCAACGATCCGCAATACCTGGCCGGCCTCGAATACACCGTGGATAAGCGAGCGCCGCAATTCGGCATAGACACGTTCGTGCAGGGTTTCACGGCCGACGGGTGCAAGCGCATTGCGTCGGCCCGACTTGCCCACGCTCAAAGCGTCGAGGCTGCGCTCTTCTGAATCGAGATTGTTGGCTTTCAAGTTGCAGTCCTTCGATCGCAGCCGACATCGTTTTTCTACTTGCCATCGGCGAAACTGTCAATGTAGTTTGATCAAACATCAATGATCACAAATGGCGTGTCAGCTCGAATGCAGACTGGCTTCTCGATCAACGGCTCGGTTCACAGCGATATGCCCCTGATCGAGGTCAGGGGCCTAGTGAAGCAGTTTGGCGGCCTGCGCGCGATCGACGGCATGTCGATGGCGTTGAAGCGAGGTGAGATGGTCGGGCTGATCGGTCCGAACGGCGCAGGCAAGACGACGATGTTCAACCTGATAGCGGGTGCATTGAAGCCGACATCGGGCGCCATTCGGATCGGTGATGCCGACGTGTCGGGCGAAGGCGCCGAACAGCGCATCGGGCGCGGCGTCGGCCGCACCTTCCAGATACCGCGCCCCTTCGCCGAAATGACGGTACTCGAAAATGTGCTGACAGGAGCGCAGGGCCAGTCGGGCGAACGGTTCTGGATGAATTTTCTCAGTACGCGCAAGGTCGCCGCCGAAGAACGAGCGGCGGTGGAAAAGGCAAGAGCGCTGCTCGATTTCGTGCTTCTGGCGAAGTTGCAGAACGAGCCGGCGCGGGTGTTGTCAGGCGGCCAGCGCAAGCTCCTAGAACTGGCGCGGATCCTGATGGCCGACCCCGACGTGATCCTGCTCGACGAGCCCGCTGCGGGCGTCAACCCGACCTTGCTTGAGCTGATCATCGATCGTGTCCGCGCATTGAACGGGCAAGGCAAGACCATCCTTCTGATTGAGCACAACATGGAAATGGTAGCGCGGCTTTGCGGGCGGGTGATCGTGATGGCGGCCGGCAAGTTGCTGGCGGAAGGCACTCCGGCGGAGGTTTCCCGCCATCCTGCCGTCGTCAGCGCCTATCTCGGAGGCGTCGCATGACTGACGCTGCGCAACCGGTGCTCTCCACCCAGTCGTTGGTCGCTGGTTACGAACGCGACCTGCCGATCGTGCGCGGTGTCGATTTTACGGTGCGCGAAGGCGAATTCGTCGTGCTCCTTGGCCCCAACGGCGCCGGCAAGTCGACCCTGGTCAAGACCATCGCCGGGTTGGTTCCGGTCCACTCTGGAACGGTTCTGCTTGGCGCCGCCGATATCACCGCCATGCCGAGCCACGAGAGGATCCGCCACGGACTGGCATTTGTGCCGCAGACCGAAAACATCTTCGCCACGCTGACCATCCACGAAAACCTTCAGATCGCCGCCAACATCCTGCCAAAGGAACGGCGAAACGACAGGATCGGGGCCCTTTACACGATGTTCCCCGACCTGGGCTCGCGCCCCTCGCACCGGGCTGGCCAGCTTTCTGGCGGCCAGCGCCAGATGCTGGCGGTGGCGCGTGCCCTGGTGGTCGAGCCCTCCGTGCTGATCCTGGACGAACCGTCGGCCGGCCTTTCGCCGAAAATCGTATCCGAGGTTTTCGACAGGCTTGCCGCCATCAACGAAACCGGCGTGACAACCGTTCTGGTCGAGCAGAACGTCAAGGCGGCACTCGCCGTCGCCGACAGGGCGGTCATTCTCGTCGAGGGCCTGATCGCGCATGAAGGCGTTGCGTCGCGGCTCGCCGACGATCCGATCGTTGCCGAACTTTATCTTGGCGCACGCCACGCCAACAAATCGGTGGCAACATGAACCCGCAGGCGTTGATGGATGGCCTGATCACCGGCTCGATGATCGGGTTGGGCGCGATCGGCGTCACGCTCACCTATTCGATCCTGCGCTTTGCCAATTTCGCGCATGGCGAGTTCGTCGCCTGGGGTGCATATTTCGCACTCGCCGTGAGCGGCGCGCTTGGCTACCTCTCCGGCTCCCTGCTGACGCCGATCGGACCATTTTCATTCGGCTGGTCGCTGCCGATCGCGGCGGTGATCGCCGTAGCCCTCACCGCCGGTCTGGCACTGCTTGTCGATGCCGTGCTTTTCGGCCCGCTTCGCGAGCGTCGAAGCGCGGTGATCATCCTGGTGATGGCGAGTTTTGGCGCGGCACTCACACTGCGCAATCTTCTCGAATTCATCTTCACCTCGCAGCCTGCCTATTTCACCAAAGCCCTACAGATCGCCTTTCCGATCGGCGGCGGCCTGCGCGCGACCCCGGATCAGTTGCTCACTCTCGGCGTCGCGGCGGTGCTGGTGGCGTCAGTCCATCTCTTGCTGACGCGTACGGCGATCGGCCGCTCGATGCGCGCCGTCAGCGAAAACCAGCAACTTTCAGGGGTTGTCGGTATCGATGTGCGAAAGGTGATCCGCACGGTGTGGGTGCTGGGCGCGGGGCTTGCCTGCATCGCCGGCGTGATGGCCGGATTGCTGGTGCAGATACGCCCACAGATGGGGCTCGACCTTCTGCTGCCGTTGTTTGCCGCCGCGATTCTTGGTGGCATTGGCAGCGTTCCGGGCGCCATGATCGCCGGGCTGATCGTCGGGCTTGCCGAAGCGCTGGCCGTGCAACTGATCGGTGCGGAATGGCGCTCGGCGATCGCTTTCGTCATCCTCGTGGTGATCCTGCTGTTGCGGCCGCAGGGCCTGTTCGGGAGGCCGGAATGATTTTCGACCTGATGGCCTATGGTGCCTTTTTCCTGACGATGGCGCTGACCTACGCCATCATCTGCCTCGGCCTCAACGTGCAGTGGGGGCAAACCGGCCTGTTCAATGTAGGCATCGCCGGATTCGTGGCGATCGGCGCCTATGTCTCGGCGCTTCTTACCACGCCAGACGCGCCGGACCGCTTCGGCGGCTTCGGCATGCCGATCGTCATTGGCTGGCTGGGCGGCGCGCTGGTGACCGGGTTCGCGACCTTTCTGGTGGGGGCGCTGACCATAAGGCTACGCGCCGACTATCTGGCGATCGCCACTTTCGGCGTCGCCGTTGCCGTGCAGCTGTGCGTACTCAACCTGGAACCGGTGACCGGTGGGCCCTTCGGCATCAGCTTCATTCCGCGGCCATTCGCCAGCCTCGCCGGAAATCCCTCGCTGTTCAGCGCGCTCAACCTGGCGGTTCTCGTGGGTATCGTCGTCTTGCTCTACCTCGCGCTTGAACGTCTGGCACGCAGTCCGTGGGGCAGGGTGCTTCGCGCCATCCGCGAGGACGAGACGGCCGCACTCGCGCTCGGCAAGAACGCCGTGCGGTTCCGACTTCAGGCATTCGCCATCGGCGGCGCCATCATGGGGCTTGCCGGCGCGACGCAGGCGCATTTCATCGGCTTCATCGCCCCGGACAATTACATGCCGACGCTCACCTTCCAGGTCTGGGCAATGCTGATCGTCGGCGGTTCAGGCAACAATCGAGGCGCTATTTTGGGCGCGGTCGTCGTGTGGGGTATCTGGGCGGTTTCGGCAAGTGCCGTATCGGCGCTGTTTCCGCCGGAACAGCAGGCGCGCGCGGCATCGTTGCAGATCGTCATGATCGGGGCAGCGCTCTGCGCGATCCTGCTTCTGCGCCCACGTGGCATTCTGGGCGAAGTCCGAATGTTCCATCGCGCCAAGGTGCCCGCTGCGGGCGACTTGCCCGCCAATCCTCCTGCCAACGAGCCTGTCCATGCCGAAAAATCCTGACCGTTTCCAACTGGCGGAAGGCCTCAATTCGAGCCGCCTGATTTGCGGCCTTTGGCAGGTCGCCGATCTCGAACGCGGCGACACGCCGCTCGACCCAGACAGGGCGGCGGATGCGTTGCAGGCCTATGTGGAAAGCGGCTTCGATACCTTCGACATGGCCGATCATTATGGCAGCGCCGAACTGATCACCGGACGTTTGCTGGCGCGCTACCCCCGGGCGGGCAAACGGCCGCTGGCCTTCACCAAGTGGTGCCCGGAACCCGGCCCGATGACCGCCGAAGTGGTGCGCCGCGGCATTCAGGAGCGGCTTGACCGGCTGGGCGTCGAGAAACTCGATCTGCTCCAGTTCCACTGGTGGACGTTTGATCATCCGGCCTGGCTCGACGCCCTCCATGAGATGAACCGGCTGCGCGAGGAAGGATTGATCGGCGCGCTCGGCGTCACCAATTTCGACGCGGCGCATCTGGCGCTGGCGCTCGCCGACGGCATCACGCTTGCCAGCAACCAGGTTTCGTTTTCACTGCTCGACCGTCGCGCCGCCGGACCGCTTTCGGATGTGTGCGTGAGATCGGGCGTCAAGCTCTTGGCCTACGGCACGCTTTGCGGCGGCTTTCTCTCCGACAAATGGCTGGGCAAGCCGGAGCCCTCTGAAATAGCCGACTGGAGCCGGTCCAAATACAAACGTTTCATCGACACCGCCGGAGGCTGGGCGGCGTTCCAGGCGATATTGGGTGCGGCCGGCGATGTCGCCCGCAAGCACTCCGTCTCGATATCGAATGTCGCGACGGCGTGGGTCCTTGGCCACCAGGCAGTCGGTGCAGCCATCATCGGCGCGCGGATCACCGAGAGCGAGCACCGCGCCGACAATCTGAAGCTGTTCGACCTTCAGCTCGACGGCGAGGACAAGTCGCGGCTGGAGGCAGCCTTTGCCGAAAGCCAGCCGATCCCTGGCGACTGCGGCGACGAATACCGGCGGCCACCCTATCTCACCGCGTCAGGCGATCTCAGCCATCATCTCGACGCCATACCCTCGGTGTTCAAGGCGGAAGCTGTTCCGGGCAAACCCGGCCGCTTGCGCGCATCATCGGGCAGCGTCTGGGAGCCGATCGCCGGTTACAGCCGCGCCGTCAGGGTCGGCAACAACATTTCGGTCTCGGGCACAACAGCAACGCATGGCGCGGACCGCTGCGTCGCGCCAGGCGATGCTGGCGCGCAGACCACCTACATCCTCGACAAGATCTCCGCCTCGATCACAGCGCTCGGTGGCAGGATGGACGATGTATTCCGCACGCGGATCTACATTCGCGACGCTTCGAAATGGGAGCCGGTATCGCTCGCGCATGGCCGAGCCTTCGGTGAAATATTGCCTGCCAATACGCTTGTCGAAGTCGGCAACCTCATCGGCGACTACGAGGTCGAGATAGACGCAGATGCCGCCGTTCTCGAAGGGTGACGAACAAGAAATCGACCCCCGCCCTCGGGTGGCCGACGTTCAGCTCCCGGACCGCGGTTGGCCGCTTCGAGGCTTGGCCGTCGACGAGGCAGCCGCTTCCCGGCCCATCTACAGTCCATCTGATCAGGTGAGGCAGAAGTGTAACGCAGCGAGCAAATTCGCTTCGCGAGGCTGCGCATTGGTTGCCATTCGGACCGCAAAACGTTACCCAGACAATGGGCAGAGCTTAGCTTCAGTGTGGGGGACCACGACGCGGGCAATTTGTGCGGCACCTCGTTATGAGCGCTCCGGCAACCGGAGCCACGATTGAAGAGAGAGCCTCCAGCTCCCGCGTGACGTCCGTCGCAGACGCGCCCGGACACATCCTGTGCGCCTTTGCAGCCTTTGCCGCTTTCGCCGTCCTTTTGGACACCAACGAGGCCCATGCCAGGTGCGTGAACACGACGACCGGCATCGAGGTCACCAGCGTCACCGGACAGCCGACCTCCAATCAGAACGTCGTCTGTGATACGACACCGCCCAATCCCACCGCCCAGACCACCGCAATCTCCGCAGCTGCCGGAAGCACAAATGTCAATGTGACGGTGCTGCCGGGCGCCATGATGAACTCCACCGTTCGCGCCATAGGTGTGGTGAACAACAGTACCGTGCTCAATCAAGGGCACATCATGACAAGTGGCATCAATGCCTTCGGCATGTCGGCGACCGGAACCGGAAGTACACTTACCAACCAGGGTGCCATTACGACGTCGGGCACGACCAGCTGGGGCATGGATGCACGCGGGCCCAATACGACGCTCGTCAATTCCGGAACCATATCGGTAAGCGGTCAAGACAGCGCCGGCATAAGAACGAACGCCCTCGGCACGGCGATCACCAACAGCGGCACCATCGCGGTTACAAGCGTCGGCACGGCCCCCAACTTCCCCTCCGGCATCCTGTTCCAGGCCGGTTCGTCCGGCACGTTCGTCAACCAGGCGGGAGGCGTGGTGTCGAGCCTGAACGGGGCTGGCGTCCGGGTCGTAAGCGATGGTCTCGTCACCGTGCGCAATGCCGGCACCATCACCAGCGGCGCCGGCTTTGCAGTCCGGTTCGACTCCGGCAACAACACACTGATCCTGGATACGGGCTCCGTACTCAATGGCGATGTCGTGAGTTCGGGTTCCGGAAACAGCGTGCGGCTTCAGGGCACCGGTACGGAGGACAGCAATTTCACCGGTGTTGCCGCCGGGAACGGTTTCCAGTCGCTGGTGATGGAGGGCAGTAGATGGACGCTGTCAGGCAACGCGACCATTGCGGGGCCCACCGCCAGCGCCGTCTCGGTGAACAGCGGAACGCTTGTTCTGGGCGGCACCGTCACCAATGGCGGCGGCGGAGGCACCACGATCGCTCCCGGGGCAGCGCTGCAGCTCGGCACTGGCGGTTCCTCCGGCACAGTCACGGGCAACATCGTCGACAACGGAACGCTGGTCTTCAATCGCTCCGATGTGGCGCGTTTCGACGGGGTCATTTCCGGCTCGGGTAGCGTCCACCACATCGGCAGCGGAACGACGATTCTCAACGCCAACGATCCCTTCAGCGGTGGCACATCGGTGCGCGCAGGAACGCTTGCGGTCGGTGACGGATCGCATCTGGGCGCAGCACTTTCCGGTGGCGGACCCGTCGACGTCGCGGCAGGTGCCGCTCTTGGCGGTTACGGCAGCGTGACGGGTACGGTGGCCAACAGCGGCACGATCGCTGTCGCCAACGCGGTGTCGGCATTTTCGGCCGGCCCGACAGGCACGTTTGCGGTCAAAGGCGACCTCACCAACAGCGGACACCTGCAAATAGGCGGAACCGGTGTCGGCAACAGGCTGGTCGTCGCCGGAAGCTATTTTGGCGCGGCCGGAGCGACAGGCGCGCTGAATACATTCCTCGGCGCGGACGGGTCACCTTCCGACCGGATCGTCATCGACGGCGGTTCGGCGTCAGGCATGACGGGCCTGTCCTTCACGAACATCGGCGGGCCTGGCGCCCAGACGCTTGCAGACGGCATCCTGGTCGTCGAAGCGTTGAACGGGGCGACCACCAACACCTTCGCGCTCAGCAACTTCGTCTCGGCCGGCGGTTATGAATATTTCCTGTTCAGCGGCGGGATCAACCCTGGAACCGCAGAGAACTGGTACTTGCGTAACAGCATCGTGGTTCCTCCGTCGGGAGGACCGCCTCCCGACGTGGCACCGGCGCCCGATCCGCTTGCTCCGCTGCCGCCCGGGCCGCTGCCAGCGGACGCGTTCCCGCTACCGGTTCCAACGCTGGATCCCGGCAATCCTCCGATCCAGCCCGCTCCGCCGACGCCGGGCGCCACGCCGTTCATCGGCACGGTCATCCCATTGTTGAGCACAGAGGTGCCGATAGCTTCCGCGCTCCCATACGCGACAAGGCAGGCGGCTCTTGCAACGCTCGGCACATTTCACGAGCGCCGTGGCGGCCAGGACGTGCTGTCGCCCGCGGACAACTTCTCGGCGGCCTGGGCGCGCGTGTTCGGACAAAGCGTCGAGCGCGACCTGGAGGGGACAGCCGATCCGGCGATCGACGGCTCGCTGTGGGGACTACAGGCCGGCCTCGACTTGCTGCGCTGGGAAAGCGAAGGCGGACACCGCGACGTCGCAGGCCTGTTCCTTGGCTATTCGGCGCTCAATGCCGACGTCACCGGCTTTGCGCTCGGCTGGAACAACCTTGCCGTCGGCGATCTCGATGTCAACGCAACCAGCATCGGTGCCTACTGGACCCATATCGGGCCGACCGGCTGGTATCTCGATGGCGTCTTGATGGGATCGTTCTACGGGGGCGGTGGGACTTCGCGCCGCAACGTCGAAGTAGATGCGGACGGGCAAGGTCTCACGCTCTCGCTTGAAGGGGGCTATCCATTCACGCTCTCGCCGACCTGGAAGGTCGAACCGCAGGCTCAACTGATCTGGCAACACGAGTGGCTCGACGATGCGTCAAGCCGCTTTGCGACTGTCGCGTTCGACACCGACGACGCGCTGACAGGCAGGCTAGGCGTTCGACTTGAAGGCGAGTTCGAGACCTCTGCCGGCCTGATGCAACCTTATCTGAAAGCCAATCTCTGGCAGGGCTTCTCGGGCAGCGACACCGTCAACTTCAACGTCAATCCGTTCCAGGTGGACTTCGGCGGGACGGCGCTCGAACTTGGCGGCGGACTGATCGCGTCTTTGCGTGACGGTCTCAGCCTCCATGCGACGGCCGGCTATACATTCGCAGTCGATGGCGAGACCAACAGAGCCTTCGAGGGGAACTTGGGATTAAGCTTCAAGTGGTGACGAAAGACAACGATCCATTACCACGCAAGCTGCAGCTGGCGCGGCGCTATTTGAACAAATCCCGGCACGGGTTTCCGCCCCGCCGGTGACGATCGCTGCCACCAGAGCATCGCTGAAGGCTCGAGGAGTCGACAGCTGGAGAAGCTCCTTCCGATATGCCATGGGTGTTGTTATCCTGCCGAACACTAAGCGACTACCACCGTCAGTCTGTGGGCGTACTCCCTGTCACCACCTCACCCTGAAGCCGGCGGTGCCGGCAAGGGCGTAGCTGTCGCCGAAGTTTTCCAGCGAGCTGTTGAGCGAAACCTCGCCAAACACCGAATATTTGT
>NZ_QGGX01000032.1 GCF_003148805.1 Aminobacter sp. AP02
CGCGATGATCTGATCTTCCGTGAACCGCTTACGCTTCATCTGTCCGTCCTTCGATCAAGGCCGGACTCTAACTCCTGGTGGAGGAAAAACTCAGTCGCAGGTCAGTTCGCGTTGAGGCAGACCATTGGGTTCTATCGCCCCGCCCAGAGGCATTCCTTTTAACAAATCTCTTTAAAATCAATATGTTACAAACGCGCTGAGGCATTCTATCGGGTCGCTGACAGCCACAGTTCTGCTCCTGGTAGCCAATGTTCCGTTCGGCATGTAGTGAAATCAGGCACTTGCGCGAAATTGCAGAACTGTGGGCCTGACGCGTCACGGCATCTTGCTCAGCGTCAAGATAGATGGCTCATTCGACACTCAAAGTCGGCTCACCTAAGAAGTGGCTCAGCAAAATTTCCAGGCGTTTCGACGCCTGGAAATACTCGACAGAACAAAGCCGGAACAAAGAAAGGCATGGTGAAAGCGCAGTGGCCGATGCAGTGATTGCGAACTGGGATGGGCACGATTACCAAGCCCGCTTTTTTTGGATACATGCCGCCGGTCTTCGTGTCCGGAGAAGCCTCATGTCGTGGAGGTATCCTACGAGGCAGACGGCCGAAGGGTTTCGACGATGTCGTTGTTCGCTACAGCCCGGGCCTCGCTGGCCGACGGACCTTCAGGGTCGAGACCGCGCATCATCAGGTCAAGTTCCATGGCAATCAGGCTGGTCGCTTTTGATACGCGGACTTGATCGAACCTGAGTTTATTGGCGCGACAAGATTCTCTATCTTGCAGCGCTTGAAGGAGGCGGTCGACAAAGCTCCTCCGAAATCGACCTTCACGCTCGTTACTACCGATCGCCCGGCGCGGCAAGCCGGGCATGATCGTCTCCGACCATGGCACGGAGTTCACCTCGAATGCGATCCTCGCTTGGTCGAAGGATCATCGAAACCTTTAACGGGCGGATGCGCGATGAGCTCCTGACGAGAGCCTGTTCTTCGGCCTCGACCATGCCCGAAGCGCCATCGCCGAATAGAGGCAAGACTTCAACACTGCGAGACCGCATTCCTCGCTCGGATACCAGACCCCGGCGGCCTTCGCTGGAACCCTCACTGCAACCGGCTCCGACGCTGCGCTCAATGCGCGCTTCGCGTCTCTGCCGGTTGCTCAACCCGCGCCATACGGCGTAACAGAAACGGCCGAGGCTCTAATCGCCGTTGGCAGTTCAGTGGCATGTCACCCGGCATGAAACACATTCTGGTCAGACTTCGCAGGAACAATCACAAGCGAGAGCCAAAATTTCTTAAGCTTCGCAAGATACGGTGGCTTCCGTTCAGCGCGCCTTTGATTGGACTTTCGTGCGACCGCCCCTGTGACAATGCGGCCCTTCGATTATCGGGATCGAAATTCTAAGCGGCTTGGCTCGGTACGGCGTGGCCAGCGCGGACGAAGCCGTGGACTCAAATATGATGGGCCGTCCCGTCGCCTGGGCACGATCAAGAACCGCGCTTTCAATATCCTCGAGGGCAACGTTCTCACTGGCATTTTCGAATAGCACTCGCTCCGCAATCTGAATCACATTGATTGGATCGCCAGTCCGGAGCGCCACGGCCACTGCCGATGATATGCGTTCCATAAGCAAGGGCGAGAGTGAGTGCATTCTTTACAGATCCTTTTGCAATTTCGTCAGCCTCCTCCTAATTCCGCGATTTTGCAAGCCCGCATCAGAAAAAAATGAATAAATTCATATTGTTAGCAGAGTATCCCAAATGAGCACGAGAGCCAGAGTGAGGCAGCCACTACTGTTGTTCGGTACCCGTGTAGTTAGTCTATGGCACCCTTGACGGACTTAGCGTCAAAAGCCATATTGTAGCTACTTACTCATTCAACGCATGAATATCAGAGGTGTCGCGATGGCGGACCTTGAGCGCGGTGAACGCCTACAGATAATGCTGAACGGCGAGGAGCTGGCAGCACTTGAGGATTTCCGATTTCAAAACAGGATGCCCAGTCGCGCAGCTGCGGTGCGCGAACTACTCCGGCGCGGCCTCGCGGCCGAAGGTTTTATGGCTGCGGAAGTCGGTGTGAAATCTCAAGATTTCGGCGTACTGGATCAAAACAGCAACGGGGGGTCTTCAGATCCTTTGTAGCGATACGTGGCGTCCTCGGAACATTACTGAATAGATCGCTTTGCTTGGATAGCGCGGTACAAGCTTGTTCAATGGCAGCGCCATGCATCCAGCAATAGCGAGCAGCCATCTCAAACGCTCCAGAACAGCTACGTATTGCGTCAGAGCAAATGCTTTTGCGCGCGTCGATGAGTGTTCACCGCATGGCCTGGAGGAGCGCTCGTACCTGCCATCTTTTTTTGGTGGCCGCATTCGGACTCTGGCAGCCAGGCGGTCCGAAGTTAACTCCGGCGGCAACAAGCTGGGGCGGGTTCAATCCGGCTGTCGCCAGCATAGCTTTGCGTTTCCACGACTAGCAGGCTGTTGAAAAAGGGCTCGTGACAGCCGCAGGTTCGTGATTCACTCTGACTACGAAGAGGTGGGAGTGAAACGTGCGCGGCGGCGACGATCGAACTGGCGAACTGTTCAGCTATGTTGACCTTGAGGCGCGGGTGCGGCGCAATCATCCGTTGCGGGCGATCCGGTTAATCGTGAGCGAGGCGCTGTCGGCGCTGGAACTGGACTTCGCGGCGCTGTATTCGCCGATCGGGCGGCCGTCGATCCCGCCTGAGAAGCTGCTGCGGGCAATGCTATTGCAGGCCTTCTATTCGATCCGTTCGGAACGGCTTTTGATGGAACGGCTGGAGTACGATCTCCTGTTCCGCTGGTTCGTGGGCATCGGCGTCGACGATGCGGCTTGGGACCATTCGGTGTTCTCCAAAAACCGCGATCGGCTGCTTGAGGGCGACATCGCGGCGAAGTTCCTCAGCGCGGTCCTGGCGCAGCCCAAGGTGAAGAGGCTTCTGTCCACGGATCACTTTTCGGTCGACGGCACGCTGATCGAGGCGTGGGCCTCCATGAAGAGTGTCAAGCCGAAGGATGGCTCGGGCGAGCCGCCGGCAGGGGGCGGCGGGCGCAACGCGGAAGCGGACTTCCATGGCCAGAAGCGATCGAACGATACGCATGCCTCGAGCACCGATCCGGATGCGCGGCTCTACCGCAAGGGGCCGGGCAAGGAGACGAAGCTTTGCTTCATCGGGCATGGTCTGATGGAGAACCGCCATGGCCTGCTGGTCGATGCTTGTCTGACGTGGGCCGACGGGCATGCCGAACGGGTGGCGGCGCTGCACATGATCGAGCCTCGCGCTGACCGGCCACAGGCGATCACGCTCGGCGCCGACAAGGCCTATGACGCGGAGGACTTCATCAACGAGTTGCGCTCGATGAAGGTGACGCCGCATGTGGCGCAGAATACCAACGGCCGCCGTTCGGCGATCGATCGCCGCACGACGCGGCACGGCGGCTATGCCGTCAGCCAGCGCATCCGCAAGCGCATCGAGGAAGCGTTCGGCTGGATCAAGACCATCGCCGGACAGGCGAAGACCAAGTTGCGTGGCCGCGACCGCGTCGGATGGGCCTTCACCTTCGCTGCCACCGCCTACAATCTGGTGCGGCTGCCGAAGTTGCTGGCGGCGCCAACATGAGTGTGCCGGCGAACTGTCAGTTGATCGGCCGCTGGTGATCGTCGAGGCCGATCTTTGGGAACGCGATCATCTCGACCTTGTGGATCCCGCCACGATCACCATCGGAGCGGAAAACCACGGCGAGATCGCCTTTGGCGCCCTGCAGGCCGGCCTCGATCTCAGCTGTGGCCCCAATATGGTGTTCTTCACATGGGCCGGTTTCGATGAGATGGACGACGTCACAGGCGATGGCCATGCCGAACTGCTCGACGACGGCTCGATCGAGATCACGTTCGCCTATCACAATGGCGACGAGGCCATCCTCAAAGCCAAACGAGACACTTCTTCAACGGCCTGCTAGGGCGCCGCGATCGGAAACTAGAAAGCGGCGGCCTATCAGATCCTTGGGTACAGTCTCAACAGACCGGGGAAACTCATCGCCGATGGGAAACAATCATTAGAGACTGATGCTCGGTTCGCGTGCCCATACTCTGAGAGCCCCAAGTGCCTGAACAAATGTCGCGACGTTGCCACCACTCCCGAGCAAATGCACGCCCTCATCCAGGTCGACACTGACCCCAGCCTTCTCCATTAGTGGCACTGCAGCGTCGACATACGCGATGAATTTGCAATGGGTGAAAGCGTCGGCAACGAATTGCCGAGCGGCTGGTACATTGGACAATTGTTGGCCGCCCTCCTCTGAAACCACAACGGCGACTGCGTCAAACAAGACCGAGGGGGCGCCTCCAATCATGTGCTTGGCATCGATCCAGTTTCCAGCTGCTGCTTCGACCCCTCCGACCCTTGGCGCAATTACCTCCATGGTTGCACCCTCCTTAGCGAGGGCCGAAGCGAGGCTGCTTAGTAGCCTGGCATCTGCCCCATCGCTCACAAGCACCCCCACTTTACGGCCTTCAAATCTTTTGGGCCCATTTTGCAAGATGCTCAAAGCGGGCGATGGTGGAAGGTCGTCGCGTACCTCGATCGTCGTCTCGGCGGAGGGCGGGAGATCCTTGATCCCCAGTTGCTCTGCAACGGTGGCTCCAAGGCTGTCATCGACGTTGAGCAAATGCGCCACCATGCGTTCCCGGATCGCCGGGTTTTCCACCTTGCTTAATTCAAAGGTCAGCGCATTGGCGATATGGCCTTGTTCGGTGATCGTCTGGCTCTTGAAGAACTGCCGCGCCTGGCTGTAATGGTCGGCAAAGCTTTCAGCGCGGATCCGCTGCTTCGGGCCCTGCTCGACATCTGCGAAGGATCTAAACCCTTTCTGAGGCGATTCCCGCGGACCTTCACCCCATGAGTTCGGTTGATAGTTTGCGCGCCCAACAGGATTGCGCATCGCCATGTGGCCGTCCTGCTGGAAGTGGTGGAACGGGCATTTGGGCGCGTTGATTGGAAGGTGGGTGAAATTGGTGCTGCCGAGCCGCTTGAGTTGAGTGTCCAGGTAAGAAAAATTGCGCCCCTGCAACAGCGGATCATTGGAGAAATCGATGCCTGGAGGCACATTCTGGGTCATGAACGCGACCTGCTCGGTCTCGGCGAAGAAATTTTCGGGCATTCGGTCAAGCACGAGGCGACCGACGGGGATGGGCGGCAGCAATTCTTCCGGGATAAGCTTGGTCGGATCCAGAATGTCAAAGTCGAAGGTGTCAGCAAAATCCTGATCGAAGAGCTGGAGTTGCAATTCCCATTCGGGAAAATTGCCCGACTGGATCGCGTCCCACAGATCACGACGATGAAAATCGGGATCAGCCCCGTTGATTTTGACTGCTTCGTCCCAAATCACCGACTGAAGACCAAGCTTCGGTTTCCAATGGAACTTCACGAAGGTGGATTCTTCTTTGGCGTTCACCATCCGGAACGTATGGACACCAAAGCCCTCCATGAACCTGAATGAGCGCGGTAGAGCGCGGTCTGACATGACCCACATGATCATGTGCATGCTCTCGGGCGTCAGCGAGATAAAGTCCCAGAAGTTGTCGTGCGCAGATTGCGCCTGGGGGAACCCGCGATCGGGTTCGGGCTTCACTGAATGGATAATGTCAGGAAACTTGATTGCATCCTGGATAAAGAACACGGGGATGTTATTGCCCACGATGTCCCAGTTTCCTTCCTGGGTATAAAGCTTGACCGCAAAACCACGAACATCGCGTGCCAGGTCAACTGATCCCTTGGAACCCGCCACTGTCGAGAAGCGCACAAAGGCTGGGGTCTTTTCACCTGCACGTTGGAAGATGTCGGCCCGTGTGTACTTGGCCAACGACTTGTACGTCTCGAAATAGCCATGTGCGCCGTAGCCTCGCGCATGGACCACTCGTTCGGGGATACGCTCGTGATCGAAGTGAAAAATCTTCTCGCGAAAATGGAAGTCTTCCAGAACTGTCGGCCCGCGTGCGCCAAATTTCAGGGAGTTCTGGTCATCTGAGACTGGCCCACCCTGCGCGGTGGTCAGGATCGGCGTGCCGCCCTCGGCAAATTGATGCAACTCCCCTCCTTCGCCGCGCTGGAGCTTCTGATCGTGGATAGTGGCTGGTTTGCCCGACGAACGGTTCGATGACTTGGTCATGGCTGGTTCCTTGACTGGGGGGTGCGGCTCCGCACATGCTCATCAATGCCCCTGCGCCAGTGCGGTTCCTTGCCCAGGCACATGAAGTGGATTCAATCGAGCGCTGCCGCGCTTGCTAACCAAGCGGTATCAAATGGACCAGTTGTCGTATTTGGCCGCACTTTTTGCCGAGAGCACGGAACGGCCTGGATCTTGGGCGTTTTGGCGGACGGCTGCGTGAGGAATGGCACACCAAGGCGGGTAGCGAGGCCACTCGAACGGTCACTTTTGTCTGCACCGCAGGCCAAATTTGATCGCGAGAAAAGGCGGGGCCAGTTGCGAACGAAACGGAAACAGTGCTTCATCCCAAGATGAACGTCATTGCCCGAGATTCGTCCCTCGAACCCCAATATCTCTCCAAGCTTAATGCCGAGCAGCGCGCCGCTGTCGTGCATGGCGATGGCGGCATAGCTGCTCCACTGCTGATCGTCGCAGGAGCGGGGTCAGGCAAGACAAACACCCTCGCCCACCGTGTCGCCCACCTAATAGTCAGAGGTGCCGATCCGAGACGAATTCTTCTGATGACTTTCTCGCGTCGAGCGTCTGTGGAAATGACCAAGCGTGTCGAGCGGATTGCTGGCGAGGTGCTGGGCAAGGACGCGGCCATTGTCACCGACGCAATGACATGGGCAGGTACTTTCCACGCCATTGGGGCGCGGCTGCTGCGCGACTACGCACTGGAAATCGGGCTTGATCCGGCCTTCACGATCCATGACCGCGAGGACTCGGCCGACCTCATGAATCTCGCGCGCCACGAGCTCGGTTTTTCCAAGACAGAGAGCCGTTTTCCGGCCAAGTCGACCTGCCTGGCCATCTATTCTCGTGCGGTCAATGCACAATCGAACTTGGAAGAAGTACTAGGCAGAGCATTTCCATGGTGCATTGGCTGGGCAGAACAGCTCAAGCAGCTCTTCGCTGCCTATGTCGATGCCAAGCAGGCCCAGAACGTTCTAGATTATGACGATCTGCTACTCTATTGGATGCATCTCACATCAGAACCCTCCTTCGCGGCCGAACTTGCATCGCGCTTTGATCATATCCTGGTCGACGAATACCAGGACACCAATCGGCTGCAGTCTGCCATCCTGCTCGGATTGAAACCCGATGGTGCGGGCTTGACCGTTGTCGGCGACGATGCCCAATCGATCTACTCGTTCCGCGCGGCGGAGGTGCGAAACATCCTTGATTTCCCGCGACAATTCTCAATCCCTGCCGAAGTGATCACGCTCGACCGCAGCTACCGTTCGACCGAGCCAATCTTGGCAGCTGCCAATGCTGTGATCTCCGGAGCGACAGAACGTTTCACCAAGGACTTGTGGACCGATCGTAAATCGATGGAGCGGCCGCAACTGGTCACGGTTCGCGACGAGGCCGCACAGGCAAACTATGTCTGCCAAAAAATCCTGGAGGAGCGGGAGGCAGGCACCGTACTTAAATCCCAGGCCGTGCTGTTCCGCACTTCTCACCATAGTGGACCGCTAGAGATCGAATTGACGCGGCGCAACATCCCTTTTGTCAAATTTGGGGGGCTGAAATTCCTCGACGCTTCTCATGTGAAAGACGTCATGGCCGTCTTGAGGCTGGCCGAGAACCCGCGCGATCGCGTTGCTGGATTTCGCGTGCTGCAGATTTTGCCAGGCATTGGGCCTTCGACCGCCGGCCAGATCTTGCAGGTATTGGAAACCGCGCCGGATATCCCCGCCGTTCTGCGTGGCTTTGGAGTGCCGCCCCGGGCGGCAGCGGACTGGCCTAATTTTGTCACGCTGTTTGCTGGCCTGCACCAGAAGTCGGGAACATGGCCCGCCGATCTTGAAAGGATAAGGCTATGGTTTGAGCCCCATCTCGGACGCATCCATGAAGACGCGGCCACCCGCCGCGCTGACCTTTATCAACTTGAACAGATTGCCGCTGGCTATCCCAATCGGGAACGCTTCCTTACCGATCTGACACTCGACCCTCCAGATGCCACAAGTGACAAAGCTGGCCCTCCCCTGCGAGATGAGGACTATTTGGTCCTGACGACCATCCATTCAGCCAAAGGGCAGGAATGGAAGAATGTCTTCGTGCTGAATGCCGTCGATGGCTGCATTCCCTCCGATCTTGGTGTTGGCACGACTGAGGAAATCGATGAGGAAAGACGGCTGCTCTACGTGGCCATGACGCGCGCCAGGGATTCGCTTCATCTCATCACGCCTCAGCGCTTCTACACTCACGGTCAGCCCGTGCGTGGCGACCGCCACGTCTACGCTTCGCGAACGCGTTTTATCCCAGGATCGATCCTCGAGCGCTTCGAACGACAAATCTGGCCGCGGTCGGAGTTCGTCGAATCGAGGCAGCCACAGCCAACCGTTCGTGTCGACCTCGGTGCTCGGATGCGCGGCATGTGGAAATGATCGCATAGCTCCCCGTTCGTCGCAGGCACTATTGTTGCCATGCGGCGCGCCATCGATATCGGGAACTCCAATTCGTTTTCCGCGTTCAATCCCAAGTCTGTGAATGGCTTTAGCCGCGCGGGCCTGAATTTAGCAGGTCGGCGAGCACAGTTCGAAAGGTTAGGAAACGAAAACGAACAATATCATTTATCTTGTGGGATTGGTGGTGATCGTGTTGGCGATCTTGTCGTTTTTCGGCTTGCGTTAAAGCTGAGAACCGCTGGATGATGCGGATTTAGTTCGCAAAGCGGGCAGAACGCCGTCGAATAATATTCAAGTTGCGGTCGACCTCAAGAAATCGCTCGACAACGACAAGTATCCCGACACAGGCATTCATCGCAATATCTGGTTCGCGATCGCCTAGAACCGATCCCTCGCCTTCGTTGCCGGTCTCTGGACGACATGGCCGGGTGCCCGGACGATCCGTGACGGGTTCTCGATTGGGAGGTCTATGGTTTCCTGACGACCGAGCCGAATAGCGTCGTCGCACCAATCCACCAAAAGGCTATGCCGGCGATCCTTTCCACCAAAGAGGAGATCGACGCCTGGCTTTCTGCACCATGGGAAGAAGCGCGGAAGTTGCAGCGGCCGATGCACGATGGCTCACAACCATTGTCGCGAAACCGCCGCCGGTAGAGGCTGCATAACCCGCTGGCACCGCACCGATGGATCGATTGGGCCGCGCCAGCGTTTTAGTAGTCTCTAACGTGGGAGGCTAAACATGGCAGACGACCCCAAGAGGACCAAGCAAGACGGAAAGCTGGTATCATCCACCCAGCAATATGAGATCGACGAATTCGCACACAAGTATCATCTCTCCCGAGGCGAAGCTGCGGCAATGATCCAGCGATACGGGCCTTCTCGGAGCAAGCTAGACGCTATTATTTCTCAGCGTCTCTATGGGTGAATGACGCCATTCATCCCGCCGCGCAGGGCTTGCGGCGTGCCTATCCTTTGGGATGTTTTTGGGCGGCAGAATTGTCTAGCGCCGTTCACGTTGTCTTCAAAGCGAGCACAGGTAACAATTCATTCGCCCCGCCCGGGGCAAGAGTGCGGTGGCGGTACAGCAACCGCTGCCGGACGGTCATCCATGACAAGGTCCCCGCCGCCACGAAACGACGTGGCCACTCATTCAGGACTACGTCACTTGCCTTGAGCCGGCAAAAGCGCACTGATATCGTTTATTCGCTGCGGCAATATTGTCCGCAGGCCGGCGCAGCTTTGGAAGACCCAGCCGGTATGCGTCGGCCAAGCTAAATCATGGATCGGTCCCCCAAACTCGCGCGTTTCTAAGCGTCGACTTCTGGGAGGAAATCGAATGACCTACTATCCCGACGAGCGGCAGCTGGACCTGATCGACTATTTGAACGCAACTGCAGACGACCGCCGTTACACAGTAACCACCCTGGCACATAAATACGGGCTGTCCGACGGGCAGGCGCTAACCTTGATTGCAATCCATGGGCGGTCTCGCAAAAGGCTCGACAGGGGTCATGACCGCGCAGCCTGTTAAGAAATAACAGACAGCGCCGTTCAGGTCGCCCTGCATCCCGACACTGGTCGATAAGCCGCCTGAAGGCGATGGCTGGACCGACGAGATCAAATACGACAGCTACCGAACAGACGTCCACCTCATGGGCAGCGTTCATCCCGAAACTCCATGCCCCTCGTGGTTGACGTCATGCATCTGAGACCTACATTCCTCGCATGACGAAAACCGTGCATGTTATCGTCTTGGCCGGCGCAATCGGCCTTGTCGCGGTGCTTCTGGTGGCTCCTGCAAGCCTGCGTTTCAACCCCAACAAGTCGCCAACCGTTGTTTCGGCCATATCCGTCCGCTGAGAAGTGTCGAGGTTTCGCGCCCCGAGATACTGCAAGGGAGTCTTAGATGGCCAAGATAATTCTTGCTTTGATCGCAGTTCTCGTAACCGTCACATTTGTTTACGCCGGCAGTGGGTCAGGAAGAGAGTGCCGTGAAATAAATGGCCGTCTATCATGTGTTAAGACAAATGACTCTGAGGGACGTTGATAGACTGACGGCGTGTCTCGCTCAGGGACCAGCCGCAAACATTACTGGGCCTTGAAGTAGGCACCGCTGCGTAAATACTTTGGGGCATTTGTTTGGTCTTGGAGTGTTCAAATGACCCGCGGTAAGCAACCAACTGGAAGTACCCCAAAATGAACTAGGCCTGCCGGTGGGGTTGAACGGCAGGCCCAAATGCGGAGCGCGATAAGGGCCGTGGCCCGCTCCGCTAATACAATTCTTGGCGGCGAGAATTGTTCCGACAGGGGCGGATTGCGCAATCGCAGAAACGGCCTGCCGGCTCAGGTGCAACAGGCCGTTCCTGCGCAGCTCTGGTCCGTGCCATCAGACGTCAGTGCCGCACATTCGGCATACTGCCAGCAGGGAATGACAAATAGAAGGCCTGCCGGCGGGCGGCCGGCAGGCCCATGCTGAAGCTCGATTGCCATGAGGATTGGCTATGTCGCTTCACGGAGTTCAACACCCACCATTTGCGGTGTAGCGGGATTTCCTCCGCCTCACCCAACGTCATTCGATCCGCCAGGTTCCCAGGAAACAAAAGCCCTGCAACCTAAGATACCTGCCGATTGGCAACACAAGGAATATGATGTTTTCCATCGGCGGTAACTACATGGGCACTGCCGGCTGTGAACGAACAACAAGCTTCCGCACCAAACAGCGGGAGGAAGCCATGACAACTCCCATCTCAGCCTTCGATTTCGATATCATGCAGAGCGTCGTCAGAAAATTCGCTACCGCGAATACAGCGGATCCGACCGAACTTCGCCAATTGGCCCGGACCATCGCGGAGGAATTCTGCCCAGATTTACTCTGCTCGGATGAAATGATCGATGCGATGGTGAGCACAGCTCTCGTGGCAGCTAAAGACGAGTCTCGCGCCGCAGAGTGATGATAACCTGCTCCAACTGCCGTTCGGCTACCGAGAGCAGAGTATCGACGCCGTCAAACAGCCGCCGATCAGTCATGCCAGCAATCTTGCGTCGTAGCATCCGAAGCTCGTGGCGGAGTGTTTCGGCTTCGGAAAGCTGGTGGTCGATCGACATAAGATATTGCGGCCCATTCAAGCCCGCTGGAATTCTGCTGATAGGAGGCCTGCCAGCTGGGAGCCGACAGGCCTTGGAGCGGCTAAATTCCGCCCCGCGGACTTCAAACCCACTGCTGCGGCGCGATGGATTTCACCTAAGGCCGTAGCTGAAAGAGGCTCAGACCTCGCCTATATTAGGCTCCGCAACGTTGGCCGGCTCAGGTTCCAGATTCTTGCTGCCCTATAGCCGGGCACAAAAAAAGCCCGCCAACTTTCGGTGGCGGGGAAAGGGAAACGTCACATAGGCGATAGCGTTACCGCGGTGACTTTGGTCGCGTCATCCTGATCGAGCGTAATGGACACCTTAGCGCCAGCTACGATTTCAGCAGGTATCGCTACGTCAGCCGGCACCGTGTAGCTTTTGCCGTCTTCGAGAGTGATAACCTTCGTTTCCTTGTTGAATTCCTTCACGACACCGTCAGCTGATGCCGCCAATGCCGCGCCGCTCATGAGTGCTACCGTCCCGAGGGCGATGATGAGTTTCCTCATTGTCTTTCTCCTTGGAGCAGTCCCTTCTGCTAACAAACTAACAACGGGGCGAATGGTTGCGAGGTACCGCAGCAGCGGGCGACCAGTGAGCCAAGTGTAGAAGCATGCTGGCCACGGCGTCGGCCGCCCCGTCAAGACTGCCAAAATCGAGCTCGCTTCATTCGATAACCTGGTTGCTCGCTGCCGCCGAGCTTCTTGTCGTTCGGTGGTCTGGGGTGGTTTTCGTCAATCGTACCGCCCGTTGTTGCCAGTTTTCGACGTTTCTCTTTGTCGTTCGGATCGCGATAGTTTCGTGCTGGTTTGCGGGAGGAAATTTCATATTCGTTCGGCATTGCTTGTCTCCTGCTGCTACCAAGACAACATGCCTTGCGTCGTAAGGTTCCTTCACCCGAGTCTGTCTAGTTTGGGTTGAGTACGCTAGCTTGCTCCGTATGGGCAGGCTCTTGTGCGCGCTCCGCAAGGCCAGAAATGAACAGAGCAACTACAGCAACTGCCAGGCCCAACATTAGCAGATATGACATCTTGCTGTTGTTTCGCATCTGACCGATCCAGAGTTAGCGTTTGTCCGTTGCTCGCAAATGGTCGTGGAGAACGTTGATCTCGTCCCAGCCATATTCGCTGCCTGAACGAGTGATAATTTTCGCAGGATGGTGCTGCTTGAGAAGCGGGACGTTCACCGCGTGACGCAGCGCTTTTGAGAGAGAGTCAAACACCATTCCAGGCCCCAATCTGCTCTCGTAGAAAGTGGCGGGTTCATTTAGATTTATCGTCTTGATGTCTTTCATGGCAAATAGCCCAAAGGTGCGCGTGTTGGCGTGCTGGGCCGCACCCTCACCTCGTGGGGCAGGATAGGCAATTCGGCTCATCCTGCCACCACGCGTCGAGGTCAGTCGATGATCTGTATGACCTTGCGGGTCTGCGGGTCGATAAGCACTGTGTGGCCATCCATTACGACATACTGATACTGATGAGGCAGCCTGTTGTCGGCAAGCGCGCCTGGCTTGAGAATGTCAGGAACGATCGCTCCAACCACCAGTTCGAAGTTGGAGGGACGTTCGACGACCACCGGATTGGTTTTCACGTATTCGCGGACGTAGACTTGCTGTTCAGGGGTCACAACCACGGTCTGAGCCGCTGCAAACGCGGTTCCTGCGACCAGGATGGCGGCGGCAATTGTGCTTCGGTACAACATATCAATCCTCCTGAGTTGATGTGTATCAACCGGTGGGGACCGAAACGGTTCCGTGCCTGCCGCGCGATGTCGAGTGGACGGACGGCTTTTCGCCAATCGAAAAAGACGGTGCGCGATTTGTGCCGGCTTTCTCCCGGTGGGCAACGCAGCCTGATCGAAACCCGCGTTGTTTCCTTAGATGTCGAGCCAATCGTTCAGGAACACCGCCCGCCTCCACGGCGTTACTCGAGGAACGCTTTGGGTGAGTGCCCATTCAGCAAAACTTGGAGGCAGATCCATTGACCAGGGCCACAAGGATTTGCGCTGCAGTAATCGGATCGCTCATTCCGGTTGGTTGTTCTTCTTTGTCGATGGAGAGAGCCACAATCCCTGTCGAGCAAGGATATGGGCCGCGACCTACCCTGCCCAAGCCTCACCCGACCCCCGTCCCGACTCTAAACGTCGCCACAGCAAAAAGATGGCCCCATGGAATGACGCCCACGGCAGCCCCTGGGCTAAGCGTCAACGAATTCGCTGGCGGCCTCGACCACCCTCGCTGGCTACATGTCCTGCCGAATGGCGATGTGCTTGTCGCCGAAAGCAACGCGCCACCAAAGCGAGGATCCGCATTTAGTCTTCGAGGGGCCCCAACGGTCGTTCCAATCAACTCGATGTCTGGGAAGGGCTCGGAATGCATCGTTCAATAGTCCAGTCGTGGGGCCTACTGAAAGAAAGCCTCACTGCCTTTGTCAGCGACAATGCGCTTAGCCGAGGTGCAGCGATGGCCTTTTACGCGGCCACTTCGCTGGCACCTATCCTTCTCATCGTAATCGCGATTGCGGGTGCAGTGTTCGGGCACGACGCTGCTCAACTGGCTTTGTCAGCCCAGATATCCGGCCTTATGGGCCCGCAAACTGCAGACCTGCTTCAGGTCGCCCTGGAGAGTGCAACTGGCAAAGTGGCCGGAACATGGGCCGCCGCCATTGGTCTCGTCACGCTATTTGTGACCGCCTCCGGTGTCTTTGGCGAGATGCAGACAGCGTTGAATTCGATATGGAAAGTGCAACCGACCGGCATCTCGGTGTCGCGGTTGGTGCGAGCGCGGGCCGTGAGCTTGGGTCTGGTCGCTGCTCTTGGATTTCTCTTGTTGGTTTCGCTGATAGCAAGTGCGGCGATCTCGGCCATGCGAGATATCATCAACGCACACCTGCCATTCGGAACAATAATCCTTGGCATCATAAATGTAGCGGTTTCTTTCACGCTAATTGCCGCGATGTTTGCCGCTATCTACAAGATCCTCCCTGATCGATCGCTCATGTGGCGCGATGTCATAGTAGGTTCCTTGGTAACCGCCGCTCTCTTCAGCATCGGGAAATCGTTGATTGCCTGGTACATTGCGACAAGCGCCCTAGCATCCTCCTACGGCTCGGCCGGCGGGCTCCTGGTGCTGCTGCTTTGGGTCTACTACTCTTCGCAAATATTCTTGTTTGGCGCAGAGATCACACGCGCATACTCGGTTCGACGGGGAAGCAGAGCAGATCTGGCTGGCATTGTTGACGCAACTACGAAGCCGATCAAGCACCCCGCCAGCTACCGGATCCCATCAAACAGCTATGCGAACGGCATCGCACTGCTCTCGTTGATTACCGTAGCTTTTACGAGTGCCGTCGTGGCCACGCGCATGCTCCGAGCGCAACGCCCATCCTGAGGCATTTGTGACCGACCTGAGTTCCCTGCGGGCACCACCTTGACAAATCGACCTGGTCGCTACCCCGGGGGAACCATCAGCCGGTCAGCTAGTTACGTCCAAGCGAGAAAGCTCCGGGGCACTAGCAAACCGCCTCCCCGATAGACGGCCTGCGAGTGGATCGCTCCGTCAATCGTCGCGGGATCGTGACAAACGCCGCGAAATGGGCTTCTGAAGCGCCGATGGAGATCGCCTCGGGACACGCGCTAGTATTGCGCAAACATTTCCAGCTCTTCTATCCATATTGGAAAATATGAAACAAACCACTACCGATTTTTTTATCGGAACATTCCGCCTCTTCCTGACGTTTAAGCCTCACATCGTCTTCACGAGGAGGTAAAGATGAGCAACCTAACTTCAGGAATAATGGCAACTGCGATGGTAACATCCTTTGCGGTAGCGTCGGCATTTCCGGCGAGTGCCACGCCCGCTTTTCATCCGCAGGGCCCCAAAGCTTCGACGATGGTCGAGCAGGTTCAGTATGACCGCCGCTACCACGTGACGCGACGGGGCGACGGCTACTATATGAACGGCCACCGTGGCTACCGCGACTATCGTCCAGGTTATCGCCAGTATGATGATTTCTGGTATCCGGCTGGCGCTTTTGTGGCCGGGGCAATAATCGGCAGCGCGATCAACCAGCCGCGATATGTAGAACCTCGATATGCCCAACCCGCGCGCTACGGCAATTCGCACGTTCAATGGTGCTATGACCGCTATCGGTCATACAGGGCAGCTGACAACACGTTCCAACCTTACAATGGGCCGAGGCAGCAGTGCTACTCGCCATATAGGTAAGGCATCCGCCTCTCCACGCCCCGCGGCCTCAGGGTTGCGGGGTCCTTGGCTTGGAACATCCTCGACCGTCGTTGCGCGCCTGCATGCCGCTGCCGGAGAGGCAGCCAAATGCGCGAACGCCAATATCCAGGAGCAGAATGTTTCTTGGAACCATTCGACCGCCCAAAGGTTCTATTTCCGACATATGCAAGGAGAAAAATCTTGAAAAAACTTATACTTAGCGCGGCATTGCTCGCCGCCACGGGGCTTTATGCCCATGCCCAGACCCAGCCCTCAAGTGACGGCAATACCCCGGCTATCGTTGCTCCGGATTCGACGAATCCGACAGCGCCTGTCCCAGGGGCAAACAGCTTCACCGAAGCGCAAGCCAAGACCAGAATTGAAGAGGCAGGCTTCCAGAATGTTTCGGGGCTGGTGAAGGCCGAAACCGGAATCTGGCAGGGCAAGGCGACAAAAGACGGCAAGGAAGTTGTCGTTTCGCTCGACTACCAGGGCAATGTCGTAGCCCAGTAACCTTACTCTGGAAGGACTAAGATGATGATAAGTGTAACAGGACTTTTCGACAACTATTCCGACGCCAAGGGTGCTGTCGACAAACTGGTGCAAGCTGGTGTTGCCCACGATGATATCAGCTTGATCGCCGGCAATGCAGATGGCTCCTACGAAAACCAAGATTCAGATGCGGCCGGTGCTGCTGGTACCGGCGCGGGCATCGGGGCATTGGTCGGCGGGGCGGGAGGCTTGTTGACCGGGCTTGGCGTGATGGCCATCCCAGGTGTCGGCCCAGTTGTAGCCGCGGGCTGGCTGGCGGCAACCGCCGCTGGCGCTGCGGCAGGCGCGCTCGCCGGCAGTGCTGCTGGCGGACTTATCGGGGCACTCACTGATTCTGGAGTGCCTACTGAGGACGCCCACGTCTATGCTGAAGGCGTTCGTCGCGGTGGGACACTCGTCACGGCCCGCGTGACAGAAGGAGCCGAGGAGGACACGGCACGATCGATCCTCCAAAACTCCAATTGGGTGGATCTCAGGCAACGTCGCGCTGCCTATGCTGACGAGGGCTGGAGCGCTTTCGATGAGGCGGCTGACTCATATTCGCCTCGGGAGATCGAGGAAGAGCGCAGGCGCAACGCGGCGCGCATTCCGCCTGTCGTCTGACCTCGCATCGAGAAATGGCTAGCTGAGGATATGACCCGCCAGGCGCAACCTGGCGGGTCTGGTTGTTTCTGGAAGGCTGGAAACCAGCCCTCTCGGTTAGGCATACAGCAAGAAGTGGCAATCAAGTCATACGCGATGCAACCGCTTGATTGGCGGACCCCGCCCATTCAAGGTTAGGAGCCGCACAAATGGGAGCCAGCTTTTTCCGGTAGGACGACGGCTGTCAGTTATGGCGCAGGCAGAAACGCCGAACATGGCTATTGAACACCACGAGGCGCTCCATGTTGCTCAAGTGTCCAGCGTCCGGGATAATCGCGCACTCCGCTCCGCGTATCGCTGCATGAAATTGCTCCGCAACGTGTGGAGGACTGCGACGATAATGCTCGCCCCACAACAGTAAAGTACCCACGTCGATGGCTGGCAGCATTTCTGTGGTGTCGACCTCGGCGCACGACAATGCCATGACACGGAACCCGGCGGGGTGGAAGTCAGATACGATGGCGGAGAATTCTGCCCGAAGGTGTTGCGGGGCAGCGGGGGTGAAGACGCTTGGGACAAACTTGGCGGCCAGTGTCTGAGGTGCCCCCCTGCGTCCTGTAGGCAACCATTGAACCGTTCCTTCCAGACCCGCTCGGGCAGCGAGCCTTTCCAGCCGGCATATGTGTCAGCAAGAACGAGGGAGCGGACACGTCCGCCATATGGACGGTAGAATTCCTGCGCCAGGACACCACCCCACGACAGGCTGAGCATGTGGGCCCGCGCAATTCCAAGGGCGTCCAGAAATCCCGCCAGGCAGTGGACGTAGCTCGCCGTCGTGAACGTTTCAGGTGGGTCTGAAGACGAACCCGCGCCGGGCGCATCCCACGCGAACACCCTGAAATGGTCCGATAGCTGCGACAGCTGAGGCCACCAACAACGGGAATCACACAGGAAGCCGTAGAGGAAGCTGGTCTGGAAGGTACGCCCAAGAGCGAAATACGTCGAGCAGACGTGGCCTGGTAGAGGAATGCCGCAGAATGTCAATCGGCCCGGAATAGGAACCCTGGATCGGCGCGCAAAAGGGACCCCCTCCATCTGATGCGCGACGGTCAGCGCTCGCCGGGCGGAGCTGGTCTGGGTTGCGTAGGCCGGCGAGCGCGGCTCGGCTTGATGGGGTGATCAGGCGCGGTTCTTGAAGCGCCAGGACTCGTTTCCGGTCTCGATGATCTCGCAGTGATGCGTCAGGCGGTCGAGCAGCGCGGTTGTCATCTTGGCGTCGCCGAAGACGGCGGGCCATTCTCCGAACGCCAGGTTTGTGGTGACGATGATCGAGGTGCGCTCGTAGAGCCTGCTGATCAGATGGAAGAGCAACTGCCCGCCGGCTTGGGCGAACGGCAGATAGCCGAGTTCATCGAGCACAACGAAGTCGAGCCGGGTCAGGTAGTCGGCGATGCGGCCCTGCTTGCCGCCGCGATGTTCGGTCTCCAGACGGTTGACGAGATCGACGACATTGTAGAAGCGGCCGCGCGTTCCGTTGCGGATCAGGGCGCGGGCAAGGGCAATCGCCAAATGCGACTTGCCGGTTCCGGTGCCTCCGATGAGCACGGCGTTGCGCTGGTCGGCGACGAAGGTGCCATTGGCAAGATCGCGGACCAGCACCTCGTTGACCGGCGTGCCGTCGAAGTCGAACTCCTCGATGTCCTTTGCGATTGGCAGCTTGGCAACGGTGAGCTGGTATTTGATGGATCGCGCCTGCTTCTCGGCTATCTCGGCCGACAGCAGATCACCGACGATCCTGGGCGGCTCATGCTGGCGCTTGATACCGGTTGCCATCACTTCGTCATAGGCGCTGCGCATGCCATAGAGCTTCAGCGTCCCCATCAGTTCCAGAACCTGCGTGCGTTCCATCAGCTTGCCCTCCTGAGGCTGTCGTAACGGGCGCAGTCGGCGAGCGGCTCATGCTGCAGGCGAAGAGCGTCCGGTGTGAGAATGGTCATGGCCGGCGCCGGATCGGCCGCCAGGATCGCCACCATCTGTCGATCGCCGTCGTGAGCCGCCTTCAATCTGCGCCGCACCCGCTCCATTGCCGATGGCAGAACCCAGCCCTGGAACGGCGCGCCATTGCGTAGAGCACCGGGTTTGCGGACGAGCACAGGGACATAATGCCAGGGATCGTAGATGGTCTCGCTGCGCCCAAACGAACGGGCATGTTCGGCAACGACAACGCCGTCCTGGCGAATGACGATGCGGCCGGCATAGGCCTGGATCTCGACGGGGCGGCCAACGGCCGTCGACAGCACCGAATATTTGTTGTTGTCGAAGCGCACCGTGCAGGTCTTCGACACCGAGGCGGGAACCGTGTGGAAACCGTCGAAGGGACCGCGATACTCGACCAGTTTGCCGCGCTCTTCCTCGAACACGTCCCAGATCGTGCGCTCCGGCTGATCGATATGACGGTGCGCTTTTGTGTAGGCCACGCATTTGTCGTGCAGCCAAGCATTAAGCTCATCATAGGATTTGAAGCGCAGCCGCGGCGTGAAGAAGCGCTCACGCACCAGCCCGACCTGGTTCTCGACCTGACCCTTCTCCCAGCCAGACGCCGGCGTGCAGGCAACCGGCTGCACAAGATAATGGCTGCACATCTGAAGGAAGCGGCGATTGTATTGCCGGTCCTTGCCGACGAACACCGTCTCCACCGCCGTCTTCATGTTGTCGTAGATGCCGCGCGTGCAGGCCCCACCGAAGAAGGCAAAGGCTCGGTCGTGAGCATCGAACACCATCTCCTGCGTCTCGCGCGGATAGGCCCTCACGAACATCATGCGGCTGTGGCAAAGCCGAACATGGGCGACCTTTACGGTCACCGTCACGCCGTTGATCAGGACGATCTCGTGGCTCCAGTCGAACTGATAGGCTTCGCCCGGCGGGAAGAACAACGGCACATAGGCTTCCGCCGTCGCCGATCCCTGCCGCTTCGCCCAGCTCTTCGCGTATCGGCGAACCGCATCGTAGCTGCCGTCGTATCCGAGCCCGCGAAGCTCCTCAAATATCCGGATCAGCGTTAGCCGCTCGCGCCCCACCTTGCTGTGATTGCCATTCAACAGCTCATCGAGCTGACCCTGCCAGGGCCCGATCTTCGGCATCGGCTGCCGCTCGCGCTCGTAACGGAACTCCGTCGCGTCGGATCGCAGAACCTTGCGGACCACCTTCCGGGAAATCCGCAACTCGCGGCAAATCTCCTTGATCGACTTCCCATGGACAAGGGATAGCCGACGTATCTTGGCAATCGTCTCCACATCCAACATCCAAAACAAATGCCTCCGATGAACCCGGAGGCAGTGTGACAACCCTGCGTTACAGGGGTCCTTTTTGGATGCCGATCACCCCTGAAACGGGGTCCTTATTCCACGCCGAAACACACGCAGAATTCTTAGGAGGAGGTTGAGACTGTTCCTGGTGCTGGCGATGCAAGGAACGAACTGTGGCCGACCGCGTTTGCTTGGATGTCAGCAATCACCACTCTACAGCCATAAAGCGTCGGCCAGACGGTCGGCTATCAATCCCGCGCAGGCTTGTCGCCGGGTAGCACTGGGGGCTACCTTAGTAGCGAACCAACCGACCACCGATGATGAAGCCAGGCGACTGTGGGCAAAGCGCTTTGATAAGCGACCGCTAGTCAGCGCGGCAAACCTCCCTGGAAATACGACGGCGGCGCTTCCGGTCAGCGTGCAACTAGGCTTATTCGTTCAAAGGCTCTCCAACCAGTATCCCAGCCTCGTTGCAGAAAGTTTCAAACGCTTCCCTGGCTTGGTCAATGGGTATTGAGCCATTGATTGCGCCCTGCAGCGCCTGCTCTGCCAGATAGAAGAACGGGTTGCGTTTATCGAGTGGCCACCCTTCGAGAAAATCGACTGCGTCGGGAACCGAGACGATATCGCGGAGGGCAAATTCGCCACCCTTTATCCAGATTGTTGGCGTCATTTCCATGCTGCTCAACGCACAAGCTCTAGAGACGGTTGCATGAAAGGCAAATCTTTGGTCGCTTTTAGAGATTGCGTTCGGCAATTTCGCGGTATCGGCAAGACCATGCGTCAGGCCGGACACCCTGTCCTTGGATCAATTGAAGGCAACACAATTTGGTCGGGGTTGAGGCCACAAGGATGAGCCCTCGCTTGAACTCATTGACTTGCATCCGACCCAATCTGGCCAGATGCAGAGGACGAAGCCCTCCGGCAGTTCATTATTGCCAAGATCCTGCGCGTTGATCCGCTCATCTCCGTCGCTCAGTACCGACGCGGATTTGCAGCGACTACAATGGACGGCGCACTCGAGACACACGCAAGTTGGTAATGTGGACACCCTCGCTTTTTCCGAAAGCTGTGTTATTCCGCTTGGCAGGACCTGGGCTTGGCCGATCGACCACTTTCGTTCGGATGGAAAGAACGATCGAGCGTCCTAAGCACCAGGCCCCCAAAGCAATGGCAGCGAAACTAGGCGGCCAAGGCCTTGCGATTAGCCGAGCTATCCGCAATCTTCGTCAAATCCTTGTCGGTCGTTTCTTCTTCCGACAGAGTTTGACCCAACAGGTTTGCAGCATCGGGCTTGTTGAGGATCTCAGCCCAGCGCTTAAGCGTGCCGTAGCGGGTCATTTCATAGTGTTCGACCGCCTGTGCCGCGGAGATCAAGCCAGCGTCTCCGGCGGGTGTCCCCTTGAATTCATCAAGGATTTCCTCGCCCTCCTCAATGATGCCGTCGATGGCAGGACAAGTCTTGCCTTGGGCACGCTTGCCGAAAATCTCGAACACCTGCTGCAGCCGTTCGACATGGCCTTCAGTCTGATCTTTGTGCTTTTCAAAGGCAGCCTTCAGTTCGGGTGCTTGCGCGCCCCTGGCCATCTTTGGCAACGCCTTCAAGATTTTCCGTTCGGCATAATAAATGTCCTTGAGAGTGTCATGGAACAGGTCTTCAAGACCCTTCGCTTTGGTCGGCATGGCTGTCTCCTCGTCGGGTGAATCCCCACCAACCCCAATGATCTCGGTGCGACATAGTTCCGGGCCATGGCCCAGAGATTGTAGGCCCGCCTCTCGTCGACCGCCCTGTTACAGGAGCATCAATTTAGGTCTCCAGTTCGCTTCAGGAGCGGCAACGCCCTCAGGGCCAATCCTGGCATCGCAATCTCGACAAGAAAACCTGGAACGGCCCTGCCCTTTGGCCGCAAATACGGGCCTTCAAAGCGTTCATCCCAACTCGACGGCTCGCCACAAGGCGGGCCATTTGGTCTTATGGACCAGGACGCTCGCCTAGAACGCCAGCTGCGGCGCAGGCAAACGGTCCATGGCGAACACAAGCTTGGGTGCCTGAGCTCGCCCGACCCGTGCGGCCCGCCCCATGGGCGTGCGCGTCAGCTCAACCTGATGCTGTACGAGCACTTACTCATACAAACCTCACTTGCACGGAATCCCGGGCAGAAGCACTATATTGCAGCCTCGTGATGGGGCTTGAGGGGAGATGGCTACGATGCAAGCATGGGGAGCAGGTTCGACTGAAGAAACTTTCGATGGCAAGGGAGATCTCAAGATCTTCCTGCGGTCGTGGCAGCCCAAAGGGAAGCCGCGCGCGGTGATCGTCATTTGCCACGGCGTCAATTCGCATGGCGGCCAATATGGCTGGTCGGCGGAGCAATTCGTGGCGCGCGGCTTCGCCGTCTTCGCGCTCGATCTGCGCGGCCGCGGCAAGTCGGACGGCGAGCGTTTTTATGTCGAGGACGTCGCCGACTACGTCAGCGATGTCGCAGGCGCGATCAGGATCGCCAAGCAGCGTAATGCGGGCCTGCCGCTGTTCCTGCTCGGTCACAGCGCAGGCGGTGTGGTGTCGTCGGTCTACACGCTCGAAAACCAGTCGGAACTCACCGGCTTCATCTGCGAGAGCTTTGCCTTCCAGGTGCCGGCGCCCGGATTTGCTCTGGCGGCAATCAAGGGGCTCAGTCACATCGCCCCGCGGCTGCCGGTGCTGAAGCTCAAGAACGAGGACTTTTCGCGCGACCCGCAGGTTGTCGAAGACCTCAACGACGATCCGCTCATAGCGCATGAGGCGCAGCCGGCCCTGACGGTCGCAGCACTCGTTCGCGCCGACGAGCGGCTGCGCGAGGCGTTCCCTGAGATCACGCTGCCGGTGCTGATCATGCACGGCACCTCGGACAAGGCGACCGTCTGCCACGGCAGCGAATTCTTCTACGAGACCGTCGGCTCTAAGGACAAGACCCTGAAGCTTTACGAGGGGCACTACCACGACCTGCTCGCCGACATCGGCAAGGAGGGCGTGGTGGCCGATATCGCCGGCTGGATCGACAAGCACCTGATGGCATAAGCCGCACCATGTCGGCGGACGCGCCCAGGCTCGTCATCACTGAGATCGCGACGCTAGGCGCGATCCTTGATGCGCACGCAGATGCGCTCGGCGGCGATTTCGCCGGCTACTGGAACCACACGCACCGCATCGCCAACCTCTGCGCCGCTCACGCGGCGCCAGGCGCAGAGGTTGTGGAGAAGATCGCGATTGCCGCAGCGTTCCATGACCTCGCCATCTGGACGCATGGAACCTTCGACTATCTCAAGCCGTCGATCGGGCTGGCAGAGAACCATCTTGCGAGCATAGGCATGCCGCGATGGCAGCCGGATCTCCTGGCACCACAAGCTGACACCCTTTCGCGAGGAACCTAGCTGGCTGGTCGAGCCGTTCCGGCGGGCGGACTGGAGCGACGTGACGCTCGGCTTGCTGCCGTTTGGCGTGCCGAGAGACTTTATCCGCGCGCTTTACATGATCTGGCCGAGCGCTGGTTTCCACAAGCGGCTCGTCCAGCTCGAAGCGAACCACCTGCGCAGGCACCCGTCGAACCCCCTGCGGATATTGAAGTGGTGAGCCTGCTGTCGGTGGCAGTCAGCTCTGCGGAGTTACGGGCTTCCGGCGAGTGCATCGTCCGCCTTATGCCGGGCCCCTATTCGACTACGTCGGGATGTTTCACAACCCGAAGCGCACAGACGCGAGGAACGGGATGCTGTCACCGTCGAATTCGAACGGTGGCAAAGTATGCAATCCGAGGGCGTCTACGAAACGCGGGGCTATTGAATATAAACCTTACGTCATCTCAGCTTCAGAAGCCATTTACGATGCGCAACGATTGCGATTGGGTGCAAATCGACAAGCTGTGCGCCACTTTCAAGGCCAAGCATATATCCGCCTTCGAAGGCCCTTGTTGTATCGGTGATTTTTCCCGAGCAATGTAACCCGCCGCGACCGGTCGAGACGCGGCGGTGAAGCGCGCTACTGGTGATGACCGCTTTCCATGTCGGTGGGGAGCATCAGGTGCTGATACTTGTTGCCCGGAAACATGACGTAGGGGTGGGTGGGATCGGGGTCCACCTTGTTTGGGTAGCTCGCCGCCATCTCGTGCGCCGCCTTGCCGACGATCATGACGTGGGGACCTGTCTGAACCCAATGCGACTTGTCGGTTGCATAAGGGTCGTGATTGCTGGTGCCCATGTCCCCGACCATCATGTAGACGAAGCCGGTTTTGTTAGGCGGCTCACCTTGAGTGTACACGGCCTTATACCATTCGACCCCTACGGCATCGGCACACCAAGGCCCGCCGTCGAGATCGATCGAGCAGGTCCATCCATTTTTTCCTTCCCTGACGATGGTCGGGTTGAACCCGTCAGACAGTCGAACGATAGTGGCATCCTTCGCGATTTCTGCGGGAGCAGCAGACATTGCCTTTGCAATGAACTCGGGGTCCCCCTTTGGAACCTCAGCCGTGAGTTCGGCGGCTATGCTGGAGGTTGAAAACACTAACGAGACCGATGCGAGGATATAGAGCCCTTTCATGGCTACCTCCCGTTGTGTGCGACCGGCTTTTCCAGTCTAACGCGGAGTCCCGGCCCTGTCGCGCCCGATCCGCGCGTCGTGACCGCGCGGATTTCTAGCCAGTGGCGCGCACTCCCACCCCACAACATTCCCGAGACGGAGCGCAACGACATGCCGGGAGTTTTGCTCTAGCTCGCCAGACTGTGGAACGTCCCCGCCGCGATGATGGAGATGCCGGGAAGTCCCTTCACCAGCACTTGGACAGATCGGTCGATGATGGTGCCGTCGCCAAGCTGGCCGCCGTAATTGTTCATGCCCCAGCTCCAAGCGGTAGCATCGCGCTTGAGCACCAGGCAGTGGCCAAATCCCGCGGCAATCGCAGTCACGTCATGCATGTTCACCGGACGCACCGGGAGAAGGCGGTCGGTCGTGTCGCCGTTACCGAGTTGCCCGTATCCATTGCCGCCCCACGTCCATACCCGGGCATTCTGCTCGAGCGCCATGCTGTGGAAACCGCCGGCGGAAATCGCCGAGATCGGTCCACTACCATCGGGAATACGCACTTTCACCGGCGCATGCCTTTGGGTGGTGGAGCCATCCCCCAATTGCCCGGAATTGTTTGAGCCCCAGCCCAAGACGCTGCCGTCGGCCCTGAGCGCAAGTCCATACTCGAAACCCGCGCTGATTGCAGCAACGCCACTGATGTTTGTCACCTGGACCGGGATCGAGCTGTGCGTGGTCGTGCCATCGCCCAACTGCCCCCAGTTGTTTTCGCCCCAACTCCACACAGTGCCGTCGGCCTTGAGCGCGAGGTTGAAATTGAACCCGGCGCTGATGGCTATCACATCGCCAAATTTTTCCACCAGGGCAGGCTCGGCCCGGTCTGTGGTGCTGCCATCGCCCAGTTGCCCCACGTGATTGGCGCCCCAGGTCAGCACAGTGCCGTCACGCTGCAGCGCCAGACTGTGGGAATTGCCAGCAGCTACGGCTATCACCTGGCCAAGCGACGACAGTTGCACCGGTGTCAGCCGGTTGGTCGTGGTGCCATCGCCCAGTTGGCCGAGCGGATTGAAGCCCCAGGCTAGAACGCTGCCGTCGCCGAGCAGGGCAAAGCTGTGCCCCCTGCCTCCGGCCAGTGCCACAATGTCAGCAAACCCCTCGGGGTGCACAGCCACGTGGCGATCCGTCGTCGAACCATCGCCGAGTTGCCCGACATCGTTCCTGCCCCAGTCCCACAGCTCTCCCAGCGTTGCAGGATCCGTTTTCCGGCAACCGCCGAAGGTTTGCACAAAGATACCACCGCCGTCGGCGTTGTCGGCGCCGGTTCCGGTTTCAGCCACGCCCAGCACCACCGCGACACCCGTCTCGTTGTAATCAGGATCGAGCAAGGTGTCGCGATGACCTGGGCTGTTCATCCACCACGTGACGGCTGCCTGGGGGGTGGTGCCAGTCTGGAATTCGGGTCCACCCTGGTACCAGGCGGCGTATGCGTTCTCGTTCATTGGGCAATTGGGCTCCTCCGGGCAGTAGCCCGCATCCTTGATGCGGTCCTGCGGTTTGGAGCCCGTCACCGGATTGACGTGGACTTTGGGGCCATTCCCAGCCCACCATTTGAGCGTCCGGGCATCGTTCGCATGCTGGCGCGCAGCGGCCCGCAGCCGAAGATTAAGCGTCAGTGGGGGAGACCCATTTGCCGCGCGCTCTTCGTTGATGAGGCAAAGAACCGATGCCTCGGCAGCGTTCTGGGTCAGAAGTCTCGCTGGTGTATTCGCGTTGGCACAAGGCATCGAATCCTCCCACAAGATCGCCGCCCGCGCTCACCCACACTTACATTACCTTACGACACAACCTTGCGCCATGAATGGCGAGGCGCCGCGATCGCTCTGCAGGCTCGGCCATCATGGTCAGCGCATGAAAATCAGCGCCATTCCGGCGACCACCAGTGCCGCACCCGCCCAGGCGCCGCCGGCGGGCCGCTCACCCGTACGCGCCCACAGCATCGGCAGGATGATCACCGGCGAGGTGGCCGAAAGTGTCGACACGATCCCCACCTTGCCGCCCGAAAGCGCAAACAGGAGCAATGTCATGCCCATGGCAAGTGCTATGAACCCGGTCAGCGCCGTCAGTGCCGCGACCTTCCAGGTGAGCGGCGCTCTGGGTTTGACTGCCGGTATCGGCAACTGGATCAGCACGCTGAGACAAACCGCTGCGATGCCGACACGCAGCATCGACGCCAAGAAAGGGTCGATGCCGGTCGCCATCACCGGCCTTGCTATGATCGAGCCGATCGCCTGCCCGGTCGCGGCCCCAAGGCCCAGCGCCACGCCGATCCACAACGGCCCCTTCACCGTCTCCCAGGCGTGAAGCTGCGCCCGGCGCTTGCCGAACAGGATCGCAAGCAACACGCCGGCAACGGTCAGGGCGATGCCGACGACGGCCATCGGCGCCAGGTCCTCACCCAGCATCAGCCATCCCAGCACCGCGGCAATCGGCGCGTTCAACGCAAACAAGATGCCCGAACGGCGCGGCCCCAGCCGGTTGAGCGCCGCAAACAACAGCGTGTCGCCAACGAAGATGCCGATGAGCCCGGACAAAAGCAGAGGGCCGGCACTTCCGGCATCGAGTTCGCGCCAGGTGCCGGTGGCCAGGACATAGATCGCAAGCAGCGCGGTGACGAATATCTGGCGCAAACGATTGAATGCCGGAGCACCGAGATAACCTGCCGGTCCGGCCGAGATCAATCCGGTGACGGCCCAGCATGTCGCGGCCCCAAGTGCTGCAATCTCGTGAACTGGCATTGTCGTTCCGACTGGCGAGAGGTTCGAAGGGGCGCGACCTCGATCGCGCCGATGCACCGCTATAGCCGCGCTGCGCGCCCCGTCCAGTGTCAGAATGGAAGCGACACAGGGCCACCGCTCGATCAATCGCTTTTATCGAACGATTCAACAGAAATTACACGTTGGATTGATCAAAAGCCGACGAATAGCTTGTACCTGAAATACGCAGGACCAAGCCATGAACGCTCATATCCCGACAAGAACCGCAGATGCCGTCGCCATCGGCCCGCGACCGGCGGTTTCCCGCAGAACGCACGGACACCTGCGCAGCCTGTTGCCCGGCCTGTTGCTTGTCGCGCTTCTCGCGGCATCGGCTTTCGCGTTCAGGCTTCTGCCCGGCCTCTCCGCTTTCAGCCCGATGATCATTGCCATCGTCATTGGCATGGCCTTCCACAATCTCGTGGGCACCCCTGCCCTGGCCAAGCCAGGCGTGGCGTTTTCGATGCGCAAGGTATTGCGCTTCGCCATCATCCTGCTTGGCCTGCAGCTGACGGCTGCCCAGGTCGCGGCAGTTGGCGCCACAGGCATCGCAATCATCGCCGCAACGCTTTTGGCCACCTTCGCTTTCACCCTGTGGCTGGGCAAGCTGATCGGCGTCGATCGAAAGCTCTCCGAACTGATCGCCGCCGGCACCTCGATCTGCGGCGCGTCCGCCGTCATTGCCACCAATACTGTCACCCAGGCGCCCGACGAGGACGTCGCCTATGCGGTCGCCTGCGTCACCGTCTTCGGCTCGATCGCGATGTTTGCCTATCCGTTGCTGGCCGGCATGTTTCACCTTGCCCCCCAGGCTTATGGTCTGTGGGCGGGCGCGTCGATCCACGAGATCGCCCAGGTCGTGGCGGCCGCCTTCCAGGGCGGCCAGCAGTCCGGCGAGTTCGGTACCGTGGCGAAGCTCACCCGCGTCATGATGCTGGCGCCGATGGTGATCGCGCTCGGCCTCGCCGCCCGGCAGCGCGCGAAATCCACGGGCAGCGAGCACAATGGTGCGTCGGCACCCATGCCGTGGTTCGTGCTCGGCTTCGTCGCCATGGTCGGCCTCAACAGCCTCATCGACATTCCGGCCGAGGCGAAAGCATTGATCGTCACGCTCACCACCTTCCTGCTGACCATGGCCCTTGCCGCCATGGGTCTCGAAACCGACATCCGCAAACTTTGGGCTCGCGGCGCTCGTCCACTCATTCTTGGGTTTGGCGCGTTCCTTTTCATCGCGACTTTCTCTCTAATGCTGGTCAAGCTTCTGGGCTGAAACCGAAAGGAAAGCCGTGACCCTCGAACAGCTCAGGATCTTCGTCGCGGTGGCAGAACGCGAGCACGTCACGCAAGCAGCCCAGGCTCTGAACCTGACCCAATCGGCGACAAGTGCCGCCGTCTCGGCGCTTGAGGCGCGCTACCAGACAAAGCTGTTCGACCGGGTCGGCCGGCGTATCGTGCTGACCGACGCCGGTCGGATCTTCCTGTCGGAAGCGCGCGCGGTGCTCGCCCGCGCCAGTTCCGCCGAAGTGGTCCTCGCCGATCTCGCCGGCCTCAAGCGTGGCGCACTCAAGCTCGCCGGCAGCCAGACAGTTGCCAATTACTGGCTGCCCCAGATCGCGTGCCGCTTCCAGGCGAGTTATCCCGGCATTTCCCTTGGCATCACCATCGGCAATACCGAGACGGTGGCGGCTCAAGTCCATGACGGCTCTGCCGATCTCGGATTCGTCGAAGGCGAGATCGACGATGCAGCACTTGCCGTCGAGCCCGTGGCCCAGGACGAACTGGTGTTGGTCGCGGCTCCTGGCCATCCCTGGACGCTGACGCCGCCAGCCTCGCCACGCGACCTCAAGACCGCGCGCTGGATCCTGCGCGAGCAAGGTTCGGGCACGCGCTCGAACTTCGAGGCGGTTCTGGCAAGCCTAGGCGTCGAGCCGGGCAGCCTCGATGTCGCGCTCGAAATGCCCTCCAACGAATCGATCCGCGCGGCAGCCGAAGCCGGTGCGGGTGTCGCCGTCATGTCGCGGCTCGTCGCCATAGCCGCGCTCAGGGCCGGCACCCTGGTCGCCATCGATTTCGCCCTGCCCAAGCGCAGCTTCTTCGTGCTCCGCCACAAGGAGCGCCATGCGACCCGAGCGGCACGGGAATTTCTGTCGCTTGTCGTCGGCGGCCCATGACCGAAGTCAAGGCAAATTTCGCCTGAAAGGGCCTGACAAGAACAATACCAGTTTAACACCTCAAAAAAATTCTGCATAAAGGAGCCCTCTTGTTCACAGGTGCTCCGATGGGCGATCAGGCCATTTTAGACTTCCTCGCAAAGGCACTTTCAGGCGAAAGCGGCGAGCCGCTCTATCGTCGGCTCGAAGACGCGATCAAGGCGGCGATCGCGGCGACACACCTCAAGCGCGGCGCGGTCATCCCCAGCGAGCGCGCCTTGTGCGATGCGCTGGGCATTTCGCGCGTCACCGTGCGCAAGGCCATTGACGGTCTCGTCTCGGACGGTTTGCTCGACCGCCGCCAGGGCGCCAAGACCATCGTGTCATCGCGACTGGAAAAGTCGCTGGCGACCATGACAAGCTTTTCCGAAGACATGCGTTCGCGCGGGCTCGAGCCGGGCTGCGTGTGGATTTCGCGTGAAATCTCACGACCCTCCCCCGCCGAAATGATGGCTTTGGGCATATCCGGCAGTGAAAAGGTCGTCCGCCTCACACGCCTGCGCACCGCGGATGACACGCCGATCGCCATCGAGACGGCAACCTTGCCGGCCCGTTTCGTACCCGATCCCCAGGCCGTCAAAGAATCGCTCTACGAGTATCTGGAGGCCACCGGCGCCCTGCCGGTGCGGGCGCTGCAACGCATGCAGGCCAAGCCCGCCACCGAGGAGGAGCGCCAGCTCCTCGACACGCCGGAGGACACCTCACTGCTCGTCATGGAGCGTCGCTGCTTCCTTGCCGACGGCCAGCTCGTCGAGTTCACCCAGACCAAATATCGCGGCGACGTCTACGATTTTGTCATCGAGCTGATGCGATA
>NZ_QGGX01000033.1 GCF_003148805.1 Aminobacter sp. AP02
TTGGCCAGCTCAACGCCCGAGCCGTCCGATTTCACGCGCACCTTCACGTTGGCATCGACAACCCGCTTGACCGGGACGAGAACTTTCATGGGCTGCTGCTCCTGTTCATCTGCTGGATGGCATTTCCTTCACTGCCATCTCAGTGAAAACGATCTTGCATGCAAAATAGCATGCAATTTGTTATAGAACTTGCTGCACGAGGGCAAGCCCCGATGCGCGGTAATTTCCGACTGCCACAAAGGAAACCTATCTCGAAGGGAAAGGCCGCGAAACAGGCTGGCCTGCAGAATAAGGAAGCGCCACGACGCCCCGCCCGGGGGTCGATTCCTTGTCGGAGTTGTTGCGAATTCCGAGATCGAGCGTCACAAGTCCATAGTCAGCCTCGCGACGAAGTTCCGTCACCTCGGCCCAGGCTGTCAGTTCCTCGCCGACGACATTCATTGCCCGGAACTGAAAGCTGGCCGAAACGAGCCAGCCCGACTTTCCAGCCCAGCCACGGAGCAATTGGACAATGAACTGCTGCTTGAGCGACCCGCTGATCAGTAGCCCCGGTAGCCTCTCATGCTCGACAGTGAAAGGATGATCGTAGTGAATCTTGTGCCAGTTCTCCATCGCGGCCGACCAACGCATCAGATGCGCCTCCGTGAGCAGCCCCTTCTGGAGTTCTATCCGGTCGCCGACGGCTACCGAACCATACACACGCACGTTTTCGCCGCCGCTCATCTGTAGATTCCCGTGTTCTGGACGCGAAGAAGCGGCCGCTGGTCCGATGTGTAATAGTCGGTGTCGATCACCACGATCATCAGCGGTCCCTTGCCGCCTTCCTTCTCGGTGATGCTCGCATATCTGGATCTCATGCAGACGCGCTCGCCGTGGCGCGCATGGTCGTAGAAGTCGACCCTCATGCCGCCATTCAGCCGGACAAGGTTCCTTGTCGGCAGATCGGGAAGGCCGCGGCTGCTAAGTGCCACCCCGCCATCAAAGTCGGGATCGCCAGCGCGCTCGGTGAGCACATCCGGCGACCCGAAAGGCGTGCGGAACATGTGCGTTGGAAAGAGCAGCGGAGCGATGGGACGATCAGCGCCCTGCCCTTCCATGTAATGCGGATCGTCATCCATGGTCGCCTGGGCGTACCTTCGAACCTCGCTGGCCTCAACCGGGTGCGGGGCTTCGACTTCCGGGCTTTGCAAGCCCACGAACTTCAAGATTTCGTCGTTTAGAAGTGCCACTGCTTTACCTCACAGACAGGGAAAAATGCGTTTGCTCCTCCAGGCTGTCGCCGAGGAAGCCGACTATCGCCGCCTGGCGCTCGCCCAACGTCTTGACGGCGCCCCCCTCCAGGATCAGCGGCAGATCGTGACCGGGAACGACGATGGTTCCGTCGCGCGCCTTCCAGAGGGTCCAGATATTCTCCAGAGTGGCTCGGCTCTGCGCGTGATCGATCGTCAGATCTGTCGTCAGCGAAACGAGCTCCGCCCGGGACTTGGCCGCATCCTGGGCGAAGATGAGGTCGCGATCCTCGCCCACGAGGACGAATAGGAGATGGCCGGGCGTATGACCCGGCGCATGTTCCGTGCGGATTGAGGGAAACGCTTCCTTCCCAATCTCCAGATAGGTGAGCCGCGGCTCCCGGGCGAGCTGCTGTGCGTAGAATTCGGCAACCGCATAAACGCTTTCATCGCCCGAAATCGCCCATTCGAGGTCCTGCTGGCCGATGTGCAGCCGAGCCCTGGGAAACAGGGGGTAGTTGACGATGTGGTCCCAGTGGGAATGGCTCAACAACACGTCGGTGACATCGTCACATGCAAGGCCGAGAGCGCCCAGCCGCTGCTTCAAGGCGGCGCGGAGTCCAAATCCCCCGGTGTCGAGCAGGATGACGCGCCCGTGCCCGCGCAGCAGGGTGACTGTGCTCCAGCCTAGACCGCCATTATGGACGGACTTGCCAGGATACCCCTGGACGAGGATGTCGATCTCATAGCCACCAAGCGTGGTCGGCCAGCCGACCTCACCAAGTCTCATGGTCTGCCTCAAGCATTTGTGCCCAGCGGTGCTGCGGGCAGCTTTTCATCCAACTTTGCATGCAAAATAACACACTCTTTTGCCTTGATGCAACTTTGGAAAGTTGATAATTTTCGCAGGCGCATTTCCATTTGCGCTGGCTGACAGGAATCGGGGATGTCGTTGGATCAGGCAACTGAGCGGACAATCAAACGTAGAACTGGCGACGTAAACGAGTCGGTCTATGCCGCCCTGAAAGAGATGATCCTTTCGGGGCGTCTGCGCCCAGGCGTGCGCCTGGTGCACCAGGAACTTGCGGATCAGCTCTCTGTTTCTCGGACGCCCGTTCGAGAGTCGCTGGAACGTCTTTATCAGGAAGGATACGCAGGCAAGCGATCCCGTCGCGGTTACTTCGTAGCAGAAGTGGAATCTTCGGAGATCAAGGATCTCTATGGCACGCGCGAGGCTTTGGAGATCCATGCCCTCCAGGTCGTCAGCGCGCGTGGCTTCACCTCGTCCGAAATCGAGACGCTCGAAAGGATAAACGCCGAATACGCTTCCATGTTTCCTGCTTCCGTAAACCGGGCACGCCTGAAGGTCGATCAGACTTTTCACGAGACACTGGCCTCGTTTTCCGGCAACCAGCACCTCTGCAAGACGCTGGTAGCTGTCTACGAAAAGATTGAACTGAAGCGTCGCCTGGATGGATACGGCCTGGTCGTTGGCGACAAGCCCCTTCTCGAACACATCGATCTTGTCGCGGCGATCAAGCGGCACGACTACGCGAAGGCTGAACTTATTCTGCGCGATCACATCCGCCAGGCCAGCATCCGACTACTGGAACATCTGGAGTCCAACTTCGGCCCGATCAGCCGCTAGGCATCGGGCCTTAGTTCAACGACGCTTGCAATGGCCGCCTGGAGCAACAGCGCAATGTCGGCCTGTGTCGTGACGAAACGAACGCCTTCCTGGATGTAGCGTCGTTGGCGATCGCGATTGCGGTCACCACCAAACCCAGCGATCTTTCCAGCGTCCTTGCAGGCCTGGATGACGGTGCTGACCGCAGCGGCGATTTCCGGCGAATCGAACTCGCCGGGCTTGCCCATGTCCATGAGCAAGTCGCCGCAGCCAACATGGAGAATGTCGACGCCATCGACCTTCGCGATCTCGTCCACATTGGCGAGACCTCTTCGATTTTCGATCATGCAGACGACGAGGGTTTCTTCGTTCAGCCGCCTGGACGCTTCGGCCGGCGGCACGGCCGCATATGCAAGGCTGATCGTCGGCCCAGCGAAAGAGCGCGCTCCTTGGGGCGGATATTTGCATGTCCGAACGACTTGCCGCGCCTGATCGGCATCGGCGACGTCAGGCACAATGACGCCCGCGACGCCGGCATCCAGAAGCACGGGAATATCGGGGTCGTCATATCCCCTCACCCGGACTAGAGGCGAGATGCCCATAGCCAATGCGGCAATTGAGAGGTTCGAAATCGTTTCCAGATCGAACGCGGAATGCTGGGTGTCGATGAAGATGAAATCATGGCCAGACTGCCTGGCGACAAGCGCGATCTCGCTTGATCGGCAGACCCTTACGATCAGCCCCAAGGCGAGCCGATCCGCAAGAACCAGGCGTTTGACGTGGTTGTTGAGTGGAGGCTGGGCGCTCATTTGTCTGGTTCCGCCGTTGTGGCGCGGCTTGCCGCCGCGCCGGAGAGCTTGTCGTTCAGTGCTCGGCAAATGTCAGTGCATCGGGACGGTCGCCAACATAGAGATCAGGGCCGACGGTCGGGATGCCACTCGCCGGATCGATGTTGACCACCCGGACGATGTTCTGAGGCGTACAGGACACGAACAGCCGGTGATCGATGTCGTCGGCTAGCATGCCCGCGCCCTGGCAACCGATCCTGATGTCGCCCACGACCTTCCGAGACGCCGCATCCCAAACCTGCAACCGACCAAGTTCTTCAGGCTGATCGTTGTCGGGCGTCCCGTCATTTTCGAAGATGCTGACGACGGCGACATATTTGCCATGCTCGGCGAAGGCGAGCCGATGGGCTCCCTTGACGCCCGAAGCAAGCGTGGCGCTCTCCACTCCCTTCTTGATATCGACAATGTGGATGTTGCCTTCGAGATCGGCAGTCCATGCCTCGGCAAAGTCGGCCGATACATCCAGACCCTCAACGCCGGCGCCGAGCGGGATAACCTTCTGAACCCAGTCGTCCCCGGTATCGCGCGGCTTCAGGTTGACCGGCAGCAAATGCGCCGCATGGTCTGCGGTAAGGGCGAAAATGCTCATCGAACCGGTATCGCTGCCAGGCCCCGGATCGACATTGGTCGTGACGATCGTTTTCTCATCAGGGCTGACCTTGATGAAGTGCGTGAAGGTCATTCCGGTACCGAGCAGCCAGTCGACCTTCTTGAGTTCGCTGTTGTACCTGGCGATGGCCTTGGAGGCCTGGGCGGTAAAATAGAGCTTGCCGTTCACCCACGACAGGCCGTGCGGTCCGAGCAGAGGCCGGGTATCGAAATTGGCGAGCACCTTCTGCTGACGAATATCGATGATGTCGATCTGGCTCAGCAAAGTCTCGGGATAGCCGCCGGGACCACCGCCATAATTGGAGACGTAGACGGTGACGCCATCGGGCGACACCAGTTCGTGGGGGTCGGCACCGGTCGGTACCTTGGCAATCACTTTCAGCGTCTTGGGATCGACGATCGAAAGCGTTGCGTCCTTCTTTGAAAGAGCGAGCAGGCTGCGGGCCGGTGTGGGAGCCGGCTGGGTTTCGGCCGCACCCGCCGGATAGGCTGCGTGCGTGATCAGGGCGGCGATGGCCGCAAGTTTCAGGTTTCTGGACATGTGCTCAACTCCTCCGAGCGACAATGTAAGTCGAGGCGAGATTTCGCAATACGAGGCTTTCGCTGGCGTTCAGTCCTCAGGCTTGGTCCAGTTCCGCTGGACGGCTTCCGCCCTGGGTCAGGAAGACCCGGAAGCCCTCGTCGATACGCCTCTGCAGAAAGGACACATCCACTGCCCCCTTGCCGCCAGCTCCCTTGGGCGGCGTCGCCGAAAGCGACGTCCCCGCGGCAATGCCGTTCTTCTTACACGCCGCAAGCATGCGGTTGCGAAACTCGACGAGGTCGCGATCCTCGAGGTCGATCTTTCCGGTCTTGGCAAAGGCATGCCACGCATGCTTCGCCCCGAACATCATGGCACTGACACCGGGAGTTGCTGCAATCTCTTCCAGATTGTCGAACGCCTTGGGGGTCGCGACGATCGTGACCAGGGCAAGTTCGCCGGCCGGCGCCACGGGCCAGAGATCGGCCATGTCGCGATATTCCTCGAACTTGTCATAACCCCAGTATCGCATGGCGAGCTTCGGCCACACGCGGCGCTCGCCGACGATGGTCCCGTCCTTCTCCTTGCGGGCATAACGCATGGCATCGACCAGCTGGGCGACGTCTTCGCCCGACTCGGCGTAGGGCAGAATGATGCCGAGCGCGCCGTAGTCGAGAGCCTGGCTGGCGATCCAGCGGATACGCTCGTTGCCATGATGCGGCAGGCGCACGAGCGGCGTAGGCGACGGAAACATCTCTCCCGTGGCGGCCATGCGCCGGCGACTAACCAGCCATTGAAGTGTGTCGCCGAGCTTGGGCATGTCGAAGCCCTCATGCTCGAGATCGAGCATGACGTAGTCGAGGTTCGAATCCCCATAGCTTCGCGCCCCCGCTATGTCCCCGCAATGCAGCGCGCCGCCGAACACCGGCTTGCCGCTTCGCAGCATCTCGATCATCTTGTTTCGCGGTGCTCCAGACATCCCCGACGCCTCCTCCCTGCTACATGTTTTCCGTTTCGATGCCCCGGCTCGCCTGGGACAATTGTCGCCAACTCAGGTTGGCTGCAGGTCGTGATAGATCCGCCCCTTGCCGTCCTCAGTCGTCTTGAATGCGGCCTTGAGGCTGACGCCCTCCGCCTTGCCCAGAACGATGGTGAAGTGGGACACGTCGAGGTGGGATCGTACCAGAGTGCCCGGCATCAGATGACCGCAGATGGTCTGGTCCGCCGAAGTGACGACGATGTGGACGTGCACATAGGGTTCGCCGTCCTTGTATTCGCCGATCCCACCTGAACCTTCGGTCATGCCGATAATTCCGTGGCCGGTGGCCTCGAGAGGTCCTTCCAGCTCGACCACTTCGATGCGCACGTTCTCGGAATGGCTCTTGCCAGGGAACTTCTGGACCCTGGCCTTGGTCACGCTGCCGGTAATGTCGATCACGACGCCGGCCTTGATATCGTGTTCGCGGGCAGCGTCCTTGATCGCCTGGAGAAGGTCCTGGCCCTTGTCCAAGCGGACGAAAATCAACTCTGACAACTTTCCGGAAACTGAGTAGCTCATAGTATCTCTTTCGTTCTGTCTGAGGTCGAAATGCTCGCCGAAATTCGACGACAGCTCATTTGGTAAGGGATATCGCGTCCCGGCAAACGTTGCGGAAAATGGATGTGTCCGTGCCGTAGCTGATGCCGACAAATCCCATGTCGAGAAGTTCGCGGCAGTACTCGTGCGTGTGTGTAGGCGACGACGGGGCCAGCAACACCTTGCCGACCGCCCTAGCCTTGGCGATTGCACCTCGAGCGGCCGAGAGCAACGGCTCTTGGGTCATCGGCGCTCCCGGCACGTTGTATGACTGGGCCAGGTCGCCAATGCCAATCCAGAGAACGTCGACGCCATCGACAGCCAGGATTTCGTCGAGCGCCTCGATGCCTTCCTTCTCCTCGACGAGCGGCAGGACGATGACGTCGTCATTCGCCTGCTTCCAGAACTTCGACCAGGGCACGCCGTCGGCGCCGTAGCGGCTGCCACGTACCTGCCCGCATTTGCCGCGCTCGCCTTCGGGGAAGAACCGTGCCGCGGCGAGCGCCTTTTTCAGATCGGCGGCCGACTGGATGTGCGGGACGATCACACCGGCTGCACCACAATCAAGCGCCTTGCCAATAAGCAGCGGATCATTTTCGGCGACCCTGACCAGCGGGATCATGCCGCTGACCTGCGCTGCCCGCGTCAGGTTTTCGACATCGGCGAAGCTGATCGTGGTGTGCTCCATATCGATCGAGACCCAGTCGAAGCCGGAGTAGCCCATGATCTCGACAAGTGCTGCCGATCCAGTGAAGCACTGCATGCCGATGATCGATTTCTTGGTCTTCAGTCTTTCCAGTAGCGCATTCGGCATACCGCTCTTCTCCTCTGTTGTCCGCGACCCACGGTCGTCACGCTAGATTGCCTGCAGTCAGTCCTGAAGATGCCGGATATGGCAACTCAGGAGGCCGCACGTTTCGCTACCTCGTGGCTGCGCACCCATGCGATATCCGGATCCGGATAATCGATCGATCGCAGCACCTCGATTGTGTGCTCGCCCAGCCTGGGCGGGGCCAGATCCACGTCGGGCAAGCTGCTGCCCAGCGTAAATCCAAGCCGCGAAACCTTGAATGGCCGGCCGATCGATTTGTCGTCGAATTCCTTGACCATCTGGCGTTCGGCGATCTGTGGATGCGCGAGCGCATCGGCGAGATCGAGGATGGGGCCAGCCGGCACGTTGGCCTGCGACAGGATTTCGACCCATTCCGCCGAACCCTTGCCCGACAGATGCTCCTCGAGCCGGCCCCGCAACCCGATGCGATTCATCACGCGAAGACGCCGGGTCAGGAACTGCGGATCGGTCTTGAGTTCCGGTGCGCCAAGCGCGTCGCACAGAGATTCATACTGGCGCTGGTCATTGGCGACGATATTGATCAGGCCGTCGCCAGTCCGGAAAGCGCCCGATGGAGACGATGCGCCATTCTCATTGCCCATCGGCTTCGGCGCCTTGCCAGCGTTCAGGAGGCCCGACGCAGGCCACGAGGTGAGGCTGGCAAGCGAGGCGTCCAACATGGATACGTCAATGAACTCTCCTACACCGCTTGCCTTCTGGCGGTAGAGGGCGGCACAGATGGCGAATGCCGCCGTGATTGCCGCCATGGTATCGCAGACCTGAAATCCCGACCGGGTCGGGGCCGTTTCCTCGGTTCCCGTCAAGCTCATCAGGCCACAATAGCCCTGGATGATCTGATCATAGGCCGGCCGGTTGGCCAGTGGTCCGGTTTGGCCGAAACCGGAGATCGAGCACCAGATAAGATCGGGCTTGATTGCGCGTGCGGTTGCGTAATCGAACTTCAGGCGCGCCATGGTTCCGGGTTTGAAGTTCTCGAGCAGAACATCGGCCGTCGCTACCAGCGCCTTCAACGCCTTCAGTCCCGCCTCGGTCTTCAGGTCAAGCGCGACAGATTTCTTTCCGGCATTGGTGGCCAGGAACGATACGCCCATCCTGTCTTCATTGAGAGCCTCGTCGGCGCCCAGGCTTCGCGACAGATCGCCTGTCTCGGGCGGTTCGACCTTGATGACCTCGGCACCCAGCATTGCCAACTGGTAGGAGCACAAGGGCCCTGAAATCGTCGTGCTGAGGTCGACAATCCGCACGCCTTCAAGCAATCCGGCCACGTCGCCCTCCATCTCCCCTTGTGGCATACCAGTCCGACAGGCTCCCGCCTGTTTTGACCGAGCCCGGCAATGAATGGCCGACAATATCCTCGGCGAGTTCCGCAACCGCGACGAGCTTGTCGAGATCCACCCCTGTCTCGATGCCGAGATCGCGGCAGAGGAACACCAGATCCTCAGTGCAGACGTTACCCGCCGCGGCCCTGTTTCCAGCGAAGGGACATCCGCCGAGCCCCCCGACACAGGCATCGAAATGCGCCACGCCCATTTCGAGGCCGGCATAGGCATTGGCGATGCCCATGCCCCTCGTGTCATGAAGATGCAACGACATCGTCAGGTCGGGATAGCGATTGCGTACCGCGCCGATCACCTCGCGAATGCTGCGTGGCGTGGCCCAGCCCATCGTGTCGGAGAAGTTCATGACATGGATCTTCTCGCCCTGCTCCTCGGCCACCGCAAGGATGTCGCCCACCTGCAAGACGACCCTGTCGATCGAAATCGGGCCCTCATAGTTGCAGCCGAAGGCAGCCATCACCGAACCGCGGCTGATCGGGATTCCGGCTGCCTTGTATGCCGCCGCCATCTCGCGCTGCTGCTGGAGGTTTTCCTCCATCGTCCGCTTCTGGTTTCGCTCCAGGAACCTTGCTGACGCGGTCAACGCGACGGATCCTTCGAGGTGCAGCCGCTCGGTTGCGATTGCACGCTGCAGGCCCTGCAGGTTCAGCCACAACCCGATGAACTCGACGTCGTCGCGAGGGGCGATGCCAGCAACAACAGCCTCCGCATCGGCCATCTGGGGCACGTATTTCGGATGGACGAACGACACGACCTGGATCTGCTTCAACCCAGTGTCGGCCAAGGCATCGATCAACTCGATCTTGCGGGCTGTCGGGATGTCCTGCTTCTCGAACTGGAAGCCTTCCCTTGGCCCTTCCTCGGTGATGTGGATGCTGTCTGGAAAGTCATTCATATCGGCGTTTCCGGCTATCCGGTTCCCTCACAACGAGTAGCCTGCGTCGGAAAGCAGGCTGCGTGCGATAAGCATCCTCTGGATTTCGTTGGTGCCGCCGCCGATCTGCGCGTGACGCAGATACTTGTAGAAATGCGTGAGCGGCAGTTCCGAGGCTTCACCCATGGCGCCGTGGATCTGGATGGCATTGTCGATTGCTCGCGCCCCCCAATCGGTGCCGCACATCTTCACCATCGCTGCTTCCGAACGCATGTCCTCGCCGGCATCGGCGCGCGCTGCCGCCTGGTAGGTCATCGCCCGCAGAGCCTTCAGGTCGACATACATGTCGACGAGTTTCCATTGAATGGCCTGGCGCTCCGAAATGGGTTTGCCGAACGTCTTGCGCTGCTTCGACCACTCGATCGACATGTCGAGGGCGCGCCGCATCTTTCCAAGCGCCAGCGGGCCGCGCATCAGCCGGTCGTGGATCGTCAGCCACCGCTGCCCAAGCGAGAAGCCTGTGCCGACCTCGCCAAGGACATTTTCCTGCGGAATTCGGCAATCCTCGAAGTGGACGATGTACTGACCGGCGCGCGGGCTCAGCCATGTCTGGATGCCGGGTTGCTCGATCTTTACGCCGGGATTGTTCCGGTCGACGAGGAACATTGTGATGCCGCCGCGCTGGCGCTTTTCCGGATCGGTCACCGCCTGGACCATCAGGAGGTCGCACTCGGCCGCGCTCGAGATCCACATCTTGGTGCCGTTGATGACCCAGTCGTTGCCATCCTTGACGGCGCGGGTCCTCATCATACCCCCCGGATCCGACCCGGCGTCGGGTTCGGTCTGCGCGAAGGCCGTCGTCTTTTCGCCGTTGATGACCGGCTTCAGATACTTGTCGATCTGGTCGCCGGTGCAGCCATAGAGAATGTTCGGCACGTTGGCGAAGGGGAACGGCACGGCCGTGTACATGAATTCTTCGACGGCAACCACCTGCGCCAGCATGGATAGGCCCGAGCCGCCGAACTCCTCTGGAACCAGCAGATAGAACAGTCCCGTTTCCTTAGAGATGCCCTCCAGCCGATCCGCTGTCTGCTTGTCGTAGACGTAGCGCAGGTTCAACGTCTCCTTGACGCCATGCGCGTGGTTCGAGCTCAGCAGAAACTGCTTCTCCAGCGGCAGAAGCTCGTTTCTCACGATGTCGCGCGCGATTTTTTGAATCTGGAGGACATCCTCAGGAAGCTGAAATGCCCCGGTATCCGAATGCGTGTCCATCGTGGCCTCTTTGTTTGTCTGCAAGATAGGATGCAATATAGCATGCATATTGGAATGCGCCAGCCCTGTTTTGGGTGGAGAGCGCTCAATTCGCGCGACCCACCCTCAAAACGTTGTCAGTTTCCTGAGTTCGGGAAACAGTCGGTACCAGAGCGCCGTCGCCGCAAGTGTCAGCAGTCCACCGGCGGCAACGGCCGCGGGAGTCCCCATGGCGCCAGCCATGATCCCTGCCCGGAAGTCGCCCAGCTGCGTTGAGCCCCCAGCGGAGATCGAACTTACCGCGCTCACACGCCCGCGCAGCTCATCGGGTGTATCGATCTGTATGAGGGTCTGCCTGACATAGACGCTGACCATGTCGGACGCGCCATAAACAACAAGGGTGACAAGCGAAAACCAGAAGTTGGTGGAGAAGCTGAACGCCACGATCGAGCAACCGAAAATGGCAATCGACATGAAGAAGGCGCGCCCCACTGGCCAGGGAAGCCGATACGAGGCAAGCGCCAAAGCGGTGGTAAACGCACCCACTGCGGGTGCGGCGCGCATAATCCCCAGCCCCTGTGGGCCGACATGGAGAATGTCGACGGCATAGACAGGTAACATGCCGATGAGGCCGCCAAACAATACCGCAATCAGGTCGATCGACATCGCAGCCAGAACTTTTGGCGTTGCCCAGATGAAGCCGAACCCACCAAACAGCAGCGAATAGCTCCACGGCTCCTTCTCGGTGATCCTCAGGTTCGCCCGGATCATTATGGCGGCAAGCGCTCCAAGCAGGAACATCAGGGTCACGACCATGTAGACCGCTTGTCCAGGCAGTGCGATCAGGAAACCGCCGCCGACCGGGCCGACGAGTTGCGCAATTTTCGATACCGACGAGGAACTCGCGACAGCGTTCGAAAACAGGTGCCGCGGCACCAACTTCGGCAATGCGGAATTGAGTGCGGGGTTGAGGAACGCGTGTGCGGAGCCGCTGAGAAGCAAAAAGAGGAAGACGACCGAGACACTGGAATCGCCGAAGTGAAACCAGAGGCCAATTGCTGCGCCCGTAAACGCCTGCACCAGCTGCGTGCTACCAAGGATCAGCCTTCGATCGACACGATCTGCCGTCACGCCTGCGGGTATGAAGAACACCAGAATTGGAAAGAAGAGGCAGAGGCCTATAAGTCCTAGATCGACGACGTTTCCGGTTCGTGCATAGACATCCCAGCCAACGGCAACCGACAGAATTTGCCTGCCGGTAACCATTAGACCGCGGGAGGCGAGGTAGAGCAGAAAGTCCCGGTTCCTCCAGAGCTCGCCTACGCCAGCCGGTTCACCGCCCTGCTCTTCCTCGATTGCCGTCATAAGAATTTAGCTCCTGGCCAGACGCAATTGAACGAAGCGGTCGGTTCGCTCGACACCTGATCGAAATGAAGGTTCAGACAGCCTCTCGGACGTTCACTTCAGGATCGACACGAATGTCGAGAAGTGTAGGTCCAGGCGTATTGAAATCGATCTGCCCGAGTTGAGCGATCCCGGTCACGACATGGCCAACACCGCCATAGACCTTCGCCAGCGCCTCGATGTCTGGAAGCGGCTGGTAGAGCACTGTGTTGGGAAGCCCAAAGCGGCGGAGGTACTTGACGTCGGAACCGTAGAGCTCGTCGTTGATGATTGCGACGGTGAGATTGTCGATCCCGCCTAGCCGAATGGCGTCGAGTTCCTGTGCAGCCATGGCAAACCCGCCATCGCCGGTGATCAGGAGAACGGGGCGGTCGGGATGGGCTGCTGCCGCCCCGATCGCTGCACCCAGCCCAAGTCCCACGGAACCATAAGCGTTGCCCACAATCCAGCTCGTTGCATCGCGCGCAGCGACGAGCGAAGGAACCGTGGCAATGAAGCGTCCGTTATCAGTGACGACGATCCGGTCCTGCGGAAAGACCTCATCAAGGGCTACGTAGGCGGCCCTCGGGTCGAGCCCGCGAGCCGGATCGTGTTTCAAGTCCACGCCGAGGAGGGCAGCCTTGATTTCCTCGCGCGTCGGCGCTGGTCCCGGAGCGGGGCGGGTCGCCAATCCACGGCGCTTCCATTCGTCGATGAGCCGCCCGACCGCCACGCCGGCATCGCCAAGCAGGAAGAGTTCTGGCGCCGAAGCATGGAACCTGGACTGATCGTCTATTTCGCACTGTACGATCTTCGCCCCACCGAAGATCGCGCCTGACTCGGTGGTCTGTCGGTTCAGGGACGCGCCGAATGAAAGAACGAGATCTGCGTCGTTGATCATTCGCCGCACGGATTCCGGAGACCAGCTACCACAGAGGCCCAGGTCGCGTTCGTGACCGGCAAAGAAAAAGTTGGCGCGCAGCGTATTCGCAAGTCTGGCGCCCGAAAGCTCGGCCAACTCAATCAGCGCCCCTCGGCAATCCGACATGACTGCGCCCCAGCCGGCGAGGATCAATGGGCTCCGGGCGGCTGAAAGTTCGTCTATGACCGCTTTTACAGATTCATCCTCGGGGGCGGTGTCAGGACGCAGCGTCTGGGGAGTGGCTACGCTCAATTCTACATCCTGCTCAAACCAGCGGTCGGCAAGGCTGAGAACCTGCGGCCTGCCCGTGGACAGTGCGGCGCGGGCCGCAAGCCAGAAGGTATCCTCCAGACCGTTCAGGTCAGGAACGGCGTGATAGCCCACGCCCATGATCGAGGCGAAGGCCTCCTGGTCAACCTCCTGGGAAGAACCGAACGGCTTGGCCTTGGTCGATTTTCCTTCTCCGGTAATGTAGAGCAACGGCACGCTGCCCCGGGTCGCAGCGATCAGGGCGTTGATCGAATTGGTGAAGCCGGGACCGCGTGTGGTCGTGCAGACGCCGAGGCGGCCGGTGGCGCGGCTATAGCCTGCCGCAGCAGTGATGGTCGCTTCCTCATGCCGCGTACGTATGAACCGGAACTGGCCGGACTCAACGCCCGCCGCGACCCACGGAGCATTCGATCCACCCAGCAGGCCAAAGACCGTATCGACGCCAGCGCGCTGAAGCAGTTCTGGAACGGCCTTGTAGCCGCGGTAGGTTTTCGAGCTGTGAATGTCCATCGATTGATTTCCTGTCTCGAAGTGCTGCCACCGCATTCGACGAGGCGAGCGACACGGGGACGGGACGGGACGGCATTAAACCGCCCGTGACCCTAGTCATTGAATCTCTTGGCACGCACGACGTCCCTGGGAACTGCCGCCTGCACCTATTTGTCCGCGAACTTCTTACCGGTCGGCGAGGAACTGGACGTCGCGTGGTTCAACCGACATCCAGGCCGAAGTGCCGACCGGCAGCACACGGCCGCCGTGGGCCAGAACCCTCAGCAATCTGTCGCCAATTTTCACAGTGAACTCGATCTCGGATCCATAGAAATTCGCCCGTTCTACGGTGCACTTCCAGCGATTGGCCGTCGCAGGCTCGCCTTCTGAAAGCGTTCCAGCTTCGGGCCGCCAGAAAGCAACAAGCTTGTCCCCAGCTTCGGCACGCATGAGGCCGTGTACCTGACCGAGCTCAGTTGCTCCCACGGCCTCGTCGTTTGGACCGACGGCGCTGAACGCGGTTACGTCCAGTTCATTCGTTGGGCCGATAAAGCGGGCAACAAACCGATCCTTCGGCCTTCTGTAGGTCCTAGCAGGACGGTCCAGTTGCCGGATCACTCCACCATTCAAGACCGCGATCCGGTCCGCTAGAACCATTGCTTCCTGTCGATCATGGGTGACGAACAGCGATGCGAAGTTGAATGCGCGCTGCATGTCGATCAGTTCGTCGCGCAGCCGCTCCCGAACCTGGGCATCCACATTCGAGAGAGGTTCGTCGAACAGGACCATACTCGTTCCGGCAATAAGCGCACGGCAAAGTGCGACGCGTTGCTGCTGCCCTCCGCTGATTGCATTGGGGTATTGTTTCTCGAGCCCGGCGATACCGACAGTCGCCATGATCTTCAGCACCCGTTCGGTGATTTCGCTCTTAGGCGGACGCGTGGCGCGGGGAAGAGACATCAGCGGATAGGCGATGTTGTCCATGATCGTCATGTGCGGCCAAAGCGCATACGACTGGAACACCATCGAAAGCTGGCGAAGCTCGGAGCGAACGTTGATGCCGCGCTCGGAGGAGAAGACGGTACGGCCATTGACCTCGATCTCTCCGCCGTCGGGGTCCTCCAGACCTGCAATGCACCGCAGCAAGGTGGTCTTGCCGCAGCCACTGGGTCCCAGCAGGACGACCGATTCTCCGGGATAGACGTCGAAAGACAAATCGTTGATCGCCGTCACTTCCGTCCCGTCGTTGCGTCGGAACCGCTTCATCAGATTTTTGACACGGACTACCGGTTCTCCCGTCGGGGCCGGCCGCTTTATCGACTCCCAGCTGGACACTTCGGCTTCCTTGTGTCGCGTTTCCATCTGCTCTTCGCTTATTTTGGGGGTGAAGTTCATAGTCATGCCCATTTCCTCCGGCGGGTCAGGGCGAACACAGTCGTGACCGCGGTTGTAGAGATCACCACCACCAGGATCGCCAGCGCGGCAACCGTTGGGTAATCTCCATTTTCGCCCAACCGCAGCATCTGCGATCCAATGGTCGGGTTGTGGACGCTTGCAACGATGGCCGAAGTATCGAGGTCGCCGACCACGTGGACAAAGAGCAGCGCCCAGGCGACGACAGTTCCAGGCAGCATCAGCGGGAAGTGCACCTTGCGGAAGGTTCGGAAGCCTGAGGCGCCGCTCATTTGTGACGCTTCCGTCAATTCACGACCAACCTGCGCCGCAACCGGATCCGTGGTCAGCGTGCCCTTGGGCACCTGCTCGAGCAGGAAGGCGATCACGAGGATGGTGAACGAACCACCGAGCATCAGTGGAGGACCCGCGTAGGCAAGGACGATACCGAGGGCCAACACCAGTCCCGGCAAGATCGTCGGCAGCTTGAAGATGCCATCGGCGAACATAGTGACCTTGTCCTTGCGCGAGGTGACGAATACGGAGATCACCGAGGCCAGAAGGCTTCCGACGGTGGCTACGATCAATGCAACCTTGAGGCTTGTGGTAAAGGCGCTGAAGGTCAGGCTGCCTGGCTCGAACAATGCCATGATGTGACTGAAGCCGAAGTTGTCGAGCCGCAGGTTGCCGGCCCAGAACCCGTTCAGCGCGACAAAGGACAGTGAGATCAAAGGGACCAGGACAACAGTCGCGGCCCACAGCACCATGAAAGAACGTGCCGGCCACTTCCAGAAACCAAGGGCTCGACGGGGAGCGACACGGGTCTTTCCGCCCACTGTGCCATGGCGGCCCGACTTGCGGATTTGAGCGGCAGCAATCCAGACGGATCCGATGATGCCAACCATGATGAACGACATGACAAGGGCGGGCCCGTATTTCGGCGGGTAATCGAAGTGCAAAAAGCGGACGATCTGGACCGACATGATCGGAATGCCGGCCGGCTGAGCGATGGCTGCCGGCACGGCGAGATTGCCCATCGTTGTCCAGATGACGAGCAACAGTGCAGCGCCAATGCTAGGGAGCATCGCCGGAACCACTACCCGCAGCAAAGTACGCATCCGACCTGCGCCACAAAGGCGCGACTGCTCTTCAAGAGCCGGGTCAAGGTTCCGCAACGCAGCGGAAATGATCAGGAAAGCGAACGTCGTTCCATGAATGGAATATACGAAGACAAGTGTCTTCATGGAAAATGCATCGAAAGGGCCGGCAATGCCGAACACAGCTGTCCAAACCTGGTTCGCGTAGCCGATCCGAGGCGATAGAGCCAAGACCCAGCCATAGGCGCCAGCGATCGACGGCATAAGCAGTGGAATGAACGGGATCATGTCCGTGAACATGCCCATGCGAGCATCTGTCCGTTCGTTGAGATAGGCGAATATGAAACCCATCGTTGCCGAAACAACGCTTGCGCAAAACACGACGAACAGCGTGACTGGCACGGACTGCATGGCCTTGTCGTTGCTGACAAACTCGCTGAACGCTGACAGATCCCATGTGTTTCCATCATAGAACGCCCAGACGATTGCTTTGCCAACGGGGTAAAGCAGCCCCAGAATGAAGATCGCCAGCAAGGCAACATTGAAGGCCGTAAAGGGCGACATGCGTCGTCCATTGTTCCTGCGGCGGACCTGATTTCGGCTCGATAGCGCCGTTTGAACTGTGTCAACCATTTGCAATACCGGTGCCTTGAGCATCAGCCCTCGGTCACCTCTCCTCCCTTGAATCCGATGCCGCTAGCTGCAGGAACCGAACCACTAAGGTTCGGCTCAGGTTCCAGCTGCGGCTTTTCCGCTGGCCTCTACAGGCCGAGCAATTGTTTGATCTTGGCGATGTCCTCGGCCGAAACCTTTTCGATGGGTACGAATTTCTTGGTACCGTTTTCCGGATAGGCAAGGGTGCCGGCATAAGCTGCGCAACTCGAGACCCACTGCCCTTCAGCCGAATGGAACCAATAGGCAAACAACTTGGCTGCGTTCGGATGCGGGGCCTTCGTTGCGACGCCGAAAGCGTACTGCGTGCCGGTTGCTGTGTCAGGCATCACGCCGACAACTGGAGCACCGCTGGCCTGCATCGAAGCGGCAACGTTCGCACCCAACTCCATGATTACCATCGCGCCGCCGGCTCCCAGCACCTGGGATGCCGGCTGGATATCTGAATAGAGCGGATCCTTGATCATATTGTTGCCGATGGCCTTCATCGTGTCCTCACCGACCGAGTCCATGATGTGCTTCCAGACGCGGGCGAACGTGACCGAGGCTTCGGGGTCGACAGCTAGAAGCTGCCCTTTGAATTCTGGCCGCGCCAGATCCTTGAATTGTTTGGGGATTAGATCGCCTTTGACGAGATCGCTGTTGTAGGCGATGCCGAGCGGCCGATTGATGGGGGTTGCAGCGGAACCCGACTTCGTCTCCCATTTCCACGAACCGCCAGGCCACGTATCGAAAATGCCTGGTATCGTCTCGTCGAGCGGCAGCAATGCCTGCTCCTTGAAAGCCTTCTCGATCCACTGGATCTTCGTCGTGATGGCAGCATCAGCCTGTTGATTGCCGGCGGCATGATCGGCCAGGAAGCGTTCCTCCAGCGATGCACTGTTGCCTGTTGCGGTCTGCAGCTTGACCTTCGGGTAGCGAAGTTCAAACGCAGCCTGGATGGCCGAAATTGACCGTTTGTCGGAAATGGCAGCGTTGAGGATAAGCTGCCCTTCATTTGACGCGGCTGCGATCAACTCGGGCGTCGGCTCCGGGATTGGCTTGTATTCCGAATTGGGCGCCGTTGCCGAACTCGGAAGGCATTCCTTTGTGATCTTACCCTGAGCAACCAGATCGTTTGCGCGAGCGATGTACTCGGGATCGGTTGTGTCATAGGCACTCGCAGCTTGGGCGTTGCCGCCCAATACCACCATCGCCGTTGCAGCCAGCAACGCAATGCGCATTTTTGTCAGCGGCTTGCTTCCATTGTCTTTGGTACGCGTGGTCATCGACTGTCCTCCTGAACCAGTTTGATGAAGCGAACAGAAAGGCCTCCACGCGGATCGGCTCCTCCCGACAAGCGCGCCCGCTCTTCTGCGGGTTCTCAGTTCCGTCCATGAAACTCATCGTAGCAAAGATTCCGCTCTCTGCAATAAAATTTTGCATGCCAATTTGTATCCTATTTGCATTTTTGGCTGGTTTACTGCTTCGTCGATCGACTGCAGAAAGCAAAAAACTCATGCAATATCAGATAGATAGTTCCAGCCATTGGAGTGCGCTTTCGCCGGGTTGACGAGAGCAAAATAGTGTGAAAAATAGGATGCAATTCACCGGAGGCGCTGACATGACGCCCAAGAGGGCTGTGTCGCAGGTCGAATTGGGAGAACACATGCAAAAAGAACTGCATTCGCCTGGAGCCGGCGAAGGCACTGCGATGCGCCTTGCCAAGGCTTTGCAGCCCTGCACTTCAGCTCACACTTGTTTGACGGTTTCAGAGACGGTCACAAGGGCTACATTGAGTTCGCGCGTAGGGTATGAAGCATGACAAGCCATGGCGATCAGACCAACATCTTCGACGTCATAATCGTCGGCTACGGCGGTGCGGGGGCGGCTGCTGCCATTGAAGCAAGTGACGCCGGCGCAAGCGTATTGATCGTCGAGAAATTTGGCGAAGGCGGTGGCACGACAAAGATGGCTGGCGGCAACATTCGCAGTGTCGGCGACGCCAACAAGATGATCGCTCACCTCGATGCTCTGACTGACGGCACAACTGACAGGGGCTCAATAGAGGCCCACGTCCGGGGACTTGTTGACCTGCCGATCTGGATCGAGCGATGCGGAGGCGTTATCCGCACGGATCCAAGCGAAATGCTGGGTGCACCGCGCCAACCCGGCCCACCCTATCCCGGCGCCACACCAGGCACGATGTTCCCTGGCGTTGTCGGTGCGGACGGGATCGGCCTCAGGTACCGCTGGCCCAAGGCCCAGAACAAAGGACTTTCGCGCGGCAAGGCCGCATGGACTATGCTTTCGGACAATATCGAGCGACGACGCGTTGAGGTCCTTACAAACACCTACGTCAAGCGCCTCATGTGCGATCATCTCTCCGGCCGCATAACCGGCATCGTTGCGGAACAAGGCGGCAAGGAAATTCGGGCAACCGCCCGGCAGGGAGTTGTGCTCGCGAGCGGCGGGTTCGCCTGGAACAAGGACATGTTGCGTGAATGGATCGGCGCAGCAATTCCATCGGCTGCGCCTCCACACCGAAACACCGGCGAAGGCATCCTCATGGCGCAGGCTGTCGGCGCTTCGCTTTGGCACATGAATGGCATTGTGCTGTCGATGGGCATGCTCGTTCCCGGTTTTGATGCCACCTTTGCTCTTAAGGTTCGCGAGCGTGGCTTCATACTTGTCGATCGAGGTGCGCAACGCTTCTGCGATGAATCGCGGCTTGCCGGGCATTCCGGTGGTATGCTCCTCGAGGACCGCGACCATCATGACGCGATTTGGCGGCGCATTCCCAGCTACGTCATCTTCGATGAGGCGACGCGGCTCGCTGGGCCCATCACGACGACCGATGCCGGCTTCAATCTCGACAGTGGTTGGTCGGACGATAACTCCATGCCAGTCGAAAGTGGATGGATTTCCACGTCGAGCTCGCTTGCCGGCCTTGCCAGCAAACTCGGTCTCGATGCCCAGTCGCTCGTCACCACCATCGACGACTACAACAGGGGCATCGAAACCGACAAGGACGCTTTCGGGCGCTCCCGAATGGACGCTAACCCGATTGAAAACGGACCGTTCTATGGCATTGCGGTTTGGCCGACCGTCTACAACACGCAAGGCGGCCCGCGCCGCTCCGCGAAAGGCGAAATTCTCGACCCCTGGGGAGTTCCCATCCCCGGCCTATTTGGCGCAGGCGAATTGGGTTCGATCTTCGGCAGCCTCTATCCTGGGGGCATGAACTACGGCGAGGCGTTTGTCTCCGGTCGCGTGGCAGGTGCGACGGCACTGGGCGTCGAGCCCAAATAGTCAACAGAAACAGAAATGGAAGAAAAGAAGGGTTGCCCTCGGGCGTTCCTTTCTCAGATCAACAAAAGGAGACTCCCATGCCTGTCGGTCGTGTCTACGGCTATCTCGCTCACGGTTCGAGGAAGCTGTCCGTTTTGGCCATGTCGCCAAAAGGCGAATTCACGCAGATTCAAGAGGTAGCCATCAATGACTCCGATGTCCCGGAGGGCGTCCGTGCCGGCCGTTTTACGGCCCTCTGCGTCAGCCCCGACCGCAGATACTTGTTTGCGTCGAACCGCACCGCCCCCTACTCGATCCGTAGCTTCGCAATCAATCGGGACGACGGCACACTGACCTTGCTAAGTGAAACGCCCACGGTGGAAAGCTCCCCTTTCCTATCGACCGACAGGACTGGCCGTTTTCTGCTTGCCGCTCACAATCCGCCGGATCGCAATCGCCGCACGGGCTTCGTAACTGTCAGCGTGATCAACGATGGCTTCTTGCAGCCGCCGCACCAGATTATTCGCACCCCACCCAAGACCCACGCCATCCGGGCCGACAGCTCCAACCGTTTTGTCCTGGCCCCTGCCTGTGACGCAGATGTCGTCGTTCGCTTCGGTTTCAACGAAGCGACTGGGATGCTCGACCCCAACATTCTTTCCACGCTGGTCATGCGCCCCGAAACCGGGCCGCGCCACTACGTGTTTCATCCCAACAACCGGTACGTCTACACCCTCAACGAATATGACGGCGCGGTGTATGTCTACTCGTTCGATCCGCGCGATGGCGCCATGTCAGAGATTCAGGTTGCCTTCGTTCGGCATCCGGACATCAAACCAGGCGAGAACGTCCGCGCTGGTGACCTGCACATAACGCCCAATGGGAAGTTCCTGTATGCGGCCGTCCGCGGCAGCTGCACCATGGCCGGGCTGAAGATCGATCCGGCAACTGGCCTGGTCAGCGTGATTGGCCATACTCCTGTCGACAAGGAGCCGCGAGGCTTCAACATCGATCCCTTCGGACGGTTCCTGGTTGTCAACGGACTGATGACCAACACCGCGGTCACCTACGCGATCGAGCCGAGCACTGGCGAATTGAACAAGGTCGCCTCGTTTTCGTCGATGGAAGACCCAAACTGGATCGAGCTTGTTTGCCTGTCCTGACGACGCCGCAATGAACGTAAGGGCGTTACCTCAATGCAAAGGTGACGCCCGTATGTGCGCTAGAACACTGCGTGGAGGATCCAGCGGCATATCGCAGCGACCGCCCAGGGAGTCCGGGAGGAGACATTGGATCGTCTAGTGGCGATGCGTCATTTTCTGGCAGTCATTGATGGCGCCAACTTTTCGAAGGCCGCCAAGCGGCTGCGCGTGTCAAAAGCTACCGTTACTCAATCGGTAAAGAACCTGGAGGGTCATCTCGGCGTACGGCTGTTGAACCGGACGACGCGACAGGTGAGACTTACGTCGGAGGGTGAGGCATATGCAGAACGATGCCACGAACTCCTGCAAGAACTCGATCGGCTAGATCTCGAGATCGCCGAGTCGGCCAAGGCTGCCTCGGGCGAACTCAGGATCGAATTGCCTTCAGAAATCGGCCACACACATATCCTACCGAAGATCATGGAGTTTGCAGAACTCCACCCTGATGTGCGGACCTCGATCATTCTCACCGCCGATCCCAGCAGCCTTATTGATGCGGGCATCGACGTCGCTCTACAGCTGGGAGATCTCGTTTCGTCTTCCCTCATCGCCCGCAAGATCGCAACGACCCGCCAAGTCGCCTGCGCCTCCCCTTCCTTTCTCTCCGGCTATGCAAAGCCTCTGCATCCTAACGATTTGCTCGACATGGCCTGCCTGGGATTCTTCTCACCCAAAACCTCGAAGCCTCGCAAATGGTCCTTCCGCAAGGGAGACGAAACCTGTGAGTTCCTCCCCAATGGCCCCATGCAGCTGAACAATGGCAACGCCCTGATCAATGTGGCCAGACGCGGCGCCGGCGTAATTTACGTGCCCGACATACTGGTGCGCCATCACATAGCGTCTGGGGAGCTCGTGCAATTGCTGCAGGACTGGGAAACCATCGAGCGCGGGCTTTACATAGTCTGCCAAAACCGGCGCAACTTGTCGGCAAAAGTGCGGGCTTTCGTCTCGTTTGTCGAAACGAGCTTCTTCGAGGAAGCATCTGCCTGAGCCTCGGCAAGAGCCGCGGCATTTTTCAGGAATACTAAACAGTGAATTCGGCGATCTGGCGCGGGATTCGGGGACTCTTCGGTGGCCACCTAGCTCCGCACAATGTATCCTAATTTGCATCCAATAAAGAAGAAAACATTGGATATCATCGTCAGGGAGGAAACTGCGATGCGAGAACTAAGACTTGACCGCCGGCAATTGCTGCACCGGACCGCAATGTTCGGTGTTGGCGGGGTAGCGCTGCAAACGGGGATGTTTGGATTGCCAACATTCGGTCGCGCGGCGGCTTCACTGAACACGGTGAGCCTCTATGGCAATGTGTCGCCGATCTTCGACGAATTGATGAAGGCTGGGAGATATTACGAAGAGTTTGGCCTGGAGACATCGAAAACGACAGTTTCCGATGGGACCAAAATCATTGCTTCACTTGTCAGTGGTGCTTCTGATCTTTCGACGGGAAGCGGTTTCAGTGGTGTCTTTCCCGCGGTGGCCAAGGGCGCGAAACTGAAGGTTCTCGCTGGTGTCTATCTCAGGCCCCAGACCGCTCTCTTCGCAAAGAGTCCCGATATTCGCTCTTCGGCCGATCTCGTCGGCAAGACGGTTGCCATCGGTCCGGTTGGTGCTCAGCTGCACGCCCTCTCCATCGCCCTGCTCAGAAAGAAGGGGGTCGACGCGACGAATGTAAAGTTCGTCAATATTGGCGCGATCTCAGATGTCTTCAAAGCTGTCGTCGCCGGCACCGTCGATGCTGGCTTTGGAACCGCTGACGTCTACTTCGAGCAGGAAAAGTACGGAGTTCATTCCCTTTCGGATGGAGCTCTCTGGAACGAGCTGCCGGAATACACCAATCAGGCAATGGTGGCATCAGATCAGGCGATAGCCGAAAAGCGCGACGATCTCGTCAAAGCGCTTGCAGCGCACGCCAAGCTGTTCCGTTTCATCAGCTCGCCACAGTCCGAGGAGCCTTGGATCAAGGCACGTGCCATAGTCACGGGTAAGGACAATCCCCGTGAAGCCCAGGCGCAATGGAAGTTCTTCAACGCCCCTGGAATGCTTGCTGCAGATCTAGTTCTTGAGCCTTCACGCTTCGACTTCATCCAGAAACTTAATGTCGAAGTCGGGGTCCAGAAGGACATGCTGCCTTTCGAGCAGTTTGCCGACATGTCCATCGCCCAAGACGCACTGAAACAACTCGGCTGAGTCCTCTGCTGACTTAACAACGTTGGAAGCTGGCTATCGGACGACGATCACGTCATCGGCCGGGGAAATCCGCGGCCGAAAGAGACTCCCCGTGACAGAGACAGGTATAGCATGCCGAGCACGCTGATCGACATCCACCCGCATATCGTCTCGAGCGATACACAGCGCTACCCGCTGGCGCCGCTTCACGGAAAGCGGTCGGACTGGTCGTCAACCCGATCGAAGGCCTTTGAGGAAGTCGTCGCCGGCATGAACAGTGCAGCCATCGACAAGGCTTGCATCGTCCATTCGTCCACGACCTACGGCTTCGACAACTCTTACGTGGCCGACACCGTCGAAGCCAATCCGTCGCGCTTTACCGGCGTCTTCTCCGTCGACATGACAGCGCCGGACGCAGCGGCGAAGGTGCGCCATTGGGTTGGCCGCGGTCTAACAGGCATTCGCGTCTATACTGGGGGATCGACATTCGCGGAACAGTCCGGGCTGTTGTCCGACCCGATCACTTTTCCTGCGTGGGACGCAGCTGTTGAGCTTGGGATCACGATCACGGTCCAGCTTCGTCCCGAAGGGCTCTCGCAACTGCTAACTATGATCAGGCGATACCCGCAGGCCAGGATCCTGATCGATAACCTGCTTAGGCCGAATTATCAGGAAGGGCCGCCATATTACGGCTCGGAGCACACGTTCTGCCTCGCCCGATACCACAACGTTCATATGAAGATCATCACCAACAGTGTCCGGGATGCGCGGAAGGGCAAGGGAACACCTGAGACCTTCTTTCCGCGCCTAGTCCAGGAATTCGGCGCACAACGGATCGCCTGGGGCTCGAACTACCCCGCTTCCGAAGGGACGCTGAAAGAGATTGTCGACGAGGCAAAGGGAGCACTGTCCTGCCTGTCGCAGAACGAACAGCACTGGATATTCGCCCAGACTGCACAAACACTCTTCCCAACGTTGGCGGACGAATGATGTCCCCAGTTCCCACTCACCACCAGGCAACTGCCGAATGTACCGATCGTCGCTTCGCTCAGCCTGAGCAAGCACGGGGCCTGGTCCTGCGAGCGAAGCAAAGAAGCGAAGAAAATGATGTCTGAGAGTGGAACCTATGTTTACGTCTCGCAGCACGGCAGCGAACAGATCTCGGTGCTGCGCCTGGCATCCGACAGCGGCGAACTCACGAGGATTCAGGATCTGGGCGTTGGCGGCAAAGTCATGCCGATGGCTGTTAGTCCTGATCGCCGGTTCCTTTACGCAGCGCTACGCAACAACCCAAATTGGTCAATCGAGAGTTTCGCCATCGAGGCGCGCAGCGGGAAGCTGACTCATCTTTCGAGCACCCCTTCCTTCAACAGCACGGTTTATCTGTCGACGGACAAGACTGGCAAATTCTTGTTCTGCGCAAACAATCCCAACAACTACGACCACCGAACAGGCGCACTCAGTGTCAGCGCCATTGGCGACCAAGGGGTCGTCCAATCGCCTTACGACATGATCCGCACCGCCCCGAAACTGCACGCGACACTTCCCGACCCATCCAACCGGTTTGTGTTCGGCACGAGTTGCGATGGAGATTCTATCCTTGGTTACAAATTCGATGCCGTCACAGGGGCAATCGATCCTGCTCCGTTGCCGCCTGTCCTGATAGAGCGCAAGCGTGGGCCGCGGCATTTCGTTTTTCATCCAAACAACCGGTTTCTCTATCTGGTCAACGAGTATGACGCATCCGTCTACGTCTTCCGCTACGACATCGCCAAAGGCAATCTGCACGAACTTCAGGTCGCCGATGCCAAGCCTGAAGGCTACACGCCGATAGAGCGAGGACGGCTCGGAATTTCCGCGGCTGGAGCGGATCTTCATTTCACTCCAGACGGCAGATGGCTCTACGTTTCCGTTCGCGGCTCTCTGACCATGGCCGTCTTTGCAGTCGATCCGACGTCTGGCCTGATGAGGCTGACCGATCACTTCCCCATGCCCAAGGAGCCGCGCGGGTTCAACGTCGACCCGTTTGGACGCTACCTTCTTGTGGCGGGAGATGCCGACAACACGCTGGTTTCGTTCAGAATTGACTCCGGGACCGGGGGTCTGCAGCGGGTCGCAGAATACTCGATGGGAGAAGGCCCTAACTGGGTCGAATGCGTCAGGCTGAACTAGCTGCACGCTGCTTACACCTATCCAACAGCTCAACGGAGGAGGCAGATTGATGGGAGCGAAAATAAAGCTTTCGGTCGAGGACGTGTCCAAGACCTTTCGCATTCGAGGAGGACAAAACTCCGAGGACACCTTCCTTGCTGTTCTGAGGCACGTTTCATTCGACGTGCGGGAGGGGGAGATTGTCTCCCTGATCGGCGAGAGCGGGTGCGGCAAGACAACCTTGCTCCGCATCATTCAAGGGCTTATCCGGCTCGATGCGGGCGCGGTCAAAGTGGACGGGCAAACGGTCACGAAACCAGGACCGGACCGGGGCTTCGTTTTCCAGCAGGCGAGCCTGCTTCCCTGGCGCTCTGCACGCGCAAATGTCGAGTTCGGCTTGGAACTGCAGGGCGTACCGGCAGCAAGCCGACGCGACCAGGCCCAGAAACTGCTCAGGCTGGTCGGCCTCGAAACGTCCGGAGAGCAGTTCCCACATCAGTTGTCGGGGGGCATGCAGCAACGCATCGGGCTTGCTCGCGCATTGGCCATCGATCCGTCGATCTTGCTGATGGATGAACCGTTCAGTGCTCTCGACGCCCAGACGCGCGAGGAACTGCAAGGTGAGCTGCTACGCATCCAGCGGGAAACTGGCAAGACGATCATCTTCGTGACGCACGATCTCGACGAGGCGATCTACCTCAGTAATCGTGTCTTCGTGCTCGGCGCCAAGCCAGGACGCGTCAAGAAAATCATTGATGTCCCGTTCACGGGCATCAGGCCCGAGCTACCTGAGCTGCGCGGCGATCCAAGATTCCAGGAGATCCGCGCGGAGATGTGGAACCTGATCCGCAAACCCGTGCCGCTGGCGGCATGATCATCGGAAAGGTTCAACCATGTCGATTACCGAAATAAGAAACGTCAGTGCCTCTGCATCTCTCGATATATCCAACCCTGCCGACGTCGAGGACCTCATTCCTCCGGATTCATCGAGAAGCAGGCTCTGGATCATTCGCATCTGTTCGATCGTTTTCACGTTCGGCGCTTGGGAAATACTGGGGCGGCAGGTGGACCCCCTGTTCATGTCCTATCCAACAGCCATTGCGCACGCAGGTGTTCGACTGGTGCAGAATGGCGAGCTTTTCACTGCCTTGCAAAGCAGCTTGCGGTCGCTGGTCGTTTCGTTTGGATTTGCTGTCGTAATAGGTCTGGCCCTCGGTCTGCTTATCGGCCGATATCGCTCCGTCGAGGCCGCGACCGACTGGATCGTCAACGCACTCTATGCAACGCCCAAGGTGGCCATCCTGCCGCTTGTCATCTTGTGGTTCGGCTTAGGAGACACCGCGAAGATATTCATTGTCTCGTTGCTCGCGGTGTTTCCGATTCTCATCAATACGATCTCCGGTGTCCGAAACGTGCCCGCACAGCTCATTGATGTCGGAAATGCGTTCGCAGCGAGAGAAGACCAGATCTTCCGCAAGATCATCCTGCCATCTGCGATGCCCTACATGATGACCGGAATCCGGCTCGGCATTGGTCGCGCAATCATCGGCCTGGTCGTGGCGGAATTCTTCACTGCGATGACCGGACTAGGCGCTCTGATTGTCAAATACGGCAACCAGTACGACACCGCGAGCATGTTCGTGCCCATCATCCTGCTGAGTTTCATCGGCGTGGTGACATCGAGCCTGGTGAAGTGGGTCGAACAGCGACTGGCCCCCTGGCGCTACACCGAGGAATAAGCCCAGCGACAACAACAACTGGCTGCCACGAAAGAATGGTGGCGAGAAGAAAGGGAGGAGCATGACATGAACCTGAAGAACATGAGGCGTCGCGATTTTACGCGATTTGCAGGGGGGCTCGGCGCTCTTGCAATTGGAGGTCGACTGCTGCCCTCAGGCGCACTGGCTCAAGGCAAAGACACCGTCTCTATCGCCACAGTTAGCGGCATCTATGCCCAGACGCTGACGAAGCTAATGATCAATCAAGGCTATCTCGAGCAATTTGGCCTTGAGGCCAAATACGTGCCGGTAGCTGATGGGTCGAAAATCATCGGCGCGCTATTGAGCGGAGAGGTCGACGTCTGCATGGGATCTGGCTTCCCGCAGGTGCTGCCTGCCATCGAAAAGGGCGGTAAGCTAAAGATACTGGCGACGGCTTCCAACGCTGTCATGTCGGTGATCTACAGCGGCAATCCAGAAATCAAGTCGATAAAGGACCTTGAAGGTCGCACAATCGGCATTGGTTCGCTCGGGGCAATGGTCCACACGTATGTCGTCGCCATGCTTCGCAAGGAAGGCATCGACGAGAAAAACGTGAAGTTCGTCAACATCGGCGGCAATGCCGATATCTTCCGCGCAGTTTCGGCTGGCATTGTCGACGCAGGGCCTGGCGAACCGCAATTCATGTTCGAACAGGAAAAATACAAGGTCCACGTTGTCGCCGAAGTTTACAAGGCTTTGCCGGAATTCATCGGACAGGCCTCATATGCCAGCGGCAGCGTCGTAGCGGATCGCCGCGACGTTCTTGTGAGAACGCTGGCTGCCTATCGCAGGCTCTACCGCTTTGTGCAGGAGGGCGATTCCCAGGATGCATGGATCAAGGCACGGTCGGAGGCGATGGGGAAGGATCAGAGCTCTGAAGGGCTGAACCAGTGGAATCTGCTTCGTCAAAACAAGCTGATGCCGATCGATCTCGTCATGCCTGAGGAAAGCGTCCGCTGGATGCAAGAGTTGAACGCCTCTCTGGGCGTTCAACAAAAGATTGTTCCATTCGACACGGCAACCGACATGTCGCTGGCGCGAGACGCAATAGCGCTCGAAGACAAGAGCTAACCTGACGATTTGTCGGCGACCGTGATTGGAGCGCGCGCCGACAGATCCTACAGCAAGTTAAGTCCGCCCGAAATTCGTTCGTGCTCGTCGCGTGTGCCGCACACGCGACGGACGAGCCCCTCTGTGCGTAAGGCGCAGAGCTTCCATACCGACAGCAGTGGAGACGGCCGATGACACTGGAATCAACAAAGAGGATCGACAAAGCCCTGCGAATTAGCACGGCGGCTCTCAGTATTGCCTCGTCGCTGGTAGCATGGCCAGCCGTGGCAACCGCCGAGCAAGTCACCATAGACATGGATGATATCGGTGGAGTTGTAACCGGTGCGAAAGGACCGGAAGCAGGGGTATGGGTGATCGCCGAAACCAGGGATTTGCCCACGAGGTTTATCAAGATCGTGGTTACAGACGAACAGGGTCGCTTCGTGGTGCCCGATCTTCCTCCGGCAACTTATGATGTCTGGGTGCGTGGCTATGGTCTGGTCGACTCGCCAAAACTCAAATCTGGGCCCGGCAAGATCGTTGAGCTAGAAGCGGTCAATGCACCGGACAAGGCTGCGGCAGCGCACTACTATCCTGCGCTTTACTGGTATTCGATGCTGAAGATCCCTGAAAAGGGCCAATTTCCGATCGGGGAAGTCAAGAGCCAGGATCAATGGCTCAACCTGGTGAAGACCAACAGGTGCATTACCTGTCACCAACTTGGCGATGAAGCCACACGGACCATCCCGTCGGTCCTCGGCACCTTCAAGACTTCGGCTGAGGCTTGGGAGCGCCGCATCCAATCGGGCCAGGCCGGCACGGACATGATAAACGGCATCTCGCTCTTGGACATGCCCACGGCACTGGCCAATTTTGGCGAGTGGACTGATCGCGTTGGAGCCGGCGAATTGCCGTTCGTAACGCCGCCGCGGCCGACGGGGGCGGAAAGAAATGTCATTGTCACACAGTGGGATTGGGCTAGCCCAACGAGCTATCTGCATGATGAGATTGCGACAGACAAACGCAATCCGACCGTGAATGCCTACGGTCCACTTTATGGTTCACCCGAAAAGAGCACCGACAACGTTCCCATCCTCGATCCGGTCAAGCACGTCACAAGTTCGGTGCGCGCACCGATCCTCGGCGAGGATACGCCGAACACGCAAGACGAGGATCCGGTCATTGCCTCGTCGCCCTATTGGGGCGAAGAGGCAATCTGGGACAGCAGGACAATCATCCATAACCCGATGTTCGACGAACAGGGACGGGTTTGGTTCACGCATCGAATTCGCGCCGATCAGACCGCAGCCTTCTGCCGCAAGGGTTCGGACCTGGTTTCTGCGAAGCTGTTCCCAATCGAAGCGTCGGGGCGACAGCTTTCGATGTATGATCCCAAGGCAAAGAAATGGATGCTGATCGACACCTGCTTCGGCACTCACCATCTTCAGTTCGGTTTCGACGCTGACAACACGCTGTGGACCAGCGGTGGCGGCGACGTTGTGGGCTGGGTCAACACGCGAAAACTGTTCGACACAGGCGATCAAGCCGGGTCACAGGGATGGACGGCATTGATCGTCGACACCAATGGCGACGGCAAGCGTGACGAAGGCTACAACGAGCCGGGAAAGCCGATCGATCCCACAAAGGACACAAGGGTCAAAGCTCCGTTCTACAGCATCGCTCCCAATCCCGCGGATGGCACCGTATGGGGCTCGAGCACTTCTGGCTACGTCATGCGCGTCGATCCAGGTGCAAGTCCGCCGAGGACGGCTCTGACCGAGATTTATCGCGTCCCTGCCGAAGGCATTGGAATCCGTGGCGGCGATATCGATAGCCGCGGCGTGTTCTGGGCTGGTCTGTCAGGTGGCCAGTTTGCTAGCTTTGATCGAAGCAAATGTAAGGGACCGCTAAATGGACCCGGTGCTGAAAAAGGAGCACTCTGTCCGGAAGGATGGACGCTCTACCCATTCCCAGGACCTAACTTTGCTGGCATTGACGGCAAGGGAAGCGCCGAATCCAGCTACTACGCCTGGGTCGATCAGCACAATACGCTTGGGCTCGGTCGTGATGTCCCAATCGCCACCGGCAATCTCTCGGACTTCGGTAACGAGGCCGTCCCAGTCAAGCGGTTTTGCGCATGGGAGGGCGGCCGCTAAGGTGCGGTTATGAACCTGCTCTTTCTGATCCGTCC
>NZ_QGGX01000034.1 GCF_003148805.1 Aminobacter sp. AP02
GCCACCCGCTACGACCGGCGCGCCATCCACTTCCTCGGCTTCATCCACATCGCCGCAACCATGATCTGGATCCGTTGAATGTCGATTCAGCCTAGTGCTCTCCGTTAGGCCTCTGAAACTTTCTGACCAACTCAGTCGATCTAAATGCAGCAAGCATGTCCGTTTTCGGTGGAACAATCCGACTGTCGGAATGGCCGAAATCGGGCGCAAAGTAGTCGTTTAAAATTTCAAATGTAGAGGGCGCATTTGGATCAGAAGCGCCTGCTACGGACCGCTTGCTGTGGCGGATGCAGACAGAGATGTCTTATTCGATTTGAGTCGTAGCATCGTCGGAGAGGCCTACTTCCTATCCAAACGACGAGCCATCCGCACTCCAGGCCCGCTGCCGTTCTCCGGAATGAACTCGACACCAGCACCTTCTAGCGCTGCACAAAGCGCTGTTAATGTTGCCTCTCGAGGGGCATTTTCAGATCTTTCGATTCTGGCAAGTGTGCGGACGGTAACTCCTGACGCTTTGGCTAAGTCCTCCCGGGTCCAATTTATCAAGGCACGGGCAGCTCGGATCTGTTCGGGAAATATGTCCTTTATCATGACATTTCTGCTTGTTAATGTCACAAAAAGTGACATATTATCCATTCTGAAATAGTGCGGCCACACAAGGTGCTCGTAACACCTCGTGCAGCCTGACCATTACCTAAGCTGTTGAGGAGCTCGGATCATGGCTGATTCCGACCATAACATGACTTTGCCTTGCGTCACCCGGCGGGTGGCCTTTGTCAGCACTATATTGGCATTGGCCGGTTGGCCATTTCAAGCGCGTGCCTTGGCATATGGGGCAGTGCCGAAGGATACGGCCACCGATCCGGCAGTGTTGCTCTGGCAAAACTTCAAGGCGGTGCAGTTGAAGGGGGAGCTGCTTTACCGCAGGATGCAAGAGCTGGAGATAGAGCTGGCCGAGCGGGTCGATTTTCTTGGCACCGTGGTGAGCATTCCCGGCGGCGGCGATGTCTTGGTCTGTTCGAAGGAGGGGCTCGACCGGATTGTCGGTGATCGCGCCGATATGGCCGACCTGCGCGCCAAGGCCGAATCCGAGCTAAACGCGGGACAAGCCCAGTTCGATGCGGCGGCGAGTGAGATCGGTTACTTCACCGCCCTCAAGGCCGAGCAGGAGGCATTCGCGCAGGTGAGTTTTTTGCTCGACGCGTTATCGACAACACCGGCGGTCTCAGTCGCCGGTGTTGCCGGCAAGCTCGATGCCGTCATGTGCGAGGGCGAAGCGCGGGACGACTGTTTGGCATTTCCGTGGCCACAAATCCGCGCGGCCCGTGACGATCTGCTGCGGATAGGCCCCAAGATGCCCAATGGAGAGAGTTTTCGCGAGTTCGGCCGGCATTGCTAGGTCGACGGAGCCGGTCAAGGCCTACGCTTGGTTGGGAGCTGCAGCCTTGACCGGCGTTCACGCGGCGATCGCCCTCACCTCCGCAACCGGAGCTGGGGCACGCAGCCGCAACAAACGATAGGTCGCGCAAACATCGTTGCGCTGACTCCAGGTATTGGGGCACTTGAGGGTTGCCTGTCGTCGACCCAAAAGGGCATCGAGAACGGCTGACCGCCGATTGTGCGTCCCTTTGTGGGCTTAAGCACGAACAATGTCACGCGATAGCCTCCATCGTGTCGATGATGACTTGGACGTCACGTGGCAAGGTGCCATATCGCAGATACATTTGTCTGCGCTGTCCATCGCAAGTATTTTTGCTACGCTAATCTATGCGAGGCTACGATAATGCTTCACATTTGTTCCACATCGCGCCCGACTGTATCCGACCGCTCCTCTTGGGAGGGCGGCCTTTATGCGTCACTGTTGAAGTACGGTGATAGCATTCATCGGTCAGCGGGACGACGTGGAGATGAAGAGCGGCAATCGCCAACAACAAAAGGACACCCTCCGGCTCGCCGAGCCGACACTGACGCTTGCTCGGCATGGCGATGGCCCCGATGCACGTTTGGTCGAGATCGTTCGCCTGCTTGCCCGTCGCGCGGCACGCGAGGCCTACGAAGAAGAACTCAGGTAACGCCGCACGACGCGCTCTTGAACCACGATCGGAGGTGCGCGCTGTGAAGGTCGCCATCTATGCCCGCTATTCATCAAACAATCAACGCGACGCCTCGATCGTCGACCAGCTCCGCGTCTGTCGCGTCCACGCCGAGAAGCAGGGCTGGCAGGTGATCGACGAATATACCGACCACGCCATGTCAGGCGCTTCTCTTCTGCGCCCCGGCGTCCAGGCCCTTATCGCTGATGGGCTACGCGGGCGCTTCCAGATCGTGCTGGCCGAAGCGATGGATCGGCTGTCGCGCGATCAAGAAGATATCGCCGGTCTTTACAAGCGCATGGCATATGGCGGCGTGAAGATCGTCACACTGTCGGAAGGCGAGATCACGCATCTGCATGTCGGCCTTAAGGGGACGATGAACGCGCTGTTCCTCAAGGATCTCGCAGACAAGACGCGGCGGGGCCTCCGCGGCCGCGTCGCGCTGGGTAAGTCGGGCGGCGGGAACGCCTATGGCTACGATGTGGTCAGGAAACTTGGCGGCGATGGCACACCGGTGCGCGGAGACCGAACCATCAACGAGGCCCAGGCCGAGGTGATCCGCCGCATCTTCGGCGACTACGTCACTGGCAAGTCGCCCAAGCGCATCGCCGTCGCCTTGAACAAGGATGGCATCCCCGCGCCAGGTGGCGGGGGTTGGGGCTTCAGCACCCTCAACGGAAACGCCAAGCGCGGCAACGGCATCCTGAACAACGAGATGTACATCGGCAAACTGATCTGGAATCGCCAGCGCTTCCTCAAGGAGCCGGACACGGGTAAACGTCAGGCACGACCGAACCCAGGCTCCGAATGGATCATCCAGGAGGTGCCCGAGCTCCGTATCCTCGACGACGATCTCTGGAATGCGGCCAAGGGCCGTCAGGTCGCCCTCAAATTAACGCGACGTGATGACGGCGGGAGCGAGAACCATTTTCGCGAACGGCGGCGTCCCAAATACCTGTTCTCTGGCCTGACCAAGTGCGGCCGATGTGGTGGCGGCTACTCCATGATCTCGGCCGATCTGCTCGGCTGCTCGACGGCGCGCAACAAGGGCACCTGCGATAACCGCAAAAACATCCGCCGCGATAGCCTCGAGCCGCGCGTGCTCAACGCCTTGCGTCACCACTTGATGGACGCGGCCTTGTTCAAGGCGTTCTGCGACGAGTTCACCCGCGAGATGAACCGGCTGCGCATGGAATGCCGCGCGTCGATCGATGCGGCCGAGGCCGAGCTGAAGCGGATCGAGCGTGAACTCGAAAAGATCATGGATCTCTATCTCAACGACGCCATGCCGATGGACATGGTGAAGGAGCGAAGCAGCAAGCTCGAAAGCCGCAGGACCGAGTTGACCCGTTTCCTCAAAGGTACCGAGGAGCCGCCGCCCCTGCTGCATCCGAACATGGCCAGCTACTACCGAGTTCAGGTCGCCGAACTTCACGATGCCTTGCAAGAAGATACCGAGGCCAAGCGGATGACGGCAGCAGAGATTTTCCGCTCACTGGTGAAGGAGATCATCCTGACGCCGGCAGCAGACGCGTTCCACATCGACGTGCGCGGCGATCTTGCCGGAATCCTTGCCATATCGCTGAATACAAAAAAACCCGCCTTGAGCGCGGGTTGTTCGCAAGTTGAGATGGTTGCGGGGACACGCAACTACCGGGAAAGACACTTACTGCAAGTGGCCATTTGATAGGAGATCACTGTTTTTCAGAGCGAGAAACCTAGCTAGTCCTCGCCAGTTTAACACGAATGCTCCGACGATGCCGAAATTGATCGAAATCAAACTTTGACCCGTTGCAAAGTAGCAGGACGGGTTAAACCTCTTTGAGGCAACAAGAGCGCAGAGCGCGGCGACTCCGCACCGCACTTCTCGTCATGTTCGCGGACTCAAGAAAATGCGAGAGCGATCTCTTCCCTTGAAATTGACCAGCCGCCGAAGCCATTCAAAATGCCACACCTCATACTCGCAGACCGGCCCGCTCAGCACCCACCCCTCCAAACCGGATCGGCAATGGAAGCCGGATGTCGGGGACTGCGACAAGAAGAAGAGGCTTAGGGCCCGGATGAGGATGGTGATGAACCATCAGGTGCCGACCTCTCCGAGATGTAAGGGGCGTGTACGCCCGGCTGGGGGAACTTGGCCTGACGACTGCCTGTGGCTTGACTTGAAGCACTACATGGCAGTGCCCTCCCCGATCACGCTAAAGTCCCAAATGGCCTCACAGAACCTGCTTAAGGAAGCGCTGCAGCCGCGAACTTGTCGGTTTTCTGAAAAACTGATCCGTTGGCGCTTGCTCTACGATTTCGCCCTTTTCCATGAATACGCAGCGGTGAGCGACGCGGCGGGCAAAGCCCATCTCATGGGTGACGCAGACCATGGTGATGCCGGTTGCGGCCAGATCTTCCATAATACGCAGCACCGAGCCGACCGATTCCGGATCGAGCGCCGATGTCGGCTCGTCGAACAGCATGACGCTGGGCTGCAGGCACAGCGCCCGGGCGATTGCGACACGTTGCTGCTGGCCGCCCGACAGCTCGGCTGGAAATTTTTCGGCCTGGTCAAGCACGTTCACTTTGGCGAGGTATTCACGCGCCACGCCCTCGGCCTGCGGCGTCGTCATGTGAAGCGCCAGCCGCAGCGCGAAGGTGCAGTTGGCGAGCACGGTCATATGCGGGAAAAGATTGAACCCTTGAAAGACCATTCCGAGCTGACGTCGAACCCGGGCAACGTCGGCCGCCTTGCGGGTGAGCTCCATGCCATTGACATGGACTGTACCGGAATCGTGTTGCTCGAGATGGTTGATGCAGCGGATGAGGCTCGACTTGCCCGAGCCCGATGGTCCGCAAAGGACGACGATCTCGCTGTTCGCCACCTCGAAATCGACATCGCGCAAGGCATGGAAAGCGCCGTAATACTTGTTCAACTTGCGCAGCGAGATGGCTGGCGGCAGGGCTGGATCGGCACTGGTCGCTACGACCGGAGAGACATGAGCGATGGCGTTCATGATCAGGTGTTCCTTCTGTCGAACCCGGCAATGGCCACGTTCAATTCCTCACGAGGTGGCGGTTCAGCTTCTGGTCGGCGAGGGTGAAGCCGATGCGCATGACATTGATGATGCACCAGTAGATCGCAGCCGCAGTGACGAGCGGCGTGAACGGATCGTAGGTGTAGTCGAACACGGTGTTCGCCGCCGCCGTCAGGTCGACGAGTGTGATCGCGCTGACTGCCGAGGTGCTCTTGACCATGATCAGCAGTTCGTTCTGATAGGCCTTCAGCACATATCTTGCCGCCATCGGCAGCCGGAGTCGGAACAGGACTTGGCGCGGGCTGAGACCAAGTGCGGCCGCCGCCTCGATCGTGCCTGACGGTACCGCCGCCAGTCCGCCCCGGATGATCTCGGCCATGTAGCCCGAATGCGTCAGTGTCAGACCTACCCAGGCGCAGACATAGGCATTGGAAAAGAATGTCCATAGGAACGTGTCGCGCACGATCGAAAGCTGAGGCAGCCCGCTATAGACGAGGTAGAGCAAAACGAGGCTAGGCACCCCGCGAAAGAAGGCGATATAGCCTGCGGCAGCAACCGATTTTGGGCCGCTATCGAGCCGTGCCAGCGCGACTGGCAGCGCCACAAGCAGCCCAAGTACGAGCACCGGCAGCAGCACCGTGAAGGTCGTCGCCGTGCCGGCGAGCAGAGCCGGCATGCTTTCCCATGCGAGTTTGAAATCATAGTGCATGGGCTGGCCCCTTCACTGCGACGGGCCGATAGCCACGCCGGGTCCATTGCTCGATCCGCTGGGATACGAAATAGGTCAGCGCCGTCATGCCGAGGAAGAAGGCCGACGCCAGCAGGTAATAGATGAACGGCTCCTTGGTGACGCCGGAAGCCAGCTTGGCGTAGGCCATGATCTCCTTCAGGCCGATCAACGAAATCAGTGCCGTGTCCTTGAGCACGACGATCCACATGTTGGTCATGCCCGGCAGGGCAAGCCGCAGCACCTGCGGCAGGATCACCAGGACCCAGGCAGCCGGGCGGGGGATCAGAAGGACCTTTGTCGCTTCGAACTGGCCCGGCGGAACATTCTGGATGGCGCTGCGGATCAAATCCGCGAGATAAGCACCGTAGACCATGCCAAGTGCTGCGACCGCTGCCATGAAGGGGCTGATGTCGATCGTCACGTTGAGGCCCGCGAGCGAAAGCACGCTGCTGATGATGCCCGACCCCGCATAGTAGAACAGGAAGGCGACGAGCAGCGATGGGACACCGGTGAATATGGAGGCGTATGTCTGCCAGGCAATGTTCACCACAAGCCTACGCTTGAGCGTGGCGAGCGCGAAGAGCGTGCCGATCAGCAACGCAAGCAGATAGGCCAGGACCGCTACCTGGATCGTCACCAGGGCACCAGTGCCGATCTGCTGCACAAAGCCCATCAAAGGCATTGAGGTCATCCTTGTCGGTAGGGGGCAATAGAGCGTCGTTCGAACCAGACGCCGGCAAAGGCCGCGGCAATCACGCCGCGGCCCATCCAGGCGCAAAAGCCTACCTGCAGGCGGCTTCTTCCGGCAGCAACTCGACGGTCATGTACTGCTTGCGCAGCTTGGTAAACGTGCAGTCAGCGATGATGGTGTCGATGGTCTTGCTCATCCGGTCAAGAAGCTCCTGGCTGTCCTTGCGGGCAATCCAGCTCGATCCAGCTTCGCCGCCACCAGTCCACAGTTCGCCGCCGGCGAACTCCCAGCCCTTGCCGGCGGGCTTGGTCAGGAACTCGTTCGTCCAGCTGATTTTCGGCCCCAGGCTCATGTCGAGCCGACCGCTGGAGAGGTCGAGCCGGATCTGGTCGGGATTGTCGTAGAAGACAACTTCGACGGCATCGCCAAATTGCTCAGCCACGTACTTCGCCTGAGCTGAACCGCGCTGCAGGCCGATTCGAACGCCCTTCAAGCCGTCCTTGGAGAAGGTGTAGTTCTTGCCCGATTGCACGACGTAGGAATCGGGATTGAAAAGCACCGGACGGCCAAACAAGACCTTGGCCTTGCGCTCCGGCAGTGGCTTGGTCTGGGTCGCAACCGCATCGAGCTTGTTTTGCAACAAGGCTGGAATGAGCCCCTTGAAATCCATCACGACGATTTCGCACTCGACGCTCATGCGCTTGCACATTTCGCGTGCCAGGTCCGGCTCGAATCCGGTCAGCTTGCCGGAGGCATCGACCATGCTGAAGGGCGGATAGCTGCCCTCATTGCCAAGCACGAGTTTTTCCGCGGAAGCAAGGCTAGCCCCACCTGCCATGAATGCCGCAATGGCAATGCCGAGCGACCATTTCGAGATAGCGTTAGTCATATTTTCTCTCCTCATTTTTGTCGGTGTTCACCCTGTCCGGCTTGCCGCTCGTCGGTCTGCGCGACGATCGACCAACCGTTTTCGAAGACACCGGCGGACAAGATCCCGCCGGTGTCTTCACACCGCGCCCGCGAGGGCGTGGTGAATTTCAAACCCCTTGCCTTTCCCGATCTGCGCCGGGCTGTGCAGGCGTGGGTTATTCGTCGGCCCTAGTAGCCGCGCTGCGGATCGACGCGATGCAGCGGTTCACCACCGGCACTGACGCGTCGAATGCTTTCGGCAACGTCACGCGCTGCAGCCTCCGGCACCGTGATGCTGGCGAGGTGCGGGGTGACCAGGACATTTTCCATCGTCCAGAACGGGTGGTCGGCGGGAAGCGGCTCGACACAGAAGACGTCAAGCGTGGCGCCACCGATCTGGCCAGAGCGCAGCGCCTCGATCAGTGCCGGCTCATCGACAACGGGACCGCGCGAGGCATTGACGAACTTGGCACCACGCGGAAGAGCGTTGAGCAGGTCGCGGTCAATCAACCCGGTTGTTCCGGGTGTCAGGGGCATCATGTTGACCAGGATTTCGACCTCGGAAAGGAATTCGTTGCGGTCGTCTGCGGCGCTGTAGCATTTCACGCCGGCAATAGACTTGGTCGCGTGGTCCCAACCGCGTACATCGAACCCGGCTTCGCGGAGGCCTGAAGCGACGGCTGCACCCAGGTGGCCCAGCCCCAGAATGCCGACCTTGATCTGATGCAGCGGTCGGGGGTGGATGTAGTGCCATTCGCGACGGCGTTGCGCCTTTTCGAAACTGGGAATGTCGCGGGCATAGCGGATGACCGAAAACAGCACATAGCTCCTCATCAGGGCGACCATGCCGGGATCGGAAAGGCGCGAGATCGGGACATCAGGCAGGTCGTTGCGGCCGACGAGCGCGTCGACACCCGCGCCAAGATTGACGACCTGGGCGAGATTCCTGAACGGTTCGAAGAAGCCGGGATATGCCTTCCACGCCAGAATGTGGCGGACATCGTCGGGGTTGCCGACATCGGGGTAAACGCGGAAGTCGAGCCCGGGAATGTTGGTCTTCAGTGCGTCGCCCCAAGCATTGGGATCGTCGAATTCACTGTAGAAAAGCACTGCGCCATAGCCTTCTGACGTAGGCTTGAGGTTCTGATCGGCAAAAGTCTGGTCGTTCATGATGGGGTCCTGAATTCTGGAAAGCGCATCAACTACGCGGTCACGTCGCGCATCAGGCTTCCAAAGCCTGCTCGAGCGCCCTTGACCCCGGCGATTTTCAGGCTGTGCCAGAACGAGGCCTGGATGGCTGAGATCACCGGCTTGCCCAGCGCAGTTTCCAGCGCTTCGAGCGCGCCGGCGCTGCGGAAGTTTGTGCAACTGATGAAGACAGCAGTGGCGTCAGGATGATCGACCGATTTTACCAAGTCATAGACTTCGTCGAGCGACACCTCGGCCAGAGCCAGGTCGGTATCGATGCCGAGGTTGCGATGGCTCAGAACCTTGTGGCCGTTCTCTTCGAGGAAGCGGATGGCACGCAGATGGATGTCGTCGACATAGGGTGTGGCAAGCGCCACGGCTCCTGCCTTCATCGCGGCAAGAGCGGCAAGGGTTGCCGTCGATGCCGTGTTGATCTTCTTGCCCGGTGCCCAGACCTTGAGCTTTTCGGTCAGTGCCTTGTCGTAGGCGGTTCCATGCAGGAACGAGGCGCTGGTGCCGCCAAAGCACAGCACGTCGATCGGCGCCTGGGCAAGCAGGCGTGCAGCGTCCTCGAGCTGGGCCGCGTTCATCATCTCTTCGATGCCCTGAACGGTGACCTTCGGAAGCTTGATGCGGGTGGTGTGGATCGAGATGCCCTCGGCGGCCATCGCCCACATCTCGGATTCCATCACCACACTCGAAGCCATGTAGATCAGGCCAATGCGGGCGAGCGCTCCGTCCCCGTCGTAGCGAAATGCAGGCCGTTCGGTTGACCTGCCGGCTGCCAGTTCTTGAAGCGCCATCGAAGAATTCCTTTGCGTCTACCCGAGCGCGGCTGCTGACGACAAGCCTGCTGCCACGCTTTTGAGCCATCTCCAGGTGTACCGCCGAGGCGGAGCGCCCTTGTGAAATTGATATTGATCCAGCCATAGATATCAATAAAGTCGTTTTACATGTGAAATTAGATAGGAAAAACCTATGCACCTCTCGATGAGGGCTCTGAGCTACATCGTCGCCACGGCCGACGCCGGAAGCGTTAGCGGCAGTGCCAAGCAGATGAACGTGTCCCAACCATCGATTTCTGCGGCCATTGCTCAGATTGAAGCGACAATCGGGACAGCATTGTTCGTCCGACACCACGCTCGCGGGATGACCACCACCGCGGCGGGGCAACGTTTCATCAATGAAGCAAGGATCCTGCTCACGCACGCCCGCGACTTTGCACGCAGTGCTGAAGCCCTGACATCCGAGGTGTCGGGCGAGGTCACGGTCGGCAGCTTCGTGACTCTGGCAACACGCTTCATGCCGGGCATTCTGGCCGAGTTTGCGCGGCGTATGCCCGGGATTGCGATCAATCTGGAAGAGGGCAATCAGCAGGACATCATCGAAGGTGTGACCAGCGGCAGGCTGGAGCTTGCCATGGCCTATGCCTACGCCGTGCCGGAAGAAGTCGTGGGCGAACATCTGGCGGAACTGCCGCCCTACGTGCTGGTCTCGTCCGAGCATCCTCTTGCCGAACGAGGCGAGATCAGCCTCAAGGAGATCGGCCATGAGCCCTTCATCCTTCTCGATCTGCCGTTTTCACGCGACTATTTCTTCAACCTCTTCATGGCCTGCGGAATCGAGCCTCGTGTTGCCTATCGTTCACGCTCGCCGGAACTTATCCGCGGTCTCGTCGGTCACGGTTGCGGCTACACCGTCCACAATGCGCTGCCGGGGACCAATCTGAGTTATGACGGGCGCAAGATCATTGCGCTGAAGATCACCGAGCGCCCTGCCCCAGTGCATGTCGTGACGCTGAGACTGCGGCGTCAGAACGTGCGGCCGGCCGTGCAGTTGTTCGCCGACTTCATGCGGGAGGCCTTCCAGCCAAACGGCCTCTTCCCACTCAAGTTCTGAGTACGAAGGTCTGGCTTGGCGGAAGGCAAGCCAGACCGGATTACATGCTGGCAGCAGGGCATTCATGCTCCGGTTCAGGCGCGGGCAAAGATGCTCCTCAGCTTGGACCGGATCACCGCCATGATGATCTTGACCACGTTGAGTTCATTGGGCTTGGCAGCCGGACGGGAAGGCGCGACAGGCGCAACAGCCTCGTTCGCGATATACCCCTCGACCACTGCCGCCGCGGGGTTCAGCGCATTGAGCTGTTCTTCGAGATTGCGAGCAAACTCCTGGCAGATCTGCCCGGCCACCGCATCGACGATCCCGCCGCGCGCGAACTGCGCCAACGAGCCCGACAAGGTGTAGTCGACGGCCACGCTCACTGTCGTTGCCGACCCGCCGTTCGCCTCCTCCAGCACGTACACGACGTTGCCCTTGGCACGAGAGCTGTGGCTTTTGTCGATGCCCGCTCCGATGATCTTGCCGGTGTAGCTTGCCTCGTCCGCCTCGATCTCGACCTCGCCGCCGAAGTCGGCCTTTACCGGTCCAAGCTTGACCGTCATTCGCCCTTTGGCCTGCGTCGCCGATGCCTGCTCGGTCAGCGATGCACCGGGAATGCACTGCACGACATCGGGCAGTTTTTGGAACTGCGCCCAGACAACCGGACGGCTGTGGTTCACGGTAAAATTCTGCTTCAGTTCGGGCATTCTTCCTGCTCCTTGGTAGATAAGGGCGGGGCGCGCCGGACGGCGAACCCCGCAGCCGCCATTACGCGTCGGCCCCGCACCAGTCGTAGATGCAGAGCGCCATCACCTTGATGGCGGTCAGGTAATCTTCGATCGAGACATATTCGTCATTGGCATGCATGACCGCTGTCGAGCCGGGCCCGAAGATCACAGTCGGCGTCTCGCCATAACTGTTGAGGAAGCGGGTATCGGCGGCACCTTGGCGACCGCTGATTTCAGGCTTGCGGCCGGTCAGCTCAGTGAAGTTCTTGGATACCAGGTCGACGATGGGGTGATCTCTCGGGATTTCCGAGGCTTCGGCATCGTAGCCGACGAAACGCACCACCGGTGGATGGTCGCGCATCCACTCGTCTTCCGCCGCCACCTGGGCGATCTTGTCGACCAGGCTCTGCTTGACGCCCTCATGGTCTTCGCCCGGCACCGTTCCGATGCTGCCCTTGAGCACGGCGTTCGCCGGAAAGGCACTGGGATAATTGCCCGCCTGGAAGCTGCCGATGATGCAGGGCAAGGAGTCGATTGCGCTCGGATAGAGCGGATGCTTGACGGTCGCGACGCGATGATCCTCGAGCTCCTGGACCGCCTTGACGATCTTGTTGCCGAGATCGATGGCGCTGATGCCGAGATAGCGCTGCTGGATGCCCGCCGGCTTGCCTTGCACGTCGATCTGGAACCAGATGCGGCCGATGCATGCCGGCTGGACCGCGAGATCGCTCGTCTCGCCTGAAATGCCCGCGTCAGCCTTGTAACCGCGTATCACGGTATCGAGCGTGCCGTGGCCACTGACCTCCTCATCGATGACGACATTGATGTAGACGTCACCCTTGAGCTCGACGCCTGCCTCCTTGAGGAACTCGACGGCGAGGATATGGCTCGCAACGCCGCTCTTCATGTCGCAGGAGCCACGACCATAGATGCGGCCATCCTTGATCGACGCCGACCATGGATTGTCGCTCCAGCCTTCGCCATTGCCGACAGGGATAACGTCGGTATGGCCATTGAGCAGCAACGAACGGCCGCCACCTCTGCCCTTCCGGGTGCCGACGATGTTGGGGCGGCCTTCATAGCCGCGGTCGACCGGGCGATAGCCGGGGTGCTTCTTCAGCTCCTCCCAGTTGGTCTCCCACATGTCGACATCGAGACCCATCCCGTTCATGTAGTCGGCAACGAATGCCTGGATGGCGGCCTCGTCACCGGTGACGCTCGGGATCGTCACCATTTTCTGGAGGAACTGGACAGCCTTGTCACGGTTCTTGTCGATCGTGTCCAGGATGGCCTGTCGTTGACTGGTCATAGCGTAGCGGCTCCAGAATTTGCGAAGGAAGAAGGTGGCGTTTTGGGTGGCGGACACAGCACATCGCCGCGTCCGCCTTTACAGGATCAGGGCATCAGGCTCGGAAGCCAGAGCGAGATCTGCGGGAACATGATCATCAGGATCATCAGCGTGATGTTCATCAGCACGAACGGCATGGCGGCCCTATAGATGTCGCCCATAGTGGTTCCCTTTGGCGCGATGCCTTTCATCACGAACAGGGAAAGTCCGGCCGGTGGCATGATGGTGTCCAGCTCGAGATTGACCATCATGATGATGGCAAACCAGATCGGATCCCAACCCATCGCATGCACGACTGGCATGAAGATCGGAACGGTGATGAGCACGATCGAAATCTGTTCAAGGAAGATACCGATGACCATGACCGTGATCATCATCATCGCCATCAGGACATACTGGTGAACCGGCAGCTCGGTGGCCCAACCAGTGATGGCAGTGGTTGCGCCTGAGAAGCTGAGCAATTGGCCGAAGCCAGCCGATCCGGTGAGGATCAGCAGGATCATCACCGAGATGTGCGTCGCCGAACCAATGCCCTTCTTGAGCACTGCCCAGTTCAGCTTTCCGTACAGGAATGCTAGCACGAAGGTCATGAACGTGCCGATCGATGCAGCTTCGGTCGGCGTGGCGATGCCACCGAAAATGAGGCCGACGACGAGAACGATGATCGACACCGGGGGCACAAGATAGAGCGCCGTGTCCTTCAGCTTGCGGCCAAGCGGCACACGCGGCACTTCATAGGCGGGGGCCACATGAGGCTGAAGCGTCGCCCGGATGACGATGTAGGCAATGTACATCGTCGCAAGCATGATCCCGGGAATGACCACGCCGACGAGGACCTTGGCGATGGAAAAGCCGCCGACGCTGGCAAGCACGATTGCGAGCGTGCTCGATGGCATCAGGATTGCCAGGGCGCCGCTACCCAGGATGGGTCCCAGCGACATGGTCTTGGAGTAGCCGCGCCGCTCCATCTCCGGAGTGAGCGTCGAGCCGAGCATGGCAACACTGCCCATGGCAACGCCGGTCAGCATGGCGAGGATCGTTCCCGCACCGACCGCAAGGACCGCGAGGCGTCCGGCAATGAAGCCGAGCCACTGATCGAGTACGTTGATCAACCGCTCCGCGATGCCGGTATGAAACATCATGCAGCCCATGAGAATGAACATGGGAATTGGCACCAGCATGAAAGACGCGATCGAACTGTCGATGCTGAGGATGATCTGATTGAAGCCGCCGCTCCCCCAAAGGAAATAGACGCCGACGAGATTGACGACGATGAAGGAGATTGCGACCGGAACGCCGATCACCATCAGGGCCGCCAGGGCGGAGAAGAACGCGAGTAGGAATTCCCACCATTCCATGATGATCAAGCCTCCGCCGTCACGAATTCGGATTTCAAGACAATGCCCTTCTGTATGCGGAAAGCCCGACGGATGAACTCGATGCCGAGCACCGTGCAGCCGAAGGGGATCACCCAGAGATTCAGAGCGCGGGGGATCTCGAGTTCGGCCGCGACCATGACGCCTCGCTTGATGGAAAGGCCCGTCGCGATGACTGCAAAGTAGGCAATCATCAGGCAGGCGATGGCTCCAACGATGGAGCTTGCGACGCCCATTATGCGCTGGCCTCTTTCGGACAGATTTGACGTCAGGATGTCGATCGTGATGTGGCCTTCATTGCGAAGAACCCAGGCCGCGCCAAGAAACGCGACATAGACCATCATGGTGCCACTGATCTGGTCGATGCCCATGATGCCGTGATTGAACAGCGCGCGCCCGACGACCTTGACCACGGTCGCCAGCATGATCGCCAGAAGCAGGCAGGCAGCGGTCGCCGCCATGACGTCTTCGAGCCGATCGAAGAGATTTCCGAATGTTCTCATGAACATCATCCAATTTGGTGAGGACCCCGGACCACCGTGAAGGATCGACGTGATGCTTCACGGCGACTGCCGGGAAATCGTCTTGCTACTTCGCCAGCAGGCGCTGGGCGGTTTCGAACTGTTCGGCGCTCAGGACCGTCTTGTAGTAGCGCCACAGCGAATCCTTGGCTGCCGTGTTCCAGCGTTCAGCCTCGGGCTCGGACAATTTGAGCACCTGCATGCCGTCCTTTTGCATGAGGCCGACCTGCTCGGCGAGATTCTTGGCGAACCAGGCGCGGGTCCATTCCTGCGTCTCTTTCATCGCCTCGAGCAGGATGCCCTGCGTCTCGGGAGTAAGGCTGTCCCACTTGTCCAGGTTCATGGCGATGCTGGCGCCGCTGCGGTACATCGGCTGATCGATCATGTATTTGGTGACCTCCTGCCAACCGTAGCGGGTGAAGGCATCGGCCACCGGCCAGGTGAAGCCGTCCACAGTGCGGCGATCCATGGCCAGGAAGATATCGCCTGGCGGAAGTGTCACGGACTCGGCACCTGCAGCCTGCACGAAATGGCGGGTGACCGGCGTGACGCGCAGCTTCTTGCCTTTCAGGTCATCGATGCTGGTGACGGGAAACTGCGTGCTGACATAATGAGTGCCAACACCCGGCTCGCCGGTAGCGTGCCCGATGTAGCGAACGCCCTTCGGCTCGTACAGTTTGACCAGGAAGTTATGAAGCTCCGAGCCCGGGCCGTCGTCTGGGGTCATATGCGTCGAAAGTTCGGTGATATCACCGCCAGGCACGACGCCAGTGAAGTAGTTCGGCGCGCCATACCAGACGTCGAACACACCATTGACGAGGGCTTCCGGCTGATCGAATGGCGGGATCACCTCGTCCGCGCCCATGTACTGGATCTTGACCTTGCCTTCGCCAAGACGGTTGACGTTGTCCATGAAATTCTTGCCGACGTCCGCCGTCGGAGAAAAGCCATGCGCCCAAGCGCCGACCATCTTCAGCGTCACGGTATCGTCGGCATGAGCTGCGGTGCCGAGTAACGCAAGCCCAAAGGCTGCTGCACTCAAGCTCCGCGCAAAGCTTCGCATTGCAAACATAGTTCCCTCCCTTGGCAGCCTGCGCTCGACGCAGGCTGCGCTGAACTCGTCGACCCGCCTACAGGTTTCCTCCCAGTCGGCGATGGCTCAGCATAATGCGGAATCCTCGTAGTTGTCTACAATCTTTTTTTCATTGCATACAACTACGGCCTCGCTTAGTTTGCCGATAAGCGGCCGAGACCGTATTGATGGGTTCGGGTGGAGACTCCCTCAGGATTCTCCCCCTTTGTTAAGAGGGAACTGATGAGGCCAGCGTCATTCGAGTATCACCGCGCGACCTCGCTCGAGCACGCGCTCGAGTTGCTGGGCGAATTCGGCGAGAACGGTCGGCCGATCGCCGGTGGCCAAAGCCTTGTACCGATGATGAATTTCCGGTTGGCGCGGCCTGGCCACCTTGTCGACATCAATCGCCTGCCGCTCGATGCGATCGAAATCGCCGGGCCCGTCCTGCGGATAGGCGCGTTGACCCGGCACATCGCCTATTTCGACAATCCCTGGATCGCGCGGCACTTTCCCGCTTTTCTCGACGCAGTCCACTACATCGGCCATCCGACGATCCGACGAAACGGTTCGATCGGCGGCAGCATTTCCCATGCCGACCCAACCGCCGAGCTGCCGGCTATCTCGGTGCTCTACGATGCCGACATCGTCGCTCGCTCGGTCACGGGCGAGCGACGCATCAAGGCACAGGAGTTCTTCCTCAGTGCCTATGTGACCGCGCTCGAACCGGGTGAAATGGTGGTGGCGGTAGAGTTTCCGATTCCGCCGGCGGCATCGACCGGCAGTTTTATCGAACTGGGCGAACGCAGCGGCGACTTCGCAACGGCATCGATCGGCATCTCGCTGGAGCATGGCGGCGGCAAGATCGTTCGGGCAGCCATGGTCTGCTGTGGCGCGGACCTGTTCCCCATGCGGGCCCCGGAAGTAGAGGACTTTCTCGTTGGCAAACCGCTCGTGAACCCGTCAGGCGCCGAGGCAGGCTGCATCTTCGCCGCCTCTATCGATCCGGTCGACGACCACATTGCCTCAGCCGACTATCGCCGCGGTCTGATCGCTGAACTCACGCACCGCGCCATCGAGGCGGCCTGCACCAGAGCGCTGGACAAATCATGATCGACATTACCCTGGAAGTGAACGGAAAAACCAAGACGCTGAGCGTCGAACCCCGACACCTGCTCGCGGATGTCCTGCGCCAGGAGTTCGGACTGTCAGGCGTCCATATTGGCTGCGCCCATGGCGCCTGCGGCTGCTGCACGGTGCATCTCGACGAGACACCGCGGCTCTCTTGCCTCACATTCGCCGCCCAGTGCGACGGCTCGGAGATCCGGACCGTCGAGAGCATCGGCGGGCCAACGGCGGAGCACGCGCTTCAGCAGGCCTTTCGCAGCGAACACGGCCTGCAATGCGGATACTGCACCCCCGGCTTCATCATGACGCTGATGCCTTTCATCGAGGAGATGGTCGAGCAGAAACGTCTGCCCGACGATGACGAGATCCGCGAAGCCATGAGCGGCAACATCTGCCGCTGCACCGGATATCACGGCATCGTCGCGGCCGTCCGCAAGGCGGTTAATCTGGGCCTTGGCGGAGGAATTTGAAATGAAGGCTGATCGTCCCAAACATATCGGCGCCCGCGTCCAGCGCTTCGAGGATACACGCCTGCTGTCCGGCTCGGCGCGCTACATCGACGACATCCGCCTGCCCGACATGCTGCACCTCTCTTTCGTTCGCGCAGACACGGCACATGCCAACATCGTCGAGATAGATACCTCGGCGCTGGCCGATCTCGAATATGCAACCTGGGTGTTCACCGGCAAGGATACCGCCGGGCTGTCGATGAAGGCGCACCAGGACTATCCCGAAATGCAGTATTCCGAGCAGCCGCTGCTGGCTGAGGGAAAGGTGCGTTTCGTCGGCGAACCAGTCGCTGTCGTCCTGGCCGAGGATGCTTACAGAGCCGAGGATGCCGCAGAACTCGTATTCGTCGATTACGAGACCCTGCCCGTCATAGGCACCATGGCACAGGCTCGAGATTCCTCGCTTCCGTCGCTGTTTGACGGCTGGGCCAGCAACGTCATCGTGCAACGCCAGATGAAGGGCGGCGATCTCGAAGCGGCAAAGGCCGCCGCAGCCCACGTCATCAAGCGTACCTACAGCACCCAGCGCCAGGCTGGCGTACCGATGGAATGCCGGGGCGTCGTCGCCAGCTACGACCATGCCGACCGCGTGCTCACAGTCTGGTCGTCGACCCAGATGCCGCATCTGGTACGTACTTACATCTCCGAGGAACTGGACCTGCCGGAATCCCGCATCCGTGTGGTCGCGCCTGATGTTGGCGGCGGCTTCGGGGTCAAGGGCCAGGTGTTCGGCGACGAAGTACTGGTCGCCTGGCTCGCCATGAAGACCGGACGCCCCGTCAAATGGATCGAGGACCGTCGCGAACACCTGATCGCAAGCATCCACGCCCGCGACCATCAACACACACTTGAGGCATATGTTTCGGCCGATGGCCGGCTGCTCGGGCTCAAGGCGGATATCACCGTAGACAACGGCGCCTATTCGACCTTTCCGTTCACCTCTGCCGGCGAACCGGGCATGGTTGGCAAGGTCCTGCCTGGCCCGTATGACTTCCAGGCCTACGAGGCGACATTCCGCGCGGTCGCGACCAACAAATGCGCAATCGGCACCTATCGCGGCGTCGCACGCCCCTCAGCGGTGTTCTCCCAGGAAAGGCTGATGGACGACATTGCCAAGGAACTTGGCATGGATCCGTTCGATTTCCGGCTGAAGAACATTATCCGGCAGTTTCCCTACAAGAACGTGCTCGGCTTCAGCTATGACGAAGGTTCCTACGCGCAATCGCTGGAGCAGATGCAGGCGCTGCTGGCCGAGGACGTGACCGAAGCTGCGGCCTCACGCAGTTCCAGCACCAAGCGCGTGGGCGTCGGTATCGCCTGCTTCATCGAGCAGACGGCGCATGGCACGCCCGATTTCACCCGGCGCCGCGTGCCGATCGAAACCGGCTATATCGCTGCCCGGGTCGAGATGTCGCCAGACGGCGAGGTCACGATCGACCTCGGACTGCAAAACCATGGTCAGGGTCTCGAAACGACAATGGCGCAGGTTGCCGCCGATGCGCTCGGGGTGAACCCTGAGAACGTCTATGTCCGCCACGGCGACACGTTGACCACGCCCTATTCCGTGGGCACCTGGGGTAGCCGCGGCGGCGCGCTGGGCGGCGGCGCCGTCCATCTTGCCTCGCTCAAGCTCGCCGCCAAGCTGAAAACCATCGCTGCCCACCTGCTTCAGGCCAAGCCGGATGAGATCGAACTCGCAAACGGCAATGCCTATGTCCGCGATGCCGTGCAACGTTTCATCCCTATCCGCAAGCTCGCGCGGGCAGCGCTGCGCAACGTCGACCAGCTTCCCGAGGGCATGCAGCCTGGCCTTGAGGCCGAGCAACGCCAGGACGGCCCCAAGGACGGCACCTATTCGAATGCGGTGCATGCTGCCGTTGTCGAAATCGACATACCGACCGGCAAGATGAAGTTGCGCCGGTTTGTCGTGGTCGAAGACTGCGGCACCATCCTCAACCCGCTGGTTGTTGACGGCCAGGTACGCGGCGGCGTGGTCCAGGGCATTGGCTCGGCCATGTTCGAGCATTTCATCTATGACGCCGAATGCCAGCCTCTGACCACCAGCTTTGCCGACTACCTGATGCCGCTGGCGCCTGAGATCCCCAACATCGAGGTTCATCACATCGAGACCCCTACCCCGCTTACACCGCTGGGTGCCAAGGGTCTTGGCGAAGGCGGGGCGATTGGCCCGGCGGCAGCCATCGCCAATGCTGTGGCCAACGCGCTGGACGTCGGCGTCTCCTGCACTCCGCTGAACACCAATGCGATATGGAAGCTCTCGCAGCATCTTCGTGGGGCAGCCTGAGGCCGCCCGCGTTCCAAAGTAGAGGCCAAACGGAAAAGGCCGGCGGAGCAATCTCCGCCGGCCTTTTCCACTTCGCTGGTGTTTGCTGCAGCCTCAGGCAGCAGCGTTGAACTCCGCGATGAGCCTGTCCCAAACCGGCACCATGGCCATCAGGCCATCCCAGAAAGACTGATCGCGCCGGCGTGAAAAATCCTCGAGCGATACACCCTGCTGTTCGACCCAGGTGTAGTAGCCGAGATTGAAGATGCGCTCGCGCTCGTGCCGCGTCAGTTCGAGCATTGCGTCGGTCCGTGCGCCCGCCAAATGCTCACCGAACACTTCCGCGGCCGACAGCGCATCGCACACGCCTCCGAACGAAGCATCCAGAACCTTGCCGAGCTGAGATTCGTACATCGCAGCACCGTCAGTGGCGACCGTCAGGATCGCGTCGTCGGGACCAAGGTCGAGATATCTGGCCAGCTTGATGGCCGCTACGATGTTGGCGATCGACGACAGGCCAAGATGGGAGAAACCGTCGATCGTCTCATCCGACAGACCTTTGCGATTGCGGAGATACTCACGCCCAACCGGATGGTTGAAGAGCAGGTTGAGGCTGTCGGGCGAACGCTCGGATACCCCGATGACATAGTCCGTATTGAAGACATTGTGGATCAACGGCACATGCTTGTCGCCGATACCCTGGATGTTGTGCTCGCCATAGCCGTTGTTGAGCAGCGTCGGACACTCTGTGGCCTCCACGGCAGCGATCTGGCAGCCCAGGCTCTCCTTGAGGTGGTCGCCTGCTGCAAGCGTACCGGACGAGCCGGACGCCGCGACGAACGCCCGCGCCTTGAGCTTGCCGGTCGTATTGACCGCGTTGAAGATCCGCTCCAGCGCCAGTCCAGTCACCGCGCGGTGAGCGATGTAGTTCCCGTATTCGCTGAATTGGTTAAGGATGACATTGCGCGTATCCTTGGCCAGTTCGTGGCAGGCGTCGTAGATCTCCTTGAGGTTGCTTTCGCTGCCTGGCGTACGCAGGATGTCGCGTGGGTCGGCGGTCCATTTTTCCAGCCAGCGGAAGCGCTCGGGGCTCATGCCCTCGGGCAGCACGGCAACGCTGCGCGCCCCAAGGATCGTTGATATGGCAACCCCGCCGCGGCAATAGTTACCGGTCGATGGCCACACCGCGCGCTGGTTGTCGAGATCGAATTGGCCGGTGACCAGCCGAGGCACCAGGCAGCCATATGCCGCCAGCACCTTGTGTGCCGCAATCATCGGGAAGCGGTCGCCGACCGCAACGACGATCTTGGCGCGCACGCCCGTCAGCGCTTCTGGCAGTATGAGATGACACGGCGTTTCAGTCTGTCCGCTCCGGTCAGGCCCGTTGTGCCAGTGCACGCGGAAGAGGTTGAGTGGATCGGCGGCATCCGGATCCACGCGAGCAAGTGCGGTGAGGATCGTTGGGTCGATGGTCTCCGGCCGCGCAAGTTCGGATAGCTTCGGCAGCTTGACGCCGGCTTGCCTGAAACGGGCAGCAGCCCGGCTGCGCACATCGGCATCAACGACGTCAGTTTCAAACAGGTCGCTCATCGACATCCCTCACAAGCCTGCAGCGTGCGCATGAACTGCGGGTGTCGCCGCCCCGTGCAGCAGCGCTTCGTAGAGTTCCGGATCGGTAGCGCCTTCGGTGCCGATCAGAAGGATGCGCGAGCTGGCGTCGAGACCGAGCGTGGCGCGCATCGATGGGTCGCCAGCAGCGGCGATCAATCCCGCAAGGCCGGCAACGCCGGATTCGCCAATTCGCAGCGCAGGGTCCTTGTCAACGGGACGGGCAAGCCTCCTCAACGCCTCGATCGCCGCGTCGTCTGCAACATCGAGGTAATAGTCGGCGCTCTTTTCGAGAATTTCCCAGGCCGTCAGCGACGGCTCGTAACATTCGAGCATCGCCATCACGGTGGCGTCACCGGCCTCGATCGACATCCGTTTGCCGGCGGCGGCACTCACTTGCAGGCAGGCCGCCTTGTCGGGCTCGACGACAACGAGTTTCGGGCGGGACGCCCCGTCGCGGTCCAGAAAATATCCGGCAACTACCGCCGCCAGCCCGCCGACGCCCCCCTGGATGAAGATATGCGTGTAAGGTTGCCTTGCCTGGGCGGAGATCTCGTCCAGCATCAAGGTATAGCCCTGCATGACCATGCCGGGGATTTCGGTGTAGCCCTCCCAGGCAAAGTCGGAGACCGTCGTCCAGCCTTCGCGGTTCGCCGTTTCGCTCGCCTCGGCGACGGACTGGTCATAATTGCCGTCGGTCCGCCTGATCTCGGCCCCAAAGCCCGCAATGGCGTTTTCGCGGCCGACAGAAACCCCGCTGTGCAGGAAGATCACGCAACGGCAGCCGAACATCTGGGCGCCAGCCGCGACAGAGCGGCCGTGATTGCCGTCGGTGGCGCAACACACGGTGAGATCGGCTGCGACCTGCCTGACAGCGTCGGACAGCAACTCGGCTGGTTCAACATCGCGGCCGAGAACCCGCGAAGCATGGTTACGGACCAGGCGGGCGACGGCATAAGCGCCGCCGAGCGCCTTGAAGCTGTAGAGGCCGTAGCGGTGGCCTTCGTCCTTGAGATCGATCGATGCAATGCCCAGGCTCGCAGCGAGACCAGGAAGGCTCTCCAGCGGTGTCGGCGCATAAATCGGAAAGGCGGGAAGAAATTCACGGACGATGGCGGGTGCGCCAACACCTGCAATCGCAGCTTCCGTTGCGCTGAGGGGCATGTTCCGCTTGGCGGAGCGATTCTCGACTAACTTCATTGCGAACCTCATTTGCTCTGCCGGGCACATCTGGCGCCGGACCTTTGGGCAATGCTCTCCGAGAGCCCGCGCGCACGTCTCCGTGCGCCGCAAGCGACGTCGTCATCCAACCGGTTAGGTCGGGGTCTATTCTAGATTTTCGGTCTCAAGTGCGAGCAGCACATCGGCCGCCGCGCCTGCCAGCAGATCGACATGCTGGCGCATCAGGCTGTGCGCGAGTTCTTCGTCGCCGGCCACTATCGCATCGACGATACCCCGATGCTCGATGACGGACTTCGCCATCTTGCGCGGCGTGGTGATGTGGCGCCGATAGACATTGAGCCGGTTACGCAGCTTGCGGCTCTCGACCTGCAGGAAGACGTTGCGCGAACCACGGAAGATCGTGTCGTGTAAGAGGTTGTTGGCCTCATAGAAGCCGTCGTGATCTTCCTTTTCGGCCCTCGCCGCGCACTCGTCGTGCCATTTGCGCATTTCGGTGAGTTCGTCGCGCGTCATCCGCCGGGCGGAAAGACGGGCCGAAAGCCCCTCATACTCCGCCATGATCTGGAACATCTCGATCAGCTCGGCGGTGGTAAGCCGCTTCACCGTCGCACCCTGGTTCTTGCGGATGTCGACGAGGCCGCTTGAGGCGAGATGGCGAAGCGCTTCCCGCACCGGGGTGCGCGAAACCTCAAAGCGGCGTGCAAGCGACTGCTCGTCCAGCCGGTCGCCCGGCTTCAGCACGCTGTTGAGAATGTCATCTTCAAGAAGGCGGATCAGGTTGTCCGCAGACAGCCTGGTTTCCCTCTCGTCATCCATGACTTCGCTCACCGTTTACTCCCAGATCTGCCGCATCTGACGTTAGATGCATCCTTGGCGGACGCGATGCAAGCTTTACGCCACCGATCCCGTTCGGGCTTATTGCTGAATTGTGATGACCAGGTATTCCGCCTGCTGATCAGCCTCGTTGACCGTGTAGTGCGGGTCGCCCGGCTCGAACAGGACGGACTCGCCCGGCTTAAGCGTGAAACGTTCGTTACCCGTGTCGAAGGTCATCTCGCCCTTCACCATGTAGAAAGCCTGCGCCCAGTCTTCATGATGATGAAGATCGCCGCCGCCACCCTTCGGAGCTTTCGAAAGCTGGATGCAGAAGTTGTTGCCCTTGAAGGGCACGATGTCGAGCACATTGAGGCCACCGAAGTGATTGGGCGGTGTGATGCCCGTAGCCGCAGCGTTCTTCCATATGTTCATGCTGTCTCTCCAAAATATCTTCGCGAACGGCGGTTACGAGATGTAGGCCATGTAAGGGCTGATGACGCTGCGCACCGGCACCTGGATCAACGCCGGCTTGCCGCTGGCGATGGCGTCGGCAAGGGCCTTCTGGATGGCATCGGCATCGCGGGCGAAGTAGCCTCTCCCGCCTAGTCCATCGGCAACCTTTGCCCAGTCGCGGCGCGGCAGATTCATCTCGTAGGTTTCGCCGAAGCTCTGCTCCTGCGGCAATGCGATAGCACCCCACATCTCATCGTCGAGCACGACGATGATGAATGCGCGACCGTAGCGCTCGGCGGTATCAAGTTCCGAAATGTGGAACCCGACGCCACCATCGCCGACGAACACGATTACGGGCGCATCCGGATGGGCAAAGCTCGCGCCCGCGCCATAGGGAACCTCTGCCCCAAGGGCGCCGGACTGGCCGGCGCGGAGATAACGGCCGGCTGCCGGAATGCGCAGCCGCGCATCCGCCCAGAAGTCGATATTGCCGTGCGAGGTGACGAAGATCGAATTCTCCGGCGCGGCAGCGCTTACGGCATCGATCGCAGCGATAGGGTGAATGCCTGCGGCGTCGCCCTCGCCCAACTGGGTCTCGCGCTCGCTCTGCCAGCCTTTGACCAGACCGTCGTTCCAGGGCCGGTCGATCTGCAAGGCCGGCATCTCGGCAAAAAGATCGAGAAAGCCTGCAGGCGACGCGGCAATGGCGATATCAGCCTGCTTGTTGCGATGTAACAGTTCCTGGTCGGAACAGACCTGGATGATGCGGGCGTCCGGGCCAACCGTGTCGCCGAATTCGAGGTCGAACTCGAAATGATGGCCGAGCAACAGAATGCAGTCCGCTTCCTTCATCGCCCGCCGCAGCGTGGCGTTGCACGGCGCGTAGGCAGGTCCCATCCAGCGCGGGTGCCGCTCATCGACGATGCCGCGCGCAAGCCGCATCGTGGCGAAAGCCAGGCCGTGCTTTTCGACCACTTCCGCGATCCGATCGGATCGATCCCAGAACAGTTCGTCACCAAGGACAAGCAGCGGCCTCTTGGCTTCCGACAGCAGCGCGCGAGCTGCATCGGCGTCACGTGCAGGCACGCCGGGAATGCCGGGCATCGGCGGACACGCGCTGGCCACCTGGGTGCTCAGTGGCGTCGACAGAATGTCGGTCGGCACCTCAAGGAACACGGGGCCGGGCCGGCCAGCCCACATCTTGCGCCAGGCAATGTCGAGATATTCCTGCAGCCGGTTCGGATCGGTGCAGCGCGCCGCCCATTTGGTGACGCCCTTCATGATCGGCAGAACGTCATAGGCCATTCCCGCGCCACGTTCGGCCGACTTGGTGCCGGCCTGGGCACCGACGATGATGACCGGCGTACCGGCGAGCATCGCAACGAGCCCCGGCGTGACGGCATTGGTAACGCCAGGTCCGAGCGTGACGACCGCGGCACCAGCCTTGCCGGTGACCCGTGACTGGGCCTCGGCCATGAAGCAGGCTGCAGCCTCGTGGCGGGCATGGATGAGCGGAAGTCCCTGATGCGCACAGGCGCGATAAACCGAATTGATCGGCCCGCCCGATACGGAAAAGATGTTCTGCACGCCGACGGCCTTGAGCCAGGCGACGACGGCTGCACCGCCGTCCATGGTTTCGCTCTTGGTAGGCTGGTTCTTAGTAAGCACGAGATTTTCCTCCGTCGAGGGCGATGGCCGTGCCGGTAATGAAACCGGCCCGCTCGGAGGCGAGCGTGGCGACAATCGCACCGAAATCATTGGGGTCGCCGAACTTGCCGACCGGCACTTCTTCAAGCCACAGCGCTTCCGCTGCCTTGCGGTCCAAACCATCCCGATCCATGCTCGACTGGATAAGATACTCCATGCGGTCGGTCGCAAACGGCCCCGGACAGAGGCAGTTCACCATGATGCCTTCATGGGCGAACTCGATGGACAGCGACTTGGCCAACCCGACCACAGCCAGGCGCACGGAGTCCGACAGGACCATGTTGGGCTGAACCACCTTCACACCGACTGTCGTGATGAAGATGATGCGTCCCCAACCGCCGGCCTGCATATGCGGCAGCACCGCGTGGGAAAGCTCGACGAGCGGCAACAGGCTCTCATTCAGTGCCTGCTCCCATCCGTCGCGTGAAACGCTGAGGAATGGTCCGGCAGCAGGACCGCCGGTGTTGCCGACAAAAATGTCGAGACCGCCGAAATTGGCCACCACTTCGTCGACCGCCGGCTTGAGCGTCGTGCGGTCCGTCAGATCCATCTTGACCGCAATTGCATCGGCAGCGCCCGCATCGAGCAATTCGCGCACAAGATCCTGCATCGCTTCGGTGTTGCGTCCCGCGACGGCAACCCACGCACCCTCGGCGGCTAGCGCCAGGGCAGAGGCCCTCCCAAGCCCGCGGGAAGCGGCTGTAACCAGCGCGCGCTTACCTTTCAAACCTAGCTCCATTTGGCCCCTCACTCCCGTCTTTCGATGGATTCTGGCTACCAGCGTGTAAACACGTTGTCAATTACTGTAGACAATCTTTTTTGTTTTGCATACAACAGCAGCGGAAAAGTTGCCAATCCGGCAGCGCCCCGAATGCCAACCCATGGAGATTCACGTGACTGACCGCGCCTTCATTCCAATCGTCGTCGGCAATAAGGTTCTCAACGAAGGCTCCGACGGCGTCGGCCAGTCTTTCGACCCGGCAACGGGCCTGCTGGTCGCCGAGTTCGCACGTGCCGGAGCAATTGAAGTCGATATGGCAGTCGCCGCAGCGCGCGAGGCATTCGATAATGGACCCTGGCGGCGCATGCGGCCGTTCGAGCGTGGTCGCATCCTGCACCGCATCGGCGAGTTGATGCTGCAGCGGCGCGACGAGATCGCCCGAAAGGAAAGCATCGACAGCGGCAAGCCCCTGCGCGACTCCTATTGGGAGGTCGACTGCTCGGCCCGCTTCTTCGAATTCTATGGTGGTGCAGCCGACAAGCTGCATGGCAGCTCGATCCCGCTTGGGCCCGACTGGTCGGACTGGACCGTCAAGGAGGCGATCGGCGTCAGCCTCCACATCATTCCGTGGAACTACCCCTTCCAGCTCATTGCCCGCGGCGTGGCGCCGGCACTCGCCGCCGGTTGTGCCGTCATCATCAAGCCGTCGGCCGACACGCCTGTCACTGCGTATGAGTTCATGAAGATCTGCCAGGAGGCCGGCCTGCCCGAGGGCCTGGTCAATCTGGTCAACGGCCGCGGTTCCGTTGCCGGCGACCTGCTCGCCCGCCACAAGGGTGTCGACCAGATTACCTTCACCGGTTCCGTGCCGACGGGCGAGCGCGTACTGGTCGCGGCCGCCTCGCACGCCATACCCTGCAACATGGAGCTCGGCGGCAAGTCACCGCAGATCCTGTTTGCCGATGCCGATCTCGACAAGTCGCTGCCGATCGTGGCCGGCGGCTTCCTCACCCATTGCGGTCAGGTCTGCAACGCCGGAACCCGGCTGTTCGTCGAGCGCTTGATCCACGACCGCGTCGTCGACAAGCTGCATTCCCGCATCAGCGCGATGACGCTCGGCGCCGGCATCGACGATCCGGACATGGGGCCGCTGATCAGCAGGGCGCACAAGGGCGATGTCGAGCGCTATTACGACATCGCCCGCAAGGACGGCGAACTGCTGCTCGGCGCCGATCTGCCGAAATCGGCTTCACTTGCCGACGGCGCCTTCGTCAGGCCGGGCCTGGTGGTCGGCGCCAACAACAGCACCCAGATCGCACGTGAGGAAATCTTCGGTCCAATCCTGACCGTCATTCCGTTCGACACCGCTGAGGAAGCCGTTGCCGGCGCCAATGACTCGCCCTTCGGCCTCGTCGCTGGCGTCCACACCACCAACATCAACAAGGCGCTCGGCGTTGGCGAGAAGCTGCGCGTCGGCCAGGTGTGGATCAACTCCTTCGGCGCCGGGTTGGACGTTGAGTTTCCCTTTGGCGGTTTCAAGCTGTCGGGCTTCGGCCGTGAAAAGGGTCTCGAAGCACTCTCTGCCTACCAACAGGTCAAGAACTTCGCGATCCATCATCCGCTTGGCTAATGCTTGAGGCGTTCGGCGACTGAGGGCAGTTATGCACTGCAATATGGCGAGGCCCTCGGCCGGCAGCAGGTACTTCTGGATATAATGAAGGCCGCGCTAACATCCAACATACGGCAGCGTGGATTTCTGACAACAAATCGCAGGCGAGATCACTCGCCTGCGCCGCTCGCCTGATTAGGCCGGCACTTTACGTTCGCGGCACATGGACTCTGGGTGTGACGCAGCGCCTAGCTTGGCGGCAGTAGATCTTTACAAGCACCCTTCGTCGGCATTGATGGAACCGCGCGTGACCGCAGGTAGCGCAACGGCCTGGCGGCCTAACTCGCAAGCCGTTCAAGAGGCGTTGGATGTGCTGGTCGATCGGCGGTCAAAGCGCCTTCTACATCCCTGATCTTCTCACCTCTACCAGCGCGCCAACTAAGGGAGCGGCTACCGCGTGCATGCACAGGCATTGAAATGCCTCACATAAACTGTGCTGTATGCACACGACCAAACGACATGTACGGAAAAACGCAAGCCATGCCAATGGCTTAACGCGTTTTGGGCAGGCGCTTTTATCTCGCCCTCTTATTTGGGGTCGAGTTTTTGCAAGTCTTCGCCATCGTCGGTTCTCCTCCATAACAAGTAATCGTGCTCTGTTCCACGCCAGGCCGGCAAGGTTTGCGTTGTGACGAGGGTCTGATACGCCGCGCACTCTTCCGTGCTCTGCAACGGGATGGCTGGACCGCACGAGAGCGGATTTCGAACCGTCGCTGCACATGTCGCTATCGGATTTACGGGGCAGCATCACAGGCATTCCTGCGTGGTCCGCGCAGTGCGGCCACAGGCAAGATATCGTGCTTCCCGTTGTCCTGGTCTGTATCATTCCTCTGCCGCTGACGCGGACCTCCTTGAGCTGTTCGAGCCGTCAGCCGGCTGGTGATGAAGCGGTGATGATCATGAGTTCGCGAGGCCCAGGCGTTGCAGTTTGGCAGCATTCGCCGCGGCAACGTCCGGCGCCGATGCGTCGGGATCGCCGACATAGAAGGTACCGTCGCGCCACATCGCATGCATCACGGTGGCGAGTTTGCGGGCTACCGCGACCCGCGCCTTGGCGTGGCATTTCGTCTTCGCGAGCTTCAGTCCTCGGCAATCTAACTCCCGCCGACGTCTACTTCGGGCGCGGCGATATCATCACGCTGGAAAGGGAAAGGATCAAACGCCAAACCATCAGACAACGCCGCTTGCTTCATCGAAAAGCGGCCGCCTAATATGAAAACCCTGATGGGCCAGAGCCTCCGTTAGCTCACGCCGCCAACTGTCCCAAAAACCATGACGACGGACAAAGCCGACATCGACGCTGCTCTTCCGTTATTCGGCGCTGACCTTCAACGGCCACCGGATTCACTACGACGCGCACTATGCACACGAGGTCGAGGGTTATCCCGGCCTTGTCGTCCATGGTCCGTTGCAGGCCACGATGCTTGCCCATCTCGCAGCCGAGATTGGTGGCCGGATGCCCGCTCATCTTTCTTTTCGCAGCCTGGCGCCGATTTTCGATGAAGCGGATTTCACATTGAATGCGTCAGCCAACGGCCACCGGCTAAGGCTCTGGACGGCCACCGTCGGAGGGCCAGTGGCGATGGAGGCCGCTGCAGAATGGTGAATATCGACCTGATTCGTGCGCCGCTTTTTGTGCCCGCTAACCGACCCGAACGCTTCGCCAAGGCCGCCGCTTCGGGCGCGGATGCGGTGATCCTCGACCTAGAGGACGCGGTCGCGGACAACGCGAAGGAAACAGCCCGCGCAACCCTTGCCTCCGATTTTACGGATGTCCCAGTGATCGTACGGATCAATGGCCATGGCACGGTGTGGCATGAGCGAGATGTGGCTGCCGCCGCCAAGCTGCACCTGGCCGCTGTGATGGTGCCCAAGGCCGAGGACCCCGCGGTCTTGTCATCGATATGGCAGGCTCTCGGCGGGCTGCCGCTAATCGCGCTAATCGAAACAGCGCGCGGCGTCGCTGCCGCGCGATCCATTGCCGCCGCGGTGCGGCTTGCCTTCGGCTCGGTGGATTATTGCGCTGATCTAGATTGCGCCCATCTGCGCGAGGTACTGCTGCCGGTGCGCTCTGAACTGGTGTTGGCCTCACGTCTGGTAGGCATCGCGGCGCCCATCGATGGGGTGACCTTACAACTGGACGATGCCGGGATAGCCCATGATGACGCATGCCATGCGCGCGACTTGGGATTGACCGGCAAGCTCTGCATCCATCCTAAACAGATCGCCGGAGTCGTACGGGCGTTCTTGCCTTCCCCCGCGGAGGTCGACTGGGCACAGCGCGTGCTGGCTTCCGGCGACGGCGTGGCGCTGATTGACCGGATCATGGTCGATGAGCCGGTACGCATACGCGCTCGGGCGCTTCTTGCGCAGTTCGAATGATGTCGCGCGCCGCCGATGCTGAGCGCGGCAAGCTCGTCGGTAACGGCCCCGACGCATCACGCAATCGGCTCAGCTTCACGATAGCGGGCCGTCCGCCCCCGCGATGAGCTTGCCCATTCCGGTGCCGCTCGTGCGAGTTGTAGACGGCTTCGGCACACTTGCACGGAAGACAGAGTTGAGAGAACGGTTTCTCATAAGGAGCTTTACGAGACAGGTCTGTTTCAAGTCCATGATTAAAGTTGCTGCAGATCACGGCGTTAGCGGATGTCGCAACCGAAGCCAACGACCAGCTGGTGCCGTTGCCAGCAAGATGAGCCGGACCTACGGCTGACGTACCCGCTACAATTACCCCGTCGTGTCAATTCGACTTAAGCCCTAGTTATTTTTTTCGATCCGACGGCAGGTCTGTACATACGCCCTCGGCGACTTCGGCTGCCATGCCGATGGTCTCGCCGAGTGTCGGATGTGGATGGATGGTCTTGCCGATATCGATCGCGTCGGCACCCATCTCGATCGCCAGGCAGATCTCGCCGAT
>NZ_QGGX01000035.1 GCF_003148805.1 Aminobacter sp. AP02
CGTTTCACTGACATCATCAGGTCTCCGCCAAATCACGGAAACCTATGAATCACGCTTCCATCCCGCCGGGAATCCTGAATGTCGATTGGCCCTAGGGCTCGTGGACTACATGGGCGCCGACGCCTCTGTGGTTCAGGCTGCCCGCGTTTCGTACGGGGGATGCCACGCCCCAGCAGCATCTCCTCGACAAGGCGCAGGCTCAACGGGAACCGGAAGCACACCCACACTGTATACGCGATGACCGGGGCCGGGAAACGGCAGCGCTTGAAACTTCGGGAGGAGGCGGCATGTCTGTCTTGACCAAAGGGCATCATCCCAAAGTTAAATATGACAACGCCCTTAGGCGACTGTTCCGCACGATGAAATCAGCGAGATAGGCAGCTTCGTTGGAAGCAGCAGAATGAGCGTATGGGCCGACATCGATAAAGGGAGTGCGAGGAAAAGAACCCGAGCTATCTGGTACGCGGCAGTCACTGGGTACGGTCGCGGCGATCATGGGCCTATGCCGATTCCTAAGCGAACTGCGGTGGTCATCGCGACCAGCGTTGACGCTTCGCAGACGACGCTCCATCGCCGTTTCAAACTGGTTAGGGCGGCTGGAGGAGCACCAGTAAGGCAAGATCATCGTCGACGGAAAGGAACTTCACCAACGATCTCAAGAAGATCGACGAGGTGCGCCGCGAAATCGGCATGGTGTTCCAGCACTTCACCTGTCCCCGCATCTCACGATGCTGGAGAACTGCACGCTGGCGCCGATCTGGGTGCGCAAGATGCCAAAGAAGCAGGCCGAGAAAATCGCCATGCATTTCCTCTAGCGCGTCAAGCTCTCGAGCAGGCCAACAAGTATCCGGACCAGCTGTCCGGCGGCCAGCAGCAGCGCGTGGCGATCGCGCGTTCGCTGTGCATGAACCCGCGCATCATGCTGTTCGACGAACCGACCCTCGGCGCTCGATCCCTAAATGATCAAGGAAGTGCTGGAGACGATGGTTGGTCTTGCCGAAGAGGGTATGACAATGCTCTGCGCCGCCCACGAGATGGGCTTTGGCCGTAAGGTGGCCAATCGCGTGATCTTCATGGATCAGGGCCAGATCGTCGAGGAGAACACGCCCGCGGAGTTCTTCGATCATCCGCGCCACGAGCGCACGAAGCTTCCTCAGACAGAGCCTGTATTGATTAGTATTGTCCGAGGGCGGCCGTCTGAGCCATGAGGTTTTGCGGTAAGAAGACGTCTGTATGGACGTCTATATAGAGCGTTGTCACGTTAACTCCGGCATGGCGGCAAGCAGTGTAAGTCGGCCAGCATGAACCTGCCGACCGTTAGCAACAAGCGCCATCGGTTCCCACCGCCGATCATCGCTCATTCAGTGTGCCTGCATTTTCGCTCCCGTGGTCGTGGGTAAGCGCTACGCCGCTCGCCTCGTGCGGTTCCTGAGCTGCATGTGGCAGCAGACACCTGGCTACGTCGGCCGGCTTGACATTGTAGGAGGATCGACGGGCGGCTTCGCTCGGAGAGCGAAAGGGCCCGTCCTAATTTACTAGTTTTCAGCGGAGTCAACGCCTTAGAATGGTGATGACGCCCAGACGCGGAGTTTGCACGACAATCGAGAAATGGCGCGCTACGTACTACCTTGCTGATTTTGCGCACTTGCCAGGCGAATATCCGACATTTCTGCGAAACATTGCGATGAAGGCAGAGGTGCTTTCATACCCTAGGGAATATGCGACTTCCTTCACGGACGAGCCAGTCGACAGCATGATGACCGCCGAGAGAATTTGCGCCTGTCCCCGCCATTTACCGAGCGACATCCCGGTCTCCGCACGGAATCTCCGCGACATGTTCCGCGGACTCATGCCTATGCTTCGGGAAAGCTCACTAACCCCAACCTGGACGGAGGGCGCTTCGATAAGTCGAATGCTCACTTCTCTAAGCCGAGGACTGAGTGGCAAGGGCAGTGCTGGCGTTGAGAGAGGCAGTACGAGGATTTCGTCTAGCAGCACCTCGAGTAGTCGTTGCCGGTGGGATTCTCTGTCGTTTTCCTTTGAGAAGTGACTCGCGCGCTCAATGAGTGCCAGAAACAGAGAACTCGCCGTCAAGGCGGCACATTCCTGTGGCATTTCAGCTGCGCGGTTGAAATCAAGAAATAGCACATAGCCGTCGAAGGAACCGAGGCTGCGAACTCGGTGCACCACACCGCTTGGGATCCACAGCGCGCTTTGAGCGGGAGCAACAAAAACGCTGTCTCGCGTCTCCAGCTGTAGTAGGCCACCAGTTACATATAGAATTTCCGCTCGATTGTGGCAGTGAAACGGCAAACTTCGCCAGTCCGGCACAGCAGAAAGCGAGACGACGCGAATCTCACATTCGAACTGATCGGGATCGAGCTCCGAGCGAAGGCGGTTCCTTACATCCTTCGTCCAGTCATACCGCTTAGGCATGGGTCGCTTGGCTAACTCCGGCCCGCCGGCAGATTTCAGCAAAGAGATTCCTATCTGCCTCTGCTTCAAAATGAATATCCTCCGCGCACCGAAAGCTTCGATGCCGTTGTGGTTTTCTTTCCGTCCCCGGCAAGGAAAGTTACGTCAGAAAACTCGAAATCTGAATGCCGCATAGCGATCAGAACAATGTCTTGAGGTTCCCGGGTCGATAGAGCTCCATCTCGGAAGTCTGGCCTGTCGAAGGTCATTCGTCCAATGCCTCCCTGCAAGATGAGACAATGCCCCGGGCGGGATTGAAACATCGAGACGCGGACAAAGAATATCGAGAAGCGGCCCGATCACCACGTGATCATTGTGACTGGAAACAGGTCAGCTATCACCCAGAGGACCGGCGAGTGATCGGGCGATAGAACGCACCGCTTGCGCTTAGACCGGCAGCTTGGGAGGAGCTATCATATGGAAAATCGCAAGACGGTCATTACTGGTGGCTTCGTCGTCACCATGGATGAAGTGCTGAAAGACCTGCCGCAAGGCGCAATTCTGATTGAGGGAGATCAGATACTCAAGGTCGCTTCCGACCGCTCAGAGTTCGACGGCATCGATGCCGAACTCATCGACGCTGAGGGAGGCATCATCATTCCGGGTATCATCGACACCCATCGCCACACGTGGATGGCACTTTTTCGAGCTGTTTCCGCCGACATGTCCCTGCCTGAATTCCTGGCGTCGACCTTTTATGGTTGGGGCTCGCTTGTCACCGCTGAGGTCATGGGCGCGGCCACGATGGTGGGTGCCCTTGAAGCGATCGATTCCGGCGTCACCACCATCTTCGACTGTTGCGATTGCGTGAACTCGCCCGACCATGCGAGAGCGGCCGTCGATTCGCTGAGGGCATCCGGTATCCGAGCCATCTATGCCTATGGAATGCAGAAATTCGACTTCAAGCCGACCGCGTTCAAAGCGCACGAGCAGCGGCTGGTCGACGCGCGCGCTCTCCGTTCGAACGAGCTCTCCAACACCGATGACCTTGTCGGCATGGGGATGCTCCTGACCGATTTCGGAATACTCCCGTTTGATGAAACGGCAAGCGAGTTTAGGCTTGGCCATGAGCTCGGTCTAAAATTGGCGTCCCACACTGGCGCGGCTTCGACGTCGATCCTCCTGAAAGGCTTGCGAGAACTCAACGATAGGAAACTGCTGCGACCAGGTCATTTGCACATCCACTGCAATGGGCTCACTCCTCCAGAATGGGAGTTGATCGCAAAGACCGATGGAAAGGTGTCAATATCCCCAGAGACAGAGATGCAAATGGGCATGGGCTTCCCGCCGTTCCGCACCTGTCTCAACCACGGCATTTCGCCTTCATTCAGCACTGACATCGTTTGCGTCGGCTCTGGAGACCTCTTCTCGCAGATGCGTCTCGGATTGCAGTTCCAGCGCTGCATAGACAACGATCATGTCCACAAGCATGTTGGTCGCATGCCTTACGAGATCAATTTAAGCGTCCGAGACGCCCTTACCTGGGCTACCGTGAATGGCGCTGACGCCCTCGGCCTGGCAAAATCGGTTGGTTCGATTACGCCCGGCAAGAAGGCCGACATTACCATCGTTTCGGGACGCCGCCATTTCGTTCCCACCTGTCATCCTATCGGATCGGTTGTCTTGCAATCGACTGCGGCTGACGTTGATACCGTCATTGTCGATGGTGTCGTACGCAAGCGGCATGGCAAGCTTGTGGGGCAAGATCTTGAGCGAATCCGCGCCCGTGCGAATGACGCACTGCGCTATGTCCAGAAAGAAGCGGAGAAGCTGCCGAACTATAACCCGACCGATATCGCAAACTGGTTCGAGCAGGCCGAGCGCATGGCTTCCGTCCATTTTGCGCAAGCCTACGCGAGCTCCTAATTCGTTAGCCGCACGATTTTCTCAGCGTGCGGGTTTGGCGTTCGCGATAGAGAACGCGCCGACTCCGCCCGCGAGGACGGCGAGAAACACAGCCTGATTTGGTCCCACCCGACCCGCCGGGCCGAGTATTGCCGGGTCTCAGAAAGAGTGGCTCGGTGGTACGGCTTCCCAAATTAGGGTGGTAATGATGCATCATGGCAACCGTAGAAGGTTTCCCACGCCGAGCTCCGAACCGATTTTGGCGCGCCGATGGTGCGGAGCGGCGTCGAAGAGCGCGTAGCCGCTGTTCGCGCCGTGCTGGTAGAGGATGCGTTGTCGCCCCGGCTGGCGCCGAAGCCGCCGAAATCGGCGCCGGCGAAGGTTTAGATTGTGATCGACGGTACGAGCAGTTGGCGCAGGTGATCCGCGCGGTGCGTACTTCGCGATGATTGTGCCGGGCGCCGACCTGAAGATCTACGTGGCGACACTTCACGGCTGTCCGGTCGACTTCCGCCGTGGCCTTGATGGGCTGGCGGCGGTGGCACAGAGGATGCTCGGCCTTGATCCCTGCAGCGGTGCCGCCAGGGTCTTCCACGCCAAAAGGCGGATCGGTTCAAGATTCTGGTCTGGGATCGCACCGGACTGGTGCTGGTGCACAAGCGGCTTGAGAGCACCAAGTTCGTCTGGCCAGCTTCGCGGCGGCGGAATGCGGATGTCGCCTGCGATGTTTGCGGCATTGTTTTTGGGGCCGGATTGGAGATCGGTTCGGCCCGAGAGGGTTCGGCGTCCGTAGCTTGCAGGGTAAGTGCGACACAGTAATGGCTGACACACGAGGGCTCTTCGACGGTCGGTTTCGCTGATTCCATTGGCGCGGGAGGATCCGCGTCATGCCTGTTGCGGTGAAGCTTCTACTTGGCCTTGGATCTGCGCCGGCTCGCGGCCGGCCTAGGCAAGCCAACCAGAGCCGCCGGCTTTAGCCGTTGGCCGCTGTTCTCGACGGGAGCAGGCCGCGCGGATCGGCGGGATGGACCGCCAGATGCTACGTGACTGGCTCGATTGGTTTAAGGTCGCAGATACCGAAGCATCATGGGATCGAAGTCAGAACTGCTGCGAACGCTTATCGCCGTTTCCAGTGGGAAGTCGGCGGTGTTCGGCGTTCATGGCTCTGTACTGAAATGGTACGCCGGACGAGATGAAACTGGGCACTCGTATGTGATTGTTTTTGCCTTACAATTTCCGAATCTAGCCTGACGGCGAGATTGGTTTGTAGAGGGGATTGGCCCCTACAGGGCCAAAATCGCATACAAACCAATCGTGCAGCAACCTCCCCGCCAGGCGCGGAAATCCTGACACATGAGTCTACGAACGGTCGCGGGGCGAAATCCAAACCCGCCGCAGCCAGGAAGAGAGACCAGGACCACAGGGCTATTTTGCCGGCCTGACCCACCCTTCGCCCAGCTTCTCGATAACCTTGTCATACCAGTTTTGGTACCAGTACCAGGTCTTTGCCACCATCACGCCGTAGCCCTTACCAGCATTCCTTGCGTCGAGCTGATTGGACAGCTGAGTGTGATCGTACATATTGAAGGCGGGAAATCCTGCAGCCTGCGCTTTGGCGACAACCTGCGACGGGAGGTACTTCGGCCTCTCAACCTCCTTCAGGAGTACGCGTTCAACAGCTTCGGCCTCCGGTGAACCCGGCTTAATGAACTCAATGGCCAGGTCGGAATTGGAAGCCTTGCCTGTCACCTTTGGCACAAATGCTACCCGGAAGCGGAATTGCGGGTCTTTCTGTTCGTCCTCTGTCAGCGTCTTGTGAAAATTGTCCATTGCCGTGGCAATGTGAGCCGGCAGGTCTGCACCAATCAGTGCGGTCCTCTGTACGCCATCGAATGTTACGAACTGAAGGGCGATGGGCAGACGCTTCTCCAAAGCGTACTCCCTGCCAAAAAGCTCTTTGATGGCGTCATTGAAGTTAATGCAGCAGGCTTGCAATTTTGCGCTCAGCGCATCGTCGATGCGGTTCGTTGATCGATGTTCGATCTCGTGACGGATTTCTATCAGGAACTTGAGATTGTTGACGACACCCGCTTTCAAAGGGCATTTTCCGGTGGCAAGGCACTGGCTGAGCTCCCAGTATTTTTCTGCACCGCTCGGCGTCTTTTGCACGACGCCTGCTTTCTTGTACCGATAGTCTACGCCTTCGCGCTTGTAGTAGGTATGAAGAAGGTAGGTCCAAGCGATGATGGCGGTCACAATGAAGAGTTCCGCCCTGAAATGGAGGCCGGCGCTGTTGAAGGTGTGGACCGCCGCGATCATGGCTTCCCGCGCTTTTATGAGAAGCTCGTCACCCTTAAGGTGCAATCCTGTTGCAGGGTCGACGTTCGGCCAGACGTCAAGAAAGGCGTCGAGTTCTGCGTCCGTCGCGTTCTTAACGGCTTTGTGTTTGCTGCCATCCCGTATCTCTGAAATGCGGGCGTGGTTGATCGAACGTGTAGGTCGGGAGAAGTAAGCCTGAATATCCTGGGGGACGTATTTGCGCGCCAGCATCGCCTTGACGATGCCGACCTCCCACTTGTCCAGAGTATTACCCGCTCTCCTCGCCATCTCAGCCCTCTCGCCTGCTTAAGCATTGCCCTTCCACGGCTCACCGGGAAGCCGCTGAATTAGTCCCGACCCTACGGCTTCGGCCGCCGCGCCTAAATCCCAAGAATACCCGGTTGCCAGAAGGGGGCTGATATCCGCAGTAAACTGCGGATTGGTGAGCTTTTGATGCATGTTTTGCTCAAACAGCGCGCGCGTTATGGTGTGCCCGCCATGTTCCATGTAGGCGGCAAAGGTCTCGACAATGCGACCGGGATCGACGCCTTCATGCGCAAGGGCGACCGCCAGGTCGAATAGATCGCGGCCTTTCTTGCGCTGATAGAGCGCACGCAGTTTGGTGCCGAGAAGTTCGTCCAACTCGTAGGTCGGTATCTCGCACGCGCCTTCGAACCAGCGCGATGACACTCCGAACGGAATCGACTTGAAGCCGTGCACAGCGAAATGCTCGCGCGAATTGATCTCGACCTTTAGCTTCATATTGATGGGCGGCGCATCTTCCGACGCAAACCGGTACACGAAGGTTACCCGGCCTTCGGTCTGCTTCCAGCGCGGCGTGCCGAGCCACGGGTCAAGAACCGACCGCAGGGCCTCCATAACCGGCCCTGCCGGTTCAGCGCGCATCTGCACTAGATCGATGTCCTCTGAATAGCGCGCGGCCGGTTTGAGATAGAGTTTGTAGAGGGCCGTGCCGCCACGAAACGCCAGCGCTTCCGACAAAACGGGATGGGAAAAAATCTCGACCAGAGCGCGGCAGATAACGAGGTCCTGCTCGACCTGTATGTCCTGAACCCAAGGGGCCTGCGCTCGCCATTCGGTGATATAGTCGCGCGGGATCACAGTTCGGCCTCCACGTCGGCATTGATGTCGAGCTTCCAGCCTTCATCCCGTTCGGCGCCCTTGGCATCCCCTGTCGGTAGCAGAGCCGTTGCCTGCCGGGCATGTTTGCGGACATAGGATTTCAGCGCCTGCGCGCGCTCGCCGGCTTCCCCCTTCTCCAGCAGATAGCCAAGCCGCTGCGCCCAAGGGACAGGCGCTGTCTGCGCCGCGGCGACAAGCTTGTCGGCGTCAAGGTTGTCGGCGAGTTCGCCGAGGATTGTTGCGACCTGGTCAAGTCCGCCGACGTGGTTGTAATAGCCGACAAGATCGACGGCCGTCGCCTCGGGCGTCGACACAAGAACCGTGCCCCGCGGCGTGTTGAAACTCTGCACGGGAATCACGCTGATATTCTTGCGCACAATGAAGCCGACGCGCACCGCGCCGCAGACGATGGGCCGGCGGCTTTTGGCCACCATCACCTGATATTCCTGCGGGCGGTGGTGGGCCGCGCCATGAAACTGGGCGGCCGACAGCAGGCCCGTGTAGTAGGACAGGCCCAGCCGTTTCATCAGCGCCGGAATAAACTGCTCGGCGGGCAGACAGCCGAGTGAGCTGTATTCCGGAGGAACGATGACGTAGAACCCGCGAGCCGGGGAAGCGATCAAGCTTTGCTTCGCCAGCCGGTTCAGGGCCAGTTTTGTGGCATCAGCCGATACGCCCAAAGCCGCCTGAGCCTCGGCAGAGCTGAAATGATAGTGACCACTGGCCGCCAGGCGGGAAATGTAGTCACGGGCATGCAGGCGAGTTTCTGATTTCATATGCATAAAGTATCATTTTTCGATACCTTAAGCAATTGATTTGGACAAAAGGGAGTGCGACAGCACCCCTGGCCATCGCCGAGAGCGGGTGGGTCCGGGTCGATCCGCGTTCGCGGCGGGCCGGGTTGCCGGCCGCGGCGGGGCAAACTGCCCTGCGGCGGACGCGGCCCTGCCCGGCCGAGCGAAGGCGCATCGGAAGGGAGGGCGGGCGGCGTCCGCCCTGGTCCCTTCTTCTGCCAGGATCGTCACCCGTATGGGCGGAGACGGCGCGCCGGCTCCGCAGAGCCGCTTGCGGCGGCGTAGAGCCCGGCCGGCGAAGCCGGGGGCAGCCATTTCACTACAAATGCACGCGCTGGCTGTGTCAGGACCAGACATTTCGAACGTCCCGAGCTGTATTCCGGGTTGCCGTCTATAGTTCCGCCGCGAGCGCTTCGGCCAAGTCTGCCTGCAAGGGTAGGTCAATTCCGATGGACCGGCTCGACACCCTCGTCACTGAACGACTGGCGGAAACCCTCTTCACCGCAGACCGCGTACGGGCGATCCTTGGCGGCCTTCTCGAACGGCAAGCCTCACGGTCGGAAGATCAGGCACACCGCATGACAGCGCTGCAAAGCAAGGTTGCAGATGCCGAAGGGCGTCTATCGCGGCTTTATCAGGCTATCGAAACCGGCGTGGCGGATTTCGCGGACCCAACGCTCAAAGACCGTGTGGCAGATTTGAAGACCGAGCGCGATATGGCGAAGGCCGCGCTTGAGCGGGCCTTCGCCGAGCTTCGTCCTGAAACACGGATCACCGAGGAAAAGATCGCGCTATTTGCGAATCTAATGCGCGAAAACGTGACGAAAGGACCCATACCCTTCCGCCGTGCCTACCTGCGCGCAGTTATCGACCAGGTCGAAGTCGATGATGCGGAAGTCCGCATCCACGGACGGCGGGACGTGTTGGAACGGCTGGTAATGGGCGGAGGGGCGTCTCCCGCAGGAGTGCCCAGTTTTGTTCGGAAGTGGCGCGCCAGACGAGATTCGAACCTGTTGTCAGCTTCGTACGCTTGCGTATGTCTGCTGCCAGTCGTCCTCTCTCAGAGCCGCCAGTCCGTTCGCAGCCCCTGGTCAGCCATGTAGTCGGCTTCGATGAAGATCTGAGGCAATCTCGTAAATCTTGGGCACCAATCGCCCAGGCAAGATCTGGACCATTGCCAAGGTGATGGGCAGCCTGAACCTGCGCGGGCCCGCACTGCCCGGGTTCAGATAAATAGCGTCATCGCGGCTCTCGATACTGGCACGATGAGAATGACCAGAAATCACGAGATTGATCCCCATCATGGCTGGAGCAAACGTCATATCCTTTCGGTCGTGGATCACGAATATCTTCTGCCCGAACAGCGTCACTTGAAGGGTATCTGCAAACAGAGACGCCCACGGCTCGACATCGACATTGCCGCGAATTGCCGAGACGGGCGCAACACGTTCCAATCTCTCGATAATGGTGGGGTTTCCAATGTCGCCCGCATGGACGATGTGGTCGACGCCTTGAAGAAGCGCAACGGCGTCCTCGCGCAGAAGGCCGTGCGTATCCGAGATCACACCGAGCGTGTTCATAGAGCCCAGAACTATCAGTCCTCGCTGACACTGGCGAGATGCTGACTTCGGAGCCGTTGGTCTGCGCCACCCGGAACGAGGACTACGTCAAGAGTACCCATCAGACCCTCGGCCGCTCGCTTCCTTCCAGATATGGAATGGGGCTACAGCGACAACTGACAGCAGCTTCTTGGCTGGACGCCAACATCAGAAACTGCGATTGGGTTGCGACTTAACAGTCCCTCTCAATTTGCTGGCCCGCGCCTCGCGGCATCCCCATTTAGCCGGTAATCTGAACAAACTCCGAGTTGTCATGCGCAGCCCCCGGTTCCAACACACTTATGCCGCCGACCTCCCCGAACGGCTTTACGCCCGTCCGGAGCCATCCTCGGTTTCGACACCGCGTCTGCTCGAACTGAATGAAACATTGGCGACGGAACTGGGCCTCGACATCGGCTGGTTGCGTGGTCCCGACGGTATCGACATGCTGGCCGGAAACCGCTTCCCCGCTGACGCGCGTCCCATCGCCCAGGCCTATGCGGGTCACCAGTTCGGCAACTTCGTGCCGCAGCTTGGCGACGGTCGTGCCGTCCTCGTCGGAGAGTTGCTCGATACCAGCGGCCAATTGCGCGACGTTCAATTGAAGGGCTCCGGTCCGACCCGGTTTTCCCGCAATGGCGATGGGCGCGCTGCGCTCGGACCGATGATGCGCGAGTACATTGTCAGCGAGGCGATGCACGCCCTCGGCATCCCAACCACGCGAACGCTGTCGCTGGTTGCCACTGGCGAGCACGTCTTTCGCGAGACCAGGCTTCCCGGAGCGCTGATAGCGCGCGTTGCCGCGAGCCACATCCGCGTCGGCACGTTCCAGTACCTTGCCGTACGGGAAGACATCGACGGCCTGAGGGCATTGGCGGACCACGCAATTGCGCGGCACTATCCGCATCTCGCCGAAATCCCCCGTCGCTACCTTGGGTTTCTCAACGGCGTTGTAGCAGCGCAGGCGAAGCTGGTGGCACAATGGATGCTGGTCGGCTTTATCCATGGGGTGCTCAATACCGACAACGTCGCAGTTTGTGGCGAGACGATCGACTATGGCCCATGTGCGTTCATGGACGCCTATCATCCGGCGACCGTGTTCAGTTCCATCGACCATCAAGGCCGCTACGCCTTTGCAAACCAGCCCCGCATCACCGTCTGGAACCTGGCGCGACTGGCCGAAGCGCTGCTGCCCATTCTGGGGAACGAAGCAGGCGGAGACGATGAAGGCTTCGAGGAGGCGAAAGCGTCGATCGGATCGTTCCAGGCGCGCTACGAGGCTGCGTTTCATGAAGGCATCCGCCACAAGGTCGGGCTGTTTACCGAACAAACGGGCGACCTTGATCTTGCTACCGAACTGCTTCACCTGATGGCGCGCAACGGGGCGGATTTCACCCTTACATTTCGCGATCTCGCCCATGAGATCGACGGCTCCGGCCGAGTACGCAACCACTTCATCGACCCTACTGCTTTCGATAGCTGGGCTTCGCGCTGGCGTGAACGGCTGGCTCGCGAGCCGGATACTCTAGCCGACCGGACTGCTCGGATGCGCACGGTGAACCCGAAATACATAGCGCGCAATCACCGTGTCGAAGCTGCCATCGCCGCAGCCACCAATGAGGGCGACTTTGGCCCTTTCCAGAGTTTGCTCGCCGTCCTGGCGCGCCCGTTCGACGAGCAGCCCGAGATGGAGAAATACACGCAGCCACCAGCAGACGAAGAGCGCGTCCTGCAGACATTCTGCGGTACGTAATTGCGACTACGGAAAAGTGCGGAATGAGAGTTGCTGCCTGATCGTCTAACCATGCATGGTTCGGCGAGAATGGGGTGGGGAGAGGAATGGCAGCTATTGCTGTTCGTGGGAGCGGAAGCCATCACTGGGATCGACGCGCTTTTTTTGCCGGCAGTTATCGCTTATCAGAGGCTCGAAACCGGACTGTCCGCTGACGGCCCCATTTGAGCCCTCACCCCGGCATCGGCAGCACGTCGCGTAGGAGCGCCTGGGTGTATGCGTGCGTCGGGCGGCTCAGTACGTCATCGACTTTGCCGGTCTCTACGACGTTGCCCTTGTCGAGCACGACGATGCGTTGGCAGATGTCGGCCACCACGGCGAAATCGTGGGTGATCAGAAGATAGCTGATGCCGGAGGTGCGGTGGAGGTCCAGCAGCAGTTCGATCAGCCGCGCCTGGACCGAGACATCGAGCGCCGACAATGGCTCGTCGAGGATGAGCAGATCGGGCTCTGGAGCCAGAGCCCTGGCGATGCACACGCGCTGGCATTGGCCCGTGCTGAGTTCATGCGGGTGGCGGTCGAGCAGATCGGCGCTCAACGCGACGCGGTCGAGAAGGCGGGCAAGCCGAGCCAGCCGAATTACGCCGCGTTCCGCAGGCAGCCAGTTGTCGAGCGGTTCGGAAAGCAACTGGCGGACCGTCCACCGCGGATTGAGGCTTGAGCGCGGGTCCTGGAACACGGCCTGCATGCCGCGCCGTGCGCGGCGCCTCACCGTGCGTTCCGACAAGGATTCGCCGTGCCACAGTATGCGCCCGACGTGCGGCCGCTCCAGCCCGAGGATGCACTTCGCAATCGTGCTCTTGCCGGAACCTGACTGGCCGACGAGGCCGACGATCTCTGATCTGCCCACGCCAAAGGCCACCTCCGTCAAGACCTGGTGATCCCTGTAGCGCTTCGACAGTCCTTCTACCAACAGCATCGTCATTCCGCGGCCGCCTGTATCAGTCTCATTCGCCGTCCGGGCATCGCTGCGATGAGTTCGCGCGTGTAGGGATGGGTGGCGCCAGCGAATATCTCCTTAGTCAAGCCGCGTTCCATGACCTCGCCTCCACGCATGATGACAACCCGGTCGGCTACGCGCGAGATCACGCGCAGATCGTGCGACACGAACAGCAGCGCCAGCCCATAGCGATCCTGAAGACCGCGCAGCAGATCGAGGATGCGTATCTGGGTCGAGACGTCCAACGCAGTCGTGGGCTCGTCGGCGATCAGCAGCGCCGGTCGGTTAACGATCGCCATGGCTATGACGGCGCGCTGGCGCATGCCTCCGCTCAGCTCGTGTGGGAATTGTCGCATTACTCGCCTGGGCAGATCCACCTCGTCCAGCACTTCGCGCAGCCGATCTTCTAGGGCTGCGCGAGACGGTGCGAGATGGGTCTGCATGACCTCGCCAATCTGGTCGCCGACCCGCAGCACCGGGTTCAGTGCCGAGAGCGGATCCTGGTTGACCAGCGCTATGGATCGCCCTCGTACGTGCTGCCAGTCGTCCCATGACCATCCCGCGGTGTCCTCCCCGAACAGGCTGGCGCTTCCGGCGGTGAGGGCCAGAGGCGGTCGGGTGAGGCCAAGCGACAGCGCGGCCAGCGTGCTCTTTCCGGAACCGCTCTCGCCGATCAGGCCAACGCTTTCGCCGCGAGTGACCCGCAGGCTCACATTGTTCAGGATGCGCCTGCCGAAATAGGGTGAACGGCGGTCGGTGACCTCGATACAGACGTCCTGCATATCGAGCGCAGGCGCGGCGACTTCGTCTTTATGTGGAGCGGCAGGAGCCGCCGCAAGGCGGCTCGGCTGGGTTGCACCGAGCAGCGGCAATCGCAACCAATTGCGCGGACCGTGCACCGGGCGGCCCTCGACACTGTCGCGCACGATGTCGCCGAAATAATTCGCCGCAAGCACGACGACGAAGATCGCAAGGCCGGGAGCAAGCACCAGCCATGGCGCGATCTCCATGTTGTTGCGGCCTTCATTGAGCATGGCGCCCCATTCCGGCGCAGGCGGCGGCACACCGAGACCAAGGAAAGAGAGGGCGGAGACGGCGAGGATCAAATTGCCAATATCGAGCATGGCGAGCACGAGGATTGGGCCAATCAGGTTGAGCGCGATATGGCGCGTCAAAATCTTCCACGTCGGCGTGCCGAGGCAGCGCGCTGCCAAAACATAACCTTCCTGCGTCACCTGCAGCGTGAAGCCGCGGATGATGCGCGCATAGGCTGGCCACGCGACGACGGAGATGGCGATGATCAGCGGCACCATGCCGCCACCCATCAGGGCGGCGACGGCAATGGCGAGCACGAGACGGGGAAAGGCCAGCAGGACGTCGATGATCTTGGTCAGCACGAGATCGACCACACCGCCGAAATAGCCAGCGACGACGCCCACCGTTACACCGATCGACATGACGATCAGCACGGCGACGCCGGCAACCGTGAGAGAGGTGCGGCCGCCGTAGAGCAGGCGTGTGAACACGTCGCGGCCGAAGTCGTCGGTGCCTAGCCAGTTTACGGCGTTCGGCGGCAGCAGCACCTGCTTGAAGTCCGTGCCGACTGGGCTGAGTGCCGAGATGAGCGGCGCTGCCAGAATGGCATCGATCATTGCCACAACGATCGCAAGCAGCACGATGCCGACGGGATCTCGGCGCAGGCCAACTTTGAAGCGATGCAGGACTCTATCAGACATGACCGCGCTCCTCCACCCGGACCCTGGGGTCGAGTAAGCGATAGAGGATGTCGACGACGAAGTTGATGATGACGAAGAGGGTCGCCATCAGCAGCGTGAATCCCTGAATGACGGGGTAGTCGCGCCCGGCGATTGCCTCGACCATGTAGCGGCCGACGCCAGGCCAGGCGAAGACGGTCTCCACGACCGCCGCACCGCCGAGCAGCCCGCCGGCGACCAGCGAGGCCGCGGTCAGAACGGGGATCAAAGCAGGGCGAAGCGCGTGGCGGAAGAGCAGGGTGCGCCGCTTCATGCCTTTAGCCTCGGCCATCAGCATGTAGGGTTGCGAAAGCGTGTCAAGCAGACTGGCGCGGAGCAGGCGCGACGTTGCCGCAGCGATGCCCACCCCGAGAGTGAAAGCGGGCAGGATGATGCTTTCCGGACGCCTGCCGCCCATGGCTGGCAACCAGCCGAGATTGATGGCGAAGAGATAGATCAGAAGGACCCCGAGGAAGAAACTCGGCAGGGATTCGCCTATGAGGCTGAGTATGCGCGTCACGTGGTCAGTGGTGCGCCCGGCATAGAGCCCACCGAGGATTCCACTGGGTATGGCGATGGCGAACATGACCAGCAGCGCGGCGCTGCCAAGCTTCAACGTCGCCGGAATGCGCACCGCCAGTTCCCCCGAAATTGGCTGGCGGCTGCGCAGGGAAGTTCCGAGATTGCCCGTCATCACACGTCCCAGCCACATTGCATATTGCTGCGGCAATGGATCGTTCAAGCCCATTTGGTCGCGCACCTCGTCGATGTCGCGCTGAGTGATTTGCGCGGAATCGAGGCCGGGTTCAACCATGGTCAAAAGCACAGCGGTTGCCGGATCGCCCGGGATAAATCGTAGCATCAGGAATACGGCTACGGTTATCCCGAGCAAGACCGACATCGCTGCCGCTGCCCGTCGGAGCACGTAGGCAACCACGGCCTATTCAGCCGCAATGTACATCGACGGTGTAATGTCGCGCGGACGCTCGACATCCACACCCGCAACGCGTGCCGCATGCGCGATACCGATCAGTTCAGCATTCGCGACGTAGATCAGCGCGGTGTCGGCCATCACCTTCTTCTGAATCTCCTTGGCGAGTGCGAAGCGCTTCTCGCTGTCGGCCTCGGTGCGGAGTCGGTCGATGAGCTTATCGACGACTGGGTTGGAGTAGCGCTGCCAGTTCTGCACCACGTCGGTGCGGTAAAAGCTGGAGAGCTGGCCGTTCAGGTCGCCGGTCGCGGTTCCGCACGAGCAGTAGGTCGCGATGTCAAATACCCCGTCGAGCATGATCTGGTTCGATGCAGTCGGTTCGACCACGTGCAGCTTGGTCGAGACGCCGATCTTGCGCCATTGCGCCTCCAGCGCGATGGCCACGGTCTGCCACCAGCCATAGGTGAGCAAGGTGAACTCGAGCTTCTTGCCGTCTTTCTCTCGGATGCCGTCCGCACCGGGCCTCCAGCCGAGCTCGTCCAGCAGAGCCTCGGCGCGCTCCGGGTCCGTTTCCTGCTTTGTGTCGATCGAATAGGGCAGGCCTGCCGGGAAATGTCCCGTCGAATGCGTCGCGAAGGGAGCCATGACGCCATCGACGATCTCGTTGCGGTCCGTACCGAGGCTGAGCGCTTGCCGCAGCTTCACGTCCTGAAGCAGCGGGTTGCGGTAGTTCATCCATATGTTCCAGTTGCTCGCATTGACCACCGGGAAATTGTAGTCGTCGCTGCGTACATACGCGCGGCGGTGCTCGAACTGGACGTTGGCGTCCATGTCGGCCTCGCCGGACTGCATCGCGAGGTAGCGCGTCTGCGGATCGACGACGAAGCGCGCTTCAAGCCGCTGGATCTTGGGCTGTTCCTTCGAACGGTTCGGCGACCACCAGCTCTCCCGGCACGAACTCGGTCGGCTTGAAGTAGCCCGACAAGTCGGCTTCCAGCGCATAGCGGTCGCCGAGTTCGGCGACACGAGCAGTGTTGTGGACGGCGATCGTCACGGTCTTGAACAGGAAGGCGGGGTCTGCCTGCTCTGTCCTGATCTCCAGCGTGGTTGGCCCGACCGCCTTGAACGTCGCTCCGCGCAGGATCGAAGCCGCGCGCTTGTTCTGCGCCTGGTGCCGCTCGAACGATGCCTGGACGGACGCGGCATCGACGGGCGCGCCGCTCCAATACTTTGCGTTGGGCTGCAACTCGATACGCCACAGGGTCGGCTCGACCGCCTCCCAACTCTTCGCCAGCGCGGGAATAAGCTTCGCCCCATCGAGAGACGCGTGCACCAGCGGCTCCGCGTAGCCATTGTTGATGATGCGCTGCGCGTCGATGTTTATGGGATCGAGCGACCTTGGCATGTTGGCGGTCACGAGACGCAGCACCTGCTCGTCAGCCGGCGCTGCCTCTTGCGCAAGAGTCGGCAAGGCTAGGCTCGAGCATGCTGCCGCCAGCGCTGCCAGCGCGGCGCGGGTAAAATAGTTCATCTCACTCTCCTGTCGGGGGATTGACGGCTACGATGCGCAGCCTTTGCTTGCGGCCCGTCGGCTCATAGGCGAAATCCTGAACGACGCGACCGCCGAGCAGGTGTTCTTCGACGATGCGGTCCACCGCTGCCTCGGTGACGCCGCCGTAGTAGGTGCCTTCCGGAAAGACCTGGAGGACGGGAGCCAGGTTGCACGGACCAAGGCAGGTAGCCTTGGCAGTCATGGTGCCGTCGCCCGTTACGCGCAGCTTGCGATCCACCTGGACGTTGCGGAGATGGCCCCAGATCGCGTCGGCTCCGGCCGCGTTGCAAGCGCCGCCCTCGCAAACCAATACGCGCCGTTTCTGCGGCGGCACCAGTGATCCCTCCTGCCTCGCTGCGGCATCGGCGGGTATCGCAGGCTCAGCTGCGGCGCCGTTGATCAGCGCCGCCAGCAGCAGTTCGAAGTGAAGGCTCTGCGCGATGTCGCGGGAGACGCGGATTGGTGGCCAACCGCCCGGGTGCTCGCTTTGCCAACGCCTCAGCGAGCGCGTGATCCAGTTGAGGAAACTCGGCTCGAGCGGCAGCACCAGAGGCACAAGAATAATAGCCTCGTGGTTGCCGCCACGCAACGATAGAAGCGCATCGCGAAGCGAAGGCTGGCCCTGCTCGGAATAGCAGGCGACGGCGGCGGCCACGCCGGGCATCATCGCCACCATCTCGGCGATGCGGCGCATCTCCGAATGAGGAGTGGCCGCGAACGCCGACTTGGCGAGGAGCAGCACTGCCCTTGCCTTCGGCGCGCATGTATCTGCTGCGTCCAATGCATGGACGGAGCCTGCGATTTGGCGTGTATCTTCCAACGAAAAATCCCCGACCTGCTGCGGACGGGGATCGAGAAACGACGCATCGGAGACATACCATGGGCAGCCGCTGACGCGAACGCTCCTGTGGCACACCCCGACCACGGAACCTATGCAGTCAGGCAGGTCTCCTGGCTTGCGGGTCGTCGCTGCTTTGCCTGTCTTCCCGGCACGAATGCCAGTGACGTCGGTGGCAAAGCGGCTTGCCGCTTACAGTTGCGGGACAGCTCCGGATTTCCCTGACGGGGCACCGAATTCCCTCTTAGCTTCCACGACAGCCGAAACCGACGCAGAAGAACCTTGACTATCGCGAAACTAGACGAGTGGAAGCCGATGTCAACGGGATCGAACGAGCAAATGTCTACTCCTGTAAACTGGTTATCGCCTGAAGCGATCGATCTAAATAACAAAGCGGTTATTGTGCGTTCAGGCCCCGATGCCACGGCAGCTATCTGCGCATCGGTGGCCAAGGCCTGACCGTCTGGTTTCGGCCCCCACACTATCTCTCTACTGGCCATGTTGGCCAAAGGGAAAAATGTCATGGGTACCTCACAGTATGACCTAGCCGCCAAAGGTCGGCCCGCCTGGAACGCAGGCAAGCAGGTTGGCGCCAAACGAGCGCTCAAAGTGAAGCAAATCTGGTTGATCCGCTTCTTCCTGGATCGCGAGGGGCGGATGCGCGACCGCGCCTTGTTTGACCTTGCAATCGACAGCAAGCTTCGCGGTTGCGACCGTTATAAGATCGGGTCGCTAGTTTCCGGCCCGGCAATACGGACCCGATCGATGGTGATCCAGCAGAAGACCGGCCGGCCTGTGCAGTTCGAGATCACCGCAGACACCAGGGCAAGTCTGCTCGAGTGGCTCGAGCGCCGCGGTGGCAGTATCGAGGACTACGCGTTCCCGAGCCGAGTTGACCGCGAGGGGCACCTCAGCACCCGACAGTACGCGCGATTGGTCGATGAATGGGTTACGGCGATTGGGCTGCGTCCCGAGGAGTACGGAACACATTCGCTCCGCCGAACCAAGACTGCCCTGATCTACAAGGCCACCGGAAATCTTCGAGCTATTCAGATCTTGCTTGGACACACCAAGATAGAAAACACGGTTCGATATCTCGGGGTCGATATCGATGACGCATTGACGCTTGCCGAGACAACCGAAATCTGAGTGCCGCGGCCTCGCGAGAATTGGCGAGGCCGTATTCAGCACCGCGCCTTCACGTCGGACATGGAGATTGGCTCCGTCCTTTCCGAGAAGCGGTCATTCCAGTTGACGATCTAACGATCGCGCTTGCATCGGAGGCAGCTGTCTGGCCTGGGCTACGTCTCAACAAGACCGAACGTGCGCTATCGCGATGACGTATTTGCTATTTGCCGCAACTGCTACCTTCTCCCCGCGTAGCCACGTGGGGAGAAGGTGCGCCGCTCGTCACATCAAAGTTCTGCGATGATCGCCTGAACCTGTTGTGCGACCTGCAGAAGCAGCTTTTCTTCGCCAAACGCTGCAACGAGCTGGAGGCCCATCGGAAGCCCGGCACTATTGAAGCCGCAAGGCAGGGTGATCGCGGGAAGACCGGACTGGTTGAACGGCGTCGTGAAGCGCGTCAAGGCGGGGTGCATCGGACGGATCTTGCCATTGATGACGACGTATTCGTCATCGATGCGGGGCGCCACGGTCGCGACAGTCGGCGTGATCAGAACGTGGACGTCCTTGAGCACGGCCTGCAGGTTCTCGCGCTGCATCGTGCGCAGTTGCTGTGCCTTGACATAGTCGACGCTCGACAGGAACTGGCCGACTTCGAGCCGCACCCGGACGTCTTCTCCCAGAACTTCCGGTGCTTTCTCGACCGCTTCCAGATAGACCTGAGCAGCTTCCGCGGTCACGGTCTGGATGTGGATGGGCAGGCAGTTTTCAATGGCGGGAATGGTGACCGGATTGATGCTGTGACCCTTGAGCGCGAGTCGCGCAACGACCTGCTCGATGCGTGCGAGGATTTCATCGTCGACTTCCTCGTAGAAGTAGTGCGATGGCTTGCCGAAGCGAATGCCGGAAATGGCGGTGGTTGCAGCGGGGCAGACTGTAGCCGGTTCAATGTCGGCCATGACGGCGTAAAGGAGTGCTGCATCTTCGACGGTCTTGCCGACCGGGCCGAGGTGGTCCAGCGACCAGGCCAGCGGCAGGACGCCGCCGCGATCAATGCGATCATAGGAAGGCTTCAGTCCGACCACGCCGCAGAAGGTGGATGGGATGCGAATTGAACCCGACGTGTCGCTCCCCACCGAAACCGGCGTGAGACCAGCAGCGATGGAGGCTGCAGCACCCGAGCTCGATCCCCCAACCAGATGATGCGGGCTGTGCGGGTTGCCGACCCGGCCGAAGTGCGGATTGATGCCGGTCGCACCATAGGCAAGCTCGTGCAGATTGGTCATCCCGGCCATGACAGCGCCGGCCTTGCGGACGTTGGCAACAACTGGCGCATCACCGTGGCCAGTGCTTGCCGGCAGCGCGCGCGTGCCGCCGGTGCGCGGATAACCTTTCACGAACATGAAGTCCTTGATCGGGACAGGTACCCCCGCCAGAGGGCCAACCTCTTCGCCTTTGGCGATGCGCGCGTCGATGGAGCGTGCTTCCTCGCGCATCAGGTCGCCGTCGAATGACGTGAACAGGTTGAGGGCCTTCACGGCCTCTGCCTTGGCGATGTAGTCCTCGGCAATCTCCAGCGCGCTCACTTCTTTGGAACGCACCTTGCCGGCCATCACACTGGCGTTGCTTGCGGTGTACGATCCCGAACCGGTGACGGATTCCGTCTTGAGCGGGAGGCGCGGAGCGGTCAGTTGCGGCTCATGCGTTGTCAGCGGGATCGCCATGAAGTTGCGCAACTCTTCCTCGTTTACGCGCAGACGAGCCTCCCAGCGCGGCAAGCGGTCTTCGATGCGCGTTTCACGATAGGTCGAAACCGCATCGATCATTGCCGGCATCGTCTCTTTTTTCCACGACATGTGGCTCTCCCAGGACATGATTGGTCGTTGCTTGTTGGTCGGACTGCTGGATTGGCGTTTCACATCCTGCCTTGCAGGAAGCTCATCACGGTGGTGTTGTAGGCGTCGGCTGCGGTCTGGGGACAGAAATGTCCTCCTTCCGGCATCTTCACTATTTTGGCGCCCTTGATGCCCTCGGCCAGCTCGTCCCAAAGATGATGCGGCGTGACCGCATCGTCGATCGCGCCGATCAGTAAGGTGTCGATATCGATCCGGTCGAGCTGGCCGCGGGAATCGAAATCCAGCAATGCTTGGATGCGCGATGCGATTGTCGGTGCGTCGCCACTTTCGTTGTTTCCGGACGGCTGCAGAAACTCGGGATTCCTGCCGAGGAAGGAGGGAGGATAACGCACGATGCGTCCGAACTGCTCGTAGGCATGCATTCCGATCTTCTCGAGAATCTGCAGCCGTGTGCCGAACAGCGTGCGGAAATACTCGTCGCCGTAGCTCCAGGTCGCGCTCAGGACCAATTTGCGCAGGTCATGCTTCTGACGGATTGCCAGCGCCTGAGCGATCGCACCGCCGGTCGAGTGGCCGATGATATGAATATCGCTGAGGCCGAGATGTTCGATAAGCGCTTCGACATCATCCGCCATGAGGTCAACCGAGAACTTTTCCGTTTCGGCCTTGCTGCGCCCCGTGCCGCGATGGTCGTGAACGATGACGCGAAAATGGCTCTGGAAGAACTCGACCTGCTTTCTCCAGAAACTTCCCACGCCACCAAGGCCCGGAATGAGCAGCAGAGGCGAGCCCTGTCCGGCTTCCTCGAAATAGAGCTGCCCATTCCTGATATTTACAAACGGCACTAGAATACTCCTGGCAGAAATACTGAATTTTCAAAACATATTGGGGGCCTGACCTGCCGGGTGTCGGAAATAGGCAGGTCTTGCATGCGAAGGGGACGGGTCCCCTCCGCCGGGGCACATGACTAATTCACGAGATTTGGAAGGAACATCACCAGCGCGGGGAAAGCGCACACCAGGATGATCCGAAGGATGTCCGCGATGATGAAGGGTGTGACGCCCTTGTAGATTTCCCAGATGTCGGTCTGCCGTGAAAGCCCCTTGATCACGAACACGTTCAATCCGAATGGCGGGCTGATCATACCGATCTCGACGGTCATGGTAACGACCACGCCGAACCAGATCGGATCGAAGCCGAGCTGGGTGATGATCGGGTAGACGATCGGGACCGTGATCAGCACCACCGCCGTTGCATCCATGATGCAGCCGAGCAGGAGCATGACGAGCAGGATGACTGCCAGCGTGCCATATGCGCCGAGATTTGCTTCCATCAGCAAGACGGAGATTTTCTGCGGCGTCTGAGTGATCGTAAGGAAATAGCCGAACAGCATGGCACCCGCGAGGATGGTGATGATCGCCGCGCCGGTGTGAACGCTCTCGATCAACGCCTCGACAAGCCGCTTGCCGGAGAAGCTTCCCATGGTAAAGCTGATGACGATTGCGCCTGCTGCGCCAATGGCACCTGCTTCAGTGGGGGTGAACAACCCGCCATAGATGCCGCCGATCACCAGGATGATCAGAAGCAGCATCGGGGACAACTTGCTGAGGGACGAGACTCGTTCGCGCATTGGCGTGGGCTGGCCGGTCGGTGCGTCCTGTGGTCGCCTCCAGATCCATATCCGCACCGTCAGCATGTAGAAAAGAACGGCAAAGAGCCCGGGAACAATCGCTGCCATGAAGAGCAAGCCAATGCTCTGTTGGGTGATCAGGCCGTAGATTGCCAGAGCGATGGACGGCGGAATGAGGATGCCGAGGGTGCCGCCGGCGGCGATGACGCCAGTGGCCAGCCTGTCAGAATAGCCGTATTTGCGCATTTCCGGCAGGCCGATGCGCGTCATCGTTGCCGCGGTGGCAGCAGACGAGCCGCAAATTGCCGCGAAACCGCCGCAAGCCGCGATGGTCGCGGTCGCCAGCCCGCCGCGGAAACCGCCGAACCATGCCTGTGCAGCGCGGAACATGTTTGCACTGATGCCCGAGGCCACGACGACAGCGCCCATCAGGACGAACAACGGAATGAGGCCCATCGTATAGTCGGAGAATGTCGTGATCACCGAATGGGAAACGAGTTTGAATGCAGGCGCAAATCCGGTCAAAAGACCAAATCCGACCATTCCGGCCGATCCCATGGCGAGGCCGATGGGAACGCGCAGGGCGCAAAGGAGCAACATCAGCCCGAAGCCGACGCCAATAACGAGATTGGTATCCATGTTGGAATACTTTCCGGAGAAATCGTGTGGTGATGCCGCCCAGGACACGAAAGGCGTCAGGAAATCCTGACGCCTCGTCCGTCACATGAGGATTTGTACGGGTTCGTGTCGCGCGGGCGAAATCACCTGCTTCAACAGCACGACAACGGCAGCAAGAATGCCTAGCCAGGCAGCCGCCTGGAATCCCCAAATGGGGATTCCAAAGTCAAGCGTCTGCAAGTGCGCACGCATCGTATCCTGGACCTTGATGAAAAGGGCTGTGCAATAGCCGCTCATGATCAGAAGCGAGATTAGCGCACCGATACGGCCAACCACATTTTTCATCTTGTCGCTCAGGCGCCCCCAAAACACATCCAGGTAGATGTGACTTTCGTTCCGGAAGGCACCGGCAACACCCCAGCATACAACCACACCCAGCAACAACCGCGTCAGTTCGTAGTCGTCTGGCAGCGGCGCATTGATGGCAAAACGGCTAATCACCGAGAGCGTCGTCAAGAGGACCATGCACATCAACAGAAATGCAGGGACCAGATTGATCGCGGATCGCAGAATACGCATGGCGTGGTCTTTCCCGGATTAGTAGCTCGCGCCGTAGCTATCCAGCTTCGCCTCTAGCTCTTCGAAGACCTTGGCTCCGTCGACGCCGGTTGCGGCCACTTCCTTTTCCCAGGCAGCGCGGACGTTTGCGGACATCGCCTTCCAAAGATCGAGCTGCTCCGGCGAAAGCGACACGATATTGTGCCCTTCCTTGTTTTTGAGAATCTCGCGTCCCTCATCTTCATATTCCGTCCACGCCTTGGGCATGCGCTCGGAAGCATCGGCTCCGCAATTCTTGTCAATTGCCGCCTTCTGCTTGTCCGAAAGGCCATCATATGAAGCCTTGTTGATCACAAGCGCCGTCGCCAGCGAATAGAGCTTGGCATCCATGTGGTACTTCAGTGCGCGGTCCGCTCCGAGCGACGTCGTTAGCTTCCACGGGAACGAAACCGCATCCACCACACCGCGCTCGACAGCCTCGGCCGCATCGTTCGCGGACATCTGAATCGGAGCTCCACCGGCCAGGCGATAAAGCTCAGCCGCCATCTTGTTGGGCGAGCGGATCTTCATGCCCTCAAGGTCTTCGGGCACTTCAACCTTCTTGCGGGAATGGATGCTGCCGCCGCCGTCATAGAACATGGCGCAGACCTTCACGTCGGCCATTTCGGCGCCCATGTAGGGCGAGTACCACTCATAAAGAGCGCGCGATCCCTTGTCGTTGTTCGAAACGAGGAACGGGATTTCTGCGCCCGAAACAATCGGGAAACGACCCGGCTCGATGCCTACCAGGTAGAACGCGATGTCGACGATGCCGTCGCGCGCCATGTTGTAGTGGTCCTTGGCTGCGCCCAACTGCTGTGCCGGATAAATATCGATCTTGATCGTATCTCCGGACGCTTCGGAAACAGCCTTCGCCCAGGGCTCCATGACGCCGTAGTGAAGCGCGTTATTGGTTGGAAGGTTATGAGACAGACGCAGCGTGACATTGCTGTCTTGAGCCTGCGCCACTCCCAAACCTGCGCAGCCAGCGATCAATGCGCCAATTGCAGCAACCGTATTTCTCAACTTGTAAGCCACGCTGGCTCCTCCCTACAAACTTATCTAGTTCCACTAAACGGAACTATATTTCCGCTTAGTGGAACTTTCTTACTGGACACGTAGAAAGCGGTCAAGATAGAAGCTGGATTGCGATTGGAACGAATTGGGGGGAGTTTGGTCGTGAGCGACACTGAGAAGCAAAATCGCGATCCGCTGGAGCGGCAGCTGCAGATTCTGGAGTTGCTTGTCAGCTATCCACAGGGACGGTCATTCACCGACATTCGCAATGACCTGAGCCTGCCCAAAGCGTCGACAAGCCGCTTGCTGAAGACGCTCGCGAGTGCAGGTTGCGTCCAGCTCGAGAAGAACGCGTCCAGCAGTTCTTCGGCTTTTTACGTCCTCGGCGAGCGCATACGCGGGATGCTGCGCGGCATCATGGATCCGGACCAGACGGTGACGGTTGCCCACGCCATCCTGCACGAACTGGCCAAGGAAGCCAACGAAACGGCGTTCCTTTCCGTGCTGCGTGGCGACAAGGTGGAAAACCTCGTCATGGCCTCGCCTGCAAAGGACGCCCATGGCTACGTCAATCCGGGGCGCGTCGTTCCTGCCCACGCGGCTGCGGCCGCCAAGGCGATATTTGCCTATCAGGTCGAGGCGGTCTGGAACCGTGTGCTGCGTCAGCCTTTGGCGGCGCTGACGGACAAGACCATCACCGATCCGCAAAAAGTCCGCGAAGAATATGTGCGTGTCCGCGACAAAGGCATTGCCTATTGCCGCGAGGAAATCGATTCCGGGCTGATGGCTATCGCAGCTCCGGTCCACCTGAAGGAGATCGGCGTGATCTATGCCGTCTCCATTGTCGGCCCGAGTTCGCGGATCCGCAATCTGGAGGCAGAGCCGCTCGATGCGATGTTGAAGAAGGCCGCCACGCAGCTTTCGGCAGCCTTCGAGCGCGTCATCCTCTCCGCCTGACTCGTCGCCCCTGTACTCCCAAACCTTCCGACGAACAGCACAAGGACAATCCATGTCGCATTTTTACGGCGTCATACCTTACATCGTCAGCCCTCTGACGGCCGACGGCAACATCAATGAGAAAGTGCTGGGCGACCTTTGCAATGACCTGATAGCCAAGGGGGTGACCGGGCTGACGCCCCTCGGCAGCAATGGCGAATACGCCTATCTCTCTGATGCGCAGAAGCGCCGTGTCGTCGAGATCGCCGTTGAAGCCAGCAGCGGACGGGTTCCGGTTGTTCCAGGTGTCGCAAGCGTCTCCACCGAAGGTGCCATCGAACAGGCAAAACTTTACAAGAAGATCGGCGCCGAAGGCATCGTAGGGGTTCTGGATTCCTATTTCCCCCTCAACGAACAGGAAATCAGGAGCTATTTCCTCGATATTGCCAATGCGGTGGATCTTCCAATCGTTGTCTACACCAACCCCAATTTCCAGCGCACGGATCTGTCCATCGACACGATCTGCACGATCGCGGAGCATCCGAACATCGTCGGCCTGAAGGATGCGTCGACGAATACAGGTCGCCTGCTGTCGATCCTAAATCGCTGCGAAGACAAGCTCGATGTGTTCGCCGCATCGTCGCACATTGCCGTCAGCGTGATCATGATGGGCGGAAAGGGTTGGTTTGCCGGCCCCGCCTGCGTGCTACCCGAGCAGAGCGTTGAACTCTACAATGCCTGCAAGCGCGGAGAATGGGAATATGCCGCCAAGATCCAGAAGCGCCTGTGGGGCTTCAACGAGGTCTTTGCGCGCTACCGCCTGGCAAGCTGTATCAAGGCGGCGTTGCAGTCCCAGGGCTATGCGGTTGGCGATCCGATCCGCCCGCAGACACCGCTGGATGCGGCCGCGGTGAAGATCGTGACCGATGCACTTCAGGCCGCGTCGTCACTCGAATTTGCCGACTGATGGCAACATCGCAGGGGCGCATGTCCAGCGTGCCCCTGTGAGCCTCTTTCTCGGCATGAGGTGTGGCAGGTTAGCGTGAAAGTCATGGGCGCCTACCAGGACTTTCTCCACAATGCGGCGATCTTGACGGTGAAGGTGGATCCCGAGACCCTGGCCATTTCCAAATGGTGCTCCCTTCTGGTCGAAGGTCAATGACTTCGACAAGGCTGCAATCGAAGCCGACGCAAAAGCTTGCAACTATTGATCACTTGAAGGGCCGGCGACCGATCCGGCCCCTCCCTTTCAGAGTGAACAGGCTTGAACCTCTTCTGCGCCCAGCGGCTCGATGTTCATGTTGGCAGCAAAGTCGTTTGGGCTGGTCGTCCGCTTTCTGCGGTAGCCAACCTGACAGCTATAGACTTGGTCGTTGCGTTTGGGTCAGTTCACGTCGATGCATGCTAGTCGAATGAAGGTCTGCTTCTGATATTCCGAGCGTCGTACCGGCCGGTCCGCTAGCGTGATGAGTTTCGGGCGCCGGCGGGCGTACGAAAGTCCCCGAGGAAGGAACCCGCGGGCCACAGTTAACGGCTATGGAAATTTCGATCTGCGGCCGATGTCGGCGTTGGCGCGGCCGCCGATGGGAAGCGCGAGGTGGATGCGGACAGGCCGCTTGGTTGC
>NZ_QGGX01000036.1 GCF_003148805.1 Aminobacter sp. AP02
ACCGGTTGAACCGATGGAGCCTGCCCGGAAACCGCCCTCCCGTCACTTCTGGATCGGGAGAGTGGCCGGAGCCCCAATCATCCGATCTTTTTTGTTGACCGGAAGTGCCGGCCGAGCGCACGCCGCGCTCAAGTTCAGACACCAGGCAGTCCTCATGTCGCAGGTGCGCGATATGGCATTTCAGGTTCGAGCGGTTAGATAGTGGGGAAAGAAGAAAGGATCGAGTCCATGATCGAAGCCGTCGGAAAAAGGCCCGTGCTGGCATTCATAGCCGTTGTAGCCTTGGCTGCATTGGTCGCAGCAGGTGCCACCATCGGGGTTGTTCAAACAATCACCATGCTCGCATTGATTGGCACTGCGGCAGTCATGGCGGCTCTCGTCATCGGATCGATAGCGGGGTAGGCTTGCACCGTTGATGATTGGCAATTGATCGCAGGCGCTTTTTTGCAGATCGCCAACTTGGCGGGCGTGCACGATGCGGCAGCCCGTCAGTCCTGATACGTGTACGAGGCGCACATCTCGTCGCTGCTTTCAGGCGGTTCGTCGCCGGTGAACACCGCAACGACCGTCAGACCGTCGCCGCCCGCCCAGCTGGCGAGATAGGAAACGTCGCCCGAACCGCACAATTTGTAGCCGTTTTCCAGTTCGGGATCGGCCGGGTGTGCCACGCGGTAGAGAGACGCATTCACGCGGCGGCCATCGACAATGAAGTGGTCGCCCAGCAAGGCTGAGAAGGTCAGCGCCTCGCCATTGGCGAATGTGATGGAAAAATCGCCATCGAAATATCGCCGGTGATGCTTTCGGCGGTGGTGCTGAAGGCGGTGTAGGCGTCGCCCTCGGCATGTGCCGGTACAATTGCGGCCAGCAAGCCGAGCAAGGCCGGCACTATCTTTTGAATGCTCATTCTTTCCCCCCTGCGGCGCTGCAGAGCGCACGCCTGCCATGGCAGCGACGCCTCGGTCGCGACCATCTCCTTAGCTCGCCTCAATCCGAGCGCACCAGGCCGGTTTGGCCTGTGATCGGCGAGCGCTCGTGCCAGAAATAGTAGTAGGCGGCCACAAGCGTCATCAGATACTGCCCGCCCAGGATGATCTCGGCTGTCCTGAAGGTGCCGGACATCTTGTTGATCGTGATCATCGTCACCACGGCCACGAACATCCAGAAGACAGAGCGTGGTTGATAGGCCGGGAACGCCAGGTCGCAGACCAGCCGTGCCGCCCATATGCCGGCGACCGCACCCAGAACAACCGCGATGAGCTGAACGAGATTTGGCCGATCGCCCAACAGCAACAAGTCGACCACGACGGCGAAGACATCGGCGGCCACAGTCACCGCCAGTGCGACGAAGATCGAGACAAACACATAGACGACCAGCGCCACGATCATGGCACCAAGCGTCTTGGGTCCGAACGAAGCCTTTGCCACGTCAGCCGCTCTCATAGATCTTCCCCATAGCCCACGGCCACCAAAGCACCGCCCGCCCAGCCTGTCGAGTAAATCAACAACCCGGTCTTGTCACCGTTCCCGATGGAGCCACTTCCCCTCCTTGGTCGCGCGGCGTTATGCTGCTCGCTTCCCTGCCCGGTATGGCGTATGAGCGGCCATGGAAAATATCAGGTTTGAAACACCCATCACCGTGAAGGCCGATCCGGCCGGCACCCCCCTTGTCCTGCGAACGGCCAAGGAGGCCTCCGCCTTCCTGCTCAACAGCTGGCCCGGCAAGCGCAGCCCCAAGCACCGCGCCGCCCTGCAGGCATGCTCGGATGCCATGTCCGGTGAAAGGCCGGTCATGGCCGCGCGGCGCGCCTTCATCGCGGCGGCGCGTGAGGTCAACGTCTACATCAACGACAAGGACTGACCGGCGCGTGGGCGGGAGGTTGCTTCCTCACGGCCCGACGCGCGAACCCCGGTTTACAGCGCCGCGTTCGCGGTGGATGCGCAAGTGACACTGCAACACTTCGAATTGGCGCATGATCCTTTCCGCAATCGATTCGATTTTCGCAGTCATGCGCCAGTCTTGAGCGCCCGCTCACGGCCGGACTTCCCTCAGAGTTCGGTTTCCGCCTCGGGGGTCGTTTCGACCTCTCCTTCGGATTTCCCTCGCTGCTTGGCTTCGGCCTTGGCGGCCAGCTTGTCGGCCTTCTTCGCTGCCTTGGCCCGGTCGCGGTCCCGTCGTTCCTGACTGTAGTTCGTTGGTCTGGCCATTCATCTTCCTCTTCTTCTGTTCGTGCCTGCCTAGGGCGATACGGCACCGAACACAACGAGCCATGTCGGCGCACGCCCCTGGCGCGGCGAGCGAAGCACAGGGCTAGCGGCCGATTGCGGCGAAGAAATTGCCGTTGATGCTGCTGGCGGTTTTCCGAGCGAATTCAGCTTCGGCGCGAGCCGGCGCCAGACGCCGTGCCTCCTCCACGCCCAATGATTGCTTCAGGCTCGCGGCATATTCGGGAATCTTGACCCAGTCGCCGACCGTCCGCTCGGTGATCTCCAGTGACACTGGAACCCATATGCGCGGCGGCCGACGCGCATCGCCTGATTGGGGCAGGCCATGTTGGCGGCGAGAATTTCACTGCCATCTGGCAGCACCGAGACCTCCGCGCCATGCCACTGCAGCGTCTGCATTGCCGAATCGATGCCGTCAAACAACCGATCAGTGCGCCGGCTTTCGTCAGCTCTACCGTGGCCAGGCCGACCTCGGGCTGCCTCATCAAGCTAACCTCACCACCCAGCGCATCGGTGAGCAATTGGTGCCCAAGGCAGATGCCGAGATAGGGCCGATCGAGTTCGCGCACCCAGCGCCTGATCGCCGCTTTCTCAGGCTTGAGCCAGGGATGGGCGTCTTCTTGCCAGACATCCATCGGCCCGCCCATCACCGCCAGGATGTCGAAGCCGTCGAGTGCGGGGATCGCCTCGCCTTCATCCAGTTCGACGATGTGTTCGCTGTGCCCGGCCGCGCGCCAGAACTCTCCGAACACGCCGCTGCTCGACCCTCAGATGCTGGAAGACAAGGATTTTCATGCGCGCGCGATGCCTGCTCTATCTCCCTCGCATCGGAAAACAATCGATGCGCTGAGGCATGAGGCACGGCGGCAAAAGAGTTGAGGCAGGCTCAGGACCTTGCGCCAAATACCGTCAGTAGACGATCAGCACGAACAGCGCGGCCACCGCCTGGATGCCGATGCCGAGGAATGCGACCCAGAGGCCTCGGCTCGCCCATTTCGACGACGTCGCCACGCGGTGCCTGAACTCTCTGTTGTCGGGGCTGTCGAGCACGGCGACCAGCGCCTTGCTGGCGCGGGAATAGCCGGCCGCCGCAACAAGCAGGCCCATAACGGCAATCACCAGCCCTGCAGCCGATGTCGTGTCAGACAACCAGTAGGTCAGATAGGTATTGTTCATTGCGCCTCCTGGCGAACTCAGGCGCTCATTGGCGGCGCCTGGCCATTGCGCAAGTTGACGCACGCCCATGCAGCCCAGGGCTGGTCAGTCCTCCTCGTCATATCCAAGCAAGGTCAGAAGCTGATCGACCAGCAGTTCGGCCATCGTCCGATTGACGGCAAGCTCTATCGCCCCGTCGTCCGTCTCAAGGTTGAGCAACGCCAGAAGCGGCTCGTCGTTCACTACTGTCGTATCGACGGCCAACACCCGGTTCGGCGCCGTGTTCGTCAATCGTGCCATGGATCACCCCCTGTTGAGGCGCCAGCAAACCACCGCGCTCGCCATATGTCGAGCAGCCCCGCAGATGAGCTCTGGGCACGCAGCTCACGGCAATTCCACCCGATGCCCCATTCCGGCACAATTTCGGCTGGCACGCTTCCTGCATCGAACTGTTTGCCGGCGGTAGCCGGACCCTGGTTTGTCTCAAATCGGGGGTGGGCTCGCCGGGGGTGGGGATGGGGTTTTCCCCCGGCGAGCTCCTGCTTTTTCAAGCAGCGCACACCGCTTTCAGGCGCCTACCCGTGCCCCAGCAGCGCCGTCAGCGAGATCGCCGCCAGCGCCAGCACCGCCAGCTTCCAGAAATCGCGCCGTTGCCTGAGGCCCGGCAGACCGATCGGCTTGATCAGCTGGATCGCCATGATGGCCAGGATGATGAGCGAGAGCGCTTTCGACATGCCGTCTTTGATCAACTTCGCGCCCGGCTGTCAAAGTCCTGCCGTCAACATGCTATCGTGACGTCCGCAAGCAGCTTTCGGCGCTCCCGCCGAAAGGGCTCTATCTGGTGAACAGCGGACGTGCGCAAATCCACGTCGAATTTCAGGAAAATCGGGGCTCGCAAGGCTGCCTCTTAAACCAAGGTCAAATGGACGCCCCGCAAGCCCGGCGGGTACAGATATGGCAACAAAGACGCCCTGAAGGGCCAAATCCTGGGAAGGAAACGCCATGCCATCTCGCTATCACGAGGTCTATGACGGTTGGGTTCGCGATCCCGAGGGCTTCTGGGCCGAGGCGGCAAGGGCTATCGACTGGTTCAAGCCGTGGGACAAGGTCTTCGATGCCGAAGGCGGCGTTTATGGCCAATGGTTTTCCGGCGCCGAATGCAACACCTGCTACAACGCGCTCGATCGCCATGTCGAGTCCGGCCGCGCCGAGCAGGTGGCGCTGATCCACGACAGCCCGATCACCGGCACCCAGAAGAAATTCACCTATGCGGGTCTGCTCGCCGAGGTGAATGCGCTGGCCAGCGTGCTCCAGGACCACGGCGTGCAAAAGGGCGACCGCGTCATCATCTACATGCCGATGGTCCCGGAAGCGGCCTTTGCCATGCTGGCCTGCGCCCGACTGGGGGCGATCCATTCAGTGGTGTTCGGCGGCTTCGCCGCCAAGGAGCTTGCCACCCGCATCGACGACGCCACCCCCAAGCTGATCATTTCAGCCTCCTGTGGCATCGAGCCCGGCCGCGTCATCGCCTACAAGCCGCTGCTCGACGGCGCCATCGAACTGTCCGCGCACAAGCCCGAGGCTTGCATGATCCTGCAGCGGCCGCAGCTCGCCTGCGACCTCGTCGAGGGCCGCGACATAGACTATGCCGAGGCGGCGGGCCGCGCCAAGGCGGCCGGACGCAAGGTCGAATGCGTCTCCGTTGCCGCAACCGACCCGCTTTATGTGCTCTACACCTCCGGCACCACCGGCCAGCCCAAGGGCGTCGTCCGCGACAATGGCGGCCACATGGTCGCGCTCAAATGGTCGATGGAAAACGAATTCGGCGTCAAGCCGGGCGAAGTCTTTTGGGCGGCCTCCGACGTCGGCTGGGTCGTCGGCCATTCCTACATCGTCTATGGCCCGCTGTTGCATGGCGCGACGACCATCCTGTTTGAGGGCAAGCCGGTCGGCACGCCCGATGCTGGCACATTCTGGCGTGTCATTTCGGAACACGGGGTCGTGGCGCTGTTCACCGCGCCGACCGCCTTCCGCGCCATCAAGAAGGAAGACCCGCAAGGCACCTTCGTTGCGCAGTACGATCTCAGGAAGTTCCGCACGCTGTTTCTCGCTGGCGAACGCGCCGACCCCGAAACCATCAAATGGGCGGAGCACAAGCTCAACGTACCGGTCATCGATCACTGGTGGCAGACCGAGACGGGTCACCCGATCAGCCAGAACCCGGTCGGGCTTGGCCAGCTGCCGGTCAAGTACGGCTCGCCCTGCGTGCCGATGCCCGGCTATGACGTGCGCGTGCTCGATGATGCCGGCCACGAGGTGCCGCGCGGCACGCTCGGCAATGTGGTGATCAAGCTGCCCCTTCCGCCCGGCTGCCTGCCGACGCTGTGGCATGCCGACGAACGCTTCTTCAACGCCTACCTCGCGGAGTTCCCCGGCTACTACAAGACCGCCGACGCCGGCTACATCGACGATGAGGGCTATCTGTTCATCATGGCCCGCACCGACGACATCATCAACGTCGCCGGGCATCGCCTGTCGACGGGCGGCATGGAAGAGGTGGTCGCCGAACACCCAGATGTGGCCGAATGCGCCGTCATCGGCATCGCCGACGCCATGAAGGGCCAGATCCCTTGCGGCTTCATCGTGCTGAACTCGGGAGTCGACCGCGACACAGGCATGATCGAAAAGGAGGTCGTCGGCCTCGTCCGCGACCGCATCGGCCCCGTCGCAGCCTTCAAGGTCGTGGTCACCATCAAGCGCCTGCCCAAGACCCGTTCGGGCAAGATCCTGCGCGGCACCATGCAGAAGATCGCCGACCGCGAGGACTGGAAGATGCCGGCCACCATCGACGACCCGGCCATCCTCGACGAGATCACCGAAGCGCTCAACGCGCGCGGTATCGGGGTTGTCTAGCGCCCTCTCCAAATTTGGCGCCACCGCCCAAGCCCCTCATGGTGAGCCTGTCGAACCACGAGGGCGCTAGGCGCAACAATCGGCACGCCGGTCGAGCGATATCGGGAACGACCAGCTCCACCGCCGCAGATTTGGACTCTATGCCATTGCCTGCACGCCGCCCTCAAGGCAAGTTGCCCCGACATGCATGAGGGGCACTGAAGATGTTGCGAAACTGGGTCATCAGGTACTGGTATTCATTCTCGATGACCGGCCTGCTGTTGGGCACCCTGTTTTTCGCAGCGTCCTTGACGCCAACCTTGATCCCCCGCAACTACGTCACCCAGGGGGCGCTGTCGGGCTTTTCGGCCGCCGCCGGCTACGGCGTCGGTTTCTTCCTGCGCTGGCTCTGGCGTTATCTTGAACTGCCCGAACTCAGGTCCCGCGTGCTCAGGGTTTCCAAGCTCGTCGGCGCCGTCGCCTGCGGCATCATCGGACTGCTCTTTCTCTGGCGCGCGGCCGAGTGGCAAAACTCGATCCGCGGCCTGATGAAGCTTGCTCCCGTCGACACCGGACACCCGCTCGAAGTCGGCGCCATAGCGCTCGTCACCTTCATCGTGCTGATCGCCCTTGCCCGCCTTTTCAACGCCACGCTGCATTTTGTATCCGCCCAGTTGCGCCGTTTCGTGCCGACGCGCGTTTCCTACGTCATCGGTACCACAATCGTCGTGCTGCTGTTCTGGTCTGCTGCCGACGGCATCATCTTCCGCTACGGCCTGCGCGTGCTCGACAGCTCGTTCCAGCGCCTCGACGCACTGATGCCGCCCGACACCAAGCAACCTTCCGATCCGGCCAAGGCCGGCAGTGAGGCCTCGCTGGTGCGCTGGCAGGATCTCGGGCGCATGGGCCGCTCCTACATTTCCACCGGTCCAACAGGCGCCGACATTGGCGGCCTGGCAGGCAAGCCGGCCAAGGAGCCGGTGCGCGTTTACGTCGGCCTGCAATCCGGTGACACGCCCCAGCTGCGCGCCAAGCTCGCGCTGGAGGAACTCAAGCGCGCCGGCGGCTTCGAGCGCTCGACGCTTGTCATCATCACGCCCACCGGTACCGGCTGGGTCGACGAACAGGCCATCGACCCGATCGAGTTCCTGCACAATGGCGACATAGCCAGCGTCGCCACCCAGTATTCCTATCTCGCCAGCTGGATGTCGCTGCTCGTCGAGCCGGGCTACGGCGCCGAACAGTCGCGCGCGCTGTTCACAGAGATCTATGGCTATTGGCGCACCTTGCCGAGGGAAACGCGCCCGAAACTCTATCTCTTCGGCCTCAGCCTCGGCGCCTTGAGCACGGAGCTGTCCAACGAGTTGTTCGAGGTACTGGGCGATCCTTATCAGGGCGCATTGCTGAGCGGCCCGCCTTTCGCCAGCCGCATCTGGCGCTCGATCACCGACAACCGCAATCCCGGCACGCCCGAATGGCTGCCGGAGTTCCGCGACGGCTCCTACGTTCGCTTCACCGCACAGAAAAACGCGCTCGACATTCCAGGCGCCCAGTGGGGACCGCTCAGGCTCGTCTATCTGCAATATGCCTCGGACCCGATCACCTTCTACGAGACCCACTCGCTCTATCGCGAGCCGGACTGGATGAAGACACCGCGCGGGCCTGACGTCTCGCCCGAACTGCGCTGGTATCCCGTCGTCACCTTCCTGCAGCTGACGCTCGACATCGCCATGGCCACCACCGCCCCGATGGGCTACGGCCATGTCTATGCCGCCGAGCACTACATCGATGCCTGGATGCAGGTCGCCGATATACAGGGCTGGTCACCGGACGATGTGGCGAAGCTGAAGCAGCATTTCATCGACAAGCGGAAGTGACACGGTTCAGCGGATGAGGTCCGCGGCCCTGGCGCCCAGCGCCTTGACGAGGTCATCGGGGCGCATGCGGATCTGCAGCCCCCTTTGGCCGCCGTTGAGATAGACCTCGTCTTCCAGCGTCGCCATCTCCTCGACCGCCGTCGGCACCTGCTTGCGCTGGCCAAAGGGCGAGATGCCGCCGACCTTGTAGCCGGTCAGCCGCTCGGCATCGACCGGCTTCATCATCTGCGCCGACTTGGCTCCGAAGGCCGCGGCGACCTTCTTCATGTTGACCTCCTGGTCGGAGGGAACCACCACGCAGGCCGGCTTGCCGTCGACCTCGACCATCAGCGTCTTGAGCACGAGGGAAGCTGGCACGCCCATCGCCTCCGCGGCCTGCAGCCCGACGCGCTCGGCGCTGGAATCGTAGTCATAGGTCGCCACGGCGAAGGGAACACCCGATTTGGCGAGCATCAACGTGGCGGGCGTGGTCCTGGACATGCCCTTTATTGCAACAGCGTCCCGGCAGTTCGCAAGAGTGGCGTCCGCACGCATAACGGAAACGGGTGACCGATTGTGCCGGACCACCCTGCGTTATTCGTCCGCCAGCAGCGACGAGTTTGTGCGGCCCTCGGTCAGACCCGTCGCCTCTGCGCCATCAGAAACGCCGCGAGTACACAGCACAGCAGGCCAAGCGACGCCGGCAGCCCCTGATGCCCGAACAGTTGCATCGCCAGTCCTGTCGCGGGCGAGCCCACGATGCCGCCGATGCCCCATGCGAACGCGAAGGCCGCGTTACCGGCGATCATCGCTTGGCCGGCGAAACGCTCGCCGAGCTGGATCAGCGCCATGGTGTAGATCCCGAACGAAACCCCACCCCAGACAAAAACAAGCGGCCAGACCAGCCATGTATTGAAGACCTGTGGCAGCAGCAGGCATACGGCCAGACAGGCCAGGACACAAAACAGCATGGTCCGCACCGATCCAAACTGTTCGGCCACGCGCCCGAGCAAGATCTGCAGCACCGCATTGCCAGCGACGAAACAGGTGATGAGCGAAGAGATGCGCGCTTCTGTGCTGCCGAGCGCTCCGCCGTAGACCGCAAACAGCGACATCAGCGTCTGCTCGAAGGCGGCGGCGGTGAAGACGGCGAACAAAAGCAGCGGCGCGAGAGCGAAGAAACCGCCGACCGATGCCGCCTCGCCCGCGCCAGGCATTTCGGGCAGGTGCGGCACGACCGCAAGCACAATCAGGCTGCAGACGAGGAAGGCGGCCATGCCGACAGCAAATGGCGGCCAGCCCACGGTGCTGACCAGGCCGAGCGACAGCGGACCGACCGCGAAGCCGCCGGAAACAACCGATGAATAGAGGCCCATGATGCGGCCCCGGCGCGTTGCGGGCGTCATCGAGATCAGCCAGGTTTCGCTGATCACGTAGAGCGGATTGGCGAAGAAGCCGAGCACGAAGCGCAGCGGCATCCACGACCAGACATCCTGTATCAGGGCGATCGCCATCAGCGTGGCTGCTGCAAGCACCGAACACATGATCGCAAGCCGCGCCGCGCCGACACGCTGCGCCAGAGCTGGGATGAAAGGCGCCGAGACTATGAAACCCAGCGGGGTCATTGCCGCCGACAGGCCGATCAGGCCTGATGTCGTCCCCTGTCGCTCGAGGGTGAAGCTGAGCAGCGGATAGGTCAGCCCCTGTGCCACGGCGAACACCGTGACAGTCGCGATGATCCCGGCCATCGCGGCCCATGGGATCCGATCCTTTCCAGGAGATGTCGTGCCGTGCCGGCTAACCGCTGTGGCAGGTGGCAACTGGCGACCCGATGTCATTGCGGCAGCTGCCTTAGGCTCGCCAGAAGGGCTTGGCGAGCTCTGCCTCGACTTGTGGTCTCGTCAGGCCGATATCGTCGATCAGATGGGGATCGTCCTTCCACTTTTGCTCGAGGTCGCGGCGAAAGCGTTTCCGCTGGTCCCAGGTCGCGATGATGTTTCGCCAGGTGGCCAGGCTAGAGTGCTGACGCGGCACGTCCATCGGCTCTACTGTATCGCGCATGGCAACCTCCATAGGTTTGAAGGTCCGTCCGGGGGCCCTCGGGCTGAAAGAGGATGACTTCTGCAGGATACGAACGGCGTCGTACTTAAACTCTCCCAAATAGTTCCAAAAACTTCCAAACGGGCTAATCTTGCGACCTTGACTCTACCCCAAACCAGGCACCCTGCGCCCTCAACTACGAATGTTCAGCCTTACCCATCATCAAGGCCATCAAGAAATGACCGCCACGCCTCTTTTCCTCGGCTTTCCGGACCGTCTCGCCGATGGCCGTGCGCCGCGCGTGGTGATCTTCGGAGCCGGCCACGGTACCACCTACCCCGGCAAGGACAGCAGCGGCTATGCGCTGGCGGCCGACGCCATCCGCGCCGCGAGCCAGGCCGATGCCGCACTCGTCGAACACTGGGATTTCGATCTCGGCGGCCCGCTGTTCGACGGCAAGCCGATCTCATGCATCGATGCCGGTGATATCGCGACGAGCATGCAGGACAATGCCGGCAACCGGACCCGGATCGAGGCGACGACGCGCGAGATCCTGGCCAAGTCGGCGGTGCCGATCCTGCTCGGTGGCGACGATTCCGTGCCGATCCCGTTCCTTGCCGGCTTTGCCGACCACGGACCGATCTGGGTCCTGCAGATCGATGCCCATATCGACTGGCGCGACGAGGTGCTCGGCGAACGCAACGGCTATTCGAACCCGATGCGCCGGGTGAGCGAGATGGCGCATGTCGCCGGCATCGTGCAGGTCGGCCTGCGCGGCGTCGGCAGCGCCCGCCTCGCCGAGATCGAGGCTGCGCAGCGCTATGGCAGCCGCTTCGTCACAGCCCGCGAGGTTCACGCCCACGGCGTCGAGGCCGCGCTCCAGCACATTCCCGAGGGCGCGCGCGTCGTCGTCACGCTCGACTGCGACGGCCTCGATCCCGCCGTCATGCCCGGCGTGGCGGCGCGTACGCCCGGCGGCCTCAGCTACACGCAGGTGATCGATCTGATCGCGAACCTAGGCAGGCGGGCCAGGATCAAAGGCTTCGACCTCGTCGAACTCTATCCTCCGGCCGACATTGACGGCATATCGGCCCTGACCGCTGCACGCCTTCTGGTCAATGCAATCGGCGCCATCGTCCGGCAGGCTTGATTGCCTCTCGCGGCATGCCGGCCCGACAAGGTTCCATTGGGCCCCGAAAGGCTTTAAGGATGCGCTGCATGCAGGGGTCGCGCTTTGCCTTTGGTCCGTTCGTGCTTGATTCGGCTGCGGGAACGCTCCTGCGGAACGATGTTCCCATCGCCATCGGCTATCGCGCCCTGAGGCTGCTTGCGGCGCTCGCCGCACAGCCCGGCGAAATCCTCAGCAAGGCCGAGTTGATGGACGCGGCTTGGCCAGGCACATCGGTCGAGGAAGGCAACCTCACCGTCCAGATCGCCCAACTCAGGAAGCTGCTTGGCCCGGCCGCCGACGGCGGTGAATGGATATCGACGGTTCCGCGTGTCGGCTACCGTTTCACAGGGGTCGTCGAACAGCTCGGCAGCGGTAAGCGAAATTCTCTGCCGCTGCCCGGCAAGCCGTCGATTTCGGTGCTGCCCTTCGTCAATGTCAGCAATGATCCCGAGCAAGAGATCTTCGCCGACGGGTTGACCGAAGACCTGATTACCGATCTCTCCAGGCACGCCGGCCTGTTCGTCATCGCTCGCAACTCTGCCTTCACCTACAAGGGAAAAGCTGTCGACGTGCGCGCCATCGCCGAGGAGCTTGGCGTGCGCTACCTGCTGGAAGGCAGTGCACGGCACTTGGCGGGCCGCGTGCGCATCAACGCCCAGCTTGTCGACGCGGCTAGCGGGGAACACCTCTGGGCGGAACGCTTCGATCGCAGCCTGGACGATATCTTCGCGGTGCAGGACGAAGTCACCAGCAAGATCGTGGAAGCGTTGCTCGGTCGGCTGCGCACGCCGCCGCCACCGCGCAACCGGCCGAAAAGTCTCGAGGCCTACGATCTCTGCATTCGGGCGCGCAGGCTGATGGATGATTCACCGCAGACGGCACGGGAAGCGCATCTGATGCTGACGCGCGCGGTTTCGCTCGACCCCGACTATGCCGAGGCCTATCGCTGGCTTGCCATAAACCACTGGATGGGATGGGTGCATAGCGGTGGGCCGGCGGAACCTGCCCGCACGGCTGCCCTCGAACTGGCGCGCAAGGCCGTGGCGATCGATCCCAACGATGCTGGCTGCCGCTGGGTCCTGGCTTACCTGCTCGCCTATGAGCGCAGTTTCGCCGAGGCGGATGCGGAATTTTGCAGGGCAATCGAGCTCGACCCGAACGAGGCCGACACCTATGCGGCACTCTCCGACATCGCGGTTCTGGCCGGGCGCGTCGAGGAAGGCCTCGAACACATACGCAAGGCATTCCGGCTGAACCCGTTCCCGGCAAGCTGGTACTATCTGACGCTGGGCCAGGCGCAATACGCGCACCGTGACTACGAAGCCGCGGTCGAGACGCTACGCCGCGACGAGACCTATCGGACGAGCTCGCGCCGTTTCCTCGCGGCGAGCCTCGCACAGCTCGGCCGGCTCGAAGAGGCGCGCGCCGAGGCCGAACTGTTCCTCGTCGCCAACCCTGGTTTCACCACCGGCCACTGGGCAGCGACCGAGCCGTTCCGCGACGCCGCGACGCTCGAGCATTTCGTCGATGGCTACCGCAAGGCCGGCCTTCCGGACTGACGCTCCATGGTCAGCCGCGCCTGGCCGCCTCGATCGCCGCGACGTCGATCTTCCTCATGTCCATCATCGCGGCAAATGCGCGTTTTGCCTCGCCGCCGCCGGCCGCCAGCGCGTCGGTCAGCACGCGCGGCGTGATTTGCCATGAGATGCCCCATTTGTCCTTGCACCAGCCGCAGGCGCTTTCCTGGCCGCCATTGCCGACTATGGCGTTCCAGTAGCGGTCGGTCTCTTGCTGGTCGTCGGTGGCGATCTGGAACGAGAAGGCTTCGTTATGTCTGAAGGTGGGCCCGCCATTGAGGCCGAGACAGGGGATGCCGGCCACGGTGAATTCGACCGTCAGCACGTCGCCCGCCTTGCCGGACGGGTAATCGCCGGGAGCACGGAAAACGGCATTCACCGAACTGTCGGGGAAAGTCTCGGCGTAGAAGCGGGCCGCCGCCTCGGCATCCTTGTCGTACCACAAGCAGATCGTGTTCTTGGCAACTGCCATTTGCTGATCCTTTCGTCGTGAAGCCCCAACTCACCCTGTTCGCTGTTCGCACCCGCAGCCGGTTCACAGTCTACCTTGGCATGCGCCACCAAGATAGAATGCGCTCGCCCATCCGGCGTTCCGCACAAACGGCCAAAAGGTTGTTGGCGACCGAGCCGGATGCGCACTCGGGACGTGACGATACTAGGCCGGCTGCACCTCTATCGTCACATGCGACAGGTCGTGGATATGGGCGAGCTTCGACTTGTAGGTCTCGGGCGTCGCCGGCGCGCTCGACTTCAGCGCAACGATCGCCGCGTGGTGGCCAGGCCCAACCTGCCAGACATGCAGGTCGGTGATGATGTCCTTGTCGGTTTGCACCGCATTGCGGATTTCGTCCGGCAGGTCCTCGCCGACAGGCGTGTAATCCACCAGCACACGGCCAGCGTCGCGGATGAGCGTCCACGACCAGCGCGCGATGACCAGTGCGCCGACGATGCCCATCGCCGGGTCGATCCACTTGAGGCCATAGATCGCGCCCATCACCAGCGCGAAGATGGCGAGCACCGAAGTCAGCGCGTCGGCCAGCACATGCACATAGGCGGCGCGCAGGTTGTTGTCGTGTCCACCGCGGCCATCGCTGTGACAATGGTCATGGCCGTGACCGTGACCGTAACCACCGCCGTCATGCAGCAGCCAGGCGCTGGCAAGGTTCACGCCGAGCCCGACCACGGCGATGATGGCCGCCTCGCGGAAGTTGATCTCCACCGGGCTCATCAGTCGCGCAAAGCTCTCCCAGGCGATATGGACCGCAACGATCGCCAGGATCACGGCGCTGGCAAAGGCAGCGAGGTCGCCGACCTTGCCAGTGCCGAAGGTGAAGCGCGGATTATGCGCCTGGCGGCGGGCGAACACATAGGCCATGGCCGCTATCAGCATCGCCGCCGCATGCGTCGACATATGCCAGCCATCGGCCACCAGCGCCATCGAGCCATAGATCGTGCCTGCCACGATCTCGACAACCATCATGGTCGCCGTCAGCGCGATCACGAACATCGTGCGTCGCGCGTTGCGGTCATGGCGCTCGCCCAGGAAGACGTGACTGTGCTCCGGCGCGAAAGGCGCGTGGTCAAGACCATGCCCATGTCCGTGGCGGCCGTGGTCGTGGTGATGACCGTGCGGGTGGTCGTGGCTCATTTCAGATAGGTCTTGATGACATCGATCAATTCGTCGCCGCCGCGCTGGCGCTCGGCCGCATCGACGGGGTGAAGCACATGCTCGCGGATGTGGTCTTCCATCAGCTCCGCGGTCAGCCCGCCAACCGCACCCCGCACCGACGCCACCAATTGCAACACGTCGGCACAGCCGAGCTCGGCCTCCAGCGCCCGCTCCACGGCCTCGACCTGGCCCTTGATGCGCCTGACACGGGCAAGCAGCTTGGCCTTTTCCTTGATGACATGCGACATCGCCACCTCACTATAATATAGGGGGGTACCCTATTTAATCGGCAACCATTCGGCAATGGGCAATCCAAGCTGCCTCCGCGATCATCCGTTGACCACACCTGCCCTTCCCGCCACTGTCCGCGCTTGGATTCGGCGACAACATTGGCAGGAGCGTTGGATGAAGCTCGACGGCAAGACGGCGATCGTCACAGGCGGCGCCAAGGGTATCGGCTATGCCGTTGCCGAGCGATTCCTCAGGGAAGGCGCGCGCGTGGTCATCGCCGACATCGACCAGGAACAAGGGGGCGCAGCCGAACGCGATCTCGCAAAGCTCGGCCAGGCGCGTTTTGTCCGCGCCGACGTCGGCAAGCGTCTCGACGTCCACAATCTGGTAGCCGCCACCATCGATGCCTTCGGCGACGTCGATATCCTGGTCAACAACGCCGGCATCGACCACCAGGCTGATTTCCTCGACCTCACGGAGGACGACTTCGATCATGTCCTGCGCGTCAATCTCAAGGGCGCTTTCCTCACCGGCCAGGCGGCGGCGCGCGTCATGGTCGACAAGGTCAAGTCTGGCGGCGCGCCCGGCGCCATCATCAACATGTCCTCGGTCAATGCGGTCGTAGCCATCGCCGACCAGGTTCCTTATGCGGTGTCCAAGGCTGGCGTCACCCAACTGACCACAGTCATGGCGCTGGGGCTTGCGCCCTACGGCATCCGCGTCAACGCCATCGGCCCGGGATCCGTTTCCACCGACATGCTTGCCCGCGCCAAGGCCGATCCGGCAGCGAAGGCCCGCATGCTGTCACGCACCCCGCTCGGACGCATCGGCGAGCCCGAGGAGATCGCCTCGATCGCCGCTTTCCTCGCCTCCGACGACGCCAGCTACATCACCGGCCAGACCATTTTTGCCGATGGCGGGCGGCTCGCGCTCAACTACACGGTACCTGTCAAAAGCTGACGCAAAGATAGTCCGGGAACCCGGCGTGCTCCTGACAGACTGCTGTCAGGAGGGGTATGCGATACTCTTCCCATTCAAGATAAGGAGGAGCCGTCATGAACACGTTCACGCCTGACATTTTTCGCACCATCAGGCACTATGCCGGCAAGGTCCGGACCATGCACAACGAGATCCGCACCGAGCGCTTCTTGAACTCGCTGCCGAACGATATCCGCAAGGACATCGGCTGGCCCGATCGTTTCATCTCGCGCCGTGCCGACCGCAACTGAGACCGTGCCTATCAGGAGGACACTCCGATGACCGATTCAAAAACCATTGGCCTGCTGTTCATCGAGGGCTATGCAGATTGGGAGTACGGCCTGCTTGCCGCCTCGGCTGTCGAGTGGTTCGGCGTTCGCGCGGTGGCGATATCGCCGCATGCCTCGCCGCTGACCTCGATCGCGGGCCTGCGCCTCAATGCCCAGCGCAGCGCCAATCCTGAGGAAAATCAGGACCTTGATGCGGTTGCGGTCATCGGCTCGGACGGATGGGCCGAAAACGATGCACCCGATGTCGCCCCCTTGCTCAGGGCAGTCGCTGCGCGCGGTGGTGTGGTCGGCGGCATCTGCGCCGGCACGCTGGCGCTCGCCCGCGCTGGCCTCTTCGAAGGCACGCGCCACACCAGCAATGGCCGTGACTGGATTCTCGGACATGAGCCGGGCTATGCCGGCGCGGGCGACTACCAGGATGTGCCGCACGCGGTCGCCGACAGGAAGATCGTGTCCGCTCCGGGCTCGGCGCCAGGCACCTTCGCGGTCGCCTTCCTCAAGGAGCTGCTGCCGGAAAACGGCGCCCAATTTGGCGAGATGCGCGCCATGTTCGCCCGCGAATATGGTGACGTCTCCTGACACTCCTGACACTACGCTGTCAGGAGCCCTGTGCGATGATGGGATCAAGAGTTCGGTGTGCGCCCTTGAGGATGTGGCATGAACTGCTGGAGCAACACGCTCGATCCACCGGGCGTCGACGGCACCATGCCTTTCTGCTGGCGTCGTCCAGCGAAGCCTGCCGGACTAGCTTTTTGACGACGCGCATTGTCATCGACGCCAAGCGCCCCCACTTGGTTAAACGACAGCGCGAGACTTTGAGGGGTTTTCGATGAGACGCGCAGACAGGCTGTTCCAGATCGTACAGCATCTTCGTGGTGGCCGCCTGGTCACCGCGCACAAGTTGGGCGCGTGGCTCGAGGTTTCCGAGCGCACGATCTATCGCGACATCGCTGACCTGCAATCGACGGGTGTGCCGATCGATGGCGAGGCCGGGGTGGGCTATATGATGAGGGAAGGCTTCGACCTTCCGCCGCTGATGTTCACACGAGACGAAATCGTAGCCTTGGTTGCCGGCGCCCGCATGGTCCGGGCCTTTGGCGGCGCCGCCATGGCGCGGGCGGCCGACGAGGCGCTGGTCAAGATCGGCGCTGTCCTGCCCGATTCCGAAAAAGACCGCATCGCCCGCACCGAAATCCATACACCGATGTGGGTGGTTTCCGACGCCGACCGCGAGGCGATCGACCTGATCGAGCGTGCCGTCGAAAGGCGCCAGGTGCTCAAGCTCGACTACAGCGACGAAGCCGGTCGCGGCTCGGCGCGCGATGTGCGCCCGCTCGGCCTGTGGTTCTGGGGCAAGGTATGGACGCTGATCGCCTGGTGCGAGATGCGCAATGATTTCCGCGCCTTCCGCATTGACCGCATCTCTTCGGTCGCATCCGCCGGCCGCACCTTCAAGCCCGAGCGCGGCAAGCTACTCGTCGACTACTATCGCAGCGTCGAACGTAGCGAATCCTTCGGCACGCCCGACCGCAGTTTCCGCGGCTGACGCATCCTCCCAACGTCAGTTCCGCTTGGCTGGCCCGGCTAAAAGCCGGGCCCTTTTTCTGGGCCAAAGTCACAAGCAATCGGGCGCCGAACCTGCATGGCCGGCCGACAAACTCGATCGGTCCGCTCGAGGCCGCTTTGCGGCTTCAGCTTCCGACGTCAGCCACCGATGACATGTCCATCGCCGCGGCGACAATGACACGTCTCAGCCATATGTGCCTGGGCGCGTCTTGCTGGCGCGCGTGCCAGGCGAGACTCATCGTGAAACTCTTGAGATCGAAGGGCGGCGGCAACGACACCAGGCGCCTCATATTGGCGGCCGCCCGTGCCAGGCTGGACGGCAGTGTCATGATGAGGTCGGAGCGAGCGGCGATCTCGACAGCCGCGAAGAAGTTCGGCACGCGCAGCTTCACCCGCCGCGTTCGTCCCATACGCGCAAGCACCTCATCGACAGGTGCGGGCCCAACCCCGGTGACGCTCACCACGATATGCTCAAGCGCCAGAAAGCGCTCGAGCGTGAATTCTCCGGCAAGAGCAGGGTGATCCGCTCGCATCAGCGTCACGAGTTCTTCGTCATAGAGACGGCGTCGGCGGATGCCCGCCGGCGCTTCGTCGATCAGGGCCACCATCGCATCCGCGTCGCCCCGCTCCAGCAGATCGAGGCCGTGCGAACCCGGCGCGTCAATGTCGAGGTCAAGCAACGGTGCCTCATGGGCGAGGCGGGCGAGCAAATACGGCGCGAGCGATGCGGCCTGCAGATCGGGCGTAAGAAGCCTGATTCGACCCGTCGCCGTCGCGGGATCGAACGCATTGGCCTCCAGCATTTCTCCGACGCCCGCCAGTATCCAGCTCAGCACCGGACGTACTTCTTCAGCCCGGGAGGAAAGCACATAGCCGCCCGGCCCATCGACCAGCAGCGCGTCCGAAAACAGCGCGCGCAACCGCCCGAGCGCGCGGCTCGCCGCAGGCTGGCTCATCCCGAGCCGATGAGCGGCCCGGGTGACGTTCTTCTCGTCCAGCAGCGCCTCGAGCGCCACCAACAGGTTGAGGTCGATCCGGCGTAAATCCACTTCGCGCATGATGACTATATAATCCATGCATTGGACGCATGGAAAGCCTGGACCTATCCATCTCCTTGTCGAAGTTAACAATGAGGGAGTGGCAATCATGTATGTCGTGCTTGGAGCAAACGGACGCGCCGGCGGCGAGACGGCGCGCGCACTCATCCAACGCGGCGAGGCCGTGCGTGTCGTCCTGCGTCGCAAGGAACAAGGTGAAAAATGGGCCGCCCTCGGCGCGGAGGTGGCTGTCGCTGGCATCGAGGATGCCGACGCCATGGTCGACGGGCTGAGCGGCGCGCAGGCCGCTTTCTTGCTCAATCCGCCACCGGTGAACGGTGATCCCTATGCGCGCACCGAGGAACTTGGCGCAGCACTTGCCGACGCAGCGCGCCGTGCACGTCTGCCCAGGGCCGTTGTCTTGTCGTCCATCGGAGCGCAGCATGCCTCCGGCATAGGCGTCATTGCGACCCTCAATCGGTTCGAAGCGCTGCTTGCCGGAGCAGCTCCGGCGACCACCTTCCTGCGGTCAGGATACTTTGTCGAGACCTGGAGTGAAGTGGCGCAAACCGTCATGTCGGACAGCGTGCTGCCTACCTTTCTCGAACCCACGCAGAAGATCCCGATGGTGAGCACGATCGATGTCGGCCGAGCGGCCGCAGCCCTTCTTTGCCAGGACCGGACCGGCAAAAGGGTCGTGGAACTGGCCGGACCGGAAGACTGGAGCGCCGGCGATGTGGCTTCGGTCTTCGCGGAAGTTCTCGGCCGGCCGATAACGCCGATACTTGTTCCGTCGGAACAGCGCGCCGCGATTCTATACGGAGAAGGCGTGCCCACGGAGGTGGCGACCGCGCTTCTCGGGATGTTTGAGGGGATCGCCAACGGCCTGTTCACGCGCCAGAGCGACAGTGAACACCGGCGCGGCACTATTTCTCTGGCCACAGCCATAGAGCGCATTGTCGCAACGGCTGAACCGGCCGGCAGCTGACCCTCAGCTGAATAGATGGGCCGGTCATTTGCTGCCGCTCAGTGGCCTTGACCATCCAGGCCGAGGCTACAAGCTCGATCGGCCCACTCGATCTCAGGCGCTCGGCAAGCCGCGCCAAGCCCGATGGTCGCAATGCTCTTGCAATCTGCAACCATCAAACACGCGTGCCTGCTCAAAGTTTCAACATCGGCATGCCCGCGCCAGAGACCTCATCGATATGAAAAAACAAGCTTCCGCCATTTCAGGCGCCATCGTGGCCATCGCCTCGATAGCCACTGTCGCAGCCTTCGCCGGCGGCCTGCTCTATCTCGACCGCAAGATGGGAAGGCCATTCATCGCGACGGCTCCCAACAGCGCGACCGCGGCTCAGCTTCCCGCCGACGCGGAAATCAGCCGCATCCTTGCCGAGAGAATCGACGATCAAAAGCAAAGCGTCGGTATCGTCGTTGGCACCATCGGTCCGGCCGGGCGCAGCATCATCGCCCATGGCAGCTTCGGTGGTATCGATCCGCGGGCGGTCGACGGCGACACGGTCTATGAAATAGGCTCGGTCACCAAGCTGTTCACCGGCCTGCTTCTGGCCGACATGGCGCGGCGCGGCGAAGTCGCACTCAACGATCCGTTGGCCAAGCACCTGCCCATGAATATCGCGGTTCCAGAACGCGACGGCAAGATGATCACGCTTGCCGATCTTGCCACGCACACGTCAGGCCTGCCGCGCATGCCCTACGATTTCGAACCAACCGACGAAACCAACCCCTATGCCGATTACACGACCGAACAGATGTTTGCCTTCGTGTCGAGCTACCAGCTGCCGCGCGACATCGGCTCCGAATATGAATACTCCAATCTTGGAGCCGGCCTGCTAGGCCAGGCACTCGCTCAGCGCGCCGGCAAGGATTATGAAGCCCTGGTTCGGGAGCGCATAACTGGCCCACTCGCCATGCACAGCACGACGATCGAGCTTACGCCGCGGCTAAGCGGGCGGATGGCGACCGGCCACAACGAGATGCTGGAAATCGCGCCGAATTGGGACCTGCCGGCATTCGCTGGCGCGGGTGCCTTGCGCTCGACGGCCAACGACCTGCTGACTTTCCTCACAATGGCACTCAGCACGGACAGGACGCCGCTTGCCACGGCCGTTGCCGACACGCTGGCCACGCGGCGGGCGATCGGCGAACAGGAGACCTCCGCGGCGCTCGGCTGGGTCGTCACGAAAAGCAGCAATGGCGAGATCGCCTGGCACGATGGCGGCACCGGCGGTTACAGCGCCTTCATCGGCGTCCACCCCGTCATGAAGACCGGCGTCGTTGTCCTGTCGAATGCCAACACCGGCGTCAGCGACATCGGCCTGCATCTGCTCAATCCCGAGATCCCGCTCACCAAGCCCAAGCCGCGCCGCGCCGAGGTCGAGGTCGATCCCAAGCTCTTCGACAACTACATCGGCCGCTACCGGCTCGCGCCGGACGTGATCCTCACCGTCATGCGCGACCAAGACAGCCTCTTTGGCCAGCTCACCGGCCAGCCCAGGCAGCGGCTGTTTTCACAAGGCGGGCATCGCTTCTTCTACAAGGAGGTGGAGGCAGCCGTCACCTTCACCGCCCCGGCAGCAGGCCTATCGCCCAGCCTCGTCCTGCATCGGTTCGGCCGCGACATCCCCGCCCCCCGCATGCCGGACTAATCCCCAGGTCGCGGAACAAAAAAAAGCCCCGTCGAAACGGGGCTTTTTGCTGCGGGGGAGAACCCCTCAGAACTTGTCGTCTTCGTCCTCGTCGGGCGTCTTCGAGCGCAGGGCCGAAAGCTTGGCGAACACGGCGTTGGCGTCGAGTTCCTTGTCTTCGTCCTTGGGCGCGGCCTGGTCCGGGGTCAGGCGCTCGGTCAGCGCTGCCGGCAAGAGCGTATCGCCGACCGCGGGGGCTGCTTCGCGGCCGCGCGAGGCGCGCTGCACTTCGATGTCGAGGTCGATCTGCGAGCACAGGCCGAGTGCCACCGGATCCAGCGGCGTCAGCGTCGCCATGTTCCAGTGCTTGCGCTCGCGGATCTGCTCGATCGTCGCCTTGGTGGTGCCGACGAGGCGCGAGATCTGCGCGTCCTTGAGCTCAGGATGGTTCTTGACCAGCCAGTAGATGGCGTTCGGGCGATCCTGGCGCTTGGACAGCGGCGTGTAGCGCGGGCCCTTGCGCTTGGTCTCGGGCACGCGAACCTTGGGGTCCGACAGCTTGAGACGGTGGTTGATGTCGGCCTCGCCCTTGGCGATCTCGGCGCGCGTCAGCTGGCCGGTCATGATCGGGTCCATGCCCTTGATGCCCTGGGCCGATTCGCCGTCGGCGATAGCCTTCACCTCGAGCGGGTGCAGCGAGCAGAACTGCGCGATCTGGTCGAACGAAAGTGCTGTGTTGTCGACCAGCCAGACGGCGGTCGCCTTGGGCATAAGCAGCGTATTGGCCATGCGATATATCCTCTTCGCTCGCCCGCGTCCCTCACGCGGGCGGTGGATCAAGCCACCAGAAAATGGGAAATTCGGGCCGTATATAGACGTATTCGCCCGCCACCGCAACGATTTTGGAACTGCCCGCAAACGCGCCGTTTCAAACGAAAAGGCCCCGCCCCGGCGCGAACCGGAGACGGGGCCCGTCATTCCAGGCGAAAGCTTACTTCAGCTTGTCGGCAACGGCTTCGATCGCCTTGACAGCGCATGCCTCGTCGAAATTGCCGCCCGGTGCACCGCCGACGCCAACAGCACCGATGACCGCGTCACCAGCCTTGATCGGCATGCCGCCCGCCAGGACGAGGAAGCCCTTGATGTCGACGAGGCCGGCGGCACCGGCGTTCTTCTGCACGTTCTCGGCCATCTTCGACGTCGGGGTGCGCGACGAGGCCGAGGTGAAGGCCTTGTCCTCAGCGGCGGAAACTGTGTGCGTGCCGGCATTGTCGGCGCGGACCAGTGCGCGCAGCACGCCGGCGCGGTCGACCACGGCGGCCGTCACATTGTACTTGTCGGCGGCACAAGCAGCGACAGCACCCTGCGCGATCTCGACGGCGAGGCTCGACGAAATGTTCTTCTCGGTCAGCACCTGGGCGGAAGCGGCACCGGTGACGGCGGCAGTGGCGGCGGCTGCGAGGAGGATGTTCTTGATCATGACCTGTCCTGATGTTTCAGGGAAAAGCGTCGTGCTTGTCCTGAACCAGAACTACCCAATCCACCCGCGCCGCAGAATCCGCGATGCCACCACCTGGCCTAGGTAGGATTACCTACGGCGCGCGAGGCCAGCAAAAGTGGACGCCGGTTTTGCGTCCGGTCCACTAAGATGCCAGCGCCAGCCGCACCTGCTCGGCCACCGAACTCGTGCCCAATTTCTCCGCGATCTTCGCCCGGTGCGCGTCGATGGTCCTGACCGACAGCTCGAGGCTTGCGGCGATCTCCTTGCTCGCCCAGCCGCGCGCCACCATGTCGAGCACCTCGCGCTCGCGCTCCGTCAGCTTGGCCAAAAGCGTCCGCGCCTCGCGCTTTTCCAACCCGGCATCGAGGCTGGCGAACCCCTGCTGCAGCGCATCGACCAGCACCTCGCCGTCGATCGGCTTGGTCAGGAAATCCTGGATGCCGGCCTTGAAGGCGCGCCGGCAGGCGGCGACGTCGCCATGCCCGGTGATCATGATCGTCGGCCAGTCGATGCCGCGCTCCCCAAGCTTCTGGTAAAGCTGCAGGCCCGACACCAGGGGCATGCGCAGATCCACCACCAGCACGCCCGGCTTTTTCTCATCCACATGCGCCAGGAAGGTCTGCGGGTCGCCAAACGTCTCCGCCGTAATGCCATAGGTCGAGAGCAAGAAGGCCAGCGCCTCGCGCACCGCCTCGTCGTCGTCGACAAGATAGACCCTGTGCATGCCCTATGCCTCCCGCGCCAGCGGTAGCGTCACCGTGAACCGCGCACCGCCGCCGGCAACAGTCTCCGCAGCGATCCGCCCGTCCACGCGCTCGACAAGCGTCGCGCACAGCGACAGCCCCAGCCCCATGCCGTCGGCCTTTGTGGTGAAGAACGGTACAAACAGCTTTGGCAAGACCTCCGCAGCAATCCCCGGCCCGTTGTCGCTGACCACGATCTTCGCCTCGCGCCCCACACGCCCGGTCGAAATCGTCACCACCCCGCCGCTGCCCGTCGCCTCCGCCGCGTTGCGGATCAGATTGTGCAGCACCTGCTCCATCTCGATCGTATCGACCACCGCCTCGGGTGCTGGCTGCGTAAGCTCCAGCACCAGCGCCACGCCGCGCCGCTCGAGGTCGGTGCGCGTCAGCGCCACCACCTCGGCAACGATCGCGTTCAAATCCTGCCGCGCCCGCTCAGGCGCCTTGTTGGAGGCATAGTCGCGCATCCGCTTCAGCATCTCGCCGGCGCGCTTGGCCTCGCGCACATTGACGTCGAGCGCGCCTGAAATCTTCGCCATGTCAGGCTTTTCCGCCCGCGCCAACCTCAGTGCCGCCTGGCTGCGGCTCAGAAGTGCCGTCAGCGGCTGCGTCAGCTCATGCGCGATGCCCGACGCAAGCTCCCCCATGGCGTTGACGCGCGAGGCATGCGCCAAAAGCGTCTCCCGCTCCTGCACGGCAAGCCGCTCCTCGGCCTCGCGCGCCGCAAGCAACGAGCGCTTCACCGCCGCCCGCTGCCCAAGCCCGAAGGCCAGTGCCGCAGCCAAAAGCCCCGCCACCACGGCAAAACCCAGCAACCGCCCCGGCGGCACCAATGCCGCCAAAGGCAGCGACCGGTCGAGCGAAAGCAACAGCCGCTGCCCCTCGCCGTCGATCACCTTTTCGAAATGCGGCGGCTTCAGCCACAAAACCCCAGATCCCAGCGAAGCATCGGCCGGCAGGTCCACCAAGGCCTTGCCGTCGAGGCTGAGCACCAGATGCGCAAACCCGGGCCGCTCCTCCGGCTCGACAAGCTTCGTGGCATCGATCATCAGCACCACGGCCAGGTCGGAAGTTTCAGGCGCGCGCTTGGCCAGGAGATACCGCCCCTCGCCAGCAGCATAGACGCTCGGCCTGCCCCGCACCTGCCCCGCGATTTTTTCCGCCAGCGGCGCCAGATCGACCCCGCCCAATGCAGGCACCGCCACCACCTCGCGCACGGAAACACCCCCGGCCGAACCAGCGCCAACGCCTGCCGGCTGCGCTGCCCCGCTCCCCTCAGTCTCCGCACCCGCTGTAATGCCTGCCGGCTGCGATGCACCTTCAGCCGCCCCCCCATCAGCCGCGCCCGCCCCCTCGGGTCCGAGCGAAACTAGCGCCAGCCAGGCGATACGGGGATAAAATCGCGAAATGCTCTCCATCACCTGCCGCACGGCCCCGTCGGGCGCGGGCTCGGCCCCGCTGGACAGCGCGATCAGCGTGGTCAGATGCGCATCATGCTGCGCCACCCGCTGCGAGATCAGCCGATGCAACGTCCGCCCGGTGACCTCCAGCTCGTCGGCCAAGCGCGTGCGCGACGTCTCCACCGAGGCGGCCACGAACGCGACGAGAGCGGCGAGCCAGAGCACGAGGGCGAGGAGACGGGGATTGGAGAGGGGTGAGGTCACGTGGGGCTAATGTTGGGGCCAGAAATCGACACCACCATAGTTGAGGACCAATCAGAAAGGAACGGACTGTCTGTTTAACGGCAAATGCTAACTTATCAAGCGATGCAGACATGTTCTGCTCGCTGTTGAGAGCAGTTGCCGGGCACAAGCGGTGACTTGTGGCTGGGCGGTCAGTCTAACAGCGAACGACCCGGCTGCTGGATTGTGACCCGGCATCGGCGTATACTCTGGCCCTGAATTTCCAGGAGGGACAGCCATGAATGCAGTGCCTCAATGGCGGCTCGCAGGCGACTGGTTCGACATCTGCAGCTGCGACATCCCTTGCCCTTGCGAGTTCGCACAGCGGCCGACGGGTAATCACTGCCAAGGCGTGCTCGCCTGGCATGTGCGCGAGGGTCAATATGGCGGCGTGAAGCTAGACGGCCTGACGCTCGTGGCACTCGGCGAGTTCGAAGGCAATCTCTGGGCTGGCGAGGCGAAGGCCGTGATGGGCATGTACATCGACGAGAAGGCGAACGAGCGGCAGCGCGATGCCTTGCAGGTGATCTTCGGCGGCCAGGCCGGCGGCTGGCCGGCGGGCTTTGCGGCCAATATCGGCGAGATGCGTGGCATGGAGTTCGTGCCGATCAGTTTTGAGGTAGCAGGCGACCTCGCCACGTGGCGGGTCGAAATTCCCGGCCGCGTCGTCGGGCGCGCAGAAGCGCTTTCCGGTCCAACCACACCGCCCGGCAAGCGAGTGCAGACAATCAACCCGCCGGGCTCGGAGGTTGGCCCGGGCCAGGTTGCCACCTGGGGGCGCTCCGTAGAAGTGAGCACCAAAGGCTTCGGGCTCGACTGGACGGGCACGGCCCGATCGAGCAAGCACATTCCGTTCGACTGGACCGGCCCGAACTAGGGCGGCGCGCCGTTGCCTGACCCGCTCCCCAGGAAATGGTGGCTTGTCCCTCGTGGCATGCCGCTGGGCCTCCTTGCATCGCTCGCTGCGCTGACAGCTGGGGCATGGGTGCTCACCCTCTACCAGAGCTTCAGCATGGACATGCCCATGGGAATCGCCGTGCGCGGCGGGATGCAGGGTATGGAAGGGATGGCTGGCATGGCTATGGCCGGAATCGCCGCCGGCGGCTGGTCAGTTGCTGGCGCTGCCACCTTTGTCTTTGTGTGGACTGTGATGATGGCGGCTATGATGCTGCCTGCCGCATCGCCCATGATCTTTATGTTCGCGACCGCGCAGGCGAGACGCGAACAGAACGTGGCCATCCCGACATGGATCTTCGTCGCGGGCTACATGCTCGTCTGGGCGGCGGCAGGCCTTCTCGTATATGTCCTGGTCCAGTTCGGCAGCGAGTTTGCGGCAAGCCTCGAACCGCCTCAGCGGTCGAAATGGGCGCCGGTCGCGCTCGGTACCACGCTTGGCGTCGCCGGGCTCTACCAGTTCACGTCCCTCAAGCACATCTGCCTGAGCCATTGCCGGTCGCCGCTCGCCTTCGTTGCGCAGCACTGGCGCGACGGCCGGGTTGGTGCGCTCGTGATGGGGCTGCGCCATGGCATCTATTGCTTTGGGTGCTGCTGGGCGCTGTTTGCCGTGCTGGTTGCCGCCGGCGTCATGAGCGTCGCCTGGATGCTGCTTCTGACGCTGGTCGTCTTCGTCGAGAAGCTGCTGCCGCGTGGCCGTCGCTTCGAGGGTGCTTTGGGCGTTGCGCTGGTGGGTCTCGGGATCTTTGTATCGCTCGGCGTGATTGAGCTGCCTTGGATGAGTGGTTAAGGCCGCTCACCTGTCGGTCGATAAGTCGAGACGCTCATGCCGACAAGCGACCGGTCGGATATAGGGCAAGCGATGCGGCGCGAGCGTCGCGTCCATTTCTGGCACAAACTCGCCCATGATATACTCACTCGCGATGTCTGATCTTGATCGCCGACGAAGTCGGTGCGGGTGTCCTAGATGATGAAGGGTTTCGGGTGCCGGCAGGCGTACGAAAGCCTCCCATGCAGGAACCCGCGAGCCACAGGCGACGGCTTATGGAGATTTCGGATTTC
>NZ_QGGX01000037.1 GCF_003148805.1 Aminobacter sp. AP02
TGACGGTGATCTCGGCACTTTCGGGGATGACGTTGGACGCCGTCCCGCCGTGAATGGTTCCCACCGTCACCACAGCCGTTTCCGTCGGATTGACGACCTTTCGGCCTATGAGATCTTTCTCAAGACCAAGCTTACGCGGTTGGAGGGCGTGGCCTCGATCGAGACCAGTTTTGCGCTTGGACAGACGAAGCGCTCCGAGGTTCTGCCACTATCGCAGCTTTGATACAGAACCGTCTGTGAAGACCAATCACCACCAGAGGACACAGGTCATAGCAACCGGACGTTATGCACAATGATCGCGACTGCCTGAGGTGCCCAATTCGTCGGAGGCGATCAGTCCCGGTTCCCGCTGCGCGGCGCCATGCTGAACCTCCTTAGGTCACCTATTTAACCGAGCGAAATGGCCGCGAATTTGCTCCGACATCGCCCGGCATTGTCGTCCCGTCGGGCGTGCCGATGTCTGTGCTTTATGCGCTGCTTTTTAAATTAGCTGACGTTCCAATTCCCGGCAGACGCACAGGCGAGAGGCGATCGCGCGGTTGCAAGTGTACATGACTGGGCCGTTGGCGACTGGTATCCGTGGAGGGCTCGACACGGCCACGCGACGGGACACAGCCGGCGCACTTTGTCGCGCTGATCGCACCAGCCCTCCTGACTTCCGATGACGGTTCATACGAACATCATGATCACCGCATAGCCGACGGTTACCAGCACCAGACCGGCAACCAGCATCGGCACGAGCGTACTGCCTGAATCTTGATCGTTCATGATTTCATTCCTGCTTCTGAGTGAACGGCGCTTGTTGCAGCTGCGGAGGAGCGTGGTGGTCTTAGTTTGCTGCTGCCGCAGCTTGTTCCAGTTCGAAGGACTCCTCACTGACGATGCGGTTGTCGGCATCGACGATTGCACGCCAGACCGAGTTTCGATTGCGCACGGTCAGGCGCTTTAGGCCCTTGTCGCCGTCGATGCCGCACTCCACCCTACTGGTTACGAGGCCGAGGCGCATTCGTCGTTGAAGTTCGTGCTCTTCAATGGAAAGCCGCTGCGCCAGGAACCTTGGCTCCAGGACATAGTCTCCGCTCTGGTCAGGCTCGAGCTTCATCCGGTTTCCTTCATCGCGGCGACGCTGTGCGACATAAACATACATTGACAATATATGTTTTAATCTGCATCGTGAAGCCTGAACAGACATCAAAATGAACGACAAAGGGCCGCACCAGGCTCGCTGACGGCGGGAGCCCGGCATGACCGAAGACACAAAACGTGAAACAACGATCGTCATCGACGGTCGCGTGCTGCCCGGACAGCTGGATGAGCAGATAATCCGCGACGTGGTTCATGGCTTCTACGCCGAGATTCGGAGCGATGCCCTGCTCGCACCGCTGTTCAACAAGGCGATTGCGCCGCATGACTGGCCACCACACCTGACGAAAATGTGTGACTTCTGGTCATCTTTGATGCTTCGCACCGGCCGTTACGACGGCCGCCCGCTCCCACCACACCTGACCCTTCCTGGCCTGGGCGAACAGCATTTCCGGCGATGGCTTAGTCTGTTTCGCGCAACCGTCAACAATCTCTGTCCGCCGGAGATCGCGGCGCTGTTCATGGAACGGGCTTTGCGTATCGCGCATTCCTTCCGCCTTGCCCTGGCCCACAATCGCGGTGAAAGCACCTTGACCGTAGAGCCGATCACGGCCGAAAGCCTGTAAGCTGCCGGACAATCGGCAAGCAGGCACGCGGTGAAGGTTGGATCGAAATGAGACTGACGAATTTTTCCGACTACACGCTCAGAATGCTTATGTTTGCGGCGTCGGCGGGGGATCAGCTGTTCACCATCGAAGAGACAGCGCGCGCCTTCGGTGTGTCGAAAACGCATCTCAACAAGGTGGCCAACACGCTGACACGCGCTGGCTATCTTGTCGCGGTTCGCGGCAGGTCTGGTGGGTTGAAACTCGGTCGCCGGCCAGAAGACATCCGGATCGGCGACGTCATCCGGTTGACAGAGCCGGATTTCGCACTGGTCGAGTGCTTCGCTACCGGGAACCAGTGCACAATCACACGGTGCTGCAAACTTTCCACCATGCTGCACGACGCGCTGTTGTCGTTCCAGGGCACCCTTGATCGGTACACGCTCGCCGACATCGCGCTGAAGTCCACCGATTTCCTGGGGAACACATCCCGCGCCTAGCGACGTGCCGACATGGGCAGTGCCAGTGATGGCGGAGCCCGGTGTTGGCCGTTGCGACCGGCGGCGGTACGCCCGATTTTTCGCTGCACGCCGAGCACGAGACCGACGGCGACCTGCACTACCCTCACTGCATTTAGCCCGGGGAGGATTTGTGACCGGGCGGTGTCTACGTGAGGATCAGCCCTGCAGGAGGCCATTTGTCCCTAGACTTTCGGGCGCCTCCCGCCTATTCGCACAGTTCGTTCAGGGGGGGCGGGGGACCACTGAGGGAGGCAAATGAGGAAAGCCGTAGTCAATTCACCTGCTCGTGTAAGCACTGACCCCTTCTATTCCTCTGACTGTCGCCTCGCATTAGAGCCGTCGATCCAAGGCTTGATGGACATGGTCATAAAGGCAGGTTGGACCCCGAACGAAGTTTCCTACACGATCATGATGCTGGGCGTTCAAAAGCTCGAGCTTTGTTCCACCGATGAGCAACATCGACTGGACGCCCACTAACGTCACGCGACACCATAAATGGTCATTCCAAGCAAATAGACCGAGCGCACTTCTTTCCCCGGCAGGCTGCTCGCGCCTTTAGGCCGTGCGAGCAGAGCCAGGCTCGAGCCTCGGCACCTTGCAGTGAAGTCCGCACGACTTGCTGGTGATCGTGATATCTGCTTTGCTGTCATTTGACCTCGGGGGAACCATGAAATGGCACCAGGCAAGATTGTCTGCCCGATTTGTAGAAATGGGGCCAAGAAGGGGCCCGCTGCGACCGGTGACTATTTGGCTGTCGACTGCACTTCGTGCGGACGCTTTCAAGCTTCCGAATCCTTTCGAGAATCCGCCAAAGCCCAATCAATAGCAGCTCGACGGCACGCGCTTGAGCTGGCGAGGTTGAGGGCACCGTACGGGGCGATGCCTCACGTAACCACTTACGACATCGCATAGCAGGCGCAGTTTGCAGACCCCTCGCCGGTTTGAGCGCTCAACTGGCGCTGTGGGAACCGTTTGGGCGACCAAGGGGCCGACAACGGACTGTCGGGTATCGGAGCAAGAATTAAAGAAGCTGTCATTAGAACAACGATCGGATGGTCCACTGGACAGACGACCGCGTCACTTCTCGGCACACGTGCGGTGGCTCGGGCTTTCCACGCTACTTGTTCAGAGCGGTGGTGTGAAACACCTTTGAGACAATGAACCATGCTCCATCAATCTTCATGTAGGTAAGCTGATCAGTGAAATGGTTGCCGCCAATCGTAACCCCAACTTTGACGACCGCCTGGCAATCGGCCGCAAAGTCTATTGCCAAGATGGAGCCGCTGCGCATCGCGCCAAGCGATGCCGGCGATGGCCGGTGTCTGAGCATCTCGTGGTATTGCGAAGAGGTCCAGATTATCACTTTCCCGTCTCGAAAACCGTGCAACAGCGCCGTTTCATAAAAGACCTGAGAAAAATTCGTAACGTCACACGTATGCAGCAAATCGAAATAACACTCCACCGCAACCTGCAGGCTCCGGCTGTTATTTCCTTCGTTTTCAAAAATACTCAAGATAAATTCCTTTATTTCAGTATAAATATAAACTAACTAACCCCGCAAACTACCCATCATCTCTGAGATGAGTACTTACGATCGTCGGAAGGGGGTATGAACTCACGCCGTTATTCCGCCGATGGACGCATATTTGAGCTCCGTGAATTCGAGGATGCCGTGATGGGAGCCCTCGCGCGAATTACCACTTTCCTTGATGCCACCGAACGGGGCGAGTTCGGTCGACAGAAGACCGGCATTAATGCCAACCATGCCGTATTCGAGCTTTTCCATGACGCGAAAGATGCGAGAAAGATCACTGCTGTAAAAATAGGCAGCAAGGCCGCTCTCGGTGTCGTTGGCCGCCGCAATTGCGTCCTTTTCGTTCTCAAACCTGAACACAGGGGCAACAGGGCCGAACGTTTCTTGGCGGGCGAGTATCATGTCCGAAGAAGCGCCGGATATTACCGTCGGCTCAAAGAACGTGCCGCCCATTGGATGTCGTTTGCCGCCCACGACAACCGACGCGCCTTTGGAGACCGCATCAGCCAAATGTGCTTCGACCTTCAGGATGGCCTCCTCAGAGATCAGCGGCCCTTGCGTTGTACCTTCCGCGAAGCCGTCCCCAATCTGTAATTCCGAGACACGTCGCGACAATTTCTCAATGAAGGCGTCATGCACCGACGCCTGCACATAGAAGCGGTTGGCACAGATGCACGTCTGACCCATGTTCCGGAATTTTGAAAGCATGGCTCCCTCAACGGCGGCGTCGAGATCTGCGTCGTCGAACACAATAAAGGGCGCATTGCCTCCAAGTTCGAGCGCAACCTTCTTTACCGAATGCGAGGCCTGGCGCATCAAAAGCTTGCCTACCTCGGTCGAACCAGTGAAACTGACCAGCCGTACCTTCGGATGCGACGTTAGGACGGCGCCGATCGCCCGAGCATCGCCGGTAATGATATTGACGACACCGGCCGGGAACCCGGCGCGGCCTGCAAGCTCAGCAAGAGCAAGCGCTGTGAGCGGGGTCTCGGGTGCGGGCTTCAGCACAATTGTGCAGCCCGCGGCGAGTGCCGGTGCGATCTTGCGGGTAATCATGGCAGCGGGAAAATTCCAAGGCGTAATGGCCGCGACGACGCCGATTGGCTGGCGAAGCGCTATGTTGCGAACGCCATGTCGGTGCGGCGGAATGACCTCGCCAGAGATGCGCTTGGCCTCCTCGGCATAGTATTCGATATAAGAGGCTGCGTAGTCGATCTCGCCCAACGCCTCGGAAACAGGTTTGCCTTGCTCGCTGGTCAAGATTGCGGCCAGATCCTCTTTGGCAGAGACAACAAGTTCAAACCAGTGGCGCAGCGCGATGCTACGCTGCTTTGGAGTCTGGGCCGCCCACGCCTCAAAGGCGGCCGCAGCCGCTTCGACGGCCTCGGTGGCTTCATCGGCTCCGAAATCCGGCACACTGCCTATGACCTCTCCAGTCGAAGGATTGGTCACCGGTGCATTGCCGACACCCACAAAGCTACCATTTAAATAGGCTTGTGATTTTAACAGCCTCGTATCACTTATCTGACGCACTGTTCTTGTCCATTTCAGGAGATACATTCGCCCTGGTAAGGCCCAGGGTGGCCATCACGGGAGGCTCGACGTGCAGAGTGCGTTTCTAATCGCACCCCGGGACTTCCCCCAGCGCCTATGAGCCGCGAAGGCTCAGCGGTCGCGAAGCCACCCTGCCTCGGCTCGCGCGGATCGAACGAGCATGCACCTCGACGCCCGTTGCTGATCCTTAGCTGCTTGCTAAGGCCGAGCGAGTATTGCGCAGGGTTTGCGTTGCCTGTTCATCAATCACCCCGTCGGAAGTGCAAACGACGCCATACGCCTTTGCTGAGCTGGACGAGAGGAGACCTGACCTGAGTTCCTCCCGAATAAGCCCTAGATCGCGCGTGAACGGATCCCCGAAGCCTCCACCGCCCGGATGCTCGATGATCACTCGCTCGCCAGGGGCCAGCTTGTGAAGCCCCTTCCCGGCAAGAACCGAGCCACTACCAGTGTAAAGTGCGCCATTGCGGCCATTTTCTCCGCCATCCCGACCGCGCGGCGGGTGGACGATCCGGTCGAACATCGCCGAGAGACTGAGGGGCGCGGCGCCGAGCGAGGCTACTTCGACGACCTGGGCATATCCGCCGCGCTGTTTGCCCGCCCCGGCCGAGTCGGGAAGCAACTCCTTGCGCCAGAAAACGATCGGTGCGGCGGCTTCCGCCGCCTCAATTGGGATGCTCTTGAGCCCTGCCGGGAACCCGGTGGTCGAGAGACCGTCGCGCATCATTTGAGCGCCCATGCCGCCATTGCTGAACATCAGGATTTCCCATGTTCGAGCGGCTCCGAAATGATCGCTGGCGCCACGGAACTGCTGGTTCCAGCCCAGCGAGCCCTCCGCTGGCACGTGTTCTGGCATGACAGCCTGCAGGCATCCAAAGACGGCGTCGGGCAGGATGTAGCCCAGTATGTGCCGTGCGGCCACCGGCGCCGGTCGCATCGCATTGAGAATGCAGCCCTCGGGCGCGCCGACGGTAATTGGCGCGAGGGAGCCCCAGTTGTTGGGTATGCCCTTGCCTATCAGGCATCTGACGCCGAATGTCGAATAGGCCTGAGTATAGTTGAGCACGACGTTGATGCCGTAGGCGCTTTGCGGCGAGGTGCCGTCAAAGTCGAGGTGTATCTGGTCTCCCGCGATCGTGAGGGAGACTGCGATAATAATCGGTGAATCGTAGCCATCCAGTGTAACGGTGTTGCGATAGACACCATCCGGCAGCGCGGCGATTTCCGCTCTGACGGCCGCTTCGGAGGTAGCGAGGATGTAGTTGGCAAGCTCCTCGATGGTGTCCAGATTGAACTCCTCCATCATCGCCACCAGCGCGCCCGCACCCGCCTCCCCGGCCGCCACCGCCGAATAGACGTCGCCCTCGCATTGCACCGGCTCACGGCTGTTTGCCCGGATGATCTTGAGCAAATCCTCATTCATTTCACCGCGGCGGGCGATCGGCATGATGGGTATTGCAAGTCCTTCTTCAAAGACCTGCCGCGCCTCTGTTCCCATGCCGCGTCCACCGACATCGGGCAGATGGATGGTCGAGGCAAATAGGCCGACGATCTGGTTATCGAAAAAGGCAGGCGTCACCACCGTGATGTCGAAAAGATGCCCCGACGCCAGCCAAGGATCGTTGGTGATGTACGCGTCCCCCTGCGCCATAGTTCCGATCGGATAGGCCTTGATGAAATGGCGAACAGCTACGGCCATCGAATTGACGTGGCCTGGCGTTCCTGTGACAGCCTGGGCGATCATTCGGCCGTGCGTATCGAAAATGCCTGCCGACAGGTCTCCCGCTTCGCGGGTGCTGGTACTGAAAGACGAGCGGATAAGCGTCTGGGCCTGTTGCTCGACGACAGCAATCAAACGGTTCCACATGACCTGGCGTTGCACACTTCCCAGAGGGTCGTTCTGCGCCAGCTGAGTGGTGCTGTTTCCTACTTGACGTGACATTCCAGAACTCCAGCTCGGTTGAGAAAGGCGCGGAATTTGTTGGTGATGAACAGTGTGGTCTCGGCCTCCACGACCAGGGCCGGTCCCTCCATGGTGCGCCCCACCTCAAGATCGTCGCGACGAAAAACAGGCAACTCGATAGACGCGTTGCGTTCGGCATCGAAATGCAAAACGACGTGGCTTGGCGTCGCTTGCCCCACAGGCAGCTGCTCCGGGACTGGTGACGGCAAATGCACTGAGCTCGAAATTCGCAACCCAAGGGACATCATCTCGGGAACCGCGTTAGGAACAACGCGAGAGTACAGGCCCCGGTAGCGACGTTCGAATTCTGCGGCGATGGCGGCGATATCCGCTTCGGTCAGGTGATTGACCGGAAGTGGAACGACGATCTCGTGGCCTTGGCCGGCATAGCGCATCATCGCCCAGCGGAGCTCGTTTGGCGCGGTTACGCCGGGGACGGCGAGCACGACGTTGCCTGCTTCCTCCGCCATCTCCGAAAAAAGTGCATTAAGGCGCTCTGCTTTCACGTCCTGGAGGCGACCGTAGCTTGACCGAGCCACTTCATAGGAGATCGGCGCACGCAGGAAGCCAACGGCTGAACCGACGCCTGCGCTAGGCGGGATGAGCACGCGCTTGATCCCCAGCTTTCCTGCTACGCTACAAGCATGAAGAGGGCCGCCACCGCCATAGGCGATCATCGTGTAATCACCGATGTTGCGCCCGCTCTCAACACCATGGACACGAGCAGCACTCGCCATATTCTCGTCGACGATTTCGGTGATGGCATAAGCCGACATGCCGGCTTCAAGCTTTAGTGGCCTGCCTATGTTTCCTTCGATTGCCTGTTCAGCGCTGGCAATGTCGAGCGCCAACGACCCTGCCGCGAAATAGACCGGATCAAGACGGCCGAGCACCGCATTGGCATCGGTCACCGCAGGTCTGGTTCCGCCTAGGCCGTAGCACACCGGACCGGGCTCGGAGCCGGCGCTTTCAGGTCCCACCCTCACGCGGCCGAGATCATCGACAGCTGCGATAGAGCCGCCGCCGGCGCCGATTTCCACCATCTCAATAACCGGAATACGCAGCGGCAGCCCCGAGCCCTTAGCATATCGGTAAACGCGTGCGACCTCGAACTCCCGAGAAGTGTTCGCCACAAAATCGTCAACAAAACAGATCTTCGCAGTCGTCCCGCCCATGTCGAAGCTGAGGCAGCGCGAGACGCCGTTCTGGGAGGCCACATCGGTTGCAAAGATAGCACCGCCGGCGGGTCCAGACTCCACAAGCCGAACAGGGAAAAGGGCTGCCGTCTCCACCGGTACCAGACCGCCAGTGGATAGCATCAAAAGCAGCGGGCAACGATAACCGAGCTGGCGCAGCTCCTTTTCTAGCTCCTTAAGGTAGCGTGACATCAGCGGCTGCACATATGCATTGGCGCAGGTCGTCGAAAAGCGCTCATACTCCCGCATTTCGGGGGAGACCTCCGATGACAGCGAGACAATGACACCCGGGAGAATTTCCGCCAGGATCTCACGGGTGCGGCGCTCATGCGCCGGATTGGCATAGGCGTGAAGATAGCCGACGGCGACCGCCTCGATCCTTGCCTCGCGCAACTGCTCCGCGGTGCGGCGTACAGCCGCCTCATCCAGCGGCAGGAGCACGTCGCCCAGAATGCTAATACGTTCGGGAATAGGCATGCGCCATTGCCGTGGCACGAGCGGTTCGGGCAGTCGGATGCCGAGATCATATTGCTCGTAGCGGTACTCGGTCCGCATCTCGAGCACATCGCGAAAACCTTGGGTCGTCAGGAATGCGGTGCGGGCGCCGCGCCGTTCGATGAGTGCGTTAGTCGCCAAGGTGGTGCCGTGAACAATCAGTCCAAGGTCGGAAGGACACATGCCCGCTTCGCGCACCAAGCGCTCAACACCTTCGATAACCGCTTGTTGGGGGGCGAGGTGCGTTGTCAAAATCTTCGTACTGTGACGCCTCGCACCAAACTCGAGCACAACGTCTGTAAAGGTTCCGCCGATGTCGACCCCGAGACGGGCCAATCCCTGCCCGGTATCATCGCGGCCGAGCGGCGTTGCAGCATCATTTGACACGTTCGAAATCTCCAGTGAACCCCAGCCCGCAATAGGCGCCGCCGGCAAAGAGGCTGGTTGCTGTCTTCAATTCGGGATCAAATCCTATGGAGCGCAGAAACACCTCTGCGTCGTTGCTTGGTTGAAAGTTGATCGCCGCCGGGGGGGGGTCTTTGACGACCGTTCTCGTGTTTGCGGACACGCCGTAGGCAATCGCAAACGAGAACGGGTCAGCTTCTATGCAGGCCCTGAAAAGCTTGACGCAGTCGGAAGGGCTCAGCCATGTCGCCAACTGGCGCTGGTCCTCAGGCGCCGGCTCAAACGAGGCTATGCGTAAGCAGGCAACCGAGATGCCAAACTTGTCGGCGTAGAGGCTTCCAAGCGCTTCTCCAAAGGCCTTAGTGACACCGTAATAACCACTCGGCCTGATCCGGCTGCCCTGGCTGACGCCCGTCTCGAGACGGTGGAAACCAACAGCCTGGATCGAACTCGCATAAATAATACGGCTGACCTTGGCGCGACGCGCCGCTTCGAAGAGCTGGTATGCTCCCATAATGTTTGGCTCGACGAGTTCCTCGAACGGTCGTTCTTCAGGGACGGCGGCCAGATGGATGACACAGTCGATGTCCTTCATCGCGGCGTCGAGCGCGGCGCTGTCCGAAAGCTCTCCAGCTATGCTCTGGGTGTTTGGATGTGACGTTCTAATCGCGACCCGGTCGAACAGGCGGAGAAGCGGAAAATGCCCCTCGTACGCTTCAGACAGCGTTCGCCCGATCCGACCAGCTGCGCCGGTGATTAGCAGCCTTTTTTGCAATACCTCACCCATCTGTGCCCTCCATTGTCATTTTGAACAGTATATGCGTACGATCGTTTCGAGGCGTCGTTTTCAGTCAGGCAGCGCAATGGATCGTCGGATATCAGCAAAAAATGCACAAAAATTGCAGGACGTCTTGAAATGGACCTAGACAAGCTCGATCGTAAGCTCTTGAATGAACTGCAAATCAACGCTGACCGAACCAATGCGGAGTTGGGCGAGGTTGTAGGATTGTCGCCAGCTTCGGTATTGCGCCGCATCAAGAAGCTGCGTGACGAGGGGATCGTCGAGCGGATTGTGGCACTGGTCGCGCCGGAGGCATCCGAACAAAGCCTGATCGCTATCTCGGAGATCTCCCTAAAACGACATGGCACCGACGAACGCGACCGCTTCCTGAAGCAGATGAGCGCGCAGCCGGCGGTGGCGCAATGCTATCTGGTAACGGGAGATACCGATGTGGTGACCATTGCCAGCTTCGCCAACATGGCGGCGTTCGATAGCTTTGTCGAACGCTGCCTCGCCTCCGACCGGAGCGTTGAGCAGGTGAGAACGCACTTCGTTATGCGCCGCGTCAAATTCCTGCCGCAGGTTTCTTTCACGGAAGCGTAGCGGGGCTCGCGGATGTCGCGGACTATCGACAAACGTGATGGTGACACATGCGTCTGAACGTTAGGCTCATTGAATGTTTCAGAGCGGTCATGACAGTCGGAACGGTCACCGCCGCGGCGGAAATGCTTCACACTTCCCAGCCGGCCGTAAGCAGGTCAATTCAGCAGCTTGAATCCGCACTCGGATTGCGCCTTTTCGACCGGACCAAGGGGCGCTTCGTTCCCACTGCCTATGCGATAGCGTTATTCGAAGAGGTGAAGAAGACCTTTCTTGGCGTAGAGCACATTGCGCGCGTTGCATCGAATCTGAAGACGTTTCAAAGCGGCAATATCAGCATTGTGTGCTCGCCAGTATTTTCCCAGGGTTTCATTGCGGATGTCGCCAGTCGATTTTTGGAAAGACACCCCTCCGTCAGCCTCAGCATAGATACCCAATTGGCGTCCACGATAGCCGAAGGGCTGATCGCGCAGCGCTTTGACATTGGCATTGTTGCCTATCCATTGTCCCTTCCGGCACTCGAATGGAGCACATTCGCAGAACCCAACGAGGTATTTATTCTCCCGCCATATCACCCTCTCGCAAATCGGGAGATAATCAATCCCGAAGATTTGCGAGAAAGCCGCTTCGTGTCTCTTGGTGGAAATGACGTTTATCGTCAGCGCCTGGATCGGGTATTTGAAGACGCTGGCGTGCATCGCCGGCTGATCATCGAAACGCCCACCTCTGCGTCCGTCTGTTCACTCGTGCTGAAAGGTGCCGGTGTTGGCCTCGTCAATCCGTTTACTGCACTGGAATTCGCTCCACGAGGTCTCGTAATGCGTCGCTTCGCCAGGAACCTGCCGTTCACGACGACGCTTCTCCGCGCCAAGCATCGCCCCAGTTCGCCTTTGGTCGATCTGTTTGTACGGCAGTTGGCGGCCACACGAGACGAGTATCTGGCGGCAGCAGAAGCTGCCGTCCTCAACTAGATGTTTTAGTCCCAGAGCGGACTGGATGTGAACCGGTGGGGCTGGGAAGCCCAGCCGTAGCGGGAACTGCCGGCAGACGGCGACGAACATCTGCAGCTTGCCCTGTTCGGTGCGCACCTCGGCGATGTCAATGTGGAAGTAGCCGATCGGGTTGCTCCTGAACTTCTTCTTCGCCGGCCTGTCGCCCTCGACATCGGGCAGCCGGCCGATGCCGCGACGCCGCAGGTATCGGTACATTGACGAACGCGTCAGATGCGAGAGCGCCGGCCGCAGCGCATAGAGACAGTCATCGAGCGGGCAGCAGCGCGTAGCGCCGGAAGACGATTATGACCGCCTCCTCCTCGGATGAGAGCACCGTCGACCGCGCTTCCTTCAGGCCGGTCGGCAGATCGGCAATCGAAGTCCGCTCCCGCCATGTAGCGACGGTTTTCTGGTTGATTCCGTAACGTTTGGCCAGCGCCCTCAGGCTCTCTTGACTAAGCTGTACCGCTCGGCGGATCGCCTCTGTTGTCGTGGCGCTCCCGTGAAGAACCTGGACCACAACGCACCCTTCGATTCGGACGACATGCCCCATCAAAGCCTGGACAGGAAGTCGCTTTATAGTCGGCGAGGGTTTTGCAACCAATTGGCGGGTGCTGATTCATGACCAAAGCTGAAAATTCCCGCGGCGAAATACCGAGCAGAACTCGTGCTGACCCATATCAGAATCGCATGATCGATGCTCGCTTGTGTATTGGAAACAAGCAGATCAGCGTGATTACTCTTTGCAAACTTGTCGTCATGCGTTTCGTGCATCGGCCGAAAGCATTCAAATCGTAATATGAATTCTGTCAGGAAAGCTTGATGTCAGCCCCCAATTTCATTGATCTGTATAGCGATACCAGGACCCAACCTACTGAGGACATGAAACATTTCATGATGTCCGCGAAAGTCGGCGATGAACAGAAAGATGAAGACCCCACCACGCGCCTTCTGTGCGACCGCGTGGCTGACCTACTTGGCAAGGAAGCTGCGGTATTTTTACCCTCGGGCACGATGTGCAACGAGATCGCGCTGGCAATTCACTGTCGCCCTGGCGACGAAGTGCTCTGTGATCGCTCATCCCATATCATCAACTTCGAGGCCGGCGGCCCGGCCGCTTTAGCGGGAGCCATGGTTCGAGCCATCGATGGCAAACGCGGGATTTTTTCTGCTGCGGACTTGGCCGAAGCCATCCGACCGGAGAGCAGAACCGCACCGCGGACTCGTCTTGTCAGTATTGAACAGACCGCCAATTTGGGAGGAGGAGCGGTATGGCCTCTCGCCACTATTCGTGAGGTTATGGCCGTGGCACGAAAATCCCAACTTGCTGGACACCTTGACGGAGCACGTCTCCTCAATGCTGTGGTTGCAAGTGGTGTATCTGCGCGAGCCTACGCGGAACCGTTCGATTCAGCCTGGATCGATCTTACCAAGGGCCTAGGCGGGCCGGTGGGCGCGGTTCTTACTGGTTCTAAAGACTTCATACATGAGGCTTGGCGGTTGAAGCAGCGCTGGGGCGGCGCCATGCGTCAGTCTGGAATCCTAGCAGCGGCGGGAGTCTATGCGCTCGACCATCACGTCGACCGTTTGGCGGACGATCACCTCAACGCCCAGCTCTTGGCACGTGGTCTTGCACGACTGCCAGGTATCTCCATCAGTCCGGAGAATGTTGAGACGAACATTGTGTTCTTTGACATTGATGTAGCCGGCCTGTCGGCTCCGGATTTTGTAGTCGCCATGAAGGAGCGAGGCGTCGTGTTGTGGGCCTCAGGGACGAAGACTGTCCGTGCTGTGACCCACCTTCACATCACTAGCGGCCATATCGAGGCCGCCGTGGCCGTGGTCGAAGATGTTCTCCGCAAAAAGGAGAGCGTTCAATCGCCAGCGAACTAGTCTTCTCCGCCCCTCACATCCAGGCATGAGCCGCCTTAACCGAACACCATTCTATTGGAATGGTGATGACTAAGGTATTCGCAATTTACAAAATTATGAATTTGGAGGACGCTAAAATGAAAGTGAGAATTATACTTCAGTTGCTAAGCATCGTTGTTGGAGCAGCCGCTGCAGTGCCAGCAAACGCAGGCACGCTCGATGTCGTGAAAGCTAAGGGGTTTATCCAGTGTGGAGTTGCCCCTGGGCTCATTGGTTTTGCGTTTCCTGACGGGACGAACAACTGGTCCGGCCTGGAAGTGGATTTCTGCCGTGCCTTGGCATCCGCCATTTTCAACGACCCCCAGAAGGTAAAATTTATACCGTTGTCCGCAAAAGAGCGTTTCACTGCGCTGCAATCGGGTGAAGTCGACCTTCTGTCACGCAGCACAACCTGGACCATGAGCCGCGACACGGCTCTTGGACTAAGGTTCGCCGGTACCTTTTATTATGACGGTCAGGGCCTGATGGTGAAGAAGTCGTTAGGAGTCGACAGCGCTCTGAAGCTCGATGGTGCAACCGTCTGTACACTGACAGGCACGACCAACGAACTTAATATTTCCGACTACTTCAAGGCAAACAGTATGAAGTATCAGGTTGTCGCCTTCGAGAAGGATGCCGAGGCCCGTAAAGCCTACGACGAAGAACGCTGCGACGTTCTGACGAACGATCAGTCGAGCCTCTACGCCGCGCGGCTGCAATTTCAGAATCCCGACGAATCCTTGGTTCTGCCAGAGATCATCTCTAAAGAACCATTGGGTCCCGTAGTTCGACAAGGGGATGACGGCTGGTTCGACGTTGTGAAATGGACTTACTTCGCGTTGCTCAACGCTGAAGAGTTGGGTGTCACTTCGAAAAACGTCGAGGAGATGAGATCCACGAATAATCCTGAAATCCTGCGTCTGTTGGGCACTAAAAATGCCGACGGATCGGCAGCCGGCTTCGGCACTGGAATTGGCCTTTCCGAGGACTGGGTCGTCCAGATCCTTAGGAATGTCGGTAACTACGGAGAAATCTTCGAACGCAATGTCGGCCTAGACACGCCACTGAAGATTGCGCGCGGCAAGAACGCACTGTGGAAGGACGGCGGTCTGCAGTACGCGCCTCCCATCCGCTGATCGTAGACGCAATTCCGTTTCGAGCCGCAACATAATCATCGAGGACGATCAGGTGACTGTCGATGTCGAACCCCGCGGTCGCTTTAGCAAGTTTTCGTGGGCTAACCCAAAATTTCGTTCGTTCGTAGTCCAAGCGGCGCTTCTCCTGCTCTTGTTGCTGTCGTTTCTTGAGATTTGGCGCAACACCCTATCCAATCTCGAGAGCCGGAACATTGCTTCGGGGTTCGATTTCCTCTCCAAGAGCGCCGGGTTCGATATCGTCCAGTCGCTCATTCCTTTCACTAGCGACTCGAGCTACGGCAGGGCCATCGCCGCTGGATTTCTCAATACTATTTTGGTTGCCAGCCTTGGAATCATCGCGGCCACAGTGATCGGCTTCACCGTGGGCATTATGCGGTTGTCAAAGAACTGGCTGGCTTCACGGGTCGCCGCTTTCTACATCGAATTCTTCAGGAACATCCCGCTCCTGCTTCAAATATTCATCTTCTACACGGTTGTCCTAAAAGGATTGCCCAGTGCAAAGCAGGCATTCCACTTCGGCAACACAGCATTTCTTAGTAATCGTGGCCTCGTGTTTCCGCAGCCGCTGTTCGGAGAAGGCGCTTGGCTCGGGATTGCTGGCCTGGCGGTAGCTCTCTTGGCGGCTTGGGCGCTACTCGGCTGGGCCAATGCCCGGCAGGCGCGTACCGGCAGAGCAATACCGGTCTCTGTCATCAGCCTGGGACTTATCGTGACGCTACCGCTTGGGGGGCTCGCAATAGGTGGATTTCCCGTGATGTGGGATTTCCCTGAACTGAAAGGGTTCAATTTTGCCGGTGGCGTCACGGTCATACCTGAGTTCCTTGCACTGTTCGGCGCCCTTGCTGTCTATGGCGGCGCATTCATCGCCGAAACAGTGCGGTCGGGTGTCCAGGCGGTCAGCCCGGGCCAAATCGAGGCTGCGCGGTCACTTGGACTTCACCAAGGCTCAACCCTCCGCTTGGTGGTCATCCCGCAAGCAATGCGCGTGGTCATTCCGCCACTCGCCGGCCACTACCTCAATCTAACCAAGAATTCCACGCTCGCCGTTGCGATCGGTTATCCGGACCTTGTTGCCCTCGGAGGGACGGTTCTCAACCAGACGAACCAGGCGGTCGAGATCGTGGGCATATGGATGATCATCTACCTCACCCTCAGCTTGGTGACATCGGCCTTCATGAACTGGTTCAACTCTCGCATGAGAATGGTGGAAAGATAATTTCGTGGTGATTGACGCAGCAACAGAAGGCTACGTGCGTCTCGAAGACGCGCCGGCGCTCCCTCCTCCAAGCAACACCGTTGGATTCCGAGGGTGGCTTCTAAAGAACCTGTTTTCGTCGGTCTGGGATAGTCTTTTGACTTTGGTCTTCGGCTTGTTCATCCTTTGGGCCCTCTTGAACATGGTGAATTGGGCGGTGATCAACGCCACCTGGACCGGCGAAAATCGCGATGCGTGTATTTGGGAGGGCGCGGGGGCATGCTGGCCGTTCGTTGTCGCCAAGTTCCCTCAGTGGATCTACGGCTTCTATCCGGGCGACCAACGCTGGCGGATCAGTGTCTGCCTCATAGTCGGCGCGATAGCATTGGCTGCGATGCTGGTTCCTGCCGTCCCATTCAAGAAATGGAACGCGATTTTTCTGCTTTTTTTCTATCCGCAGCTGACCATCGTTCTATTGAGCGGTGGCAATTTCAGCTTCGACGCGACAACTTACGCCGCGATAATTTTTCTTATTATCGTCTCTATTGCTGCCCGACAGCTATCCGATCACGTTGCGATTCCGATATCGTGCGGCTGGGGTATTGTGTTTGCAGCAATGCTGGTGGTGATGCTGACGCTTGACTTCGATTTTGGCCTGGCGCCAGTGGAGACGAGGCAGTGGGGCGGCTTGACTCTGACATTGGTCATTTCGGTTTCCGGCATTGTCGCATCGCTGCCGCTTGGCATCTTGTTGGCACTCGGCCGCCAGTCGAACATGCCTGTTGTCAGGCACATCTCAGTCATCTTCATCGAGTTTTGGCGTGGTGTCCCGCTGATTACCGTGCTGTTCATGTCGAGCGTTATGCTGCCACTTTTCCTCCCCGAAGATGTGAGTTTCGATAAACTGCTCCGCGCGATGATTGGGACTATAATCGTCTCGTCCGCCTATATGGCAGAGGTGGTGCGCGGAGGATTACAAGCAATTCCCAAAGGGCAATTTGAGGCCGCGCGGGCACTAGGACTGTCTTATTGGCAGATGGTGGGGAAGATCATTTTGCCGCAAGCACTCAGGATATCCACGCCTAATATCGTGAGTATCTTTATTGGCTTGTTCAAAGATACAACCCTCGTGTCGATTATCGGCCTGTTTGATTTGCTCGGGATTGTGGAGGCAGGCTTTGCTGATCCGGAATGGGCATCACCTAACTCAAGCTCAACCGGCTACTTTTCCGCAGCGGTGATATTCTGGATCGTCTGCATCGCCATGTCGCGATATTCGATCTACATCGAGCGCCGACTTGCAACTGGATACAAGAGATAATTCACGTTCAATCCGCAGTAGCTGCAGGCATTGACAGGACAATCTAGCGGTTTAGGTTTTGACGGAAGCACAGCCGACCCTTTTTGAGTGTAGTTTGCGCAGCCTGTCGCCATACTCGCGGACTTCCAACCCAATGCCGCTGAGAAGGCGGCGACAAGAACCATCGACCAACCCCCGGGCGGTCGCCACAGTGCCTTTCGGCGATCACCGCCGAGGAAAGCCAACACTATTTTCGAGGTCGCGGGATATGACCCAAACTCATTCAAATCTGCTTGAGTGCTTGATCTTGGCGAAGGCCAGTTTGATCGGTGGCCATGCAGGGCAAAGTCATTGGCTCGGGATCGGCTTGGCACAACGCACGACGCTCAACGCTTAGCCTCGGTCGTTCGGTCTCGAGCGGCGGAATTGTGATCGCGAAGGACGCGCAAGCTCCAGCTGTGGTTGAATCAGTTCATGAAGGGGGGATCGCGATCAGTCACCGGAGCGAATGGGGAACCCCGATGCTCCGATCCACGCTTTCCATACGGAGCTTGCGGAACTCGCCTACGAGGATACATCGCGAAAATTGCTTTCAGCAATCCAGGGTATTGGCCCAGTGAAGGCGGCCGTCTGCGCTGTAACAACACGCTCACGAAGACCGTTCGAGAGGGCTCGCGTAATCCGGGCTGGTCTCCAACCCGTCACCATCTTGTTTCACAAAATCACCGTCAAGCGGGATCACGATCCGAACCAGACAAGCAATGAACCGCTCTATCTAGGAACTCGACCGGCTGGGATGATCAGAATGTCCCGCGCAGCAACGTCAATGAACACTGAGTCTATTGAGTGTTCAGCCGGCGTGGCGTTGGAAGCAAAAAAGGCGCACCCTGCTATTTGTCAATACTGTCACGTGGATTGGAACTTAGGGATCGCCCGGCTTTGCATTTCGGGAGGGTTGAGGGGCTCTCCCTGGATGGTCCTCGGTACACTCGCAGAAGATACAGCAGGCGATGGACCAAACTGAGGTTTGTCATTGAAGGGGCGGCCCGCACGGATCTTCGGAAGGCTCTCTGGCTTGCCGAGCCAAGGATCTCATTATCGCCGCTGCGCATTCCGATCATCCCAGGCTGCTCCTTTCCACGTGACAGATTTGGCTGGGTATACACTGGCTTTGCCGGCGTCGTCATATGTCGCGAGTTTCACGAGACGCCTACCGCAGGCCAAAATGGGACGCTTGCCGCACCTCGGTAGCCACTAGCCAAGCACTAGTAGACCAGTGGCTCAGCCGGGGAGCGCTGGTCATCGGTGGCATGGCCCCGACCGGCCAGATACGCCGGGCGGGTCTCACGTATGCTTCAGCAATCGGCAAGCTCAGTTTTCGACATAGGTGAGCTTTCCGGTAGCGTCTCTGGTCCACTTGTAGACCAGATAGTCCGGGCGCGTGATGTCACCCTTGCTGTCATAACTAATGTCGCCGATCACGGTCTTGAAGGTTGCACCCGAGCGCATGAATTCAGCCATCTTCATAGGGTCGAGAGACCCAACGGCCTCGGCAGCCTGTTTGAATATCTCGACCGCCGCGTAGCTGTAGAGCGTGAACGCTTCGGGTTTGAAGTTCCGCTTTTCGAATTGCTTGAGTACCGCAGCTGCCTCCGGGCGCTTTTGAGGATCCGGCGGAAAGGTCATTAACGTGCCTTCGACGGCTGGGCCACCGATTGCGGCAAACTCTTCACTGGCAAGGCCGTCACCTGACATCATTACCGTCTTAAGGCCCTGATCCTGCATCTGCCGCGCGATAAGCCCTGCCTCGGTATACATACCGCCCCAATACAGAACATCTGCACCTGTTGCCTTGATCTTCGAAACCAGGGCCGCAAAATCCTTCTCGCCGGGGTTCAATCCTTCATAGAGAACCTCGGTCAGTCCGGCCGCATCCAACCCCTTCCTGGTCTCGTCGGCGAGGCCTTGGCCATAGGGGGTCTTGTCATGGGCTATCGCAATCTTCTTACCCTTGAAAGCGTTGGCGATGTAGGCGGCTGCAATAGCACCCTGCTGGTCATCGCGACCGCATGTTCTGAAGGCATTCCACAGCTCACGCTCGGTAATTTGAGGGTTGGTGGCCGCAGGCGTTATGAAGACAACGCCACTCTCAGCATAGACATCCGACGCCGGCAACGTCACGCCCGAACTGAAATGACCGATCACGTGTTTTACGCCGTCACCGACAAACTTGTTGGCGACGGATAGGCCTTGCTTGGGATCGGAAACGTCATCGCCAATCGAGATGGTGATGTGCTGCCCTAGAATCCCGCCGGCCGCATTGATATCCTCGACAGCCTGTTCGACCCCGTTCTTCAGCTGGTCGCCCATTGAGGCGTTGGCTCCCGTGATCGGGCCGCCCACGCCAAGCACGACTTGCGCGCCTGCCACTTCCGGTATTGCGATAAGAGCTAGGCCAGCGATTCCGGTTAAGATCAGTTTCTTCAGTAATTTTCTCACGTGCGGTTGAGTATCCATTAGAACCACTCCCTTGGTTGAATGAACAGTCTTGATCGGCGCCTTTGCTCGAACCTGAAGCTCGATATTCGTCAGGACATATATTGTGAGTCAGCCAACCTGTTGCGGAGTTTATATTTTGATGCGTTCGGCCACCTGGCCCTCGCCGCGCAGAAGTTCGCGAGCTACCTGGGCGACGGCTTTCGCGGCCGCGATGATCATGGCCTTGTCGACGCCAATATGCGTAACCGCGCGAACAAGGTTTAAACCGGACGGGCCCATCTTTACCCCATGGCTACTGAGCCGGCTCACAAACTCAGCAGCCGTGACGCCAGTTTCGGATATGTCGAAGTAGACGATATTGGTCTCGACAGTATGTGCTTTTATGGCGATGCCACTGGTTTGCTCGAGAAGACGTGCAAGCGATGCGGCGTTTGCGTGGTCATCAGCCAAACGTTCGAGATTGTGGTCAAGCGCATAGAGACCGGCAGCCGCAATAAATCCCGATTGCCGCATGGCGCCGCCGAACTGCTGTTTGATCCGCCAAGCCTTTTCTATGAACTCATCGCTGCCAACCATCACGGCGCCGAGCGGCGCGCCAAGACCCTTGCTGAGATCGAGCCAGACGGAATCAAAGCCCTTGGCAATTTCGCTCAACGGCAAGTTCAAGGCGGTGGAGGCGTTGGCGACGCGAGCGCCGTCCATATGCAATTTCAACCCATGCCGCCTTCCGACAGAGACAATCTCTTGAAGTTGGTCGGGTTGCCAGACAGCCCCGCAGGGAAAGCCGGCGGTTTGCTCTACGGAAATCAATTTCGCTTTTGGGGCGTATCGGCTCATCGGCCGTATTGCAGCTTCCAATTGGGCCGCGCAAAACATACCCCGGTCGCCGTCTAGCGCGCGAACCATCACACCACTCAAAGCAGCCGGCCCCCCTGCCTCCGCCCGCACGATATGTGACGCGCTACTCGTGATGACTTCGTCGCCTGGCTCGCAATGAACCCGGACCGCGATCTGATTGCACATTGTTCCTGACGGAAGAAGCAGCGCCGCAGGTTTCTGAAACATATCGGCCACCCGGGTGCACAGTTCGATCGTGGTTGGGTCCTCACCGTATTGTTCGTCACCGACAACGGCCTCTTCCATAGCCCGTCGCATGCCTGGTGACGGCTGGCTTTTCGTGTCGCTCACCAAGTCGATCATTTTTCTGCATCCCGTTCAGCGGCGATCACATAGCCCGCGGGCCGACCCGACCACCTTTTCCGTCTTTAAGTCTTATGATATGTTTGTCTGATGAATGTCAATCAGTACGTTTCACTCACTGACAATCCCATCCGTGATCCCACACTCCCGAGGGGCAATTTGTCAGATGAAATGTCTTTTTAGAGTCCTGCCGTAGCAAATTCCGAAGGAGTTCAGTGACGTGAAAGTAACGATTGTTGGTGCGGGAATTGCCGGTTTGGCGACTGCATGGGCTTTGCGATCGCGCGGCCACCAGGTTAATGTGTTCGATCAGGGGCCGATACCCAACCCGATGGCATCGTCGCATGATGAACAGCGCTACCATCGTTTCGCTTACGGCCGAATGTCCGGTTACTCCAGCCTGGCGCTTGAGGCAGGGGCTGCCTGGAAGCGCGTCTGGGAGGCACTAAACCGGGACCTCTACATCGAAACGGGCGTTTTATATCTGTCTTCCAAGGAGGATGAAGATATCTTGCGGTCGGTTGATTTTGCCGAACACAATGGGCTGGACACCGAGCAAATACCCCAGCAACTGCTGAAGACCAGATATCCGCACTTTTCTATCGCCGAGGACGCTCGCGCCTTTCTGTTTCGTCAGTCCGGCATTCTACTGGCGGAAAGGATACTCGTGTCGCTTGCAGATTGGCTCAGAGAAAGCGGCGCCGTACTCCATCCGCATGCCAAGGTCGTCTCTGTCGATCATCATGATGGGACCATCGAGACGTTAAGTGGACGGTTCCAGGCAGACGCCATTGTCATTGCGGCGGGGCCTTGGACGCCGAGCCTGGTGCCGGGTTCCGAGGTGCTGCAGCCTGCGCGTCAGATATCGCTTTTTGCGACAGGGCCTGCTCGATTGGCCGAGGCTTGGAGGCGCTCCCCTGCCCTCGCGGATCTTACCGTGTCCGGAAACTTCTATGCGACGCCCCCACTCCGCGGCACCCGCATCAAACTCGTGACGGACCTGCCCTTTTACGGCAACTGTCCCGATGACGATCGGCATGTCAGCAAGTCAGAAATCGAAGCCGTTGCCGCCCTTGCCGCCGGATCGCTTGCAGATTTCAAGGATTACCAGATCGTCGGTGCCCGCTCCTGCTATTACACGAACACGTCCGACCGCAGCTTTTTCGTCCGGCGGATCGAGCGCTCGTGGGCCGTGTCGGCCTGTTCCGGCCATGGCTTCAAGTTCGGTGCCCTCGCCGGTCTGGCCATGGCCGATGCTGTCGAGGGAAAGATGAACGAAGCCGACACGCGAACAAAACTTGAAGCCCGCATCTCCGCGCCCGAATAGACAGGTCGCACCTAAGACCCCATGCGTGTCGCCGGTGTTGATGTTACAGGCGCGGGTCTCTGCATCGCAGACGCCCGAGCCTCGCTGTCTTTATCCTCTCATGCTTGCTGGCAGCACTGAAACGATCCCAGGAAAGTACCAGATCAACAGAACCCCGATGCAGAGAAGGAAGAAAAAAGGGAACGTTGCCATCGTTACCCTGGCGATGTTCTTCCCGGTCAAACTCTGAAGGACGTAGAGATTGAAACCGACAGGTGGCGTAATCTGAGCCATCTCGACGACGAGGACGATATAAATGCCAAACCAGAGCAGATCGATGCCCTGCGCGCGAGCCATCGGCAGGACTACAGGCGCCGTCAACACCAGCATGGATATCCCATCAAGGAAGCAGCCCAGAATTACGAACAGCATTGTCATCGCGATGATGAACTGGCCTTGGCTCAGAGCAAAGCCGTCGACCCAAGCGGCTAGTGTTTGAGGAAGCCCCGTAAAGCCCATCGCTACCGTGACAAACGCAGCTCCGCTCAACAGGAAGCCGATCATGCAGCTTGTTCTGACTGTAGCTAAGAGACTGTCGATGAGCATATCGCGAGCCAAAGTGCGTGTGGCTATCGCTAGGCCAAGTGCACCCACGATACCCAGTGCTGCTGCCTCGGTGGGAGTTGCTACGCCGGAATAGATGGATGCCACGACCACGGCAATCAGCAACGCGACAGGGATCAATTTTTGCGACGCCCGCAATTTCTGAACGAAAGTGAAGGATCGGTCGCTCACCGGCACGCGGCCTGGGTTAAGAAGAGCCCACCCGGCCGTGTAGGCCATAAAAAGGCCAATCACCATAGCTCCCGGAAGGAAACCTGCAAAGAACAACTCACTGATCGAAACCTGCGCGGTCACGCCATAGACAATCATCATGATCGAGGGGGGGATGAGCAGACCAAGCGTTCCGGATCCGGCAAGCGTGCCGATGGCCATTCCCTCGTCATAGCCACGCCGCTTGAGTTCGGGAATGCTGATCCGGCCGATAGTGGCGCACGTAACCGCCGATGATCCGCAGATCGCCGCCATGACGCCACAGCCCAGTATATTCACGTGCAGCAATCGTCCGGGTATTCGCTCGAGCCAGGGTGCCAACCCGTGGAACATGCTTTCGGAAAGCTTCGTGCGAAACAGGATCTCTCCCATCCACACGAAAAGAGGCATGGCGGTAAGCGCCCAGCCCCAACTCGCTTCCCAGACTGAACTGGCAAGCAACGAGCCCGCTGGCGCGCTTGTAAACAGGAACGCGACAAGCCCGGTTGCCAACATCGCGGCACCAATCCAGATGCCGGATGCTAGCAGAATGAGAAGCGTTCCAAGTACGGCGGCGGTAAGAAAGAGATCAGCCATTGTCAAGCGTTCCTCGGTTTCAGGGGTGCAGGAGCTTTCAGAATTTCCTCTACGTCGAGCGCCTCGGAGTCACGGAATTCGACGGGGCGGCCGCTCAGCACCAGAAAGAACTCATCCAGGAACGCGATAGTCAGGGCGATTAGCCCAAACGTCATGGCAAGCTGCGGCACCCACAAAGGTATTGCAGCCAGCCCGGCGCTGAGATCGCCAAACTTCCAGGAATCAAGATTCATCAAGGCTGCGTGATAACTTGCATAGGCGGTAAGCGCCGCTGCCACCGAGGTGCACCAAAGCTCCACCCACCGCTTGGCCCGCGTCGGAAGGACTCCCACCAGAAGGCCGACCCGGATGTGGGCTCCGACCTTAAGCGTGTACGCCAGCCCAAGGAAGAGGCTCGCTGCAAGGCAGAAACCGGAAATTTCAACTGCGTCGAACACGACATCTACGAACGGTAGGCGGCTTATGATCTGACCAAGGATTGCTAAAGTCATCAGCACCACGAAGATTGCTGAAATCAAGCCGCAGCATCTGTAAAATCGGTCCAGAGCGGCGCGGATGGAATCTTTCATTTGCTGCTCCTGAAAGGCAGGATTTCATTTCAAAGGAACGGAAATCACTGCTTGATTCGTGCTCGATACGCATCCAGCACCGCTACTGCTTCGGGGCTGGCTTCAGCCTTCCACGTCTCTGCCAGCTCTTGGCCGACGCTTGTAAGCCGGGCCAGGACGTCGGCAGGTGGGGCGTATGTTTTCATCCCGTTCTTTTCCAACTCGGCAATATGGCCCTGATTTGCCTCTTCGCTCTTGCGCCACGCCCGCTCGGTAAGCGAGTGGCCCGCTTCATCAACGATGGTTCTGAGGTTTTCAGGGAGGGCGTCATACGCCTCCTTGTTCACACCAAGCAGGGTCTTGGTGAAGATCGCTCCAACATAGGTGAAGTGAGACGAATTCGTCCAAGCCTGAATGTCGACACCGGTCTGGGCGCTGGTGAAAAGTCCGTCGATCATTCCGGTGGCAAATGCTTGAGGGATATCTGCAAACGGGAGGATGATGGCTGTCGCGCCAAGTTTTTGCCCCATCTCTTGCGTCACCTTAGAGTAGATTCGCAACTTCTTGCCATGCAGGTCCACCGCGCTGTGAATTTCCGCTTGCGTGAAGAAACCCTGGCCGGGGAACGGTTGGTAACCGAGGGGTTTGATGCCCGATTTCGCCATCAGCGCATCAAAATAAGGGGCCGATGTTTCCATCAATACCCAAGCCTGCTTGTAGTCTTTTGTCATGTACGGGACATTGTCTAGAATATACATCGGATCTTCGTTTCCGTAAGATCCTAGGCGTATTTCGCCCATCTGCACCTGTCCGGTCTGAACGGCTCTGCGGATATTATCCATTTTGACGAGCGACCCATTCGAATGCAGCGATATCTTCAATTCGCCGTTCGATTTCTCGTCCACTTCCTTGATGAATTCCCGAATATTCTCGGTCACATAATTGTTGTCGGGGTATCCCGAGACCATGACCCAACTCGTTGCTGCTTGCGCCGACATCGTTGTGATCATGGTCACTACGCATGCAATGCCGCAGGCGATGCGTAAATTTGCAATTCTCATTTGTTTGGCTCCCATTGATGCCTCAGGCTTCATCGAGCCCATCGGACCTGGGGAATATGCAAAGTCGCTTCGCCCCAGTCAATATGTCTGATGATAAGATCATCTCCTCACGGTCGCTGATCACTCGCGACCCTGCGGTTCGACCAGGCACTTGCTGCAGCCAAACGCCGGTGTCTCGCTACCGGCCGCACCAGCACTTGGCGACGGAAGCGGACTTTTTGCGTTGTGCTTGTACACTCCCGGAGCTGCCAGCAGCCGCGAACACGCATGAAGGGAACGAGGTGTAGGCAGATATCCGACGACTGACTTCGTCTTTGATGTGAGAGTACCTCAGTCGCCGAAGGTAGCCGTTCTCTGGCACACCTAGGGCCCAGACCCATAAAAATGTTGGCATCGCCTGAGGTTTGTGATTCACCACTTCCGAAAGGGAGGGCGTAATGAATCGGGACCATTTCTGACTCACAGAAGAGCAGTTTCGCCGTATCGAACCTCATCTTCCGACTGAAACGCGGGGCAAGGAACGCGTCGACGACCGGCGTGTGATCAATGGAATCGCAGGCGGGCGCTGGGTCGATGCGCCGCGGGACTACGGGCCGCGCAAGACGCTCTACAATCGGTATGTCGGCTGAGCGGTGGACGGATATCTTTCACGCGCTTGCCAGTGCCGGTGGTCCGCCCGAGCAGGTTCTGATCGACTTGTCCGCCGTGAAGGCGCATCGCTCGGCTTTGGGCGGTAAAAGGGAGGAGCAAAATCAGGTCATCGGGCGCTCGCGGGGCGGCCGCACGACCAAAATCCATGCCCTGACCGATCGCTATTGCCGCCCCATTGCCTTCATGCTCACCGGCGGCCAATTGCACGGCAGGAGGCGAGCTGCTGAAACGTCTGCCAGACACCCGCATCCTCCATGCCGACAGGGGTTATGATTCAGATGCGATCGGCCGCCAGGTCGAGGCCAGCGGCACGATGCCGAACATCCCACCAAAGGCCAACCGTCGCTGGAAAAACTGCCTCTCTCCGGTGCTCTATCGCGACCGAAATGCCGTCGAACGCATGTTATGCCGCCTCAAGGGCTTTTGCAGGGTCGCAACACGATACGACCGCCTTGCCGTGAACTTTCTCGCGGCAGTCTGCATCGATGCGACTGTCAGCTATTGGTTATGAGATGCCGTAACGGGGCCTGCATCGCGCACTGCCCGTTATCGCTTGCATGCTGACCGGTCAGCTGGCGACGTTCCCGTATCTGATCTTACAG
>NZ_QGGX01000038.1 GCF_003148805.1 Aminobacter sp. AP02
GCCTTACCACGGGGGCGGCCATGTGGGCACGGCTCGCCGAGCGGTTTCTGTCCTCATAACATCGCCTTCGGCGGAGCCCGCAATTTCCCCGCTCGTACCATTAGGTAGGATGTCTACCAGCTGCTGGCGCTGGTTAGCGATAGCCCTACAGCCGGCGCTGGCGCGATTGGACGAACAGAACCGCTTCGCCCGCAAGCACGACGGTGCCGTCGCAGGTGCAGGTGGTTTCCAGATACACGCGATTTCGTTCCGGCTCCAGTTTGGTGATGAGTGCGGTGGCTTCGACCGCCGAACCCGGTCGAACCGGCGCGCGAAACTCGAGCAGCTGTCGGATATAGACGTTGCCGGGGCCGGGGAGGCGGGTCCCCAGCACTGAAGACACGATGCCTGCGGTGAGCATTCCGTGAGCAATGCGGCCTTCGAAGCGTGTCTGCCTGGCCCATTCCTCATCCATATGGATCGGATTGAAGTCTCCGACCGCGGTTGCGAAGATGTCGATGTCGTCGGCCGTCACGGTTTTCGTGATGCTGGCGGACATGCCGACGCTGAGGTCCTCGAAGTAGTAGCCGTCCGAAACTGCAGTCATCGTGTAAATTCCTTGTCGAATTCGGGGGTGTCGGCCACAAGTCGTTCCAGGCGGGAGCGGACGTCCTCGGGGATCGGCGTGGGCCTGCTGATTGCATAATCCATGTGGACATAGCTGCAGCGTCCGACCGAACAGACGCTGCCGTCCTGCATGATCACTTCGTTGACATGGAAACTGGTGCGCCCGATGGCGCGCAACCAGGTGAGCACGGTCACCTCCGAGGACATGTAGATCTGGCGCTTGTAGCGGATCTCCATCGAAATCACGGCCACTGCCCAGCGATCGAATGACAGGTCGGGCGTGAAGGCCTGGAAGATGGTGCGCCGGCCTGCTTCGAACCAGATCGCCGACGTCACGTTGTTGATATGGCCGGCGCCGTCCGTTTCCGAAACGCGAGGCGTGATCGACGTCTTTGTGGCGTTGGCTGGCGTCATTGTGTCTCCTCTTATGCATACGAATTCAAAAAATGTTGCCGAATTTTCCCTTATCATACCTGGAGGGTTGTTAGAAGCGGCAAGAAAAATGAAAAACCGCTGTTGCATTCGTATGCATTCGATGCAACAAAGTCGTCATCGAGTTCGACCAATGGTGAGGGAGGAAACCTGTTGTCGTACGAAATGATCAAGGTGGATGTGCGCGCTGGTATCGGCTTCCTGACCTGGAGCCGGCCGCGAGTTCACAATGCCATCTCTCCCGAGATGATGGCCGAGACGATGGATGCGCTGTCGGCGCTCGGCGTTCGGGACGATGTCCGCGTCATCATCCTCTCAGGCGAGGGCAAGTCTTTCAGTTCGGGCTGCGACATTAGCGTCAGGGCCGACCGGGAGACGCAGGGCATCGACGAGTGGCGCACGCGCTACCAGAAGAGCCTGCAGTTCATGCTGAGTTTCTGGCGTTGCCCTAAGCCGATCATCGCCTCGATCCATGGCTACTGCCTTGCCGGCGGTTTCGAGGCGAGCCTGGCGTGCGACATCTCGGTTGCTGCCGAGAGCGCCCGCTTCGGCATGCCCGAGGCAAAGATGGGGTCGCCGAGCATCCTGCTCATGCTGCCCTGGCTCGCCGGACCCAAGATGTCCAAGGAAATCCTCATGTGTGCGGAGGACACTTTCTCGGCTGCCCGGGCCAAGGAAGCGGGCATCGTCAATCACGTCGTTCCCGACGAGGAGCGCGAGAGCTTCGTGCTCGAACTCGCGAACCATATCGTCGGGGCGTCCCCGGTTGCCGTTGCCTACTTCAAGCGCGCCATCAACCAGACCTTCGAAATCATGGGCCTGATGCCGGCGCTCGAGGCCAATGTCGAGGCCGCGGCCAGCATGAAGGGGATCGTCGACAAGGATCGCGACGAGTTCCTGTCCATCAGGAAAGAGCAGGGCCTCAAGGCTGCGATTGCCTGGCGCGCCTCGCGGGTCGGTGCCCAATGACGGCCGCAGACCTGCAGTGGCAGGCTGGCGGCACTGCCGTCCGATCCTGGCGTCAGCGTTCCTTCGTGTCCCTGCTTCCGCTCATTCCGGCCTGGGCGTTCCTGCTTCTTTTCTTTGCCGTGCCTCTGCTTTTCGTCACCGGGGCAAGCATCTTCGACGAGAGCGGATCGCTTTCCCTTCAGAACTTCATCCGGCTTGTCGAGACGCCGGTCTATTGGCGCATTCTGCTCAACACTCTCGACATCGCTTTCTGGTCGGCATGCATCACCGTCGTGGCCGGCTATCCACTGGCCCGGATGCTGGCGTCAGGGGAGCGGAGCGGCAGCAGCCTGTTGATGATCGCCATCATGATCCCGCTCTGGACGAGCTTTCTCGTCCGGGCGCTGGCCTGGATGCTGGTCCTGTCCAGATATGGCGTGATCAACAGCACGATGCTGTCGATGGGGCTGTTCGATACGCCGGCGCGGCTGGTCAACAACTATCCGGCCGTGCTGCTGGCCATGGTGCACGGCATGCTCCCGCTGGCGGTGCTGACGATGTATTCGGTCATGCAGAACATCGACCCGGCCCTGACCCGTGCCGCATCGACGCTCGGCGCGCGCTCCGGCCACGCCTTCTGGCGCGTCTATTTTCCGCTGTCGCTTCCAGGCGTTGCCTCGGCATGGCTCGTCGTCTTCGTCTCGGCGCTCGGAACCTTTATCGTGCCGGTGCTGTTGGGCAGCCCCCGCGAAATGATGATTGCCGGCTCGATCGTCGAGCAGATCAACAACAACTTCAACTGGGGTTTTGCCGGCGCGCTCACCTGCATGCTGCTCGGCGCCACGCTGATCGTCTATCTCGTCTTCGAGAGAACGCTCGGCAGTTCGGTCCTGTCAGGCGGCGCGGCAAGCTCTGCGTCCACCGGCACCGGCAAAGGGCGCGTCCAGCAGTGGATGAGGCCGTTCGGCACATCGATACTTGCCGCTGTCGGCACCGTGACCGTGTTCTTCGAAAAAATGCTCGAACCCGTGCTCGGCCGGCGCAGAGCCGGAAACGGCATTCTGTTGAGCTTCAGCGCCTGGCTCCTCGTCGCCTTCCTGGTGCTGCCGGTGGTGTTTGTGATCCCGGTTTCCTTCTCCGAGGACCGCTTCTTCAGCTGGCCGCCGGTGGGGTTCACCACGGAATGGTTCGAAGCCTACTTCACCTCGACGGTGTGGATGAAGGCCACGCTCAATTCGGTGCTGTTCGCCTTCGTTTCCGCCATCACGTCGATGCTGCTCGGCATTCCCGCAGCTCTCGTCCTAGCACGCCGCAGCGTGCCGATGCGGGCGCTGCTGATGATGCTGGTGCTGATGCCGATCGTGCTGCCCAACGTCATCGTCTCGGTCGGCCTGTTCTACGTCTTTGCCTATGTGAACCTGGTCGGCTCCGTCTGGGCGATCATCATCGGCCACACCGTCCTCAATCTTCCTTACGTCATCATCACCGTCATGGCTGTGCTCAAGAACTATGATGTCCGCCTCGATCACGCCAGCTGGACGCTGGGCGCGAGCAAGCTCCGGACATTCCGCCTGATAACGATGCCGATCCTCAGGGCAGGCATCGTTGCAGCCTTCCTGTTCTCGTTCGTGCGGTCCTTCGACGACCTCTCGATCGTGCTGTTCCTTGGCGCCGGACAGCTCAGCACCTTGCCGCTGCAGCTTTGGTCGACCGCCCTGGTGGGCATCGATTCAACCCTTGCAGCCGTGTCGACCGTCATCTTCTGCGCCGTCTGCGTCGTGGTGGTCGTCGCAACCCGAATTGGATCGAAGAAGTAACGCAAAAACGATCCAGGCCGTCTCTTAATGTGGAGGAGAAAAACATGAAGAGAACTAAAGTATCGCGTCGAAACGTATTGAAAATACTGGGCGCCTCGTCGGCAGTCCTTGCCGCCCCGGCCATATTCTCTCGTGCCTATGCGCAGGAAGGCGGCTTTTCAGTCGGCATCCCCGGCGGCTACGAAAAGGCATTCCAGAACGCGTTCCTCGACCCTTATGCCAAGGAGTTCGGCGTCAAGCCGACGCCGATCCTGGCCGGTACCTCGACTGTCGAGATCAAGGCGCAGGTCGAGACGGGCAAGTTCTTCTATGACGTCCGCTTCAGCGTCGCTGCGACCGGCAACGAGGTCCTTTCCGCCGCCGGACTACTCGAATCGATTGACGACATCGACTCCGCGGACGTGCGTGCCATCTATGCGGCCATGCCGGAGGCGCAGCGTCGGGCGACTTTCCTTCCCCACGGCCTGTCGGCGCAGGTCATCGCCTATCAGGACCACCTGAAATTCGAGAACTATGCCGATATCTGGGATCCCAAGAAGCTTCCCGGGGCGCGCGCGCTGCGCGGCCAGGGCAAGGACTCGGTCGAGGCAGCACTGCGTTCCATGGGCAAGCGGCCGAGCGAGACCGCGGCGTTCCTTTCGAACGACGACGGCTGGAAGCAGGTGTTCGCCCGCCTGGACGAGATCAAGGTACATGTGACCAACTGGTGGGAGGAGGATTCCGACATCACCCGCCTGCTTGGTGCGCGTGAGGTCGACGTGACGGCTTTCCCCCATCATCGCGCCATGGCGGCCGTCGAAAGCGGCGCCAAGATCAAGTACAATTACGGGCAGAGCATGACGACGGCTCTTGGCTGGGTCATTCCGAAGAACAGCCCGCAGGCCGAGGCCGGACGCAAATTCATTGCGTTCTGTTCGCGTCCCGACCGCATCGCAGCCTTCACCCAGGACGTGCCGATGGGGCCGATGCATCCCGGCGTCATGGCTCTGCTTGATCCCGCCTTCGCGGCAAAGCTGCCCACCCACCCGGACAATGTCGGCAACATCGAGGCCGAGGACGTCGCCTTCTGGCACAAGAACCAGGGCAAGGCCAACGAACGCTTCAAGGAGTGGCTGCTCGGCTGATCCGCAGTTCGACGCGACGCGCGGCTGGAGGAGGCCGCGCGTCCACCATCGACCGGCAATCGGCCACGCCGCGACGACCCGGTGGACAGTCCTCCTTTGCGGTCAGCAACGCCGGGCGCCCTAGCAGGCAAGGAATTTTCAAATGGATCTGAAACTGAAAATCGAGGGAGTGAGCAAGTCGTATGGCGCGGTCAGAGCCCTGAACCCCATCTCCGTGGACGTGCCGGCTGGAGAGTTTCTCACGCTGCTGGGCCCGTCCGGGTCGGGCAAGACGACGCTGCTGCAGATATTGTCCGGGCTGGTAGTGCCCGATGACGGCGGCATCTGGATCGATGGAAAGCTGGCGACCCACCTGCCTCCGTCACAGCGCGACATCGGCATGGTGTTCCAGAACTACGCCCTGTTCCCGCACATGACCGTTGCCGAGAACATTGCCTTTCCGCTGCAGATGCGCCGCATGAAGAGCGCGGAAATCGCGCCAAAGGTGCGCAGGATTCTGGACATCGTCCAGTTGCCGCATCTCGCCGACAGGTTTCCGCGGGAGTTGTCGGGTGGACAGCAGCAGCGTGTCGCCCTGGCGCGCTGCGCGGTCTACGAGCCGCCGATCATCCTGATGGACGAACCTCTCGGCGCTCTCGACAAGAACCTCCGGGACCAGATGCAGCTCGAGATCGTCCACCTGCACAAGACGCTCTCGACGACCATCCTCTACGTCACCCACGACCAGGAGGAGGCAATGGCGATGTCTGATCGGATCTGCCTTATGAAAGATGGGCGGATTGAGCAGTTGGGCACTCCGAGGGATCTGTACCGTTCGCCGAGAACCGAGTTCGTCGCCAATTTCTTCGGTCGGTCGAATGTCTTCAGGTGCACGGTCAAGGAGCAGTTCGACCAGACCGTGCTCCTGGACGCCCCTGTTGGTCCGATCATCGTCAATGGGTATCGCCCGGGGCAGAAGGCCAACCGCGGCCAGACAATGTCGGTCGTGGTCAGGCCCGAAGATATCCGCTTCCTGAATGGCAGTGAAACCGCCGACAACGAGATCGTCGTTCGCCTCGAGCAGACGGTCATGACGGGTGCAACCACGCGCTATCTCGCCAGAAGCACGGACGACACGCCGATCGAAATCCTGTCTTTCAGCTCGTCCGGACACTCGCCCGCGGGCGGCGAATGCCGTGTCGGATGGGGCAAGGAGAATGTCACCATCGTCTGCTGACCGACCTCGAACACAACAATATGCCGAGCAGCTCGAAGCTCGTTACCTGCCCTATTAGAAGGAATGACTATGTCCAGCAGTATGTCGAAGCTCTTCTCGCCGAAAAGCGTGGCCGTCGTCGGCGCAAGCGAGAGAGACGGAAATCTTGGAGGCCGGTTGATCAAGGCGCTCAAGAATGGCGGCTACAAGGGTGAGATCTACGCCGTCCATCCTACTGCATCCGAAGTCTTCGGCGTGCCCAGCTTCTCCAACATCCGCGACATCGGCAAGACCATCGATTTTGCCGCCCTGTCGGTACCCGACAGCCAGTTGCTCAAGGCCTACGAAGAGGCGATCGAAGCAGGGGTCAAGGGGTTCCAGATTCCGAACCGCGGCTACGACGCCGAGCGCAAGTCGCTGACCTACATTCCCGACCGGCTGCGTGCCATCGGCCTCGAGGCCGGTGTCGCCGTCTGCGGCCACAACTGCATGGGCTTCATGAATGTCCGCGACAGCGTGCGGATGACGCACAATCCGCCTCCCGGCCTCGATCTGACGCCGGGAGGCGTATGCATCGTCTCGCACAGCGGCTCGAGCTGGTCCGGCATCGTCGGCAGCCAGCGCGACCTTGCCCTCGACATTGCCCTGTCGGCCGGCGCTGAAGTCGTTTCCGGGTTCCCCGAATATATCGACTACTTCGCCTCCCTGCCGACGACGCGGGTGATCGGCCTGGTCGTCGAGACAATCCGGCGCCCCGAGGCCTTCCTTGAGGCTGTCGGCAATGCCTTCCGCAAGGGCATTCCCGTGGTCCTTCTGGCACTCGGCTCGACCGATGTCGGCGCGAAATTCACCGAGGCTCATTCGGGCGGTCTCTCCAGCCCGCGCCAGGTGCTGGACGCTATCGGCCGCAAGTATGGCGTCATCGTCACCAAGACGCTCGACGAATTCCTCGACTGCATCGAAGCCTTCCGCACCGAGCGGGTTCCAACCGCCATTGGCGCAGGCGTCATCAGCGACTCCGGTGGCGAGCGCCAGCTCATTGCCGACGTGTCGAGCTGGACCAGTTTGAAACTCGCCGCCTACGCGGACAGGACCAATGAACGGTTGACCGAAATCCTCGACGACGACGTGGTCATCGGCAACCCCCTGGACTCCATGGGCGACGCCCCGATGGCCGATTCCGGTATCGCCATTTCCAAGGATCCCGCAGTCGGCGCGGTCGTGATCGGCAACAATCTTGTCGATGGCCGCCAGTTCATGATCGACGTCTCGAACTCGACGACCAAGATCCATGAGAACACCGAAAAGCCGGTCTTCATCTTCGGCAATCTGAGCACGTCCGTATCGCGCCCGGGCGCTCGCAACCTGCGCATGAAGGGCATTCCGGTCCTGATGGGCACGGAATCCGCCTGCTACGCCATCGGGTCGTTCCTGGCATGGCACGAAAAGCGGCGGGCCCTGGCCGAGACCACAAATGGTGACGGCGAGCACAGGCCCGTCGCCGCGCTACCTCGCCTGCCGGATGGCTTCACGCAGGACAAGAGCTACGCGCTGCTCGCCGCGTGCGGTCTGCCCATCGCGCCCATGCTTGAATCCGGCACTCTGAACGACACGGTGAAGAACGCCCGCTCGCTCGGCTATCCGGTCGTGCTCAAGACCGCCAATCCCGATATCGCGCACAAGTCCGATGTCGGCGGCGTCATTCTGGGAATCCGCAGCGATGAGGAACTGGTCCGGCATTACGCCGATCTCGCGCAGCGCTGCGGTCCGCAGGTGTCGTTGCAACCGGCGCTGTCGGCCGACTACGAGCTGATCGTCGGCATGCATCGCGATCCGCGTTTCGGGCCGCTGGTCACCGTCGGCCTCGGCGGCGTCTTCACCGAGATCCTGCGCGACAGCGTCAATCTCTTGCCACCGGTCTCCTACGACGAGTTCGAAGCAAGCCTGAATGCGCTGCGGGCGGCAGCCGTCCTGCGCGGCGCAAGAGGGCAGCAGGCGATTTCGCTGCGCGAGCTCTACGATGTGGTCGTGACCATTTCCGAGCTCGCCATCCAGAACCCCGGGATCACCGGCATCGATCTCAATCCGATCATGGTCCGGCACGGAAAGCTGAACATCGTGGACGCGCTGATCACGGTCTGAGGCCGGTCGGGCGGGGGCATTTGCGTCCGCCCGCCTTTCTGCGAATGGCGGCGCTGCCGCGGCAAAGGCAAACGAATGCACGACGAATTCGAATATGGGGTGATCGGCGGCGGCCTGGTGGGAGCGTCGCTGGCCTATGGCCTGGCCAAGCGAGGCCGGAAGGTCGTGATGTTCGACGAGGCCGACATTGCCCGAAGGGCATCTCGCGGCAATTTCGCGCTGGTTTGGGTCCAGGGCAAGGGGGCGGCATTCCCGGTCTATTCGGACTGGACCATAGCGTCGGCCATGGCATGGAGCAGCCTTGCAGCCGAACTCGAAGACCTGACGGGCATTCACCTCCATCACCGGCGACCGGGCGGTTTCGTTCTTTGCCTCGGCGAGGACGAACTGGCCGAGCGTGCCCGGGATCTGGCCAGTCTCAAGGCGCATAACCCCGATTATCCGTATGAAATGCTGGATCGCAGGGAACTGGCGAAAGTCCTGCGGCAGGTCGGGCCGGACGTGGTCGGCGCGTCCTATTGCGCGCTCGACGGCGACGTCAATTCGCTGCTTCTGCTGCGCAGCCTGCACATGGCGTTGGCGCAGCACGGCGGCACCTCCCTGCCTGGACGCAAGGTGCTCGACATCGGGCGCGATGGCCGGGGTTTTCGCCTGAAGACGCAGTCGGGCGAAGTCCATGTCGACAAGGTCATCCTCGCCGCCGGGCTCGGCAACATGGAACTCGGCAGCAAGGTCGGCTTCGACGTCCCCGTCAGGGCGCAGCGCGGCGAGATCATGGTGACCGAAAAGATTGCGCCGTTCCTGCACCATCCCATGCACATCATTCGCCAGACCAACGAGGGCGGCGTGATGATCGGCGACAGTCACGAAGAGGCCGACGACTACAATTCGGTCAGCATGCCCATTCAATCCTTCATGGCCAGGCGCGCGGTGCGCATGTTCCCGTGCCTCGAAGCCTTGAACGTCGTGCGCATGTGGTCGGCGCTCCGGGTTCTCAGCCGCGACGGCTATCCGATCTATGCGCAGTCGAGCACACATCCCGGCGCTTATCTGGTGACCTGCCACAGCGGCGTGACGCTGGCGGCAGCGCACGCCGACCGCCTGGTGCCGGCCCTGATTTCGGGCGCTCGCGACACGATCATCGATTCATTCGGACTGGAGCGGTTTCATGCTGAAGCGGCTTGAAGATCTGGCCGGTGAGGCCGTCCGCATCCGGATCGACGGCCAGACGGTCGAAGCAAGGCTTGGCGACTCCGTCGCCGCGGCGCTGCTGCTCTCCGGCCTCACGGCCACCCGGACAACAGTCGTTTCCGGCGCACTGCGCGCCCCTTACTGCATGATGGGCGTGTGCTTCGAATGCCTGGTGACGATCGACGGCGTGGCCAATCGCCAGGCCTGCATGATCGACGTGAAAGAGGGCATGAGCGTGCAGACCCAGATCGAAGGACAGTCGGGGAGGGCGATCCGATGATTGGGCTGAACTCCATCAGGGAGCTCGACGACCGATATGGCCTGATCGTGATCGGCGCCGGTCCGGCTGGGATGGCGGCGGCGGTGGAAGCGCGCCGGCACGGCGTCGGCACGCTGGTTCTCGACGAGAATGCTGCCGTCGGTGGCCAGATCTATCGCTCGATCACCGCGACCACGCAAAAGCGCCTGGCCATTCTCGGCAAGGATTATGCGAAGGGGGCGGAACTGACCGAGGCTTTTGCCGCTTCGGATGCCGCATATCTTGCCAGGGCGACGGTCTGGCGCCTCGGCGCCGAGCGCGAGGTCGCGGTTTCGCATGACGGCGTCTCCCGCCTGATCAAAGCCGACCGCATTCTTGTGGCCACCGGCGCCATGGAGCGTCCCTTTCCCGTCGCCGGCTGGACCTTGCCGGGTGTCATGACTGCCGGCGCAGCGCAGATCCTGCTCAAGGCCAGCGGCGCCGTCTTGGGGCCGAAAACCGTGTTGGCCGGCAGCGGCCCGCTGCTCTGGTTGCTGGCGAGCCAGTATCTGGCCGCCAAGGTTCCGCTTCTGGCGATCCTGGACACCACCCCGAAGGGCAATCTGCGCAAGGCCATCGCGCATTTGCCGGGGTTCCTGACGTCGCCCTATTTCCGCAAGGGCATCGGCCTCATGGCCAGGGTCCAGCGGGCGGTGCCGATCTATTCCAATGTCGAAAACCTGCGCGCCGAAGGTTACGGACAGCTCGAGCATGTGCGCTTCAGGGCTGCCGGCAGGCAACACGTCCTCAGTGTCGATCATCTTCTGCTGCACCACGGCGTCGTCCCCGAGGTCAACATGCTCCGGTCGGTCGGCTGCGATCTCGTTTGGGACGACGAGCAGATGTGCTGGCATCCGGTTGCCGATGCCGACGGCCGGACGTCGGTTGCGGGCATCTATGTCGCCGGCGATGGTCGGGCCATCTACGGCGCCGAGGCGGCGCGCTTCGGTGGACGGCGCGCCGGGCTGGAAATCGCGAAATCGCTGGCCGCCGTCGACGATGCGACTTTTGAGCGGACCCGTGCGGAGATCGACAAGGGCGCCAGGCCCTATCTGCGCGGCCGCATCTTTCTCGACCGGATGTTCAGGCCGAGGCAGGAGCATGTCGCGCCGGCAGATGATGCGATTGCGTGTCGGTGCGAAGAGGTCATGGGGGCAACGGTCCGGGATGTCGCGACCCGCCTGAAGGCGCAAGGCCCCAACCAGATGAAGGCATTCGTGCGATGTGGAATGGGGCCATGCCAGGGGCGTCAGTGCAGCCTCGGCATCACCGCCACGATCGCTGAAATCCGCGGCATCACGCCGGGAGAGGTCGGTGCCTACCGCATCCGGCCACCATTGAAGCCGATCGATGTCGGCCAGATCGCCGGCCTGGAGACAATTGCCGAAGACCGGCACTGAGCGATCCAGAACACAGAAAGGAAATTCGATGATCGACAGACGATATCAAACAAAGATCATGCACCGAGCGGTGCTCAGCGCGGACGTGATCTATCTCGGCGGCGTCGTGGCTGACGACCTGTCGGCAGGCATGTTCGCCCAGATGCAGGGGGTCTGCGCAAAGGTCGAGCGCATGCTGAAAGAACTGGGCTCCAGCAGGGAAAAGCTGCTACAAGCCACGCTTTACATTACGGATATGTCGTTGAAAAACGAGATGAACGAGGCTTGGACTGCGTGGCTGAGTCCCGAGCATCTGCCAGCTCGCGCGACCATAGGGGTGGCCGACCTGGGTGAAGGCGTGCTTGTCGAAGCGGTCGTGACGGCGCGCCAGTAATCTGTACGAGGAAACCGGTGTCTGACGCGGCAAACAGCTCTCAACCCAAGGTCAAAGGCGCAGGGATCACCGCCTGGGACGTCGCCCGTATCGCGGGCGTGTCGCAGTCGACGGTCTCGCGGGCCTTTGCCAACAGCCAGCTTGTTTCGAGAGAAACTCGCGACCGGATCTTTTCGGCCGCCGAACAGCTCGGCTACCAGGTCAATATCATGGCCCGAGGGCTGAGCACCCAGAAATCGGGGCTCATTGCCGTCGTCACCGGGTCGACGCGGAATCCGTTCTACTGGGACGTTCTCCGACTGGTCGACGAGCGCCTGCAGGCCGAAGACATGCATGTGATGCTGATGACGGTGAAGGAGGGCGAGAGCACCGATTCCGCCATCCGCAAGGTTCATCAGTATCGTGTCGACGGTCTGCTGGTTCTGTCGGCGGAATTGTCGTCGAAGGCGATAGACGAGTGCCGGGAATTTGGCCTGCCGGTGGTGCTGTTCAATCGGTATGTCGAAAGCGGCAATGTTTCGGCGGTCGCCTGCGACAACGTCGTGGCCGGGCGGGATATCGCGCAGTTCCTCTACAACACCAACCACCGGCGCTTCGCCTTCATCTCCGGCCTGGAAGACAGCTCGACCAACAAGGATCGCCTGCAGGGTTATTGTGACCAGTTGCAGCGGCTCGGCTGTCCGCCGCCGCTCGTCGAAGGAGGAGACTTCACCTATGAAGGCGGCAGGCAGGCGGTCAAGCGGCTGATGCTGCAGGCCGAACGGCCGGAGGCCATCTTCTGTGCCAACGACATCATGGCGATCGGTGCACTCGACGGCATCAAGGTAGATCTCGGAATGAGGGTGCCGGAGGATGTCTCGATCATCGGCTTCGACGACATCTCGATGGCATCCTGGTCCGGCATCGAACTCACCACCATGCGACAGCAGACGACCCGGATGGTGGAGAGCGCCGTCGAGATCCTGACCCAGAGGATCGACGCGCCCGACCTCAAGCCGGAATTCAGGCTCGAACCCGGAAAACTCATGATCCGTCGAACGGTAAGGCTGGACAGGCAAGCGTAGCCCCAGGGGCGACAACAAACACCACAAGCAGTTTTGATGATGGGCGATGGCTTTGGCTGAAGCTTCGCCCAAAGGAGGAAGTCATGCCAAAATATCTGAAAAGCCCTGCCACCCGGCGCGAGAACGTCAGCAATCTCGACGTGCGGCAGACGGTGGAGCGCATCATCGAAGAGATCAGGCAGGAGGGCGACCTGGCTGTCCGGCGCCTGTCGGTGAAGTTCGACGGATATGAGCGCGAAACCTATCGCCTGTCGGACCGCGAAATCCAGGGATGCCTCGATCAGATGTCGAGGGAAGATCTCGACGACATTCTGTTCGCCCAGCAGCAGGTTCGCAATTTCGCGGAAAAACAACGCGAATGCCTGCTCGACCTCGAGGTCGAAACCTATCCCGGCGTCGTGCTCGGCCACCGCAACATCCCGGTTGCCAATGTCGGCTGTTATGTCCCGGGCGGCAAATACCCGCTGTTGGCTTCGGCCCATATGTCTGTCGTCACCGCCAAGGTGGCGGGCGTCGAGCGCATCGTCACCTGTGCGCCGCCGGTCAACGGTCGTCCGTCTCCTGCCATCGTCGCCGCCCAGCATCTGGCCGGCGCCGACGAGATCTACTGTCTCGGCGGCGTGCAGGCGATCGTCGCCATGGCCCTCGGCACCGCCTCCATCGGCGCCGTCGACATGCTGGTCGGACCAGGCAACGCCTATGTCGCCGAGGCCAAGCGCCAGCTCTACGGCCGCGTCGGCATCGATCTGTTTGCGGGGCCGACCGAAACCCTCGTCATCGCCGACGAAACGGCGGACGCCCTGACTTGCGCCACCGACATCCTTGGCCAGGCGGAACATGGCCCGGACTCGCCGGCAATCCTGCTGACCACGAGCGAGACGCTGGCGGTCGAGACGCACAGGCAGATCGAAGAGTTGCTGACGATCCTGCCCACCGCCGAAATCGCCCGCAAGGCATGGCAGGCATTCGGCGAGATCATCCTTTGCCGCGACGATGCCGAGATGCTTGTCGAAGCGGATCGGATCGCGTCGGAACATGTGCAGGTGATGACCCGTGATCCCGACTACTTCCTGAAGAACATGCGAAACTACGGCTCGCTCTTCCTCGGCGAAAGAACCAACGTCGCATATGGCGACAAGGTCATCGGCACGAACCACACCCTGCCGACGCTGGGCGCTGCCCGATATACGGGCGGGCTATGGGTCGGGAAATTCCTCAAGACGTGCACCTACCAGCGGGTGCTGACCGACGAGGCTTCCGTCTATTTTGGCGAATATTGCTCGCGCCTGAGCATGCTCGAAGGTTTTGTCGGCCATGCGGAGCAGGCCAACATACGATTGAGGCGTTTCGGGGCACAAACCGTGCCCTATGGTACGGCCGCCGAGCGCAGCCGCGCGCAATAGACGGCGCATCCGACCAGGGGAGGGGCGGTAACGTCGCCCCTCCTGAGCCGCGCTTCCGGGCTTTGCCCGAGCTCAGGGCTCGTGCTGTTCCCGTCCCCGACAACGGACAATTTCGAGTGTCAGGCAAATGATCCCTCGCAACAGGCGTTCGACAGGGCTGAACCTGGCACTGCTGCTGCCGGTGCTTCTGGCGGCGGTCCTGCTCCAGGTCGTCGTCCCGCTCTCCCGCGTCGCCACCTCCTACCGGGCCCTGGAACTGGAGCTGCCGCTGCTGCAGATCGGCCTCTTGTCTTCGGCCTTTGCCTTGCTGCCGATCCTCTTTTCGCTCCACATCGGACGCTACAACGACCTCAGGGGCGAAGGAGCAACCGCGCTGGCGGGATCGGCCGTCGTTGTTATCGCCGTCTTCGGGCTGTGGTTGTTGTCATCGGGTTTCCTTCCGATGATGGTATTCACCTGCATTCTCGGGGTCGGGCACGTGATGCTCGTCTCGGCATTGCAGATGATGACCACCCGCTGTTCCACGCCCGACCAGCATGATCGTGTCCTCGGGCATTTCCTCGTCGCCACCGCGCTCGGCCAGATCCTGGGGCCGATGGCGATCAGCCTGACGACGCCCGCAGGCGCCCAGTATCCCGACAGCAGCCTCTACTGGATCCTGGCCTCGTCGGCGCTCGGACTGGGCGCCTGTTCGCGGCTGATCAGGGCCGGCCTGCCAAGACATGTGCCGCATTCGGATTCGCCAGGTTTTCAGGCCGCTTCGGTGGTGCGCATTCCCGGCCTGCTCGCCCTGATCGTCGCAAGCGGGCTCGCGGTGGCGACCAATGATCTGATCATCGTGTTCTTTCCGGTTCTCGCCGCGGCAAACGGCATCAATGCAGGCATGGTCGGTCTTCTGCTCAGCGTGCGCGCGCTCGCTTCGATGGCGTCGCGATTGCTGTTTTCCCGCCTCGTCGATGCGATCGGCAAAGTGCGGCTGATGACCCTCGCTTTGCTGGCGACGGCGGTCGCCACCGCTACCCTGGCGCTGGACATGCCGATATGGGGCGTCGGGCTCGCATTGGCAGGGTCCGGCTTCTCCATGGGGCTGGCCATTGCCTGCTCAATATCGCTCAGCCTCGCCTTGGCGCCGGCCTCGGGAAAAGCCACGGCAATGTCGATCAGGCTTACGGCCAACCGCCTGGCGCAGTTCCTGTTGCCTCTCGGGGCGGGGGCAAGTGCGGTGATCGTCGGCCCGGGCGGCATCTTCGCGCTCAGCGGACTTTGCCTGATGGCCTGTGGAGCGCTCGTGGCCCGCGTGCGCCAGCGTGTATGAAATCGGAAGGTAGCTAGTGCGCGGCAGGAAAGGTCCACGTTGTGACCCACACGCAGACGGCGGGCTGGAGCAGTGAAATGACAGGGTTCCCCTATCTTTGTCCTAAAGCAGACTGACTGCAAACGGCCCCAAACACGGCATTTAGAGATCGCTCTGGCATCGCTCTGGCGGGGACGGCCCTTAGCGTAACCAGCCAGATGGCGCGAGGCCTAGCCGCCCGGGATTGCTTAATCCTCAGGACATAGCCCTAGAGGCTACCTGATATCTCCCGCCAGCACTCCCGAGTGAATTGGCTCAACGAAGCTGACGATTTCTCGCTTGTCATTCGCGTCTTAAAAGCTGTAGCATAGCATATTGCATGCAATTTAACATGTAAATCAGGATCGTGATTGCGTTGAGGTAGCTCGAAACGCTCATCAAGGAGGAGTTGATGATGGTCGCCGCCAGACAGCGCGAAACGCTGATAGGGGCCTGGTTCCCTTGACAGCATAGCGGCCAACAGGCCGGCGATGTGGTCTGGAGGCGGCACCTGGTTCCGGGTGAAGATGACGTCAGTATCGCAAGCCGCGCGCCCACAGCGGTCAATCGTGCGGTGGTCGGGGCGCCAATCAAAGACGCTGTTCCATCTTTTCGTCTGCGGACACCTCAACATTCTCCCGATAACCCCTTGCTCCTTTCGCGGCCGAGGAGGGTAGGGGGCCACCGTTCATAAACCGCTTGTAACGAAGGAAAGACGATGAAAGTATTTGAACGGATAGCCGACGCGTTCGTCGCGGAGGGCACGCGCGCGATCTTTGGATTGATTGGAGACGGCAACATGTTCTGGCTCAATGCCATGCATGTCCGCGGCGTGAAATTCATCGATGTTCGACATGAAGGAGCGGGTCTCGGCATGGCCGACGGATGGGCGCGTGCCTCACGCGAGGTCGGCGTTGCCACAGCCACCAATGGTCCAGGCGTCCCGCAGCTCGCGACAGGCCTCATTACCGCGACCCGCGCATCCTCACCCGTCGTGGCTTTTGTCGGGGAATCCTCGACCAAACATCCCGAACATATTCAACGCATGGATCAGCGGGCATTGGCGAAGGCCTGCGAAGCAGAGTATGTCGAAATCTACTCGCCGGAAGTCGTCGACTGGGCAGTACAGCGAGCGTTCTACATTGCAAGAAGCCAGTCCAAATCCGTAGTGCTGGCGTGCGCGCGCGACATTCAACAGAAGAAGATCGACGTCGAGACCAAGCCCTATGTTCCCTCGACCGCACTACTTCCCAATGTCCCGGTCGGCCCGACTGCCGAGGCCGTCGCCGCGGCGGCGGATGCCATCACTGACGCCAGGAAGCCCGTCATAGTCGTTGGTCGCGGCGCCCTCTGGTCGCAAGCGGGCGAGGCTGTGAAAAAGCTTGCACAGCTATCTGGCGCGCTGCTCGCCTGCACCATGCAGGCCAAGACCTACCTCGCCGAGGACGACTTCCATGTCGGTATTTCGGGCGGCTTCGGGACCGATGGGGCCATTGAAATCCTTCGCGAGGCAGATCTTGTCATCGGTGTCGGCGCCAGCCTGAATTCGTACACAACCAAGCACGGCTATCCGAATGCCAAATTCGTCCAGATCGACATCCTGCCCCACAGAGTGATGGATGGAGGCCGCGCAGCCGATGTCTACGTTCATGCGGATGCGCGCATTGGGGTCGAGAGACTGGTCCAGGAACTCGAGCGTCGCGGTCACAGGAACACCGGCTTTCGCACCGCCGAGATCAAGGCGAGGATTGCCGGGCATTTCGAGGACAAGGCAGAGTTCGATATCGAGCCGGGTTTGCTCGATCCGCGCGAAGTGTGCAACCTGCTCGACGAACTCTTGCCTCTCGACTGCGTTGTGCACTCCGGCAGTGGCACGAGTGCGGTTTTCCCCACCATGCACATCAATAGGCCGCGCCTGTTCATGGGCGGAAAATTCTGGGCCTGCATGGGGCAGTCGATGCCGTCCGCCATCGGCGCGGCAGCAGCTCTGGGGCGACCCGTCGCGCTTATCGAAGGAGATGGCAGCACGATGATGCACCTGGCGGAGCTGGAAACATCTGCCCGGCACAAGCTGCCCTTCCTCACCGTCGTCCTCAACGACCAGGCACTCGGCTCGGAATATTACAAGCTGATCGAGGCAGGATTGCCCTCCACCGTCGCCGAATGCCCGACGCCAGACCTCGGCGCTGTCATGCGATCGTTCGGCGGCCGCGGAACGCTTGCCACAACCATCCAACAGGTTCGCGCAGCTGTGGAAGAGTGGATTGCAGATCCGGTGACAACGGTCATCGACGCCCGCATCACGCACAGAGTTTCGACCGTGCCGGCTCGCCGCGGCAAGGTCGGGCACGACGCCTGACGCCTCATCGCCTAAAGCATTCCGGCCATGTGGTGACCGGCAAGCAACAGTTCGAGCGGGTTCAAAGCCCGCTCGAAAGCGAGCGTCGCGTGCCGAGCGGACACCTCGATCCCGATAGTGGTACGAAGCGATCATGTGCGGGACGCCGCCCAAGCTTTGGGGGAGCACATAGTGCACTTACGGTCTCACTGACCCCAACTATGTTGCGTGCATTGCCGCATCCTTATGGTCGGCCTGCCGCTGTCAGAAGCGGCTGCCACGCCCGCTGACAAAACGCGATAAAAAATTGCATGCTATTTGGCATGCAAGAATTGCGCACTTTAGATTTCTCTGATATCGAAGAGGCGGCATTGGAGGATGCAAGCGCTGCTGCAGCGCTCTGATGAGGCGGCATCGCCCGTCGGCTCTTTGTAACTCAATAGGGAGGTAATGATGACTGGATTGGTCTTGACTGCCCGCGAAGCCAAGCCCGCGAAACGGCGCCTGTCGTTGCTTGCGGCTGGCGTGGTTCTGGTGTCTGCGTGGGGCAGCAATAGTTTTGCTGCCGGTGCATTCGACACCAAGGACCCCGACTATCTCGCTCGGGGGAAGGCGCTTGTGGAGCAGGGCAAGATTTCAGATGCTTGTCTGCCAAGTTCCGCCACGGCGCCTGACAAGGCCTACACAGCGATTCCCGAACCTTCGGCAGAGCTGATTGCTGCTGCGGTGAAAGAAGGACAGGTCGTCCTGAATTCCGGCATCTCGGACAAGGCGTCGATCAATGCCTTCCAGGGTGCATTTGAGCTGCGCTATCCCGGCGTCAAGCTCGTCGTGGCCTCCGGCAGCAGCGCCTCCCTTGAGGAACGCTTTCTCGCTGACCACGCAGCTGGCAACCAGGAAGTAGACGCCGTCATCACCAACAAGATCCAGTGGGCCACCGAGGCGCTCAAGGAAAAAGCCATCCTGCCGCTGGACCAGACGATCCCGGGCTTCTTCAGTTCCTGGCCAAGTGGTTCGTGGAAATGGGAAACGGAATACGGCGCGCTTGCTCCAGCTCTCTATCGCGCTCTTGGATTCGCCTACAATAGCGACCTCGTCAAAGGCGACCTGGTTCCAACCAAATGGGAAGACTTGGCGAACCCTGCCTTCAAGGGGCAGCTTCTTGCGGTAGACCCTGCGGCGTCAGCCACTTACGCGCGGGTTTGGAAGCACATCATGGACACTGTTGGCGACGATACGATGAAGAAGATCGGCGACAACATGATCAAGCAGCCTCTGTACACCGATATCCAGCCGGCGGCTCAGGTTCTTGGTGCAGGCGGCGGAATGGTGATCATGGAAATGGGATTGAACGTCGCCGCCTCGATGAAGGCGAGCGGAGCACCGGTCCAGGCGGTCGTGCCCGACACGGCGACTGGTCCGCAATATGTACTGGGCGTTGCCGCGGACGCGCCGCATCCGAATGCCGTGAAGCTCTTCACGCATTGGCTCTATTCGGCCGAGGGCCAGTGGGTCACCAGTTGCTCTGCGGTAGCAGGTACCGTGGCCTACCCCGCTGGAGGCGCCAAGACCTTTGTACAGATCGATTCAGTCTCGAAGAGCGACATGGCCAAGATCAAGGAGTTGCTTGGCATCTGATGCCGCCCATCGGCTCGACGGCAACGTCCGGCACTGTATCGAAAGCGCGGTGCCGGCCCTGTCATCGAGCCAGCTAGTGGGCAGCTTTCTCTATCAGATCGACAGGGACTGGAATCATGACCGACATCAGCCTTCGCGCCGTTTTCCAACGGCGCCCCTATACCAATGCCGTGGCCGACGGGGCCATCAAGGTGCCGGGGGTCAAGATCGACTTCGTCGAAGTCGATCTCATCAGCAAGGCGATGTCTGCGGTATGCGACCTAGAATACGACATCGGTGAGATCACGCTCACCGACTACATGATGTGCCGAAACGCGGGCAAGCCTATCGTCGGACTGCCCGTGTTTGTGACGCGAAACTTCCTCCACAACCGGATCTGGTATCACACGCGGTCGGGCATAAGCTCGCCGAAAGATCTGGAAGGAAAACGTGTGGGGCTGAAGTCCTATCCGCAAACGGCGCCGTTCTGGAACCGTGGCATCCTGGCGACAGAGTATGGTGTCGACGTCGGAAAAGTTACGTGGGTCAGCCTCGAGGGCGCACACCTTCGCGAATACGATCCTCCGGCCAATGTTCAGTCCGCTCCGGTGGGGGCAACGCTCGCCGAAATGCTCGAAACCGGTGAGATCGATGCGGCAGACGACCCGGGCCGTCCTTGGACGGACCGCGATGAAGTCTGGAGCCACGATCCCGACGTCATCAAGCCCCTTGTGCCGGTCGGCAAGGAAGAGATCGCCGATTGGTATCGACGAACACAGGTCTATCCAATCCTGCACATGATCGTTGTGAAGCGCGAGGCGATTGACCGCCGTCCGACCCTAGTAGCCGACCTGTTCGGTGCCTTCGTCCAGGCTCGAAACGCCTGGATGGCAAATATCACCAATCCCGACGCCTTTCGCCAACGCGGACGCGACATCGTCGGCAGCGACTTCCTGCCGTACGGCGTGGGGCCCAACAAGGCAACACTCGAGCTGGCGTGCAAGCTTGCCTACGATCAGGCAGTCACCTCACGGGCCCTCGATGTCGAAGATCTGTTTGATCGGGACATCATCGAATTGCGTGCCTAAACGCGCGTCCGGCAGCGGACGCTTGCTTGAGACGAAAAGGAAGCGGAACCAGTCATGGCAGGCAAGATACGGCTTGGGTTCATAGGGGCCAACATCCGCTCGAATTGGGCGTCAGAGTCGCATTTCCCCGCGCTCGCCGCCAGTTCCGACGTCGAACTTGCCGCCGTGTGCACGACCAGCCAGGCAAGTGCCGAAGAAGCAAAGCACGTGCTTGGAGCACGATTGGCGTTCAGCGACTATCGCGAGATGGTTCAATCCGACGAGATCGACGCAGTCGTCGTGGTTGTACGCGTGCCTTCCCATTATGCGACGACCAAGGCGGCGATCGAAGCCGGTAAACATGTCTACACCGAGTGGCCTCTTGGCGTGACAACCGTCGAAGCCAAGGAGCTTGCCGAAGCTGCCGCTGCTCGCGGCCTGCAGACCGCCACTGGGCTGCAGGCTCGGGTCGCCCCAGAACTGATGTACATGCGCGAGCTTATCAGCGACGGCTCCATCGGGAAGGTGTTGTCCTGCCACGTAAGCTGCTTCCGACCGGGACTTCTTGCTCGCCCGGCAAGCCGGACATGGACGCGCGACGTAACTCTGGGGGCCAACCCACTTACCATTCAGGCAGGACACATACTGGATACGCTCCGCTTCGTGGCGGGCGAATTCTCTGAACTCCAGGCCGTCGTGAGCACTCAGTCCAAGCAATGGTACCAGACCGACACCCAGCAGATGGTCGACGTCACGTCGCCTGACAATGTGCTGATCAACGGCGCACTAAGAAACGGTGCGGTGGCCTCGGTCCACGTCGCCACCGTCCCGCTCGCCCCGTCGGGATATCGCATGGAGATTTATGGCTCGAAAGGCTCGCTCGTCGTCGCCCATCCGATCTCTTCGAACCACGGGAACCTGGTGCTGAGAGGAACTTTTGGGGGCAATGGCCTGGACACACTCGCGGTCCCCGCCGGCTTCGCCCATGTGGCCGACGACTTTCCCGCAGGGCCGCCCCATGCCATCGGCCAGATGTATGCGCTTTTCGCAGAGGGCATTCGCACCGGCTCCACGCCTGAGCGCCTGCCTACATTCGCGACCGCGATCGAACTCCATCATCTGCTCGATTGCATAAGGGACGCGTCCTCACAAGGACGGACCATCCCATCGCCGTTCGCTGGTTGAGTGCGAAGGCCGTTCGGGCGCGAGAACGGCCCTGTCGAGGTCGCACCGGTCTATGAGCTTCATCATAACCCTTGGGAGGAACATTTGATGAGACTTGGTTCACTTTTCCGCCAGCTGCCGCGCCTTCGTGACCTAGCAGCAAGCGTATCGATTGTCGTGTTGGCGACCGCGATTGGCACTGCCAGCAACGCAGCTGGGTTCGACACCAAAGATCCCGCATATGTGGCGCGCGCTGCGGAGATGGTCGCTCAAGGCAAGATTTCCAAGCAGTGCCTGCCGAGCTCGGCGACCGCGCCTGACCAGGCCTATGTTCCAATCGCCGAACCACCACAGGACTTGATCGACGCGGCCGCAAAAGAGGGGGAGTTGGTCCTGAACTCCGGCGTCTCGGATGAGCCTTCGGTGAATGCCTACAAGGCAGCATTCCAGGCGCGTTACCCCAATATCAAGATGACAGTTGCCTTCGGTGGCGGTGCTTCCGCCGAGGAGCGCATCCTTGCGGACTTTGCCGCCGGCAACAACTCGATCGATGGCGTGATATCGATCAGGCCCACCTGGGTAGCCAAGGCACTGAAGGAAAAGGCATTGGTTTCGCTTGATCAGACAATCCCGGGCTTTTTCGAAACCTGGCCGGGCGGCGCTTGGAGATGGCACTCCGAGTTCGGCTCTACCGCCCCGGCATTCTACCGCGCCATCGGCATCGGCTATAATAGCGAGCTGGTGAAACAAGGTCTGGTGCCGAAGTCTTACCAGGATCTCGCCAGGCCCGAGTTCAAGGGCCAGCTCCTGGGACTGGATCCGGAAGCAGCAGTCCTTTATGCAAGCGTCTGGAAGCACATACTCGACAGTGTCGGCGAAGACACCATGCGGGCGCTCGGAAACAACCTAATCAAGACGCCCCTCTATTCTGACATCCAGCCTGCAGCCCAGGCGCTTGGCGCCGGCAGCGGCATGGTGATAATGCAAATGGGCGGCAATACCGCCGCAACGATGAGAGCCAATGGCGCGCCCGTTCAGGTGATCATTTCGGATACCGCAACAGGCACCCAGTATTCATATCTCGCGACAGCCAACGCCTCGCATCCAAACGCGGCAAAGCTGTTCGCCAACTGGCTCTATTCGGCGGAAGGGCAATGGGTGATGAGTTGTGCTGCGCTGGCAGGAACCATCGCATACCCTGCCAACGGCGCGAAGAATTTTCTCCCGATGAAACCTGTCTCGAAAGAGGAGATCGCCAGGATCAAGAAGTTGTTGGCGATCTGACAGCTGGCCATTGTACATGATGGGCCGGGCGCCACTCCGGTAGGCCCTGGCCCGTCATTTTCGTTTCAATGCAGCACGCCGGGCCGAATCTTGGCGCTGCAATCGTAAGAGGTTGCAAAGCCAAAGATGCGCATCGCCGTACTAGATGACTACGCCGGGGTAGCTCTTGAGCTTGCGAACTGGTCCCCGCTTCAAAAGCTTGCGTCCGTTGAAGTATTCACGACCCCGCTCGGAGTTCCGGACGAGGCAGCAACCGCATTGGCTGACTTCGACGTCGTGTGTTGCATGCGCGAGCGAATGGCTTTGCCAGCCACGCTGATCCAGAAGTTGCCTCGCCTGAAATTCATCGTCATGACCGGGGCGACGAACCGTTCGCTCGACATGGAGGCAGCGACAGCTGCCGGCATTCCGGTCGCATGCGCTGCCCAGGTCGGCGACGGTCATAACTCCACTGTAGAACTCGCATGGGGGCTGATAATCGCGGCCGCTCGCCAACTTCCCAACCAGGTGCAGGGGATGCGCGAAGGACGGTGGCAGACCAGGATCGGCGTTCCCCTGTTTGGCCGGACGCTTGGAATTCTTGGCTTGGGCCGGCTGGGCCAAAAAATGGTGCCAGTCGCCAAGGCCTTTGGCATGAACGTTATTGCCTGGAGCAGCAATCTGGATCCTGCGAAGGCGAAGGCGATTGGTGTGCAACCTGTCGAGAAAGAAGAGCTCTTCCGGCGAAGCGACATCCTGAGCATTCACCTGGTTCTCAGCGAGCGTTCACGCGGGATTGTCGGCATGCCGGAATTTTCGATGATGAAGCCATCGGCCTGGATCGTAAACACCTCGCGGGGCGCAATCGTCGACCGGCATGCTCTTGTTACGGCGCTTGCCGAAAAACGCATTGCAGGTGCTGCGCTCGATGTCTTTGACGAGGAACCTTTGCCAGCGCGAGATCCGCTTCGCGACATCGACAACCTTATCCTTACGCCTCATCTTGGCTATTCGGTCTCAGACACTCTTTCGGGTTTCTACCAAGGAGCGATCGAGATTATCCTCGCCTATCTTTGTGGCACCCCAATCAATGTCGTCAACGCGGAAGGGCTCGCCCGGCCTTGAGCACATAAGTGCTCTTGAACTGATGGCGCAGGATAGGTGCGTTTCCACTATGCGGAACCGCATCAAGAGATCTCGCCGACAGTAAACCCGCGAAAGCGAGGGCGGAGTAAAAGAGAGGGCGGTTCCTTGGGAACCGCCCTCTCTTTTGCAGGACGTCATATATGGTCAATGAGCCAGCGGGTCCGGCCTGATCTGGAATTGAACCACTTTGGGCAGGTTGCCTTTGCCGCCTTCGAGATGTTGCGGTGCCCGACCGCCATAAGTCGACCACAGACCACGGGCCTTCCAGCCCCCGCCAGCATCGTCGATACGACCGTCCAGGCCCTTGGCATAAAAGCCGAGCGGCTAGGGCACACGCATCGTAATGAACTTTCCATCCACCAGAGCGAGCAATGAGATGCCGTAACGGGGCCTGCATCGCGCACTGCCCGTTATCGCTTGCATGCTGACCGGTCAGCTGGCGACGTTCCCGTATCTGATCTTACAG
>NZ_QGGX01000039.1 GCF_003148805.1 Aminobacter sp. AP02
CGGACACAAGGTACCGATATCGTTGATCAATCACGATGGCGCCACCAGCCCGTCATTGTGAAACAGCCGGGAAACTCCACCTTCCGGCGGTCCAATAAACGGTATCGGATCAAAACCGCCGAGGCTCTAATTGCCGCTGGATGACAGTTCAGTGGCAGGTCAGGTAGAGGTTTCGCTTCTCGCATGGCAGCGGAACTTGTATCGATTGCCCGTGCAAACGGATCGCTGACAAAATTTCACGCTTTCACGCTGCCGACCGAGAACCCATCGACGCGCATCCTCGCTGGCCTTGGCTTTTGCCGTGCGGGGGTGGCACAAGACGATGAGGCTGGCGAAGTGTGGCGATGGGAGCTTGAGCTTAACAATCAGGGCGCATCGCTCTGAATCCCAGCCTTCGCATCTTCAAGAGCAGACAGTCATGTCGCTTCGCCCCTCCCCTCCCCTTCCTGTATCAGCCCTTTGCGGTGCGCTTTTTCTTCTCCGGGTCGTCGAAGGTCAACGTGTGGGCAATGGCGTTTGCTCTCAGCGACTTGCCACGCACCTCAAGCTTCACGCCTTGCTTGGCATAGGGCACGTCGAGACGAACGATCGCCATCGAGCGCTTGGTCAGTTTCGAATAAGACGGGCAGGTGATGACACCGATCTTCTTTCCATCAGCCCAGACCTCGTCGCCGAGATCGGCCATCTTGTCGCCTTCGATCAGCATACCGAAAATCTTGAAGCGTTCCTTGCCCTTCTGGCGGTAGTGCTCTTCGGCACCGCGGAAGCCAGTCTTGCCAGGCGAAACTGTGAAGTCGAGACCGAGTTCCCACAGGCTGTCGCCGGCTGGCTCACCGGAAATGGGATACATCTGCGAGTTGTCATAGGGGAAAAACAGCAGATAGCTCTCAACCCGCAGCAGGTCGAGCGTGCTGAAGCAGCATGGAATGATGCCCATCTCCTTGCCTTCGGAAAGGATCGTGTCCCAGACTAGGCGCGCATCCTGCCCGCGTACAAAGATCTCGTAACCGCGCTCGCCGGTATAGCCGGTACGCGAAATGGTCACTGGAGCGCCAAACAGTATGGTGTGAATGTGGTGGAAATAGTTGAGGTCGCGGATGCCCGGCACGTGCTTGGCAAGGAAATCGACCGCCACCGGGCCTTGCAGAGAAAGGTCGTGCAGATCGTCATCGAACAGCACCGCACAATTGCGGCCAGCCGCCTGCTTGACGATCTCTTCATGCGCGGTACCGGTGCCCGAGACTAGCATCCACGAATTGGGTCCGTTGCGGTAGATCACGCAATCGTCGATCAGATGGCCGCGCTCGTTGAGCATGGTGGCATAGACCGAACGGCCTGGCTGGATCTTCGCGACGCTGCGAGTGGTGACGTATTCTAGAACCGCGATTGCATGCGGGCCAATCAAGTGCATCTTGCGCAAGCCCGATACGTCCATCAGGCCGGCTTTGGTTCGGATCGCAACATGCTGGTCGAACGGGTCGGCATCGTAGGTCCATGCCGTGCCCATGCCACTCCAATCCTCGAGATTGGAACCCAGCGCGCGGTGTCGGTCGCCCAAAGCGGTAAAGCGCCAGCTCAAAGTCATAGTCTTCTCCAGTCAAAAGGGATCAGGCAGGCGGGCAAGAGGCCGCGCCTGGCGGTGCCTTTGATCGCGGCTCGATTGCGAGCAGCGACAAATGTGGGGATATGAAGTTCGGCAGTCGCCTCGGCATCCGCGGCGCTGGCCTGAGCGTCCTTTAACGCTCAGGCCGCGCGGAGTGCCGTCGTGCCACCTCCGCTGTTTGCCGGCCTAGCCCGTCAGCCGGCCAGGCCAGCCACCATGGCAACGCCTGCTGCGGCCATGCCACTACCACCCAGTTTGAGCGCTGAGCGCCAGGACAAACGGGCAATGAAGGACGCAAGCGAAAAGCCCATTGCATGCAGGACCACGGTAGAGGCCACAAAACCTAGCCCGTAGAGGAAGGCATTGCTGGCGATCGGCAACTCTTGGCCATGGGCGAAGCCATGCAGACTGCCGAATGCAAGCGTCATCGCAAAGGCTGCGGCGAACGGCACCCTGCTGCCCAGCGCAACGATTGCACCCAGCAGCACCACCGAACCGCCTATGCCCAGTTCGATGAAGGGTAGCGCAAGGCCGGTCATGCCCAGGACCGCGCCTGCGATCATCCCAATGACGAAGCCCAGCGGCAGCCAGCGAAACACCGGTTCGTTGTCGGCGTTCTGCCCGGCCCAGATACCCACCCCTGCCATGGCAAGGATATGGTCTAGCCCGGACAGCGGGTGAGACAGGCCGGCTCCGAGACCGCCCGCCTCGGGCAGAAAATGCGCGTAGCTCGGCATCGTCGAGGCGACATAGGCAACAGCAACCGCTGCTGCGAAGCGCGTCATCTTTGTTGTGTTCGTGTTCACCATCAACTCCTGTGGCCGGCCGCAGCCGGCCTTGTGCAAGTGGTTGTCTCTTACTCGGCGGCGATCAGGTCGGTGCGGCGCAGCTTGGCGTCGATCACGTCACCATCCTGCGCTGCCAGCGAGGCCATCAGGCGCATGATGACGCACGCGGCCAACCTGGCTGCCGTGCCGCTGATGTCGAAGATCGGGCAAAGCTCGGTGAGGTCGATGACGCTGACACCGCCGCGCTTGGCGATCATGTCGGCGATGCGCATCATCTCACGCGACTCGATGCCTCCCGGCTCCGTCGATGTGACGCCGGGTGCCGCTGACGAATCCATGACGTTGAAGTTAAAGCTGAGATACTGCGCGTCAGTGCCGTTCCAGACGCGATCGATCGAACGCTCGACCAGCGGGAAGATGCCGCCGTCGATCAGGTCGAACATCGTGTCGTATCGCATGCCCCTCTCCTTCGAAAGATCGATATGATCCTTGGGGTTCATGGCGTTGCGAGCACCCAGATGTGCGACATTCCTGATGTCGAGATTGGGCAGTTCGGTGATGCGCGCCATGGCGCAAGGAGCGAGATTGCGTTCGCCAGCCCAGCTGTCGGCCATGTCGAGCTGGGCGCCGAAATGCATGTAGCCCATCTTCTTGGATGCCCCGATGTGGTCGGAAAGCGCGCGTGCCGCAGCAATGGAGATCGAGCGGTCGCCGCCGCAGATGATCGGGGTGAGGCCGGATTTCAGCACTTCGCGAACCGCACGATAGATGCGTTCGTGGGCTACTTCGGGGCTGACCTTGGGCATCGAAACGTCACCGCAATCAACAGCCTTGCCGTGCAGGTCGACATTGTATTCGAACCAGTAGGAGAAATACTCCTGTGAAACGAGACGGAATTCACGCGGGCCGTCTTCCGATCCGGGCTTGCCGACATTGCCCTCGTCGAAGGGCACACCCACGAAGGCATATTTGGCGCCGCAGGCCTTCAGTGCTTCGGCGTTCAGCGGCACGTGAGCCGAACGCAGGAACGTGATCAGGCCAGGTGCGCGGTAGTTGTCACCGGCGTCGCCGCCAAGCGGCGAGAACAAATGCGCATAGGATTTTGCTGGGTTCATGACTGTATCTCCTCCCTGAGAATTCTTACGGTTGCTTGCCCTGCTGGCGCAGGGTCTGAGCGCGTGAACCGAGATAGTGGTAGATCATGTTGACCGTCATCTTGGCGCTGATCTGGCTGGAGTCGAAGTAGGGGCAGAGCTCGACGACATCGAGAATGTCGCAGCCGTGCCGGCCAGCGATGCGCGCGAACTGGATCGCTTCGCGCCCCTTCAGGCCGTAGCATTCCGGCGAGGTAGAGCCGGGCATGCAGCTCATGTCGATCGAGTCCGTATCCCAGGTGAAGTAGAGCGTGTCGGCGTCCTTCTTCACCCGTTCGAAGATCTCGTTGGCGCACACTTCAAGGCCGCGCTCGATCATCTCGGGCATGGTGACGACACGGATGTCGTTGTCGACGTAGAAATCCCACCAGTCCTTGGGATTGAGCCCGTTGCGCGAGCCCATATGCGCCATGTTTCGGGCATTGCAGTTGGGCAGGTCGAGAGCGCGCGGCGCACCGGAGCAATTGGTGATCAGATTGCCCGCCCAGTCGGGTCCTGCGTCGAGATGGCTGTCGACATGCAGGTAGCCCATCTTGCCGCTGCCGGTGAAGCGCGACAGCGCCTTGGCGCCAGGGATCGGCAGGGAATGGTCGCCACCGAACAGGATCACCTTGGCCCCACCTTCGAGGCATTCGGTGACGTAGTCGGTGGTGTATTCCTGCGACTTGATATTGTTGCCGGGCACGGTCGGCACATCGCCGCAGTCTACTACGCGGAAATAGCTCAACAGGTCGACGTCGTACTCGAACATGTAGGGAAAGTACTGCGTCGTCGCCTCCCGCAAGCCCGAAGCACCCTGCGAAGCGCCGGCGCGCACGATCTGGCCCTGATCCCAAGGCACGGCCAGGAAGCAGATCTTTGCCCCCATTTCGCGGATCTTGTGACGGTCCGGCGGGCAATAAGGTGCGCCCATGAAGGTGGCGAGACCCCTGGATTTGAACGAGCCGTTGTGCAGCTTCGGAGAGTAGATATGATCATGTTCGCCGAACTGCTCGGCGGGGCCACGATGTTGATGTGGCGTGAACTCCCACTTGGCTATGTCTGCTTTTCGATCAAGCATGCTGCTGTTCCTCCCAACAGATGTAACTACTGAAGTGTTTGCCCAACCGGGGCCAACGCCGGATGCGGAGCTTCGTCCTCAAGCTCGATATGGGTCAGTTCCATTTCGCGCCCCGACAGCACCTTGCGCGAAGGCCTCCCGCAGTCTGGGCAGCGCAGATTGGAAAGAGAGATAGGCGAGCGCGCCTCTGCGCAGTGCTCGCAGAATATGGTCAACGGCACTTCTTCAATGTGCAGCTTTGCGCCCTCGCAAGGGGTGCCGCGCGTGGCTGGACCAAAGCAGAAATAGAGCGAGCGGGCGATGCCGCACATGACGCCGAGGCGCACATGCATTCCAGTTACCCGGGCACGACCGTTACGCGATGCGTGATCGCTGGCGAGATCGATCAGGCTTGAAGCAATGGTGAGTTCGTGCATGACGCCACCTCACGCATGCAAGGTGTTGCGGATGGATTCCACCCGCGCCTGCAGGTCTCGAGCGAGGTCCTGCAATTGCAACTGGCGGGCACGGACGATCCAGTCGAGCCAATCGGTCATCCCCGTACCGTCGCGCGCCGAGACCACGATGCTTTCGATCGTTGGGTTGATCTCACGGGCACGCGAAATGCAGGCTGCGATATCGAAATCACAATAAGGCGCCAGATCCGATTTCGAGATGACCAGAAGGTCGGCGGCAGCAAATGCTTCTGGATACTTGACCGGTTTGTCGTCGCCTTCGGTCACCGACAAGATGACCACCTTGTGGGCTTCGCCAAGGTCGAAGCCTGCCGGGCACGCCAAATTGCCGACATTTTCGATGAACAGCACACCACCCTGCTCCAGCGAAAGCGATGCAAGCGCGCGCTGGATCATGTCGGCGTCGAGATGGCAGCCCTTGCCGGTATTGATCTGCACTGCCTGGGTGTCAGTTGCCCGAATGCGGTCGGCGTCGTTGGTGGTTTCTTGATCGCCTTCGATCACCCAGGTCGGGAACGTGCCTTTCAAACGCTGCAAGGTTTCGACCAGCAAGGTGGTCTTGCCCGCACCGGGGCTTGCAATCAGATTGAGCCCAAGTACGCCATGGCCACAGAGTTCGCCCCGCACGTCGTCGGCGAACATGTCGTTCTTGGCCAATATCTCCTGTTCTATCTGCACCAGCCGTTTCTGGCTCATGCCCGGCACATGGGTCTTGGCCGCGTCCTTGCCGAAATGTAGGTCGCGGTTGCCTAGATTTTCGACTGTGTGATGGTCATGGTCGTGATGATGATCAGCATGATGACCATGATGATGGGAATGTCCGTCACCGTGATCGTGCCCGTCATGTTGATGCTGGTAGCTATCGTAGCGGTGATGTTGGTGCTCGTGGCTTCCACCATCGCCCTTGCCATCGATGCGAATGTTCTCTGGCCCGCAGCCGCATAGCTGACACATGGCTATCTCCCGTTTTTTGTCGTGGACGGAGTCTTGGTTTTGGCATCTCCGGCATAGTGCAACAGGCCCCAGACCACCTCCTTGAGATAACTCATCGCCGCTGGGATCGGGGCGCCATGCGGCATGAAACTGCCGAAGTAGATGCCGTCGATGTTGCGCGAGATGAACGCCGCCATCTCATCGGGGTCTGGACAGGCAAACATCTCGACCTCGACGCCCTTACGGATGCAATCGGCGAGAACCCGCTTTTCGGACTCGTAGAAGTCCTCAACGAAACTATCGATGAACCTGGGGCCAGCGTCCTTGGCGCCACCGGCATTGACGAACATGATGCGTACGAGGCTGCGCAGCGTCTCCGACATCTCGACATTGAGGTCCAGATAAGCGCTCAACAGTTCGGCGGGGCTTTCATGCCGGGCAACGACTTCACCATAGTTGGTCATCAGCCGGTCAAGCGCATGAAGGACAGAGGATTGGTATAGCGAGTCCTTATTCTTGAAGTAATAATAGATAAGAGAATGAGCAACGCCCAGCTTCTTGGCGATAAGCGGGATCGTGACGCTCTCGTAATCTTCTTCAGCGAAGCACTCCAGCGCTGCCTCCAGCAGCGATTCCGCCCGAACCCCGGGATTGCGATAGAAACGGGTCTTGGCCCGCTTCACCGATTTCACACGATCTTCAAGATGAATGAGAGCGGCCGATTCCATGGATGATTCCTGACTGTGAGCATTGCCGAGAAGGTTTGGCGCGGCAGCATCGATTCAGCACCTGAAGGAAAGGCAAGTTGCCGCTTCAGATGTCGGTGCACTGAGGTACTTGATTGCTCTTTCGACCTTGACGCTACGCATCTTTGACAGACGTGTCAACAGGCGTTTTTGGCACTTTTTTCGATGCGTCGCGAAAAATGGCTAGCTTACTTACGTCCACCGGCGCCCTGAGGACGCCTACAGCGAATGTCGATGTGGGCAGCTAATATCCTGATAAATAACGATATGTTATCTGCGTGAATGCACTTAACGTGCAGGAACGTTTCGTATGAACTCCCGTGACGCCTTGCCAACTTCTTAGCCCAAAATGGACGGGCGCTGTTGCATATGTGCGCTATCTCTAATATTTTTACAGCAATGTCAGGAAAAGGTTTGACAGCGAAATCAAACTGCCGCACCTTAAATGAGCCGATGAGCAGGCGCGCCTCAAATGATAAAATTAAGGGGTGCCACACACCCAAGTAACTGCCGGTAATGGGGTCGTTCAGATAGGAGAACCCCGCTTGCGAACCCCCAAAGCATCACACGTAAACAACGGCCGAGGTCACTCTCGCCCGAACGGGCGTTCATGCGATGCCGACCCGCCAGGCACATAAGACTACCCCCGGACAAAGCGCTGGAACTAACCAACGCCTTGGGGAGAAGTATTCATTTAATCTTTGGAGGAGGATAAAATGACAATCACTTCAGCGAGTCCTGACAATGAAATGCGTCGGGAACTCAACAGACGACTGAACATCATTGCGGATCCAAACTATGCGGATCCGGCGCGAACCGACATATCGAGCCGCGAAATCGGCATCTGGTTTGCCGTCACGACCTTCATTCTTGTCGTGTCGATCGCCATGTGGATCGGAGGTAACTGATGGCCCCTCCACCCAAATTCACTGGAGCAAGCGCTGCCTTCGGCACCCTTCCCGTGCTTAAGGAAGAGCGCGAACTCGGCTTTCTCGATCACTCCTGGATCAATATCGGCCTCGCCATCGCCACCTGGGCATTTCTGCTTGGCGGCAGCACCGCTCTGGTCGTCGGCGCCAGGGACGGCATCTACGCGATCATCATAGGCAACGTCATCGGCGTTTCGATCATGGCCGTCAGTGTTTGCATCTCGACCGGCAAGTTCGGGATCGAGCAATTCACCTTGATGCGCAGCGTCTTCGGGCCGACCGGAATCCTTATCCTGGTGGGGTTCTTTCTAGCGATCTACGGTGTCGGCTGGTCGGCGGTCTTGTCGATCATGTTCGGGCGCGCCATCAGCGGCGTCATGAACCAGGTCGGCGGCACACATATCGGCGAAAACGACCTCGGTGTTACGCTCTTCGCCATTCTGGCAATTGCGATCTCGTGGCTGTTGTTGTGGAAGGGTCCAACCGCCGTCAAATGGCTTAACCGCTTCGTAGGCCCCGGCAAGCTCATCTTGTGCTTCAGCATCCTGTTCCTCATCTTCAGCCACAAAAGCTGGAGCGACATCAGCAATGCTGCTCCTCTTGCGCCGTTCGACGACCACCGGATCAACTTCATGATTGCGGTCGAATTCAATCTGGCAGCAGGTTTTGGCTGGTGGCCGGTGCTGGGTAACATTTCACGCTTCACGCGCTCGCCTAGGGCGGCACTGTGGCCCAACCTGATCGGCATCTTCGCCGCCGCTGTTTTGGGAGAGCTGGTTGGCCTGTTTGCAGCACTCAGCCTGGGATCGCATGACCCGACGGCGTGGATGATCCCGCTGGGCGGAGCCTTTGTCGGCGTGACGGCCCTGTTGTTTGTCGGATTGGCAAACATCACCGCCATTGTCAGCATCTTCTACGGCATGTGCCTTGCGATGCGGCAAGCCGGCGGGCGCTATTTCGAGGCACTTCCATGGGGTGTGCTGACCGGCGCGCTGTTTCTTCCAGTCATCGTCATCGCCTTCTTCCCGGGCCAGATCTACGACAACTTCTTCAAGTTCCTGGCCTGGACCGCGCTCGGCTTCGCACCCCTTTCTGGCGTGACGGCGGTCGACTATCTGGTCCTGCGTCGCGGGCGCATCAAGCAATGCGACGTATTCAACGATAGCGCCGATTCCGACTATGCCTTCTGGCGCGGCATCAATCCGGCCTCGTTCGTGGCGCTGGCAGGTGGTGGCCTCGTCTACTACGCCCTGTTCAATCCTCAATCGCTTGCCGCGCATGGGCCATTCATATGGGTTAGCGCATCCGTTCCCGCCTGCGTGATTGCAGCGCTCCTGCACTATGTTCTGACAAGAACGGTTGTGATGCCAGCGAGGCTGGGCGGATACTGATCTCGATTTCGGGTGATCCGTTCAGTGCGACGGATCACCCCGAATTTTTCAAATCCTTTAACGCTATCGGACTCCGGCAGCCGTGAAAAAAGCCAGGGAACCATTGCTGCATAATGCAATTGGTCGGGAGGTTCGCGCCTTTCGGACGCGACACGGCATGAAGGTGAGCGATCTGGCAGCGGCGACCAACCTGTCGGTTGGCATGGTGTCCAAAATCGAAAATGGGGGCATTTCCCCCTCGCTATCGACATTGCAGGCGATATCACGCGGTCTGGCTATACCAATCACGTGGCTGGTTAGCCGCTTCGAGGCCGAACGTACTGCCGTGTACGTTAGAGCGGAGGTGCTCTGCAATGAAGCTGCGAACAAAACTTCAGCCAGCCTGCGGCAGAAACGCCTCGGCCATGCAAGCGCCAACGCGAGTGGCCTTGTGGTCGAACCCTGTTTGATTTCGCTTTTGCAAGGTACCGACATCTTTCCCGTCTGCCGTCACCAAGGCATGGTTTTCCTTTACATGCTGCAAGGCGAAGTCATCTACCGCCTTGGTGGCAGCCACTATCGAATGACAGCAGGCGACAGCCTGTATTTCGATGCAGAAACAGCGCATGGCCCAGACGAAATCGTCGATCTGCCCGTGCGCTGTTTGTCGATCACCTCCAGTCGTCAGGACAGGCCGTAGGATGTTTACTGACTACGCCAACTTGCAAGTCGCCCTTCGAGCTGCTGACCGTTCGGGGATTTGGGCCCGTGAGACGCCGAAGGCAAGCAATGGATGAACCGTTTTCGGCGCATTCATTGAGATTTCTTTGCTGGACTTATGCCGATAGGCGAGCAAACTGCCTCCTTGGGGGAAGGAGGTCACGTGAGAGCACGAACAGCAACTATCGGAGATCTTGAAATAGTCTTTCACGATCTTTCGAAAAGGATGTCGGAAGAATATGCCGCGGCCGGCAAGGACGCAAAGATCGCTTACGACAACTTGATGATGAATCTCAAGGAGGGCCGCGCGCACGCGCTTGTCAAAGACGACCGCGCCGTGGCCATCATTGCCTGGCATGAACATTCGGACGCCGCTGTGACGTCTTTTGCCGCGCAAGAGGAGTTCTTCACCGCGGCAACGGTCCGCTTTTGCAAGCGGCACCTTCGACAGATCCAGCAGCTAGCCGGCAATCTTCCCATCCACTCGAATGGCTGGTTCGACCGACCCGAGGTCACAAGGTGGTTCCGCATCATCGGCTATGTGCAAGTCGGGCACCGGAACGGCGCCACGCTATTCGAACTGCCACCGGCGTAGTCTGCCTAGCCAGCGATGCTTAGGCGCTGATCTCCGGCGTGTCGCAATATTGCTGGCACGCAACGAGACGGCCATCAATCCAACTACTGGATGCAGACCGGGCGACAAGACCGCTTGAGCTTGGTCTCGACATACGACGCCATGGACACACGACACACTATTTGCTGTGATTACGACCTGTTTGAGCAGTGGAGGTAGATTTGTACACGCACATCCTCATAACCACCGATGGTTCGGTCCTTGCACAGAAGGGGGTCGAGCATGGACTGACCTTGGCAAAAAACCTTGGCAGTAAAGCCACAGTGATCACTGTTACCGACCCATACCCATTGAACAGCCCCGCCACGATGGCTTCGTGGTCGGAAGCCCAGACACGCCATGCCGAGGCCGCTTTGAATCTGGCGAAAGAGACCGCCGAAAAGTTCGGCGTGAATGTCGACGTTATCCAAGATTCCGATGACTCGCCGGCGGAGGCCATCGTCAAAACTGCGCACGAGCGTGGTTGCAACCTGATCGTCATGGCATCTCACGGGCGGCGTGGCGTTGGCAGACTGTTGCTCGGAAGTCAGACGGCGGAGGTAGTTCACTACTCGACGATCCCGGTGCTCGTAGTCCGATAGGAGATGCTTCCCGCTAGGGCTGACCCGGCGAAGAAACCCGTTGAACGTAGCGACCTACACTGATTTCTCGGGCAGCCGGGCGACAACTTTGAGGACTCCAAGCACTCTTAGGCAGGAACCTTGTGGCGCATTGCATGTTGTCTCAGGAAGAGCAGGAGACAAAACGATGACGCACGAACATGAAATATTACCCCGCAAGCCAGCGCGAAACTATCGCGACCCCAACGACAAGGACAAGCGTCGAAAGGCAAATAATTCGGGCGAGGAGACCCGATCGCGTCCCAGCCCCCCGAACGTTAAGAGACTTGGCGGTAGCGAGCAGCCAGGCTACCGAATGAAACGGGCTCGCTTTTGGCAGTCCTAACTCAACGGGTATTACTGACAGTTATCCCACCACAGTTACCCTACCGGATTGTGGGCACCCTTGAAGCCGGCAAGACGGTCGCTTCGACCTAACATCCAGTGGACCACCGTTACCTGACAATCGGTGTCGTGGACGCCGCCCCGTTAGTCGCACTACACGGGCTCAACTATGATAGGCGGAACATGAACGGTTTTTACATCGGAAGCACCGGAATCAATGATCTCGAAGACTGCATCGAGCATTGTAGGAACGTCCTGGCGCACCATTTCTATATGATCGCCGAGCATTGCCACGAAGGGGTCCCAATCGAAGCAACCCAACAGCGGAATGCGGTCGGCGTAATGTCCTGATCCGCGAAGCCAGCGCATAACACCTTCCAGCGATATGGTCGAGTTGACGAACATGCCGCGCGGGAGCGACTCCCCGGTTTCTGCCAGTTGCTTCATCGCTTGCTCGGACTTTTCTGGCGCGTAGCCGCAGGTCAGTATCAGCCGCTCATCAACCTTTACGCCAGCGGCGGCATGTGCCGCGCGGAAGCCTCGTACGCGCTCTGAGGTGTTGTGGTCGCTCCCGCGCCCGCCGACGAACAAAAGCGGGGTCATTTCGCCGAATTTCTTCTCGCTGTTGGAAAGCACGCGCCGCGTCAGTTCCAACGCGCCACCGTAATTATCCGAGATCACCGAAGGCGCCCGTGAACCCGGCAGGTCGAGGTTCACCGTGCGGACCCCCGCAGCCGAGCACAGATCGACGATCCTGTCGGGGTCGGTCGCGCCTGTAGCGATCAGGCAGTCAACCTGATAGGAAAGCATCGCCCGTGCCGCGTCGACTTCAAGCGCAGGGTCGCGGCGGGTACAGGTCACAATCGGAAACAATCCGCGGTCGCGTGCCATCGCCTCGAAGCGCTCGACGATCGAGCCGAAATAGCGGTTGTCGTATTTCGGCACGATCATGCCGATGATCTTGGAGCGCTCTCGGCGCAGAACGCTTGCCTGCATGTTCAACGCGTAGCCCTGCTTCTCTGCGAGCAGTGTGATCTTTTCCGCAAGCTGGCTGCTGATGCGGCGCTTTTTCCAGTTTCCATTCAAAACGGCGCTTACAGCGCTTGCCGACGTGCCGGCGAGTTCCGCCAGATCGTAAATCGTCGTTCGTTTTGTCTGCATGCTTCGCTTCACGAATATGGTCTCCACTCAGAGCCACCTTGACATCAACGGGGATTATGGGCAATTCTGCTTCATCGATTGAGCACGCTTGCACAATCGATGAAGTTGCCAGCAAAGCTCAGCTGACTCAGGGAGGAGTCGGACCCAGGAATCTTGACAATCGACGCGGCAGCGCAAGCTGCAGCGAGTGAAGTCGTGCGTCTCGACGGCAATGGCGCAGCAACGCCTGAACTTCGACACCCTTTCGGAAGCCGCTGCTCGCGGGTGCAAATCATTGGTGGAGGAACTTATGAAGACGCTTACTTACTTGCTTGCCACGACCGGCTTGACCGTGACGCTTGGCAGCGCTGCGATGGCGCAGGAAGCCGCCACCGTTGCCTTCTTGATGCCGGACCAGGCCTCGACCCGCTACGAACAACATGACTACCCTGGCTTCAAGACCGAGATGGCAAAGCTTTGCCCCGGTTGCACGGTCATTTATCAGAATGCCAATGCCGACGTGGCGCTGCAACAGCAGCAATTCAATTCCGTAATCGCCCAGGGCGCCAAGGTCATCGTCCTTGACCCGGTCGATTCCGCGGCAGCCGCGGCATTGGTCGAGATCGCTCATTCCCAGGACGTCAAGGTCATTGCCTATGACCGCCCGATTCCGGCAAAGCCGGCGGACTACTACGTTTCCTTCGACAATGAAGGCATCGGCCGCGCCATCGCGCAGTCGCTTGTCGATCACTTGAAGGCGTCGGGCGTTCCAGACGGCGCTGGCGTGCTCCAGATCAACGGTTCGCCAACCGACGCTGCCGCCGGCCTTATTCGCGACGGTATCGACTCCGCGCTCGACGCATCATCCTACAAGACGCTTGCCGAATTCGACACACCGGACTGGGCACCGCCGAAGGCGCAGGAATGGGCCGCCGGCCAGATCACGCGCTTCGGCGACCAGATCAAGGGCATTGTTGCTGCCAATGACGGCACGGGCGGCGGTGCGATCGCAGCGCTCAAGGCAGCAGGCGTCAAGCCGGTTCCCCCGGTCACCGGCAACGATGCGACTATCGCTGCGCTGCAGCTGGTCATTTCGGGAGACCAGTACAACACGATCTCGAAGCCTTCTGAAATCGTGGCGGCTGCTGCAGCCAATGTGGCCGTGAAGCTGCTCAAGGGTGAGACACCCGAGGCACCGAACACGCTCTACGACACGCCTTCACAGCTGTTCGTTCCAGCCGTTGTGACGGCAGAAAACATCAAGGCGGAAGTTTTCGACAAGGGCATCAACAAGCCTGAGGAAGTTTGCACCGGGGAATATATTGAAGGTTGCCGCAAACTCGGCATCATCAACTGACGCTGCAAATTCGCACTCGGCCGCACTTGTCGCGGCCGAGTGCCTTCGGTCGAGAGGTGAAGGCCATGACAGCTAGTATCCAAGGTATGCCTGCCAAGGGAGAGCTCGTGCTGCGCTTGCGCGGCATTTCTAAGAATTTCGGCGCGGTATCGGCGCTCACCGACATCGAACTTGACGTCAATGCAGGTGAGGTCGTGGCCCTTGTGGGCGACAATGGCGCCGGCAAGTCGACGCTTGTCAAGGTACTAGCCGGAGTGCACCAGCCGACATCGGGAACTATCGAATTCAACGGCCAAGGCGTCACCCTCGACAGCCCCGGCAAGGCGCTCGACCTTGGGATTGCGACCGTGTTTCAGGATCTCGCCTTGTGCGAGAACCTTGATGTCGTGGCCAATCTGTTCCTCGGCCATGAAATGTCACCGTGGAATCTGGACGAAGTAGCAATGGAAGTGCGCGCTTGGAAGCTGCTGCGCGAATTGGCGGCGCGCATTCCCTCCGTCCGCGAACCCATCGCGTCGCTGTCAGGTGGCCAGCGCCAGACGGTGGCGATCGCGCGCTCGCTTTTGCTGAACCCCAAGGTCATCATGCTCGACGAGCCGACGGCGGCACTTGGCGTCGCGCAGACCGCCGAGGTGCTCAATCTGATCGAGCGCGTCCGCGAGCGCGGTCTCGGCGTCATCATCATCAGCCACAACATGGAAGATGTGCGCGCGGTTGCCGACCGCATCGTCGTACTGCGCCTGGGGCGCAACAATGGCGTGTTCACGCCTGACGCATCCAACCAGGAACTCGTCGCCGCGATCACCGGCGCCACTGAAAATTCCGTGTCCAGACGTCTCGAACGCAAGTCCGGCCTGGCCAACGAAGCGAGCGGAGCGCTACCATGAGCCAGGACGTTTCGAACAGAGTCTCCCAGACCGAGCCGAAACTCGACCGCAGCGACGAACGCGTGCGCCACGAGGAAAGCATTGTTGGGATGCTGCGCAGTTTCGCCGATCGCGTCCGTTCCGGTGACCTCGGAATGCTGCCGGTCGCTGTCGGCCTGATTGTCATTTCGGTCGTCTTTTCAGCCCTCAATCCGGTATTCCTCGCGCCAAACAACCTGGTGAACCTATTGTTTGATTGCGCCACCGTCGGCGTCATCTCGCTTGGCATCATCTGCGTGCTGGTGCTTGGCGAAATCGACCTGTCGGTCGGCTCAATGAGCGGGCTGGCATCGGCTATGGTCGGTGTTTTGTGGGTCAACATGGGCTGGCCTGTCGCCGGCGCTATCGTCGCCGCGCTGATTGTCGGCGCGTGCGTCGGCATGCTCTATGCCGCTCTCTACAACCGCCTGGGCATGCCGAGCTTCATCGCCACGCTGGCTGGCCTGCTAGCGTTGCTCGGCCTGCAGCTTTTCATCCTCGGGCCGACGGGTTCGATCAACCTGCCTTATGCCTCTCCGCTGGTTCGCTTCGGCCAGATCCTGATCATGCCCAACTGGCTGTCGCACGGCCTGGCCCTTGTACCGGGTCTGGTGATGGTGGCCAAGGGCATTCGCACCATGGCGCAGCGCCAGGGTGCAAACCTCTCCGCCCAGCCCCTCGGCACGCTGATCCTGAAAGCCATCGTGCTGACCGTCGCGCTCGAACTCGCCGTCTTTTATCTCAATCTGGGGCGTGGGGTGCCGTGGATGTTTGCGCTCTTTGTCGCGCTTGCAGTAATCCTCAACTATGCGCTGACGCGTACCAAATGGGGCCGCTCGATGTTTGCTGTCGGCGGCAACAAGGAAGCTGCGCGCCGCTCGGGCATCAATGTGCGCCAGATCTATATGAGCGCCTTTGTGCTGTGCTCGACGCTTGCAGCTCTTGGCGGCGTCCTGTCGGCGTCGCGACTTGCCTCGTCGAGCCAGCAAGCCGGAACCGGCGATGTCAATCTCAACGCGATCGCGGCGGCCGTCATTGGCGGCACCAGCCTCTTTGGTGGACGCGGCAGTGCCTATTCGGCCCTGCTCGGCATCATCGTCATCCAGGCGATCTCGAACGGCCTGACCCTTCTCAACCTCAGCTCGTCGCTTCGCTACATGATCACTGGCGGCGTCTTGGCAATCGCGGTCATCGTCGATTCGCTGGCGCGGCGCTCTCGTGTCAGCCACGGCCGCGCCTGACCTCAATACGGAATGGAGTTCTATTATGCCTGACCTCATGAAGGGCAAAGTCGCCGCCATCACCGGCGCTGCCTCGGGCATTGGGCTCGAATGCGCACGCACGCTCGTGGCCTCAGGTGCAGTCGTCGTGCTCGTCGACCGGGCGCAAGACAGGCTTGAGCAGCTCTGCAAGGAGCTTGGCCCGAACGCCCGGCCGCTGGTCGTCGACCTGCTCAAGCCGGCAGAGGTGTCGGGCATGCTGCCGCGCATCCTCGAGATCGCCGGCCAGTTGGACGTGTTCCATGCCAACGCCGGCGCGTATATCGGCGGCCCGATCGCTGAGGGCGATCCAGACGCTTGGGACCGTATGCTCAACCTCAACATCAACGCGGCGTTCCGCTCTGTCCATGCGGTACTGCCTTATATGATCGCGCAGAAGTCCGGCGACATCCTCTTCACCAGCTCGATCGCAGGTGTTGTGCCGGTCGTTTGGGAGCCGATCTACACGGCCTCGAAGTTTGCTGTTCAGGCTTTCGTCCACAGCACGCGGCGCCAGGTGGCGCAGCACGGCGTGCGCGTCGGCGCGGTGCTGCCCGGTCCGGTTGTCACAGCGCTTCTCGACGATTGGCCGAAGGAAAAGATGGACGAAGCGCTCGCCAATGGCAGCCTCATGCAGCCGAAGGAAGTGGCGGATGCGGTGCTGTTCATGCTGACGCGTCCGCGCAACGTCACCATCCGCGACCTGGTAATCCTGCCAAACAGCGTCGACCTCTAGAGATGTCGCGACGGCTGCCATGCCGTTCGACGAGCCAGTTCTAATCACAGGCGGTAGGCCATGACCAACACTTCCTCCGCGCGTCCCGCCGTGGGAGAGCGCTATCTCGTAGGCGTGGATGTCGGAACCGGCAGCGCCAGAGCAGGAGTCTTCGACTTAACCGGGTCAATGCTTGCATCGGCTAAGCGCGACATCACGCTTTATCGTGAGGCCGGTTCGATCGTCGAGCAGTCAAGCATCGAGATTTGGGCGGCTGTCTGTGCCTCTGTGCGCGAGGCCATCGACAAGGCCGGGATCGATCCATATGCCGTGGCAAGCATCGGTTTCGACGCGACCTGTTCGCTGGTGGTGCTCGGCAGGGATGGCGTCTCGCTGCCTGTCGGTCCCTCGGAAGACCCCGAGCGCAACATCATCGTGTGGATGGACCACCGGGCGGTCGTCCAGGCTGAACGGATCAATGACCAGGGTCACGACGTGCTGCGCTATGTCGGCGGCCGCATCTCCCCTGAGATGGAAACGCCGAAGCTGTTGTGGCTACGCGAAAACCGCCGCCACGTCTTTGACGCTGCATGGCAGTTCTTTGATCTCGCCGATTTCCTGACGTGGCGCGCCACGGGCGATCTCGCACGCTCAACTTGCACGGTGACGTGCAAGTGGACGTATCTGGCCCATGAGGCGCGTTGGGACCCGAGCTATTTTCACCAAATAGGGCTCGGTGTCCTTGCCGACGAGTATTTTTACCGCATCGGCCAGAACGTAGTGGATCCGGGCTCGGCAGTCGGAAACGGCCTCACCGAACGCGCAGCTGAAGAGCTTGGCTTACCTGTGGGTACCCCGGTAGGTGCGGGCATGATCGATGCCCATGCCGGCGGTATCGGCACTGTCGGCGTCGATGGGCCTCTACAGAGCAATCTCGGCTATGTCTTTGGTACGTCGTCTTGCACAATGACCTCGACCGTGAAGCCGGTTTTCGTTCCCGGTGTCTGGGGCCCTTATTACTCGGCCATGGTTTCGGGCATGTGGCTGAACGAAGGAGGCCAGTCGGCGGCGGGTGCTGCGATCGACCAGCTCTTGTCGTTTCATCCCGCAGCTGGCGCGGCACAGGATCTGGCGAAGAGCCAGGGCCACTCGCTTCCGGTCCTACTCGCCGAACTTGCCGCGAAGAAGGTTGGCAAGCTCTCCGACGCTGTCGAACTGGCCGACGGGTTGCATGTCGTGCCGGAATTTCTTGGCAACCGCGCGCCCTTTGCCGATCCGCATGCGCGCGCGGTCGTTGCCGGGCTCGGCATGGAGCAAGACATCGACAATCTTGTGTCGCTCTACATCGCGGGCCTGTGTGGCATCGGCTATGGTTTGCGTCAGATCATCGACGTGCAGGCGACATCTGGCGCGCCGATCGACAAGATTGTCATCAGCGGCGGCGCCGGACAGCTCGACATTATCCGTCAGTTGCTGGCCGATGCAACCGGCAAACCTGTTCTTTCGACGCGTTCGGAAGAGCCGGTTCTTTTGGGGGCCGCCATCCTCGGCAGCGTCGCAGCTGGGGCCTTCGCCGACATCCGGGCGGCGATGGCGACGCTTTCGCGTACGCATAGCACTTACACCCCAGCTCGCGACAAAACTGAGGAGCGGCATATGCAAAGGTACGACGCCTTTAAGAAACTCCAGACCATTGCGCGAGACATCCACTAGACTTCATACACGACATCAGCGGCAGGGTGCCGACGCGGCCCGACAGAACTCGGCCCTGCCGTGCGGCTCGATCAGACCAACCACACGCGAAAAATAGCGAAGCGTTAGTGTCGCCGCATTGGACTGGAAGTAGTCACCGCCCTCCATCGTCGCCAGGCAAGTGCCCAAAAAGCCACATCGCTCGTCAATATCGCTCCACAACCCTCCGCTTAATTGCGTGATTTGAAATATAAGCGCACTTTAATGTGGGCTTTTGGGGCGTCGACGGAGGTGTTCCGTGAGCTCTACGATTTTGCCCGAAGCTCAACCTTGGCAACTGTCGACAAACTCAACTCCATCTCTTTTCAGCTTTCGTAGGACGTCTTCGGTCCTTGCGATCACAGCCGCGCTAGGCGCGACGAGCCAAGGCCCCGCGATTGCCCAGACGGTTGGGCCGAGCCCACCGACGATCGCCACCACCATCAACGTCACCACGGGAACCACCACCGTCGTTGGCAGCACGAGCGTTTCGACGACGGCAGCCACCAATGCAACCAACGTCACTGGCGGCACGCTCGTCATCGACAGTTCTGCTGGGCCGTCTCCCGGGCCAATCAGCTTTCAGAGCGTCAACGGCAACGCGCTTCAGGCGAGTGGTGGAACCATCACAGTGCCGAACGGCGGCCTCAGCATACTCACTCAAGGCGGCCACGCCGTACTGGCCAACGGCGCGACGAGCTCCGTCACACTGAACGGCGCGGCGATCAGCACCACTGGCACCGGCGCCGGGCTGGCGGCGATCGGCGGCACGATCATCGCCAGCGCTGTCGTGGTGAACAATACCGGCACCTCCACGGTGAACGTTTCGGCCGGCCATGGCGCCATCGCGGAGAGCGGCGGCACGGTCAATCTGCACGCAGGCACAAGCATAACGACGGGAGCCTTCAACGCCGTCGGGCTAGGCGCCTCCGGCGCCGGCAGCCGCGTCATCGCCGATGCGCTGATCCCTGTCACGATGAACGGCCGTGGCGCGATGGGGGTCTATCTCCATGACGGCGGCCAGGTCACCCTGCTGCCCGGCTCGACCTTGCAGATGAACGCAACGAGCAGCATCGGCGTCACGGCCGACAACACGACTGTTGCGCTCGGCGCGATCGGCAGTAGGCTGACCATCAACCTGAACGGTGTTGGCGTGGCGGGCCAGGCGGGCAGCACAGGTCTTTTTGCCGTCAACGGCGGCACGCTTGCGCTGGCGAACGTTACCATTACGGGCCCCAACGCGGCCGCTGGTGCCTGGGCGCGCGACACCAGCAGCATCACCATATCTGGCAATAGCATCATCAACATCAATGCCGCGCAGAACCCCACCGCCTATGTGCTGCAGACCGCCAATCTCATCACGACGTCCGGGCAGGTTGGCTCGATCTTCGGCGTGGTGAGCGCCATTCCGGTCAGCGGCCTATTGGCCCAAGGGACGAACGCGCGCGTCACAAGCATCGGCACGACCATCACCGTGACCTCAGGCAACGGAGCGGCTGGCGTCGACGCGGGTGGTCTGGGCGCCACGATCGACATGACCAACAACACCATCACCACTACCGGCGCCAATTCCTTCGGCGTGCGCGTCGATTCCAACGGCACGGTGATTGGCCGCGGCTCCAGCATCACGACGTCGGGAGGTGGCGCGGGCCTCTTCATCAACGGCGGCCCAGGCTCGATCGACCTCACCAACACCGCGGTGCAAACGACTGGCGCCAGTACCTATGGCTTGTATTCACTGAACCTCACGCCCGGCTCGACCAACACGGTCAGTCTTTCCGGCGGCAACCTGACGGCTGCAGACGGTGTTGCCGTCGGAGCGGAAGGTCCACTCAATCTGACAGTGAATGGCGCGGTCGTGACGGGCGGTGGGGGCTACATGCTGGTGGCCTATGAGAATAGTTTCGGCCCACAGCCGACGCTCGTGCAACTGAACGCATCCAACAATGCGGTGCTAACGGGACACGCCCAGGCAGAGCCGCTCGCCAACGCCAACATCAATCTCGCGACGGGCTCGCACTGGACCGGCGGCGCCTTCGATATCACCAACGTTTCGGTTGATCCCACAAGTATCTGGACGATGACCGCGAGTTCTACGGTAAGGCAGCAGGTGACCAATGCCGGCCTGATCGATGTTACCCCACCTGTCGGCGATCCTACCTTGCTGGCAAGCTACAAGACGCTGACGACGCAGAACTTTGTCGGTCAGGGCGGCACGATTGCGCTCAACACCTATCTCGGCGCTGATGGGGCACCGTCGGACATGCTGGTCATCAATGGCGGGACGGCAACCGGCCTGACATCCCTGGTCGTCAGGAACACCACAGGTCCGGGCGCGTTGACGCTCGCCGACGGCATCAAGGTCGTTGACGCCATCAATGGCGCAAGCACGGCCAACGGATCGTTTGTCCTGCGCGGCGACTATGTCACCAAGGACGGGCAGCAGGCGGTGGTCGGTGGTGCCTATGCTTATACGCTGTTCCACAATGGTGTCACCGATCCGACAGACAGCGACTGGTATCTGCGCTCGCAGATTGTCCCGCCGCCCATTCCACCCATTCCCCCCGTTCCGCCGGAGCCCCGCTACTCCCCCGGGGTGCCGGTCTACGAGGTCTATCCGCAGAACCTGCTTTCGCTGGCGGCGGTGCCGACGCTGCAGCAGCGCGTCGGCAACCGCTACTGGACGGAACCCGCCCCGGCACCCGAGACGGTGTTCTGCAAGGACGCCTCGCAGAACTTCCAGTGCCCGGTCACCGGCGCGCAGGCGCAATATTACGCCGGCGCTGCCGTCGGTAA
>NZ_QGGX01000040.1 GCF_003148805.1 Aminobacter sp. AP02
TCAGCCTGCCAGCCGTGGCGCGCTGATCAGCCCGGCCAATGCCGGAGAGCTCGGCGACCAATGCCGCAAGCTACACCACTTAGCGGGACACGATCAAAAAGTTGAACGCCGCCCCTAGTGGGTTGAGTGGACGTTTCACATCGCACATGAGGATCAGCCGGCCTGCGTCGGTGTCATTGCGTACATAGTGGAGGTAGGTCTCATCGAACATGATGACCTAACCATCGCGCCAACTTAGGTCGTTTCCATCTACGTTGATGAAGCAGGCATCGGAGTTGGGGGTAACGAGGCCCAGGTGATAGCGGAGCGATACAGCGAGCGGGCCCGCATGGCGCGTCAACTGCGCCCCCCCGCGGGCAGATAGGCGGCGTTTGAGGTGACCCTAGGAATGAAGGGTTGTGGCTGCATTGCGCCGAACACACTTCTCGGGCTTTTGGTCCTGGCCAAGCATTTTCGGACGCCCCACGAAGATACCCTACGACCTGCTTGTGGCGTGCGGTGATGATGTTCTCATTTTCGATGACCAAGCATCCAGCGGCCCAAGGGAGCGTTGGAAGCCGCTCGGCTACGCACCAGGGCGCCATCAAGAACACTGTAGTCCTTGGTTCTCTCGCCGGCTCGCGCCCGATCTTCGTCGCGCATCTGCCGCGCCGGCATAAAAGGTGAACCGCCGCCTCCGACTATATCCAAGACGGACCTCGGCGACCGTAGCCCTTTCCGTTCCATGTCGCGATGAAGCAAAACCCACCAATCTATGGATGCCTTTTGGCAAGAATGGATAGTCCGCAGCACCGACGTTTCCACAATACTTTCTACCGGTCGTGGGCCGAACTGGGTCTTTCGCTGAATTCTACCATTCCGCGCCTGAAGCACTTGGCATTTACAACCAATTCATCATTCTTCTGCATGTTGCTGCCCCGGGGGAACTTCTTTTAGGGAAGCGGGGGATCGACATGTCGGCGAGCGTGGCAGCCAGCCTGGAACACCAGAAGCTTGCGCATGGGCTGATGCGAAAGACCAAGGCGTCGTATCTAGCCGCCTTGATCCTGATCGGTTCGCTGGCTACCGCCAGCTTCTTCATGCTCAGCTCGGTGATTTCGGCGAACGGCCAGAAGACAGCACTCATCGAGCTCGGCGCCCGCCAGCAGATGCTGTCGCAGAGAATATTGTTGAGCGCCACCGAGGCCTATACGGCCGACGCGCAGTGGCTGCGCACCCAGGCTCGCCAGAACCTCAAAACTTCGCTCGATGCTTTCCTTGCGAATGAGCAGATCCTTCGCAATGGATCGCCCGACGCAAGATCACCGCTTCACCGGCTTGAGCTTTCCGAGGACGCAACCAAGCTCTTCAACGAGGCGCCCGGCCAGATCGAGGCGTCGACGCGGATACTGACCCACACCGTCAATTCGTTCCTCGACCTGCTCCCCGCCTCGGTGTCGGCCGAGATGCCGGCCGATGCCACCGCCCACTTTGCCGCCCTCAGGCTCTATATCGCCGAAAAGGCCCGGCGCGAATATGAAACGCTGACCCGTCTGTTTTCGTCGGAGGCAGCCGAGAAAGGCGCGGCGGTGGAGAAGATCCACCTGACCGTCTTCGTCCTCACCTTGCTGCTGCTGCTGGCCGAGGCCGTGCTGATTTTCGCGCCTCTGGTCCGCAAGGTCGTGTCGTGCACAAGCGAACTGCTTCGGGCCCGGGACCAGATGACATTTGCGGCCAATCACGACGCGCTGACCGGCCTCTACAACAGGGCATTCCTCAACGACTACATGGACACGGCCCTCGCCGCCGCCAGGCGCAAGGGCGAGAAAATGGCTGTCATCCATCTCGACCTCGACCACTTCAAGGGCATCAACGACACGCTTGGCCATGCCGCAGGCGACGCCGTGCTGATAGAAACCGCCAAGCGCCTTTTGGCCAATGTGCGCGATTCCGACGTTTGCGTGCGCCTGGGCGGCGACGAGTTCACGGTGATCCTGACAGATGTGAGTTCGGAAGCCGCGGCCGTAGAAGTGGCCGCGCGCATAACCGCCGCTCTCAAGCAGCCGCTGGAGTTTTCCGGAACCTCGTTGAAGCCCAGCGCTAGCGCTGGCGTGGCGCTGTTCCACGACACCACGAGCACCATCAGCGATCTGATCGTCAACGCCGACCTGGCGCTATACCGCGCAAAGGCAGAGGGACGTGGCGGCTATCAACTGTTTGCCGCGACGTTGCGCGACAAGTTCGAGGAACAGGCCAATCTGGAACGCGACCTGCGCGGGGCAATCGCCGACCAGGCTTTCGCCGTGCATTTCCAGCCGCAGGTCTCGCTGCAGAGCGGCAAGGTGATCGGCGTCGAAGCTCTGGTGCGCTGGGAGGTCGACGGCAGGAACGTTGCACCGGGCGAATTCCTTCCCACGGCGGAAAAGGCCGGGCTGATGCCGGCGATCGGCCGCATCATTTTCGCCAAGGCAATCCACACCGCCTCGGCATGGCATCGTGGTGGGCTGGATTTCGGCCGGCTCTCGCTCAACGTGTCGGCCCATGAGCTGCGGGAAGCCGATTTTGCCAGCCACCTGCTCGCCCTTCTCAAGACTGCAGGCTTGCCGACGCGACTTGTCGCGCTGGAAATCGTCGAGTCGGTCATGCTTGACGACGAAAACAGCGGCATCGGACTGACGCTGAAGCGTCTGCGCAAAGCCGGTATTCGAATGGAACTGGACGATTTCGGCACCGGCTACGCATCGCTGTCGCATATCAGCGCCAACGAGGTCGATCGGCTGAAAATCGACCGCCGTTTCATCCGCAATATCGACAGCAGCCCGGCAAATTCCAAGATCGTCAAGGCAATCATCGAGCTGGCGCGGGGCCTGGGCATTTCCATTGTCGCCGAGGGCGCGGAAACCGAAACCGAGTTGAGCTTCCTCCATGGGCTTGGCTGCCCTGCGGTACAGGGCTACGGCGTCGCCTTTCCGATGCCGGGCAATCAGGCCGAAGCCTGGCTTGCCATGCGGAACACTGCGCCAAAGCGTAGCTCCAAGGGCAACGTCGCCTGAACCGCCCGCGCTTCGGCAGTCGGAGGTCTTTTTTCCAGGGTTGATTCAGGTCAAGGCGGTCCATTCGCCTGGGGATGAGCATGCTCATCATCCAAGGATGGAGAAAAGACATGCCAACCGAGACCATTGTTACCGTAGCCGGCGTGCTTGCAGCGTTTGGTTTCTTTGCCATCGTACTGGCTTATGCGAGCCTGACTTCGGAGCCAGCGCGCGCGCCAAAGAAGAGATGAGGCAGCAAGGGCTAGATCCGAGCGTCGCCCAACGTCACTTGCGCCACCCCGACATACGGGTTGGCGTGAAGGGCAAGGATCCACAGGCTGACGCTTGCCGTTACCGAAAATATGAGAATCGACTTCCTGCCCGCGTAGGGCCGGTCGGCGTGGACGGCCCCAATGACGATTGCCGATAGCATCGTCAGGAACAGCACAAGATACCATTTGAGTTGATTGACCGAGCTTGCCCCTATTGCGAGGCGCGAGTTGCGTGCGTCCTGCAACTCGTCGAAATCCTGGACCATCTGGCCGATGATCGGGTCTGGAAGGCCTCTTTTCGACAGCCCGATCAAAGCAAGTCGGATGTCCTGCAAGGCCTGCTCTGCCGCTGGCGCGGGCAAGCGGTTGGCATTGTCCCATTCGACCGAGACAACGGCACCCTTGTAGGCCAGAAGGCCATTTATCAACTGGTGGGATGCAAGAGCTTCAGGCTTCGCCATGCCGGCAAGCCGCATCATCGAAGAGCGCTCCGCGCTGGCGACCTCACTGGCGCGCGAATTGACCGACCAGACATCCGCGGCAGTGAACCCGAGCGACAAGGCCCAGGCCGTAGTGATCGTTCCGACGAAGGCGGCGACCGGCATGGACAAGGGATTGCGTTGCGCCTGCCGGGCAAAGATCGCCAGAAACGCCGTACCCAGGAAAAATGAAATGGCGCCCATCGCAATGAAGGGGAGCGTCAGTACAATGGGCGACCAAGAAAATATTTCCACGATGCTACCTTGCGCCAGCAGTTTCCCTATTCATCGTGAATAAGCCAAGTTCCGCCATCTTCAAACAAAAAGCCCCGCAGATTGCGGGGCTTATGCAAGCATGCCGATACCGACTGCTTATGACCTCGGCTTTTCCTTCTTCGGATCGTAGTGGGCGAAAGGCACGACACGAGCCGGCAGGCGCTTCTGGTGGCCGTCAAGCTTGCCGATCTCGACCTCGGTGCCGACATTGGCGTGCGTCGCGTCAACACGGGCGAGCGCGATGTTCTTGTTCAGCACCGGCGAGCGCATCGACGAGGTAACGATGCCGATCTGGGCGCGGCCGATATGGACGCAGTCGCCATGGCCGACAGCGACGTTGCTGTCGATGTCGAGGCCGACCAGCTTGTGGATCGGGTTGTCCTTGCGTCGGATGAGCGCCTCGCGGCCGATGAAGTCGTCGGTCTTGGTCTTGAGCGGCACGGTGAAGCCGATGCCGGCCTCGAACGGGTCGGTCTGGTCGGAGAACTCGTAGTTGGCAAAAATCAGGCCGGCCTCGATGCGCACCATGTCGAGGGCTGCAAAACCCATGGGCTTGAGCCCATGCGGCTGGCCCGCCTCCCACACAGCGTCGAAGACTTTCTCGGCGTCGCGCGGATGGCACCAGACCTCGTAGCCGAGTTCGCCGGTGTAGCCGGTGCGCGAGACAACGATTGGTACGCCTTGCGCGTCGCCGATACGGCCGATCGTGAAGCGGAACCATTCGAGCTCCGACAGCGCCGGCTGGTGCGGCGGCGTCCAGACGATCTCCTTCAGGATATCGCGGCTGTTGGGGCCCTGGACGGCGATGTTGTGCATCTGGTCGGTCGACGAACGCACCAGTACCTTGAGGCCGAGCTTTTCGGCGACCTCGCGCAGCCACTCACCGGAATAGTCGTCGCCGCAGATCCAGCGGAAGTTGTCCTTGCCGAGCCTAAGCAACGTGCCGTCGTCGATCATGCCGCCATGCTCGTAGCACATGGCGGTGTAGACGACCTGGCCGACGCCGAGCTTCTTGACATCGCGGGTCAGCGTGTACTGGAGCAGCGCTTCAGAATCCGGGCCGGTAACCTCGAACTTGCGCAGGGCCGACAGGTCCATCACCACCGCCTTCTGACGGCAGGCCCAGTATTCCTCGATCGGGCCTTCCTTGGCGAATTCCTGGGGCAGCCAGAAGCCCTTGTACTCGATGAAGTTGCGGGTGTGCTTGGCAAAGCTTGAATGGAAGGCGGTCTCGCGGGTCATCTTGGGTTCGGCCTCCGGGGTCGTGCGTCGGGCGATCGCGCGCTGGAACTTGTTCTGCCCGGAATAGGTCCGGACGTGGATGTCGGTGAGGTTCCAGCCATTGGCCGGAGTGGTGTCGTCGGGGCATGCCGAGGACACGCAGACGAGGTCGGTCAGCGCGCGCAGCAGCACATAGTCGCCCGGCCGCGACCAGGGTTCGTCGGAATACATCACGCCATGGGCGTCGATGCCGGTATTGAAGAAGAAGTTCGCCGCCATCCAGCCTGCGCGCGGCGTCACCCCCCTATCGGCGAGCGCGCCGTTGAAGTTCTCCGAGCAGTTGATGTGGCCGGGATAGCCGATGTCGTCGTAATACTTGGCATAGCAGGCGAGCGCGAAGGCATCGTGGCGACCGCAGGTGTCCTGGATCACCTCGACCAGCGGCTCGAAATCCTGATCATAGTATTTGGCATGCAGCCCGGGCATAGGATAGGCATGCCCCATCAGCGAGCGGGTTGCAGTCACGTCAAGCGCAAGGTCCCTGCCCTTGTCGAGCTTGCGGGCCGAGAAGCACTGGAAGTCGGTACACTGGCGGCCATCGACATCGATGATCTGGATATAGTCGCCGGCCTTGACGAAGAATGACTCCGCCGTCTTCGACTTGACCCTGAGATCAAGCACGGGATCAGCAAGCGGATCGGGCAGGTCCGAGCGGCCGGCAGGCCGGATTCTGGCACGCTTGACCATCACCACCAGAGGTGTCGAGGTGTCGTGGCTGTCGATGGCCATCGGCGCACCGGGGGCAGCAACCACCAGCGAGCCGTCGCGCGCGACAACGAATCTTTCTTCCGTGCCCGCCGGCGTTGCGCCATCGAAGAACCGTACGGCCTCGGCGCGTCCAAGCTCGAGCTTGCGACGCTCGAGTCCAGCGCGAAAGGCGCGCAGGCTGTCGTCGCCATTGACCAGCAGGGCTTTCAGCCCCGCCGCATCGCTGTTTGCTCGCGTGCCCAAAATGGCTGGATCGGCTCGCCCACTCTTGTCGAATGCCACAAGTTCGCAAGGCTGGCCGCCCTCGGCATTGCGTATGCTCACCGTGTCGCCGGCCTCGATGTCGATGAGCGCGGCGCCGCGACCCGGCACATGGTAACGTTCCAGCCCAGGCACCAGAAGCCCAGGCTGGAGGATCAGGCTCGGACGCGGCGGGCCGGCCACAATTTCGGGGTAGACTGAAATCGTCATCGCCACCTCGTCTATAATTTGCCTGTGTGTAAAATTATTTCAGTCTCAAGAATACCCAATTTTCCCGCGCCCGCAAGGCTTCGTTTCGTCGCATTGCCGGAAAATGAGGTGAAGTGACCGTCCGCCAGATGGCTTCGCGGCGATGTTCGGGGCCGTATGGCCTTGCCCCGCCGGACGATTGTCCCGGTCGGTTCAACCGTGATACTGGATCAGATTCGAGAACTATTTCAAACTCGGATTGTGCTGCGGTAGGATTCGTCCGGCGCTGTGGCCCCGAGGTAGAATGGACATGCAAGGTCGCGCAATGAAGGTTGAAACCGGCCAACTCACATCGCAAATCATCGCCTCCTACTCGGTGGGAGCGACGGTGCAGACCGTGCTCGATCGGTTGTTCGCCAAGATCAGATCCGAGGAATACCCGCTCGATACGCGCCTTCCTTCGGAACGGGCGCTGGCTTCGGAGTTGGGGGTGGCCCGCAACACCGTACGTGAGGCTTTGGATGTGCTGGAGGACCGCAAGGTCATCAAGCGGCGTCCCGGGAGCGGCAGTTTCGTCACCTATCGCTCGGAAGAATTGCCTGAGCGCGCAGACAACTCGGTCGCCTTGGAAACCAGCCCTCTGGACCACCTCGTCGTACGTGGCATCCTCGAACCCGAAATGGTTCGCCTCGCGGTCATCAACATGACGCCGCGCGAGGTCTGGGAACTGGAACAGCTGATGTCGCAGATCGAAAACGTGCACACCGATGTTGCCGCTTTCGTCAAATGCGAAGAGGAAATCTACCGCAAGATCGCCGAGGGCACGCACAACCCCTTGCTGGCATCCTGCTACAATCTGGCGATCGAGGCATGCAGGGTAAGCTTCCGCACCACGCAGCTGCGCCGGCATTTGTCGCCAAAAAAGATCCTCGAATACCAGCAGCGCTACAACGCGCTGTTCAATGCGATTGCCTCGCGCGACGTCGAGCGGGCCGTCGAGTTCATCAAGCTGCACCTCGTCGAGGAGCAGAAGCTACTTCTGCAGGACTGATTCTGGCGTCCTTGCCTGCAGGGCGGTTCCATTCCCGCTAGATCGCAGTCGCTGCTCCCAAAGCTGACCCAGATCCGACATCTCCTGCTTGAGAAGGCCACCATGGTTTTCCAGCCAGCGGGGAATTGAGCCAAACGCGGCAATCCTGGCTTTGCCATCCTTCAGCGTCACCACCGGCCAGTCTCCGACCAGGGCGTTGTCGATGCCGAACATGCTCTCGCCCCACCAATGCGCCGGACCGAAAGCATGGGTGACATGGCCAAGCTGCTTCATTGCCGCCAGCACGGATACGGGATTGACGCTGTTGGATTTTTCAACCGCCGCATGCCAGATGTCGAGGATGGCGACGTATTCCCAACTCACCGCCGTCCAGGTGCCGGGGAAGCGGGAATTGTATTCGTCGAAGAAGCCCTTGGGCTGGTTGAAGAAGAATGTCTTGTCGGTCAGCCCTGCATCGTCGAAATCAGGAAACTGGAAGACGAAACCTTCCATGAATTCAACGGAGGTTCGCGCAACGAGCCGGTCATAATAATCCAGTGTGCAGGATATGATCTGGCCCTTGAAGCCCTGCGCATGGGCATACTCGGTCATCGCATGGACCATCGGCGTGTAGCTGGTGCACCAGCACAGGATGTCGGCACCAGAGTCCAGCATCGGCTGCACGATCGCAGAGGCATCGGTCGCGTCGGGGTCGTACTGGATCTCCTTGGCAATCTCCAGTTTGGCCGCCTTGAAGGCCGCGCGGTAGGTCGCCAGCGACGGCAGGCCAAGCGCATCGGTCTGGCTGCAGATCGCGACCGTCCGCAGTTCCGGCCGTGCCTGCGCCAGCCACTCCACCCCCGTCACGTTGAAGATCGGATGCAGTTCACTTGGCGCAATCAGGTAAGGCGTATCCGGCGACAGGTCGCTCGGCAGCAGGGTTGAAGTCAGCACTTTTCGATGGGTCAGATAGTCCCTTATCAGCGCCATCGTATCCCCGCCCAGCATCATCATCAGCTTGACGTCATGCCTTTCGACCAGATGGCGTGCTCCCTCCGCGGCCCTCCCCGCATCGTAGCCGCAATCGAACTCCACGATCTTGATCGGATAGCGGCGGCCGTTGATCAACAACCCGCCGGTCTTGTTCAGCCAGTCTTCCCAGATCCGGCATCCGTGCAATCCGGGCAAGCCCCAAGACTCCGCTTGACCGCTGAGGGGAGCCAGGAATCCAATGTTCACGGCGTCCGGCATGCCGACGGAAAACCGGGGCAAGACGCTGGAAACCGCGAGTCGATGGGCAAAGCTGGAGTTCGGCATGTCTGTGAATACCACCAAAAAATGAGCGCTTCATCCTGGCTGTGCGAAATTTTCCTTCCCCACAGGAAACACGTCGTTGACAAATTGGTATAATGGCAGGCAACATAATTGAACCAGAGGAACCAATAACGAAATTTGGTCTATACCAAAAGGAGGAAACCCCATGACAGCCAAGCGTGTCGCCGTGATCGGTGCCGGACCGTCGGGTCTGGCTCAGTTGAGAGCATTCCAGTCGGCCGCCGCCAAGGGCGCGGATATCCCGGAAGTCGTCTGCTTCGAAAAGCAGGCCAACTGGGGCGGCCTGTGGAACTACACCTGGCGCACAGGCCTCGACCAGTATGGCGAGCCGGTCCATGGTTCGATGTACCGCTACCTCTGGTCCAACGGCCCCAAGGAAGGTCTGGAATTCGCCGACTATTCCTTCGAGGAACATTTCGGCAAGCAGATCGCCTCTTATCCGCCCCGCGCCGTGCTCTTCGACTATATCGAAGGCCGTGTGAACAAGGCGGGCGTCCGCAAGTGGATCCGCTTCGAGACCGTCGTGCGCATGGTCACCTGGAACGAAGAGACCAAGAAGTTCACCGTCACCGTGCAGGACCTGCCAAAAGATCACTGCTACTCCGAGGAATTCGACAACGTCATCGTCGCCTCGGGCCATTTCTCGACTCCCAACGTGCCTGAGTTCCCCGGCTTCGACCGCTTCAACGGCCGCATCCTGCACGCCCACGACTTCCGCGACGCCCGCGAGTTCGCCGGCAAGGACATCCTGATCGTCGGCACCAGCTATTCGGCAGAGGACATCGGCTCGCAGTGCTGGAAGTACGGCGCCAAGTCGATCACCAATTGCTACCGCACAGCACCCATGGGCTTCAAATGGCCCGACAACTGGGAAGAGCGGCCGCTTCTGGAAAAGGTCGAGGTCAACACCGCGACATTCAAGGACGGATCGACCAAGCGCATCGACGCGATCATCCTGTGCACCGGCTACAAGCACCACTTCCCGTTCCTGCCTGACGACCTGCGTCTGAGGACCGCCAACCGGCTAGCGACCGCCGACCTCTACAAGGGCGTCGCCTATGTCCACAATCCGGCGATGTTCTATCTCGGCATGCAGGACCAGTGGTTCACCTTCAACATGTTCGACGCACAGGCCTGGTGGACGCGCGACGTCATCCTTGGCCGCATCAAGCTACCGTCGACCAAGCAGGCGATGGTCGCCGACGTCGAGGACCGCGTCGCCCGCGAGGATGCCGGCAAGGACTCCCACGACGCGATCGAGTACCAGGGCGAATACGTCAAGGAATTGATCGCCGAGACCGACTATCCGAGCTTCGACGTGGATGGCGCCAACGCTGCCTTCTTCGAGTGGAAGGAACACAAGAAGAAGGGCATCATGGAGTTCCGCAACCACTCCTATCGGTCGGTCATCACCGGTACGATGGCACCGGCGCACCACACGCCGTGGAAGGACGCCCTCGACGACTCGCTCGAGTCCTATCTGCGCACCGCCTCGCCAGTCGCCGCGGAGTAACGACCCGGCAGGGCGCATCCAGATCGCATGACATTCAGTGCCGCCCCACCGGGGCGGCATTTGCTTTGTGGAGTGTCTGCGGGCGCGATGCCCCCTCAACGACCTTCAGCAGAGGCCCTGATACTCGACTAGGCCAGCCGGTCTAGCCCGTCACCAAAGTTCTCGCCCATCCGCTATTCTGGTATCAAAGCAGGCCTACGTCTTTTCCAAAAGGAGGAGCGAAATGGTCGGATTTACAGCCAGCTGGGTCCACGGGAACGCAGTGGTAGCAGAGAACCCGCCGTCAGAAGACGGCGGTCTTTTCGGCTTCAATCACTTTGGTTGGGGCACTCAAATCACGATCCGTCCAGGATTCGCGCGATGGTTTCACATCACGATACCAACGCCCGTGATCCTCGATGACAAGCGGATGAAGCTGATCCGCGTCTTTCTTGGATACGACCAGATTGCAGGGTACAGAAACTCGGGAACGATCCAGGATGTGCACCTGTGGGATGCTCGGCAGCGAGTAGCGATGAAGTCGAACAACGACTTTCTAGGCTCACCTGATGCGCAGTTGGCAGGCTATCGAACCTACGAGTTGCTGCAGCCCCGCGAATGGTGGTTCGGTGTAGGGGTATCATTCAGGCTGAGCGCGCTTCCCTATCTCGATGGCCACTTCATCGACAACAACGACGCTCCCGTCATCGTTATCGGATCGGCCGGAGCAGATTTCGCCCCATAGGAATGGCGATCTAGATCAATAGGGCCGCTCGGCTTGCCGGCGGCCCTTCGGTTTCAAACTCCACACCGATGTCCTCACATGGCAACAGCAGACCACCAATGCAAAAGCAGGCACCGCGAGCCAGCGCGCCGCCGGCCCGTTCCAGGAAAGGCGCCGCGCTACGAGCTCAGGCTCGGCCCGCGGTTCTTTTCGCTGGCGTATAGCGCGACCGCCATGGCGCGGTTGCGGACGTCGAGCTTGTCGTAGAGATTCTTGAGGTGGTATTTGACCGTGTTCTCCGAGATCCCCGTGCGCGCCGCGATCTGCAGGTTGGTCCAGCCGTCCGCCAGCACCGAGAGCAACTCGCGCTCGCGCGTCGTCAGCCTGGACAGCGGCGTGTCGTTTATCTTGGACACGTCCATGTAGGGAATGCAGATGCGGCCGTGCGCCACCGCGACAAGCGTGTCGAACAGGATCGCAGGATCGTCGAATTGGTAGCAGAAGCCCTGCACGCCCAAGCGAACGCACTGTTTGAGAATCGAAATGTCGTGGTCGTTGGAAAAGATCACCACGCGGGCATGCAGTCCGCGCCGCTGCATCTCGGCGAGCACCTCGCCCGAGTCCATGTCTGACAGCTTCCAGCCGAGCACGGCGATGTCGAACAGCGGATCTGGCGAGGCGGCGACCTCCAGAAAGGCCTTGCCGGTCTGCACGGTCTCAGCGAGCTCGAACCGACTGTCTCGCCCGAGCATGTCGCCCAACGCAGCGACGACCAGCGGATTGCGCTCGGCAATCAGCACCCTGAATCTGTTGTTCTCTTTTGCCACCGGCACCACCTCAATCCCGATGCCCTGACGCTGACCCTTCCATTCGGCGTTCATATTCCTCCCGCCTATGTTGGTGGACTCACCTGCCTTCGACGTCTCCTGCGCTAGTCGATCCTTCCCGGGGCCGAGCGACTTCGGCCTTGGGTGGAATTCATAGCATGAATGATTTTTTCATTCCAGTATATGCGGCAATTTTGCCGGCACGCTGACTTGCATCTGGGTGAAACAGCTGAAAACCGGGATTTCCCACCCGTTCAGGTAGGCTTGGTTTGGCCGGGATGATGCGCTGAAACTGACCAGTCTTCCAACTGGGCCGCGCCTGCCGCTGTTTCCCCTGGCAGTGCGACAAAATGGCTTGACGCCGCATCGAATTCAGACAAACTTCACTTTGAGGAAAAAAAGAAGCCTTAGCGGAAACTGCGTCGCGCCATGAAACCGAGAACTCGGGCGTGGACGACGCACATTCAAAATTAATGGGAAACCGAGCCAATGAGCGCTGTAACGGACGTCAGTCCGGCGGAAACCGCCGGCCAACTTCAAAGGACAATCGATTGGCGCGGCGCCTTTTGGGTTGCCAGCGGCGTGCCGCCACTTGTCCTTTTTTCCATCGGCGGCATCGCCGGAACCACCGGCAACATCGCATTCCTGATCTGGACGCTCTCCATCATCATGGGGTTCATCCAGTCTTTCACCTATGCCGAGATCGCCGGCCTGTTCCCCAACAAGTCGGGCGGCGCGTCGGTCTATGGTGCGACCGCCTGGCTGCGCTATTCCAAGTTCATCGCGCCGCTGTCGGTATGGTGCAACTGGTTTGCCTGGACGCCGGTGCTGTCGCTCGGCTGCACCATCGCGGCTGCCTATATCCTCAACGCGCTGGCGCCGATCCCGGGTTTCACCGAGACCTCGCCTGAAGTGCTGCAATACCTGGCGGCCAATGTCGGCACGAGCGCCGCGGACGCGGTTGCGGCTGTAACCGCCGCCGCAACGCCCGGCATCCGCACCTGGACGCTCTACAGCCACACACTTGGCCCGGTCGGCTTCTCGCTCAACGCCACGTTCTGGATCGGCGCGATCCTGATGCTGATGACGTTTGCCATCCAGCATCGCGGCATCCTCGGCACCGCCAGTGTTCAGAAGGTGGTTGGCCTGCTGGTCATCGTGCCGTTATTGGTCGTCGGCGTCGTGCCCATCCTGACCGGCCAGATCAACTGGGACAATTATTCGCCGCTGGTGCCCCTCGCCGCAGCCTACGCGCCGGAACCCGGTTCGTGGAACACCGCCGGCTGGACGCTCGCGCTTGGTGGCATGTTCATCGCGGCATGGTCGACCTACGGCTTTGAAACCGCAGTCTGCTACACCCGCGAGTTCAAGAACCCGGCAACCGACACCTTCAAGGCGATCTTCTATTCCGGCCTGCTCTGCATGCTGCTCTACATCCTGGTACCCTTCACCTTCCAGGGCGTTCTCGGCATCAACGGCATGCTGGCAACCCCGATCGTCGACGGCTCGGGTGTCGCCGATGCGATGGCCTCGATGGTCGGCGGCGGCGGCCTGGTAAAGACCCTGCTCGTCATGCTGATGATCCTTGCGCTGCTGCTCGCGATCATGACCGCCATGGCTGGCTCGTCGCGCACGCTCTACCAGGGCTCGGTCGACGGCTGGCTGCCCAAATATCTCAGCCACGTCAACGAACACGGCGCCCCGACCCGGGCGATGTGGACCGACCTGATCTTCAACCTGTGCCTGCTGGCCATCGCATCCACCGACGCCACCAGCTTCTTCTTCATCCTGGCCGTCGCCAACTGCGGCTACATCATCTTCAACTTCCTCAACCTCAATGCCGGTTGGATCCATCGCATAGACAACGGCCACATCCACCGTCCGTGGAAAGCGCCGACCTGGCTGCTTGCCGCAGGCACCATCTTCGCCTTCGTCAACGCCGTCTTCATGGGCGCCGGCGCCAAGGTGTGGAACCCGATGGCGCTCTGGGCCGGCCTCTTTACGGTCGCGCTGATCATCCCGGTGTTCTGCTTCCGCCACTACATCCAGGACGGCGGCAAGTTCCCGGCACACATGCTCGACGACCTCGGCATGCACGAAAGCGACCTGCGCAAGAGAAAGGCCGGCATCCTGCCTTACGTCACCCTCATCGCAGGTCTTGCCGTGGTTCTGATTGCCAACTGGTTCTTCGTGCTCTGACACGGCGAACCCAACAACAACACACGGTTCCGCGCTGGGAGGCGCGGGACCTTTTTGAGCAAGTCGGGGAACCACAATGAGCACAACAACAGCAACTCACAGCGACGCCGGGGACGGCCAGCTGCAACGAACGATCGATTGGCGTGGCGCATTCTGGGTTGCCAGCGGCGTGCCGGCGCTTGTTTTGTTTTCGATCGGCGGCATCGCCGGCACCACCGGCAACATCGCCTTCCTGATCTGGACCGCCTCGATCATTCTCGGCCTGATCCAGTCCTTCACCTATGCCGAGATCGCCGGCCTGTTCCCGTCCAAATCGGGCGGCGCGTCGGTCTATGGCGCCACCGCATGGCTGCGCTATTCGAAGTTCATCGCGCCGCTGTCGGTGTGGTGCAACTGGCTGGCCTGGACGCCGGTGCTCTCGCTGGGCTGCTCGATAGCGGCCGCCTATATCCTCAACGCCTTGGCACCGATTCCCGGTTTCACCGAAACCTCGCCCGAAGTGCTGCAATACATGGCCGCCAATGTCGGCACGAGCGCCGCTGATGCGGTTGCCGCGCTGACGGCTGCGGCTACGCCCGCGATCCGCACCTGGACACTCTATCACGGCACGCTCGGCCCGGTCAGCTTCTCGCTCAACTCGGTGTTCTTCATCGGCGTAATCCTGATGCTGATCACCTTCGCCATCCAGCATCGCGGCATTCTCGGCACCGCCAACGTGCAGAAATACATCGGCCTGATCGTCATCGTGCCCATGCTGATCGTCGGCATCGTCCCGATCATCACCGGCCAGATCAACTGGGACAACTATTCACCGCTGGTGCCGCTCGCCGCCGCCTACTCTCCCGAACCGGGCGCGTGGAACGTTGCCGGCTGGACCCTGGCCTTCGGCGGTATGTTCATCGCGGCATGGTCGGCCTACGCCTTCGAGACCGCCATTTGCTATACCTCGGAGTTCAAGAACCCCGGCCGCGACACCGTGCGCGCGATCTTCTATTCAGGCCTTCTGTGCCTGGCGCTTTACACGCTGGTGCCGTTCACCTTCCAGGGCGTTCTCGGTCTCAACGGCATGCTGGCCACGCCCATCGTCGACGGCTCGGGCGTCGCCGAGGCGATGGCCAGGATGGTCGGCGGCGCGGGCTTCGTTACCTCGATCATGGTGATGCTGATGATCCTGGCTCTGATGCTGTCGATCATGACGGCGATGGCCGGTTCCTCGCGCACGCTCTACCAGGGTTCGGTCGACGGCTGGCTGCCGCGCTATCTCAGCCACGTCAACAGCCACGGCGCACCGACGCGCGCCATGTGGACGGACCTGATCTTCAACGTGTTCCTGCTCGCCGTTGCCGCGGCTGACGCCACCAGCTTCTTTTTCGTGCTGTCGGTATCCAACTGCGGCTACATCATCTTCAACTTCCTGAACCTGAACTCGGGCTGGATCCACCGCATCGACAATGGCCATATCCACCGGCCATGGAAGGCACCGACCATCCTGATCGCGGTGGGCGCCCTGCTCTCCTACGTCAACGCCATGTTCATGGGCGCTGGCGCCAAGGTCTGGAACCCTTGGGCACTGTGGGCCGGCTTCATCGCCGCAGCCCTGATCATCCCGGTGTTCTGCTACCGCCACTACATCCAGGACGGCGGCAAGTTCCCGGTGCACATGCTCGACGACCTCGGCATCAGCCAGGAGGACCTGAAGAACCGCAAGGCAGGCATCCTGCCCTACCTCACGCTCATCGCGGGCGTAGTGGTCGTGCTGCTCGCCAACTGGTTCTTTGTCATCTGACGGTCAGCGACAGCCTCCATGGTCAAGGCCGGCGCAAGCCGGCCTTTTCTTTTGGGCCAGCATTTCACGAAGTGACCACTCTCCCGAGGAAACTGCGCGGGCCCAATATTTCTTTCCATGAAAGATTCTTGCATTACGGTTGACTTTCCACCTTCCGCACTGCTATAGATTCAGACGGGAAAATTCAGCGCAAAAAGCTGACCGGATGGTGTATCCGGGGCTGCGATCCAACGACTCAGGTCGTGGGCTCGGACGCGCTTGCCTGGGAGGAATGGCATAGCATGACGACCGTAATTGACGGCAAGGTAGCCGCAGCTGATGTGGTGGCGAAGGTCAGGGTGGCGGCCGACCAGCTGATCGCCGCAACAGGCGTGGTTCCAGGCATTGCCGTGGTCATTGTCGGCCACGATCCCGCGAGCCAGGTCTATGTCGCCTCCAAGGGCAAGAAGGCCAAGGAGTGCGGCTTCCATTCAATCGAGCACGCCCTGCCCGGCGACACGTCCGAAGCCGATCTGGTCGCCCTTGTGCAAAAGCTCAATGCCGACCCCAAGATCCACGGCATTCTCGTCCAGCTGCCCCTGCCCGACCATATGGACGCCGGCAAGATCATCCAGACGATTTCGGCCGACAAGGACGTCGACGGCTTCCATTTCACCAATGTTGGCAAGCTCGGTACCGGCGAACTCGACACGGCCTTCGTGCCCTGCACGCCTGCTGGCTCAATGCTGTTGATCGAACGCGCGCTTGGCCGCGACCTGTCTGGCCTCAACGCAGTAGTTGTCGGCCGTTCCAACATCGTCGGCAAGCCGATGGCCAACCTTTTGCTCAACGCCAACGCGACCGTCACCGTTGCCCACAGCCGCACCAAGGACTTGCCGGCGCTCTGCCGCAGCGCGGACATTCTGGTGGCTGCCGTCGGCCGGCCGGAGATGATCAAGGGCGATTGGGTCAAGCCGGGCGCGACCGTCATCGACGTCGGCATCAATCGCCTCGACGGTGGCGCCAACGGCAAGTCCAAGCTTGTCGGCGATGTCGACTACGCCAGTGCGGCCGAACAGGCCGGTGCCATCACGCCCGTTCCAGGCGGTGTCGGGCCGATGACCATCGCGCTTTTGATGGCCAATACGGTCGTCTCGGCCTGCCGCGCGGCGGGCCAGGCAGCGCCTCGTTTTTAATCTGGGAGCCCGCAAGGCTCCACGGAAACCGAACCAAACTCAAGGGAAGAGAGTCATGGCCGAATTCAAGACCGACATCGAGATCGCCCGTGCGGCGAAGAAGAAGCAGATCCAGGAGATCGGCGCCAAGATCGGCATTCCGAGCGA
>NZ_QGGX01000041.1 GCF_003148805.1 Aminobacter sp. AP02
CGGACACAAGGTACCGAAATCGTTGATCAATCACGATGGCGCCACCAGCCCGTCATTGTGAAACAGCCGGGAAACTCCACCTTCCGGCGGTCCAATAAACGGTATCGGATCACCTCTACTCGGAGAGAAGCCCGGCTTCTGCTCGTAAGCAGGTGGCATGTCGATGCACGAGGACAGCTGCACATCCTAATGGGCTTCGGTAGCTTGGGGTAAGTTTAGGGAATACCTTGTATGCCGCCGCTCACCGGTTCGTATAAGCGCTCGTTTTTCCACCAGGTCGTGCAGGTCGCGCGTGGCTGTGGCTCGTGAGGCGCGAGTGATCGAGATGTAGTTGTTGGCGCTCAATCCACCCCTAAATCCATCCGGGCCCTCGCGAAACATCCGAACTATGGCCTTCTCCTGCCGATTATTGAACTGTCCACGGAAGCGATCGTAAAATTGCGCCTTGTTGAGGTAGAAAGCGACGCGCCTTAGCGTCGTCTGCTGGGCCTCCAGGATTGTCTCGGCGAAGTAAACCAGCCACTGGGTGATATCCAGTGTGCGCTGATGTTTCTCAAGCTGACTGTAGTACGCCTTCCGGCCATGCTCGATCGTGAATGCGAGGGCGATCAGACTTGGTTGCCCGATGTTTTGCGCAAGGGACTTTTCCGCGAGTGCTCGGCCGAGCCTGCCATTGCCATCCTCGAAGGGATGAATACTCTCGAAATAGAGGTGGCAAATGCCAGCACGTGTGAGTGCCGGAAGGGGAGCTTCGCCCTGGGGCGCTGACCTGTTAAACCACTCGACATGAGCCGCCATCTCCAGGGGAATACGCGCCGACGGTGGAGCTTCGAAATGGACGACGGGTTTGTCGTGGCTGCCGGACACAATCTGCATAGCATCCGCGTGCGTTCGATATCCGCCGATCGTTGCGAGATGACGGTTTCCCGTCATCAACATCGCATGCCAGCGAAACAGCGTTTCATCGTCTAACTTCGCGGCCCAGCTTGCGTAGACATCGACCATCATTTCTGCGATGCCGCGCTCCTGGGGCTTTACTGGTCGAGTTTCTGAATCGAGACCAAACTGCTTGCGCAAAGAGGATTGGACGCTTAGGCGATCTAGCATCTCCCCCTCGATCTGAGAGGTCTTTATGGCTTCGTCGCTGAGGAGTTCTATGCGTAGTTGGCTACGATCATCGTCACTAACGTGTCGGATTGCACCGATGACTTCGCCGGACGAGAGGAGGAATTGTCGTTCAAGCGGCGCAAGTCGGGCTGCATCATACTTGAATTCGGGCCAACCCTGCTGTGTCCAGTTCCAGGTCATGAGCTATAGGGCTCCTTTCTATAGCTCATTTTTGACCAGATTCTGAGTTATAGCAACTGGATCTATAGCTCACCGGATTTGTGAGACGGGAGTGTCCGGACCGAAAAACGAAACGCGGCTACTCCGCCGGCGCTCGTTGCTGCTTGCCGGTGTCGTGCAGAACTCGTCGCGGAAATCCGCGCCGCCATGTCTGGCCTGTCAACAATCCTGCGGCTTCGGCCAGGGCATGGTAAACTGGTTGCCGCGGCGCGAAGAGGGTGTGCTGCCCTACGTTTGCAGCTTTGCAACGGCAACACGATCGGACGAAGGTGGATGCTGAGGGGCATGCCGGCCGGCTACGCCGGCGGCGGACCCGGTATTGTCCCAGCACACAAACCTGAGCGGAATCTGCACACCCGCTACGGGAGGTCATAAGTGGTTACGAGAGGCATCGCCCCGTACGGTGCTCTCAATTTCGCCAGCTCAAACGCGTGCCTTCGGGTTGCTACTGCTCGCGCTTTGGCGAATTCTCGAAAGGAACCGGAAGCATGGAAGCGACCGCACGAAGTACAGTCGACAGCCAAATAGTCACCGGTCGCAGCGGGCCCCTTCTTGGCCCCATTTCCACAAATAGGGCAGACAATCTTACCTGGTGCCATTTGATGTTCCCCCGAGGTCAAAATGACCAGTTATGGGCATCCCAATCCGACTTGGTTTCGTGTGACGTTAGTGAGCGTCGAGTCGATGCTGGTCGTTGAAGTCCATCCTGCCTTTATGGTGATTTTCTTGGCTGGCAGGGGCGGGGGCGCGCGCCTCCTCGTCGGCTCCCGGCGGCTAAACCTCTCCGTGGCCTGCTGAGGCAAACTTATTTTTCAAGCGATCGCTCATGTGTGTTGACGCGGGAAATCGAAGCGCATAGTCTCTTGATCATCACTGATGATCAAGATTTGGAGCGGCGATGCGAGGAGCATTTCGCGCCACGAAACGGGAGGAGTTGAGAGCTGATGACGTCAACGCGCGTACGTGCCGCATTGCTGGCGACGACTATCATTTTTGGCTGTTCGGGAGCCGTTGCCCAGCAGGCCACGCAACCGGTGAAGGGCGGGCAGATCAAGGTCGCGATCTTCGCGGAGCCGACGACGCTCATGCCGCTCAGCCAGGACATCAACGTTCAGATTATCGCCGCCCAGCTCTATCCGTCGCTTCTCAAGTTTGACGGCAAGATCACGCCGAAGCCGTATCTCGCGAAAGAATGGCGCGTGTCCCAAGACGGACTGACCTATGAATTTGATCTGGTCGACGGCGCTAAATGGTCGGACGGCAAGCCGATCACGTCTTCCGACGTGAAGTTTTCGTTCCAGGAAATGATCCTCAAATATCAGCCGGCGGGAAAGTCGAATTTCGGTGTGATCGACAAGATCGACGACTCCAGGCCCGGAACCGTGGTCTTCAATCTCAAGCGGGCCTACGCACCTTTCCTTAGTCTGTTGAATTCCCTCTATGCGCCGATCGTGCCCAAGCATGTCTACGAGGGCACCGACCCGATGAAGAACGAGAACAGCCTGACCGCTGGGGTCACCGGCGGGCCGTTCAAGGTTAAGGAATGGGTGAAGGGTGACCACCTCACGGTGGTGCGCAATCCCGACGCCTTCGATAGCCCTAATCTGGACGAGGTGACCTTCCGCTTCATTTCGGACGCCTCGGCGCGCATGCTTGCGCTGAAGACGGGCGCGGTCGACTATCTGCCGCCATCGGCAATGCCTTACAGCTCGCTCGCAATGCTTGAGGGCGACGAAAACATCAAGCTTCAGCCGATCGGCGACGAGGCTGCCGCCAAGGTGATGACGATCGGATTCAACCTGCGTCGCGCGCCCTTCGACAATGCCAAGGTTCGCCAGGCCATCAGCCACGCGATCGACAACGACTTTATTGCCGAGGCGGTGAGTTTCAAGCACGAAAAGGCTGCTGTCGGTCCGCTTAACTCGAACAGCTGGGCATGGGACGCGAGCCTGAAGGGCTACAACTTCGATCCCGAGCTCGCCAAAAAGATGCTGGATGAAGCTGGGCTGCCGGTGAAGGCCGACGGTTTCCGCTTCGCAATGACCGTCAACACGCGACCGAGCGTGGCCGTGTTCCACAAGGCTAACGAGATTGTGGTTCAAAACCTGCGGGCGGTCGGTATCAATGCCTCCTTGCGTCCGCTCGAATCTGCCCCGTACACGGCCTCGACTTACATAGAGGCAGATTTCGACGTCTCGAGCGTTGCCTGGATTTCCGCATTCGATGCGAACAATCTCGCGCCTCTTTATGCCTGCGAGAACATTCGGCCTGCGCCCTATTCGAACTTCATGGGCTACTGCAACAAGGATGTGGACGCGATCTTCGCCAAGGCTGCGGCAGAGCCGGATCAAGCGAAGCGCAAGGCGATGTATGTCGAGATGCAGCAGCGCATCATCGATGATGCTCCGGCTATCTGGCCGATGAACTGGTCCGACTGGTCGGCGTCGCGCGTTCATGTGCAGGGCTTGCCGGCAGGTCCTTGGGACGGGCGTGATCCCATGGACGACCTCTGGGTCGGGGCAAAGTAATGTCAGCGGTGCCGAGGATCGTCGGAACCCGCCTTGTCCAGGCTGTTCCACTCTTGCTTGCGACAGTGATCGTCAACTTCGCGATCATTCATCTCGCACCAGGAGATCCGGTGACGATGATGGTGGGCGAGGGGGCAGTCTCTGCGGACCAGATGGAGGCGCTCAGGCTAAGCCTGGGGCTGAACAATCCGCTTTACATCCAGTTCCTGGATTATCTGGGCAGCGTTCTCAAAGGCGACCTCGGCACGTCCTACGTCTACCACCAGCCGGTCAGCGAGATTATCGCCTCGCGTATCCCTGCAACCCTGCTCTTGATGGGATCGACTTATGTCCTCTCCACAGTGCTGGGCCTTGCGTTCGGCATCATCGCCGCTCTCAGGCCGTCGTCACTGCAGGACCGCATGCTGATGACAGTCGCGATACTCGGTTATTCCGTGCCGACCTTCTGGCTAGGTTTCATCGCGTTGATGGTTTTTGCGGTGGAACTCGGATGGCTGCCAATCTCGGGCATGGTCGATTCCGGCCTCGAACCCGGAAGCCTGGGGTACTGGACGAGCGTCCTGCATCACCTTGTGCTTCCGGTTGCGGTACTTTCGCTCTTCTACACGGGCCTGATCGCCCGTCTCATGCGGACGTCGATGCTCAATTCGCTGCGTGGCGACTTCATAGTCACCGCCAGAGCCATGGGGCTTTCGAGGTGGCGCATCATCCTCAGGCACGCCGTTCCCAACGCGATCACCCCGATTGTGACCGTGCTCGGGCTGCAGATTGGCCTGATGCTTTCGGGCGCCGTTCTAACCGAAACGGTCTTCGGATGGCCGGGTCTGGGGGTGCTCACGGTGCAGGCGGTCGCGCAGCGCGACTACCCGCTTCTGCTTGGCATGTTCCTGCTGACTTCGGTGATGGTTATCATCGCCAACGTCCTGACGGATCTCGTCTATCTTGCCATCAATCCGAGGCTTCGCGGCAATGGCTGACACGGCAACAATAGACCCCGCAACCATTGGAACGGGCGAGGAGCCGATGCGGACGGTGTCGCATTGGCGCGAAGTCTGGGACGCTTTTCGACACAGCCGCATTGCGCTTGTTGCCCTTTTCGTGCTGGTCCTGCTGGGGTTCTGCGCACTCTTCGCTCCTTGGCTCGCGCCCTTTAGCCCGACCGAAGTCAATGTCATGGACGTGCTGCAGGGCCCCAATGCGCAACATTGGTGGGGCACGGATGACCTGGGCCGCGATGTCTATAGCGGCGCTCTTTATGGTCTGCGCATTTCAATGGCCGTCGGCCTGATGGCCGGCGTGGTTGCAGCAATTCTCGGAACGATCATTGGTGCATTTGCCGGCTTCATAGGGGGGTGGGTTGATGCGTTGCTGATGCGCATCACCGATTTTATCCTGACTATCCCCGTGCTGTTCCTGGCGCTCGTTCTCATACCGGTCTTCGGCTCTTCGCGTCTGATCGTGATCCTCGTAATCGGCGGTCTCGCATGGCCCTCCATTGCCCGGTTGGTGCGCGCGGAATTTCTGAAGTTGCGCTCGGAAGCGTTTGTCGAAGCTGCACGGGGTTACGGCGCACGGCGCCTGAAGCTGATCTTCTCGGAGATGTTGCCCAATACGTTCGACCTCGTGCTTGTGTCGACAGCCTTGCAGGTTCCGGCGGCCATCCTCATCGAAGCCGGTCTGTCCTTCCTTGGTGTAGGTGATCCCGAACCGCGCAGTCTCGGATTGATGCTCAAGGATGCCTATGGGCTGCTTGGGCTCGCCTGGTGGAGTGCGGTGTTGCCCGGCCTGGTTCTTTCTGCTCTGGCGATCAGCCTCAATCTGGTTGCCGATGCCTTCAACGATGCGGTGCGCGGCCATGAATAGTCTGACTTCCGTGAGCGCCGGGCCTGAAGCGCTGCTGAGTGTTGCAGGTCTTACGACTGAGCTGCGCACGCGCAAAGGCACGGTGCATGCACTCCACAATGTCGGGTTTACCGTGCGTCCAGGTGAGGCGATTGCGATCGTTGGCGAATCCGGATGTGGCAAGTCGATGACTGCACGGTCGATCATGCGCGTTCTGCCGCGTCCAATCGACAAGGTTTCAGGCTATATCCGTTTTGGCGGCACCGACCTTCTTACATTATCGGATGCTGCAATGGGCAGGATCCGTGGCGCCCGCATCGCGATGATATTTCAGGATCCGATGAGCCATCTCGATCCTCTGATGCGCATTGGCGATCAGATCGCCGAGGTGGTTCGCGCCCATAAGAAGCTCGCCGGGGGAGCTTTGCAACAAGCCGTGCGCGAGGCGCTGACCGCTGCGCAGATCGCCGAGATTGATCGCGTCATGAGTGCCTATCCGCATCAGCTCAGTGGTGGCTTGCGCCAGCGCGCGCTGATCGCCATGGCGCTTGCCTGCGAGCCACAGCTTCTCATCGCCGATGAACCGACCACTGCGCTGGATGTCACGACCCAGAAACAGATCCTGCAGCTCCTGCGACAGCTCGTTACCGAGCGGCAGATGGGGCTCGTCCTCATTACCCACGATCTTGGCGTGGTGGCAAATGTCTGTGATCGGGTCTATGTGATGTATGCCGGCCAAGTCATTGAGCATGCCGACGTCCATGACTTCTTCGAGCGGCCACAGCACCCTTACTCGCAAGGATTGCTCGCCTCCCTGAAGAGCTTGAGTGAGGGCAACGAACGCTTGTCCTCTATTCCAGGCGTTGTGCCCAATCTGATCGCGCCACCCTCGGGGTGCCGGTTCCGGGCACGCTGCCAGCACGCGCTTGATATCTGCGCTGTCCAGGATCCCACCATCCGGCTTTGCCACGACAACTCTCGGGATGCCGCATGCTGGCTGGTCGCCGGCAAGGGGGACGGGAATGACTGACGTGATCCTGAAGGTCGAGGGACTTGGCAAGACCTATGGCGGCAAGCGCGTTTTCCTTGGCCGGGTCTCGCCCGAGAAGCATGCGGCGGACAATGTCAGCTTCGAATTGAAGCGTGGCGAGTCGCTCGGCATAGTCGGAGAATCCGGTTCCGGCAAGAGCACCGTCGCGCGTCTGATAACGAGACTGGTGGAACCGACCTCGGGTTCGGTCATCCTCGGAGGAAAGGACTTTCTGTCAATGCGCGACGAGGAGTTGCGCAGCTTCCGACAGCGCATCCAGATGGTGTTCCAGGATCCCTACGCCTCGCTTAATCCGCGCAAGACGATCGCGCAGTCTGTCGGGGGGCCGCTACGCGAGCGCAGCGAACGCATGTCGCCGCAGGCAATAAACGAGCGGGTGCAACGACTTCTCGCCGATGTGGGGCTAAACCCGCCGGCGCGGTTTGCCTGCCGATTCCCGAAGGACCTCAGCGGTGGCCAGCGTCAGCGCGTTGGCATTGCCCGTGCCATTGCCGCCGAACCCGACATTATCGTTGCCGACGAGCCGGTTTCGGCGCTCGACGTTTCAGTGCGCGCGCAGGTGCTCAATCTGTTCAATGATCTGCGCAGGCAGAAGGGCCTTTCTTACGTCTTCATCTCCCACGACCTCGATGTCATCCGCAGCGTCTGTGATCGCGTGGCCGTGATGCAGACGGGCAAGGTGGTGGAGACGGGAGATGTGCGCGAAGTGCTCGCGCGGCCGAACCATCCCTACACACAGCAGCTTCTCGCCTCGTCACTGAGGCCGGATCCATCCATGTATCAACCGCGAAAGACCCATGAAGCCGGGCTCGCAACCGGCAAAGCCGGCGTCATGACGGGAGCATAACAGTGACTTTCCAGGACCAGATCGTTCCAGGGCCACAGCGCGATTTCATCGGCTATGGCCGGAACAAACCGCGGGTCGAATGGCCAGGCAGCGCTGCCGTGGCCGTGAATTTCTGCATCGCCTACGAAGAAGGCGCCGAGCGCTCCAGGCCGTCGGGCGACGATCGCGGCGAGAGTCTCGGGGGCGTCTATCCGATCGGCGAGACGCATCGCGATCTCGCAGTTGAGACACTGTTCGAATATGGCAGTCGCGCTGGTATCTGGCGTCTGGCTGAATTGCTTGACGAGCATGACATCCCGGCAACGCTCTTTGCTGCTGCGGTCGCACTCGAGCGCAATGCCGAAGTGAGCGCCTGGGTGCGCGAACGCCAGCACGACATCTGCTGTCACGGCTGGCGCTGGAGTGAGCCGTGGCTGCTCGATGAAGACGAAGAGCGCCGGCGTATCGCATTGGCAGTGGATTCCGTAACCAGGACCACCGGCCGTCGTCCTATTGGCTGGCGCTCTCGAACCGGAGCAAGCGTCAACACCCGCCGGCTGCTGATCGAGGAGGGTGGTTTCCTGTACGATTCCGATTCCTATAACGACGACCTGCCACATTTCCCGAAGGATGCGGGTGGCCATCTCGTCGTGCCCTACACGCTGACCTACACGGAGGGCAAACTGGTGCAGCCACTCGGCTACACCAGCCCTACAGATTTCTGGGAGACGTGTCGGCTTGGACTGGACGAGCTTCGCCGCGAAGGCAAAGCCGGATTTCCGAAGATGATGTCCATCGGCCTCCACCCCCGCCACACGGGCCAAGCAGGCCGTATGGCAGGGCTGCGCAGCTTTGTCGAATACGCCCTGCAGCAAGGCGACGTCTGGTTCGCGCGCCGCGAGGACATCGCCCGACACTGGATCGAGAACCACACGAAATTCAAGGTGGATGCGTGATGAACAAACTGGTGAAACCGGAAGGCGCCTACCCCGCCATCATTGGCGGGGAGCGTGTCTTCACCGCGCAAAGCATCGAGGTCATCGATCCGGCGACGGGCAAGGCCTTCGCCACCGTGGCGCGCTGTGGCGCGCAAGAAGTCGATCTGGCGGTTGCTGCGGCGCGGCGTGCTTTCTCTACCTGGCGCTTGACCACCGCTGCGGAGCGTGGCCGGCTTTTGTCACGTTTCGCCCAGGTGATCACGCAACATGCCGACGAACTGGCCGCATTGGAAAGCCGCGATACTGGCAAGCCCTTGCGCCAAGCCAAGGTCGATGTCGCCTTTTCCGTTCGCTATTTCGAATACTACTCGAACATGGTTGAAGCCGTCTTCGGTTCGGTCATTCCAGCTGCGACCGACCGCTTCACCTTCACGACCCGCGAGGCTTATGGCGTCACGGGCCACATTATCCCATGGAACTATCCCCTCGGCATCGCGAGCCGCACGCTCGCGCCAGCCTTGGCCGCCGGCAATTGCTGTGTGCTCAAGCCAGCGGAGCAGGCCCCGCTAAGCTCGGTGCGCCTTGCGGAACTGGCACTGGAGGCAGGCTTCCCTGCCGGCGTGCTAAATGTCGTGCCAGGGCTCGGTGCGGAAGCAGGGGCTGACCTCTCTGGTCATACAGGCATCGACCACGTCTCGTTTACAGGCTCGGTGCCTGTCGGACGCAAGATTGCCGAAGCGGCTGCCGGAAATCTCATCCCCGCGGCACTCGAACTTGGCGGGAAGTCGCCCAATATCGTACTTGCGGATGCCGACCTCGACGTGGTCACACCGGTGGTGGCAAGCGCAATCCTGCAGAATGCGGGACAGACCTGCTCGGCAGGTGCGCGTCTTCTCGTTCATCGTGACGTGCATACTGAACTGGTCTCACGGCTCAAGGACATCTTCGCCAGCACCACGATCGGTGCCGGAAATACCGACCCGGATCTCGGTCCGGTGATTTCCGCGCTCCAGCATCAGCGGGTTAGCGAACTGGTCGAGATCGGCCGCGACGAAGCTGAACTCATTCATGGCGGTGGCCGCCCCGCAGGGGCAGCCTATGAAGAGGGTTACTTCTTCGAACCCACCTTGTTTGACCATGTCGCTCCGCAGGCCGCGATTGCCCAGCGCGAAATCTTCGGGCCAGTTCTCACCGTCACGCCGTTCGGCGATCTGGAAGAGGCGGTGGCGATTGCCAACGGGACGGATTACGGCCTCGTCGCCGGGGTCTGGACCCGAAACATCGGGCGCGCCAACTGGATGATCCGCGAACTTCATTGCGGCCAGGTGATGGTCAACACCTTCTCCAATGGCGTCGAGCTGCCGTTCGGTGGCCGCAAGAAGTCGGGCTACGGCGTGGAGAAGGGTTATGACGCGCTTCTTGCCTTCACCCATGTGAAGGGTGCCGTGGTAATGATGAGCAAGGATTGAGGGCATGGCGGCGTGCGAGACGGAGCGAGCCGTTCGCGGCGGCCGGATCGTTCTCGGCGACGGGATCGTCGAGAGTGACATCATCCTTCGTGGCGGCAGCATTGCCGGCTTCGAACCCTGGGGAAAGCCCTTGGGATCTACCGACATCGACGCGTGTGGCCTGTTTGTGATGGCCGGAATGATCGATCCGCATGTGCATATGCGCGATCCTGGTCATACCGAAAAGGACGACTTCGTGCGCGGCACGGCTGCCGCAGCGATCGGCGGCGTAACCACGGTTTTCGACATGCCGAACACCGTGCCTGCCGTCTCGACGGCAGCAATCCTGGCAGCAAAGGCCGAACACCTTCAGCCGCGGGCGCTGATCGACTTTGCGCTTTATGGAGGGGCAGGTGCCAGCAACCTTGACGTAATCGTCGAGCAGGCCGAGGCTGGAGCCGTCGCCTTCAAATCCTTCATGAATGCACCCGCTCCCTCTGCGGGGACCGATGGGCTTACGCGCTGCCTCCCCGATGACCATGTCTTTCTTGCTGCGATGAAACGCATTGCCCAGACCGGGCGCATCGGCGTGTTGCATGCGGAAAACGACATCTTGTGCAAGGGGTTGGCAGCGGACCTGCGCGCCGAAGGGCGCAAAGATGCGATGGCCCACGGCGAGTCGCGGCCAAACTTTGCCGAAGAGGAAGCGGTAAGCAGGGCGATCCTCTTGGCTCGCGAAGCAGGTGCCCGTATCAGCTTTGCGCATGTAAGCACGGCCAGTGCGCTTGATCGCATCCGGCACGCCAAGCACCAAGGCTGGAGTGTCACGGCGGAGGCATGTCCGCATCACCTGCTGCTCACGGACGAGATGCTTCGCAGCGTCGGACCCTACGGGAAAATCAATCCTCCACTCAGGTGTGAGCATGACCGTGCCGCTGTCTGGGCAGCATTGTCGGATGGCACGATTGATTTCATCGGCACAGACCATGCGCCCTATGCGGTCTCGGAGAAGGAGCCTGGCTGGAGCGAGATCTGGCAGGCGCCATCGGGCGCGCACGGCATTGAATCCGCTCTGACTGTGTTGATTACCGAAGTCGTCCGCGGCCGGCTGACCTTGCCCCAGCTCACACGATTGGTGTCCGGCAATGTCGCGCGACTTTTCGGCCTGGCGCCGAAGAAGGGCGCATTGATCGAGGGTGCCGATGCCGATTTCGTGCTGATCGATCTTGATCGGCGTGGAAAAGTCGATCGAAACGCGATGCAATCGAAAAGTCGCGACGCGGCCCGTTTGTGGGATGGTCGCGACACTCTGGGGGCCGTCGTCGCCACCTATGTCCGAGGCAAGGAAGTGGCGCGGGATGGTGTGGTGACCGCCAAGCCGGGACATGGGCGTTTCCTCAGGCCGGGGAGAACGCCAGCGTGACGCCTAGTCCGGACATCGCTGTAATCGGCGCAGGTGCTATCGGCCAGACATTCGTTGTGGATGTCGCCAGCCGTGGCTATCGGATCAACATGCTGATCGATCGCAACGCCAAGCATCTGGATGCCCTGAACCAGGTGGGACAGATCAGGCTCACCGGTCATATGGGAGACGCAACGGTTGGCCTGCCCCCTCTTGCCCTGGACGCCGCAGCTGCCGCCGAAAGCGGTGTCATTCTGGTGGCGACAACTGTTGATCAGCATGAGGCGGTGGCGCATGCGCTATCGCCCATATTGATCGACGACCATGTTATTCTGCTTGCCAATGGTTATGTCGACGGTTCACGCCGTTTTGCCTCCGCGCTCCAATCGGCTGGCTGTAGAGCGACCCCGGCCGTGCTCGAACTCAATACGACACCCTTCCTCGTGTGCAGCCCCGAACCCGGTCGGGTGCATGCAACGGCGCGCAAGCGCTGGATGGAGCTGAGTGCCTGGCAAAGCGGGCTTGCTGATGAACATCATCGGCTTCTGGTAGGGATCATTCCTGGCATCGAAGTGTGCGACAACGCACTTGCATCCAGCCTGAACAACCAGAACCCGGTTGCTCATGTGCCGAGCTATCTCTTGAATGCACGCGAGGCACGCAATTGCGAGGCGGTTGCACCCAGTACTCATCGTGGCGGCGCCTTCTATCTCGAGGAATACTCCTCAGACGAGGTTCTGCGGCTGCGAACGGCAGTCGACCGTGAGCGTATGGATGTCATGAATGCGCTGGGATTTGGTCGCTATGTCATTGCGCGCCCTGATTTTTCCCTGAAATCATATGGCCCTGGCGCACGTGAAGCCGTCTCGCCGCGCATGGGTCGAACGTTTTCCAGGCGTTTCGTCACCGAAGACGTGCCCTACGGTCTCGTTCCTATCGAGACTTTGGCACAGCAGGCAGGCGTAAACACCCCGGTCATTTCAAGTATTATCACCATGATTGGTGTCCTCGAATCATGTGACTGGCGTAAGCCAAGAGGTGGCGGGTGATGGAAATAGAAAGAAACGAGGCATTGGAACTGATCGCCCTTGGCGTGCTCGCGGATGCCGACGGGCCGGTAGGTTCGATGCGGCTGGCGGAAGTCTTCAAGGAAACAGGCCACGACCTGTCGCAGGCGACCGCCGGGCGGTTTCTACGCCAGCTCGACTTGCTTGGCCTGACCAAAGGCGACGGTGGAAAACGCGGCCGCACGATTACGCGTGAAGGCGTGGCGCGGCTTGAGGAGCTGAAGGACAAGGTGACGATGCGCGAGAAAAGCTCGCGGCTCATGGATGCGGCGACCGTCACCGACCTCTCGGACCTGCATGAACTGCTGCTGGTACGACGCGCAGTGGAAGCCGAAGGAGCGCGGCTTGCAGCGCTTCGCGCGACCGATTCCGAACTCAGCGACATACTTGCGCAAGCCAGATCGCACGTCCGTGACGTGCGTGCTCAACGGGTTCCGGAGGCAGAGAGTTCAACCAGATTTCATCGAAGCATTGCCGAAGCGTCGCACAATCCCATGTTGATTTCGGTGGCACTGGTGCTGCTTGAACCATCAAACCCGGCGCTGACCGGCGTTCTCGAGAACGTGTCGGTCCAGTCGGCGAAAGTGGCGGGACATGCTAACGAGCATGTCGACATCGCCGAGGCACTGATGTCTCGTGATGCCGAGCTTTCGCAGCGGCTGATGTATCGCCACATCACCAGCATGATCGAGCCGGTGCAGGAGACACTGGCCACCGGCAACGGCATGATCATCGAACCCCTGCTTTCCAGCGAGATCGGGCTGAAGTTGAGCTGACATGCCAGGCTTCAGTCTTACCGTGGCCAGCGCACATCATCTGGCCTACGCACCTCAGTACATCGCGCAGGAACGCGGGTTGTTTGCCCGGGAGCATATCGATGTGAAACTGGTGGGGTGTCCCACCGGCGATTCTGCCATCATAGATACGCTGAAGACCGGTCAGGCGGATCTCGTGCTGGGCAGCGTCCTGTTCCCCCTCAGGATGGCTCAGGAAGGCCTGTCGCCGGTCCTTGTGGCGCAAAGCAACCAGAACACACGGCACTGGCTTTTGGCGCGAGATGAACAGCCGGGGTTCTCTTGGGATTGCCTGCGCGGCAGAACAGTCGTCGTCTTTCCGACTAACGTGCCGACGCCATGGGTGGCCTTCCGCCAGGCTCTCTACAACAAGGGCATCGCGCTCGATGATGTTGCTCTCGTTATCGGCTACTCCGCCGGGCAAGCGATCGCTGAATTCAGACGCGGCGTAGGGGATTTTCTGCTCGTCGATCCCGAAGTCATCGATCCGGCTGCCGGTTTGAAGGAGGTTGCTCCGGTGGCTGACGCGTTGGGCCCGGTACCATGGAGTGTCTACTGCACCACTTCGACCCTGGCCACTGCCCAGTGTGACGCGATCATTGCCTTCCGCAAGGCGATCTCCGCAGCAGCCAGTTGGCTATACGAAAGCCCGGCTCACGAGGCCGCTCTTGCCCTTTCAACCATGTTCGCGGACAAGAGCATGAACGAGCTAGAGTCACAGGTGGCGCGTTATCGGCACGCCAAGCTTTGGGTGCGAGGTGCCAATGTCGATCCTGCTCACATTGCAGCTTGGAATGCGGCGCTGAGACGTGCAGGTCTCATGCCTGACGGGCTCGACCTCATGCATTTCTGTCAGGAACATCAGTAAATCGGGACATTCAACATGAAGCTCTTGCGATATGGCGAGAAGGGCAGGGAGCGCCCCGGCCTTCTGGATCATGACGGCCGCATCCGCGACCTCTCCGATCACATCGACGATGTGGCTGGAGAGGCCTTGGCGCCGGCAACGCTTGCCAGGATCATGGCTCTGGATACGCGCTCGTTGCCGTTGGTCGACGGAACGCCGCGACTGGGCCCTTGCGTTGGCAAGGTCGGCAAGTTCGTCGCGATTAGCCTCAATTTCCGCGACCACGCCGCCGAAGTGGAGCAGGAGGTGCCGCAGGAGCCTGTTATCCTGCTCAAGGCAACCAGTTCGATATGCGGTCCGAACGACGATGTGATCATTCCACGGGGCTCGAGCAAGCTGGATTGGGAAGTGGAGCTCGGTGTCATCATCGGCAAGGTTGGCGTCTACATTGATGAGGCTGACGCTCTTGACCACGTGGCGGGATATTGCATCGTCAACGACGTCTCGGCGCGCGACTTCCAGATGGAACGGGGAGGAACCTGGGATAAGGGCAAGGGCTGCGACACATTCGGCCCGCTTGGACCGTGGCTGGTCACCCAGGACGAAATCACAGATGTCGGCAATCTGAGAATGTGGCTCGAAGTCGATGGCACCCGCTACCAGAATGGGTCCACAAGCACCATGATTTTTGGCATCGCCAAGATCGTTTCGTATGTCTCTGAGTTTATGAGCCTACAACCGGGCGACGTCATCACCACCGGTACGCCGCCGGGCAATGGTCTGGCGCAGAACCCGCCTGTGTTTCTGAAGCCCGGGAACGTCATGCACTTACACATCGAAAGACTTGGCGAACAGCAACAAACGGTTGTGCCGTCGCGTTGAGGGGCGCCGGGCCCCGCTTGTTATTCGCCCCGCTCTTACGCGCATAGTGCGGGAGGGTGGCTCAATATGGTGGCATCTGAATCGGCGTTTTGGCCGACATGTATGCCTCGCACGAGCTGGACGAGCTCACCTGCTTGCGCGCGCTTGGCATCGATCATCTCGCCAACCAGATTGATCGCCATAGGATTATCTCGCATTTCAGATGCGCGACAATTCCACGATCAATGCAATAGGCAAGAATGATCTCGCATCTCACATGCGCGTTAATCCGAATCTGAGAGTGGAGCGCCAATCGGCATCTAGCATCGGCGTGCTGCTTGGGCCAATGCTGCGCCGTAAAAGTCGAGCTTCTTGATCTTATCAAGCCATCCCTGGAGCTTCTTGCGGTCTGTGTCCTCCTCCTCCAGTTCGGCATAGGTGAACTTGTTGATCGCGATCTCCTTGGCGATCTCGGCCTCGAAATCGTCGCAACGGCCAAGGAACCATGCCGTACTGATCGCCCAAAACCGTAGCGCGCCGACAGTTTCGGTCGATGTCACCAATGCCGACTCTGCTGGCAATGACCACCGGCTGGTCTGGGCCAAGCTCGATCAGGTCCACGAAAAGCATCCGGACATGGTTTTGATCCATGGCAAATCCCCGAAGGACGCCGAAAAGATCGCCTCGCTCTGGGCCAGAAATCGCAACGTGCCGCAGATCGGCTTTGCGCCAGACTGGGCGAAGCATGGCCGCGCCGCGCCCTTCAAGCGCAACGACGAGGTGTTGGACATCATGCCTAGGGGTGTGATCCACTTTCCCGGCACAGGCATCAACGACAACCTTGCCGACAAGGCGAAGAAGCTGGGTATCCCCGTCTGGAGGTCCGGCGGCGCGTGAGCGCCGCCACTACCCACCGCATGCACGCTTTCCGTTCATCCTCGACCGTATCGAGCACGTTGCTCACGGCGCCCCATGTCTGATGGAGACTGTTATATAGAGCCCCCGCGTGCTTGTCCGCGCTGGCTGTCACGCCGCTCATTGCCGATCCCTGTCAATGACCGTGGAATCGGGACCCCGTATTTTCGCGTAAAAGGGACCCCAGCTTGTTGTGGTTGTGGGCACGCCGGTTAGCGCCCGATCAGGC
>NZ_QGGX01000042.1 GCF_003148805.1 Aminobacter sp. AP02
GTGGTGATGACGATGTCTTGCTTGGCGATATGCTCGGCGGTCAGCGCCGCCTGCTTGGCCTGGTATTCCTTGGACATCTCCTTGGCGTAGCCGCCGGCGGTTTCGGCGGCCTTGAACTCCTCGTCCTCGACGGCGAGGAACTTGGCACCGAGCGAGGCCACCTGTTCCTTGACCGCCGGACGCACGTCCGTTGCGGTGACGATCGCGCCCATGCGGCGCGCGGTGGCGATCGCCTGCAGGCCGGCGACGCCGACACCCATGATGAACACTTTCGCCGCCGGAACCGTGCCCGCAGCCGTCATCATCATCGGCAGCGCGCGGTCATATTCGGACGCACCGTCGATCACCGCCTGGTAGCCGGCGAGGTTGGCCTGCGACGACAAAACGTCCATCACCTGGGCACGGGTGATGCGCGGCATGAACTCCATGGCGAACGCCGTCACCCCGGCCTTGGCCATCGCCGCAACCGCGGCGTCATTGCCGTAGGGATCCATCGTGGCAAGCACCGCGGCGCCAGCCTTGTAGCCCTTGAGCTCGGCTTCCGAGGGACGGCGCACCTTCAGCACGACGTCCGCCTTGGCGGCATCGGCCGCCTTGCCGATCCTGGCCCCGACAGCGGCGTACTCGGCGTCGGGAATGCGCGACAAGGTGCCAGCACCGGTCTCCACAACCACCTCAAAACCAAGCCCCACCAGCCGTTTCACCGTCTCCGGTGAAGCGCCAACGCGGCTCTCGATCAACTCAAGTTCTTTGGGTATGAAAATGGATCCGGACATCCGGGTTCTCCGCGCAAATATTCGTCCGCCGGGGAACATCCCGGCGGCGCTCATGCTGTTATTGTCTTATTTCCTGATTTGAAGGATCGGCCAAACCGACTACATCGCCACGCGGCCACCTGGACGCGCAAAGGGCGCTGTAGACCTCTGAATTGGGGATGATCCTTTCGAAAATCGGTCCCGATTTTCGCGGCCATGTACTAGTGAGCGACGAGGATGCCCTTGGCTTCGAAGATCGCCCGGATCTGCCGGACATAGGCGTGATAGTCCTTGTCCTCGTGGGTCTTGCTCCACTGGCGCGGACGCGGCAGGTCGATCTTGAGGTCGAGGTCGACGCGGCCCGGGCGTGGCGACATGACCAGCACGCGGTCGGCGAGGAACACCGCCTCGTCGATGCCATGGGTGATGAACAGCACCGTGTTGCGCAGGCGAAGCCACATTGACTGCAGATCCATGATCATCTGTTCGCGCGTCAGCGCGTCGAGCGCGCCGAAAGGCTCATCCATCAACAGCAGGCCGGGCTCCTGGATCAGCGCCCGGCAGATCGCCACGCGCTGGCGCATGCCGCCTGAAAGCTCCGAAGGATACTTGTTGCCGAAGCCTTCGAGCCCGACCTGGGCCAGCAGTTCCTCGGCGCGCGCGCGATACTTCGCGACGTCAAGCTTCTTGATCTCGATCGGCAGCAGGATGTTATCCAGAACGGTGCGCCAGTAGAGCAGAAGGTCGGACTGGAAAACGACGCCGGTCTTCGGATGCGGCCTGCTGACGCCGTCACCGTCAATGGCGATGCTGCCGGTGGAGGCAGGCGTCAATCCGGCGAGAAGCGAAAGCAGCGTACTCTTGCCGCAACCGCTGGGACCGACGACGGCTACGAAGCTGCCGGGCTCGATCTTGAGATCGATCTTGTCGAGGGCAAGGACGTCATCGTCCTCGCGAGTCTTGTAGACCTTGGAAAGCCGCGAAATGTCGACCGCCGCGCCCATCTGGGTAGTGGCACTCATGGGATTGCCTCACTGAACCTGTTTTCGGTTGCTGGCCGCGGTAGCGGCCGGCTGATTGCTTGGTGGCCTGACTATTTGGCGGCGTCGCGCTTGTAGGTAACGCGGGATTCGATGGTGTCGATGATGAAGTAGAGCATCACGCCAAGCCCGGAGATCGTCACCACCGTGGCGAAGTTGAGCGTCGTGTCGAACAAGGAGTTGGCCTGGAGCTGCAGGTAGCCAAGGCCGCGTTCGGCGGCGACATACTCGCCGATGACGGCGCCGATGACGGCAAGCGATACCGCAACCTTGAAGCCGCCGAAGATGTTTGGCAGCGCTGCCGGCAGGCGGACCTTGAAGAAGGTCTGCCATTCGCTTGCCCCCATCGAGCGGACGAGGTTGACCAAGTTCTTGTCGAGCGATTGCAGACCGACGACTGTCGAGATGACGATCGGGAAGAACGAGATCAGGAACGCCAGCGTGATCTTGGGCGCCCAGCCATAGCCGAGATAGAGCACCAGCAGCGGCGCCAGCGCCACCTTGGGCACCGTCTGCAAGGCAACCAGGATCGGATAGATGGCGCGCTCGAAGGCGCGGGAATAGAAGATCGACAGCGCCAGCGGGATGCCGATCAGCACGCCCATGGCAAAACCAGCGACCACTTCGAACAGTGTGACATAGGCATGGGAGGCGAGCAGCGGCAGCTCGTTGACGATCCGCGTGGCAATAGCCAGCGGCGTCGGCAGGACGAACTCCGAAAGGCCCGACAAGGGAACCAGAATCTGCCAGGCACCAAGCAGCACCGTCGCGAGGATAAGCGCCGAGTAGCGCTCTAGCCAAGGGCCCCGCGATTTCTTCTTGCTGCTCATATTCTTGCCTTGGTTCTTCTGCGCCTGACCGGCGCCGATTACATCCGTGCTCGCCACCGTAGCCTCACTGCGTCAGAAGTTCATTTGTATAAAAGGACGACAATGGCTTGGCCTCGCCAATCTCGTCCACGCTGCCGATCAGCTTGAGCGAGTCGGCAATTGCCTTTTCGTCGACCCAGCCGGTCGGCTTGCCACTTGGCGAATGGATCGATGCCGAGGTTGCCTCTATCTGCTGCTGGATGACCTTGTCCGAAGGTCCGCCCTGCCACACCGTCTTCAATGCCGCAGTCGCCGCAACTGGGTCAGAACGCGTCATCTCGATCGCCTTGGAGTTGGCGGCGAGGAAGCTCTTGAGTGCAGCGCCCTTTTTTTCGATGCCGTCATTGCTGGCGACCACCGCCATGCCGGGCACGGCCAGGCCGAACTCCGTCAGGTCAAGCGTCGGGAATTTCTGGCCGGTCTTGTCTTCGAGCACCGGCAAATCGTTGGTCTTGTAGACGCTGACCACGTCGACCTGCTTCTGCAGGAACTGCGGCACGCGCGACTGCGAGTCCATCTGCACCTTGGAGACCTTGCCGCAGTCAATCTTGTTGATCTCGCAGAAGGCGCCGAGATAGGACGTGCCGGTCTCGCCGACGGCGTGCGCGATGGTCTTGCCCTCGAGATCCTTGGGCGTATTCACCGCCTTGTCTGGATGCGAGATCAACGCAATCGGCGACTCCGGCTGATAGAGTGCAATGATCTTGACCGGCATGCCCTTCTGGATCGCCGAAATGGCAAAGATGCCGGGCAGGATGACGGCGTCCTCCTGGCCCTGGATCAGCGAGCCGAGTGCGGCCTGCGAGCCAGCACCTTCGCCGAGTTTCAGCGTCACGCCGGCGTCCTTGTAGAGACCTTTTTCCTCGCCGAGATAAAAGAAGCCGTATTCGCCCTTCAGCTTCCAGCTGAAGCGGACGTTGACGTCTTCTGCCATGGCGCTGTGGCTGGCTAGAACGGTGGCGACCGCGGCTGTGGCAATGAGCGCCGTGCCGCGAATGAGACCTGTGGCGTACAACATTTCTCTCCTCCCTATCGAGCACCTTGCGGGCGCCCCTATGGCCCGAAGGCCTGCCTCTCTCCCCCGAACAAGGCGCGACAGCTCAAGCTCTCAATCCTCATTCTTGATCTCATAGTGTGATCACATTTGTCCTTTGTCAAGCGACGAATCCGATCTCGCCTCTAACAAATGCCGTCCCTCCCCGCTGGCCTGGCGCAGCCCAGGCGAGCCGCCCCGCAAGCATCGGAAATCGTTTCGGGATTCGCCACGCGTCGCGACGTCGCGACCAGGTCTCGGCGGCCGCGGCACGGGCTGTCGCCATGGCCGACACAAAAAACATTTGGGTAAAGACACACAGCGACGCGGTTTCGGTCCGTCAGTGTGCCGCTGCGAAAGTGCTCGGAATAGAATTCTCGATCGCCGTGCGGCTGAGGTTGCGCGCGATGAAAACCAACCAGCCCCGCGGCATGCCTTCGGGCCATTGCGCGAGATATTCGGGCGGATAGACGACATGCTGGACACCGTGGATGACCACGGGCCGCGGGTCGCCCCTGACCGGCAGCAGGCCTTTCACGCGCAGGATCGATTGCCCACGACCGGCTAAAAGAAGCTCGAGCCAGTCGACGAAGGCCGGCCAGTCGACGTCCCTGTCGATTTCCACGGTGAAGGTTTCGATGCCATCGCTGTGCCTGCCAGCCATCGGGGTATCGGCCATTTCGAAATGGCGCGGCTGCCAGGTCTCGTCATGGTCAAAGATGTCGGTCGCATTGGGCATGCTGGCGCGGCTCGAAACGAGTTGCCGCACCTGCGGATTGACCTTGCCAACATCCTGACCAAGGGCGTCGAGCCGCCAGGGTTCGACGAGATCCGACTTGGTGATCACCACGCAATCGGCAAGCGCCACTTGCTGGACCGCCTCGGCAAAGTTGGCGATCGAGTTGGCGCCGCTGACGCCATCGACGGTGGCAACGATACTGCCCGCGCGATAGCCACGGCGGAGCTTGAGATCGCTCATCACCGCCTGCATGATCGGCGCGGGGTCGGCGAGGCCCGTGGTTTCAACCACGACCCGGCGGAACGGCGCCACCTCGCCACGACGGACCATCGCCAGAAGGTCCGCAAGGGTGGAAACGAGATCATCGCGCACGGCACAGCACAGACAGCCCGACGACAGCAAAACCGCGTCCTCGGACACTTCCCGCACCAGCAGGTGGTCGAGCCCGACTTCGCCAAACTCGTTGATGATCACGGCGGTATCGGCAAGATCCGGCTCGCCGAGCAGATGCCTGAGAAATGTCGTCTTGCCGCTGCCGAGGAAGCCGGTCAGTACATGGACCGGGATTCTCTCGTCGATCGTGGAAGCGGCAGGCAGCACGGTCAGTTGACCTCGAAGATGGCGTCGATTTCGACCGGGACGTTGCGCGGCAGCGAATAGCAGCCCACTGCAGCGCGGGCATGGCGTCCGGCCTCGCCGAACACCTCGACCATCAGGTCTGAGGCGCCGTTGATGACCTTGGGATGATCCTTGAAGTCGGGCTCAGCATTGACGAAGCCGCCGAGGCGGATGACGCCGACGACACGGTCGAGATCGCCGTCCAGCGCCTGCTTGAGCTGGGCCAGGATGTTGACCGCGCAGAGCCGGGCGGCAGCCTGGCCTTCCTCAATGGTGTAGTCGGAGCCGAGCTTGCCCGTGAACTTGTCCTTGCCACCCTCGGCGGGAACCTGTCCCGAAACATAGACTTGATTGCCCAGTCGGCGAGCCGGCACGTAGTTGGCGGCGGGTGCTACGGTAGCCGGCAGGCTGATGCCCAGGCGCGCGAGATTTTGTTCAGCCCTGCTGGCCATGGCGAGATCCTCCCAGATCATTTCAATAGTCGAATTGCAGTTCGGGCCCTTGGGCGAAGGGCAGTTCGATGCCTTGCGAACCGGCGACGCTGAGCAGCGCCTTGCAGGTGGTGCGGATGTCGTGGACGATGCCCTTCTTGGCGGAAGCGGAATTGCCTTCCTTCAGCGCGGCAAGGATGTCCTCGTGGTCCGAAGCGTTCCACGGCATCGAGGGGATGAGCAGCGACATGTACATTGTCGGGCCGAACTGCAGCCACAGCGACTCGATCAGCGGCATCAGCACTTCGGAATCTGCCGCCTCGTAGAGCGTGAAGTGGAATTTCTGGTTGAACGACAGGCAATTCAGGATGTCGCGCTTTTCGATCGCCACGAGCAATTGCTTGTTGATCGCGGTAAGTTCGCTGACCAGCTCCGGGGTCGCCTTTTTCGCCGCGAGTTCGGCGGCCATGCCTTCCAGCATCTCGCGCACCGCAAACAGGTCGCTGAGTTTCTCCGGGCTCAGCCTGGGAACGCGTACCGAGCCTCCCTTGGTTTCCTCGAGCGCGTTGGCTGCCACAAGGCGGCTCAGCACTTCGCGTACCGGCATCGGGCTGGTGCCGAAACCTGCCGCCAGCTTGCGCAGGCTCATCACCTGGCCGGGCAGGAAAGCGCCGACCATCAGGCCGCGGCGCATGTAGCGCAGCACATGACCATGCACATGGCCACGCTCCTTCTTGGGCGCTTCATTGCCGCCGTTGCTGGCGTCCTCTGTCTTGTCTATGCGCATTCTGCTTCTCCGCCTCTCGCAAGGTTCCTCAAGTATTGCGCTGTACGAGGAACGGCGTCTGGCGGCGATCATGCCGTAGACAGGCGCCGGCCGGGGGCAGAAGTTGACAGGCCGCAATCTGTGATCTCATATTGTGATCAATAAATGAACTTTGCCGAAACGGCAACCTCTAACTGCCCTGCCGTTCTGCTGAGAATGCCACGCCGCCCGACCCGCCGTCACACCCGTTTGCCTGGAGACCCGTCCATGAACGCACCCGCCCTCGATCAGCCCACTCTGCGCGACCGGATTGCGGAAGGCGCAAAGCTGGGCCGGTATGTCTTGCGCAACGTGCGCCTCAACGGTGCAGTGACAAGAACCGGTGCCATCGACGCCGTAGGGTTCTTTCTCGCTGACGTGACAGTAGAGCACGGCAGGATATCGGCAACAACTCCTGCGCGCAGCCGTTCCAGCGAAACAAGCAGCGGCGATGCGATTTCCATCGATGGTGGCGGCCGTGTTGTGCTGCCTGCATTCGTCGACTGCCACACCCATCTCGACAAGGGCCATATCCTGCCGCGCACGTCGGCGACGAATGGCACCTTCGAGGGAGCGCTGGCGGCGACGCGCGCCGACCGGACGGCGAACTGGTCGTCCCGGGACGTCACGATGCGCATGGAGTTCGCCCTTCGCTCGGCGCTCCACTACGGCACGGCGGCGATCCGCACCCATATAGACTCGCAGCCGCCGCAGGACGACATTTCCTGGCCGGTTTTCATGGAACTCAGGCAACAATGGCTTGGCCGCATCGACCTACAGGCGTCGTGCCTGTTTCCCATCGACATGGCCCGCGACGATGCCAATCTCAACCAGATCGCAAGGCGCGTTGCGAGTGCAGGCGGCACGCTTGGAGCAGTGGCCTATCCCACGCCCGACATCGACCACCTGCTCGACCGCATGTTCCAGGCGGCTTCGAAGCACGGCCTGGACCTCGATTTCCACGCCGACGAAACGGCCGATCCCAAGGCCGACGCCTTGCGCCGCATCGGAGAGGCCAAGCTGCGCGCGTCCTTCACTGGCAAAGTGCTGGTCGGCCATTGCTGTTCGCTGGCTATGCAGGAGGCTTCTGCAGTCGATGCCACGCTTGACAAGGTGGCAACAGCTGGCATCGCCGTCGTGTCGCTGCCGACCTGCAATCTCTACCTGCAGGACCGCCGAAAGGACGGTACGACGCCGAGGTGGCGCGGCGTGACCTTGCTGCACGAGATGAAGCAGCGCGGCATCCGGGTGGCGCTCGCCTCCGACAACACACGCGACCCGTTCCATTCTTATGGCGATCTCGACATGCTCGACACGTTCCGCCTGGGCACGCGGATACTGCATCTCGATCACCCGACCGGCGACTGGATTAGGGCAGTGACGACAACTCCGGCTGAGATCATGGGTCTCGATGCCAAGGGCAGTATCGCCGAGGGACAGCCGGCCGACTTCATACTGTTCGAAGGCCGCAACTGGTCCGAAGTTTTATCCCGCGCGGAAAGCAACCGCATCGTCATCCGCGATGGTGCGCCCCTTGCCACCTCCCTGCCCGCCTATGCCGATCTCGACGCGCTTGAGGGTTTGTCGGTCGATTGAGCCGGAATGAAATCACCAAGCAAAAAGGGCCGCCGGAAGCCGGCGGCCCTTTTCATTTTGGCATCAGCCCACAGGGTCAGGCGGTCGCGCCAACCTGGTAGAGTTCGACCTTGGTGCCGTCGGGGTCTGCGATATAGATCGTCAGGCCATAGGGTCCGTCATGCAGGTCGGTGAAGTACTTCACGCCGGCCTTCTTCAGCCTGGCATCCATGGCGCGCACGTCGTTGACCTCAAACGCGATGTGGTCGAGCTGGCGATGGTCAGAGGCCTTGCCGTGGATCAGGGCGATGCCCTGATGGAAGGCGGTAAACGGACGGCCATCGGCCAGGGGCTTGGCCGGGCGGATCGTGAAGCCAAGCTGATTGGTGTAGAACGCCACCGACGTGTCGATGTCGTTGACCATGATCAGCTGGTGGCCATAGTTGGTGACGCGCGGCTTGACCTGCTCGCCGATCCAGTCGAGCACCTCGGACGACTGGGCGATCTCGCAGAAATACTGCTTCCACACCTGCTTGGCGGTAGCTTCCCACTCGGCATTGACGCCCGACACGCAATCGTCGACGGCAATCACATCGAGGTCACGCAGATAGGCTTCGCGGATCGAGGTCTCGACACAGGCATTGGTGGTGGCGCCGGTGACGAACAGATGCTGGGTGCCGAGCATCTTCAGCATCATTTCGAGACGCGTCTCGTAGAAGGCGCCGAAGCGGTGCTTGCGGATGACGAAGGCCGGGTCGAAATCGGCCAATGGCTTCAGCTCGTCGATGATCTGCTCGTCCCAGCTGCCGGCCAGCGCCGACACCTGCTTGCGCCGGGCGGTGTGGCCCAGCAGCTTCTTCTTGGCGCGGTTGTGGTCGATGGCAAAGTGTTCCTGCATCGTCCAGATGACGGGAATGCCGGTGTCCTGGCAGCGCTTGATCAGCTTGGCCAGCGGCGGCACGATCGACGACAGGCGCTTGGTGTCGACGCCGGAAACGCCGAGCGTGCCCTTCTCGTGGATGAACGCGTTCTGAAGGTCGATGACCAGCAGCGCCGACTTGCGGTAGTCGAGAACGTCGAGACCCATCACTTATGCTCCACCATGTCGATGCCGAGCACGCCGCCGCGGCCCCAGCTGTCCTTGGGCGTCTCATGGATCACCACATGCAGGTGATCGGGCTTGCAGGCGGCCTCATCGACCATGGCCTTGGTGATGGCTTTCACCAGGTTGCGCTTCTGTTCGACAGTGCGCCCCTCCCACATCTCTACGACGACGAACGGCATGTTATTTCTCCTCTCTTTCGCTGGGCCTGGCGCCGGAGGCCCAGACGGGCACGGCGGGCGCAAAGCCCGAAACCAGATCGTTGTTTGCCCGGTCGATGCCCGAGAGCAGCCACAGCGGGCGGTTGGAATAGTTGACCAGCACCTGCTCTTCCATGCAGGCGCGGTTGGCTGGATGGTTTGGATCGCGCTCGAACCGGCTCGTCGCCGGCATCAGCCTGACGACATAGAGCGGCTCCGAAAGATCAAAGTCGGCAAGCGCATCGAGGCTCATCTCCCCCAGCCTGCTGGCCCTGACCAAAAGCTCGTCCCTGTTGACGGCCACCAGCACCACGGCACCCGCCAGCGGCGAGACCGGCCAGTAGCGGCCCTCGCAGCCCTCGCTAAGAAACTCGCCGTAACGGCTGGCCTCGGCGAACAGCTCGCTGTCCCACAGAATGACATCGGGCCCGATGATTTTCCGCGCGGCATCGACGACAAGATCGCTTTCGCACAGGTCGAGAAAGCTCCACGGGTCGGTCAGGCCGAGACAATGGCCCCATGGATTGTGGATCCCCGACAGTCGCTCCTGGCGGATCGCGTCCTTGCGGGCGACGATCCTGGCGATCGCCTCGCGCACCGGCAGACGCGCCGGTATCAGCGAGATGCGACCGGCCAGGTCGAGGTGGTCGGAGACCCCTTGGGTCATGACGGCACCGTCACGCAGCGGCCGCGGCCATAATGGCTCTCGGCGACCACGCCATTTTCGTAAACCACGTCGCCGCGCGCCACGGTCATCACCGGCCAGCCCTTCAGCTTCCAGCCTTCATAGATGCAGGTGCCCTTGCCGGTGTGGGTGACCGTGCGCTCCTCGTCGAGGTCAACCAGCACGAGGTCGGCGTCGAACCCGACATCGATGTGGCCCTTGCGCGGCCACAGGCCAAAGCGCCGCGCCGGATTGAACGAATTGAGCTCGACCAGGCGGCTCAGCGGCAGGCCGCGCCGGTGCACGCCGAAATGCAGCATCAGCGACAGCTCCCACGGGAAGCTGACGACACCGGGGAACTCGGTCCACAGGTCCTCGAGCTTCTTGGGCAGGAACGGCACGTGGTCGGTGCCAAGGCTGTAGACCGAGCCGTTGAGCATACCGGCCCACAGGCCTTCGAGTTCGTTGCGGTCGCGCAGCGGCGGCGAGATCTTGGCGCGCATGTCCAGGTCCTCATCGTAGCAGGTGCGCGTCAGGTAATGCGGGCAGGTCTCGACGGTGACATGCACCCCGCGCGCCTGCGCCTCAGCGGCCAGTACCGGGCCCATGCCGACCGAAGTGTGTACAAGATGCAGCGAACAGCCGGTCTTTTCGGCCAAGAAGATCATGCGCCGGATGGTTTCGACCTCGCAGAAGGCGGGGCGCGATTCCGTGTAGGCGCCGAGATCCTGGCGGCCAGTCGCGGCGATCTCCTTCTTGATCCACGAGGCGATCTGGGTATTTTCGCAGTGCACGTTGATCACCGCGCCCGGGATCTTCGACAGGGTGCGCATCGCCGCATAAACCCAGCCGTCCGTCGCCGGCACGATGCCGATCGGATTGTCGGGCTCGTAGCCGAAATAGCATTTGAATGACTTCACGCCGGTCTTGGCGACGATCTCGGGAATCTCGGCGATGTGTTCTTCGCGCTGGATGCCGAAGTGAAAGCCGAAGTCGATGACCGCGTTCTCCTCGCCCAGCGCCTTCCGCTCCTCGTAGAACGGCAGATAAGATTCCTTGAGGTTGCGGATGTAGAGCAGTGCCGTGGTAACGCCGCCGGAAGCAGCCGCCGCCGTCTCGGTGCGCATGTCCTCGGGGTAAGGGAATTTCACGCCGAGATGGCAATGCGGGTCGATCAGGCCCGGCATCAGCACCTTGCCCTTAGCATCGATGGTGCGGACAGCATCGGGCAACACCTCGTCGGCACCGGTCAGCACGATCTTGCCGTCCTTGACCGCCACGCCGCCATGGTATTCGCCGTCGTGGCGAACCACCCGCGCGTTCTTGATGACCAGATCTGCCTTCATCACTTCTGCTCCAATATGCCTTCGATGCGCCTTGAAATGCCGCTCCACTGGCTGCGGCCGACCGTGATCGGCGCGCGCGCGCCCATTCCACGCGCCCAGATCGCCTTGAGCCCGAGTTCAGCGGCAGCGTCACGGTCGATGGTGCCGGGCGGAGCCGCGACGTCGACCAGCAGCGCATGCTTGGGCAACAGCTTCAGCTGGTCGCGATCGAGCAGGCGCTTCGGCACGCTGCCGATGACAATGTCCATCTTCGGCAGGTATTCAGGCAGCTCTTCGAGCGTCAGCGATTCAGCCCCAGCCGCATAAGCCGCCGCGCGCTGCACCGGGTTGCGCGCCGCGACATGGACATGGGCGCCAAGCGCGACCAGCGTGTTGGTCAAAAGCGAACCGATGGTGCCCTGCCCGACCAGGCAGATATTCGACTTGTGGATGGTAATCTGGGTGTTCTCGATGATCACCTTGAGCACTCCCTCGACGATCGCCGGGCCGCGCAGCAGCATCAGGTCGACGTCCCACTCATACTCATGCAGCGTGATGCCGAGCTCGGCGCAATGGCCCTTCAGGTTGGCGTCGGCCCAGCCGAGGATGATGTGTCCCGGCTTGCGCATGCCTTCCAGCATCTCGCGTGTCGGGATGATCTTTTCCGGGCATTTCGGCGCAAACAGCGCGCCTTCCGCCGTGATGCCGGGGATCGGGAACAGCGCGATGTCGGCGCCCTTCAAGGCGTCGGCGGCATCCCTGGCGTGGTAGACACCCTCGATGCCCTCTTCCGGCCAGGGGAAGCCGTAGGCGCGGACGGTTGCACCGGCACGAACGGCGCAGCGGGCGATTTCCTGTTCGCGGGCGTCGCCGGCAACGACGGCGATGACTGTGTTGTTCCAGCTCATTTCGCCCTCACCTTCTCGATGACCTGATCTCTCGACATGCCGGCGATGCCCATCGCCTCGGCGGTGCGGCCGCCCTTGCGGTAGTCAGTGCCGACGGCGATCTGCGCCAGGCTGTAGAGCGAATGCGCCACAGGCGTGTCAACGCCTGCGATCCGGGCGAATTCGAGGAACGGCAAAAGCCCGTGGCCGAAATCCTCCTTGTAGTAGCGATACTCCAGCGAATCCGGGCCCTTGATGCGCTTGTTGGCCTCGCCACCCGCGATCGCGGCGCGGAAATCACTGGTGTCGGTCACATCGGCCTCGACGGTACCGAGCAGTTTCATCTCTTCGACCAGATTGGGCAGATCATGCCCGAAGGCCCTGGCGACCGCCAGACGCTCGTCGTCGAGCTGCTTCATGATGCGGGCGACGCCCGGTGTCATGGCGTCGACATAGAAGGTGAAGTTGCCGCCGGTCGCCTCGACCCAGGCCGCCGCAAGCACTGCAGCCGGCGGATGCAGGACCATGTTGACGTTGGACAGGTCCGAGGCGATCACGTCGGCGACCGGGGTCAGGCCGGGATAAAGCTTGCCGGCGATCTCCAGCACCTCGGCGCCGCCCTTGAGCGCTGCCGCCTTCAGCTGCTTGGCGCGGCCGGACACCGTGACGCCGTCGGGACGATACTTGCGCGCGACATAGGTCAGCGTCGAGAACTCGACGACCGGGGGCGCTGAACGGCCAGTGCGCGAAAACGTTTCGGCGAATTCGAGCGCACCGCCGGTGTGGCCGGGATTGAGCACGACCGGCTTGCCCGACGGCCAGCCGGCTGCGGCAAGCGCCGAAGCGATTGCCGAATGCGAAAAGGTCGGCAACACGACGACGGCGACGTCGACGCCATCGATGGCCGCCTTGAGATCGGTGGTAATCAGGGCGGGCTTGGCCACGCCCTCGCCGAGCTTGCCCTCATAGGCGACGCCGCCCAGCTTGATGTGCGGCTCCAGCGTCTCCGCCGACCGCGCCCAGAAATGCACGTCGTGACCGGCCTGGACCAACTCTGCGACCGAGGCTGCACCGCCCGCACCCGCGCCTAATACTGCAACTTTCATTCTCTCCTCCGGGGATCGAAACGCGGCGATTCGAACCGCGCGCCCTCAAGCGCCATGGTGTCGCGGACTGGTTTCCTCCCGAGCCCACGTGCCGACCTGATTGGCATCAATCAATTTGATCACACTTTATGATCACAGCTGAAATTGTCAAGCGGAAGAATGCGCTTCCGCTGTTCAAGCCGCCTGATGCCTGGGGCCTGCGGCCTCGATGCCGGCGATGGCGGCGAGTTCGTCATTGTCGGACGTATCGCCGGTGATGCCGACAGCGCCGATGAGCTTGCCAGTTGCGTCGCGGATCAGCACGCCGCCCGGCACCGGCACGATGCGGCCACCGGAGACGGCATTGAGCCCATCCATGAAGTGCGGACGCTCCTTCGCCGTCTGGTCGAGCCAACGCGACCCCATGCCGACGGCGAGCGCACCATAAGCCTTGCCGGAGGCAATCTCGTAGCGCAGCATCGACGCGCCATCCTGCTTCTGGAACGCCTTGAGGTGGCCGCCTGCGTCGAGGACGGCGACGGTGAGAGGCTTCAACTTGGCGTCCGCGCCCTTGGCTAGGGCGGCGGCGATGACCGTGTTGGCGGCGGCGAGAGTGAGGTCTGTCACGTCTTCTCCTTGGGGTTGGTGTGTGAATGTCTCGGTGGCCGGCGACGATGATAAATTGAAACGGAAGTCCCCCAGCCCTCCCCACAAGGGGGAGGGTCAGGGGTGGGGGTATCCATTGCAAACTCGCCCTGCCCCTCATCCGCCTGCCGGCACCTTCTCCCCGTAATGACGGGGAGAAGGGACAAGCGCGCCGTTGCCGCCCTCTCTTCGGTTGCCGCCATCACTTCAGATGACGTGAGAGGACCAGATTCAACGCCGATGGCCCTCTTCAGATAGAAGACAAGCTCGACGCTGACGTCCCCCTCTCCCCGTCCTTCACGGGGAGAGGGTAAGGGTGAGGGGCAGATGCAGTGTGCCGCCCTCGCCGGTTAGCCGCGGCGGCGCTTCGCCTTGAGCTCGAGCCTGCGCTTGTGGAGCACCGGTTCGGTGTAGCCGTTGGGTTGGGCGCGGCCTTCGAAGACGAGATCGCAGGCGGCGCGGAAGGCGGTCGACTGATCGAACTCGGGCGCCATCGGCTGGTAGAGCGGATCGCCGACATTCTGGCGGTCGACGATCGCTGCCATGCGCTGCAAGGAATCCATCACCTGGATGTGCGAGCACACGTCATGGCGCAGCCAGTTGGCGATGTGCTGGGAGGAGATGCGCAAGGTGGCGCGGTCTTCCATCAGGCCGACGTCGTTGATGTCGGGCACCTTCGAGCAGCCGACGCCCTGGTCGATCCAGCGCACGACGTAGCCCAGGATGCCCTGCGCATTGTTGTCGAGTTCGCGCTGGATCTCGTCGGGCGTCCAGTTGGGACGGACAACGACAGGCACCGACAGGATGTCGTCGAGCCGCGCCTTGGGGCGGCTTTTCAGCTGGTCCTGGACGGCGAACACGTCGACCTTGTGATAGTGGGTGGCATGCAGCGTCGCTGCCGTCGGCGACGGCACCCAGGCGGTGTTGGCGCCGGCTTTCGGGTGCGCGATCTTCTGCTCCAGCATCGCTGCCATCAAATCGGGCATCGCCCACATGCCCTTGCCGATCTGGGCATGGCCTGACAATCCGCATTCAAGCCCGGTGTCGACGTTCCAGGCCTCATAGGCATTGATCCATGGCGCCTGCTTCATGTCGCCCTTGCGTACCATCGGACCCGCCTCCATCGAGGTGTGGATCTCGTCGCCGGTGCGGTCGAGGAAGCCGGTGTTGATGAACACCACGCGTTCCTTGGCGGCACGGATGCATTCCTTGAGGTTGACGGTGGTGCGCCGCTCCTCGTCCATGATGCCCATCTTGATGGTCTTGCGCGGCATGCCGACAAGGCGCTCGACGCGGTCGAAGATCTCGACCGCGAAGGCGACTTCTTCGGGGCCGTGCATCTTCGGCTTGACCACATACATCGAACCGGCACGGGAGTTCATGCGGCGGCCGTTCTGACCGACATCGTGCAGGGCAATGAGTGCCGTGATCGCCGCGTCCATGATGCCCTCGGGCACTTCATAACCGTCGCGGTCGAGGATCGCCGGGTTGGTCATCAGGTGGCCGACATT
>NZ_QGGX01000043.1 GCF_003148805.1 Aminobacter sp. AP02
CGGACACAAGGTACCGATATCGTTGATCAATCACGATGGCGCCACCAGCCCGTCATTGTGAAACAGCCGGGAAACTCCACCTTCCGGCGGTCCAATAAACGGTATCGGATCACGAAACCAAGGACTCTCCCTCAAACCGGAGGAGATTGGGGTCTCAGGTCACTGCCCATGAGGTGTTTTGTAGCTCTTGCTGACGCTATCAAGACGCATATAACCAGGTGCGCAGACGTCCATCTAGCGCGAAAAGAAACGGTAGGCAGTAGAGATGTTGACCCAAGATAGGCCCATTCATTTGGGATCCGATGAAACGGTTTCGCGATGGGTCTGGTTTAAGGTCTGGATTGCTCGCCTCATATTCAGGGGCAGTTTCGCAGAGTGGTTTGATCGAGAGATGAACCATTCGGGGATCAATATTTTGGATAGCAGCGTCCCCAGCGCTCGATTCCTTACGCAGCAACTACTGATCAGTGTGTTGAGAGGCAGGAAGTCCGCAACTCGGCGGCTAAAAAGGAAGGTCAGTTGTCGATCTGTGCCTCCTTGCATGGCCAATATCGAAGCCGTGAGCAGTCACATGCCCAGTGATCAATCTGAATCCCATGATATTGTTTTCTTTGGGTTATTTCGATCTCCCAAAGGTCTCGGTCAGATCGCACGCTCGCGTCTTGCCGCACTGCAGACAACAGGATTGCGTTCGGCACGTATAAATATAGAAGGAATTGATGATTATCTTCACATATCAGGCACTGAGGATGTAGTCAATTCAGATGAGATAGACAATAAAGCAATACTGTTCGCAAACCCGGATATCTACTCTACATTGGATATGTACACCAAGCGGCGCTTTTGGCGTTCGAAATATCGAGTTGGCGAATGGTATTGGGAACTGCCTTCACTGCCAGCACCGTGGCGCGGTGAAGCATCGAAATTGCACGAAATCTGGGTAGCTTCTGAGTTTACGCGACAATCTGTTGCTGCCGTGCATACGAACGTAAGGATCGTTGCGCCAGCCATCTCGGTCCGCCTCATCGACAAGCTCGAAGCTAAACGCCGCTTAGGGCTGCCAGAAGAGTCGTTCACAGTTCTTACGATGTTCGATCTTGCATCTTATGCCGCGCGAAAGAACCCGCTGGGTGCCGTCCAGGCTTTTATGGACGCCTTTCCGCTCGCTCGCTCAGAGCAGCGCGCGACTCTCGTCATCAAGACGCACTCTTCGACCGTCGACAATCCTACAGCGCGTGAAATTCGCCGGCTCGCGGCGCTCGATGAGCGTATCGTCATTATGGATAGCAGAACAGACCAAGGCGCTATCGACTTTGTTCAAAGCGCGTGTGACGTCTTTATCTCACCCCATCGCAGTGAAGGCTTTGGCTTAATTCTCGCCGAGTGTATGGCCCGCGGAAAGCCAGTCATTGCAACCGGTTACTCTGGGAATCTTGAGTTCATGTCTGCTGAAAACAGCTTTTTGTCGCCCTTTAGGCTAGTGGATGTGCCAATTGGTGCATATCCACATGCCGAAAAGCAGGTGTGGGCTGATCCAGATCTTGACTATTTTGTTGATAGCCTAAGGCTTATTTATAACAATCCGGCGCTCGCTCAGCAACGAGCATCGCTCGCCCGGGAAAACATCGAAAGCCATTTTGCTCCTGACGTAGTCGGTCGGGCCATGGCGAAGGCGATATCCGAAATGGGGGGCAGTTAGTCTGCTCGATCGATATCGGCCAGCTGTCGAGCACATCTATCATCGGCTGAAGAACATCGGTTTCACCAAGGCTGATGTGAAATGGGCGATGGAGATCGACGAGAAGGATGCGACCGAGGTCTCACGTGCTCCCAGTAATTCGGACCGTTTTAGGCTGGGATTTTCCAGTTATGATCCTCGACCGGGATATGGAGAATCCGATGAAGGCATCGAAGTTTTCGGAGGCGCAGATCGCCTTTGTTCTGAAGCAGGCTGAGGACGGAACGGCGATCGGCGAGGTGTGCCGGAAGGTCGGGATATCCGAGGCGACGTTCTACAACTGGCGCAAGCGCTATTGCGGTCTGATGCCGTCCGAGGTGAAGCGGCTGCGGCAGCTCGAGGAAGAGAACGCCAAGCTCAAACGGATCGTCGCGGATCTGTCGCTGGATAAGGCGATGTTGCAGGACGTCCTGGCAAAAAAGCTCTGAGGCCTGCCCGCCGGCGCCAGCTTGTCGATGAGTTAAGGGACGTCTGGAAGGTCTCGATCCGCAAAGCCTGCAATGCCTTGCGGATCGACCGGTCCCTTTACACTTACCAGGAGAAGCGCGGTGAGTAGGCCGATCTCAAGCATCGGATCAAGGAGATCTGCGAGACGCGTGTTCGCTATGGCTACCGACGGGTGCATGTCCTGCTGTTGCGCGAAGGATGGCCCATCAACATGAAGCGAACGCGTAGGCTTTCCAACGAGTTGGGGCTGCAACTGCGGAACAAGACGCCGAAGCGGCGTGTAAAGGCCAAGCTACGGGAGGATAGAACTGATGCCACCCACTCCAACCAGGTCTGGGCGATGGACTTTGTGCATGACCAGTTGGCCACCGGCCGGAAGCTGCGCATCCTGACCATCGTCGACACCCATTCCCGCTATGCGCCGGCGACGGATCCGCGATTCAGCTACCGGGGCGAAGACGTTGTACAGACGCTCGAGCGGGTCTGCTGCGAGGTTGGCTATCCCAAGATGATCAGGGTGGACAATGGAAGCGAGTTCATCTCCAGAGACCTCGATCTGTGGGCTTATCAGCGAGACGTGGTCCTGGACTTCTCACGGCCCGGCAAGCCCACGGACAATGCGTATCGAGTCGTTCAACGGCAAGTTCCGAGCCGAGTGCCTGAACCAGCAATGTTCCTGACCCTTGACGACGCCCGTCAGAAAATGGAGGAATGGCGTCGAGACTACAACGAGGTTCGTCCTCACAGCGACATCGGTAACAAGTCGCCGATATCGCTCATGAATGCCTCCGGCGCATCCGGTCCGCCGTGAGTGCTACCCCGGGAAAATTCCCCAGCCGGGCGGTCCAAAATCGGGGAGCACCTCACGATGACCTTTGTCTGTGCCCAAGAGCGGTCTCGCTTGGCGGTTGCCCCTTAGATCCCTAGTCTCGATGTTTGCCGGAGCGGATTGCGAGTAAAGCAGTCGGCTTCTTTCGCCCAGGCCTCGCTGATGACAGGGCTGTCTCAAGATTTGGAGCCTCATACGGCAGTTCGGCTGGCGGATTGAGTGCCAGTTCGCTCGGCGGACCGTCGCGCGAGAATCGGGCGTATAGGTCGATTCCGGTCGCAGGTTCTTTCATGTGCCGCGATGCCTTCAACAAGCGGGCATTGTGGCGCCGTGTGGCCTGGCATGCAAGCAGCTGGGGTGATCATCGCCAGCGGTTCCCGCCTTCAGGCACGATTCTTTGCCGCCGATCTTCTGCGTGAGCCCGTTGTTCACCATTCGATCGAGATTTCTTATCGGCTCGCATTTTGAGGGCTCAGATCTCCTCTGGATCCTGCCAAGATGATTCTGCCTCGAACATGAGTCCGGGGCAAATCGGCCCTCGACGGTGTTCCCGCACCGCCGAGGGCCTGACCCAGATCCCTTACGCGGAAAGGCCTGAGCTATGAGCACCTTTATCCCGAGATATGTGAACAACAAGTCGCTGGACCAGGTTGGTGGTCCTGTCGACGTTGACTTGTTTCTGTTCAGTGAACCGGTCGCGTCGGTCCGTTTGGATGATCTGTTTGGCTCGAGCGGCATGAAACGGCACGATCGCTATGAATGCCTGATCATCCCTGCGGTCTGCTGGTAGCGCCCGCCGGGCGCAACAACGCCTTCTGAGGGCGAAGACGATCTGAGTTGCTGACGTCAGGAGCTTAAAGCGTCTGCGCTAGCGTCCTGGCTTCCATCACCATCATTCCATTTGAACCGCAGCACCGCTGCGGACGGGAGTAACTTTGCCCATGTTTGAGCCTCGTTCCAGCAAGCCACAGCGCCACTCTGTCGCTGAGCCTCCACCTCCCGCGGACAAGGCCGCCCGTTCTTCACCAGTGGACCAGCGCTTGATCCGCCGGACCGTGCTTGATCTTGGCAAACAGCCGGACACGCATGCCCTCTGGCATGAAGCCCCGGCAGATCAACTGCCTCGGGCGAAGAAAGCCAATTCGATGCAGGTTGTGCTGGAACTGCTTGGCCACAGTCCGAATTGTGTGCGCTTGGCGCGCGCGGGGCTGGTCACGTCGTGCGGTTGCCAGCTCAAGCCTGCTGATGACCCAGCTGTTGTTGTCGGGCTCGCCGTCCATTTTGCTCGCTCTGCCATTGTGCATCGCGTGCCGCTGCCGGCCTCTGTTGCTGAGCGGCTCGCAGAAGCGGTCGAGGCTGGTGATCAGGCATGTCGATTGGTCGCGGTGTGGCTCGCTGACCTCGGACTCTTGGACATGAAGCCGCAATGGTTGGCTGGAAAGGACAGCCGATGATGGAAGCGCGTTTGGCCGGATATTTTGTCAAACGGCTGCGACGGCGGGCGGCATACGACGCGGTTCATGACGCGGTTGCCAGCGGTATCCTTCGAGTCAGTGCCGGAGGAGTTGCCGACTTTCGCGGTGCGGGGGCATGCAGTTTTTCAGTCGGACCTATGGTCGCCGGCAAGTCGGTTGAGGAAGCGCTGCGGATGATCCGCCGGAGCAGTGCTTCAGGGCGCGCCAGGCGTGGGGATGATCACGACGACTTCTTCCGCACGACCTCGGTAAAATTAAGTGCCAACAACAGGGGCGGTACCCTCCAGGAGGGTGCAGAAGGCAGTCCAAACCATAAAGCGCCTTGGCTCGTAGATGCGGTACGCGCTTCGGCAATGCCGCTGCGGGCCAGCGATGTCGCAACGCTGCTGCTAATCTCACGGGCTGCCTGCAAGATCGGGCAAACCGTCGGAGACATCGTGGCAGCGCTCGCAACGCCATCGCCTTTGGTCAGCATCTCTGCGAAGGTTGATGGTTTCGAAGAGGCGTTTCTGGACTTGCTCGCCGGGGGTGCGGTTGTGCCGGGTCGGGTGGCTATCTGTGAGGGCGGTGAACTCTCGCGCAAAGGATCGATGCGCTTCTCGCGAGCCAAAGACCCAAGGTGGCATGCCGTCGCCTTCAAAGCCTCAGAACTGGATGACGATGACAGCGATTGGCGAGAGCGGCAACTGGCCTTCGCGGCCGAGAGCGGCTATCTCGTCGTTGGCATAGCCGAGCGTGGGCGCATAATCCCTGAAGTGCTTGGACGGGCAGCCTCTCTTCACCTCGATTGCGGTCCGCTGACGCCTGGCATCGTTAGGAAGACGATGATTGCAGTGCTTGGAGCGTGCCATGATGGCGAACTTGTTGCCGAACACATCGCCGCGCTTTCGCTGTCGGATCTGGCCCTGACAATCCGGGCTGGTCAGTTGCCGGTTCGCGCATTCGAATTGTTGGGCGACATAGGCCGCCGACGCTACCTGGCGGCGCAGGAAATGCGCAGCGCCGGAAGTTCAGGACGCAGCGCTGCAGGCGGAGCGAAGCGCAAACCTAGCCGCGGGCCAGCTAGCGGTGCGGAGGTCATTCAGCCGACGCTGCCATCGGGCTCCATGTCGGATCGTTTTGTTCCCCGCATTGAGTCCCTTGCCGGCTATGGGGAGGCTGCGGCTTGGGCCCTGTCGCTCAGGGAAGACCTCGATCTTTGGCGAGGTGGCAAGCTTCAATGGGGGGAGATGAGTACCAGAATCCTGCTATCAGGGCCGCCCGGCACCGGAAAGACCTTGTTTGCCCGGGCTCTCTGCAACAGCTTGCAGGTGCCGATGATCGCAAGCTCTGTGGCGGCTTGGCTCGAGCCTGGGTACCTCGGTGAGGTGCTCCGACGCATGGTCGGAACATTTGCCGAGGCCGAGGCGGCGAAGCCCTGCATTCTCTTTGTCGATGAACTTGACGGGATCGGCAGCCGCGAACGGCGCGGGGAATGGGACCAATATTGGAGCTCCGTGGTTAACAGGGGCTTGGAGCTACTCGACGGCGCCGCCAGGTCGTCGGGTGTCATCGTCGTTGCCGCCAGCAACTTGCCACAAATGATCGATCCGGCACTTCTGCGCTCGGGACGCTTGGAAACGCACATCGTCATTCCCCCGCCAGATATCGATGCGTTGGCGGAAATCCTGCGTCACCATCTTGGTGCCGATCTCGAAGCCATCGTCGCCAGTGCTGAGGCGTAATCTGCCGGCATGGCCCGGAAGCGCTGGCGCGGAAAAGTTCGCGGTACCGAGCTGTGCTGCACCAGCAGATCTCAACTCCAGAGGCACATACCCGCGGACGACCTAACTGTCGTGCACAGGAGCACCTAGGAACAATGTTGATGTTTGACCCACAGAACGGCCGTCATGATCCTCGCTTCGAGCGCGAGGTTGATCGCCTAAGTAGCCTGGCCGCGGATATGGAACGAATCCGCGATGGTACTGATCCAGGGCAGCTGGCTGCTGAAGCGCCCATCCTCGATTATTGGATGATTGCAACGCGGCCTGTGTCGCATCTTGTCGGCTTGGCGACAGGTCATCCGGTTCTCACAGGTACCGATAGACTGATTACGACATCGGATCTCGTCATGGTGTCGCACGACCAATCATGGGCCCGGACACTTTCGCGTTGGTATCGTCTTGGACGGCCCAATGGCAGCGCATCCAATCTGTAGCACGCCAGCAAAGCTGGCGGAGACTGGAATGTTCATGGAGGCAAGAATTGCAGGTGGATGAGATCGACTGTAAGAGCAAAGCGGTTCTGGGCAAACTTGCTCGGCAGGCAAGCGGGCTGACCGGGGCCGACATCGAGCGTATCGTTCGCGAAGCACGCCAGATGGCGCGCCGCGAACGCCGCCCTCTGAGTTTCGCCGATCTTCAGGCCCGGCTCGCTGGCAACAAGCCCGTCTGGCCGCAATCTTTGCGCAGCCGCATGGCCATTCACGAAGCCGGCCATGTTGTAGCTCATCTGATCCTCGGCACTGCCAACATTGAAGCTGTCACGATAGACGGCCGGCAAGGTGGGCAGGTTGAGGGCGAGACCTACAGTTTCGTTACGCAGAGCGAAGCCGGCATAACTGCGCAGATTATCGCGAAACTCGCCGGGCGTGCTGCGGAAGAGGAGTTTTTGGGGACGGTGTCGGCCGGTGCGGGCGGATCGCTGCGGAGTGACCTTGGCCAGGCAACCGAGTTGGCGCTTGCGCTGGAAACCACGCTCGGCTTCTCAAAGGAGATGCCGCTGCTCTACCGGCAGGTTGAGGCGACATTTGCCCAACTCGAAATCGGAGGTGAACTCTCAGGCCTCGTCAACGATCGCCTCGAACGCGCCTACGGACAGGCCCGCAAGCTGGTCCGGAGCCATCGACACGCTGTTCAGGCCGTCGCCGATGCGCTGCTCGAGCATGGCACGCTTATCGGCCCTGAACTGAACGCCTTGCTTCGCGACAACGGCTGTAACAGAAATACGGAGTCTTGAATCGGTCGCCCCGAAAACGCCGTGTGATGGAGTAATGGGGGGAGACGTTCAGGTCATGCAAACGCCGTTTGTGGCAGCGAGTTCATGCTAGATCAGAACGCCGCCCCCAGACATGCATGGGCATCGTTAGCTGAATTCAGAAGCAGGGTTGGCCAGATTCCTCCGCAGGTTCGGCCGCCTTACAGGCGAAGAGTGTGTAAGCAGTCAGGTTTGGCTGCCATCGTTGGTGTGGCGGGACGCATCTCGCCGCAGATGTGGTTTCGGGAAAAAAGACCATCCGTCTTCGTAGCGTTCGAGAAGGTCCAGCCAGGCAGCCTTCGTTGCTACCGCACTAAAGCCTTGATCGACCAGTTGCCGAGAAACCTCCTGAACCACCTTGCTTAATAGCCGGTCACTGCCGCGCCTCTGTGACGTCACAATCATGTAATGCAGCATAGTTCTTGCTATGTCATCTCGATCGGGAGCGCGCTCTTGTCTGCGCCTCGCCCTGTATGCTCGCTGATAGTCTCTTTGTTTCTCCAGGCGCTCTTTTCTAGTCCCCATCGTCATCCTCCTGTTCATGGTGGAAGACGACCGTCGGCTACTGCCCCGCAAGCTACAAACGCCGTTTGCCATGTAACGCCGTTCTCGAGTTATGAATCGATCGCTCGGAGTTCTGAATCGCGGCGCAGGACAATGGAATCGACTTAGCGCAAATTATTCTGATTTGGATCAATTTGCCCGCAGGTTGATGCGGCGCTCGCAAACATCAGATACGCCGGCTCGTCAGTTAAGGCCATTTGCGGGGATGTCGATCAGATGTAAATGGAAGAAGACGGTCCGAAATGTTCGGGCGGAGGCAGATTTTTCCGTTTGAATGCGGGCTCTGGCAACATAAGCACTGCAACGCGGGCCACGCATTGCTGCTCGTTCACCGGAAACAAACGATTGGTGGTTCCTATCGCCCCGATGGGGGTTCCACCAGAGATGCCAACAATTCCAGATACTCTTGAGCTGCCGTTCGACGGCTGTTCCTTCGAAGCGATCGTCCAGGCGACGATGTTCTATCCGGCGCAAGACGATGCCCGAAAACGCCATCACCTCGCCTGTCATTTCGACGTGAGCGCCAACATCAACATCGACGCTATCGGGCAGGACGATGCCATTACGATCAGCGGGCGAAGACTCCGGACATTGTATCTGGCGCGCTGTTTTGACGACTTTGGCTCGTCGTACGAGGACCTTCTTGCCAGTGGCTACTACGCGGCACATTGGCTGCGTTATCGTCTCTACGCGGCGCAAACTTACAATGCTCTAGGGACGAACAACCGTTGGCAATTCTATATGCTCGACGAGATCGTCCACAAAATCCCAGCTACCTGGCCAAAAGGCAGAAAATTCATCGATACGGCCCGCGTAGGCTATGCACCGGTCGCGCACCTCTGGCTGGCTTGGTACGATCAGTATCATGAGGGGCTCAACCTCTTTGTGACGAAAATTCCGCCCGCACCAAACTTTCGAGGGCCGCGCTTCCGGCAAGCAGGAGTTGAAAGATTGCTGCGACGCTCCAAGTCTTACTTCGAGGCCGCACGTGCTGCAGATCTTTATCGCGGCAGGGATGGGCTTCCTGGGTTGGATGCGGTTTGGCAACTTCCCGACTTTGTTGTTGGCGATCCTTTGCCGGAAGTAGCCACGCCCGATCTGCTCGTTCCTGATTTTGATCCCGACGACACTTTTGGTCGCTACGAGTTTTGCCGGGCCGGCAACTGACATCTACCCTCAGCGCCGAGCGGAGGCGCAGTTTTGGTGGCCGGGTCGCCGCCGCCAATGCTGCGTCTCAAGGTGGCACCGAGAGAGGTGCCACCAGACTTTTTCTGCATGTGCCATCGTTTTCTCACCGGTGCGAACAAGCAGCGGGTTTGGGGTCGAAAGTGCACAACCGTTTCCAACACACTGCAAATGCCGGAACCCTGGTGTTTCTGGGCGCCAACTGTTTCATTAAGGTCCAACTAGCAGCCGAGCAGCGCATGGCGCTGCTCGGCTATCGGCCAGATCAATATGAGGATTTGATCACCATCGGACGGAACATCCTTTCAGCAAACCCTCAGCGCACTGGAAGTCTGCGCCAGCGGGCACTGGTGGAATGTGCTGCCATCCTGCGCAATGGCCTGGACAGTGAACTTGCGGGCACATCCCTGCTCGCGTTGACAGCCTTGGTCTCCCGGCTGGATAACTGGTTCGCCGGATCGCTCGGCTACGCTCAAGCCTATATGACGAAAGTCATGATCGATGGAAAGAAGCAACTCATTGCCGAGACCGCACGTCCGGAAGCTTGCGACTTTGGGTCTTTGCCCGTTGCACCTGATGGCTCGGTGCTGCACCTTTGGGTGAGTGAGCAAAGTCAATCGCAGCGCGATCTCATCGTCCTTATTGCGAATGAAGGACCAAGCAAGCAAATTTTTCACATTCCAGCGGGCCGGGTCAACCAATTGATTGCAACGGCCGAGGAGCAGTTCGCTTCAGAGCCTCTCGCCTCGCAGCAAATGAAAGCCATCGAATCGGTGCTCGATACCGTCTTTTGGTATCACAGGTCCCTGGAGGGTCTTTCAACTCCAACCTCGGTCTGGGGCAATTGGGCAGGCGCCAAAGAACGTTTTGCTGGAATTGTGGCCTGGTTGCTGCGTGAGCGGGGGATTCTGGCGACGGCTTTCGACCGTGCCGAAGACCACGCGGTAGTCATCACCCCGCCAGCCGGCCCTCGCGACGAGGCCCGCATCGATCTCGTAAGCTTCGAGGGCGTTCGCGCCATCCTGTCTACTTAGAGAGCAGGGAACGTTCCCGTCCACTTCCGCTGGTGCAGCACCCGCGGGGTTGCCGTGCGGCAGGACGGGAACCTTGCCTTAAGGCAGAAGATCGCCAGGAGCCTCAGCATGTACGATCATCGCAGTGCCCAAAATCGTGAAAAGGCACGCAAAAACCTCGCCCGGCTCATGCCGGCGGCGCAGGTGAGAGCGCACGAGCTCATGGCCATTGGTGCTCCTGTGGCGATCGCCGCAGTGACGGGCTTGGAGGCAGCCGCAGCACCTTACATCCACATCCGACGGTTTTGCGGTGTGCACCTCTACTGCGTCGGTGCCGGGCAGTATCACGCCGACATCGAGATGGAGGGGCTACCCGTCGGCTATCCTTTCGTGTTCGGCACACCAACCACTGAACCCGGGGTCAGCCTGGAGGATGCGGAAGCTTGGGCGATCGACACGATTGCACAATACATGCTCGCGGACAGACAAGGGGAGGACCGTACCCAAGCCGAAGCCAACTTTGCGCACTTCGAGATTGACGGTCTCACCTTTGCAATCCCGCGCAAATTCATCGAAAGAACGGTAGGGCTGGGCTATTGGACCGAAGCGCGTGCCTCCTTCCACCTGGAAAAGCAGCGGCGGGCGATGGGCGGACAATTGACCCAAGAGGGCCTGGCCAAGATGGCATCTTATGAGCGTCGATTTCTGGACATCGCCATGGTGTCAATGCTGCTGGCCGGAACGCCGCGCTACCCGCGTCGACGGCCGCGAGCAAGTTGACGCCTTGCGCAGTCAGGTGTGTTTTCGACTGAGACCTGGCTGCTGTTTAGGTGCCCGAAGAATGCTTCCAGCCAGAGTGGTCACCAATGTTTCATTTTTCCGCGGCCCAATTTTCCCGAGCGTCCACGCTGACGCTCGATCAGAGACAGGATGTCGAACTCGGCTTGGCATTGATGCGTATTCTGTGGCGAGCGGGGGTGGAGACGGGAGCGTTCACTCTTGAAGATGTTCGCAGGCGGGGACGTTGCCTGCTCGTAGCGAGCGCGTTGGTGGATGTTTTTCATGCGCTCGGGCGCGTCGATGCCAGCTTTCATCGCACGGGGATCAACGTGCGTACCTATCATGGAGATGCGCCCGTCTCTTCCACGACCGTCGGTCATCCAGCGGCCCCGCGCATCAGCCATTTGTGGAACGCACACATGATTGTTCGTTTGGGCGAGCTGTTGTTTGATCCGACATTCGTCCAGATGTTGGCCCCAGCCGGTCCCGTGCTGCATGCCGCCGTCTTTCGACATGAAGATGGTGGAGCAACACATCGCGTCGATGGCTATGGCGACGTGGAAGTCACCGCATGTTCGTCATGGACTGGCAACGGTCGCATCTACGAAGCACGTCTCTTCCGTCTGCCACGCGCAGTCGACATCTTCACACGCGGTTGGCGACAACGACCCGATGCCTTGCTAGAGCGCCGCAGCGCCTTGATCGCCAGAACGCTGGAACTGATTGAACATCGCCGTACACTTGGAACGCAGAAGTTGTTCGCGCCCTGTGCACTACAAACCGAACTTCGAAACGATATCCCCGGAGCAAACACTTGGCGCCCGGGATGTTGAATGGCTTACTTGGGGCCGTCAATCGACGGTCGACTTGCGGCTGGATACTGAGGCAAGCAGCCGTCAGGAGCAGGCGAACAAGGCCATCGACGGTAGTGGATCAAGCAAGTCGATCACGTTCATGGCGGCTAGTGAAGACGGCAATGTTGTGGCAAAGGTTGCACCGATCATGTGGGCGCCCAATGCCGCCGATCATGTCTATGCCCACACGCTGGGCGCTGCGACGCTTGGAGGACTTCCTCAGTTGACTCGCGGCGACGCCTATCATAGCCGGCATATTTGGGCATGGCGGTTCTGGCACATTTTTGGCACACTACGGCGCGACATTCAGCGTCGCACAGCGACATGGGGAGATGTCAAGTTATTGGTTTGTTCTGAGGTCAGACCTCTGGCCGATTGGGAAGGCCGCTGTATTTGGCGGGAACTTGGCGATGCCTGAGCCTTGCACAGCCCCGGTCGATGGCGCGACCCTTGCTTCCGGGCGGAAGCGAAGGAGTCGGGTGATGGAGTATTTTGCAGGACTTGATGTATCGATCGACGAGACGGCGATCTGCGTGGTCGGCGATGACGGTTCCGTGGCGCTGGAGACGGCGGTCGATACGGACCCGCGGCAGATCGCGGATGCGCTTCGACTTTACACGGGACGCTTGCGCCGCGTCGGTCACGAGGCAGGTTCGCTGTCACCATGGTTGCACACCGAACTGCAACAGCAGGGTCTCCCGGTCGTCTGCCTGGAGACGCGTCATGTCCGTGCAGCGCTGTCGGCCCAGCGTAACAAGACCGACGCCGCCGATGCGCTCGGCATCGCGCACATCATGCGCACCGGCTGGTTCCGCCAGGCGCACATCAAGTCGGAGAGCTGCTACCGGATCCGGCTGTTGCTCGTTCAGCGGCGAAATCTCAAACGCAAGTTCCTCGACATCGAGAACGCCATCCGCCACTCGCTGAAGGTGTTCGGCATTCGGCTCGGCAAGGTCGGCCGCGGTGCGATGGAGAAGGCGGTGCGCACCGCCGTTGCCGGCGATGCAATGACGGCGGGGCTGATGGACTGCATGCTTCGTGCACGCTCTGGGCCGAGTATCTGGTGCTGCACAAGCTGGTTGTCCAGATCGCGATGCGCGACGAGCTGTGCCGCCGCTTCATGGCGATCCCCGGCGTCGGTCCCGTGACCGCACTCAGCTACAGCAGCGCCATCGACGACCCACATCGCTTCCGCCGGTCGCGCAACGTCGCCGCCTACTTCGGGCTGACGTCACGCCGATGGCAGTCCGGAACGTCGATCGACGTGCAGGGCCGCATCAGCAAGGCCGGCGATCCCGACGTGCGCCGGGCACTCTATGAGGCCGCCTCGGCGCTGCTCACCCGCTTCAAGGGACACGACGCGCTCAAGACCTGGGGACTGAAGCTCGCGAAGACGAAATGCCACGCCAAGGCGCGGGTCGCGGTAGCCCGCAAACTCGCCACCGTGATGCATGCGATGTGGCGCGACGGTACCTTCTATGTCGGCGATCCCGACGCATCGGCGCCGGACATTGCCGCGGCGAATGCTGCCAAACTGCAACGGCTGGGCCTCGCGAACTCATGATCATCACCGCTTCATCACCAGCCGGCTGATGGCTCGAACAGCTCAAGGAGGTCCGCGTGAGCGGCAGAGGAATGATACAGACCAGGACAACGGGAAGCACGATATCTTGCCTGTGGCCGCAATGCGCGGACCACGCAGGAATGCCTGTGATGCTGCCCCGTAAATCCGATGGCGACATGTGCAGCGGCGGTTCGCAATCCGCTCTCGTGCGGTCCAGCCATCCCGTCGCAGAGCACGGAAGGGTGCGCGGCGTATCAGACCCTCGTCACAACGCAAACCTTGCCGGCCTGGCGTGGAACAGAGCACGATTACTTGTTATGGAGGAGAACCGACGATGGCGAAGACTTGCAAAAACTCGACCCCAAATAAGAGGGCAAGATAAAAGGCCATACCCGAAGACGTTTCAAATCATTGACATAGCTTGCAGTGTTGTCGACGTTGGCGGTCAAGTGTGGGCATTTTGACCTGCCACTGAACTGTCATCCAGCGGCAATTAGAGCCTCGGCGGTTTTGATCCGATACCGTTTGTTGGACCGCCGGAAGGTGGAGTTTCCCGGCTGTTTCACAATGACGGGCTGGTGGCGCCATCGTGATTGATCAACGATATCGGTACCTTGTGTCCG
>NZ_QGGX01000044.1 GCF_003148805.1 Aminobacter sp. AP02
GTCCTTCCGAAATGGGTTGGCGTCAACAACCAAACCCTACCGGAAAGCGCCGATGACCACCGACACGCCGCTCACTCGCTACGGCGCTGCTAACGCCGCGCTCGCGAGCGGCTCCGTAACCGTCCAGCTACACCACCTGATGGGACACGACCGACCACCATCCGTGTTCCCTTTCGGCATTTCGTTGAAACAAACGAAACACGCCCTTAGCGCTACAGAAAAACACCTGAAATGAAAGCGGCGTACGACATGTCGCGCCGCGAGTGCGGCTTGTTCAACCGGCGAAACGCAGCGCCGACGGCCATTGCAGAGCATTGGCCAAAGCGCCGACGCGTCTTGCTCCGAAACACGAGAGTTCAAAATGCTGCAGTCAACTGCTTCGCATGACTTTCCCGAAAGGCTCCGCGCGAGACTGATCGATCAAAGCAACCCGGCCTATGACGAGGCTCGCTCGCTCTACAACGCCATGATCGACAAGCGGCCGCGCTGGATCGTGCCTTGCGCCGAAACCGCCGACGTCGTGGCCGCCGTCAATCATGCCCGCGACAAGCAATTGCTCGTCGCCATTCGCGGGGGCGGCCACAACGGCCCAGGCTTCGGCAGTTGCGACGGAGGCATGGTCATCGACATGTCGGCGATGAAACGCATCGACATCGATCCCGTCACCCGCACCGTCGTCGTCGAGGCCGGCTGCACCCAAAGCGACCTCGACCACGCCACGTCAGTCCATGGGCTGGCGGTGCCGGCCGGCATCGTCTCGACCACGGGTGTCGCCGGCCTCACGCTGGGAGGCGGCACCGGCTATCTCACACGCAAACACGGCCTCACCATCGACAACCTGCTTGCGGCCGAGGTCGTGCTGGCCGACGGCAGCGTCGTCACGGCCAGCAAGGACCAGCACCCCGAGCTGTTTTGGGCACTGCGCGGCGGCGGCGGCAACTTCGGGGTCGTTACGCGCTTCACCTTTCAGGCGCATCCGGCGAAGGACGTCTACGCCGGACCGATCTTCTACGACATCGCGCATGCCGCAGAGATCATGCGCTGGTATCGCGGGTTCCTTCCGAAAGCGCCGCGCGAGCTGGCGATGTTCTTCGGCATCAAGACGGTGCCGTCCTGCGATCCGTTCCCGCGCGAGATCTGGGGAAAGCGCATCTGCGCGCTCATCAGCTGCTACAATGGCACCGAAGAAGACGGCATGCGCGCGATGCAACCCGCGCGCGACGCGCTGCCCAAGCCTTTGATGGACGGCATGATGCAGATACCCTTCGTCGGGCTCCAGGGGCTGTTCGACCCGCTGCTGCCGAAGGGACTGCAATGGTACTGGAAGGGCGACTATGTCGACGAGTTGTCCGATGCGGCCATCGCTGCCCATGTCGAGCATGGTTCGAAAAGCCCCAGCGAGCTGTCGCTGATGCATCTCTATCCGATCGACGGCGCCGTCCACGACGTGGCTCCCGATGCCACGGCCTGGGGTGCACGGCGTGCCCGCTGGTCGATGGTCATCGCCGGCATCGACCCCGACCCCGCAAAGGCGCCAAAGCTCAGGCAGTGGGCCAGCGCGTACTGGGCGGCGGTGCACGAGCACAACCAGCATGGCGGCGCCTACATCAACTTCATGATGGATGACGAAGGCGAGGCGCGCGTGCGTGCCGCCTATGGCGCCAACTATGGGCGCCTCGTGGCTGCCAAGCGCAAATACGACCCGGCGAACCTGTTCCGGGTCAACCAGAACATACGGCCGTAAGCGGCGCCGAGCCTGTCCGCCTTGGGTCCCATCCCGCGGCGGACAGGCTTGTCGCATGCGAAAGCGGGTTACGTGCCGACTGGGCCGGCTGTTCGAAAAGTCTGCGCCTGGGCGCCGATATCACATTAGCCCTTTCGAATATTCTCGATTCCTTCACAGCTTGCGAACGCTGGTGTCACGCCTTGCGTGGCAATCTGCGCCGGTCAGTCGCAAAATCAGGAGACCGAAATGGCATATCAAGGCTACTTCAGTCGCAGCTTGCCAGCGCATGGATTCAGCGGATGGTTGATCGAGCGCACGGCAACTCTATTCGTCGAGATCAAAAGGCAATACCAGCTCGTGCGCAGCCGCCGCGAACTGGAAGCCCTCTCCATCCACCAACAGAAGGACATCGGCTATCCCGTATTGGACGACCCACGACCGATGCTTGACGTCAAAGCAGGTGTGATGTCCAAGCTGATGACCATGCGATAGTCGAAAACGATCTCCGTGCGGCAGCCGATCGCCGCGCGGAGCGATCTCGCACCATCTGCCGGAACACGCACGAAAATCGTGCCGAGGCCCGAAAACACAAATATGGTTAGACTGATCTAGGGATTGCGCAGCCGGGCGCTCACTGGTCTGCTTGCCTTCGCGATCATTGCCTGTCGGCAAGGATGTCTCGAGCAGGTGAACAAGGAACCAAGTGCCATGCCCAAGTCGAAAGCAGTCGTCACAACAAAACATGCGAGCCGCTACCTCCAGCAGCTCTGCAAGCACTGGGGTCACAAGTTCAAGGTCGAGTTCTCGCCCGTCGAAGGGCATATCGATCTTGGCGAAGGACGATTGGTCGATCTCAGCGCCAACGATTCAGCCCTGATTGTGGATCTGGATGCGGCCGACGTGCCGCGCCTCGAGCAGGTCGTCGCCGACCACATCGTGCGTTTCGCCTTCCGCGAGGAATTGCATTTCGAATGGAAACCAGCCGACCCTAGCTAGGGCCTGTCCCACCCCACGTTGGGACCTCGCACGTTTCTTACCAAACCGTATGGCCTCAGACAGGACCAGTAGACCTCAACATCATAGACATCTCCTTGCCGGCCAAACCAGCCCACGGCGGGCGGTCGGAATTTTCAAAACAGCTGGGCCTTCCGGCTTCCAACGGGATGATGGATATGACGAAAACTGTTGCTGTCGCCGCCTTTGCCTTCGCCACCGTGCTTGGCTCGTTGCCTTCTCTTGCCCTGGCTGAAACCGCTTCGGTGCCCTGCGAGCAAAAACTGAGCGCCGTCAATGCCGCGATGAAGGCGACGAAAGCCGCCGACTCCGAAAAGGCCACGGCCGTCGAACTGAAGGGCAAAGGCCTCGAACGCTGCAAGGCCGACGACGATGCCGGCGCCGACGCCTTCTTCGATCAAGCGCTGCAGGTGCTCGGCAAATAGCGCCAGCGCCTCCCCGCAACCTTCCCAACAGTCCCTGCAACGAGGAACAACGTCATGATGACGCGAACTAACCGTGCGCAGATTCTAAACAAGGTTCCTGCGGTCACTTTCGACTTCTGGCTGATCAAGCTCTTGGCGGTGACCGTCGGCGAAACAGCCGCCGACTACATGAACCTGGACCTGGATCTGGGTCTCGCGACCACATCGTGGATCATGAGTGGCCTTTTGTTCGTGGCCCTTGCCCTGCAGTTCGCCCAGCTCCGCTACGTCCCATGGATCTACTGGCTGACGGTGGTGCTGATCAGCGTCGTCGGCACGCTGGTGACCGACAATCTTGTCGATAATTTCGGAGTGAGCCTCCAAACGACGACGCTGTTCTTCAGCCTCATGCTGGCCGTCACGTTCACGCTCTGGTACGCGTCGGAAAAGACCCTGTCGATCCACACCATCACCACGACCAGGCGTGAAACATTCTACTGGCTCGCGGTCCTCTTCACCTTCGCGCTTGGAACGGCTGCTGGTGATCTCACCGCCGAAGGGCTCGGGCTCGGTTACCTTCAGACCGGCGTCATCTTCGGCTCGATCATCGCCGCGATCGCCATTGCCTACTACGCACTCAACCTGAACGGCATCCTGGCTTTCTGGCTCGCCTACATCCTGACCAGGCCGCTGGGCGCGTCATTGGGCGATCTGTTTGCGCAGCCGGCACAACATGGCGGCCTCGACTTCGGCACGACGGTGGCCAGCTTCATCTTCCTGGCCTGCATCGCAGCGCTGGTCCTGTTCATGACACTCACCCAGGCAAACAGGAATGGCATGGCGGCCACCACAGGCAACACCGCGCCTGAATGACGAACGTTGCATCGTGCATTTCGAACATCACGGCGGGGGCACTCGCTCCGGCCGGATCATCTCGTTTCCGGCCAGGCAAGAGGATGTTGTGAATGCCCTTTTCGAACCAGGCTGTTCCCGTCCCCAGATCGGACTTGCGCAGGATTCCGGTACCCGGCGCGTCGCCAGCGCCACCGGCTTCCACGGAATGACCACGAAGTGCTATTACAGCACACTACGGCCGGCCCTATGAGGCTGACGGCCGAGCGACGCGGAGCGGGGCAGTGCAGCATGCGCATACTTGTCGTTGAGGACGACAGGAAGACCGCCGACTACACCGCCAGGGGATTTTCCGAGGCCGGACATCTCTGCGACGTCATCGGCGATGGTCAGGACGCGTTGTTCCAGGCGATGCGAACCGCCTACGACGTGCTTGTCATGGACCGGATGATCCCAAATCTCGACGGGCTTTCAGTGGTCAAGGCGCTACGCGCGGCCAATGTGAAGACGCCGGTGCTGTTTTTGACCTCGATCGGCGGCGTCGACGACCGTGTCGAAGGGCTTGAGGCCGGCGGTGACGACTATCTGGTCAAGCCTTTTGCCTTCTCCGAACTGCTGGCGCGGGTCAACGCGCTGTCGCGCCGCCCGCCTGTGCAGGATCAGAAGACGGTGCTGGCCGTCGCCGATCTCGAGCTCGACGTGATCAAGCGGCGGGTGACGCGGCGTGGACAGCCTATCGATCTGCAGCCGAGAGAGTTCAAGCTGCTCGAGATCCTGATGCGCAACGAAGGCCGGGTGCTCACGCGCACAATGCTGCTCGAACGCGTCTGGGACCTGCATTTCGATCCCAAGACCAGCGTCGTCGAAACCCATATGAGCCGGCTCCGCGCCAAGGTCGACCGCCCTTTCGATGCGCCCTTGCTGCATACCGTGCGCAACACGGGTTACAGCCTGCATGCTCCGCTCTAGCCTGTTTCGCAGTACGCCTTTCCGGCTGGCGCTCGGGTTTGGAACCCTCTTCGTCAGTGCCTTCCTGGCGATGGGCTTTGTCGCCTACCAACTGATGAGAGCCGAGCTTTCGGCCGGCCTGGACAATTCGGCGCGCGAAATCTGGGAGGTCGTCGCTGCCACCGATGCCGACGGCGATCTCGAAGACATTGTCGGCGCCGTCGACATCTATTCACGGCTATCCAAACGCGAAGACCGGATTTTCGTCCTGCTCGACCCCGCCGGCAAACGCCTTGCCGGCAATTTCAGCAAACCTCCGACCGAAAGCGGCCTTTCGATGCTTTCGGCGGAAGAGGCGGGCCTGAGCGGCGACGGCAACTACCGCGTCGTCTCCGGCAAGGTCGGCAATAACTGGCTCTCGGTCGGGCTCAGCCTGGCCGAGACGGACCGGCTGGCACTGATCGCGCTGAAGAGCATGGGCTGGGCACTCGCCATCATCACGGTTACGGCCTTCGCGCTCTCCGCATACCTTGCCGACCGCATCCGGCGTCGCCTCGACAGTATCGCCGACACCATGGTGGACGTCTCCAACGGCAAGCTCGCCGCGCGCATTCCGCTGACCGGCAATGGCGACGACATCGATGCCGTTTCAGGCCAGATCAACACAGCCCTGGAACGGCTTGCCGCCCTCGTGGAAGGCATGAGGCAGGTCAGTACCGACATCGCCCATGACCTCAAGACGCCGCTCAACCGGCTCAAGATGACCATCGACGCCGCCATCGGCAACAACGAGCGCGGCAAACCCGTCGGCGATGAGTTGAGCGAGGCACGCGTCGAAAGCGACCGCATCAACCAGACCTTCGATGCGCTACTGCGTATCGCCCAGATCGAGTCGGGTTCGCGCAAGGCCCGCTTCGCGGCCACCGATCTCGACGAGATCATGAACTTCATCGAAGAAATTTACGCCGATGTCGCCGAAGACGACGGCAAGGTCCTGACCACCGTCGGCGATTTTACCGGACTTCATCCGATTTCGGGCGACCGTGAACTGCTCGTCCAGATGTTCGCCAACCTCGTCGAAAACGCCATCCGTCATTGTCCCCCGGGAACGCGCATCACCATGTCGGCCCAAAACCTAGACGACATGGTGGTCATCGAAATCTGCGACAATGGTGTTGGCATTGCGCCCGTCGAACGCGAAAAGGTCTTCCAGCGCCTCTATCGCACCGAAAAAAGCCGCACGACGCCCGGCAGCGGCCTGGGCCTCAGCCTGGTTCGCGCCATCGCCGACCTGCATGGCGCGTCACTGACGCTCGACGACAACCACCCCGGCCTCAAGGTCAGGATCGCGTTTCCCATGCGGAGTTAAGAAAGGCGGCCCGGAGAAATCGGGACCGCCTCTTTGGCTTGTTGTTGGTTGCTTAAGCTACGCCTGTTTTACCAGCCTGAGCAGGACCAGCAGGATCACCGCACCGATTGTGGCGTGGATGATCGCAGCGACGGTGCCGGTGCCCAGGCTGATGCCCACAGCCGGAAGCAACCAACCAGCGATCAGCGCGCCGACGATGCCGACGACGATGTTGCCGATCAGGCCGAAGCCGTAGCCCTTGACGAGTTGGCCCGCGAGCCAGCCGGCGACCGCACCGACGATAAGGAAGATAAGAAGGCTTTCGATACCCATTTGATCTCTCCTGGTTTCGCGCGTCGGCCCGAATACCGGCATGGGCTCGGGAAGAATACGATGCGCAGGTTCAACAACGTCCTGTGCCTGTCCGCATGGACAGGCAGCGTCCTAGGATCAGGCGATGGCCGTGGTCTGGTCTTCGACGTCTGCGGCCGGTGCGTTCTTCTTGATCGACTCGATTGCCTTCAGCGCCGACGCCTTGGCAGCATAGCCTTCCGAACCGAACATCACCTCGCCGTTGGACGCCCTGAAGCGGAACCGAAACTCCCCGCCCTTGTCCTTGTAGACCTCGAATTTGTACATCGCCTTGCCTCATGTTGCCGGCCTACGACTCACGCCGGTACAGAATCGTCGCATGATCGGGCGGCCCAAGTCCATCGGGCCTCGGCTTGGTCAACTGTCCCGGTCGGTCAGGCAGATGTGGCAGCAGCCGGAGCCATGGCCCGGCGTCCAGGTGACGTTGTCGAAGCGGACGCCGGTCGCCTCGAACAGGCCACGGTCGAAGGCGCCCGCAATCCGGCACAGCGTCGCCAGCCTGTCGTCGCTGACACCGGCGCCAACCCAGGCGTCCTTGAGCGGGCAGCGCTTGACCTTAAAGGCGATGTGGCTGTCGCTACGCTCGACATCGGTCGGATACATGCGCCCGCCATCGGGGCTCACGGCCAGAAACGCTTCGCCGATGGCGCGTGCGTCATTGGGACCGAACTGGGCGAAAGCCACCTCGGCGACCTCGCGGCCGCGCTTTTCGATCGCCCGCACCAGGACCCTCTCGGCCTTTTCGTCGCCAAACTCGGCGGCGAGTTCGTCCAGCATCAACCGGTAGAGATCGGCGCGGTTGCGAAACGCCGCGTCCAGTTCGGCGGCGAGTTTCTCGGCTCTCAAGGCTGGATCGGTCACGATGCGTTCTCCGTGGCACGCGGCAGTTCGGGTGTTGCGGCAACCAGAGCCCTGCCGGTTGCAGACACTGGACTTTCGATCACCGCCCGCGCCTCGCCCTGCTCGACGATCTTGCCGCCATCCATGATGGCGATGCGATGAGCGATGGCACGCACCGCGCCCAGATCGTGCGATATGAACAGATAGGCGATGCCGTCGTCTCTTTGCAGATCAACGAGCAGACGCAGGATATCGGCGCGTACCAGCACGTCCAGCGCCGACACCGGCTCGTCGAGCACGATCAGCGACGGTCTCGTCGCAAGCGCCCGCGCGATCGCCACACGCTGGCGCTGGCCTCCGGATATTTCATGCACGGCACGGCCGGCAAGTTCGGCCGCAAGCCCAACGCGTTCCAGCAATGCGGCAATGGCCTTGGGCCGCCCCGCCCTTTCGACAATGCCGTGGATGCGCAGCGGATCGTCGAGGAGGCGCCCAACCGTCGCGCGCGGGTTGAACGCCGCCTGCGGATCCTGGAAAACCATCTGCAATTTCGCCCGTACCGCACGCAACGCAGAGCCGCGCAACGCCAGCAGATCCTGACCGTCAAAACGCGCGCTGCCCGCATCGGCCTCGACGAGGCGAAGCAGGATGCGGGCCACCGTCGACTTGCCGCTGCCGGAAGGGCCGACCAGCGCAAGTGTTTCGCCCGCCGCAATGGAAAAGCCAACGCCATCGAGTGCTGTAAATCTCTTGCCGCCGCGCATAAAGCGTTTCGATAGCCCCCCGACCTCGAGCAGCGCTCCGCTCATGCGTCGAGCCCCAGATATGCATCGAGCAGCGCTCGCGTGTAGTGGCTCGCCGGTGCCGCAATCAGCGGCTCCGCGGCACCCGTCTCAACCAGCCGGCCATGCCGGAACACGGCGATGGTGTCGGCGAGGTTTGCCGCCAACGCTATGTCGTGGCTGACGAACAAAAGCGCCATGCCGTCTTCGTCGGCCAGTCCCCGGATCAGCGAAACGATTTCGGCCTGCACGATGGTGTCGAGCGCGCTCGTCGCCTCGTCGGCGATCAAGAGCCGTGGCCCGGCGACGATGGCGGCTGCGATGGCGACACGCTGTTTCTGGCCACCCGAGAGCTGGTGCGGATAGGCCTTTGCGGTTGCCTGCGGCTCCGGCAGCTTGACCCTGTCGAGCAGTTCGACAGCCAAACGCCGCGCCGCCGGCCAGGCCATGTCGAGATTGACATGCGCCACCTCGGCAACCTGATCGCCAACTGTCATGACAGGGTCGAGGCTCGACGCCGGATCCTGGAAAACAAAGCCGATGTCGCGTCCGTTTTGCGCCGCCCGCCCGAGTTCAGGCCAAGAGATACTGCCCTCGACCTTGGCTGCAGGCGGCAAGAGCCCGGCAATGGCTCGTGCGAGTGTACTCTTGCCAGAACCGCTTTCGCCGATGATCGCCAGCCGTTCGCCGGCATCGAGGTCGAGATCGACACCCTCGAGGGCATGAACATCGTTGCCGTAGCGGACGCCAAGCCCGCGCACACTGAGCAGCGCCATCAGGCGTTCCCCCGCCTGGTGGCCGAACTTTCGACGATGCCTTCGCCGGCGAGGTAGACGCCGAGCACGGCGAGCACCAAGGCGATGCCGGGAATGATCGACAGGAAGGGTGCCGAGCGCAACACCGCCCTGCCCTCCGCGATCATGCCGCCCCAGGTCACGCGATTGGGGTCGCCGAGGCCGAGGAACGACAGTGCCGCTTCAGTCAGGATGGCGGCCGCGACGATCACCGACGACAGCGCCAGCACCGGCGGCAGCGCGTTGGGCAGAACCTCGCGGAAGGCGATCTCGAGGGGATGCATGCCGATCACCCGGGCGCTTGCGACATAGTCGCGCTCGCGGATCGACAGCACTTCGGCACGCGCGATCCGCGCCGGCCCGGTCCATGCGCTGAGCGCGATCGCCACCACGACCACGCTGAGCGAAGGCCCGACGACGCTGACCAGCGCCAGGGACAGCAGGAAGCCCGGCACTGTCTGGAAAGCGTCGGTGATGCGCATCAGCACCTCATCGACAAGCCCACCGGCAAAGCCGGCGACGGTGCCGACCACACTGCCAACGAGGATCGAGGCCGCCGCCGCCGCGAGGCCGACGGCAAGCGAGGTGCGCGCCCCATGGAACAGGCCTGCAAGCACGTCGCGGCCAAGCCTGTCGGTGCCGAGCGGCAGCGCCCAATCCTGAAACGGTCGCAGCAAAGCCGGGCCTGCTATCGACAGCGGGTCGCGGGGGAACAGGATCGGCGCTGCCAGCGCCATCAGCACCAGGCAGCCGAGAATGACGAAGCCGGCGACAGCCTCGGGCGAACGGGCCATGCGGGAAAGCGTCATGCGCTGGCCTCGCTTGCCCCGACGCGAGGATCGAGCACGGCGTAGAGCAGGTCGACGGCGAGGTTGATCAAGATCACCAGCACCGCACTGACCAGGATGATGCCTATGAGCAGCGGCGTATCACGCGCTCCTACCGCTTCTTGCGCCAGCCGGCCCAGACCGGGGATGGAAAACACGCTTTCGATGACGACACTGCCGCCAAGCATCGCCGCCGATTGCAGGCCAAGCATGGTGACCAGCGGCAAAAGCGCATTGCGCGCGACGTGGCGCCAGACGATCCGCCGCCGAGCGATGCCGCGCGCGCGGGCAGCGACGACAAAATCCATGCGCCAGACTTCGGCCATTCCCGCGCGCATCATCCTGAGATAGAGCGCGAGATAGATGATGCCGAGGCTCGTCACCGGCAGCACGAGGTGACGGGCAATATCCAGCGCGCGCGAAAAGCCGGTCTTGCCGGAGGCGATGGTCTCCATGCCGGAGAGCGGCAGCCAGCGCAGTTGCACCGAAAAGACTATCGTCAGCACCAGCGCCAGCCAGAAGCCCGGCACGGCATAAAGTGCCAGCGAGCCGATCGACAGGAAGCGGTCGCGAAAACTGCCCGGACGCGAGCCGGCCACGATGCCGAGTGCCGTTCCCAGGAAGAACGACAAGGCGGTCGCGCTGCCCATCAGCAGAAGCGTGTTGGGCAGCCGTTCCAGCACCACCTCAAGTACGGGCCGCGACAAGGCGACGGAGTGGCCGAGATCGAGATGCAGCAGCGACCACAGATAGGCGGCTAGCCGCGTCGCCGGCGAGGCGTGGAGGCCCCAGCTCTGCCGCAGCGCCTCGATCATGCCGGCATCGCCACCCACCGAAACGATATAAGCGTCGACGGCATCGCCGGGCGCTGCCTCAAGCAGCAGGAACGAGCCGACGACGACGATCAGCAACACCGGAATGCTGCCGATCAGCCGGCGCCTCAAAAGGGCGAATGCACGTTTCACGCTATGCCGTGGGCCTCGCTAACACCTCAGGCCCCGATGATGTCACGTTTCGACATAGGTGTCCGCCCAGTTCGAAACCGCCCAGCGCGGGTTGTTGGCAATATTCTTCACGCTGTCGCGGGCAACGGTGATGAAGCCCCATTCGGCGACATTGATCAGCGGCAGATCCTCGACCACTATCTTCTGGAACTGGTCGTAGAGACCGGTGCGGGACTTGTCGTCCAGCGTTTCAGCCGCCTTGGCGATCAACGCGTCGAGTTCCGCATTCTTGTAGCCGCCCTGGTTGGAGAAAGGCACGCCATCGGGAATGCCCGACTGCACCAGGATGGTTGTCGAGATCGCCGGGTCGCCACGGAACACCGGAGGTGCGATGGCGAGATCGAAAGCGTGATCGGTGTAGACGGCCTTCTGGTGGGCGGCGGAATCATTGTTGACCAGTTCGGCGTCGATGCCGACGGCGGCAAGTGCCTGGCGCAGATAGTCGCCGAACTGCTTGGTCTCGCTGAAATACGGTGCCGGCAAAAGCTTCAGCGCGAAGCGGTTGCCGTTGTCGCCGCGGGCATAACCAGCCTCGTCCAGCAACGCGTTGGCCTTGGCGACGTCGAACGCATATGCCGGCACGTCGGATGAATAGAACTGCTTGTCGTTGACGGGGACCGGGCCGGTCGAAGGCGTGGCATGGCCGAGGAAGATCGTCTTGACGACAAAATCCTTGTCGATGGCATGCGCGATCGCCTGGCGCACCTTGAGGTCGGCCAGCTCCTTGCGGCGATGGTTGATCTCGACGACCAGCTGGTAGGTCAGCGCCTCGTAGCCGTCGCCGATGACCTTGATGCCCGGCACCTTGGAAATGCGCTCGAGGTCGGCCAACGGCACCGCCGAGAACGCCGCGAGCTGGATCTCGTCCGCCTCCAGCGCCCCGGCCGCGGCTGCCCGGTCGGGCAGCACGCGGTAGATGATCTCGTCGAGCTGCGGCTCGCCCTCGCGCCAGTATTTGTCGTTGCGCACGAGCCGGTAATATTCGCCCGCCTTGTGCTCGGCGAACTTGAACGGCCCCGTGCCGATCGGCGCGTTGTTGGCCGGGTTCGCGGCAATGTCGGTGCCTTCGTAGACATGCTTGGGGACGACGGATGTCAACGCCGGCAGCGCGTTCTTGATCAGCTGCAACGGCGTTGGCTCGGCGAACTTGAAGACGGCGGTGTGCGCGTCGGGTGTTTCCACCGCTTCGAGGTTCTTGAAGACGACGCGGCCGAGATTTTGCAGCGGCTTCCAGATGCTCAGCGCGGAAAATGCCACGTCGGCCGAAGTGAACGGCTTGCCGTCGTGCCAAGTCACGCCTTCGCGCAGCTTGAACGTCACCGACAGCCCGTCGTCGGAGCCTTCCCAGCTCGTCGCGAGGCGTGGATCGAGCCCGCCTTGTCCATCGAAGGAGGCTTCGGCCAGCGGTTCGATCACCTTGCTCGAGACAAAGAAGACGCCATTGGAGGCAACGATCGCCGGGTTGAGATTGCGCGGCTCGGAATCGGCCGCGACCACCAGGCGCCCGCCCTTCCTGGCCTGCGTCCAGCCGATCGACCGCAGTGCGGTCGACGCCAGCAGAAACGCCGACCCCGCCAGAACCTTGCGCCTGGAAATTTCGAAACCAGCCATGACAGCCCCCTGAACCTTCGGCGCGGCGACATCGCCGGCCCGTCAAATTGATGGCCGCGATTATGATCCGGGATCGCTGTTTTGCGAGAGACGAAATTGGCGATTTCGGCCTCTGGCCCAAAACATTGTGCTACTTGAGCAGGGCATTGCCGCGCGAGCGCGCCTGAAATGCTTCGGCCCGGAAACCGTTTGCGATTTCCGGGCCGAAACTTTGAACGGTCAGTAGAAGATAGCTGCCGGTCAGGCCGCCTTCTTCTTAGCCAGTCGGGCGCGGATGCTTTCGACATCGGCGCGCGGCGTCGCCGCAAACAGCGTCTTGGTGTAGCTGTGCTTGGGGTCGGCGAAAACCTCGTCGCGGCTGCCATACTCCACCGCCTCGCCGAAATACATCACCATCACCTCGTCGGCGATATAGCGCACCACCGAGAGGTCGTGGCTGATGAAGACGTAGGTCAGCTGGAACTCGTCCTGCAGGTCGGCGAGCAGGTTCAGCACCTGTGCCTGCACCGAAAGATC
>NZ_QGGX01000045.1 GCF_003148805.1 Aminobacter sp. AP02
GATCTTTCGGTGCAGGCACAGGTGCTGAACCTGCTCGCCGACCTGCAGGACGAGTTCCAGCTGACCTACGTCTTCATCAGCCACGACCTCTCGGTCGTGCGCTACATCGCCGACGAGGTGATGGTGATGTATTTCGGCGAGGCGGTGGAGTATGGCAGCCGCGACGAGGTCTTCGCCGACCCCAAGCACAGCTATACCAAGACGCTGTTTGCGGCGACGCCGCGCGCCACCCACAACTCCATCAAGGTAGGTTAGAACGGAAAAGGGCTTCGTGAAGCCGCATGCGGATGGTGTCGCAGGCGCCTCGCGCAGCTAAGTTTCATTCGCGCGGATGCGCGATGGGCCAGGTTGGCAGTGCTTGGGATCAACCAGATCATCGCCAAGCGGAAGACGCGAGCCTTGGTCGTGGACTTTCCGGCAGCTAGAAAAAACTGAGATCGACGGAAGTGATCGCATGGCGACCGCTTCCGGGCACTGACCCGTAACGACATCCGTTATCGCGCACGTCAATCGCCACCGTCAGGAGAATGAACCACATCATCAAGGACGCAAAGGCCAAACGTTACGAAAGCCACAAAGCCTACAACTTCGCCTGAAGGCTGAACACCTTCAGGGGCGGCCCCAGGTCCTGTGCCAGCGCTTCAAGTCGTGCCTCAGAGGTCAGCGGCTCAGGTCGTTGTGCCCTGCAGAACCGGTTTGAGGATAGAGTTCCTGATTCGGGCGACAAGTGGACCAGCGGGCTCACTAAGCTTCTTGGCTAACTGCCAACGCGGATCAGCAGCAAAGGCGTGCCATTTCGCCTCTCGGTCGGCGAGGCATTCCCAAGCCAGTATGTAGTGGAGAGATTGGTCGTTCTCGCCGATCGCGGTTGTCCAAAAACCGAGCGACCGGATGCCCAACTCGTTCCAGATCGGAAACGCATGGTCCTCGAAACGCTTGAGGACTATGGGCAGCATTCCCGGCACGCATTCGTAGTGGCGTAACTCATGAATCACTGTGTGGCTCCTACCTTCCTGACATCCGTTCTATTGAATCGGACGTACCGCCTGCCTGTGCGGCTTCATCGCGGCGACAATTGTTGGCAATTGTTCGGTGATGTGGTCGAGCAGTGCCCGAACCGCCGGCAGTACGCCTTGCTTCGAGGGTAGCAAGGCGCTGACCATGGTCGCGCCCGCAGTCCAGTCGGGCAGTATATGGATGAGCTCGCCTGTCCTGATGTCATCGCCGCAGACAGATGCTGGCAACGCGGCGATACCTGCGCCGGCACGGGCAGCCGCGGCGACTGCGAAGATGTCATTGCTGGCCAAGCGGGGCGTAAGGCATTGACATAACTGCCGATTGGTCGATGTTTCGGTAAATTCCCACCTAGTCGGAGTAGACGTCTCGGACGTGGCCAGCATTTGATGCAATATCAGCTCGCCGGGACCGTCAGGCAGTTTCGAGTACGCAATATATTCACGGCTGGCAACCAGATGTCGTGGCTCGATCAGCAGCCGACGTTGGATCATGGTTGAGTCCTCAAGCGTATCTTCATGGGACAGGATGAACAAGTCCGACATCCGGTTGATCATATCCGCGGGTCGGTTCAGCACTTCCTGTTTGACGTGGGTATTTGGAAAATTGCGCAGGAATGCCGGCATGATCTCCGCAAAGCAAATGCGCGACACAGTGGGAGAACTCGATAGCCGGATCGTGCCCGACTGGTCGACGAGCCTGCGCTTGACCGCAGTCTCAGCTGCTCGTGCTTCCAGCATCATTTTGCGAGCATGCTCGTAGAACTCACTGCCGAGTTCTGTGACGAGGAAGCTACGCGGTGTTCTCTGGATCAGCCTTGCGCCCAACCGCGCCTCTAGCTCTGAAATCCGCCTGCTGAGCTTCGACTTCGGCAGGTTGAGCGCGTTGCTGGCGGCAGTGATGCCACTGTTTTCCACGACCTGCGCAAAGTAATAGTAGTCATTGAAATCAATCAATGATTTCTCCCATTCCGAATTATCCGCAGGCCGTTGCGGCCTGCTTGTTCGTCCAAGCCTTGGGGCTTTGCAGTCTCGGTCGCTGTGGTGCGGCTCTTGTCGGCGTGCAAAAAATGTCATAAAATTTCGCAGGACGCAATAACAAGTGCACAATATTGCGATTGGCAAAATTGTAGCAATGGTGCTCAAAATCGAAACACAACGTTCCAAATTTGCAGGCTGGTGACTCGGATGGACAGATGCGACGGTAGCGATGAAGGGCGCGGCGGGGGCAAGGAATGCGAGATAGTCCCGCTGGCGCAAGGTCGCTCATCTCCGCAAATACAATGAAGGAAGTAATGTCCAGTCCTCATCCAGACCAGAACATAGACCATGTGCGCTTCTACCGGGCGCCGGACGATAACAGGACCATCGCGATCTACATCGGTGGCCACTTCAGCGCGTTCGACCGGTTCCCGCCATTCATGGAAACCGAGGATGAAATCCGCCATGTCCAGGAAGCCTACAAGGTTGCAGATCCGACACTCGAACGCACGACCAAGGCTCACGTGACCGACAATGGCTGGCCTCTGCAGATCATCATGCTCGAGCGCCAAAAGGGAGCGATCACGCTTCCGCACTACCATGTGCCGAATGAGCCGCTTCCGTCCCTGCCTACCAGGCACCAAATTCTAATGTGTCAGAGCGGGCGGGCTCGCGTCGGCATCTTTACACGGCAGGGTGTATCCTTAGGCGATGTCTTTCTCGAGCCCAACGACCTTTTGTTGATGGCTGAAGGCCACGAGGTCGAGTTCCTCGAGCCGAAGACGCGTCTGATCGAGATCAAACAGGGACCTTTCCCCGGCACTGACGCCGACGACAAGGTTGATATTACCCAGGTGACACAATGAAGATTGCAACATTTCGAATTAATGGCCCCCTCGGTCCGATCGACAGGTTCGGTATTGTCCGAACTGATGCGGCCAACAGCGATCCAATCGCGGCCGCCAGGGATGGAAAGGGCTGGGTAGTCGATGTAAATGCCGCCTACGCTGCGTTCTCGGCTGCCAGGGGCAAGCCCAGCCCCTCCTTGCGTGCCGACGCCTTCGCGCCAGCGGACCTCCACACCGCAGCGCTTCTATACGGTCCGTCCCTCGATCCGGTTCGTGAAATTGAAGACTGGCTTGCGGCCGAGTGGGATGGCATTGCCGCAGCCAGGCTGCGCGGACCGAAGGGCGAAGTGCTGGCGCATCGGCTTGCGGATGTAAAGCTCATGCCGCCGATCAAGGTGCCGGTGTTGCGCGACTTCGCCGCCTTCGAAGACCATCTCTTGTCGACCTTCGGCAAGATGGGCCTGAAGCTGCCGCCGGAATGGTATGAACGTCCCTTCGCCTTCAAGGCCAATCCGACCTCGATCATCGGCCACGATCACGACGTGCAGTGGCCCGAATATACCAAGAAGCTGGATTTCGAACTCGAGATCGCTGCTGTCGTGGGGCTTTCGGCGCGTAACGTCGATGCGGTCGAGGCCGGCAAGCATATCCTTGGGTACACGCTGCTCAACGACTTCTCGGCGCGGGACACGCAACGCGGCGAGATGGCCAACAACACCGGTCCGTTCAAGGGCAAGGACTTTGCCTGGGGGCTCGGGCCCTGGATTGTAACGCCTGATGAAATGCCAGACGTTCTCAACACGCCGATGCGCGTGCTGATCAATGGCGAGGTCTGGGCTGAATCGACGCCCGGCGAAATGCAGTGGAGTTTCGAGGAGATGATCTCCTACACCTCGCAGGACGAGACGGTGAATGTTGGCGACGTAATCGGTTCCGGCACGGTCAACCATGGCTGCGGTTTCGAACTCGAGCGGTGGATTTCGACCGGCGATGTCGTCGAACTCGAAGCTGCAGGCCTGGGCGTCCTGCGCAACCGCATCACGCCGCCCCGCTCGCAGAAGGTTAACTGGCGCAACATCCGCGCCGCAGCCTGACAACGAAACGGAGGGAGGCCATGATGGCGATACAACCAGTGCATCCGCGACCGGAAGAGGCCGCGAACATGCCCTACGCTCCGGCCGTGGAGGTGACCGGCTTTGGCGGGTTGCTGTTTATCGCCGGCGCCACGGCCTCCCCCCTGTACCATCAGCATCCGCATGTCGCGGAGGAGCATGTGCTGCCTCATGACATGCGCGAGCAGACGCGCCTGGCATTGGCCAACATCAAGCTTGTCCTGGATGCCAAGGGACTGACCTGGCGCAATGTGGTGAAGCTAACGAAGTATGTCACCGATATGCGCGACATGGACGACATGTACGCCGTTCTCAACGAGCATTTCGGAGACTGGCGCCCGGCAGGAACGCTGGTGGCAATCAACAATCTGAGTGCTCCGGGAGCGCGGGTCGAACTGGACATGATCGCAGCCATACCGGCAGCGTAGTTCTAGAATGCGTGGCCTGGCGGCCGCATATCCACGCTGCATTGACATGGTCTGGGAGGGCAAGTGATGGCGCAGTCTGATACCCTGGAAGGCGAAGTGCCGGTCCTGGCCGTCCACGCTGTCGGCAAGGACTATCCGGGCGTGCGCGCGTTGCACCAGGTCAGCCTCGACCTGCGCCGTGGCGAGGTCCATGCGCTGGTTGGTGAGAATGGCGCGGGCAAATCAACGCTGATCCGCATCCTGTCGGGCGACGCCCAGCCGAGTGAAGGCAGTGTGATGCTCGATGGACGGGCTGTCAGCTTTGCTTCGCCCGGAGAGGCCCGGCGGGGAGGCGTCGTCACGATCTTCCAGGAGTTGATGATCGTTCCCGGCATGACGGTGGCCGAAAATGTCGTGCTCGGCAACGAGCCAGGATCGGGTATCGATCGCCAACTCTTCAACCGTCGCGCCGCCGAAGACATTGCCCGCGACATGTTCCGAGCGCTCGAATGCGAAGACGAGATCGACCCGCGCGCTTTGGCGGGCTCGCTGACTACCGGGCAGAAACAGATCGTCGAGATTGCCCGGGCCCTGGTGCTCAGGGCCCCGGTCATTATCCTCGACGAGCCCACGGCTTCTCTTTCCGACAAGGAAGCGGACGCTTTGCTGAGAATACTACGGCGGCTGAGAGCCGAGGGCACGGCGATCCTGTATGTTTCCCACCGGCTGAACGAAGTGCTGGACCTTGCCGACCGCATCACCGTGTTGCGTGGTGGCCAGCACGTGGAAACACTGCCGACGGCATCGCTGAATGGCGCCCATGACCTGATCGAGTTGATGGTCGGGCGCCCGTTGACAGAGCTTTTTCCAGAGCGCAACCGTCGTATCGGTGAGCCGGTGCTTACGGTGCGCAATCTCGGCCGCGACGGCGTATTCAACAATGTCAGCTTTGATGTGAAGGCCGGCGAGGTGGTCGGTTTTGCCGGACTGGTAGGTGCCGGACGCACAGAGATCATGCGCAGCATTTTTGGTGCCGATCTGCGAGACCGTGGGGAGATTGCCAAGCGCGGGGTGGCAATAACAATCCGTGCTCCGACCGATGCCATCCGCAACGGCATGGCCTACATCCCCGAGGACCGCAAGGATCAGGGCCTGGTTACCAGCCTCTCCGGCCATGAGAACCTGCTGATGGCTTCGATGGCCGATCACTGTCGCGGTGGGTTCATTTCCTGGGCCCGCGCCAAGAGGGCCGCGCGTGACATGGCCAGCAAGCTGCAGTTTCGTGGCCAGCTGGCCAAGTCGGCGCGTACCAACTCCGGCGGCAACCAGCAGAAGTTGGTGATCGGCAAATGGATGTTGTCGCGCCCTGAGATTTTTATTTTCGATGAGCCGACGCGCGGCATCGATGTTGGCGCAAAGGCCGAGATCTATCGGCTTATCCACGACCTTGCCAGTCAAGGTGCTGCCATTGTCGTCGTTTCGTCCGAGATCTCAGAACTGCTTCATCTGTGTCACAGAATTCTCGTGGTGGCGGCGGGGGAGATTCAAGATGAACTGCTCGAAGACGAGTTCGACGAGCGGCGTATTCTGGCAGCAGCCTTCAAGGGGCATGTCATGTCCGCTTCGGCAGCGTAACGCCGCAAGAATGTGGGGGAATTGGTGATATGCAGGCTTACGGTGAAAAGACACGACCGCTTGAGGGAGCACGCCATTGGCGCGAGACTCTGGCGCGTATCGTCCGTGAACGCGGGATGGAAATTGCTTTGCCAGCCGCGACGATCGGCATGGTCATTTTGTTTTCGGTTTTCTCTGAGGTCTTTCTTACAGCCCAAAACTTCAGGAACATCGGCGTAGCCGCAGCCGCCCTTGCCGCCGTGGCGTTCGGCCAGACATTCGTCATCCTGACGGCCGGCCTCGACCTTTCCGTCGGCTCGACCGTGGCGCTCGTCAGCGTCGTATTGGCTTTCGTAATGCGCGAATACGGCATTGCGCCGGGGATTGTGGCCGCGCTGATATGCGGTGCGTGCGTCGGACTGACGAACGGGCTGATCATCACTCGCCTGCGTGTATCGCCGTTCATCGCGACGCTCGCCATGCTGTCTGTGACCGCAGGCCTGGCGCTCAATCTCGCCGGCGGCGTTCCCATTCCCGGACTGCCCTCCAGCTTTGGCCACCTCGCCTATGGATCGATTTTGGGCATTCCGATGCCGGTACTTATCGCGGCCGTGACGCTGGTATTGGCCGAGCTTGCCCTTCGCTACACGCGCTTCGGGCGTCATGTCTGCGCCGTCGGTGGTAATGAGGAGGCGGCCCGTCTTTCCGGTATCCGGGTGGAGCGCATCAGGATTGCGGCCTATGCCTTCTGCGGGCTGACCGCGGCTGTCGGAGCGATCATTCTTACGGCGCGCGTTTCGTCCGGTCAGCCAACACTTGGCGCTACATTGCCGCTTGAATCGATCGCTGCGGTCGTGCTCGGCGGTGTGTCGCTCGCCGGCGGTCGAGGATCGGCAATCAACGTGGCTTTTGGGGTTGCCTTCATCAGCATACTTGCCAACGGGCTCAACCTGCTCAACGTCTCTTCCTACACACAAATGATGATCATCGGGATGTCGCTGATCGCAGCCGTGGCGCTGGACCAGGCGGGCATGCGCCGCAAATCGGGACACTGACCGGGCGGCGCCAGGAGTGCCGCACCGCAACCAATAACAAGGGGAAGGAAAAATGAGCTACAGAAGGATTTTTGGTGGTTTGACCTGGGCGGCCGTACTTGGTGCGCTGCTCGTAGGCCCTGCCACCGCACAGGACGCGAAGCCGGTGATCGGCCTGTCGAAGCCCAACTTGAAGGGACCATACCCGACCGCTGAGCTATACGGCATACTCGATGAGGCCAACAAGCTTGGCTTCGAGGTTGTGGTTCAGGATGCTGGCGGCTATGCCAATATCGACAAGCAACTCGATCAGGTTTCGAATCTGGTCATCAAGGGTGTCAAAGCGGTTCTGATCGATCCGGGCGATCCGGCAGCTCTGAATGGCGTCGCGATGCAGGCGCGTGGGGCAGGGATATTCCTCGTCGGTGCCGGCGTGAATGTGGTTGCTAGCGACGTCGAGCCTGACGCTGCCGTGTCCTCCAGCCATTGCAACATCGGTCGTGAACTGGCCGCAGGCGCCAAGAAGCTGATGCCGGCAGGCGGTACAATCGGCTTGCTCGCCGGCCCTGCAGGTTCGTTCTGGGCAGTTGAACGGCTCAGGTGCTTCAAGGAGGACATTGCCGGCACCAATATCGATGTGGTTGCAGAGATGACCAGCGAGCAGGATGCGGCGATATCACTGACCCGTGCGAGCGAGATGCTTCAGCGCAATCCCCAACTCGACATGCTGTACGGTGCCGATGACGTTTTCGGTGTCGGGGCGGCGCGCGCCGTGAAAGCCGCGGACCGTTGCGGCAAGACCAAGGTGATCTTCTCGGTTCTTGGTGAGGAAGCGGAAGAAATGATGCGGGCCGGTTGTGCCGACTATGTCGTAGCCCAGCAGCCGGTGCTGATCGGACGCACCGAGGTCCGCGTGGTTGCGGATCTGATGAAAGGCATCAAGCTTGATCCCAAAATCATCGACGTGCCGTTGATCGGCGTGACTATGGAAAACCTGGAAACCGTGGATCGAGCCAATATGCATCCTCCCAAGGGATGGCGTCCGTAGGAGGCGCACGACCCGGCGCTGCGAAATGCGATGGACATCGCGGCGCCGGAGTCTCTTTTTACTCGAACGCGCGAGGATCTGACCCTGATGACTTCTACGGCTGATCTGATAATCGGTTCCTTATGAAGAACAGTTCAAGCTCCAAGTTGAAGACTGTGGCCGACAGTATTGCCGACAAGGCGAAGCCGGAACGAAAGAGGCGCGCCGAAGCGCTGCCCAGTAACGTAACGGCTGCTGCTGTTGAGACCACCGAACCGGCGGCACTCGAGGCCGGGCGCATAGGTCGCCGGTTGCAGACAATGCGGCGGGCACAGGGCCTTACGCTGGTCGATCTCGCCGGCAAGGCGAATTGTTCGGCGAGTTTGGTTTCGCGCGTGGAGAACGGCCGGTTGCTGCCTTCGTTGTCGGTGCTGCACAAGCTGGTTGCCGGTCTCGGCACCAGCATGGCTTCCTTCCTCTCCGGCTCGGAAAACGAGAGCTGCATGCTGGTTCGTGCCAGTGAACGGAAGGAGGTTGCGCTCGACTATCTCGGAGATCCGCATCAAGGGGTCAGGATCGAGCAGATCATTCCTCATTCGTCGGAACGCACGCTGCAGGGAAATCTGATCACCATTACGGCTGGCCATGGCTCAGCAGGTGACTATTCGCACGTGGGAGAAGAGGCCGGTTTTGTCATGGATGGCTTTATCGAGCTGACCATCGACAAGCAGACCCATGTTCTGGGCAAAGGCGACTCGTTCTGCTTCCGCTCGGAGGCGCCCCACTCGTTCTACAATCCTGGCCCGGGCGAGGCAGTGGTCCTCTGGATCAACACGCCGCCAACATTCTAATGACGGATCCGACAAAAGCTTTGCCCGCGACGCGTTCGTGGGCAAAGCTCTTTTGTGCGAACGCTGCGCCGGTTCTTCGGCTTGGCGATACTTCTCCCTATCCATCGAAAACGGCCGGGCGGAATTGGAATTCTAAGTTCCAGAATTGATGCCTGTTGCTGACCGGGACGCGGTGCGACCTTCCCGGATGTCAGCCGAATAGGTGCTGCGCCCGTATTTCCACTTTGTATCGATGGAGGAGAACCAGGTGAGCGACATCACACGCAAGGAGTTTCTCAGATTGGGCGCAACAGGGGCGGCAGCAATCGTCGTAGCCTCGACCAACCGCCCTGCGCCGGCTGTTGCGGCAGTCAGGGGAGCAGGGCGTGCAATACTAATCCAAGGCGCCGACGTCTTGACGATGGACCAGAAGCTGGGCGAGCTGCCCGGTGCGGATGTGCTGATCCGGGACGGAAAGATCGCCGAGATCGGCATAGGCATCAACGCTGGCGACGCAGAACGGATCGATGCGGCCGGCATGATCCTGATGCCGGGCATGAACGATGGTCACAGACATCTTTGGCTGGGCCTGCACGCTGGTAGGCTCGTCAAGACCGATCCGCAGAAATACTCCGGCTACCAAAGATGGAAAATGCGCACCATGGTGTGCATGACGCCGGAAGATTTCCATCTGGCCGGATATGTCGGCGGACTCCAGGCGATCAATTCGGGCGTGACCAGCGTGCTGGACTACGCCCATGCCCATCATACCAAGGAAAAGGCGCTCGCTGGGGCACGCGGGTTCGTCGAGTCCGGGGTCTCTGGGGTATTCTGCTATCAGGCGTCTCACAACCCCACTTATGGACCTGGAGACACAGTGTCGGAAGCGCAGGCTACGGCCGAGCGCAACGGTGCGCCCGCAGAATCCAACTACGAGACGGCAGCACTGCTTCGCGAACTGTTCTCTGAACAGGGCGACGCCCCGGTAAAACTCGGCATTGCGATCAGCGAGGGACTGGGCCAACGCAGCATGGAAGACATGAAGGTGGAGTTCGATCGAGCACGTTCGTTCAATCCGCACTTGATATGCTGTCATCTCCACAAACCGAAGCCAATGCCCCCGTCAGGTGTCTATCGAGGCATTGCCGACCTTCATGCGGCCGGGTTGCTCGGCCCGGATTTTCAAGTTTCGCACGGCGTGGAGATGACGGGCGATGAGCTCGTCATACTCCGCGAGACCGGCGGGATGATATGTTCTTGCGCGATGGGGGAGTTTCCATACCCTGCAGCTTCCATTCACGCCAAAGCAAGGCAGATGGGAATTCCTGCGGGCCTCGGATTAGACGTGGGCATGGCGCTGACCGACGACTACTTCGAGCATGTCCGGGCAGGCTTTTGGAGCCTCTATCGTTCAACGGAATACTCCGAAATTGCCAGGGACTATGAATCTGCAGACGTGCTGGACTTCGCGACCAGATGGGGGGCCAAGGCGATGCGCTTGGGTGACGCGACGGGGTCGATAGCTCTCGGAAACCATGCCGACCTGGTACTTCTCAAGACATCGCGCATCGGCTTCGCCACCTGCGGCAGCCTTGCGGACCGCGTCGTGAATTTTGCCGCCCTTTCCGACATTGACAGCGTTTGGGTACGCGGGGTCGCGCGCAAGCGGCATGGCGAGATGATCGGCATCAATTGGGCGATCCTACGAGCCCAAGTGGTCGAGGCCCAGCAGCGCATCGAACGCGATGCGGCAACCGTAACTCTCACCTGACCATCGGTCTGACGTCGCGTTCAAGGGCTGGATCGCCTGCCTCGCGCGCAAGTGGAAACTCAAGGAGCTGGAGCGCCATCATGCTCAACAAGACCCCTTCCGACGCCATTGGTGAGGTCCACGCCGGACATGAC
>NZ_QGGX01000046.1 GCF_003148805.1 Aminobacter sp. AP02
TGAAAGGAACTCCATCGTCAGGTCGCGCCTTCTACTCGCTCAAGACCAAACACATCACAGTACTTGGCACCCCTCCCGCGTAGCGGGTTCGTGCATGATGGCACAGAACGGTCGTTCACGAGCAAAGTCTGCATGGGTCGGAGTTTAGTCGACAGATTACCTTCCCATCTCCGCCACCCCGGCCTACCATGCCGCCCAGGCATAGGAGGCTTCGATGACATCAAGCTTCAACGTGCAGGACGCGGCCGGTTATGAGCAGTTGATGGGCCGCTGGAGCCAAAAGCTCGCGCCGTTGTTCATCGACTTTGCCGGCCTGGCCGACGGCGAAAGGGTGCTCGACGTCGGCTGCGGCACCGGCAGCCTGACCTTCGCGCTGGCCAAGACCAAAAACCTCGGCGAAATCGCGGCCATCGACTTCTCGCCGGTCTTCGTCGCGGCAGCACAGGCCCGCAACACCGACCCGCGCATAAAAATCAGCCAGGCCGATGCCTGCGCCCTGCCCTTTGAGGACAACAGCTTCGACCGCGCGCTGGCGCTCTTGGTGCTGCATTTCGTGCCCGAGGCGCCCAAGGCGATTTCGGAAATGCGCCGGGTGACCCGGCCGGGCGGCGTGGTCGCGGCAGCGGTGTGGGACCATTTTGGCGGCATGCCCGGCATGCGCATGGTGGTCGATACGCTGGCAGCCCTGGGTGAAGCCGGCCGGCAACTGCGCGCCCGCTACAGCTTCCAGCCGATGATGCAGCCGGGCGAGATGAAGCAGGCCTTCATCGAGCAGGGTCTTTTGAACGTCGAGGAGACCCAGCTTTTGCAGCGCATGGACTACGCAAACTTCGACGACCTCTGGGCGCCCATCGGCGCGGGCGAAGGCCCGCTCGGCAAATTTGTCGCCACCTTCGACGCGGCGGAAAAGGCGCGCGTCCAGGCTGCCGTGCGCGATGCCTACGAAGCTGGCCGCCCCGACGGCCCGCGCTCGTTTGCCAACATCGCCTGGGCGGTGCGCGGCGTCGTCGCCTGAGGGGCCTTCCATCAGGCATGGCGGGGATGGCTTTTCCCCGCTTTGACGTCCGTCCGGCGCATCGTTGCGGCGCTAACCCATTGAAATCGCCGCACCACGCCTGAAATCGCCTGCTTCCACCCCGTGGATAGGAAAAAATTCTTTTCCACGCCCTTTTATATCAATGGATAATTCCCCCATCGCCCTCATGGGAACCCGGGTCATGAACCGGATACCTGGGGAGGGCGGCGGCGTCCGGGCTGGCAGGGGAGACGGTGCCCCTGCTGGGTGATGAGCCCCCAAGCCCGGGCCTTGCGGCGGCTGGCGGTGCGAAAGCACTGAGGCGACTGAGCGGGGCAAGAGCGCTGGCGGACGCATGGCTGCGCGTCATGCATTAGCATCACAGAGACGCAAGGCCATGCGTCCGGTTCCCAACCCCGGCTTCATCAGCGCGGGACAGTTTCGTGCGCCCAAATTTCCCCCTGCCCGCGCAACAAAACCCCGCGCGGGCGTCAACCGGAGACAGCCATGCCGAGGAAACGCAAGCAACCGATCGAAATCATCGACCCGCCGCTGCCGGGCTACGGCCACCTGCCCTATTCCATGCACAACGCGCTCGTGCTCGCCTTCAGTATCGCGGCCACCATGGAGGGCGCGCATTTGAGGTGCCAGCGCCGCGAATGCCGCAATTTCGGCCGCTGCCGCGCCTCGCCGACCGAATTCGGCCGCGCCGGCTTCTGCCAGGTGCCGCTCGGCCGCGACGCCGACCGCCGCGTCGAGGGCATGCTCCTGTTCACCATGCAGCTCGCCCATGGCTGGCGGTAGTCTTGCAGGACGCGGTTCCTCGCCCCGCTTGCGGGGGAGAGGTGCCGAGCGCAGCGAGGCGGAGAGGGGGCAATTCCCTCCCCCTTGTGGGGAGGGATAAAGGGTGGGGGTACTCTTAGAGCGCAAGCGAAAATTCACCCCCCCCACCCCGGCCCTCCCCCCACAAGGGGAGGGAGAAAAACCCTCACCCCACATCCAGCACGATCTTGCCGATATGCTCGCCCTCTTCCATGCGCTCATGCGCGCGCCAGGCCTCCTTGAGCGGGAAGATCATGTCCATGACGGGCGCGACGCGGCGAGTGGCCAGCAGCGGCCACACCTGGGCTTCGAGGGCTGCGGCGATCTGGCCCTTGAACTCGGTGGTGCGCGGTCTCAGCGTCGAGCCGGTATGGGTCAGCCTTTTGACCATCAATTTTGAGAAATCGGCACTCGCCACTGCCCCGCCTTGCGTCGCGATCTGGACGATGCGCCCGTCGATCGCGGCGGCGCTGTAGTTGCGCCCGACATAGTCGCCGCCGACCATGTCGAGGATGACGTTGGCGCCCTTGCCGTCTGTGGCGTCCTTCACAGCCTGGACGAAATCCTCGTTGCGGTAGTTGATCGCCCGGTCGGCCCCGAGCTTCAGGCAGGCGGCGCATTTGTCGTCCGAGCCTGCGGTGGCGATGACATAGGCACCAAAAGCGGAAGCAATCTGGATCGCAGTGGTGCCGATGCCCGACGAGCCGCCATGCACCAGGAGCGTCTCCCCCGCCTTGAGCGCGCCGCGCTCGAACACATTGTGCCAGACGGTGAAGAAGGTTTCCGGCACCGCCGCGGCTTCGGTGAAGGTGAAGCCCTTGGGCACCGGCAGTGCGTTGGTCTCGTGCACCTTGGCGTATTCGGCGTAGCCGCCGCCCGGCGTCAGCGCGCAAACCGCATCGCCAATGCGCCAGCGCGAAACACCCGCGCCCAGCGCCGCCACCTCGCCCGACACTTCGAGCCCCGGCAGGTCGGACGCGCCCGGCGGCGGCGGATACGCGCCCTTGCGCTGCAACACGTCGGGCCGGTTGACGCCCGCCGCATGCACCCGGATCAGGATCTCGCTTTGGCCAGGTTGCGGCAGGTCGCGCTTTTCGGCCTTGAGCACGCGGGGTCCGCCAGGCTGCGTGATCGCCACGGCAAGCATCTTTTCGGGAAGTTCGGCTACGTTGGCCATGTCTTTTTGTTCTCCGCTGGTCCGGTGTGTCCCGGTACATGTCCCGGACTTTACATGTCATTGACCGCACTATGTATTCTCATTGGCAAATCAGGCAAACGCCTGTCTGGAGATCAGGAGAGCGATATGGCGCTGTTCGACGACGAGCCGAAGAAGAAAAAGACCGTCCACGAGATCGGTCAGGATCTGTCCTTGCTGTCGGTCGGCGAACTCAACGAGCGCATCGCTGCCTTGCGCGCCGAGATTGTGCGGCTTGAAGCCGAGCTCACCGTCAAAGGCTCGACCAAATCCGCCGCCGAGGCGCTGTTCAAGCGCGGTTGATCTTCGCCCGCCACTGATAAGCCCCAAAGGGGCTATCATCACATTTTAGCGCCTAATTGATTCGTGGTGGGACACAGATGCTCGCAACCTACCGGCCGATCCTGTCGTTGCTTCGCGGCACCGCCTTCCTTCTGGCCGCCTCCGGCCTGCATGGCCTGCTGCTTCCGCTGCGCGGCCAGGAAGAGGGTTTCTCCACGGCAGCCCTTGGCCTGATGGGCACCGCCTGGGCGGGCGGTTTCGTCGCCGGCTGCTTTTTTGCCCCGCGCGTCGTGCGCCGCGCCGGCCATGTCCGCGCCTTCGGCACCTTCGCCGCCTCGGCGGCCATCATCGCGCTGCTCACCGGGCTGATCGTCAACGAATATGTCTGGATCGCGCTGCGCGCCTTCACCGGCTTTGCCATGGCCGGCGCGTTCATGGTCATCGAAAGCTGGCTCAACGAGCGCGCCACCAACGAAAACCGCGGCACGGTCTTCGGCCTCTACATGATGGTCACCTACGCCTCGATCATGGCCGGCCAGATGATGGTCGCCGGCGGCGATGTCAGAAGCGACGCGCTGTTCATGGTCACCGGCATCCTGTTTTGCCTGTCGCTGATCCCAACCGCCGTTTCGAGCGCTGCCCACCCAAAGCCGCTGCAGGACGTTTCGCTCGACATCAAGGGGCTCTACGCCAATTCGCCCGTCGCTTCGGTCGCCTGCTTCCTCATCGGCGTCGCCAATGGCGACTGGGGCACGCTGGGCGCGGTCTATGGCGCGCGCGTGGGCATCTCGACGCCCGAGATCGCGCTGATGATGAGCCTGGTGGTGGTCGCCGGTGCAGCGCTTCAGATCCCGATCGGCAAGATCTCCGACAGGACCGACCGCCGCTACGTACTGATCGGTGCTTCGCTCGCCTCGGCGATGGCGGCGGTGTTGATATTTGCGGTAGCGCCACGCTCGGGCCCGTTCGTGATCGCCATGACGGCAAGCTACGGCGCATTCGCTTACACGCTTTATTCGCTCGCAGTGGCCCACGCCAACGACCACGCGAAGCCCGAGGATTTCGTCAAGGTTTCGGGCGGCCTGCTGCTGCTCTATGGCTTCGGCACCATGGTCGGCCCGCTGCTTGGTGCGGCCTTGATGGACTACATGCGCCCTGAGGCGCTGTTTCTCGCCACTGCCACAGCCCACTTCGCGCTTGCCGGCTACACGGCACTTCGCATCAAGCGCCGTGCGCCCGTGCCGATCGAGGATCGCGAAGCGTTCAAGACCCAGCCGGCCGACCGCAGTTCGACACCCGAATCGCTGCGTCTCGACCCCAGGCAAGCGGCCGACTCCGAAACCTGACAGTCGTCAGACAGGCACGTCATTCCCTCTCAAGACAATGTAGCCAGCCTTGCGACTCACGGTTGAGATTTAGGTCTTGTTGCGGCACAAAGGGCTCATGACAGCTGACGACTCCTTCCTGGCCATATCGGATGCCAACCGGCGCCATCTGCTGGAGGAATTGCGGCGCGGCCCAAAGACCGTCAGCGAACTCGCGGCCGGGTTGCCGGTGTCGCGGCCCGCAGTGTCGCAGCACCTCAAGGTACTCCTGGATGCTGGCCTGGTCAGTGCGCGTGCCGAAGGAACGCGCCGCGTCTATGCGGTGAGTGTCGCCGGCTTCAGAAAGCTCAACATCTGGCTGGATCAGTTCTGGGACGCTTGAGCGGTTACAAACGAGGTGGTTCCCGTCGACGAAGTAGCAAGACTTCGTATGCCGCGCCTCGATCAATTCACAGCCCGACACATCGCCCTGTCCCGGCGGCGATGTTGTTTCGCCGCCGGCTACCGGGCCCACGTCGAAAGAATGCGGGCCTAAAGAGAGGTCGTCTGCATGACCTTAGTGCTGAGTCGGCGCACCTCTCAGTTTTTCAATCTCGTCCTTGAGTGCCAGCTTGCGACGCTTCAGCATTACGATTTGCAGGTCGTCCACTGATGGATGGTTCATTGCTTCACCGAGCTCACGTTCGATGTCGCCATGCTTCCGCTGAAGCTCTTCAAGATGGGATGCAAGAGACATGATTGGTTCTCCCTTTCATGGTTTCCTCGAAGCCCCGAGCACAGCCCTGCCCACCGCAGACAGCGCTCTGTGACGGAACCATGACAGTCTGCCACCCCCAGCCAGCGATGTCGAATAAAGTGTGGTAGCATTTCCTGACGGCTTGAAATGTGATAAGGGCATCGCGCCGGTGACAAGGAGTCGCCGACCCGCCTAAGGAGCGCCCCGGGTGCGCCAGTGAGTTTGCAGACGGTAGACATGTCGGAACAGGAACAGGCCGAGATTCGTCTCGAGTTTGCACGCTTGAAGCAGGACCATGCCGATTTCGACGCCGCGATCAACGCGATGATCGCAATGGGCTGCGATACGTTGCAGATCCAGCGGATGAAGAAGAAGAAATTGATCCTCAAGGACAAGATCAGCCAGATCGAAGACCGGATCATCCCTGACATCATTGCCTGAGAAACCGCTGTTTGCAGCCACCACTTGGTTGCGGCGGCAGCGCATTTCGGTTAAGCGCAGGCTTGTCAAGCAGGGGTGCCGCGCGTGAGCAAGGACAGGGTCGACGTCGCCATCATCATGGGGAGCCAGTCTGACTGGGCGACCATGCGCCATGCCGGCGAATTGCTGGAAGTTCTCGGCATCACCTACGAGGCGCGCATCGTCTCGGCCCACCGCACGCCCGAGCGTCTCTACGAATTTGCCAAGGGCGCAAAAGCGTCCGGCTTCCGCGTCATCATCGCCGGCGCCGGCGGCGCTGCCCATCTTCCCGGCATGACAGCCGCCATGACCCCGCTGCCGGTGTTCGGCGTGCCGGTCGAATCAAAGGCGCTGTCAGGGCAGGATTCACTTCTTTCGATCGTACAGATGCCCGCCGGCATTCCGGTGGGAACATTGGCCATCGGCAAGGCCGGTGCCGCCAACGCCGCGCTGCTTGCCGCGGCCGTGCTTGCCCTTTCCGACGAGGCGCTCGCCACAAGGCTCGACGAGTGGCGCGCCGCCCAGACCGCACGGGTCGCCGAACAGCCGACGGACGACGCGTGAGCGCGCCGCTGCCCCTCGGAGCCACTATCGGCATCATCGGCGGCGGCCAGCTTGGCCGCATGCTGGCCATGGCGGCAGCCCGTCTCGGCTATCAGACCGTAATCCTCGAGCCGCAGGCCGATTGCCCGGCTGCCCAGGTCGCCAACCGGCAGATCGTGGCCGCCTATGACGATCCAGCGGCGCTTGACGAACTGGCGCGCGCAAGCGCGGTCGTCACCTACGAATTCGAAAACGTGCCGGTCGCTGCAGCCGAAAGGCTCGCCGGAAGCGTCGCGGTCTACCCGCCGGCGCGCGCGCTTGAAGTGGCGCAGGATCGCCTGGTCGAAAAAACCTTCCTGAACGGCATCGGGATATCCACAGCCCATTTCTTGCCTGTGGAAAACGATCAGGATCTTGCCGCGGCTCTGCATGCTTTCGACGGTAGCGGCGTCCTGAAAACCCGCCGCATGGGCTATGACGGCAAAGGCCAGATGGTCTTCCGCAACATGACGACAGGCGGCTTCGACGGCGCCTGCGCTTCGCTCGGCAATGTGCCGCTGATCCTCGAATCCTTTGTCGCCTTCGAGCGCGAAATCTCGGTGATTGCCGCGCGCGGGACCGACGGCAGCATCGCAGCCTTCGATCCGGCCGAAAATGTGCACAGCAATGGCATCCTCGCCAGCTCGACCGTGCCTGCGGCGATCAGCGAAGAGACCGCCCATGCCGCGCGCGAAGCGGCGCGCAGGATTGTCGCCGCGCTCGACTATGTCGGCGTCATCGGCGTCGAGTTCTTCGTCCTCGCCGATGGTTCGCTGATCGCCAACGAGATGGCGCCTCGGGTTCACAATTCCGGGCACTGGACCGAAGCGGCCTGCGTGGTCTCGCAGTTCGAGCAGCACATCCGCGCGGTCGCCGGCCTGCCGCTCGGCGACGCCAACCGCCACTCCGACTGCGTCATGGAAAACCTTATCGGCGACGACATCGCAAAGGTGCCCGCCTTGCTCGCCCAGCCCGACGTCGCGGTGCATCTCTACGGCAAGGCCGAAGCGAGACCTGGCCGCAAGATGGGCCACTTCACGCGGATTTTGCCTCGCCACTGACAGGCGGCACGGGGCAATCAGTCAGCAATGGGTGGAAAGCGGTCGGTCTGCTTTCGGTTGTGGAACCACGAAAAGTGGACATTGGGCGAAGACGTCATGGACCAATTTTGGGCAATCCATGATTGTCGTCCCCCACGGCCTGGCGGCTAGCGTTGAAACGTCACGTGGACAGTGCCGCTCTCGCTCGCTTCCGTCTTGACGGTGTAGCCCACCTCCAACCCGCGCAACCCGTCCCAGAGGCGTATGCCCCGCCCCAGCAAGATTGGGGTAATGGCAACGTGCAGGCGGTCCACCAGCCCGGCCTTCAGATAGTCGCGAACCATGGTTGGACCGCCACCTATCCTGACGTCCTTGCCGTTTGCGGCTGTCACGGCCTGCTGCAGTGCATCGACCGGGTCCGCCGCGAGGAAATGGAACGTGGTGCCTCCAGCCATCTCGATGGGAGGCCGTGGCGTGTGGGTCAGGACGAAGACCGGGCATTTGAATGGCGGCTCGTCGCCCCACCACCCCTTCCAGTCCGGATCATCGGGAAAGTTGTGCAGCCCGAACTTGCCGGCGCCCATGATCTCGGCGCCGATGTTGTCGAAGTAGTCTTGTGCATAGGCATCATCGAGACCAGTGGTGCCTTTGCCGCTGGTATCCTTGAGTACGCGCTCCCGGAACGTCCGCGTGGCGACATAGGGACCGACAAGGCGGGACCAGTCGGGGCCAAAGGGGTTTTCAGGCGTCTGGTCCGTCGTTGTTGCGAAACCATCGAGCGAAATGAGGAGGTCGACACGAACAGCCACTGCAGTGCTCCCAGTTACTAAGGCACTTACCTTTGTAATTGCGACTCAACACTAAGGCAAGTGCCTTTTTTTTATTGACCTGCAGGCGCAGCCGTCTTACCGAGTCATATGCCCTACCACTCGACCCCGCTCGATCTCGCCTTTTACGCCCTCAGCGACCCGACCCGCCGCGCGGTGGTGTCGCGACTGGCCGAGGGAGAGTTGCCGGTGACCGTGCTGGCAGAGCCGTTCGACATGGCCCTGCCCTCCTTCGCCCAGCATCTCAAGGTGCTGGAAGATTGCGGGTTGATCGCCAGCGAGAAGCGCGGGCGCCGCCGCTGGTGCTGGCTGGAACAGGCGCGCTTCGACGAGGCATCAAACTGGATGCAAGCGGAGCGCCGCCGCTGGGCCGACCGGCTCGACCGGCTTGAAACATTTTTGGACAGGACGGGAGAGACCGACGATGGAAAAGCTGTTTGAGACGTGGTCGCCCGACCGTGAGATCGTCCTGGTCAAGGTGCTGAAGCACCCGCGCCACAAGGTCTTTGCCGCCTGGATGGATCCGGAGGCACTGGCGCAATGGTATGGCCCGGCCGGTCTCAGCATCGAGAACCACAAGGCCGATATCCGCGAAGGCGGGGAATGGCGTTTCGACATGGTGGGCGTGTTCGAAGGCCAGCAGCAGCGTTTCCCCAATCTCATGCGCTTCTTGAAGATCGTGCCAAACGAGCTGATCGTGGCGGACTACGGCACCACCGACCTCGACGACCCGGAGCGCTTTTACATGACGATCACGTTCGATGAGCAGGCCGACGGCAAGACCGTACTGACCATGCGCCAGCTGCACCCAAGCCGTGAACGTCGCCAGGTGGTCATCGGTTTCGGCGCGGTGGAGTATGGGCTGCAGACGCTGGACGGTCTCGCCACGTGGCTGGATGGTTGAACGCTGATCATCTTGAGGGTTGGCGGTCGCCCCGCCATAAAGCCCATAAACGACCGCTTTCAGGACTTTGCGGTCCTACCGCGAACATCCGAGATGATGAAGGGTTTCGGGTGCCGGCAGGCGTACGAAAGCCTCCCATGCAGGAACCCGCGAGCCACAGGCGACGGCTTATGGAGATTTCGGATTTC
>NZ_QGGX01000047.1 GCF_003148805.1 Aminobacter sp. AP02
GGTCGAGGCGGCCTGCCAGGAAGCGCTGGACCATGGCGTCTCATCGGCGGCGGTGATCCTCAACATTCTGGCCCGCAGCCGCGATCCGGCGCCGGCCGCGATCCTTTCCATTCCCCAAGCGCTGAAGCTGGCTCACGAGCCGATCGCCGACTGCGCTCGATATGACAGTCTCAGGAGGACGAGCAGCCATGGCTAAAGCCGAAAGGCCAATCAGCCGCGCCCGATCAGGCTGTGCAACCCCGACCAGCTCCGCCTGATCGGGTGCTCAGCGTCGTGCCCTTCACCACCCCAAACGGGTCCATTTTTGTGCGAAAATACGGGGTCCCGATTCCACGGTCATTGACAGGCAAGACGGCATGCGCGCGGGTGAGCTCGTGGGTTGGGGTGCGAATGTACATGTGGGCGTTGTGGAGGACGAGATCCTCCAGGTGGACGAGTTCGCCCTCAAGCCAGAGTGCTGCGGCCGCATCGGCAAATTGCTGGCGCTCGACAAGGCCGTCGCGCACCGGCGAGCGGGCTAGCCGCTCGTCCAGACGCGCCAAAACCTCGATTGCTCGCGCGACCGGCCCTATGAGCCTGCGTGCTCTCTTTTGGCCATAACTGGAACGTTCGTAAGGTCTTGACTAACCTTGCCATAATCCCGCTTAGCAAAGTTAACTAGCACTTGATTTTACCCAGAGGCCATTCAGCCAGAATCCGGCGATCCACCCTCACCTCGACGTCCTAGAGCGCGCGCCAGATGGCCAAGGATGCCCCGTCCCTGCCTTCGACCAAGGCGCGGTACATTTTCGCCCTGGGTGCAGTATGCCATCAGCCAGTACTTCCAGCTAGCCCAAATTGCTGAGAAGAAGAGACGTCGCCACCTTTGTGTACTTGGTCTGGGACGACCCCGCGACAACGCGCCCAGCGCCTCCGATTTCTCCTTAACGGGCTCGGTCGCGTTCCACAACCGCCCCTCCCCAGCCCGACACCTTAAATCTTGCACTGAAATCGTCGGCCATCACTTTCCAGCCAAACGCAAGGTCTATGCAGCAATTGGCTTGTCGATAAGTGCGGTTGACGCCGAGGCCTTGCGGCGGAAGAGATAAGAAACGCATTTGCCCTTCTACCGTCCTACGCAAACTATCGAGTTGGCCGATACCTACCGGTTCGGAGGATAGCACAATGCACAAGCCTCAAGCGCGCTGAAGCTGCGAATGCGTCACTGTACTCCCGTCTGCGTAGTTGCACGAAGGCGGCGACATCGGACACCTTTACTGCCATACCGAGACCTGCGCTGGCGACGCCCTTTGTCGACTGTGGCAACAGGGGTCGGCTGCTTGCTACACTGTTTCCAGTGACCGCCGCAGCAAGATCACTTCACTTCGGCTTAAACTATAGACCGACGAGGAGCTTCTGCACCCACCCAAGGACACGAATGAAGTCGCACATGCCCGCCTATGTTTCAGCGTGGGTGACGCCTGAGATTGGATGCACCCCGTCCTCTGATGAGAGAGCAACCTGCTAGTGCCCTTCCAACCATTCTGGCCCGCGGTGCGTTGGGCTCAGATGAGGCGATCAACATCGAATGAGCCGAAACGCCGCGAGCGTGCGATCGGACCGATTGCCGATCGTCTACTGAACCTCTGACAAAGGTGTTCGGCTCGTATTTCGATCGACCAAAAAGGTCGTCCCTCGTGCACATTGCGAGCGAGCGTTCGCTGCCCAACCATCTTCTTCCCCCGCAGATCGCCGCAGAGCTCCCATTTGGCGACAGCAGTGCGCTTAAGAAGATTCTCGGGTGATTCCGTCGCGCCGCCAGAAGAGCAGCAGACATTGGTCGCTCCCTGCGGAGCATGGCTACATGCGCTCCCTCGTCTCACCCAGCAAAATTCACCTCCTCGCCAAGAGGACGACTACAACCATCCACCCTCCTCGAACCCACCTTGAGCTCTGGGCCCAACCGCCCCCGCGGATCGCGGGCTCCGCTCACGAGTAATATTATTTAGGCCATTTTAGTCAGATGGTCAGCTGACGCTTCAAAGCACTCAATCAAGCGCCCCATCTACCATCACCCTATGAGCCACATTCAAAGGATCCACAATCGATTGGCAGCATCTTCTGCGACATTGCGCATCGGGTTTGGGCTACCCATCCCGGCGCTGCCTTTCGCGACAGACGGTCGTGAGGATAGCCAGAATTATACTTAGATCGACTGCCAGACCTGCTTTCGATGTTGGCTCCGTTCTAAGCCTCGCTTGACGGCTGGCACGTAATCATCGCGCTGCATGCCGTGTGAAACATCATATCGAGCTGAGAACAACCCATGGCCGCATGCCTAAGATTCCAATGCAGCGAGAAGGGCCGCCGCGCTCAGGCGGCCCATGCACGTCACATTGGCGTGAAGATCAATCTCGTCGGCGACAGGTGCAGCTGTAGATGTCTCCGGCTCGCCATCTCACTTGGTGGGACCTTTATCAACCGGTTAGGCGCCTCAATAGGCGGCCGCGAATAGGCTTGAGCTGGAACCCCTGTCCAATCAGAGCTTGCCCAGGTAGCTATTAACCTTCACTCAACGCTACTTGCCAAGCCGGCCCTTGCCGCCGGCACTGTGGCTTTGATTCCAGCGAGCAACCAGTGGAGTACTTGCCGACGCCTGTGCGCAGCCCGGATGGCCTCTTGTTGTCCGCGGACAACCAACTTTGCCCTTTGGGAGGCGCAGTTGTCCGCGGACAACCGAGTGGCCAGAACCTCATGGTTAAGTGTTTGTCAAATCTTCACGAATCGGGCCATACTGTATCTGCGCAGTTTAGTTGCTTTTTTCGCGAAATGCGCAGTTCGAGGTTAGATGATGATGCACAGCAGAATAGACGGCCACGAGCAGGAGCATCTTCCTTCGATGTTGTCTGCGGATTCGCTGGAGCTGTCACGTCAGCTACAGCTCCATCAGCAGAAGATTTCCCCGCCTTCCTCGCAAAAGTCGATCCGGCAGTTCACCCCATCGGAGGCCGCTTATTACATCGGCATAGGTGAAGGATATCTGCGCCAGGTCGCTTCCGAAGGCTACGGCCCTGAGCCATTGGCCAATGGGCGGCGCATGTATTCTCCCGAAGATATGGACCGGATTCGCCTCACGCTCGACGAGAAGAATGGGGCCCAGAAGTACGTTCCAAATCGGCGACCTGGCGAAAAGCTTCAGGTCATTGCCGTAATGAACTTCAAAGGGGGCTCGGCAAAGACCACCACATCGGCGCACCTCGCCCAGTACCTCGCCATTCGAGGCTACAAAGTTCTGGCTATCGATCTCGACCCGCAGGCTTCACTGTCCGCGCTATTTGGCCATCAGCCCGAGCTCGACGTGGGCGAAGGCGAAACCCTGTTCGGGGCGATCAGGTATGAGGATCCGCGCCCGGTAGCCGAAATCGTTCGCGCCACCTACACCCCCAATTTGCACATCCTCCCAGGCAATCTCGAACTTATGGAGTTCGAACACGATACCCCTACCGCCATCGCATCGGGAAAGGCCGCGTCCATGTTCTTCGCCCGCATTGGCGAAGCGCTGGCCCCGATCGAAAGCCTCTACGACGTCGTGATCATCGATTGCCCGCCGCAGCTGGGGTTCCTGACGATGTCGGCTCTTTGCGCTGCGACGTCGGTTCTGATCACCGTTCATCCGCAGATGCTGGACGTGATGTCGATGAGCCAGTTCCTGGCCATGACCAGCGAGCTGATGGCGGTCGTGGAAAGGGCAGGGGGGCGAACAAGCTATGACTGGATGCGTTATCTCGTTACGCGCTTTGAGCCCAATGACGGTCCACAAAGTCAAATGACCGGGTTTATGCGGGCGATTTTCGGCAATCGGATGCTTCATAGCCCGATGCTGAAATCCACTGCGATCTCGGATGCGGGAGTTACCAAGCAGACGCTTTACGAAGTGGAGCGCGCGCAGTTTACCCGCGGCACCTACGACCGTGCCATGGAATCACTCAACCAGGTTAATTCCGAAATCGAAAGCCTCCTCAAGGCCAACTGGGGGAGAAAATAATGGCACGCAAGAACCTGATCGAAGTCTCTGCTGGTGAAGCACCGCGACCTTCTGAGGCACTGGCAGCATCACGCCCGATTGCGGGATTGGTACCCACAGGGGTTCGTCATGGTTCCCCGATCGGGGGGATCGCCAAGACGCTTGGAAACATCACCCAGAAAGTCGAACGCGCCCACGACCTTGAGCGCCAGATGGCTGAAGGCAATACGGTCGTTGAACTTGATACGGCGCTCATCGACGCTTCGATGGTGCGCGATCGCCTCGCAATGGATGCGGCGGAACTGTCGTTGCTCGTTGAACAGATCAGGGACCACGGACAACAGGTCCCTATTCTTGTCCGGCCTCATCCAGAGGTCAAAGGTCGGTATCAGGTGGCCTACGGCCATCGCCGAATGGCTGCCGTCTCGAGGCTGGGCATTAAGGTCCGCGCGGTTGTTCGAAACCTCACCGACGACGAGTTGGTGGTTAGTCAAGGCCAGGAAAACAACGCTCGTACCAACCTGTCTTTCATCGAAAGAGCGTTGTTTGCCGCACGACTTGAGGACCGTGCCTTCGCAAGAGATGTGATCATGTCGGCGCTGGGCGTCGATAAGGCCGCGTTGTCGAAAATGATCAGTGTTGCGCGCCAAGTGCCTACCGAGCTGATTGAGGCTATTGGCGCGGCGCCTGACGTTGGGCGTCGACGCTGGATGGAACTGGCCGAATTGGTGACTGCTCCAAAGCTGCCGGATCTTTTGTCGATGCTCTCGCAAGACACGATGAAGGCAGCCTCGAGCGATGACCGCTTCCAAGGAGTGGTTAGTGCGCTCACAAACAAACCGACCAAGCCAGCACCACAACTGCCACCGTTGGAATGGGCGCCGGCCGACCAGTCAGTGAGCGTCACGGCCAAGTCGAATGGCAAGACTTATACGCTGGCCTTGAAAAACAAGGATGCCGCTGTTTTCGGCGGCTGGATATCCGCGAATCTTGGGCGCCTCTATGAGGCGTTCAAGGATTCAGAGAAGCTTGAAACAGGAGACTGATCGCAAAAGAAAAAGGCCCCCAAACGTTGCCGTCATGGAAGCCCTTCTCATAGCTTGAACACCTAGAGAATCGCACTTCCTAGAATCGCTGTCAAGAGTCGCGGCACCGAACCGGTGAGCAGATTTCTTTTGCCTGGTGAAAAGGCAAGGAAATGATGGAGAATCACATCTCGACGACGCCCTTTGGGCGGCGGCCGCTGTCGCTTGCCATGGTGGCAGGGCAACTCGCAGCCAACAGCTGTGCGCCTGGCGCCAGCGCCAACAAGTGGCAGGTGTTTCGCGCCGTCTGCGAGGTCAAGGGCCTGCTGGGGGCGAGCGATCGCGCCCTTGCTGTTCTCAATGCGCTTTTGAGCTTCCATCCCGACACGGAACTCGTGGCAGGGGAGGGGCTGGTGGTATTCCCGTCCAACACCCAGCTTGCGCTGCGTGCGCATGGCATGGCCCCGGCGACGCTCAGACGCCATCTCGCGGTTCTTGTCGACTGCGGCCTTGTGGTGCGCCGCGACAGTCCCAACGGCAAGCGTTACGCTCGCAAGGGATTTGACGGCGCGATTGAGCAGGCCTTCGGCTTTGATCTTTCACCGCTTCTGGCCCGTGTCGAAGAGTTCGAACGTATGGCCGAGACGGTCAGGGCCGAGCGACGGGCGCTGCTTTTGGTGCGCGAGCGCATCACCATCTTGCGCCGCGACATCGCCAAGATGATCGCGTTTGGTCTCGACGCCGAGATTTCCGGCGACTGGCAAAGGCTGCACTTGGAGTATCGCGAGCTTGCGGCCGCCATTCCGCGCACTGCGAGCAGCCTTGAGCTCGAACCAATTGCCACTCAATTCGCTACATTTGCCCAAGACGTGCGCAAGGCACTGGAAAATCACGTAAAAATGGCAAAACCAAGCGGCAATGAGTCTCAATCTGAGCGCCACATACAAGATTCAAATACACAATCTCATGAATCTGAACACAGCCTGGAAGAGAGCCTAACTCCGACTGCTGCAGTACAAGCGCAGACGAAGAGCCAACCACCCGCAGGATATCCTCTTGGTATGGTGCTGCGAGCTTGCCCTGACATAGCTCAATATGCACGCCAAGGCATTTCAGGCTGGGGCGACTTGCTGGACACGGCTAAACTGGTCAGCGGAGCACTTGGCATCAGACCCGACGCGTGGAAGCAGGCCTGCGACGCGATGGGGACGGTGGATGCCGCGATCATGGTGGCCGCGATTCTGCAGAAGGGCGAGGCGATCGCAAGCCCAGGCGGGTACCTGCGCAGTCTCAGCGCCAAAGCTGGCGTCGGCGAGTTTTCGATTGAGCCGGTTCTGATGGCCTTGCTCAGGGGCAGGGGACGGGCCTACGCCAAAGCAGGGTGAAATAGATCAGTGGAAACTGAGACAAGTCGGCTGCGCTTGAACTGAGCGAGAAATGAGCACAACGTCATCAACATGCGACAGGAGCGGATCATGACAGCTCAGAGTTTAGGAGTTTGGGCGGCTCATTTCGGTGACGCACGTTCGCCTTTCCTGTCGGCCCGACGCGTTTCGGAATTGTTGGGCGTGACCCAGTCCGAACTCGCCCGACTTGTCGGTGTTGCGCGCAATACGCTGACGGCGCGCTCGGGCACGCGAAAGGTCGATCAGGCGCTAAGCCCTGTCGTGAGCATTCTGGCCATGGCCTCCGAGATGGCCGGCGACGAAAACCGAGCGGTGATCTGGTTCAAGCACCAGCCGATCCCTGGATGGGCAGGCAAGACGGCCTACGATCTCGTCGGCGAGGGCAAGGCCAACAAGGTTCTGGCCTATCTGGAGGCGGTTCGCTCGGGCGTTTATGCCTGACGCTTCAACGCCTGAAATCCGGACGTTGTGGCGTGCATTCGTGCCGCGCTGGGCGCATATGCCAGTATCGGGCGAAGGCCCCGCGCGATTTGGCGGACGCTGGAATCCGGTCGGAGCACCTGCACTTTACGCTGCGTGCGAGCTGTCCACCGCCTGGGCGGAATACAACCAAGGTTTTGTCCAGCATCCGGCGCTCATCGCTCAGCTGGAACTTTCATACGCGAATTTGGCAGACCTGCTCGACGTTACTGTGCAAGAGCGACTGAGCGTTGATCCGGCCATTCATAGATGCGAGTGGCGTGCCGTTCTCGATCTGGGTAGGACGCCTGAAGCACATCTGCTCCGACAACGGCTGATTTCTGCGGGTTTTGACGGTGTTGTCTATCCCTCCTATATGTCACCTGGTGGCCATTGCGTTGCCTTGTGGCGCTGGAACGGAGAAGGCCAGCCCACGCTACGGGTCATTGATCCGGACGAACGCCTGCCGAAGACACCTGCTTCCTGGCTGTGACACGATAATTCCAAGGCGTTGAATGTGTCCGTGACCTAACCGTGCTGAACTCTATCCCACTATCAAACGTGCGACGTTGCAGAGCCTAGGTCTGGCGTCATTACGTTGCCTTAGGGTTGCGGGGTCGCGCGACCTCGGAACTGGCTTTGCACGCGGTTTTTCGACGCCGGTTTCTTGAGTAGCATGATGTAGCTTTAGTGAATGGTGTTTTCACTTTGGTAACGGGAAGTCTGGCAGGATTAATCAATACTTTATGCCCAGCCGGACTTGCTTCTCAAAGGCCTCGGTGGCCTCGACATAGGGCGACTGTCGCAAAGTTTTCGGTAGGCGGACTATGGCATGGAACGCTCCGCAGCTTTCGAGGAGCACGCAATTTTAAGGACCGCCATTTCGACCAGTTGATGATCCTGTTTTGCTTCAACCTCACGCTTCGCAATCTTGAAGAGATGATGGCCAAACGCGGCCTGAGCGTCGATCACTCCACCGTACATCGCTGGGTCGTTCGTTTATCGCCACAACTGCTGGAGCGCTTCAACCGGCGCAAGCGAAGCATCACCGGCAATTGGCACGTCCACGGAGCGGAGCGCGGTAATGAACTGTGTCGCGTCGGTGAGGCGAGCCATCCGAAAAACATCCATCGCATGCCCGTTTCGGCGAGTAGCTTCAAAGGTGGCGAGGGCTGTTCCAGCCGATCAGCGTAACATTGTAATACGTCCGTTCCCGAGTAGGCGATTTTTCCGGCGGATCGGGGGCAGCAAAGGCAGGCAGCTCAGCTGCCAAGACGTCACTGTAAAGTCGCCATGTCAGAGACCAAATGGGACGTCTGCTCGGAGCCGACGGCTGTTCCGTTCGTCCTGGAAGCAGGATAAGGTGGACCTCAGATTGGCCATGTGTGGCTCAAAGACGATCTCGCGCGCCGTACTCTGCCAATGTCGGTTCTCACAGATCCTGTCATTGCCCTCTTTGTCTCGGTAGGTCTCGGCTACCTGATTGGCCAACTAAGGATCGGCCCAGTTCAATTGGGCGGCGTGTGCGGCACGCTGTTTGTCGCCCTTGCGCTTGGGCAACTGGGGGTTCGCATCGGGCCGGACCTGAAGAATGCCGCCTTCGCGCTTTTCATCTATGCGCTCGGATTCACCGCGGGACCGCAATTCTTTGCCAACATACGCGGAGGATGGCGCGACGGCATCTTTTCGGTCATCGAAGTCGTAACGGCCCTCTTGCTGGTCGTCGCCTCGGTTCTCATTTTCGACTTCGATCCCGGAACGAGCGCCGGACTATTCGCCGGCTCTGCAACGGCATCGGCCGTCCTCGGCACCGCGTCCGAAGCCGTGACGTGACTCGACCTGCCGCAAGCGGACACAAGCCAGCTGCAGGCCAATATGGCTACCGCCTACAGCCTGACCTACCTTTTCGTGTCAATGACCGTGGAATCGGGACCCCGTATTTTCGCGTAAAAGGGACCCCAGCTTGTTGTGGTTGTGGGCACGCCGGTTAGCGCCCGATCAGGC
>NZ_QGGX01000048.1 GCF_003148805.1 Aminobacter sp. AP02
ACCCACAACACGCGCGCGAAGATCATTCGAAAGAGGTCGAGTCATCCGATGCTGGCCTCCTACCCAGCCAGCATCTTGAATCACAAAACGGCCGACACCGGAATCCCTCTCCGATTCAGAAAAGAGCAGAACCGCTCTAACAGGCAAAGCCGACCACCCCGGACAAAAAAGACAAAGCCTGGCCCCGCAAGCATTGGTAACGACACTCCCGTGAGGCCTGCTGCGGGAGTGTTTTTGTTTGCAGACCCAAAAGCCTGCCTCTCGGTCCAGTTCAGGATCGTGCCCAGTTCTCCGTACAGCGTAGTAGCGACCTCGCCGCGCTTCGCGCCAGGTGTCAGAACGATCTCTCGATTGACATGCTCCCCGATTTATCCCCGTTCAGGAGGTCGCGCTGCTCACATTGTGGTCGATTCTCCATTCTTCGATGCTGTTGCGGGCGTGCCGAAAGCTGGTGAAGAGCCGTTCATTGAGGCACTCGTCGTGTAGCTGGCCATTGAAACTTTCCATGATGCCGTTCTGCATCGGCTTGCCCGGCGCGATGTAATGCCACTCGATCGAACTTCCTGCCACGCCAAAATGGCATTCGAGGTCAGCGCGGCGCCGAGTCCGACACGATCATGCAGGGATAGCAGCGACGCTCGGCGATGATGTCGAGTTCGCGGGCGACGCGCTCACCCGAGATCGAGTCGTCGACGACTGTGGCGAGACACTGCCGGCTGAAGTCGTCGATAACGCATCAGATCCGGAACTGCCGGCCGTCGGTCAGCGTGTCGGAGACAAAGTCGAGGCTCCAGCGCTGGTTGGTGTCCTGCGGGATCGCCATCGGCGTCCTGGTGCCCAAGGTCCGCTTGCGGCGGCCCGCGTTTGCGCACTGTCAGCCGTTCCTCGCGGTAGAGCTGGTAGAGCTTCTTCCAATTCACCGCCACGCCTTCGCGCATCAAGAGCAGGTGCAGCCGGCGATAGCCGAAGCGGCGACGTTCGGCAGCCAGTTCCCGAAGCCGTTTGCGCAAACCGGCATCATCCGGAGTCACGGCTGTCCTCCTCTACCCAGGCGTTAGAAGTTATTTCCGAGCATCTCGCGCAAGGTCGAGTCGTCGAGCATCGCGTCGGCCAACAGACGCTTCAGCTTGCCGTTCTTCTCCTCAAGGCTCTTCAGCCGCTTCGCCTCCGACACATCCCAAGGGGAAGTTGGCGCATTGCGCAAGAGCCCGTTTGAACGCGGTGCCGCTCATTTTGGCTTAAGCAGTTGGTTGGCGGTGGTGGCGCGAGGCCATGCACACTTAGCCAGGGCGTGATTGCTCACGAAACTGACGCGGCGTGGTGCCCGTCAGCCGACGGAAGGCGCGGCTGAAATGCGCAGGGTCTGTGTAGCCGGAGGAAAAGGCGATATCGATGATCCTGCAATCGGTGTCGCGCAGAAGCCGGCTCGCATTCTCATATCTGGCAGTGTCGAGTATGTCGGAATAGGTAAGGCCGAGATGGGCGAGCTTGCGTTGAAGCGTCCGCGTGCTGACGCCCGCGATGTCGGCGACGTCGGCGAGAGCCGTTGTTCCCTCGTCGAGATAAGCAGGCAGCATCAGCTTGAGCAGTTCGACGATGTCGTACCCGGAAGGGCCGTCCTCCTGGTCCCGCGGCGGCGCAACCAAGGCGGTCGACCGGCCGGGGAGGCTGAGAAGCGTGATCGGCAGGCTGATCCAGGCGGCATGCTGGCCTGACAGAAACCGCACGCCCGGCCAGGAAGATCGCGTTGCTGGGCTCGGCGCATAAGACGATTCAAAGGCAATCGCCGTCGGCATCCAGTCTGGTCCCGCGAATTGGCGGACGATGTAGATCGGGAAAATATTCTGGATCCATTGTGCGTATTTCAGATGCAGGAGTCCGGTTGTGCCGGCGAGCCTGCTGCAGACCCGCACATGATCCAGGTCATGTTCGATCCACATGCTCAGAATGGTGTCTTCCCTCGACGCCCAATGGCAAGCGTGCCGGAGCGCGACCAGCAGCGTCGGCGCATGCGCGATCAGGGCCTGGGTCTTTTCCCTCAAATGGGAGAAATGCAGGCGCCGGGCGGCAAGAAAGCCGAAATCCTCGATGTCCTGGGTTCTCTGGGCAGCCTCGACGAAGCGCAGCGCTGGCAGGAGCGGCAGGTAGAGATCGCTCTTTTCGGCCAAGGACGATGGCAGGCGGGACCTCTCCAGGAGCGTTTCCGTGGGAGCGCCGATATCGTCGAGGATGCTGACGAAGGGCAGCAGGAACTGGCCGCGCGTCAAGGGGATATCAGCCATCGGACCTCGCCGTAACCGGGTTGACGCTTTTCACAAAGCCGAATCGCGGGGGAGTAGCGACCATCGGGACGGAGCACAGTCCCTCGCGATTGGCGCGAAATGGCAAGACGGGCAAGGTGCTCATGCACGAAATGCTCGCAACGGGACCCATCCGGTCTTGCCGATGAGGAAATGTATAAAACACGCCAATGAGGTACCGTTCAATGCGAATGAAGTTGGTCTATAGCCTGAGTTTCTTGGTTCTGGCGCCATACACGGCCTACGCACAGTCGATTCCGGTCAATGTCGACAACTTCAAGCGAGCCGAGAGCGATTTCTATATGGCCAAGACGGCCGACGCGGGCGGCTTCGGCAAGTTCGCGCATACCAGGACGCCGACGCCGATCGACAACCAGCCTGTGGTCCGGATGAACCGGGACACGCTCTATTCGCAGGCGCTCTTCGACCTCGACGCCGGCCCGGTGACCATCACTCTTCCCGATGGCGGCAAGCGCTTCGTCTCGATGCAGGTCATCAGCGAAGACCATTACACCCCGATGGTGGTCTACGAGCCGGGCCCCACGACCCTCACCAGGGATAATGTCGGCACCCGCTATGTGTTCGTTGCGGTCCGCATCCTTGTCGATCCCAACGACACCAAGGACCTCGCGCAGGTTCACGCTCTGCAAGATGCGCTGAAGGTGGAGCAGAAGTCGGCCGGTACGTTCGAGGCACCGAATTGGGACCTGGTTCAACAAAAGAAGATCCGAGATGCGCTCGAAGCGCTATCCGCGGCATCAGGCAGCTTCACCAACGCTTTCGGCCCGAAGGGGGAAGTCGATCCGGTCAAGCACCTTATCGGCACGGCAGCCGGTTGGGGCGGCAACCCCGACAAGGACGCATCCTACCCCTCAGTGACCCCGGTCAAAAACGACGGCAAGACGGTCTACAAGCTCAGGGTCAAGGATGTCCCCGTCGATGCGTTCTGGTCGATCAGCGTCTATAACGCCGAGGGCTTCTTCCAGAAGAACGATTACGACGCCTATTCGGTCAACAGCATCACCGGCAAGAAGAGCGCCGATGGCGCGATCGACATTCAGTTCGGCGGCTGCGACGGCGAGATCGCGAATTGCCTGCCGATTACGCAGGGGTGGAATTACACATTTCGGCTCTACCGCCCTCAAGCAGTGATCCTGAACGGCGAGTGGAAGATGCCGGAGGCGCAGCCCGTGCAGTAGTGGCAGCCCAAAAAGGGTAGCGCTCGCCACGCTGGCCCTTGACGGCAAGGCGGATCGGGATGCGCAGCGAGGTCTCGCGCAAACTCGGTCCGACCCATCCGGATCTGCAGCATGGGCACGTCCGCTAGCGACCAAGGAATTTTTCAGGAAGATCTCAGTTCATGCCTACGCTTTCATATCTCAACAAGTCCCTGGTGATTTCCGTATTCGGGCTGATCGTATCGAGCGCTGCCGCGCAGGGCGACAGCAAGGCTCCCGACGTGACGGACCCGCATTTCCAGCTGGCCCCAGGCTATCTCGAGCAGGCGGATCTTCCCGACAGCCTGCAGCTTCTGGGACCGCCGCCTTCAGCCGAAAGCGCGGCGTTCGCGCGTGACGAGGAAGCCAGGCTGGAAACTGTACCCTTGCGCGGAACCGCCCGCTGGGAGCTTGCCAGGCGCGACGCCGATCTCAATTTCCCGCAGCCGGCGGAGACCTTTTCCTGCGCAATGGGCATGCAGATCGATGAGGCGAAGACGCCTCATACCTACAAGGTCATGCAGAAGGTTCTGACGGATGCCGGACTGTCCACCTATGGCGTGAAGAACAAATACAACCGGGTCCGGCCGTTCGTTGCCCACAACGAAGGAACGTGTTGGCCCGATCAGGAACCGCTTCTGCGAAGCGATGGGTCCTATCCTTCCGGTCATACGGCAGCGGGGTGGGGCTGGGCGCTTGTCTTGGCTGAGATCAATCCCGAGCGTGCAAATGAACTCCTGAGCCGCGGTCTTGCGTTCGGGCAAAGCCGGGTGATTTGCAATGCGCACTGGCAGAGCGACGTCGATGCCGGACGTGTCATGGGTGCGGCCACCGTCGCCCGGCTGCAGGCCGATCCTGCCTTCCGCGCGGACGTCGAGGCTGCGCGCGGGGAAGTGGAAAAAGCCAGGGCGTCGGGTGAAGCCCTCAAAGTCGACTGTTCCGCCGAAGCTGCTGCGTTGTCACAGAAATGATTGAGCAGCACCCTTTGTCGGCGAAAAGCATGAAGTCTCTTGCGGTATCTTCCATTGCGCTCGCATCGCTCTTGACGCTTTCCCTGTCGGCGCGGGCGGTGGACGCCATGGCGCCGTTGCCGCTCCAGCCCGGTAACAGCAGCGAGGCCACCCCCGGCTGGCATTTCAGCGCCAGTCCGTATTTGTGGGCCGCGGGGGTCGATGGTACCGTCGGGCAGTTCGGTCTTCCTCCGGCGAAGCTCGATTCCGACTTCGGCGACATTCTCGGCGAGTTGGACTTCGCCTTCATGGGAATGGCTGAAGGCAGGAATGACCGCTTCAGCGTTTTCAGCGACATCATCTACTCGAAGATTTCCATGTCCGATGCGAGCCCCAAGGGGGTTCTGACGCAAAGCATCGACGTGACGTCGCAGACCTTCACCGGCTTCTTCGGCGGCGGCTACAGTGTCCTGGCGAACGGCAGGGACCGTCTGGATGTGATTGCCGGCGCGCGCGTCTGGTACGCGAGCACGGAGCTGTCCCTGCAAGGCCGGCTCCTCGATGGCATAAACCGCACCGACAGCGCGACGTGGGTAAATGCCGTGGCGGGCGTGCGCGGAACGTATTTCCTCTCCGAGCGGGTTTACCTGACGGGTTGGGGAAACGTCGGCGCCGGGCAGGCGAAGCTCGATTGGGATGTCGCGGCCGCCGTCGGTTATCAAATCAAGGACAGTCTCTCAGCCGTCGCCGGATACCGCGCCCTTGGCGTCGACTACAGCAATGACGGCTTTGTCTTCGACGTCGTCCAGCAAGGTCCGATCCTGGGCCTGACTTACCATTTTTAGCGTCAATAGCGCACGAGCTATCGGTGGCCGACGCGCCAGCCCGAACTTTTCAATCTAGGACATCATGAATCCGAAATCGCACTTGCTCCTGATCGCAGCGACAGTCCTGGCCGTTCCGGCTGCCGCAGAGGAGGCCGATCTTGCGAAGCAACTATCGAATCCCGTCGCGTCGCTGATCAGCGTTCCGTTCCAGTTCAATCACGACAGTGGCTACGGTCCCATTGGCGGCCACAAGTCGGTTCTGAATATCCAGCCAGTTGTTCCATTCTCGATCAATCAAGACTGGAATGTCATTTCCCGCACGATTGTTCCAGTCATCTCACAGAACGATATCGCGGGGAATTCGGGCAGTCAGACGGGTATCGGCGACGTCGTGCAAAGCTTCTTCTTTTCGCCGAAGCAGCCGACTGCTGGAGGCCTGATCTGGGGCGCCGGGCCTGCCATTCTGCTGCCTACCGCAACCGATCCGCTTCTGGGCGGAGAGAAATGGGGCCTCGGTCCGACGGCGGTCTTGTTGAAGCAGGAGGGACCCTGGACCTATGGAGCGCTTGGCAACCATATCTGGTCCGTCGCCGGTAACAGCGATCGGCGCAACATCAGTTCCACATTCCTGCAGCCCTTCATCTCCTATACGACGAAGGATGCTTGGACGTTCGCGCTCGATACCGAAAGCACCTATGACTGGAAAAGCGAAGAATGGAGCGTGCCGATCAACTTTACGGTGTCGAAGCTCGTAATGTTCGGCAAGCAGCCGGTGAGTTTCTCGGGTGGCCCGCGCTACTGGGCTGCATCGCCCGAAAATGGGCCGGACGGTTGGGGCGTTCGCGCCGGCATCAACCTGCTCTTCCCCAAGTAGATCACTGGCGCCGTCACGGTGCCTGCGGTTGAGCGTGAATGGCCGCTGACAGGGGTCTCAGCCATATGCGATGACTTTGAATGCGGTGCGGGCCGGCCTTGTTTCTCTGCTTGAGCTACTCGCGGTAGCGCGGCGATCTTTGATCTCGCCGAGAAATTCGTTGCGTCGAAGTCGCTTTGCCGCAGTTTGTGCGTCACCTGTGTGCCCAGATCCACCGGAGGCGTCAAGGGAGTGTTGGGTAGGCACGACCCGAAATGCGAAGCTCTGGACGTCCTGGCTTGGGTGCCGAGCTACGCATGCCATCCCTTGGCAATTCTCAAAACGGCACCTTCCACTTAGGCGGTTTCGAGCGGTGAAAGCTACTGGTTCGTTTGGCCGGAAGCCCGACCGTCAAGCAAGCTTGCGGCGTTTCGAGACTGGCTCCATGCAACGGCCCAAGCCAACCCATCCGGAATCTCGGTCTGAGGGCTATTGGCTCCGTCGCGCCCCACTTTGCCAACGAACGCGGGCTTTTCGCCGTGCTTGCTGATCTGGCCTGCAATGTGGAGGAAGCAGCCACATTGGGTCCATGACGCATAATTTGCTGCAGGCAAGGAGGCTGAGGGCAATTCATAGCCAAGCTCTTTCACCTTGGCCGAAATGCCTGGCTTTGGGCCGGTTCTATCAACTGTGGTCACGACTTCCCCTCGTATGTGGTGAGTGTTAGGTATTGCTTTCGTTGTGCCATTGGGCTTGCGAGCGACCCACGTCGAAGAACGCGCCCCGATCGCACACCTGTCGTCGCCCCGTCTGCATAGACCAACCGTCCGTTCACGAAGACTTTTTCGATGCCGGAGGCGGCGAGCGTCGGTTCCAGGAACGTAGCCCTGTCGCCGACCAGAAATTGGTCGAACACAACCAGGTACGCGTAATGTCCCGCCACGATCGTACCGCGGCCGCTCAGACCGAAGGCATCGGCGGCGAGCGACGTCATCTTTTGGATCGCCTGTTCGAGAGATGCCGGCATCAACGACATCATGCCCGGCAGTTCGCTGCTTGATGAACTTGAGACATTTGTACGACTTGGCTTGTCACCGGTCGAAGCCCTGGCCTGCTGCGCGCGCGCCGGCGCCGGCCTCCTCGGTGCGAAGCGACATCTTGGCGTTGTTTGCGAGGGCGCTATTGCTGACCTTGTCTTGCTGGATGCGGATCCGACACTCGATATTCGCAACGCCCGAAAAGTGCGCGGCACGATGGTCGGGGGGCGCTGGCATCCTGTCCAAGGCTAGGGGCGCAAATAACGGCCCCCAACAAGCTTGGACTGACTGGTCGGACAACCGAAGTGGGGCAGGGCGCCTGGCGTCACTCGGCAGGTAGCAATCGCTGGAACAGCCGCACGCCGGTCAAAGTGTGTGTCGTACGCAATGTCCGTGGGATTCCCAAACAGGCAAAGGGTCTTGACCGCTTCCTCAGAGCTCGAAAACAGTCGGTGGGCAAAGTTTGCCTACGTCGTCTCGAAACACGGAGAGGTCGTGTCGATCGAAGACACGGATCCTGCATCCATCCTAACGTTCCCTGAATGCCCTGCTGAACTGGTCGCTGAGCGGCTTGGCGAAATAGGACATGGCGGTGCGCGCTTCAGTCGAGACATAGACCTCGACGGGCATGCCAGGCAGCAGCGCTTCCCCGAGCTTTTCAAGTTCTTGGGGTTTCACAGCGACGTCCCCGAGATAGAAAGTTTCCCCGGTCGCGTTGTCGCGCGATGTCGCGGGAGAAATGTGGGATACCTCACCCACAAGTTCGGGGGTGGTGCGTTGGTTGAAGGCCGGGAAGCGTAGCCGTGCGTGTTGGCCGACCTGGACCGGGTCGATGCTTGCTGGCGCGAGCCGCACCTGGATCTTGAGATCGGCATCCTTGGGCACGATGGTGGCCAGCACCTCAGCCGGCGTGACCACGCCACCAATCGTGTCGACGTTGGGTTCGTTCACGGTGCCTGCAATCGGAGCGCGGATTTCCGTCCTGGCCAGCCGATCCTCGATGGCGGTCTTGCGTTCGTACAATTCCGAAATCCGCGTATCAACGACGCCGAGTTCGCGTTGGGCCTCGGTGCGGCTGACGTCGTCGATGGCAATCACCTGCAGGCGGATCTCGCTCATGCGTGTCATGGCGCGGGCGATCGAAGAGTCGATCTCGCCACGCTCGCCATGCAGCCGGGCGAGCTCGCGATCCGTGGCATAGATGCGGTTGCCCTCGAGCAGCTTCTTGTCCACGAGTCCCTTGATCTTGGCTTGTTCGGTTTCGACCAAAGCGATCTCGCGTTGCTTGGAAACATTCTGCGCTTTCAGCCCCTTAACCTCTTCGCCGACCTGCTGGATGCCCAGTTCCAGTTGCTGCTTCTGGCTTTCGCGATTGGCGCGATTGCCGTTGAACAGGCGCGTCTCGCCCTTGATGAGCACGGCAAGCTCGCCGGCCTCGATCCCTTCGGGAAATTCGATCGTCGCCAGGTGAACCGCCCCGGGTTTGCCGGAGGCTCCAACTTTTGAGAGATTGGAGCTGATATGAGCAAGACAACGAACAAATTCTCGCCTGAGGTCCGTGAC
>NZ_QGGX01000049.1 GCF_003148805.1 Aminobacter sp. AP02
CTCAAGAACGAAGCCGGCGTGCTGTAAGCGAAGCGGAAAGGGATCAAAGACATGGCAATTCTCCTCATCGCCGAACACGACAACGCTTCGCTCTCGGACCAGACCGCCAAGGCGCTGTCGGCAGCCCAGAAGATCGGTTCCGACATCGACGTTCTTGTCGCCGGCAAGGGTGCGAAGGCTGCCGCCGACGCTGCTGCCAAGCTCAAGGGCGTGCGCAAGGTTCTGCTCGCTGAAAGCGAAGAACTGGCAGAGCGCCTGGCCGAACCGACGGCAGCACTGGTCGTCGGCCTCGCCGGCAACTACGACACCATCGTTGCCGCTGCCACCTCGACCGGCAAGAACGTCGCCCCGCGCGTCGCTGCCCTGCTCGACGTCGGCCAGGTTTCGGAGATCATCGAGGTCGTCGCCCCGGACACCTTCAAGCGTCCTATCTATGCCGGCAACGCCATCCAGACGGTGCAGGCACCCGGGGGCAAGAAGGTGATCACCGTGCGCACTGCCTCCTTCCAGGTAGCCCCCGAGGGCGGTTCAGCCGCCGTCGAGGCGGTTGCTGCAGCCGCAAATCCCGGCCTGTCGAGCTTCGTCGAGAACAAGCTGTCGGAGAGCGATCGTCCGGAGCTGACCTCGGCCAAGATCATCATCTCGGGTGGCCGGGCGCTCGGTTCGTCGGAGAAGTTCCAGGAAGTCATCCTGCCCGTCGCCGACAAGCTCGGCGCCGCCGTCGGCGCCAGCCGTGCTGCGGTCGAAGCCGGCTACGCTCCCAACGATTGGCAGGTCGGCCAGACCGGCAAGGTGGTCGCCCCCGATCTCTACATCGCCTGCGGCATCTCGGGTGCGATCCAGCACCTCGCCGGCATGAAGGACTCGAAGGTCATCGTCGCCATCAACAAGGACGAAGAGGCCCCGATCTTCCAGGTGGCCGACTATGGCATCGTCGGCGACCTGTTCACTGTCCTGCCCGAGCTCGAAAAGGCGCTTTGAGTGGGCAGCGGCTCGGACAGCGCAATGATCGGCGCCCTCGACGATGCTGAATCGCATTTTGTCGGAAACATAAACTGAGGAGAGGCGCATGCCGATGCACCCGCCGGGCTTCTACAAGACACACGTTGGAGAATTCACGGTTACGGCTCTGCATGACGGCGTTATCGTCCGGGACAGACCTAGCGGATTCATCAAGGACGTGGACGAGGCAACGATCGAGACCGTGCTTTCTCAAGCGGGTTTCGGCCCCGGAAAGCTGGTCCTGACCTTCACTGCATTCGCGGTGGAAAGCGATGGCCAGCTTCTCCTCATCGATGCAGGGTTTGGCGAGAACGGTCCGGCGACAACCGGAAAGATTGGCGCAAATCTTGATGCGGCCGGCTACTCGGCCGATGACATCGACGGCATACTCATCAGTCATTTCCATGCCGATCATATTGCAGGGTTGATCACCAAAGAGGGCACACCGGCTTATCCTGGCGCGGCGGTCTACGTTCCAGCGCCGGAATGGAACTTCTGGATGAGCGACGATCAGATGACGCGTGCGCCCGCAGGACTGCAGCAGACCTTTCAGCTGTGCAGGAAGGTATTTGGTGCGCTGGGCAATGTTCGGAAATTTGCCTGGGGAGACGAAATCCTGCCGGGGATCTCTTCGGTCAAGGCGCCGGGTCATACGCCAGGGATGACGGCTTTCGATATCAGGTCACAAGGCGAGCGACTCCTCTACGTCGCAGACGTCTCAAACAACCCGACTGTCTTTGCACATCATCCAGATTGGCAGGCGATCTTCGACATCGATGGACTGGATGCCGTCGCCACTCGCAAGAAGCTCTTCGATGAAGTGGCGGGCAGCAACGTGCGCATTGCGTATTTCCACGCACCTTTTCCCGGGCTCGGCTTTGTTGCCCGCGTGGGGGAGACATATACCTACCTGCCGCAGGTCTGGGGCGTCGAGGCGAGTTAATTGCCCGCAATGCGAGGATTCCACTGGCAGGTGCTGGAGCGGAAAATCTTCATTGCCACATTCAGACAGCAGCCACGAAGGATGCCGCAATGCCGGAACTGACACTTGCCACTGCCAACATCATCATCGAGGCAGCTTTCGCGAAAGCCGCGGCGAACGACCTGAAGCCGCTGACTATCGCGGTCCTTGACGCTGGCGGACACCTGAAAGCCTTCCAGAAACAGGACGGCGCGTCGATGTTGCGTTACGAAATTGCCGCAGGCAAAGCCTACGGCGCACTTGCCGTTGGCATGGGGTCGCGCTGGCTTGACCAGATAGCGAAGGAGCGCCCGCATTTCATCGAGGGTCTGAATGCCGTATCCGGCGGCCGCATCGTGCCGGTCCCTGGAGGCGTGCTCATTCGCGATAAGGAAGGAGTGCTTCTGGGCGCGGTCGGTATTAGCGGCGACACGTCTGACAACGACGAGCTCTGCGCCATTTCGGGTGTCAGCGCTGCTGAATTGAGATACCAGCTTGGCGAGTAGTGCACAGGTTTAGCTTTTGAGCCGACGGCGGACAAAAGGTTCGGCCCACTCCGAACTGAATGTCAGCAACCGAAAATCTAGACCGAAACCGGACGGTGTGCTGCCGGCCCCGCTAGCGCCGCGACGCAAAGACCAGAGTGCGCTGCGCGAAGTCGGATAACCAAACAGTGTTGAGGAAAGCTGGCGGGGGCACCAGAGCCTGACATTCAGTGTCGGTCGCTGCTGCCATAAAAAATGCTGATCATGCGATGAGCGGACCGTTCCGGGTGGTGCAACGCCTCGAATGGAGGCGCCGGCCGTTTGTCCAGCTACTCGGCAGGGTTTTCGGCCGAAAATTGGAGTTTCTGTCGTGACTGGGTCTGCGAGGCGCTTATCTCGGCGTGGCAGCAGCCGCCGAGATAGCATCGGCAACGCGATGGACCTCTGACAATTGAAGGACGCTGGTGGCGACGCGAACGGAGCTGGTTGGCTTCGTCGAGAACCTGGAGCCTGCACTGACGGCGATGCCGCGCGAGGCCAAGGTTATCAGCGCGTAGTTCTCCGACTCCACCGGAACCAGAACACTCAGCCCGTCGCCTGCGTTGATCTCCAACCCGTGCTCGAACAAGGCCCCCGCCAGAGCATGTCGGCGCTCACGGTAGGCCGCCCGTGCCCGGCGCACTACATTTTCGGTTTCGCCATCCTGCAGGAGCCAGGACGTGGCAGCCTGCAGGATGCGGCTCGTCCAACCGGCGCTGAAGCTCCGATATGATTGGATCTGTTCTACAACGCTCGCGGAGCTCGACAGTACGGCCAGTCTCAAATCCGGCCCCAACGTCTTCGAATATGATAGGATATGGATGACACGGTCCGGAAAGCGCCGCCCCAACGAGTGTCGTGCCGCCTCGGAAACGTCGCCGACGCCGTCATCTTCGATAATGAGCGCACCCGAGCCTTCCAGTACGTCGCCCAAGGCTTCAAGTCTCTCTCGTGTCAGGGAGGTTCCGGTAACGGAGTGTACCCTTGGCTGAAAAAGGAACGCGACGGGACTTGCCTTCATCGCCTCCACCAGCGCTTCCGGAATTGGTCCCAAGCCGTCGCAGGCGACCGGAATAATCGGAACATTGAGGTCTTCCAGTATGTCCAGCAGGCGCAAGGCTGTCGGATCCTCGATCGCCACCGGCGCGCCAGGCGTTACGAGCGCATGGAGCAGCGTGTAGACGGCGTTGTATCCGCCATTCGTGACGAGGAAGGCCCCAGGATCATAGGGCCATGTCGGTCGCACAACTGCCTCGAGCTCCGGCAGGATACGGACACGCTCGTAGCTGTTCAGATGACTGGCCTTTGCGCCGTGCACGAGTGCCTGCTCGAGCCGAGGCAAGAGTTGCACATCCGGCGACGCAACGCCGAGGTTCAGAACATCCGGCCCATAATTGCCGCTGCTGACCAGACGGGTCGGGCGCGGGGCAAAACGATCGCCCATCACCCAGGCGCCGTTCCGCCCCCGCCCGCCGATGACCTTGTGGCGGCGCAAGTCGGCCCAGGCGATGGAAACCGTGGCCGGGCTGATCCCGAGCCTGAACGCAAGGTCACGCACCGACGGCAGCTTGGTGCCGACGGGCAAGAGCCCCGAACGGATCATCGCCCCGGTCTCGAGCGCTATACCGCGCGAGGTACGATCGCCCAGGCGATCTGCGAACCATTGAGCATCGTATCGATCAACCATGTCAGGCAACTTTAAATGTTTAATGTCATAATAACATTTGCTGCAATCGGCTTAAACATTTACGGAGCTTTCGTCAAATCCACCGGCACGAGGAATTTCATGCGCGTTCCGATCAGAATCGCCACCCGGGACTGGGACTACCTGACGCCGCTGATCCTGGGTGACGTGTCCTCGGAACGCATCGATCTCCAGGTCGACCGGGTCGGATCGCTGATCCCCGACCTTGCGGGGAGCGATGTCTATGATGCGGCCGAAGTGTCCTTCAGCCGCTACACCTCAGCCATGGCGGAGGGCATCGATGCGGTTGTCGGCATTTCCTGCTTCATCATGCGCGGCTTTCGCCACCGGTGCATCATCACGACCGAAGCGAGCCCCCTGACCAGGCTGTCGGACCTTGCCGGAAAGCGTATCGGCGTCACCGGCTGGCGTGACTCTGGCAACACCTGGACACGGGCGGCGCTGCGGCGCGAAGGCGTCGGCGTTGAAGAAGCATTCTGGATCGCCGGTCGCCTGACGGCGGCTCATCCGATCGTCGACCGGTTGGACGGCTTTGGTCGCCCCGGACGTATCGAGGCGGCGCCCGGCGAGCGGCCGATGATGGAGCTCCTTGCGGATGGGGAGCTCGACGCAGTCTTCACTCCGTTCATGCCGGACGGTTACTTCGAGAACGGTTCAGGTTTCCGCCAGTTGCTGCCCGACTTCCCGGCGGCGGAAAAAGCCTATTTCGACCAGGTGGGGTATGTGCCCGGCATGCATATCGTTGCGGTTAAGGCAAAGCTCGCCGAGCAGCATCCCTGGCTTCCTGGCGAGTTGGCGCGGCTTGTCGATGAAAGTCAGCGGGCCTGGACGTCCAAGCGGCGCAAATACGCCGAAACAACGCCTTGGATCTTCGATGAATTGTTGCGTTCGGCACGCGATCTGCCGTCAGGCTGGAACGACAGCGGGCTCGAAGCCAATTCCGCAATGATCGGGGACTTCATCACCGAACTGCGCGAGCAGGGCGTGCTGAAGTCCGACCTTACACCGCAGTCGCTTTTCCCCTTTGAAGCAAAGCTTCCGGCGAACGCTGCCTGAAGCAATTCACCAACACGATGGAGGAGAATATCATGAAGAAATCGCTTTGCATTGTGACTGCGGTCGCAGCCCTGCTGGCTGCAAACACCGCCTCGTCCCAGGACATCCAGAAGCAGGCCCAGAACGACGATCTGCGCGCACGCCTGCCTCAGGAGATTCGCGACGCAGGCAAGATGATCGCCGTCAACAACGGGTCGTTCCCTCCCTATGAAATCGTCACCGGAACCGAGCTGACGGGCGCCACCAAGGATATCTCGACGGCCATCGGCGAATTGCTCGGGATAACCATCGACCACGCGTCGGTTGCCGGTCTTCCGGCACTGCTCAGCGGCGTCAATTCTGGACGCTATCAGTTCGCCATGGGGCCGGTCGGCGACTATCCCGATCGCCAGAAGGCCAACGACTTTGTGGACTGGGCGCGCGAATATGTCGTCTTCGCCGTCGAGAAGGGCAATCCTTCGGGCATCACCTCGCTTGATGCAACCTGCGGCAAGCGCATCGCCGTTATGGCGGGCGGCTCGGCGGAAAAGGTCATCAAGGAGCAGTCCGAGAAATGCGTTGGCGCCAGCAAGCCGGCGGTCGAGGTGCAGTCCTTCACGGATCAGCCCAGCTCGATCCTGGCCGTGCGTTCGAAGCGCTCTGATGCCTTTTTCTCCTCGCAGGCACCGCTGACCTATTTCGTACAGCAGGCCAATGGCCAGCTCGAGTTGGCAGCCGTCGGGCAGGCTAACGGCTTCAAGGACATCTACCAGGGTGCCGTCGTCAAGAAGGACTCGCCGCTGGGCGGCGTGCTGCTCGACTCGTTCAAGATCCTGAAAGAGAACGGCACCTACGCTCAGATCATGAAGAAGTGGGGTCTCGAGAACAACATTATCGACACCCCCGGCATCAATCAGGGGCAGTAAGGGCCAATGTCCAGTTCCGCTCTGAACCAGACGGAGGATGCGCTGCGCGACGTAAAACTCGCGCACGTACCGTTCCCCCTCACGCGCGTGGCCTTGTGGGCCATCACCTTGGCCGTCGCTCTCGGCTTCGCCTACATTGTGGCGGTCAATCCGAACTTCGGCTGGCCGGTAGTCGGTCAGTACTTCTTCGACCCGACAGTCATGCAGGGCCTGTGGGTGACGCTCGGCCTCACGGTCGTCGCAATGATCATCGGCGTTGTGCTCGGGCTGATCCTGGCCATTGCACGCATGTCGCAGGATCGCCTGGCGTCTTCACTGGCCGGCCTGTTCATCTGGTTCTTCCGCGGAACACCGCTGCTCGTGCAGCTCATCTTCTGGTACAACATGTCGACCCTGTTCCCGCGCATTTCCATCGGAATCGCGAGCTGGGACACGAATGATCTCATCACCCCCCTGACGGCAGCCATCGTTGGTCTTGCGCTCAACGAAGCGGCGTACATGGCGGAGATCATTCGCGGCGGACTGCTTTCGGTGGACAGGGGCCAGGCCGAGACGGCGCAAGCTTTTGGCATGACCAAGGCGCGTGCACTCAGGCGCATCATCATTCCGCAGGCGATGAGATCCATTGTGCCGCCGACCGGCAACCAGCTGATCAGCATGATCAAGGCGACCTCGCTGGTCAGCGTCATCGCCATGGCCGATCTGCTCTACTCTGTCCAGTCGATCTACAACCGGACATTCGAGATCATCCCGATGCTGATGGTGGCGGTGCTTTGGTACCTATTCATCACCTCGATCCTGAATGTCGGACAGGGCGCCATCGAACGCTACTACAATCGTGGCGAACGCGGTGTGGCCGCCACTGACCGGAAGAAGGAAAACACCATACCTGCGGGAGCTGCCGATGAGCGCGTCTGAAACCGTCCTCGTCCGCGCCCGTGATGTCCACAAGGCATTCGGACCGCTGGAAGTCCTCAAGGGCATCGACCTTGATGTCGCGGCCGGCGAAGTGGTGGTCATCCTCGGGCCGTCAGGCTCGGGGAAGTCGACTTTCCTCCGCTGCATCAATCATCTCGAGACGATCGACCAGGGCTTCATCGAGGTGGACAAGGAGCAGATCGGCTTCTGCCTCAAGAACGGCCGGCTGAACAAGCTCGGCAGCCGCGATATTGCCGCCCAGCGCAGCAAGATTGGTATGGTGTTCCAGCAGTTCAATCTCTACCCGCACATGACGGCCCTCGAGAACGTCATCGAGGCGCCGATCGGCGTCCACAAGCAAAATCGGGCTGAAGCCACTCGCCATGCCCGCGAGCTCCTCATACGCGTCGGGCTTGCCGAGAAGGTCGACGCCTATCCCAGGCAATTGTCCGGCGGCCAGCAGCAACGCGTGGCGATTGCCCGCGCGCTGGCGATCCGTCCGCGCTTGATGCTGTTTGACGAGCCCACTTCCGCCCTCGACCCGGAACTGGTGGGCGAGGTTCTGGCGACGATGCGTGACCTGGCCAAGGAAGGCCTGACCATGATCGTGGTCACCCACGAGATTGGTTTCGCCAAAGAAGCGGCTGACCGCGTCGTATTCATGGATGGAGGCGTGGTGGTCGAGCAGGGTCCACCCGCCGAGGTCCTGACCAACCCCAAGCATCCCCGCACCAGAAGTTTCCTCAGCCGCTTCATCTGACCGGTGGGCCCGACCAAGGAAGAATGCCTCATGTCTCAAACTTCAAACCAGTTCGCCCGCATTGAGGATTTCGAGGACGGGACTGCCAAACTTGTTGAAACGCGCAGGCATCTGCATGCGCATCCGGAATTGTCGTTCGAAGAAGTCGAAACCGCCGCCTATGTTGCCGAGCGGCTCCAAGGCTGGGGCTATGAGGTGACGCGCAATGTCGGCGGCCTCGGGGTTGTCGGCCGGCTGAAGCAGGGCGAAGGCGGCCGCAGCATCGCAATTAGAGCGGACATGGATGCTCTGCCGATCCAGGAGGCAACCGGCTTGCCTTATGCGAGTAAGGCGAAGGGCAAGATGCATGCCTGCGGCCACGATGGCCACACGACTATGCTGCTTGGGGCAGCCGAGTATTTGGCGCGCACGCGCCATTTCAACGGCACCGTCAATCTGATCTTCCAGCCGGCCGAGGAGGCAGGAAGAGGCAGTGGTGCCCAGGCCATGATCGCCGACGGCCTTTTCGAGCGCTTTCCCTGCGATGCGATCTTTGGCCTGCACAACCATCCGGGTGCGCCGGCAGGAACCTTTCTCATGCGTCCGGGGCCGCTAATGGCTGCCGCCGACACCGCCACGATCACCATCACTGGCCGCGGTGGCCATGCTTCCCGTCCGCATTTGACGGTCGATCCGATCGTGGTCGCGGCCAACATGGTGATGACACTGCAGACCATCGTGTCCCGCAACGTCAATCCGACGGAAACGGCTGTGGTGACGGTGGGAACCATTCACGGCGGGACGGCGTCCAACGTCATCCCCGAAAGTGCCGAGATCACCGTCA
>NZ_QGGX01000050.1 GCF_003148805.1 Aminobacter sp. AP02
TGAAAGGAACTCCATCGTCAGGTCGCGCCTTCTACTCGCTCAAGACCAAACACATCACAGTACTTGGCACCCCTCCCGCGTAGCGGGTTCGTGCACGGGGTCGAAAGCAGCCACCTATGCCGATCGGTGAGATCTTGGGGCATCAGCGTAACTGATTGTCCAGTCACGCCACCAGCAGCCACGGAATGAAGGCAGTCGCCGCCGCCTCATTCCAGGAATGGCCCATGTCGGCGCGCCTGCCATGCCGCGCATTCCCACGCGACCCTTCGCCATCGAAGGAAGTCGCGCCTTTGCGCCTCCTTATACGCTTGATCAGCACGCGAGCTCACGCCGGAAATCCTGAAAATTCAGACATTAGCTAATTCTAAAAGGCTGCAATGGGTGGATCGCTGATCTTTGCCAATACACCGGAAGCATCGCGAGGCATTCGGTGGCCTCCCTCAGCGATCCACCCAGCGGCGCAGAAAGAAGCACGAACCCGCGCCTGGCTTCGGGTAGCTTGCTAGGTCTAATGAACGTGACTGCGCACGAGAAAAGCACCCCAAACCCAGCCGCCTTCGACCCTGCACCAGTCGTCAGCTTGGCATTCGTAGAGGGGCAGGGTTTGTCCTTGTCTAAGAATGCCAATCACATTTCCAACCCCGCCCGGAATATCATAAAGGTCTACATCCGAGATTATTGCCGTGGTCGTCTGGCGCGAGGCGCTTCGTTCCGCCGCCATCATGGGAGCGAGGCCCTGTATAGCTTTCGGTACGTTCTGGTTCAGGACGCCAGGTTCACCAGCGTTGAAGTTGCCTGGAGGGTCATATTCGCAAGCCCAGAGGGTGCCTTCATTTCCATTTTGCGAGCAGGTATTTTTGGCGCAACCGATCTTCGTTGTCGCCCGCCAAACAACTTGAGTGAAGTGTCCTGTAACTTTTTTGGGGTTGTTCGCAGGGTCGCATGTGTCCCCAAAAACCGTGCCGCTATCATCTTCTCCAGCCAACTTCGGAGAGGGATTGTCAAAATTGTAAACATTCCATTCGCAATACCATTGCCGCGCAGCCTCTTTCCCGCTACGGCTTGGCCAGCCGAATGAAAGATTTTCTCCAAAGCGATAGTTTGTATCGGTCCCGCATCCGAACGTAGAGCTCTGATGACAAAAATACTCGTCGTTGTTAGTGTTCTTAGCCTTATGACAGCCATCGACCCATTGTTGCGCATTCCTAGCAAGGTCTGCTGACCAGGTTAATTGCGGCACGCCATGTTTAGCGCGATACACATTGTGCTCGTTGCAGATATCCAAGTCTTCCCCAGCAAGGCCTGAACACCCGCCAGAACTCGCCCCTGGCCCAGCTGAGCCCGTACCCGTGCCAGCCCCAGTTGGTGCCGCCACTTGTGTTCTAACTACAACACGGATTAAGAATGCTGCTATGCAGCCTTCGGAGCCAGCCTCTGTGCGTGGCGTGAACGAAACCTCGAATTCTTCGTTCGGTGGCAAATTGTTTACGTCGAAGCGACGCTGATTTTCGAGACCGCCAGTGATACTAACGATAGGCACATTGTTGGATTTTTGCGTAACGTTAAGATCGAAAAACCGTGCGTCACCGTTCGGAGTCCATCTGAGCTTTATTGAGTTGGCGGTGGAATCGATCGACAACGGCTCTGGAAGAGATGGCCTGTGATCGCACGCGGCTTCAGCGTTCCCACTCACCAGTGCTGCCAGTATGGCAACTGTCAGGATTGCGAGGGTTAGTTCTGTAGTGTTCCACATTTAGCCCCCCACGGTAGGCGCGATCAACTTTCTTGCGTCAAATTCATGCGTTGGTAGATTTGGCTGGATATCGATGGCGGTAGTTTACGCTCGTTCGAGCAGCAAAACTATCAGCAGTTTTTACTGCAGCGCGAGGTTGTCACAGCACGTGGCGCTTGCGCGCATCGCTGAACAAAGGCATTTGGGGCTGAAGCGCACCCTGTTTTGACCGGACAGTCGGCGGTTGGGTTTAAGCATTGAGGCGGATGAACTCGCGCGGCGATTTGAAGTTCAGTCCTGAGTGCGGATGGGATTCACAGTAGTCTTCGAACCAATCTGGCAGCAAGGCCAGGATGGTGTCGGTGTCGGGCAGCACGGCCATAGTAAACGTCCGCGAGGGGGTCGGTCGCGGTCGCGCTGATCGCTTCCCGACCAATGGCAGCTATCCCGCCGTCGGTGCCTGATAGCCGCCCGTCTGGAATCGGTCCCCAAACCGCCAGTCAGCAACGCGCCGCACCGCGCACATGTTTGTCAGTTCGAACTTCCCCGCCTGCTACCGCCAGCACATTGGAGCGCAGCGGGGAAAAATACCGTTCCACATTCGCATGGCGGCAGTTCTCAGTTCGCGGTGACATGCCAACGGCGCTTCCGTCTCATCCTGTCGAAACGGGATTGCGCTCCTCAGAACTGCTTTGCAGCCCGCACGCGTCCACCTGTGGATGTCTCGCCGCCGTCGGCGACGTTGAGCAGCAGGCTCAGGTCCAGCATCCACAGGTCCGCGGTCTGCAAGGAAACCCCAGCCGTCAGCGAGCCGAAGGCTCCCGACCCATCGAGGCCCGAGTAGCCGCCCGTCACGCCCAGCTTCGGTGTCATTTGCGTGCCGTTTTCCAGAGTGAACGACCGTGCGATCTCCGCTCCCAGGCTGCCACGGAACTGCTCCTCGTCGAACCCTCCGATATCCACCGTATCCCCGGCATCGTTTCGAACCATGTAGTCGTCAACGCTTTCGGAGAAATACAGGATACGCAGTTTCGGCGTGAAGGTCGTCGCTTCGTCGATATCCCATTGCCCCTCGAGTGCGGTGTCGGCCAGCCAGCGTGTCGTGTTGAACGTGCCGTCCCAGAACGCCGTGTCGATATCATTGGATGAGCCGCCGTAACGCAGGCTGGCGTTCCAGAAGATGTTGCGGGCGATCTCGAACGAGGCATAGGGACCCACTAGCCAGCCGTTGCCGGTCAGTTCTGCATCCACATCGCTCGGGTCGCTCATCCGGTCATAGTGGAAGGACAGACCCACAAGCACCGTTTCCGTCAGGAGATAGTCGGCGCCGGTATTGATCATCGCGAAGCTGCCCCAGCGACCATCACTGTTATCCCGGTTGTGCACCAGGAAGGTGCCGTCGATCCAGATGTTGAACGGCGAGGCGGCCGCACTAACGCCGTCGGCATTGTCGCGCGTCGCCTCTATCTGCCGCAGGCTGGTGGAAACGCTCCCCTCCATGCCCTCCTCCGACGGCATCATGCGCGCGGTGACCGGATCGGTCGCCGCCTCCATCTGGCGGCGCTCCAGAAGCCCCGGAACCTTGATGGCCGAGGAGATCATGTTCTGCCGCGTCTCGACGAAGCCACGTACCAATGCATCGATGTCCTCGGCGACCCTGTCCGCATCAAGCGCCAGCCGGTAGGTGACGACCCCGGTATTGGACGTACCGAGCGCGCTGATCAGCCTGTAGCCGACCTGCACCTCGCCGGAATAGGCGGGATCGGGCTTGTATTGCAAATACCAACCGGCAGGGGCTGCGGCAGCACCAACCGCCGCCACCTCGCCGCGAATGATCGTCGCCGTGCCGGCATTCGCCGGCTCGACAAAGGCAAGCTCAGCCCCCGTGAACGGACCGCCCGTCGCACCGCGGTTGAGGTACACATTTGCAGGCGTCTCACCGGCCGGGACATCCACGATGAGGTTGGCAACCGTGGCTGCCCGTCGCGTCACAGGCAAGGTGAACGTCGCCTTGCCGGTAGCACCAGTGCCATCGCGCACCTCAATGGCAAAGCTATGCGTGCCGGCAGCGTCGACGGAAAGCGGGCCAGTGAGTTCGCCGGTCGAGATGTTCAACACCAGGCCTTTCGGCAAGCTGCCCGAAACGACACTGTAGATCAGCGCCCCCGTTCCGCCCTTTGCGGTGATCGATTGGCGGTAGTCTTCGCCTGCCATCGCTTCATCCAACGCGCCGCCTGGCGGGGTGAAGACGAATGTCACCTTGAGCGGCTCGATCTTCAGTGAATAGCCGGCCGAACCGCTCGTGCCGACAGTATCCGTCGCCGTAACGGTGAAGGAGAAATCACCGCTTGCCGTTGGCGTGCCGCTGATCGCACCGGTCGAGGCATTGAGGCCCATGCCGCCAGGGAGTGCGCCGGCCGTCACCGCATAGCCGATCGTCCCCACGCCGCCACTCGCCGAAATCGAGGTGTCCGAATAGACGGAACCGACCGTACCGGCTGAAAGCGCTGAACCGGTGGCCGGCGTCAGCACCACGGCAGTAGCCCCCACGGCAATCGTGTATCTCGCCGCCGCGGAACCCGATGTCGCTGCCGCGGCCGTCACGGTGAAAGTCGCCGTGCCAAAGCCTCCGGCGGTCGGTGTGCCCGTGATCGCAGCGGTCGATGCGTTGAGGCTCAGCCCTGCGGGAAGCGCACCGCTCGTCACGGCGTAGCCGATCGTCCCCACGCCGCCACTCGCCGAAATCGAAGTGTCCGAATAGGCCACACCGACCGTCCCGACCGAAAGCGCCGAACCGGTTGCGGGTGTCAGCACCACCGACGGCGCGGTGATCGTGATCGAATAGCTGGCGGCGGCCGACTCGGTCGTTGCGGCCGTTGCCGTCACCGTGAAGTTCGTCGTCCCAAGCGCCCCGGCTGTTGGCGTGCCCGTTATCGCACCGGTCGATGTGTTGAGCGCGAGCCCCGCCGGCACCGAACCGGAGGTGACGGCATAGGTGATCGTTCCGGCACCGCCCGTCGCCGAAATGGACGTGTTCGAGTAGGAAGAGCCCACCACACCGGCGGTCAGGGCCGTGCCGGTCGTCGGCGTCAGCACCACCGATGGCGCCACAATTGTTATCGGATAGGTGGCTTGCTCGACGTTGCCGAACATCGACATTACCGCGACGTCGACGCTTGCGGTGCCAAGGGCGGCGGCCGTTGGCGTGCCTGTGATCTCGCCTGTTAAAGCGTTTATCGCCAGGCCGTCCGGAAGTCCGCTTGCTGAGAAGGTAACCCCACCCAAGGGGGAACTCGCGGAGATCGACGTTTCCGTATAGGCCGAACCGACAACGCCGCCGGTCAACGCAGTGCCTGACGCCGGCGAGAGATTCAGTGGCGGCCCGACGGTCGTGATCTGATATGCCTCTGCAACCGAGCCGCTTGTCGCGGCAGTCGCTGTAATGGTGAAATTGAACGTGCCGATAGCGGTCGGCGTGCCGTTGATTGCTCCGGTCGACGTGTTCACGGTGAGACCTGGCGGAAGCGCACCTGCCGTAAGGGCATAGGTGATGGTTCCCACGCCGCCGGTTGCCGAAACGGTGGTCGAATAGGCGACACCCGCCGTGCCTGATGTCAATGGACCGCCGACCGGGGCCAGGACCACAGGTGGCGCGGTGATCGTGATCGAATAGCTGGCGGCGGCCGACCCGGCCGTTGCGGCCGTTGCCGTCACCGTGAAGTTCGTCGTTCCAAGCGCCCCGGCTGTCGGCGTGCCCGTTATCGCACCTGTCGATGTGTTGAGGGTGAGCCCCGCCGGCACCGAGCCGGAGGTTACGGCATAGGTGATCGTGCCGACACCGCCGGTCGCCGAAATGGACGCGTTTGAATAGGACGAGCCGACTACACCGGCGGTCAGGGCTGTGCCGGTCGTCGGCGTCAGCACCACGGGCGGAGCGGTGATCGTGATCGAATAGCTGGCGGCGGCCGACCCGGTTGTTGCGGCCGTTGCCGTCACCGTGAAGTTCGTCGTTCCAAGCGCCCCGGCTGTTGGCGTGCCCGTTATCGCACCGGTCGATGTGTTGAAGGTGAGCCCCGCCGGCACCGAGCCGGAGGTTACGGCATAGGTGATCGTTCCGACACCACCCGTCGCCGAAATTGACGTATTCGAATAGGACGAGCCGACCACGCCGGCGGTCAGGGCCGTGCCGGTTGTCGGCGTCAGCACCACGGGGGGCGCCGTCACCGTGATCGAATAGCTGGCGCTGGCCGCGCCGCTGGTCGCGGCCGTCGCCGTCACCGTGAAATTCGCGGTTCCGAGTGCACCCACTGTGGGTGTGCCGGTGATCGCGCCGGTCGATGCATTGATGCTGAGGCCTGCCGGCAGCGCGCCGGCGGTCACCGCATAGCTGATCGTACCCGACCCCCCGCTCGCCGAGATCGATGCGTTGGAGTAGGAGGTTCCCACCACGCCGGCCGAAAGCGCCGTGCCGCTTGCCGGCGTCAGCGACACCGGGGGGAAGGCATTGATGGTGACGGTAACGTCCTGCAAGAGGAAGTGCACGCCGCCGGTCGAGATGGTGGTGCTGTCCTGGACCTTCAATTTGAAAGTCGAACTGCCGACCGCCGATGGTGTGCCGGACAGGAGACCGCTGCCTGAGAGACTTAAGCCCGGGGGCAGGCTGCCGCTGTCGCGGTTATAGGTGTAACCCGGGGTGCCGCCGCTTGCCGAAAACTGCACGCTGTAGGCCATGCCGACACCGCCGTCCGGCGGGCTGTCAGGCGTCACCTCGATGGCAGGCGCAGCGATGGCGACACTGTAGGCCTTGTCGAGCGTATTGGCCGTCGGCGTCGTCGAATCGGTCACGCGGACGGTAAAGTTGTAGGGACCCGAGCCGGTCGGCGTGCCGGAGATGACGCCGGCGGAGGAAAGGGTGAGGCCGGGCGGCAGGTTGCTGCCTGCCACGAGCGAATAGGTATAGGGGCCGGTTCCGCCACCCGTGCTGAGTGCCCGATTATAGGATGTCCCGATGACCGGCGTCGCAACGCTTGCGGGCGTGACCGTCAGCGGAGAGGTCGACGGATTGATCGTGATGTTGAAGGTAACAGTCGGATTGCCGGTGTCGGCTTCTGTAAGGATGAACGTGTCGGATGTCGCCCCATCCCCGTGGTTGGTGTAAGTGAGGGAGGAACCGCTAATTAAAATATCACCGTGGGATGGTAATAACGGGTGGCTATCCGTATAGCCCCAGAATGCACAAGTAAAGGTTACGCTGCCGCCCGAGGTTATAGTCGCGGTCTGCGGTGAGGTACAAGCCGCCTGGGCTGCCGTCACCGGCCACAGGACGATCAGCCAGATCAAGGTCAGAAATGACAAAAAAAACGCCGGCTTGGCGCGATGCCCGCGCGAAGCGCACGACTTTTCAAGCCATTGCTTATACATTGTCCCGCCCCTATTCACACAGAATGCCACGAGGGGGAAAATCCCACGTCGCGGCCAGCCCGTTCTGCGTCTTCGCCGGCCACTGGCATGAAACACGAGGCAATACAATCCTACGGCGCAGTTGGTGATAAACTTCGCTTAAAAAAGGGGAGGGCGACGATGCGAAATATGCGGCGTTAGCGGGTCCATCATCATCGGGCGTGGCGCGCCGGAGGAGATTCGAAACGGTACTTCATGTTTCGAACGCGCTGTGGATGTCTGCTTTATCAGCCTTGCTCTTCGGAACCGGACCGACAGCTTCCGTGATGAGTTTCGGGCGCCGGCGGGCGTACGAAAGTCCCCGAGGAAGGAACCCGCGGGCCACAGTCAACGGCTATGGAAATTTCGATCTGCGGCCGATGTCGGCGTTGGCGCGGCCGCCGATGGGAAGCGCGAGGTGGATGCGGACAGGCCGCTTGGTTGC
>NZ_QGGX01000051.1 GCF_003148805.1 Aminobacter sp. AP02
TGAAAGGAACTCCATCGTCAGGTCGCGCCTTCTACTCGCTCAAGACCAAACACATCACAGTACTTGGCACCCCTCCCGCGTAGCGGGTTCGTGCATGGGGTGGTCAGCTGCCATGACAGACGCGCGACCATCCTCAAGCAAGCCGGCCTGGACCTGCTAGGGAGATTTGGGATTGAAGCTTGCCTGAGGAGCCGTGCGGCAACGCATTCTTCGGTCAAAGCCGCAGCCGCCACCATCGAACACGCGATTGCAGGCCTAGAGCCGCAAGCCGCATCAATCTCTCCCACCCATGGCCGCAGCGAGGACGCCAACGATGCGAACCGCTGGCAAGCCCTCTCGCTGGGGCGACAATCGCGTTGCCTGCAAAAAAGGCCGATCAATCCGCCGCGCTGTGCCCCCGCGCGGTTGACTGGCCAAGACTCCTCGTCTAAGAGCCACTCACACAAATTGGGCGCGCTCCTTTGGCGCGCTTTTGGTTTCGGCCCGGCGATGGGCCCCATCCGACGGGTTAGTGACATGAAGATCAAGAATTCGCTCAAGGCACTCAAGGGCCGCCACCGTGACTGCCAGCTGGTTCGTCGCAAGGGCCGCATCTACATCATCAACAAGACCGCCCCGCGCTACAAGGCTCGCCAGGGCTGATGCAGGCCCCGCCGCTCGCGGCGGGAGCATCACGGCAATTTCAGTTTGACGTTCCCATGCGGGGGTCTAGTATTTCCGCATGCGGAACGTTTTTGCCTTTTTCGCCTTGGCCATGGCGGCGACGTTCCCGCCTCTGCCGGCGCTTGCCCAAACCACCGGCAGTTCCGTTGTCACCAAGCCCGACAACCAGCTCGATTCGCTGTTTGCAGAGCTGAAGCGTGAACGCAACGAAAAGGCCGCCGAGCGCATCGCCAGCCGCATCTCGGAAAATTGGAACAGGTCGGGCAGCGCCTCCGTCGACCTGATGATGCTGTGGTCGGCGCAAGCGATCGAAGCCAAGAAATTCGACGTCGCCCTCGACTTCCTCGACCAGGTCGTGACGCTGCAGCCGCAATATGCCGAAGGCTGGAATCGGCGCGCCACCGTGCATTTCCTGATGCGTAACTATCGCAAGTCGATGGCCGACATCGAACGCACGCTGGAGCTTGAGCCACGCCATTTCGGCGCTTTGGCCGGCATAGCCCAGATCATGGCCACCACCGGCCACGACGAGTTGGCTCTGCAAGGCTGGCAGCGCGTGCTCGCTGTCTATCCGATGCTGCGCAACGCCCAGAACGAAGTGTCGCGGCTGTCGGAAGAGCTGGCCGGCGAAGGCATTTGAAAGGGAATAGGGCAGTACGGCAGTACGGCAGTATGTGTCGGCGCCACTCTCGATGCCCTACATACTGCCCTACTGCCCTACTGCCCTACTGCCCTATTGCCCTGCATCCCCGAGCCGCATGAACATCCTCACCGCAATTCCGGTCCTGCTTGTTGCGCTGGTTCTCGTGTTCGCCGGCTTTACCCGAGCGGCATCCAGGCTGATCGAGCGCCGCAATCCGCCTGTGGGCAGCTTCATCGACATTAACGGCGCCCGCATCCACTATGTCCATGTGCCGGCATCCACCAGTGCCGGCCTGCCGCCACTGGTCTTCATTCACGGCGCAAGCGCCAATCTGAAAGACCAGATGTTGCCGCTGAGGCCGATGTTCGCGGGCCGCGCCGAGATGCTGTTCTTCGACCGGCCCGGCCATGGCTGGTCTGGCCGCGGCCCCGGCAACAACGAGAGCCTGACCGCGCAGTCGGCGACCATCGCTGCGCTGATGGACAGGCTCGGCATCAAGGATGCGATCATCATAGGCCATTCGCTCGGCGGCGCGGTGGCGGCGACTTTTGCCCTCGAACACCCCGAGCGCACGCGCGGGCTGTTGTTCCTGTCGGCGGCGACGCATCCCTGGCCCGGCGCTGCCACGTCCTGGTACTACAGCGTCAGCGCCAAGCGGATGATCGGGCAGATGTTTGCCGAGACGGTCGCCAATCCGGCCGGGCTCATGCGTATCGATGCGGCGACAACTTGTGTCTTTTCGCCCAACAAGGTTCCGGACGGCTATATCGACAAGGCCTCGATCAGGCTGGTGCTGAGGCCAATGGCCTTCCGCGCCAACGCCGTCGATGTCGAGGGGCTTTACCCCCACGTGGTGGCCAACGCCCCGCGCTACCCCGAGATAGAAGCACCGACAGTGGTGATCTCAGGCGATCACGACACGGTCGTTTATGAAGAGATCCATTCGATCGGTCTTGCCCGCGACATTCCGGGCGCCGAACTGGTCTGGGTAAAGAATCTCGGCCACAAGCCGGACTGGGTGGCACCCGATCTGGTGGCGGCGGCGGTGGAAAGACTCGCCGGCCAACCGCGCGACCTCCAGGCGATTGCGCGGGCGGTCGAGGCGCGGATTGCGGACGACGCGTATGGCACAGAGATGTGCGCGAATGAGAAGGCGCCGGTCCTGGGGCAGTAGGGAATATGGCTGTAGGGCAGTGGCGACCTGCCCTACGCCCTTACTGCCCCAATGCCTTATCTGCTGCCCTTGCCGTCCGGTCCGACATAGGCGATGCGCAGCATGTTGGTCGAGCCCGGGGTCCTGAGCGGCACACCCGCGGTGATGATGACGCGGTCGCCGCCAGCGGCGAAGCCTTCCTTGAAGGCCACGTGGCAGGCGCGTTCGACCATGTCGTCGAGGTTTGCGGCGTCGGGCGAAACCACGCAATGGGTGCCCCACAGCAGCGACAGGCGACGCGCGGTGGCCAGGATCGGCGACAGCGCGATGATCGGGACCTGCGGCCGCTCGCGCGCGGCGCGCAGGCCGGTGGCGCCCGAGGCCGTGTAGGTGACGATCGCAGACAGCTTCAGCGTCTCGGCGATCTCGCGCGCAGCGAGCGAGATGGCGTCGGCGCCGGTCGCTTCGGGCTGGGAACGCTGGGCGTTGATGATGCCGGGATAGGTCGGGTCCTTTTCGACGCGCTCGGCGATACGGTCCATCGTCGCCACCGACTCGACCGGATACTGGCCGGCTGCCGACTCGGCCGACAGCATGATCGCGTCGGCGCCTTCAAACACGGCGGTTGCTACGTCGGAGACCTCGGCGCGGGTCGGTACCGGCGCGGTGATCATCGATTCCAGCATCTGGGTAGCGACCACCACCGGCTTGCCGGCGCGGCGGGCGGCACGCGTGATCTGCTTTTGGATGCCGGGCACGGATTCGATCGGCATTTCGACGCCGAGGTCGCCACGGGCAACCATCAAGGCATCGGAAAGCTCGATGATCTCGGCCAGACGCGCGACGGCCTGCGGCTTTTCGATCTTGGACAGCAGCAACGCGCGTCCCTGGGCGATCTTGCGCGCCTCGGCCAGGTCCTCGGGGCGCTGGATGAACGACAGCGCGACCCAGTCAACGCCGGTTTCGAGCACCGCGTCGAGATCCTTGCGGTCCTTTTCGGTCAGCGCGCCGACCGGCAGGTCGGTGTCGGGCAGGCTGACGCCCTTCTTGTCGGAAATCTTGTTGCCGGCAACGACCGTGCACACGATCGACTTGCCGTCGGTCTTGACCGCCTTGAGCTCGAGCTTGCCGTCGTCGATCAGCAGGCGATGGCCTTCCTGCACTGACTTGAGGATCTCGGGATGCGGCAGGTGGACACGGCTCGCGGTGCCGAGATCGGGGTTGTCGTCGAGCGTGAACGTCTGGCCGACGGCCAGCTCTTCCTTGCCGTTGGCGAACTTGCCGACGCGCAGCTTCGGACCCTGCAGGTCGGCAAGGATGCCGATCGGACGGCCCACGGCTTCCTCGACCTTGCGGATGCGGCCGACAAGGGCGCGCATCGAGTCGTGGTCGGTATGGCTCATATTGATTCGGAAGACGTCGGCGCCCGCATCGAAGAGCTTGCGGATCATGACCTCGTCGGAAGAGGCAGGACCCAGGGTTGCGAGTATCTTGACCTTGCGGCTACGTCTCATTGAGCGTTCGTTCCCGAGGCGGCTGCGGTGCCGCCCGTTGCGGGCTCGTCGGTGAGCTGGACCATCCAGTTCGCCTGTTCGCCCGTGTCGTATTCCTGGAAGCCGGCCCGCTGGAAACCGCGTGCTACGCAGTCGGTGACGCCAGCGATCTTGAACTCTTTTTCAGCCACGCACATGTTGATGGGGCCATCCCAGCGTCCGCCACGCTCGGCATCTTCTGCATAGAGATAATAAAACCTCGATGACAGCGGGCCTTCGATCAGCGTCTTGCAGGTGGAACCTTCGATGTGCCACCAGCCCTCGGTGATCCAGCCGGCCTTGGCGCGATAGCCGATGCCGACACCGACGAGGCTCTGGGTCGCGTTGCAGACCCGGAAATCGGCCCGGGCCGGGGTAGCTGCGACAGCTGTAAACAGCGGAACTGCCAGGAACAGAAAGAGCATCGCGAAGGCTGAACGTGCACGCGCGCCTCCGGCAAATCCCATCCCCAAGCCCCTCTTCGACGAATTCTGCATTTTCTGGTGCCCTTTTCGGCAATGATCAGGCGCATGTCAACGCATGGCACCGCGCTTATCCAATCGATTTAGATGCGCTCAGCCTGCGTGATTTGCCGCCCTATCTGGCATATTCGAAAAAAGGTTGGCAAAACAACGGCGTTAGCACATATCCCCACATCATGGATGGCCACGAAACTACACCCAAGCCCTGCCGAAGGACAAATTGCCGCCGATGACGCGAACAGCAGTCTTCGCCCCCTTCGAGATCATCGAAGGCGACCGCAAGAGGGGCATTGTCCTTCTGTGCGATCACGCCCGCCGCGATCTGCCGCAAGAATATGGCGACCTCGGCCTGGCGCCCGAGGAGTTCGACCGCCACATCGCCTACGACATCGGCGCCGAGCAGGTCACCCGCAAGCTGGCGGCACTCACCGGCGCGCCGGCGGTCATGGCCAATTTTTCACGCCTGCTGATCGATCCCAACCGCGGCGAGGACGACCCTACACTCATCCGCCAGCTTTATGACGGCTCGGTCATTCCGGGCAATTACCCGATGTCCGAGGAGGAACGCGAGCGCCGCCTCGACAAATTCTACCGGCCCTATCACGACGCGGTCGGCGCCATGGTGTCCTCTGTCCACAAGCAGACGGGAACCACCCCGTTCATCTTGTCTGTGCATTCCTTCACGCCCGTCATGCAGGGCCGCGCCAGGCCCTGGCATGCCGGCGTGCTGTGGGACATGGATCCCCGCGCCGCCTGGCCGCTGATCGAGATGCTGGCGCAAGACGGCGATATCGTTGTCGGTGACAACGAGCCCTATGACGGCGCATTGCGCGGCGACACCATGTTCCGCCACGCCATCGTCAACGGCTTTGCCCATGCGCTGATCGAAATCAGGCAGGAACTGATCGGCGACGATGCCGGGACCACCGCCTGGGCGGATCGCCTCGCCCCCATCGTTGACGCGATCAATCGCCGTGCCGATATACACGAGGTCAAGCAATTCGGCTCGCGCACCGGGCCGCTGTGATGGAGATGACGATGGCCGAGCTTACAGAAGCGCAGCAGCGCGATTTCGAGGCCGCCGCCTTCCGGCGCTTGCTTGAACACCTGCGCGAGCGCAGCGACGTACAGAACATCGACATGATGAACCTCGCCGGTTTCTGCCGGAATTGCCTGTCCAACTGGTACCGCGACGCAGCCAGTGACGCCGGCGTCGAACTGTCCAAGGAAGCCTCGCGCGAGATCGTCTACGGCATGCCTTATGCCGAATGGCAGGCCAAGTACCAGCTCGAGGCGACCGACGCGCAAAAGGCTGCGTTCGAGGCCAGCCGCCCCAAGGATCATTGACGCGGAATCGGCGGCAGCGTGTCAGCTGCGCCGCCGCGTCCCCTTGACCCTCCTGCCATCATCGGGCATCGAGCCCGCCGAAATGCCCTTGGCGCGCCGAGTCGCGCTTTCCCATTCACATTTGCCCAGTCAGATTGCGGAGTGCCCCATGGCCGACGATATCACCGAGACCAGCCAGACCGTTGCCGCCGGCCAGTTGCGCGCCTTCATCGAGCGCATCGAGCGCCTTGAAGAAGAAAAGAAGACCATCTCCGACGACATCAAGGACGTCTACGCCGAAGCCAAGGGAACCGGCTTCGACACCAAGGCGGTCCGCACGCTGATCCGCCTGCGCAAGCAGGACCAGGCCGAGCGCGACGAGGCCGAGGCGATCCTCGACCTGTACAAGGCCGCTCTCGGCATGGTCTGATCCGAGCAAATTCGGGGGCGGCGCAAGCGGGTCCAGAGGCCCGAAGCGCCGCCTCCGGTTCGCCGTTCTACCACCGCACCCTGAAGCCGGCGGTGCCGGCAAGGGCGTAGCTGTCGCCGAAGTTTTCCAGCGAGCTGTTGAGCGAAACCTCGCCAAACACCGAGTATTTGT
>NZ_QGGX01000052.1:0-2500 GCF_003148805.1 Aminobacter sp. AP02
TTGGCAGACCTGGCAGCGACTTACTCTCCCGCGTCTTGAGACGAAGTACCATCAGCGCTGGAGCGTTTCACGGCCGAGTTCGGAATGGGATCGGGTGCAGCCGCTCCGCCATAACCACCAGGTCGGCAAAACGCACGTTATTTTCGAGAAGCTGCAGGCTGAGCCTGTTTTTTTGTGCCTTGGCGACGTCTGCGATCGGCTTTCGGGCAAGGCCCGCAAGCGCGACTGCGCGTCGCCGGTCGTCCGGCGCCCTCGCGGAGCATAGGGCCGCAAGGCCCGCTCATGCGTGAGCGCTGGCAAGCGACGATCCCTTCGGGATCGCGCTGCGATGAACACAAGTAATGAGAACGATCAAGCCTATCGAACTATTAGTACCGGTAAGCTTCATGCATTGCTGCACTTCCACACCCGGCCTATCAACGTGGTCGTCTTCCACGGTTCTCAGGGAATACTCGTTTTAAGGTGGGTTTCCCGCTTAGATGCCTTCAGCGGTTATCCCGTCCGGATATAGCTACCCTGCTATGCGGCTGGCGCCACAACAGGTCCACCAGAGATCCGTCCATCCCGGTCCTCTCGTACTAGGGACAGATCCTTTCAATATTCCTACACCCACGGCAGATAGGGACCGAACTGTCTCACGACGTTCTGAACCCAACTCACGTACCGCTTTAAATGGCGAACAGCCATACCCTTGGGACCTGCTCCAGCCCCAGGATGCGATGAGTCGACATCGAGGTGCCAAACAACCCCGTCGATATGGACTCTTGGGGGTCATCAGCCTGTTATCCCCGGCGTACCTTTTATCCGTTGAGCGATGGCCCTTCCACACGGGACCACCGGATCACTATGACCGACTTTCGTCTCTGCTCGACTTGTCAGTCTCGCAGTCAGGCGGGCTTATGCCATTGCACTCGACGACCGATTTCCGACCGGTCTGAGCCCACCATCGCGCGCCTCCGTTACTCTTTAGGAGGCGACCGCCCCAGTCAAACTACCCACCATACATTGTCCCGGACCCGGATAACGGGCCGCGGTTAGACATCCATAGAGATAAGGGTGGTATTTCAAGGGTGGCTCCACCAAGGCTGGCGCCCTGGCTTCAAAGCCTACCACCTATCCTACACATGCCACTACGAATGCCAATGTAAAGCTATAGTAAAGGTGCACGGGGTCTTTCCGTCTAACCGCAGGAACCCCGCATCTTCACGGGGAATTCAATTTCACTGAGTCTATGCTGGAGACAGCGGGGAAGTCGTTACGCCATTCGTGCAGGTCGGAACTTACCCGACAAGGAATTTCGCTACCTTAGGACCGTTATAGTTACGGCCGCCGTTTACTGGGGCTTCAGTTCAAAGCTTGCACCTCTCCCTTTAACCTTCCAGCACCGGGCAGGCGTCAGACCCTATACGTCGTCTTGCGACTTCGCAGAGCCCTGTGTTTTTGATAAACAGTCGCTACCCCCTGGTCTGTGCCACCCTCCTACGGTTGCCCGCAGAAGGGTCACGCTTCTTCCGAAGTTACGCGTGCAATTTGCCGAGTTCCTTCAGCATAGTTCTCTCAAGCGCCTTGGTATACTCTACCAGTCCACCAGTGTCGGTTTCGGGTACGGTCTATAATGGAGGAGCTATTTCCTGGAACCGCTCCGCTGCAGGGATCAATCCAATAAGACCCCACAACATACGCGATCCGTCACTTCCTCCAGGCCCACGAATATTAACGTGGTTCCCATCGTCTACGCATTTCTGCCTCGACTTAGGGGCCGGCTAACCCTGCTCAGATTAGCTTTAAGCAGGAACCCTTGGACTTTCGGCGGGGGAGTCTCTCACTCCCCTTACGTTACTCATGTCAGCATTCGCACTTCTGATACCTCCACCGCCCCTCACAGGTACGGCTTCGTCAGCTTACAGAACGCTCCGCTACCGCTTGCAGCAAGCTGCAAACCCTAAGCTTCGGTGTATGGCTTTAGCCCCGGTACATTTTCGGCGCAAAGACCCTTATTTAGACCAGTGAGCTGTTACGCTTTCTTTAAATGATGGCTGCTTCTAAGCCAACATCCTGGTTGTTTTGGGATCCTCACATCCTTTCCCACTTAGCCATAACTTGGGGACCTTAGCTGTAGGTCAGGGTTGTTTCCCTTTTCACGACGGACGTTAGCACCCGCCGTGTGTCTGCCGACTAGTACTCCCAGGTATTCGGAGTTTGGTTAGGTTTGGTAAATCGGTGAGATCCCCTAGCCCATCCAGTGCTCTACCCCCTGGGGTATTCGGTCGACGCTCTACCTAAATAGATTTCGCGGAGAACCAGCTATTTCCGAGTTTGATTGGCCTTTCACCCCTAGCCACAAGTCATCCCGAACTATTGCAACAGTTATGGGTTCGGACCTCCAGTAAGTGTTACCTTACCTTCATCCTGCTCATGGCTAGATCACTCGGTTTCGGGTCTAATGCGTCGAACTGAACGCCCTGTTCAGACTCGCTTTCGCTGCGCCTACACCTACCGG
>NZ_QGGX01000053.1 GCF_003148805.1 Aminobacter sp. AP02
CGCGATGATCTGATCTTCCGTGAACCGCTTACGCTTCATCTGTCCGTCCTTCGATCAAGGCCGGACTCTAACTCCTGGTGGAGGAAAAACTCAGTGGCAGGTCAATGGATTAGCGCCGAAAACATCAACGATCTTGTTATCAGTAACGGCTTCAGCGGGCCCATTGACCTTTTGTCCCTCGATCTTGACGGCAATGACTATTGGATCTGGCAGGCGCTGAATTGTATTCAACCACGCGTCGTGGTGGTCGAGTTCAACACGAGCTGTGGCCCCGAAAAAAGCGTCTCCATGTCGTACAAGGTTGACTACAGGCTCGACCTATCAGTGCAGCCCTACCGATGCGGAGCGTCTCTTGCGGCCTTCGCCAAGCTCGCCCGCGCCAAAGGATATCGGTTAGTTGGGGTCCAGTCGCTCGGCTTTAATGCCTTTTTTGTGCGCGATGAACTTGGTGAAGAACTGTTGCCAGAACGATCCACACAGGATTGCTTTCAAAGTAACGACCGCATGAGAGGTTGGACACCAGCTCAGCTAGAGATGATCATCTCCGGCAATGAGAAGTGGGAAGAAGTTTAGATTGCTGGGGCCGGCCCCGCCGTTCGGCGATACCGTTGGTCGACACGCCTGCATCAGCCAGCCAATACATGCTGAGCCAGTCCGTTCTTCTCATACACGTGCATGGCAATGGCGGCCTGTGCTAGCCGGTCTTCGTGGGATAAGGATCCGCTGTCCCGGTAGAATACCGCATCCGCCCAAATTAGCCGCTCTGATGGGCCGGAGACACCACTTCTGGTATAGGAATAGCGAGTTTCCGTCACAAAATCGATGAAGGAAAACCCAGCTGCTCTCAGAAATTGCTCAACTTCCGAAAACAGTGGCTGGCCCATGTAGATTGGGCCCAATTCCACTTCGCAGTGAACTACATTCGTCCGTGAAAGAAGTTGCTGCGCGCCACGCAGGGCGGCTAGTTCAAAACCTTGAATGTCAAGCTTCAACAAATCCACCCACGCCAAGTCATGTAGGACGTCATCGAGACGAGATGTATCCACTCCCTCGGTCGTAGTCGTTCTCAACGTTTCCAGATGATTGAAATTCGAATTGAAGGCCAGATTGAGCGGAAGAAGGGAAGATGTGGCATCGTCGTTGTTTATGTGAAAAGTCTGCCGCGAACCGTCTCCTATGAAATTTGGATACACGCTCATCGCAATGTCGCCTGACGACAGGTTAGTACCGTGGTGCGACAAAGGCTCAAAACCTATACAACGGCAGCGAAATCCTGCCGCAATCAATGGCATGTAAACATGATCTTCAGCCGCAAGCTTTTGCGCACCCACATCCACGATATTGATCGTTCGAGAGATATCTGGGCGCAGGTCGCTAGCTGCCTTGAAGGGGACATGCCTATTTGCAAACTCCTCGCTCGCGACAATTTCATCAACCAAGCGCCTTACGTCACGTTCATCGCCAAGGACATCGGAAAAGAACCCTAGCGCTTCGGGATCAGGCTCCCGACCAAGCATGGTTCGAAACAGGACACGAACATAGTCGGCATTTTCCATTCGGTTTCCTCTGCGGTCAAAGTCGAAGATTGCTAAGGTGTGCGCGCTGTAAACGGCAAAGACTTAGTCAACACTCTGGAGCCTCTCCAACTTCCCCAAATTTATCGACGTTCGCGGTTGCAATTGTCAGCCAGTCCAGTTCAGGTGGCTTCAGTGCTTCAATAGCAGCATCTATCTCACGACGGGTAAAATTGCGTAGCCGCTGCATCCGTCGAAATCAACGGCAGCATTCAGCGAGTACAGAACTTGTTCACCTCATACGCTCAAAATTTCGAGGACGTTATTCTCTGGCGTGCCCTTAAGACGGTCCAGAACGGCTTCTACATCGACATCGGCGCTCAGGACCCGATGCAGGATTCAGTCAGCCTGGCATTCTATGAGCATAGTTGGAGGGGTATCCATGTCGAGCCTACCCAATTTTATGCGGAAAGGCTGAGGGCAGCGCGACCGGATGAAGTTGTGTTACAGGTAGCAATCGGCCTTGCGACCAAGGACATCGAGTTCTTTGAGGTCAAAGACACCGGCCTCAGCACTGCAGACTGGGAACTCGCTAGTAGACATCAGAAGGAGGGACGCAATGTCGCGAAAACGAGCGTCGCTTGCATGACCCTTGCGTCTGTATTCGACACCTACGTCGATACGGACGTTCACTGGCTCAAGATCGACGTCGAGGGGATGGAGCGAGAGGTGCTCGAAAGCTGGGGGAACTCATCCGTTCGCCCGTGGATCGTTCTTCTGGAAAGCACGATCGCAAACACGCAAATACCTACTCATTCCGAATGGGAAGATCTGCTGTTGCGCCGAGGCTATGAGTTCGTCTATTTCGATGGCTTGAACCGATTTTACGTTAGCGCTGACCACAAAGACCTCGCGTCGTGTTTCGCGATCGGACCCAACATTTGGGATGGCTTCTCCCTTTCGATTGACTCGGTTTTCGTTCAACAACTCAAAAAGCGAATTCTTGCCCTAGAATTGGACGACGCTTCGGCGCGTGGCCAAACCGCGAGCTGGCGAAGGCTGCATGATGCACGCCGCAGGCAAGCAAAATCGCTGCAAAGCGATCTGGCGGAGGTCCAGAACGATCTGGCGAAGGCCCAGCAGGGCTTTTTTAGGACGGCACTAAGCTCCCTGAGAGCTGCCGGACCCAACATCAGCGCGCCAGTCCAAAAACTGGCCGACTTGTTTTTCTTTCACAAGGACGGGCGTCCCCGGCGCCTGACTATGATGGTGGGTATCAAGAAACGCGGCCACTGAATCAACGGGGCCACTCGGGCAAATGAGGCAGGTCGAACCAGGAAAATTAGAGGCGCGAGGCAACTGGCTCTGCCCATAAATGTCTCGCTCCGACCATCTGCAGCGCTGCAGTGAGACGTCACCTCTGCCGGTGCAGCCAGGCCCTCAACGGGGTTAACGCATGCGACCATTCCACTTGTCTTCGGCGTTCGATTTCAGGCAGATCAAGCGCGAGCGGTGGTCGCGCTAAGACATCTCGAATTGCCTTGCGAAATGCCCTTGGATCATCTTCGATGATGATTCCCCGCTCGTCTTTCAACGCCTCATAGCCGCGAAAGGCAGTGCTGGTAGCGACCACCCATTTGCCCGATAGAATTGCCTCTGCAGTTTTCAAATTGGACCCCCCACCGGAGGTTATGGGAAGATAGAACCCGTGCGCGCGCTCCTTTAAAGTCGTGAGTTCTGCGTCGGAAACCGGATTATAAAAAGATAGCCGATGCGTGTTAGATTTACGGAAGCGCTCGTAGCTCGGCTCAGCCCTGATCAATGCACACATACCACCCGCCACCGCTAGAGACTTCTCCGGCGGCAGAAATAGCAACGCAGGCCCGAGCATCATCTCAACGAAGCCACTGCTGTTTGGCGGATGCCCCGATCCCATCGTTAGGAGGAAGGGTTCGGTGGAATTCGCACGAACAGTCGTTTCGGGGAGCGGCTGAGCACCATTTGGACAGACCAGCACTTCGCTTGCCCCCATGCCTGCGTACACCGCAGCATCGGATTGGGTGCAGGCGATGACAACATCTGCTGTTTTGGTAAGAAGTTTTTCGACGCGCTCAAGATATCGCAATGCGCGCCCAACATATACTGGCTCTCCGCCGCGCTCCAACAGTATATCGCGCTTAATCTCAACTTCGACATTCTGCGACGAGTAAATTAGCCGATGTCCAGAGCGTCCCCTTCGTTTTAAGGCCTTTATCGCCGGATAGAGGTATGGCTGTTCGAAATGTATATGGGTTGGACGAAAATCATCTACGTGGTCGACAAGCCAACTGATGCAATTGTCGTCACGCGAAGAAATCAGACCTGAGAAAATATCCTCCAGGTACGGCTGAGGATAGAACCACCCGTTCTTGCGATATTCAGCTTGAAAGGCGCGATCCAACGTGGTCCTTCTTTGGCTGGATTTGCCGGGGCATATCGCCAGAAACTTCACTGGTACGCCCATCTCCTCATAAATCTTGACGATCTCCGCCGCGCGCCTTTGCCCGCCATGAACCGGCTCGTCAATCAGGTACGTTCCAAGGGCCAATACGCGCATAATCCCAGCCTACCTCGTGATTGCAGTGGCAAAGAACTGACTTGCGCTCTGCTTCCAACTGGTTCCGACGTAACTCTGACTGATAGCCTTCTCTTTCTCGGAACGCACCACGTCATCATTCACGTATTCTTGGATTGCATCTCTCCAAGCATATACATCTAGTGGGTCAATCAGCACCGTGTGCGTGCTGATCTCGGGCAGGCTACCTCGATTCGAGGCAAGACAAACCTTGCCGTGCATCAAACTTTCGGCCACAGGCAGACCCCACCCCTCATCGAAAGACGGAAAGACTGTAAATAGACAGTTTTCATAGCAGAGGCTCAACTCCTCATCGCTGACGGCCGATATGATCTCGATTCGATCGCATACCAAGGGGTTATTCCTGATCTGATGCATCAGATCGCCGGTCAACCAGTGCCCAGTCCCCACGAACACCAACTTGACGTCGGCATCAATTCGCCCCTCACTAACAAGGTTTTGCCATACCTGGTATAACAACCAGTGGTTCTTCCGCGGCTCTATTGAGGCCACCATCAGAACGTAACGCGTACCTTGCAGCTTGGCTGGCAGCGTCGCCGCCGCACTACCGAGCTTGTCAGCCTGGACGCTCGCAAAATCGGTTTCGCCAAGGCGAAAAACCGACAGGGCCGGACAAGGGATGTCAAACACATCACACAGTTGCCTGTATTCCTGCGCGGTCGCTTTCGAAATGCAGAATACTCTATCCGCGAGCCAAGCTAGCTCGCCGTAGTAAGCTACGACACTATCAGCAACCCCTTCTGGCCAAAATTGCGGTGACTTCCACGGGATTACGTCATAGCAGATCGAGATATAGGTAAATCCGGTCTTGATTTTTTCCGCCCGGATCGCTTGCAAGTCTTTCCCATGCCAGTCAGCGCCGCACGAGACAAGAATATCTGACGAGTTTATTTCGAGCCGTGAGATTGTTGCGTCGCGCAGCGAAATCGTATTGGCAGGCCTTGGAAAGTGATACTCATACTTGTTGGTACCGAGCCAATTTGCAACGCGATAGTATTGCTCCAACAAATATTTTCGGGGCTGACGAAGGAATGAATATTTCCGAACTTGACGAAGGATGCGCTCCGGTACGCCTGCACCGAATTCAACGACGAGATTTCCGGCGAGAATACGCCTCACGATATCAGGCTTCAGAATGAAGAATGATTTCGATTCCAGATCGTAGATTGAATACTCCAATGAGGTAGCGACAACCTCTTTTGCGAATATCGCGAGTTGTCGCTCAGTGCGCACAATCCCCGACGGTGGTCCGGACCAGCGCGCCGACGTCGTCAGGTCAAAAATCAATCGGGGCGATTGGGACATGCTGGGATACTTTCAAAAGAATGCCAAATGTCAAATCCTCTCCCCGCACGCACTCAAGCGACAAAGACGATCCAACTGGCAGTAAATCTGAGAGGGTCGTGCGCAAAGGCGCTCATGAAACTACGGGCTGAGTTGTGGCCTCAATCTGCGTCCAACTAAGCTCAGTTCCTCGGGCACAGCTATGCTTTGAAAGTCTCATCCGTCCTCTTGCTTAGACTTCGACTCCGTTCACATGCGTCAATCTCCGAGAACGCCAGGTTGACGTACGGAAATATGGCAGCGCGGCAACGACCGAGCGTTAACGATTCACGTTATCGTTGGCAAGTCCATGCACGAAGGGGAAACGAATGACAATGTAGGCCCATAGCGACAGTCCTCCAAGCTATGTCGCGCACGTCTCTAAAAGATCTGCTCTGACCCCCGAAAACTGGACCGTTCAGAATTGGAGTTTTCCGCTGTAGTTTCCCGGTTGGGAGAGGAGCGGAGAGCGATGAAGGCATCGAAGTTTTCGGACGTACA
>NZ_QGGX01000054.1 GCF_003148805.1 Aminobacter sp. AP02
CCTCGCGCGCAAGTGGAAACTCAAGGAGCTGGAGCGCCATCATGCTCAACAAGACCCCTTCCGACGCCATTGGTGAGGTCCACGCCGGACATGACGGCGACCCGCTGGAGACGGCCGACTGGCTGGCCTCGCTGGAATCCGTGTTCTTCAATTCGGGCGGTACGCGGGCCGAATTCATCCTCGGCGAGCTCGACCGCAAGGCCAAGGAACTCGGCATCGTGCACGAGCCCCTGCCTTTCTCGCCCTACCGCAACAGCATTTCGCTGGAAAAGCAGACGCCGTTTCCCGGCGACCTCGCCATGGAAGAGCGCATCACCGCGATTATTCGCTGGAACGCGCTGGCGATGGTGGTCAGGGCGAACAAGGCCTATGGCGAACTTGGGGGCCACATCGGCAGCTATGCCTCCGCGGCGGAGATCTTCGAAGTCGGCTTCAACCACTTCTTCCGCGCTGACACCGGCGATGGTGACGGCGACGTGGTCTTTTTCCAGCCGCACTCGGCGCCCGGCGTTTACGCCCGGGCCTACCTTGAGGGGAGGCTTTCGGAAGAACATCTCCAGCACTATCGCCAGGAGATCGGCGGCACAGGCCTGTGCTCCTATCCGCATCCCTGGCTGATGCCCGACTTCTGGCAGGTGCCGACGGGTTCGATGGGCATCGGCCCGATAACCGCGGTCTATCAGGCCCGCTTCATGCGCTACCTCAACGACCGCAGCCTCGCCAACACCGAAGGTCGCCATGTCTGGGGTGTGTTCGGCGACGGTGAGATGGACGAGCCGGAGTCGATCGCCGGCCTGTCGATCGCCGCGCGCGAGAAACTCGACAACCTGACGTTCATCATCAACTGCAACCTGCAGCGGCTGGATGGACCGGTGCGCGGCAACGGCCAGATCATCCAGGAGCTGGAAAGCACCTTCCGCGGCGCCGGCTGGAACGTCATCAAGGTGCTGTGGGGATCGGAGTGGGACGCGCTGTTTGCGCGCGACACCCAGCACGCCCTGCTCCGCCGCTTCGCAGCTACCGTCGACGGCAAGTACCAAACGCTCGGCGCCAAGGATGGCGCATACAACCTGGCGCACTTTTTCGAGGAGGACCCCGAGGTAAAGGCGCTGGTCGCCCACATGTCGGACCGCGACATCGATGCCCTGAAGCGCGGTGGCCACGACTTCCGCAAGCTGTTTGCCGCCTTCGAGGCGGCCAGGGCGACCAAGGGTAGGCCGACAGTCATCCTGGCCAAGACCAAGAAGGGTTTTGGCATGGGCGCTGCCGGCGAGTCGCGCATGACGGTGCATCAGTCCAAGAAACTTGACGTCGATGCCCTGCTGGCCTTCCGCGACCGCTTCTCGCTGCCGATCAGCAACGAGCAGGCCGAGCAGGTCGCGTTCTACAAGCCGGCTGAAGACAGCGCTGAGCTCAACTATCTCCGGTCGCGCCGCGATGCGCTCGGAGGTTATCTGCCGGCGCGCCGACGCACGGCCGAACCGGTGGCGATCCCGCCGCTGGCTAGCTACGCCGACTTCGCCCTCAATGCCGAGGGCAAGGAGATGTCAACGACCATGGCCGCAGTGAGGCTGCTCGGCAACATCATCAAGGACAAGGAAATCGGACCGCGCATCGTGCCGATCGTTGCCGACGAGGCGCGTACCTTCGGCATGGCCAACCTGTTCCGCCAGGTCGGCATCTATTCGCCGGTCGGCCAGCTCTACGAGCCCGAGGATGCGGGCTCGATGCTCTACTACAAGGAAACCAAGAACGGGCAGCTGCTCGAAGAAGGCATCACCGAGGCTGGCGCTGTGTCGTCCTGGGTGGCGGCCGCGACGTCCTACAGCGTACACAACCTCGCCATGCTGCCGGTCTACATCTATTACTCGATGTTCGGCTTCCAGCGTGTCGGTGACCTGATCTGGGCGGCCGCCGACCAGCGCTCGCGCGGTTTCCTGATCGGGGCGACAGCGGGCCGGACGACGCTGGCGGGCGAGGGCCTGCAGCACCAGGACGGATCGAGCCTGCTGGTTGCCTCGACGGTTCCGAACTGCCGTGCCTATGACCCGACCTTTGCCTACGAGCTGGCGGTCATCCTCGATCACGGCGCACGCGCGATGATGGAGCAGGGCAAGGACGAGTTCTACTACATCACCGCGATGAACGAGAACTACGCCCAGCCATCGATGCCGGCAGGTGTTGAGGCCGACATCATCAAGGGGCTCTACCGCCTTGTCAGCCACAAGCCCAAGAAGAGTGTCGGCCTTGTCCGCCTGCTCGGTTCCGGCACCATCCTGCCGCAGGTCATCGAGGCAGCGCAGATGCTGGCCAATGACTGGAGTGTCGCCTCCGAGGTTTGGAGCGCTACCAGCTTCTCCGAGCTGTCGCGTGATGCGCGGGAGGCGGAGCGTCACAACCGCTACAACCCGCTCGCGGAACCCGTGGTCAGCCATCTTGCCGGCTGCCTGCCCGGCAAGGCGCCGATCGTCGCCGCCACAGACTATGTCCGCGCCTATCCGCAGCTGATCGCGTCCTACGTCGAGGCGCCGTTCACCGCGCTCGGCACCGACGGTTTTGGCCGCAGCGACACGCGCACAGCACTGCGCGACTTCTTCGAGGTCGATCATCGCCACATCGCTGTCGCAGCCCTTGCTGCGCTCGTCGCCGAAGGGGCGGTGACGCGCCAGACGGTAGCGGACGCCATCGCCCGCTATGGCCTCGACGGTGCTGTCGATGCGCCCTGGCTGCGCTGATCCGGGTCGAGTTCCAGTTCTGAAAGAGTTGATATGAGCCAGCAAATGGAAGTCAGGTTGCCGGACATCGGCGACTACAAGGATGTGCCTGTCGTTGAGTTCCTGGTGAAGCCGGGCGACGTCGTGGCGGTGGAAGATCCGTTGATGACGGTGGAATCCGACAAGGCGACGATGGAGATCCCGGCGCCCTTTGCCGGGACCGTCAGGGAGTTCGCGGTTTCGATCGGCACGCGCGTGTCGCAGGGCGCCCTGCTGTTGACCATCGACGCCGGTGCTGTGGAAGCGGCAGCGCCCGCACCGGTCGCTGCTGCGGAGAAGGCCAAGACCGCTCCGGCACCGGTGCCGGTCAAGGCGGAGCCGGCTGTTGAACAAAAGGCCATGCCGGCAGCACCGCAGGCGAGTGCCGCGCCGTCCGCCATGGCAGGCGCCCATGCGACGCCGTCGGTACGCGCTTTCGCTCGTGAACTCGGCGTCGATCTTGGCACGGTGAAACCTACTGGCGCCAAGGGCAGGATAATACGTGAAGACGTTACGGCGCACATCAAGGAGCGCCTCGCGGGCGGTTCCCCGGCGCAGGTGTTGGACTCCGGCATCGGTGCCGGCCTGCCGGCATGGCCTGCGGTCGACTATGAGAAGTTCGGTCCCATCGAACGCCAGCCGCTGTCGCGCATCCAGAAGATTTCGGGAGGTAATCTCGCCCGCAACTGGCTGACCATTCCGCATGTCACCAACTTCGACAACGCAGACGTGACCGGCCTCGAGGAGTTCCGCAAGGAGCTCAATGCGGCGAACAAGGACGCCAAGCTGACGATGGTCGCCTTCCTGATCAAGGCGTCGGCGCTGGCGCTCAAGGCCTATCCGCGCTTCAACTCCTCGCTCGACGGCGAGGAACTGGTGCTCAAGAACTACGTCCATGTCGGCTTTGCCGCCGATACGCCGAAGGGGCTGATGGTGCCGGTGATCCGCGATTGCGACCGCAAGGGGGTGCTTGAGATCGCCACCGAGATGCGCGCGCTCGCCGACAAGGCGCGCGGCGGCGGGCTGTCTGCCGCCGATATGCAGGGCGGCTGTTTCTCGGTGTCGTCGCTCGGCGGCATCGGCGGGGCAGGCTTCACGCCGATCATCAATGCGCCGGAGGTGGCGATCCTCGGCGCCGGCCGATCGACGATGGAAGCCGTATGGGACGGCAAGGCCTTCGAGCCGCGGCTGATCATGCCGGTCTCGCTGTCGTGGGATCACCGCGTTGTCGACGGCGTTGCCGCGGCCAGGTTCCTCGGCCACATCGCCGCCCTCCTGGGCGACTTCCGCCGTGCGATCATTTGAGGCCGACATGAGCATCACCGAAATCAGGGTGCCCGAGATGGGCGACTTCAAGGATGTCGCCGTCATCGAGGTGCACATCAAGCCAGGCGACCAGATTGCCGACGAGCAGACGCTGATCGTGCTCGAATCCGACAAGGCGTCGATCGACGTGCCGGCGCCGTTCGCCGGGCGCATCGCCTCCGTCGAACTCGCCATCGGCCAGCGCGTCTCCCAGGGCGCGCTGATCGCCACGGTCGAAACCGCGGCAGCCGAAGCCAAGCCGGCTGCGTCGGCTCCATCCCCGGCCGCAGCAATAATCCCATCGCCGGCCACTGGTGCTGCGCCCGATTGCGACGTGCTGGTGATCGGCGGCGGTCCGGGCGGCTATTCCGCGGCCTTCCGCGCCGCCGATCTCGGCCAGCGGGTTATCCTTGTTGAGCGCGAGGCGACGCTTGGCGGCGTCTGCCTCAATGTCGGCTGTATCCCTTCCAAGGCGCTACTGCACGTCGCTGCCGTCAAGGAGGAGGCCGAGCGCCTCGCCGACCACGGCGTCGCGTTCGATACGCCGGCGCTCGATCTCGACAAGCTGCGCAGCTTCAAGGCAGGTGTCGTTGCCAAGCTCACCGATGGGCTGAAGGGCATGGCGCGGTTGCGCAAGGTCGAGGTGGTCAGGGGCACGGCGGTGTTTGCCGATACCAATACCGCAGATGTCGTGCTGTCCGACGGATCTGACCGCAGGATCGTCTTCGCCAAGGCGATCGTCGCCGCCGGCTCGGTGCCCGTCCGGCTGCCGTTCCTGCCCGACGATCCGCACATCGTCGATTCGACAGGTGCGCTCGAGCTGCCCTTCATCCCCGAACGCATGCTGGTCATCGGCGGGGGCATCATCGGGCTTGAGATGGCGACTGTCTACAGCGCGCTCGGCGCTCGCGTCGACGTGGTCGAACAGCTCGACCAACTGCTGCCCGACGTCGACCGCGACGTCGTCGAGACCTGGCGCAAGCGCAACGCCCACCGCTTCGACGCCATCCTGCTCGGCGCGCGCGTCGAAAGCGTAGTCGCCGAGAAGGATGGGCTCGTGGTCACGACGAGCGGCGAGGGCGCCGGCGTCAGGCGCTACGATCTGATCCTGCAATCGGCCGGCCGGCGGCCTTCCGCCGAGGCGCTGCAGCTGGCTGCGGCTGGAGTGTCGAGCGATATCAGGGGTTTCATCGAAGTCGATGCGCAAATGCGCACGAGCACTCAAAACATCTTCGCTGTCGGTGACATTACCGGCAATCCGATGCTGGCACACAAGGCGGTGCATCAAGGACATATTGCGGCCGAGGCAGCAACCGGACTTAAGAGCTTTATGGACGCCACAGTCGTGCCGTCGGTCGCCTACACCGAACCGGAGATCGCCTGGGTTGGGGTGACCGAAGATGCCGCCAAGGCCGCCGGCCGCGCGATTGACGTCGCCAGGTTCCCATGGGCAGCGTCGGGTCGGGCCATCGCCAACGGCGCCGAATACGGCATGACCAAGCTGGTGTTCGACAAAGACACACACCGCATCATCGGCGGCGCCATTGTCGGGCCGTCGGCCGGCGACATGATCGGCGAGATCTGCCTGGCGATCGAGATGGGTGCCGACGCGATCGATATCGGCAAGACCATCCATCCACATCCGACACTCGGCGAGACCATCGG
>NZ_QGGX01000055.1 GCF_003148805.1 Aminobacter sp. AP02
GGAACCCTCACCGCAACCGGCTCCGACGCTGCGCTCGATAGGGGCTTCGCGTCTCCACCAGTTGCTCAACCCGCGCCCTACGGCGTAACACAAACCGCCGAGGCTCTAATTGCCGCTGGATGACAGTTCAGTGGCAGGTCAATGTGATGCATGAAGGCGTCAAGGTGCCGTAATATCGAAGATTTATGTTTTCAAAGATAGGTGCCTTCGATCTTCAGCCGCCGGCTCGACATTTCCAGTCATCAAGCACGCCGGATAACGTTTCTTCAAAGTTTATTTCGGTGTGCCAGCGGAACACCCGCAACGCAGCCTCAGCACTTCCGCACGCCGTGGCCACTTCCGCCTTACGCAGGCGGCTGGGATCGACTCGAATTTCGACCGCCAATCCCGACAACCTAATCAACGTGTCTAGGACGGCGCCGATTTGGTGCACTCGGCCGGACGCGAGGTTGAAGACTTGTCCATACGCCTCAGGCACTTCCAAGAGCGCGGCATCCGCGTAGGCACGAACGACGTCGCGAACGTCCAGGAAGTCCCTATACGCCAAGAGATTTCCCACATTGATGACTGCAGGGCTTAAACCCGCAGAAATTTCCGCGACCTGCTTTGCAAAGGCCGGCACAACATAGGCATCGCTCTGTCCCGGGCCGGTATGGTTGAAAGGACGGAAGCGGATTGACTTCAGGCCGTCACGAGCCAGCTGCCCCACGAGAATGTCCGCCGCCGCCTTTGTTGCGCCGTACACATTCATCGGTTTTAATACGGCGTTTTCTGTGACGGGCGCGCCAGGCACGTCGTTGAACGACGCCCCATAAACTTCGGAACTGCTCGTGAAGACGAAACGGGCTTCGGGGGCACTCTCCAGCACCGCGTAGGCAAGGTTCATCGTTCCATTCAGATTGACGTCCCAGGCCCGCTTGGGCGCATCGCGGGCCTCCGCTGGAGCGGCTACTGCCGCCAGGTGAATTACGGCTGTGGGCCGAACCTCATGGATCAGACGAGAAACCTGATCATAGTCAGTGATATCGAGGTTTCTGGCGCTGGATTTCCCGTGGCCTGCAGCGAAAACCTCTACCCTTGTCGATTGCGCGCGCGTTGCCAGCTCGCGCTGAAGCCAGCCGCCCACAAAGCCAGTCGCACCGGTAATAAGGATACGGTTTTCAGCTGGCATGTCAGAGCTTCATCACATCGCTGCAGCTAGGCATTAGACGAGCCTTGCCAGGCGCTTCAGATCCGCTTCGACCATTTCCACGATCATCTTTTCGAGGGAAATTTCTGGTTGCCAACGGAGCTTGGACTTCGCCTTTTGCGGATTGCCCAGCAAGACGTCGACTTCGGCGGGGCGGAAGAAGGCTGGATCGATGATCAAGTGATCGTCGATATTGAGGCCGGCATGGTTAAAGGCGATCTTGCACATGTCGCGTACTGTCGTAGTTACGCCAGTGGCAACGACGTAGTCTTCGGCCACCTCTTGCTGCACCATCAGCCACATCGCGCGGACATAGTCCTTCGCATGGCCCCAGTCACGTTTGGCGTCAATATTGCCAAGGCGCAACTCCTTGGCCAGGCCTAGCTTGATGCGCGCCACGCCGTCGGTAACCTTGCGCGTAACGAATTCAATGCCACGCAGCGGCGACTCGTGGTTGAAAAGAATGCCGCTTGACGCGTGCAGACCAAAACTCTCGCGATAATTCACCGTCAGCCAATGGCCGTATAGTTTTGCCACGGCATAGGGTGATCGCGGATAGAAAGGCGTTGACTCAGACTGCATTGGTTCCTGGATAAGGCCATACATCTCAGACGACGATGCTTGATAAAAGCGCGCGTCCGGCTTTTCCAAGCGGACAGCTTCAAGCACATTGGTGACGCCGAGACCGGTCACCTGGCCTGTCAAGATGGGCTGCTGCCACGACGACTTAACGAAGGATTGTGCTGCGAGATTGTAGACTTCGTCGGGTGCTACTTCGCGTATAGTGCGAACCAGGCCGGAGAGGTCCAGCAAATTACCGTCGATAATCCGTACGTCTCGCGCAATTCCCAGCCATTCGAGGCGGGTCAAGTTCACGTCGGAGGAACTCGAACGGCGGGCCAAGCCATGAACTTCATAGCCCTTGCCGAGCAAAAGCTCTGCCAAATAGGCCCCGTCCTGTCCTGTAATACCGGTAATCAACGCCTTCTTGGCCAATTCAACTCTCCGCTTGGGTCTGTTGCGTCCCTATGGAACCGCAAGAATTGTTTGCGTAGTAAGGTTGTACCGATCGAATGCTCAACTTTAGCTTCGACCGTAGACATCCTCGAATCTAACGATGTCATCCTCACCCAGATAATCGCCGCTTTGAACTTCGATCATCACTAATTGCATAATACCAGGGTTTTCAAGCCGGTGCTTGTTCCCGCAAGGGATATAGGTCGACTCGTTCGTGGTCAGGATAAGTTCCCGGTCGCCGTTGACCACTTTTGCGGTGCCGCTGACAACCACCCAATGTTCGGAGCGATGATGATGCATCTGCAGGCTCAGACTGGCTCCGGGCTTCACCTCGATCCGCTTGATTTTAAAGCGTTCGCCCTCCTCGAGCACGGTGTAAGTACCCCATGGCCGGTGCACGGTCCGATGCAGGCTGTGGGCTGCATGTCCATTCTCTTTTAGATGCGAAAACAGCTGTTTCACATTCTGTACGCTATCTTTGTGAGCGACCAGCACAGCATCGGGAGATTCGACGATGACCAGGTCCTTGACACCGACCGCGCCGACAAGCCGGCCTGTGCTGTGGATTAAACAGTTTTCTGTGCCGACAAGTACGGTGTCGCCGTTCGATCTGTTGCCTGATGCGTCGGGGGTGATGAGATCGCCAAGAGCATTCCATGAACCGATATCGCTCCAGCCAATGTCGCAGCCCACCACCGCAACGTTGTCAGCCTTTTCAAGTACAGCATAGTCGATAGAGTTTTTCGGCACCTTCGCGAAGAGTTCACGATCAATCTCGAGCTTTGTCCCGCTTGTCACGGGCGAGCGTTCCGAACTCAAAATGCTCTTTCTGCATGCTTCAAGAATTTCAGGGGAATGCTTTTCCATCAGCCCGACCATCGTTCGCGCTGAAAAACAGAACATACCGGAATTCCAATAAAAGCGGCCAGACGCGAGATATTCCCTGGCCCGCGCGCTATCCGGCTTCTCGACGAAACGAACCACTTCCGACCCGTCGGCCTCAATGTAGCCATAGCCAGTTTCGGCATACTCGGGTGTGATACCGAAAGTGACCAGCCTGCCACGTTGCGCCAAGTCGATGGCCTTTGCGGCAGCTTCACAAAACGCAACGACGTCGCGGATCATATGGTCGGCAGGAAACAGGACGATTATGGCGTCGTCGCCGAAAACCTGCTGGACATGAAGCGTTGCGATCGCAGTTGCGGCGGCCGTATCACGTCCCGCGGGCTCGAGCAGGTAAGTGCACTCTATATCCGCACGGTCGAGTTCGCGATACTCGTCCTCAGTCTTGAAAAACAACTCGCGATTGGTGATCGTCAGAATGTGATCGACATTCGTCAACGCTGCAGCACGCAGGAAAGCATGCTGCAGCAGGCTTGCTCCATCAGCGAGCTTCATAAAGGGCTTGGGGTGCGTCTCGCGCGAAATCGGCCAGAGGCGGGCACCTGCGCCACCGCTCATAATTGTCGGGATGATCTTCATTCGTGACCTATTTCCTTTGCGCGCAATAAGTTTTCGGCACGGCGCAGTCCCCATTGTAAAATTTGCGCTGAGCGCTGCTCCGATGCTGCTTCAGCGTAGCAGCGCAATTCCGGGGCGTTGCCTGATGCGCGATAGTGTATGACTTCTGCGTTCGAGAGCTTGACCCGTATGCCATCAATGTTGTCGCAGTCCAGGATTGTGCCGAGCTCTGCGAAAAACCCTCTTCTTTGGTCAACGTCGAGCAGGCGTTGCAAAAACGGAGCGCTAGTTTCCGTGGAGACGTGTTCGATCCGGCCACTGCATGTGAAGCGCTGCGGAACGGTGCGTCGCAAGGCAGAAACTGTCATGTCCTCTTTGGCGGCCATGCCAAGGACACTCAAAATGGGCAGAATTGCGTCGCGGGTTGGAAGTGCAGCCAGTTGCCCACCGCTGATCGCGAGCGAGGATCCCAAAAGCACGCCGCCATTCGCTTCGAAACCGACGACCCGTTGGAAGTCGTCGTTGCAAGCTGAAAGCATTCCTTCAATGACGTAAGGTGAGCCGACCTTGGTGCGGTAAACCTTTTTAAACATGTCGCAAAGCTCGGTTGCGGTGTTCGACGTCACTGGCGTGACAACCGCGTCGGCCCCCAGGAAACGCGCGGTAATCAGACCGACGGTGTCGCCGCGTAAAAAGTGGCCGTTTTCGTCGGCGATCAGCGGCCTGTCCGCATCCCCGTCGGTTGACACTAGCGCGTCTAGGCGATGCATCGTGCTCGCCTCCTCTGCGAACGCAATGTCTTCCGGGCGAAGAGCTTCTGTGTCGACAGGAACAAAGATATCCGAGCGGCCAAGCGCGATAACCTCGGCGCCAGCCCGTGTCAGGATATCGACGAGCAAATCTCGCGCTACCGAACTGTGCTGATAGACGCCGATGCGCCAGCCTTGCAAGGCACCAGCACCCAACAGGCCATCCAGGCGCGCGCCATATGCCTCAAGGGCATGTCCGACGATCTCGACGTGCTCGGGCACTTCTACAGGCGGTCTTTCGACGCCCAGAAACGACAGGATTCCAGCCTCATCAGCCTTGTCGATTTCGCCATCGGGACGATAGAATTTGAGTCCATTGCGGTCAGCAGGGATATGGCTGCCTGTAACCATGATCGCCGGAGCTTTCAGGGCAATCGCACGCAGTGCCAGCGCGGGGGTCGGCAGGGGCCCACAATTTTCGATGGTCATACCGAAGGTCTTCGCAGCTGCGATACAGGCCATCGCAATTTGAGGGCTGCTGGCTCGAAGGTCATAGCCAACGAGGAGACGTCCGCTGCTTCGTTCACCATCGAGCACGGCTATATGCTTCAAAAAGGCCGTCGTGTACGCCGCACACACACCAACGTCCAATTCGACCACAAGTCCGCGGAGGCCGCTGGTTCCAAATTTCAGTCCAGACATTTCCACCTATTGAAATCTGTGCCCACCCACAGTGGCCCTCTAGCGACTCTTTTCAAAGAATACAATCGAGCGATCGGCCGGTGATTTCACATCGCTCTGACATCTGATGTACGACTATTACAATAAGTGCCACCATTCGCGACTGATTAGGGCCATATATCGGTTCACACACGAAATGCTGTGCCTCAGCCAAGGGCTAGGCCGACTCCCGAAAGTTTGCTCTGATCCCCGGAAACTGGACCGTTCAGAATTGGAGTTTTCCGCTGTAGTTTCCCGGTTGGGAGAGGAGCGGAGAGCGATGAAGGCATCGA
>NZ_QGGX01000056.1 GCF_003148805.1 Aminobacter sp. AP02
CCGAGGCCGAGGAGCAGCATTACGCTATGCTGGACGAGCCAGCCATGGCCGCGTAACTTAAACCAAACAGCCTCCGGCAAACCCGGTGCGGTTCATGCGGCATTTTCCGCCCGTCGTGACGATGAAATCCACAGGACCACAATCAACTGCATTTTTCGGGATGAATCAGGCATGCCTTGGCTAAATTGTCTGATCGCCAAAAACGTACGAGCCGTACAAAGGATTCCAATACCAGAGTCGGTAGTGAAGGCGGTGGAAATAGTTCAATCAATAAAGTCCCTGGGAAATCGGACTTCGAAACGATTGTATGATTTTTGGTGTCCCGTATTAAGAAGAAATGTGTCATTTGGATCTAGATCAAGGGCTAGATCTGTTCCCGATTACTTTCGTGTCCCGCCGCTAGAGAACGGGACTACCTGGAAATTTAGCCCGCACCAGTTCCGGAAATTTTTCGGCGTAACCTATTTCTGGCGCTATGCATTTCCAAATCTGACTGCGCTTACGTATCATTACCGTCACTTCAATCCTGAAACGACGCGCGGATATATCGAGATGGAGGCTGCTGAAGGCCTTCGAATGCGCGATGAAAAGCTCGCGGCGGCGCTGAAGAGTAGAGCAGAGCGCAAAACCGATTTCGAATCCAGCAAATCAGAGTTCGTTTTATGGGTGCTAACGGGAATTGCAAAAGGTGAAAAGCTGGATGGCACACTTGGCAAGCGCATAACGGCGCAAGTGGAAGCCCTTAAGAAGCAATTCCTCCCAGGCATTCAGGTCACTGGCGGGCAAACGAGTTCCCCGTCATTCGACAAAGCATTGTCTGATCTCGTCGCTACGACCTCACTTCAGGTGCACCCAGAGGGTCATAGCCTCTGCGGGTGGGGAACAGGCCCTGATGACATCTCAAATCATCGGTGCGCAGCTCGATGCCTGGAGCTACGGCGACAACTAACCGGTCAATCGAGCGCTGATGCCACCGGGCCCGATTTCACCCATGCGGAGGACACTGGATGTCTCGTTTGCCCACTTCGAGCTGCGCTGCCCACAATGGCACCCCGCTGGGAAAAGGAGGCCCGGGACGCAGAGCTGGCCCTTTCCAATTCAACATCCGGCCAAGCTTCAATTATCAGCGAACGTATCGGGCTGATACGAGAGTACGCATAGAGATCGCCCATGACGAGAGCCAAACGACTTTACGGGGAGGAGAAGACCGCAGCGACACGAGCATCCTTCGAAAGGAAAATCGAAGAGATGTCAGCAACTCTAAAATGCTGGCAAAAGAATAAGGCGCGAGGCGAGCAATTTTGGCCCGTCAGCCTGATGAAATTGGCTGCTTGGGAGGATATCCCAAAAGGGATTTTTCGATGGAAGAGCAACAACATCACCAAGCGTGACGGCTTGTACGGTGATTTAGTTGCTTCCTATTGGAAATTGCAGCAGCATGCCAAACCATTCCTAGGCAGGGTGGCGCGACCGAACTCAACCCAAGCGCTGAAGCGGCACAACCAAGCCCTCATACAGCAAAACACTGAGTTAATATGGAGCGTGATGGAACTTCGGGATGCCTTGGTTCGCGCGGATCCAAAGAATGAAGCGCTTTCTAGGGTGACATTCCCATGAGCGCTGGACCTAGTTTCTCCTTGACCCGCCTCAGTATGGCACCCTCCGACTGCCGAATTGACGGCATCCCAACCAAGAAGCTGTCGCGCTCGATAAACGACGAAGACGGGGTCGTGATCCCTATTCAGGCGTATCTCTTGGAGAATGCCATTCGAATTGGTGACGCATGGCGCACGACGGAGAAGGAAGGGCATATACTCAACCAGTGGTACGATTATCTGAGGTTGAAAAAGGTTCCGATATTCGAGGCGGATGAAAGGCATCTCCGAAACTTTCTCCTCGGTGGCGGACAACGAGCCGGCAACGTCGTATCCTTGGATAAGAATTCAGCTGTTGTTCGGACTGAAACCAATCTGCACAAATTTCGGGTCATAGTGAGCTTCTACGACTTTTGGCAAAACAGGCGTGGGCAGAAGTTGCGAAGCTTCCGTGGGATTACTCTCGCGGAGATCAAAGAAACTCTTCTACCTCGCCCCCATCGATCTTTAGCAAAAGCAGAGATAAATTTCAGTCGTTCCGGAGCGGCAAAGCCAAAGAAAAGGCTAGGTACCCCTTCTCCGGAAGAGTCTGCTGAAATCTTGACCAAAGCCCTCGATCAATATGACCAAAATCGAGCTCATACCTATTACCTCATTGGATGCTTGGCACGATACAGTGGATCTCGGGGTGTCGGAATCTCTGGACTATTGGTTCCGCAACTTTTCAATAGCTTGAAAAAGGAAGCCGCGTTCCGAAAGATTGAGAATTATACTGCCGTACTTGACGGTCACCTCCGTGCCGAAAACAAATTTATCATCTTACAAACACTGCAGCATATGCGGGATGATCACCGCACTTTCATCTACTGCGAAGTCACAAACAAGGGAGGCGATTGGACCACTATTGCCATTCCTATCGAGCTATGTGAGGAAATAGTCGATTATATCTGCACGACCCGTCAGGAATTGGTCGAGGCTCGTTTTCTAAAGAAAAACAAGAAACCACCGCCGAATGTTTTCTTATCTTACAAAAATGGAGCGCTCTCCCAAGAGGCTATGGGAAATTTCTACAACAAGATCTTTAAAGAGCTAGAAATTAATGGTACATTTCACAGGTTCCGCGCCGCATTCTGCCAAGAGGTCGTGAGAGACATCTATATGCGTGAGCGAGCCATTAACGGCAGTTCATGGCAGTCCAATAACGTACTCGAATTTGCGCGAAAGCTCTTAGGTCACAAAAACCCAAAATCGCTTCAACACTATCTCGACCATGTCCAGGCTCAGGAAGTGTCGGTTGGACATCCTGTCATGGTGACCTCCTCAGAGGATGCAAACTACGTACGGGCGGTAGCAGCTCATTTGGATGCTCCCGACAGCGACGATTTTCGTACGGCATTGCACCTGTTTCTGGGCGAGCTGGGAATTGAGCCAATCTCAGACGAGGGCAGGAGATATGCTCTGTTTTGACCGCGAACGAGCTAAGAGAGAGCACTTCGATATCTCAGCGGAGACGGATTTTGGGGGTAGCCAGCCAGAAGGGAGCAAGGAACGTCCGCACCTGCTAACCACTGGTGAATGTGTTTCGCCTGACGTTTATCGCGACGTGATGTTTAGCTTGCAACCGAGATACATTCGCTGCTTACTTTTCTCGGGTTTTTGGCGAATGGCTAGGGTGATGAAGTTGAATATCCAGACGGCTTTGTCTGCCGTTTACATTACAATGGCCTTTGGGGTGGGCACACAAACCGCCATCGCGGATGACATCTCCGCCTCAGGGACGGGTTTTTTTGTGAACGATCAGGGCTGGGTGGTTACCAATGCCCATGTCGTAGAAGGGTGCACAAGCGTCAGCATTCCCCGCGTGGGGGATGGGAGCGACCTGGCTATTGACAAGCAAAACGACCTTGCCGCGTTCAGGATTGGCGAGGGTGGAAGCAAGCCGTTTTTACCGCTTCGCCGCTCTCAGCCTCGGCTCGGTGAAGATATTGCCGCCTACGGCTTTCCGCTGACCGGCGTGCTTTCTGACTCCGTCAAGGTCACCACCGGGAACATAAATTCCCTCGTGGGTTTGGAAAATGACACCCGCTACCTGCAGGTATCCACTCCCCTACAGCCGGGGAACTCCGGTGGCCCCGTGGTCGATCAATGGGGGTCTATCGTCGGCGTCTCGACAGCGGTGCTCGGCTCCAGCTTCAAGAATGCGACCGGGATAGACGTACAGAACGTCAATTTCGCCATTCGGTCCAACGTCATCGAATTGTTCCTTCAAAGCCGGAATATTCCGTTTGAAACCGCCGATCCGGTCGCCGACGCCAAGCCATTTTCCACGGCCGACCTATCCGAAAAGGTCAGCCCTTCTGTGGTTCAGGTCCTTTGCCACGGCGGTTCAAAAATCGCCGTCGATAATAGCGCTGCTTCGGCCGAAACATCCGCACCTCCACCCGGCGCGCCAGATGAAGACCTCAGAGAGGCAGCCATCAACGTGGTTCGGAGTTTGATCGAACAAGACAGCAGCGATCCATCTTCATCCCTTCAGGTCGTCGCAAACCTTTATGCGGATACCGTCTCCTACTACGGAAAGCAGAGAAGCTTGGGCGAGGTGCTCGCTGACAAAAGAGACTACTTCAAACGTTGGCCCGAACGGGCATACCAAATCCGCAACGATTCCGTGATGGTAACGTGCGCCAATGGGGCCTGCATGGTTTCGGGCGTCTATGACTGGATGGTGCGAAGCATCCCGAGGAACAAGCAAGCGCAAGGCGTCGCCCGTTTCAGCTACACCATTTCCCTTGGCGCGAATCCTAAAATCATCTCCGAGGCCGGAAATGTGGTGAAGCAATAGCTGTGGGCAGGATCATTCGATACCGTCGGCGACGCCGATTGCCATATCCCGCCAGGAAGCTACTCCCCTTCGCCGCCGCTCTGGTGGTCGTGGTTACAGAACTCACACCGGACAGGAGATCGCTCGTAATGAAACATCTATATGTGCTCGTAGCCGCTCTCATGGCATTCGCTCCGATGGCGTCGGCGCAGAATGCTCCCGAAAAAATGTCCATCGAGCAAATCGAGGAGGAAAAAGCCTATGCCGCCGGAATCCAGGTGGCGTTCTGGGGCCGTCCGTTAGTCGACAACGTCCACACACTGTCCGCAGCGCTGAAGGCGAATGCTGTCGGTCTGAACTATTTCAGGAAGTTCTCCGAC
>NZ_QGGX01000057.1 GCF_003148805.1 Aminobacter sp. AP02
TGGCCAAGGGCAGCTTGGCGACGGTGAGCTGGTATTTGATGGAGCGGGCCTGCTTCTCCGATATCTCTGCCTGCAACAGATCCCCGACGATCCTGAGCGACGAAAATCACCCCTTAAACAGGGTCCTCATTCCATGAAAAATCACATTTTCGGACTGGTCGCCATCATCGTTTTCACGACCCAAGTCGCTCCGTTGATCCTTGGGGCGGATTTGCGTGCCGAAGCACAGGCACTGGCGCGTGCCCTCGGGTCGGATGAGGACGATGACCAGGAAGAAGGTCTTCCGGCATTCGTCGGGCGCGCCTTCCGGATCGGCCCAGCGGCCGGTCAGACCGTTGGCGAGTTCGAGCGCAGTCGCAACTGGGCCGTGGCGATCGAGCGCGTGCAGCGCGGCGGCGAGTTACTCGAAGCTCCTCCCGAATTCATGCTGGAGGAGGACGATGTGGCCTTCGTGAGAGGCCGCCGCAACGCGGTTATCGCCGTGCAGGATCGAATGGGGGACGAAGTGCCAGTCCCCCAGGGAACCAGTTTTTCACTCTCCACGCGTGACGTCATTCTGATGCGCAAGCAAGTGTTCGGGCATCGGATACGGGATCTGCGCAAGATGGCTGGCCCCGATCTGCAGCGAGGAGTCTTCATATCGCGGGTCCGCCGCATGGGGCAGAGCATTCCCTCGCTCTCGGGTACCGTCCTACAACAGGGCGACATTGTCACGCTGTACGGACCGGAAGAAGCGCTAGCGAGAGCCGCGGGCGAACTCGGCAATCTGCTGCCTCCCGGCGACAAGACTGATTTCATTTTCCTCGGCCTTGGCGTTGTCCTCGGGCTCCTGATCGGTCATGCGTACCTGACGATCGGCGCAGTCGAACTAACCCTCGGCTCCGGCGGTGGCACACCGATTTCTGGCCTTTTCTTCGGTTGGCGTAATATGCGCCATCCCGTCATGGAAACTTGCCACCAGCAGCCGCGGAACTCGCCAAGGACTTCGGGCTCGCCGTGTTCATCGCGGCAATTGGACTGGGCGCTGGCCCGGATGCCATCGACCTCATCCTGCAATATGGCTTGATCCTGCCGTTGCTCGGCATATTAGTATCGCTGCTTCCGGCTTTCGTCTCGCTCATCGTCGGGTCGAAGCTCATGAAGATCGAGACGCCGATCCTTCTCGGAATTATCGCCGGACAGCATTGCAGTACACCGACGATAAGCGCGCTCGTCTCACAGGCCGGAGACTCGGTGCTCGTGCTTGGCTACACGGTGACTTATGCGATTTCCAACGTGTTACTGCCCCTGATGGGTCCGGTGGTGGTGGCGATAGCCGTGGCTATCCAAGGCCCGTAGGGTGGAGAAGCGGTTTGCCAGACGGTGCCGCCACGGCCTGCTCAATCCATAGTCCGCACCCAGACGTGGCCCGACTGGACGCAGAAGATCGTGTCGTCCGGACCTCGTGCGACGTTGAGCCCGACGTCGAGCGAACTTGCGGGCGGCGCTCATGAAGGCGCTGTCGCCGTTGAAGGTCGAGACGTCGTTGGAATCCCCCGGTCAATTCTGCAATTGGACGGTGCGACCGATAGACTGGCCGTCCGTGTCGAATAGCGAAGCCCTGATACCGTCGATGGCGATGCCGACGGTCTCGCCGATGCGCACCGCTGTGTCTGCCGGCGCGCTGACATTGATCAGTCCGAGCCGGTCGTTGCGCACAAAGACGCTGGTGTTACCGCCGAGATATTCGGCGACCTCGACCGAGCCGCAGAAATTGCCGGCCTCGGGTGCGACCAGGCTGAGATGTTCGGGGCGGGCGCCAAGCTGGGTCGGCGCGCCGGAGAAGGCGAGCGAAAGCGTGCCCTGTCCCGAGAGGTCGAGCCTGCCGTCGCCCGACGGCGCGCAGGCGAGCACGTTCATCTTGGGGCTACCTATGAACTGGGCGACGAACAGGTTGGCCGGGCGCTCGTAGAGTTCTTGCGGACTGCCGTGCTGCATGACAAGGCCCTCCCTGAGCACGACGATGCGGTCGGCCAGCGTCATCGCCTCGACCTGGTCGTGGGTGACGTAGATCATGGTGGCGCCGAGCGAGCGGTGTAGCTTGGCGATCTCGAGGCGCATGTCAACACGCAGGGCTGCGTCGAGGTTAGACAGCGGCTCGTCGAACAGGAAGGCGACAGGCTCGCGCACGATGGCGCGGCCGATGGCGACGCGCTGCCGCTGGCCGCCGGAGAGTTGGCGCGGGTAGCGGTCGAGCAGATGGGTGAGCTTCAGCGTGTCGGCCGCCTGGTCGACCTTGGCCTTGATGGCATCGGGCGACAATTTCGCAAGCTTGAGCCCGAAGCCCATGTTCTGGCGCACGGTCATGTGAGGGTAGAGCGCGTAGGACTGGAACACCATGGCGAGCTGCCGCTCGACCGGCGGTGCCTTGGTGACGTCACGGCCGTCGATCATGAGGCGGCCCGAGGTGGTTGCCTCGAGGCCGGCGATCATGCGCAGCAGTGTGGACTTGCCGCAGCCGGACGGGCCGACGATGACGACGAATTCGCCGTCCGAGATGTCGAGATCGAGATCCCTGATGATCTCGGTGCCGCCGTAGCGCTTGCCGGCCTTCTGGAGTGAAATCGTACCCATAAACCCTCCGAAAATTCAGCCCTTGACCGCGCCGGCCGTCATCGAGCCGCTGATCTGGCGATACATGAGAAGGCCGAGCAGCATCGGCGGTAGCGCGCCGACGATCATGACGGCGGAGGCCACGCCCCACTGCACGCCGCCGCCGCTGGCTGCGAAAAAGAACGAGGCGCCCACGGTGATCGGCACGGCCTTTGACGTGGTCAGCATCAGGCCGAATAGGAACTCGTTCCAGGCGGTGATGAAGCCGAAGATCAGGCTGGTTACAATGGCCGGGCGGCAGAGCGGGGCAATCACCCTGGTTAGAATCTGGAAGCGCGTGGCCCCGTCCATCAATGCCGCCTCGTCCAGCTCGCCCGGCAGGTCGCGGATGGCATTGACCAGGATGACGAGCGCCAGCGGAAGGTTGACGATGGTCAGGATCAGGCCGAGGCCGAGGCGCGTGTCGAGCAGCGCCAGCCACTGGAACATCATGTAGAGCGGTATGGCGAAGATGATTAGCGGCACGGCGCGCAGGTTGACGATGAAGGGCAAGAGCGTGCGCTCGCCGAGCCTGCCGCGGCCGATCGCATAGGCTGCGGGCAGGGCCAGCGCCACCGCCAGCAGCGTCCCGAGGGCCGCGACCGCGACGCTGTTTGCGAGATAGAGAAAGATATTCAGTCGGTCGGAGACAGTGAACACGGTGGCGTAGTTCTCCAGCGTCGGCGCGTAGACCCAGAGACCCGGATTGGTCGAAAGTTCGCGCGCGCTCTTGAACGACGTCGACAGCGTGACGAGGATCGGGAAATTCATCGCAAACGCCGCGACGGCGAAGACGATCCAGCGAAGGGCGTTGATCATCGTGCGACTCCCTTGCGGCGGGCGGCAACGGCGTTGAGGCCGTAGAGCACTGCAAACGAGACCACGAACAGGATGACGGAAGCCGCAACCGCCTTGCCGATGGCACCCTGCTTGAAGAAGGCCTCGTAGATGTAGATCGACAGCGAGGCGGTCGAGCCGCCGGGGCCGCTGCCGGTCAGCACATAGACGTTATCGAAGACCCGGAAGCCGTCGATGAAGCGGATGAGGAGCGCGACCACAATGGTCGGCGCCATCAGCGGCAGCTCGATGTACCAGAGCCGGTGGCGATAGCGCGCACCGTCCATAGCGGATGCCTCGACGATCTCCTTGGGGATCGCCTGATAGGCCATGTAGAACAAAAGCAGGGCAAACGGCGTCCACTGCAGCGTCTCGACGACGATCAGCGTCCAGAAGGCCGAAGCAGGTCCGAGGAACGACAAGTTCGCGCCGAACCAGGTCCAGAGATAATAGGGCACCGGACCGACGAATTCGTGCAGCACCAGGCGATACATCAGGCCTACGAGCGCGGGCGCCACCATCAGCGGCAGCATCAGGATAGCCATCAGCCAGCTGCGCTTTTCGATGAGGGGCGAAAGGAAGATGGCGAGGAACAGGCCGAGCGCGCATTCGAGCAGGGCGGTGAGCAGGCCAAAGCGGAACGAGAACCAACTGGCCTGCCAGAACGACGCGTCGTTCCAGACGGCGGTGAAGTTGGAGAAGCCCTTGATCTCAGGCCTGCGCAGGGTCTCGAAGCTGACTTCGGAGACCGAATAGACGAGATTGACGATCGCCGGGAAGCCCAGGAACACTAGCAGGAACAGCACCAGCGGCACTGCCAGCAGGCGGAATTCGGACGAGGGGGCGCGTGGCGATAGCGGTGTCATCAATCGATCTAAGGTTGGCTTCCGATGGAAGCAATGGTCGCTGGCCGGACCTCTGCAGCGGTGTCGTCGCGATCGCGGCGGGTCCAATGCGATAGTTTCACGACTCGGCACCTCGGACCCGCGCAACGGGGCGGAAGATGGTGCCAGGATCGCCTTTTCGACATGCCCTAAGGCGTGGAAACGCAGGGAGGTGCCGAGTCCTGAACCTGTGGGAATGGCCGATGGCAGCTGGGGCCACCACCGGCCAGACAGTTACTTGAGCAGCTCGGCCATGCCCTTTTCGGTGTTCTTCAGCGCGTCGTCGAGCGACTGCTGGCCAGACCAGTAGCCGGTGAACTCCTTGGCCTGGAGTTCGTAGACGGACAATGCCTTGGCCGAGGTGCCACCGTTCATAACGTAGCCGTACTTGCTGGCGAACTCGCCGAG
>NZ_QGGX01000058.1 GCF_003148805.1 Aminobacter sp. AP02
AAGAAGAAGCGCAACGCCGACACGATACTGTTCATGGTCGGCACGGGAACGCCGTCATCCTGCTGCCAGACCTGGAACCGGCGAAGGTCGTCGGCAGTCGCTGTGTCCGGTGAGCGCCCGAGGAATGTGGCCAGACGTCCGATGTCGCGCAGGTAGTTGCGCTGCGTCTCCCGTGAGAACCGCCGCATGTTCATGTCGTCGATCAACCGCTGGCGCAGCGGACTGATGGGTGCATCGAGAACAGGGTGGGGCATGATCAGGCTCCTTGTTGAAGAAGCCCGTCATGCTCTGCCGCTGCCGAACGACGCTCAATGCAAGCGCAACGAACGGCTCGTGCCCTTTACCTCACCGCGCGCGCTCTCCCGCGCAGCGGGTTAGTTCGACGGCCCCGGATATGCCGTTTGGCGGAACTAAACGGGTTTGGGGCGGCGGCGAAAGCACTTTGAACGGCGACAAGGGGGTCGAAAGCTGTCGACGAGACGCGGGTAAACTCCAGCGGTAAGGCAGGCCCGCCGGGCTGCCAGTCTTCGTGTTGTTCGTCGAACTCAGGGCTTTTGTCCGGCGAGCCCCAGCCCAGAATGGCGATGCACGGTTGGTTTCCTGCCCTAGACATGCACGGCAGCCGTTAAAGAATCGGCGATAAGTCGGGTGCGGTGGCTGAGGGCCGCCATGGTGGGCGCGACAAGCTGCGCGGGGAAACCTTGGGGCAGCGCCGCAATAACGGCCTCGGCCTGCCGTTCGGCGTTCGCTGCGATGTCTTCGAAGATCGCTTTTATGGCCGGGGTGCCGACACCGGCAATGTCCGCCGTTTGCAGGAAGTGGCGGGGAATGATGTCATGCATCGCGTAGTGGCGGTTCTTTCCGACCGACATGGCGAGCTTGAGTTTCTTGCGCGGGATTTGACCGTCGTCGAGGCTCGGCTGTGCGGTCAGAACGTCATAGAGCGGTGTCATGCGGAAGCGTCCGCCAGGGCTAAGGAAAATGCTGAAGTTCTTCGCGTGACCGTCGGTCGCGCCCAGCAGCCAGAAGATGATGTTCGCGCGCATGAACGTTGCGATGTCAGCTTCGGGCGTGTCGCTGCCCTTCAGCAGGGTGATGATCTCCCGCATCCCGGGGCCGCCGTCGGACTGGTATTTTTTGGTCGGCGGGATCGACAGCGCCTGGCAGGTGTCCTCTTGTGGAAGCCGCAGCAATCGTCCGTTCTTCGTCCAAAGGCGGTCGAAGCGTTCAATTATTAAAGTACGGCGTTCCCCGAAATCCGCGATCTCGACCCTGGCAGCGGGGACGCCGAATGCTTTCACCAGTTTCAGGCAGAGATATTCGTTCTCGACACTGTTCGAGAGGTCGATACCGTTCGGCAGCTGGCCGATCTGCGGTTTGAGAATGTGCGTCGTGGCGGTGGTGCCTGTGGGTTTGAACCACTGGCCGTCCTTGCGCAGCAGGGCGGTTTTTTCTTGGGCGCCCGCGATGGAGATTCGGAAATCTTCGTCTTCACCCATGCCGAGCGGCGCGGCGGCGAGGTTCTTGATGATGTCGGCGACCTCGTCGTCACTGACGGGCTTGCCGTCGGTGTCACCGGCGGCGCCGGGATCGACGCCGTCGGGCAGAAATTGCAGGGCGCCGACGCAGTCATGGCCGAGCGCGGTCAACAGGCTAAAGGCGTCCGTGCCGTCAGCGCCGACGCGTTCCGCAAGGCGCTTTCTGATAGGGTCGCTGTCGGGCAGCAGGTTGTCGAAGACGTTGATGACCGGGGTGCCGATATAGCGGTCCTCGCGCAGTGGCAGGGACAGCGACACCGGGAATGTGCCGCGCCAGTCCAGCCAGTCGCGCCCGTATTGAAAGTCGATGGCGCCTGTCGCCTCGCGGCGCAGCACGCCGACATGGCGGCTGTTCAGAAATACATTGAGGGGAACGTGGGCGCGCTTCCGTGCCATTAGAACAGGTCCTCGATGTCGGCAGGGCCGCCCTGGCTTCGCGGGCGGACGACCAGTTCGAGGTTCAGGGCTGAGAGGGCCTCCATCAGGGTGCGCAGCTGGACGGCGGGCTCCCCGGCTTCAAGGCGCGAGACCGTGCCTTGCCGCAGGTGGGTTTGTTCGCCGAGCGCGCCCTGGCTCAGCCGCGCCTGTTTGCGGGCGCGGCGCAGGATGGCGCCGAGTTGTTTTTCTGTGCGGGCGATCTGGTCGGTCATGGAAGCCTCCGGCCATTAGTATACGCGGGAGCGTATAAACCGTCAATATACGTGATTGCGTATAACTGATGAATATACGCGAAAGCGACTAAATAATGGACCAAGCGCAGGCTCAAAGGGACCGGTAATATAGCCGCACCGCATGGGCGATGATCTCGGCGGGAAAGCGAAGGTGTTTGTAGCTGATGAGCGCGTCCCTCATGAGCTGACCTCTAACCCAGCGCCTCCTCACCAGACGTTACCGCAACGACGTCTGACGGCTTCTTATAGTCGCTCAAAGCACGCACCGGTCCCAGTTTCAGCGTCGAGCGGACGAACTTGTAAAGACGGCCTTAAAACCCCGCGACATCAGCTTCATTGACGTCGCGTCTGCAACACCTGCTGGCCGCCGCCTAAAGAAATCAACTCGATGAACAATACCAGTTTAACACCTGAAAAAAATTCTGCATAAAGGAGCGACTTTCCACAGGTGGCTCCGATGGGCGATCAGCCAATCCTCGACTTCCTCGCAAGGCAGCTTTCAAGCGAGAGCGGCGAGCCGCTCTACCGAAGGCTCGAAGACGCCATCAAGCAGGCGATCTCCACTGCCCAGCTCACGCGCAATGCCGTCATTCCCAGCGAGCGCACCTTGTGTGACGCGCTCGGCATCTCTCGCGTCACCGTGCGCAAGGCCATTGACGGTCTCGTCTCGGACGGTTTGCTCGACCGCCGCCAGGGCGCCAAGACCATCGTGTCATCGCGACTGGAAAAGTCGCTGGCGACCATGACAAGCTTTTCCGAAGACATGCGTTCGCGCGGGCTGGAGCCGGGCTGCGTATGGATTTCGCGTGAAATCTCACGGCCCTCACCCGCCGAAATGATGGCTTTGGGCATATCCGGCAGCGAAAAGGTCGTCCGTCTCACGCGCCTGCGCACCGCCGATGACACGCCGATCGCCATAGAGACGGCAACCTTGCCGGCCCGTTTCGTACCTGATCCCCAGGCCATCAAAGAATCGCTCTACGAGTATCTGGAGGCCACCGGCGCCCTGCCGGTGCGGGCGCTGCAACGCATGCAGGCCAAGCCCGCCACCGACGAGGAGCGCCAGCTTCTCGACACGCCGGAGGACACCTCCTTGCTCGTCATGGAACGTCGCTGCTTCCTTGCCGACGGCCAGCTCGTCGAGTTCACCCAGACCAAATATCGCGGCGACGTCTACGATTTTGTCATCGAGCTGATGCGATA
>NZ_QGGX01000059.1:0-1378 GCF_003148805.1 Aminobacter sp. AP02
GTGAACTCCTTGGCCTGGAGTTCGTAGACGGACAATGCCTTGGCCGAGGTGCCACCGTTCATAACGTAGCCGTACTTGCTGGCGAACTCGCCGAGCTTGACCAGATCGGGGCGCTCGGTGGCGACTTCCTTGACGACTTCAGGCGTCAACGCCGGAGCGCCGCTGTTTTTGGCGTAGGTGAGCGCGGCTTCCTTCGAGGAAAGCCACTTGATGAAGGCCTGCGCGCCGGCCTTGTTCTCGGCGTTCTTGTTGAGGCCGAAGCCGAGGCCGTGGATGTGGGTGAAGCGTCCCTCGGGTCCGGTGGGTGGCGCGATGGTTTCGGTCACTTCGGCAACAGCCGGCGACTTCTCCTTGCTGGTCAGGTCGGTGGCGGCAGCGTTCCATTGCATCATCGCTGCGACCTGGCCAGACGCATAGGCGGCGTTTGCTTCGGCGAACTCGTATGAAAGCGAGTCGCGCGGGGTGGCGCCGGCATCGTAGAGCAGCTTGTAGGTTTCGAGGCCCTTGCGATAGGCGTCGGAGTTGACCGTGACCTTGCCGGCATCGTCCATCCAGTTCCCGCCATAGGCGCGCGGCAGCGACTGGAACACCATCATGTTGAAGAGCAGGTTCTTGAGCTGGAGAACGGTGCCATAGCGGGTCGGGCTGTCGGGATTGACGGCCTGGGTGAAGTAGAGCGCGGTCGCCGCGTAGTCGTCCCAGGTCCACTCGTCCGGGTTCTTCGGCTCGAGCTTCTTGCCGAGATGCTTCTCCGAGATTTCCGCGAACTTGGCCTTGGCCGCGTCGTCCTTCATCAGGGCGTCGATCAAATCCTTGCGGTAATACATGAAGTGCAGCGAAAGGTCGGTCGGCACGCCATACTGCTTGCCTTCGTACTGCATGGTCTTGAGCACGGAGTCGCCATAGACCGACTGCGCTTCGCCCGACAGTTCGACGGGCTCCATGAACGGCGCGTAGCGGCCGATGGAATAGGTGGCGAGCAGGTTGACGTCGAAGGCCTTGGAGCCGGCGGCGAGGTCGGCCTGCAGCTTGTCCCAGAAGCCGTCGCGGTTGAAGAACAGCAGCTTGACCTTGTCGTTTTCAGCGACGTCGGACTTGGCGTTGTAGGCGTCGGCTGCGGCGCGCAATGCCGTCTCTTCCGGGCCGCCCGGCCAGCCGAGCACCGTCACCTTGGCGAAGGCGGGGCTTGCCAGCAGGCTGGCGATCGCAGCCGCGATCAGGCCGCCTTTTCTCAGGTTGGAAAGTGTCATGTCGTGTTCTCCCTCTAAGTCTCAGTTCTGACGTTTCGCTAGATCCGCGATGCCCACGACGCCGGCGCTCTCTCCGAGCGCTGCGGCGTGAAGCTGCGGGGTGAGCCGTGGCGGCAGGCTTCCCAGCG
>NZ_QGGX01000059.1:1790-2978 GCF_003148805.1 Aminobacter sp. AP02
GGCCTGCGCGTCGTTGGCAGCGAGCACGGCGTCCGTGCCGGCGAGCCGCCTGATGGTCGCGACCAGCGGGAAACGGTCGGGGATGTCGAGGGTCTTGCGGTTGAGCGGCGACCAGCAGCCGTCGTCGATGATGCCGGTGACGGCGACGCCGACGGTGTCATACCGGCCCTTCCAGCCAGATATCGCATCGAACAAGGCCGTGAGCCATTGTACGGGATCGCCGGAGCGCGGCGTCGGCATCTTGTGCGTTACGAGCAATTCGTTGCCGCGCACAAGGGCTGCGAGCATCTTGGTGCCGCCGATGTCGAGCGCGAGAACGGTGTCGGCCATGGCGATCAGGCTCCGGCCTTCGCGATGGTTTCGTCGAGCGCGGCCTTGAACCAGGAGGTTACGTATTCCGGCCGGGTGATGGCTGAGCCGACGACGACCATGGAGGCGCCCGACGCCAGGGCCTGCTGCGCCTGGGCGGGGGTGCGGACGTTGCCCTCGGCGACAACATGGGGCGTGAGCTTGCGCATCGCCGTCATCAGCGCGAAGTCCGGCTCGGTCGGCTCGACCGGCCCGGTGTAGCCGGCAAGGGTTGAGCCGACGACATCGGCGCCTTCGGCCAGCGCCTGTTCGGCATCGGCAATGACGGAGCAATCGGCCATGGCGGCGCGTCCGTGGGAATGGATGCGCTCGATGATCGCCTTGGTCGAGGCGGGACGGACGCGCTGGGTGGCATCATAGGCGATGATGTCGGCGCCGGCCTTTGCCAACGCATCGACGTCTTCGAGCCAAGGGGTGATGCGCACGGGCGTGTCGTCGAGATCGCGTTTTACCAGGCCGATGATCGTCTTGTCGGTGGCGGCACGAACGGCGGCGACATATTCGGCGGATTCGATGCGCAGGGCACCAGCGCCGCCATCGATGGCCGCCAGCGCGAAGCCCACGACCATCTCCGCCTTGTCCATGGCGCCACCCTTCACCGGCTGGCAGGACACGATGAGACCGTTGTCGAGGGCTTTGAAGTCAAGCGGCACGCGGGCATCTCCTGTGATGCCTGGGACGGTAGCAGCATAAGACCAGATTGCAACAGGCTTTAAACTGGTATTATCGCATCAGCTCGATGACAAAATCGTAGACGTCGCCGCGATATTTGGTCTGGGTGAACTCGACGAGCTGGCCGTCGGCAAGGAAGCAGCGACG
>NZ_QGGX01000060.1 GCF_003148805.1 Aminobacter sp. AP02
ATGATGAAGGGTTTCGGGTGCCGGCAGGCGTACGAAAGCCTCCCATGCAGGAACCCGCGAGCCACAGGCGACGGCTTATGGAGATTTCGGATTTCGGCTGGTGTCGTCGATGGCGCGACGGTTGTCTGAAAGCACCGGGATGGATGCGGACGGACGGCTTTGTGGCGTGCCTGCATGGGATTGCCGGCATGATGGTCGGGTGAGCGCCACCCTGACGGCTTCGATGATCGCGATGGATGTGTGCGGATCCGTTGCCGCAGGCCGAGAGTCCGCAGTTGAGGGCTTGACGATTCCATGCCGGGTCATGGCGAGTTCTCCCGGTATGCCGCGCGCGCTTCCGGCGGCCCTCGCGGCTGCCGCCAACGCTCGAACACCTCGATGACGGTCATGCGCCCGCCGCAGCAAGGGCATGGCGGACGGAAGTCGTCCGCTTCCTCAGGGCGATCATTCACCGATACCGGTGCAGTGGCGTTCAACAGTACGCGGGCGAGCATGAGGCTGGCCTTGCGCGCGCCGCTGGCAAGCAGGCCATAATGGCGGATGCGATGGAAGCCGCGTGGCAGTATGTGGAGTAGGAGGCGGCGGACAAACTCATTGATGGCGAGCGTCATGACCTGCTGGCGATCCGCGCCGTCACGGCGATAGTCCTTGTAGCGGAAGGTGACGCCGTCATTATCGAAGGCGATCAGGCGGCTGTTCGAGATGGCGACCCGATGCGTATAGCGCGACAGGTAGGCGAGCACCGCTTCCGGACCGGCGAACGGGGCCTTGGCATAGACGATCCAGCGTTTGCTGCGGACCGGCTTCAAGTGATGCATAAAGGCGCCCCGGTCGGTCAGGTACGCCATCGATCCGAAGAAGGCGAGCCTGCCGGCATCGTGCAATGCTAGCAGCCGGGTAAGGAACAGACGGCGGAACAGCTTGCCGAGAACGCGTACCGGCAGGAGGAAGGCCGCACGTGACGACACCCAGCGGCTTCCATCCAAAGAGATGCCGCCGCCCGGCACGATCATGTGCACATGCGGATGGTGCGTCATCGCCGATCCCCAAGTGTGCAGCACGGCGGTAATGCCTATGCGCGCGCCGAGATGCCTGGGATCGGCGGCGATAGTCAGCATGGTCTCAGATGCCGCCTTAAACAGCAGGTCGTAGACGACCGCCTTGTTCTGGAAAGCGATGTCGGCGACCTCGGCCGGCAGCGTGAACACGACATGGAAGTAACCGACTGGAAGCAGGTCTGCCTGGCGATCGGCAAGCCATGTCCGCGCAGCCGCACCTTGGCACTTCGGGCAATGCCGATTACGGCAGGAGTTGTAGGCGATCCGCCTCTGGCCGCAGTCCTCGCAGGCTTCGACGTGACCGCCGAGCGCCGCGGTGCGGCAGTTCTCGATCGCCAACATGACCTTGAGCTGGTCCAGGCTCAGGTGCCCTGCATGGGCGACCCGATAGGCATGACCAGCAGCACGGAAGATATCGGCGACATCGAGCGAGGTCCGCACGGCTCAGCCGGGCGGCGGCTTGCCTTCCATCAGTGCCATCAGGCGGTCGAGGGGTCCGGCGACCGCGTGGATCGTCCGTGTTGAGACCTTTGTATAAAGGGCGGTGGTGTCGAGCTTGCTGTGCCCGAGCAGCACCTGAATCACGCGGATATCGACATCCTGCTCCAGCAGATGCGTTGCGAAGCTGTGCCTCAGCGTATGTGGGCTGACACGTTTACGGATGCCAGCCACCTCGGCGGCTTCCTGAACCGCGCGGTGCAGTTGCCGTGATGAGATCGGATCGGTGCGGCTCCGTCCCGGGAACAGCCAGCCATGTGGGAGCATTACGCCGCGCTGCTTGCCTTCGCGCCACCACAGCCGCAGCAACTCCAGCAGTTGCGGCGAGAGCATGGCGTTGCGATCCTTGCGCCCCTTGCCCTGTTCTACACGGATCAGCATGCGCTTGCTGTCGATGTCGTCGACCTTCAGATGCGCGACCTCGGACACGCGCAGACCAGCGCCGTAGGCAACCCCGAGCGCGGCCTTGTATTTGATGCCGGGCGCGGCTTCGAGCAGGCGCGCTGCTTCTTCCACGCTTAGGACATCGGGCAGTTTGCGCGGATAGCGGGTGATGACCAGTGCGCGCGACAGGTCTCGACGCCTCAATGTCACCAGGAACAGAAACCGCAACGCCGAGACCGTGCCGTTGATGGTTGGCGGTCGGACGCCACTCTCATGTTGGTACAACTGGAAACGGCGAACCTCCTCGGGCGCTGCCGTATCTGGTGAGCGCCCGAGAAACGCAGCAAAGTTCCGGACGTGGCGAACGTAGTCCTGCCGGGTATGCGGCCCCAGCCCGCGCATAAGCATGTCTTCCTGCATGCGCTGGCGAAGCGGTGAGATCGGCGAACCTGTCGATTGAGTAGTCATGGGGGAGTTCCTCTGGTTGAAAGGAACTCCATCGTCAGGTCGCGCCTTCTACTCGCTCAAGACCAAACACATCACAGTACTTGGCACCCCTCCCGCGTAGCGGGTTCGTGCA
>NZ_QGGX01000061.1 GCF_003148805.1 Aminobacter sp. AP02
CAAAGAAAAAGCCCGGCGCTGTGGCCGGGCTTTTTTGGAATCAGGCTGTGTCTGGCCTGGCTCAGTGGTCCATGGCCTTGACGATTTCTTCGGTCATCTTCTTGGCGTCGCCGAGCAGCATCATGGTGCCGTCCTTGTAAAACAGCGTGTTGTCGATGCCGGCGTAGCCCGAGCCTAGGCTGCGCTTGACGAACAGGCAGGTGCGCGCCTTGTCGACGTCGAGGATCGGCATGCCATAGATCGGCGAGTTCTTGTCGTCGCGCGCCGAGGGGTTGGTGACGTCGTTGGCGCCGATGACGTAAGCGACGTCGGCCTGGGCGAACTCGCTATTGATGTCTTCGAGTTCGAAGACCTCGTCGTAAGGCACGTTGGCTTCGGCGAGCAGCACGTTCATGTGGCCGGGCATGCGGCCGGCGACCGGATGGATGGCGTATTTGACCTCGACGCCATTGGCCTTGAGCTTGTCGGTCATCTCGCGCAGCGCATGCTGGGCCTGGGCCACCGCCATGCCGTAGCCCGGCACGATGATGACCTTTTGCGCGTTCATCATCAAGAAGGCGGCGTCGTCGGCCGAACCTTGCTTGACCGTGCGCTCGATGCCGTCGTCGGCGACAGCCGCCGTCTCGCCGCCGAAGCCGCCGAGAATGACCGAGATGAACGAGCGGTTCATGCCCTTGCACATGATGTAGCTGAGGATCGCACCCGAGGAGCCGACCAGCGCGCCGGTGATGATCAGCGCCAGGTTGCCGAGCGTGAAGCCGAGCGCTGCCGCCGCCCAGCCCGAATAGGAGTTGAGCATCGACACCACCACCGGCATGTCGGCGCCGCCGATCGGCACGATCAGCAGCACGCCGAGCACCAGCGACACGGCCACGATCAGCCAGAAGATGGTGGTCGACTGGGTCGTCACCAGCATGACGATGAGCACCACGAGGGCTATTCCGAGTGCGGCGTTGATGACGTGGCGGGCCGGCAGCATGATCGGCTTGCCCGACATGCGGCCGTCGAGCTTGAGGAAGGCGATGACCGAGCCGGTGAAAGTGATGGCGCCGATGGCGACACCCAGGCTCATCTCGACCAGCGCCTGGGCGTGGATCGCCCCGACTTCGCCGATGCCGAAGCTTTCGGGCGCGTAGACGGCGGCGGCCGCCACCATCACGGCGGCCATGCCAACGAGGCTGTGGAAGGCTGCGACCAGCTGCGGCATCGAGGTCATGGCGATGCGCCGCGCGGTAACCGCACCAATGCCGCCGCCGATGGCGATGCCAAGCACGATCAGGCCAAGGCCGCCGGCCGAGGGCTTGGCCAGGGCAAGCGTGGTGACGATGGCAATGCCCATGCCGATCATGCCGTAGGTGTTGCCCTGGCGGCTGGTGGTCGGATGCGACAGGCCGCGCAGCGCCAGGATGAACAGGATGCCCGAGACCAGGTAGAGGAAGGAAGCGAGGTTCAGGGTCACGTCACTTGTCCTTCTTCTTGTACATCGCCAGCATGCGCTGGGTGACGAGGAAGCCGCCGAAGATGTTGACCGAGGCCAGCACCAGGGCGATGAAGCCGAAGCCGGTGGCAAGCCCGGAAGCTGCGATGCCGACGGCCAAAAGCGCACCCACCACGATCACCGAGGAGATCGCGTTGGTCACCGCCATCAAAGGCGTGTGCAGCGCCGGTGTCACCGACCACACGACGTAATAGCCAACGAAGATCGCCAGAACGAAGATGGCGAAGCGGAACACGAACGGGTCGATCGCCCCGCCCGACAGCGCATGAGCGGCATTGCCGGCGGCCTCGGCCGCGTTCTGGGCATTGGCCAGATCCTGGACGCCGAGCTTGACGGCACCAACCGCCTGGTCGAGCTGGTCGAGGGCTTTTTGAAGACCTTCCATCATGCGTCTCCCTGAGATGACTTCTTCGGCGGGGCGGCCTTTTTGGGTGCCGCCGGTTTTTTGGCCGCCGCCGGTTTCTCGGTCTTGGCGGGCTTCTCGGCCTTCGCCGGTGCAGCCTGTTCGGACGGTGTTTCGGCCGCCTTGGCGAAGTTCGGATGCACCACCTTGCCGGCGTCGGTCAGCATCGTTGCCTTGACCAGCTCGTCGTCGCGGTTGATGGCGATCTGCTTCGATCCCTTGTCGACCATGGTCTCGAGGAAAGCGAACAGGTTCTTGGCGTAAAGCAGCGAAGCCGACGCCGCGACCCGGCCTGGCACGTTGAGATGACCGACGATCTTGACCCCGTTGGCGGTGGTGACGACTTTACCGGGCACAGCACCTTCGACATTGCCCCCGCGTTCGACGGCGAGATCGACAAGCACCGACCCCGGCTTCATCGAGGCAACCATCTGAGCCGACACCAGCTTCGGCGCCGGACGGCCCGGGATGAGCGCGGTGGTGATGACGATGTCTTGCTTGGCGATATGCTCGGCGGTCAGCGCCGCCTGCTTGGCCTGGTATTCCTTGGACATCTCCTTGGCGTAGCCGCC
>NZ_QGGX01000062.1 GCF_003148805.1 Aminobacter sp. AP02
GGCATGGTCATGATCTCGCCGCAGATGGCAACGACGAAGCCGGCACCTGCCGACAGCCTGACCTCGCGCACCGGCACGACATGGCCCGTCGGAGCGCCGCGCAGGTTGGGGTCGGTCGAGAACGAGTATTGCGTCTTGGCCATGCACACCGGCAGGTGGCCGTAGCCGGCCTGTTCCCAGGCATGCAGCTGGTCGCGCACCGACTTGTCGGCGATCGCCTCCGAGCCGCGGTAGATGCGCTTGACGATGGTGTCGATCTTGTCGAACAGCTTCATGTCGTCGGGGTAGAGCGGCGCGAATTGCGAGGCACCGCCCTCGGCGAGCTTGACCACCTTGTTGGCCAGCTCCTCGATGCCGGCCGAACCCTTGGCCCAGTGCTTGCACACGATCGCCTCTTCGCCCATCGAAGCGACATAGTCCTTCATCGCCTGGATCTCGGCGTCGGTGTCGGAATAGAAGTGGTTGATCGCCACCACCGCCGGCACGCCGAACTGCTTGACGTTTTCGATGTGGCGGCCAAGGTTGGCGCAGCCCTTCTTCACCGCCTCGACGTTTTCCTTGCCGAGATCCTCCTTCTTGACGCCGCCGTTCATCTTCATGGCGCGCACCGTGGCGACGATCACCGCTGCCGCAGGCTTCAGGCCGGCCTTGCGGCACTTGATGTCGAAGAACTTCTCCGCCCCCAGGTCAGCGCCGAAGCCGGCTTCGGTGACGACATAGTCGGCGAGCTTCAGCGCGGTCGTGGTGGCGACCACCGAGTTGCAGCCGTGCGCGATGTTGGCGAACGGGCCGCCATGGACGAAGGCGGGGTTGTTTTCCAGCGTCTGCACCAGGTTGGGCTGGACCGCGTCCTTGAGCAGCACCGCCATGGCGCCGTCGGCCTTGAGGTCGCGGGCATAAACCGCCGTCTTGTCGCGGCGATAGGCCACGATGATGTCGCCGAGGCGCTTTTCCAGGTCCTTGAGGTCGGTCGCCAGGCACAGGATCGCCATGACTTCGGAAGCCACGGTGATGTCGAAGCCGGCCTCGCGCGGAAAGCCGTTGGCGACACCGCCAAGCGAGCAGTTGATCTCGCGCAGCGCCCGGTCGTTCATGTCCATCACCCGGCGCCACACCACGCGGCGGGTGTCGATGCCGAGCTCGTTGCCCCAGTAGATGTGGTTGTCGATCAGCGCCGCAAGCAGGTTGTGGGCGGTGGTGATGGCGTGGAAGTCGCCGGTGAAGTGGAGGTTCATGTCCTCCATCGGCACGACCTGGGCATAACCGCCACCGGCCGCACCGCCCTTGACGCCGAAATTGGGCCCGAGCGAGGCCTCGCGGATGCACACGATTGCCTTCTTGCCGATGCGGTTCAGGCCGTCGCCCAAGCCAACCGTGGTGGTGGTCTTGCCTTCGCCGGCCGGCGTCGGGTTGATCGCGGTGACCAGGATCAGCTTGCCGTCCTTGTTCTTGCGCGCGTTCGCAATGAACTCGGCCGAGATCTTCGCCTTGTCGTGGCCATAAGGCAGCAAGTGCTCGCTCGGAATGCCGATCTTGGCGCCGATCTCCTGGATCTGCTTCTTCTTCGCCGCACGGGCGATCTCGATGTCGGTCTTGAATTCGGCCATGAC
>NZ_QGGX01000063.1 GCF_003148805.1 Aminobacter sp. AP02
CGGACACAAGGTACCGATATCGTTGATCAATCACGATGGCGCCACCAGCCCGTCATTGTGAAACAGCCGGGAAACTCCACCTTCCGGCGGTCCAATAAACGGTATCGGATCAAAACCGCCGAGGCTCTAATTGCCGCTGGATGACAGTTCAGTGGCAGGTCAGAACCCATCAAAATGCCTCGCCGACATAAGGGCAAAAGAAAACCCGGCAGGAACCGGGTTCTTAGGCGACAATGATAGCTCGTTCAGAAGGTTGGGAGCGACGACCGAAGGTAGAAACTTGAACCGATCAGATCTCGGTCCATGACCATCCCCAGTTCACAGCCTCGATTGCGCGACGTTCGACCGTTCGGTCATGTAGTTGGTCTGGCGTGAATTCCACCGCCCCCGCTGTGGACACGACGAACGGCAGAAGGACGAGTGCAGGAAACCAGGCTCGCATGAGATATCTCCAACGGCCCGGAAGTCCGTCACGGATTTCCGCTCAGGCCACCAATCCGATCAGTCCACTCGCTTGATCCCAGGCAGTCGATATGAGCCATTGAGGATCGGAGTCTGTGCTCCATAAAGTCGCATCGTGAGATTGAACGGACCGGTTGGCGCAGGCAGCCAATTCGAAGTGTCCGCCGGACGCCCGTTCTGGATCAGAACGGTAACGGAACCATCAGGATCGGCCTTCAGTCCGTCGGTCGTGCTGCCAATGCTGTAGCGCTTGAAGTCGTTGTAGATGAAGAACTCCTTGTCATCGTACATGCTCATGTTCCAGAACACCGAGACAGGGGGACGCCCACCTTTCTCGAAATGGAGGGCGTATTTGTGCTCTCCCGTAAGCGGAGCGCCAGTGTCATCGACGCGGGTATTCGGATAGAGGATTTCCTCCGGCACGTTGGCTCCGGTAAGATTGGCGGAGAATGCGGCCCTCACGGCGTAGTTGAAGCCCGCTCTGCCGCCGCCCATCGTATACCTCCAGCCGTTGACGGTCTCAGCCGCATTCGCATAGGTGTTCGCGATGATGGCATCCGCAGCCAGCGCCGCCCTGGCTAGTCCCCGTTTCGTCGGCTCGTCGAGGCCCTGCCACTCGAAACCTTTGGCGACACTCAGACCGATTTGCTGCGCGGCTCCGACATCGGGATCGGAGAAGTCGTCGCTCGCCGAGAGAAACGTGCGCATACCAAAGCCGATCTGATCATATAGCTGCAAAGCCTGGGGAGCCGTTGGTGTGAACACGAAACGCTCGTAGTCGACCTTCTCAGGAAGCTTGAAGTTCAATCCGTTCTTCTGGAATACCGACAGCGGGAGCAAATTGAACCCTTCCTGTACGGCGCGGGCGGTGGGCAGATCGGCATCTCCATTGACGAACACACGGTTGGCGACCACGGCGAGATTCGTTCTGACCGTGATCTGCTTCATGCCTGCCGGGACCATGCCATGGTAATCAGGCCCGGTGATGAGAAAGAGACCGGCCTCTGGCCCTTTGCTTCCTCCGACGTTG
>NZ_QGGX01000064.1 GCF_003148805.1 Aminobacter sp. AP02
GACTTCGGTAACGAGGCCGTCCCAGTCAAGCGGTTTTGCGCATGGGAGGGCGGCCGCTAAGGTGCGGTTATGAACCTGCTCTTTCTGATCCGTCCTGTAGTTACTGCTGCCCTCGTCTGAGATCACCCCGGGTGCATGCTTCGGTCCGTGGTCAGCGCGGGCTGCCAACATGATGCTGGTTCAATGCAATTCCGATGTGCCCATCTCATTGGCGTGCTCGATGTGGATCGGCACAGTCCGGACCACGGCATCATCGGAACCGCGTCCCTGGGGGGACCTCGAGGGCCTGCTGTCAGGCAGGCAACGGTTGGGAACTCAGGTCTTCAGGCCGCAAGTGGCACCGTCATGTCCGACTGGAAGTCGGTGTCATCGACCCACATCCTATGAAGGATCACACCGGCGCGCCGGGCCAAGGCAACCATGGCGCGCTTCCGGCCACGGCGGCGAGCGACCTGTGCTGCCCAGGTTCTCAGCCATGTCGAGCGGCCTCGGTGCATCATGACGGTCGCGGCTTGACACAACGCCCGGCGCAGGTTGACGTCGCCTGCCTTGGTGATGCCGCCTGAGACGTCGCGCTCGCCTGACTGGTTGCGCGACGGGGTGAGGCCTACCCATGGCCCTACCTTCTTCGATGAAGTGAACCGGGCAGGATCATCAATTGCCGATCGGTAGGTCAACGCCACAACTGCACCGATCCCTGGCATGGACATCAGCCGACGGCATACCGGGTCATCCTGAGCCAAGTTGCGGACGTGGCGCTCTAGCCCTGCCAATTCATGTCGCAAGGACGCCCGCGCCCGAAGCATCGGTTCTGTCGCGGCTTCAAGCATGGGATTGCCGAACGCCAGTTCCCGGATGCGAAGGTCGAACCTGCCGCGAGATATGGCGCCAACCTTGAGCCCGAAGTTCCGCAGCATCCCACGCAGAGACATCTCCAAAGCGATCATGCCCTGCTGGATGGCCTTGCGAGCTCCGAGCACGGCGCGGACCTCCTGCGATGAGACGGATTTGCAGTGAACGGGCCGGAACCACCCGAGGTGGAGTAGCCGTGCGATACCCTCGGCATCCCGCCGATCCGTCTTGATCGGCATTGCTTTTAGCGCCCCTTTTACCTGCCGGGTTTCCATCAGCACGACGTCCAAGTCCGCTTCGGTCATCCCGCGATGCAGCCACTGCGACAAGGGGCCTGCCTCAAGGCCAATGGCGGCAATGGTGCCATCCTGTTCCCTGATCCAGCGCACAAGCGCTTCGGGCGCACTGGCAATCTGCGCCTCCTTCACGATCTTGCCATGCTCGCTGACCACACAGATCGCGGTCTTCGCCAGCGACACATCCAATCCAATGAACAGTCTCATCCCGTAATCCTCCTGTAAGATCAGATACGGGAACGTCGCCAGCTGACCGGTCAGCATGCAAGCGATAACGGGCAGTGCGCGATGCAGGCCCCGTTACGGCATCTCAT
>NZ_QGGX01000065.1 GCF_003148805.1 Aminobacter sp. AP02
CTGTCAAGCACAGCTTTCCGCCCTGTGCTTGCGAGGCACATGCTGATTGTTTTGGTTGCGGTAGTTGTTGTCGATCTCTCGGCGCGTGCTGATCGATGGTGAGTTCCCGTCAGGTGTCTGGCTTCTCTGCGAAGTCGGCGCGGGGCCGCTTCATGATCGGGTCGGATGGATAGGCGTCTCAATCTTTTTTCCGAAACTGTCAGCCTTAACTGACGTTCAGCCCCGTCTCGAGATTGCCTGCCCACTCGTCCCTGAACGGGACCTCTATCCGCAGCGACGCGGAACTCTGAATTGCCCTCTCAGGCGGTCTTGGTCTCCCAGCGATACGGTGTGTTGTCGACCCACATCCGATGCAGGATGATCGCCAGGCGCCGAGCCACCGCCACGGTTGCCTTTGCCATGCCTCGCCTGCGCGCGACGGCAAGCCCCCACGCCTTCAACGGCGAACTGCGCTTCGATATTCGCAGCAGGATCCCGGCGGCTTCGACCAGTGCCCAGCGTATCCCGGCATCACCGCACTTCGAAATGCCCCGATCCCGATCGATCTCACCGGATTGATAGCGCGAGGGCGTCAATCCGAAGTGAGCCGGGACGGATCGTGATCGGGCCAAAACGCGCTGGCTCATCGACGCCCGCCCGGAAACTTAGGGCGACCATCGGGCCGACGCCGGGCGCCGTCATCAAGAGTTTGCAGGTATCGTCGCTCTCCGCCAGCCGCTCCATAGCCTTATGCAGATGCTGAAATTGCTGGCGCAGCACGCGCCGGATTTCGAGAAGAGGCTCAACGATCAGCCGCAGATGCGGGGATTGGTCGAGTAGCGCGATGATGCGCCGCTCAAATTGCAGCCGGGTTACGGCGCCGACCTTGAGGCCAAAGTTGCGCAGCAGGCCGCGCAGGTTGTTCTCCGCATCGAGAATCTTGGTCTGAACGAATTTGCGCGCGGTGAGCAGCATCCGGGTCTCCTGGCTCCGGACGGTCTTGACGTGCACGGGCTTGAAAAGCCCGACGCGCATCATCTGCGCGATCCCGCGGGCATCGTTGCGATCGGTCTTGTTGATCTGCGCCGAGAGCGCGGCCTTCATGTGCCGCGTCTCGACGCAGATCACCGGATAGCCCGCAGCCGCCAGGCCGCTGTAGAGCCACTGCGACAGCGGTCCGGCCTCCAGGCCGATCCGCTTGTAGGGTCCGCCGATCGCATGAAGCAGGGTGCCGATCGCATCCGGCTCGCTCTCGACCTTGCTCTCCCGAAGGAGCTTGCCACTCGCGTCCATCACGCAGACACAGGTGGTGCAAACAGACACATCAAGACCGACGAACAGTTCCATGGCAGACCTCCTGACCGGTTGAACCGATGGAGCCTGCCCGGAAACCGCCCTCCCGTCACTTCTGGATCGGGAGAGTGGCCGGAGCCCCAATCATCCGATCTTTTTTGT
>NZ_QGGX01000066.1 GCF_003148805.1 Aminobacter sp. AP02
CCCGATCCCATTCCGAACTCGGCCGTGAAACGCTCCAGCGCTGATGGTACTTCGTCTCAAGACGCGGGAGAGTAAGTCGCTGCCAGGTCTGCCAAACGCACGTTAAATCCAAACATCGCAAACAAGCGATGCCCAAATCTTCTCGATACAAAATGGCCCGCCAACGGGTAGTCCGGGCCGCGCAAGCGGCCCGTTCCATTGGCAAATCGATCGGAAATCAAGGGGCAATCCCAGCATTCCGAATGGCCAAAGAGATCCGCAAGCCCCAGAAAACGGGTCGCTTGCGCAAATGGTGGCGCGGGGTGGAGCAGCCCGGTAGCTCGTCAGGCTCATAACCTGAAGGTCACAGGTTCAAATCCTGTCCCCGCAACCAATCCTTACAAACAAACCGAGCTCTATCGCTGGCGGGAAGCTCCGCTTCCCTGGCGATAGTAGCTCCTCGTCCTGCGGACCATAAAAATCCTGTCCCCGCAACAAAATACACCAAAGCCCGCCTCGTGCGGGCTTTGGCGTATTTGGACGCTGGCGACGGTCGATTCGAAACCGCAGCAGGGGCCTGCTAGCAGGCAAAGCCGACGACGCGGGACAAGAAAGACAAAGCCTGGCCCACCAACCAATCCTTACAAACAAAGCCCGCATCAAGCGGGCTTTTTGCGTCCCAGCGCCAGACCGACAAGCCAAACTCGCTGCAACACCCCAACACGGCAAGCACCGCATTTGGCCGGGACGCGGTGACGTGGTTCACTGGCACCCGGCCATTCGCTCATCCGCCGGGAGCCAGCTCACAATCTCAACCGCCGTTAGCTAGAAGTGGGCTTTTTAATATTGGGCTGTTGGAGCGGGACGAGTGCCCTGCAAGCCAGCGGCCGAAGAGATGCGCTCGAGGGTGAATGCCGCGGACGACCAGCTGACAAGCATCACCCAGTCCTGCCATGATCCGAAGCCCTAGCAAAGTGGCGCCTATACCAAGCAGCCAGGCGCGTTGCATTGCCGAGTGCTACAGATCAGAATCACGCCGACGCCTGGTGGATTGGGGGCTGCGTGAGTCGCGGATCGGTACCATTTTTAGGCTTTGCCCTGTGAATCGGCGCTGAATCATTTCCGTTTGCCGCCGGGCGCGGGTTTTTGGGGGATTGGCGGTGTTCTTTGCCTTACGGATTCGGCTTGGGAAACAGGATTTGTTTGATGTTTTCGCGTTGTGAGCTGAATCGAGTCATTGATTTCACGTCCAGATTGCGGTGTGGCGGTTGCGGATGGGCTGGCGTAACGGCTCCAGGAGGCGGCCGCAGCGGCGCCTTCCGCAGGGTCCTTGTGGGTTGTGGCTGGTGTGGGCGAAGTTTGTCGCAAAAAATTCGCAAAAGTTGGAAAGGGTCGTTGACAGTGTGAGAGGGTGGCGACTATATACGCCTCAACAACGAGGGCGGCGCGCCGCTG
>NZ_QGGX01000067.1 GCF_003148805.1 Aminobacter sp. AP02
CGTTAGCAGCGCCGTAGCGAGTGAGCGGCGTGTCGGTGGTCATCGGCGCTTTCCGGTAGGGTTTGGTTGTTGACGCCAACCCATTTCGGAAGGACCACCGATGACCGACGACATGATGAACCTGCGCACGCTCGTGGAGAAGACCCCGGATGCCGATCTGCTGCGGGAGATGATCGGCTTTGCCGCCGAGCGGCTGATGGAAATGGAGGTGGGCGCGGCCACCGGCGCCGGCTATGGCGAGAAGAACCCGCTGCGGCTCGCCCAGCGCAATGGCTACCGCGACCGGGACTGGGAGACGCGGGCCGGCACGGTCGAGCTGCGCATCCCGAAGCTCAGGAAGGGAAGCTACTTCCCGGGGTTCCTCGAACCGCGCCGCATGGCCGAGAAGGCGCTGACCGCCGTCATCCAGGAAGCCTACGTGCAAGGCATCTCGACACGTTCGGTTGACGATCTGGTCAAGGCCATGGGCATGAGCGGCATCTCCAAGAGCCAGGTCTCGCGGCTGTGCGAGGAGATCGACGGCAAGGTGAAGGCCTTCCTCGAGCGGCCGATCGAGGGCGATTGGCCATACCTGTGGATCGACGCCACTTACCTGAAGGTCCGCCGCGGTGGGCGGATCGTCTCGGTTGCCGTCATCATCGCCGTCGGCGTCAACGCGGACGGCCGGCGCGAGGTGCTGGGCATGGAGATTGGCACGTCGGAGGCCGAGCCGATCTGGACGGAGTTCCTGCGCAAGCTGACCCGCCGCGGCCTGCGCGGCGTCAAGCTCGTCGTCTCCGATGCCCACGAAGGCCTCAAGGCTGCTGTCACCAAGGTGCTTTGCGCCACCTGGCAGCGCTGCCGCGTCCACTTCATGAGGAATGTGCTGGCCCACGCCGGCAAGAGCGGGCGCCGCGTCGTCTCCGCCTTCATCGCCACCGCCTTCGCCCAGGAAACGCCCGACGCGGCGAGCCTGCAGTGGCGTGCCGTCGCCGATCAGATCCAGCCCAAGGTACCGAAGCTCGCCACAATCATGGACGACGCCGAGCCCGACGTGCTGGCCTACATGACCTTCCCGAAGGAACACCGCGCCAAACTCCACTCGACGAATCCGATCGAGCGTCTCAACGGCGAGATCAAGCGGCGTACCGAGGTCGTCGGCATCTTCCCCAACGACGACGCCATCATACGTCTCGTCGGCGCTCTGCTGCTCGAACAAAATGATGAGTGGGCCGTCCAACGCGCCAGATACATGACCCTGGAAACAATCGCCCTGACGAGCGATGATCCGCTCATCAGCCTGCCAGCCGTGGCGCGCTGATCAGCCCGGCCAATGCCGGAGAGCTCGGCGACCAATGCCGCAAGCTACACCACTTAGCGGGACACGATC
>NZ_QGGX01000068.1 GCF_003148805.1 Aminobacter sp. AP02
TGAACCGCACCGGGTTTGCCGGAGGCTGTTTGGTTTAAGTTACGCGGCCATGGCTGGCTCGTCCAGCATAGCGTAATGCTGCTCCTCGGCCTCGGCTGGCGGGATGTTTCCGATGGGCTCCAGAAGCCGTCGATGGTTGAACCAGTCGACCCATTCCAGGGTAGCGAACTCCACCGCTTCGAAGTTCCTCCATGGCCCACGCCGATGGATGACCTCAGCCTTGTAGAGGCCGTTGATCGTTTCGGCGAGGGCGTTGTCGTAAGAGTCACCGACACTCCCGACGGACGGCTCAATGCCTGCTTCCGCCAGGCGTTCGGAATACCTGATGGACACGTATTGAACGCCCCTGTCTGAGTGATGCACGAGGCCGCCGCCATGAACGGGACGCCGATCATGAAGTGCCTGCTCCAGGGCATCGAGGACGAACCCGGCATGTGCTGTCCGGCTCACCCGCCAGCCGACGATGCGGCGAGCGAAGGCGTCGATCACGAAGGCCACATAGACGAAACCCTGCCAGGTGGCGACATAGGTGAAATCCGAAACCCAGAGCCTGTTGGGCGCGGGAGCCTTGAACTGTCGGTTCACGCGGTCCAGTGGGCTCGGAGCCGTCTTGTCCGGGAACGTTGTGCGGATCGGCTTTCCCCTGATGATCCCTTGCAGGCTCATCGACCTCATAAGCCGAGCGACGGTGCAGCGGGCAACATCGAAGCCTTCCCGCCTCAATTGCCGCCAGACCTTCCGAACGCCATAGACGCGATAATTCTGCTCGAAGACACGACGTATCTCGATCTTCAGGCCGATATCACTGCGGGCGCGGATCGACAGGCGGTCCACGTCCAGGCGCTTGGCGACGTTCTCGTAATAGGTTGATGGGGCAATCGGCAATAATCTGCAGATAGGCTCGACCCCGAATACGCCGCGGTGTTCGTCGATGAACGAGATCATCGTTTGAAGGGGCGGTCGAGCTCCGCCATCGCGAAATATGCTGAGGCTTTGCGCAATATCTCGTTGGCCTGACGAAGCTCGCGGTTCTCCCGCTCAAGAGCCTTCATCTTCTCGGCGACATCGCTCGGCAGGCCTGCTCGTTTGCCGCTGTCGACCTCGGTCTTCTTCACCCATTCGTGCAGCGTGGCTGGCGAGCAGCCAATCTTGGCCGCGATAGAAGAAACGGCCGCCCACCGTGATGGATGCTCGGCTTCGTGATCCAGCACCATACGGATGGCCCGGTCACGGACCTCAGGCGAGAATTTGTTCGTTGTCTTGCTCATATCAGCTCCAATCTCTCAAAAGTTGGAGCCTCCGGCAAACCCGGGGCGGTTCA
>NZ_QGGX01000069.1 GCF_003148805.1 Aminobacter sp. AP02
ACTGAGTTTTTCCTCCACCAGGAGTTAGAGTCCGGCCTTGATCGAAGGACGGACAGATGAAGCGTAAGCGGTTCACGGAAGATCAGATCATCGCGGTTCTACGCGAGCACGAGGCGGGCGCGAAGGCGGGCGATCTGGCCCGCAAGCACGGAGTTTCCGAGGCGACGCTGTATAACTGGAAGGCGAAGTATGGCGGCATGGACGTGTCCGATGCCAAGCGCCTGAAGGCTCTGGAAGACGAGAATGCAAAGCTGAAGAAGCTGCTCGCCGACCAGATGCTGGAAGCCTCTGCACTTCGCGAGCTTCTGTCAAAAAAATGGTAGGGCCCGCCGCCAAGCGCGAAGCCGTCGCGCATCTGCAGGCCGCCATGGGCCTGTCGGAGCGTCGGGCCTGTACGTTCGTCTGTGCCGATCGCAAGATGATCCGCTACCAGTCGTGCCGCCCGCCGGAGACCGAACTGCGCGGCCGGTTACGGGATCTTGCCAATGAGCGTCGCCGGTTTGGCTATCGGCGGTTGTTCATCCTGCTGCGGCGGGAAGGCGAACTGTCAGGCATCAACCGCATTTATCGGCTTTACCGGGAGGAAGGTCTTACGGTTCGCAAGCGCCGGGCGCGGCGACGAGCGGTGGGCACGCGAGCGCCGATCCTGGTCGAGGCGAGACCGAATGCGCGCTGGTCACTGGACTTTGTGCATGACCAGTTTGCCTGCGGACGGCGCTTCCGCGTGCTGAACATCGTCGATGACGTGACGCGCGAATGCCTGGCCTCGATCCCGGACACGTCGATCTCCGGTCGTCGGGTGGCACGTGAGCTGACCGATCTGATCAGCCATCGCGGCAAGCCGGACATGATCGTTTCCGACCACGGGACGGAGTTCACCTCGAATGCCATCCTCGCCTGGTCGAAGGATCATTGCGTCGAATGGCACTACATCGCGCCGGGAAAGCCGATGCAAAATGGCTACGTTGAAAGCTTCAACGGCCGGATGCGCGACGAACTCCTCAACGAGAGCCTGTTCTTCGGCCTCGATCACGCCCGCAGCGCCATCGCCGAATGGAGGCAGGACTTCAATACCGAAAGACCGCATTCCTCGCTCGGATACCGGACCCCCGCGGCCTTCGCCGGAACCCTCACCGCAACCGGCTCCGACGCTGCGCTCGATAGGGGCTTCGCGTCTCCACCAGTTGCTCAACCCGCGCCCTACGGCGTAACACAAAC
>NZ_QGGX01000070.1 GCF_003148805.1 Aminobacter sp. AP02
GGTGTGGCGAGCGCCTGCTTGATCATCTCGAAGGAAGGCGCGCGGAAGTTCTTCCATTCGGTGGCGATCAAAAGCGCATCGGCGCCGGGCAGTGCCGCCTCCTTGGTACCGCACAGCAAAAGGTCGTCGCGCTGGCCGTAGATCGCCTGCGCCTCGTTCATCGCCTCGGGATCGTAGGCCTGGACCCTGGCGCCGGCGGCCCATAGCGCCTCCATCAAGACCCGCGACGGCGCCTCGCGCATGTCGTCGGTGTTGGGCTTGAAGGCAAGCCCCCACAAGGCGAAGGTCTTGCCGGCGAGATCGCCGTTGAAATAGCTGGCGAGCTTGTCGAACAGCACCGCCTTTTGGGCATTGTTGCGCTCTTCGACCGACTTCAACAGCGTCGCGTCGAAACCGACCCCGTCGGCGGTGCGGATCAGCGCGCGCACGTCCTTGGGAAAACACGAGCCGCCATAACCCAGCCCCGGATAGATGAAGTGGTAGCCGATGCGCGGGTCCGAGCCGATGCCCTTGCGCACCTCCTCGATGTCGGCGCCAAGCAGTTCGGCGAGATTGGCCATCTCGTTCATGAAGCTGATCTTGGTCGCCAGCATGCAGTTGGCGGCATATTTGGTGAACTCGGCCGAGCGCACGTCCATCACGATGATCTTTTCGTGGTTGCGGTTGAACGGCGCGTAGAGTTCGCGCATCACCATTTCGGAGGCTTCGGAGTGGGTGCCGATGATAATGCGGTCGGGCCTCATGCAGTCGGCGACCGCCGAGCCTTCCTTGAGGAACTCCGGGTTGGAGACGACGTCGAAGGCAAGATCCTCGCGGCCCCTTGTCTTGAGCACCTCGGCGATCTTTTGGCGAACCTTGTCGGCGGTGCCGACCGGCACCGTCGACTTGGTGACGACGATCTTGGGGCCCACCATCTCGCGGCCGATCGCTTGTGCCACCGACAGCACGTATTTGAGGTCGGCCGAGCCGTCCTGGCCCTGCGGCGTGCCGACCGCGATCATCTGGATCTCGCCATGTTTGACCGCCAGCGCCGCATCGGTGGTGAAGACGATGCGCCCCGCCGCATGGTTTTCGCGCACCAGCGCCTCGAGCCCCGGCTCGAAGATCGGGATGAACCCCTGGTTCAGCCGC
>NZ_QGGX01000071.1 GCF_003148805.1 Aminobacter sp. AP02
TGAAAGGAACTCCATCGTCAGGTCGCGCCTTCTACTCGCTCAAGACCAAACACATCACAGTACTTGGCACCCCTCCCGCGTAGCGGGTTCGTGCATGGAGGCGCAAAGCGGACCTCGCCCTTGTGCACGCCATTCTACGCTAGCCCCCTCTCCTCCCTCGAAAGCACTTTACTTGATCTGGAACATGGGCGCAGATCAGGCTTGCGCGATTGGAGAAGGAGAATGCCAGTTCAGCGGAAGTCTGGCGGGTGCATGGAGCCAGGGTTGTACGTCAGCGAAAAATCGCAGTTTCCGAAAAATAAATTTGTGGACGTTTGGCGTATGTCGATATCAATCGGCAGCTATGCCACCCAGGCAATCCTTCTCCAACCCACCGCACGCAAGAAAAAGTACCGTCAACTCGGCAGCTCATTGATGTTTGGGCGAACGCACCAGCACGCTGGTTCACGATTCTTATTTCGGCATGTGGCTCACTGATGATGGCCGCATCCGCCACGAGTTGCCCAACGGCCGCTATGACGAGGCGCGCGGAACGCGAAAGCGCGCCTATCAGGGCACGCCATGAAGTAACCGGAGCCACATACTGGGATAACACGGCTTCACTGAAGTGGGAACTTCGTTGATGGCGTCTTGTACCACGCCGGACCACGCCGGCATGGTGCTTCGGCGCGAGGGCGACGCCAAGCCGGCCTGGTAATCTTGCAACGCCCGCAGACATTGTCATGCGCAGTACACGGACAGGCCGCATTCGCGAACGTACGATGCGCAACGCTGACGCTGATCGCCGTCCCCCACTCCCTGCCCCATCTCGAGAGCGGCACGCTCGTGCGCGTCGTGCCGCAATGGTATGCCGACAGCGGCCCTATCTCGATCTACTACGCAAGCCGCACGCTGCTGCCCGCCAAGACACGGATCTTCGTCGACTTCATCGCCGAGGCGTTTCGTCACGATCGTCTTGCGGAACAGTTCGCGGGAAGCCTCCGCTGACGACGGAGAACTAACCCGCTGCGCGGGAGAGCGCGCGCGGTGAGGTAAAGGGCACGAGCCGTTCGTTGCGCTTGCATTGAGCGTCGTTCGGCAGCGGCAGAG
>NZ_QGGX01000072.1 GCF_003148805.1 Aminobacter sp. AP02
TGCTGGAAAGTTCTGGGAGGGTTTTGCCGATATCGTGCATGATCTTGGCCCGAAGAACCGGGCGCTGCTCGAAAAGCGCGACGACTTCCAGCTCAAGCTCGACGCCTGGTACCGCAAGCATGGCGCACCCCACGACATGGCCGCCTACAAGGCGTTTTTGTCCGACATCGGCTATCTCGTGCCGGAAGGCCCGGCCTTCTCCGTGACGACCGACAACGTCGATGCCGAGATCGCCACCGTTGCCGGCCCGCAGCTGGTGGTGCCTGTGATGAACGCGCGTTATGCGCTCAACGCCGCCAACGCGCGCTGGGGTTCGCTCTACGATGCGCTTTATGGCACCGACGCGATTTCCGATGCCGACGGCGCCGAGAAGACCAAGGGCTACAACCCCAAGCGCGGCGCCAAGGTCATCGCCTGGGCCAAGGCGTTTCTGGACGAGTCGGCACCGCTGGAAAAGGGCAGCTGGTCGGATGTGAGCGCTCTGTCGGTTGTCGATGGCAAGCTCGTGCTGGCGGCTGCTTCCGGTTCCGTGGCGCTGCGCGAGCCAAAGCAGTTCGCCGGTTATCGCGGTGAGGCCAGGAACCCCGAGGCGGTGCTGCTGGCCAAGAACGGCCTGCATGTCGAGGTCGTGGTCAACCGCGACTCGGCCATCGGCAAGACCGATCCGGCCGGCATCTCGGACATGGTGCTGGAATCGGCTTTGACCACCATCCAGGACTGCGAGGATTCGGTCGCGGCAGTCGATGCCGAAGACAAGGTCGTGGTCTACCGCAACTGGCTCGGCCTGATGCGTGGTGACCTGTCGGAAACCTTCGACAAGGGCGGCAAGGCTGTCACCCGCAAGCTCAATGGCGACCGCTCCTACACCGGCCCGGACGGCAAGACCGTTTCGCTGCCCGGCCGTTCCTTGATGCTGGTGCGCAATGTCGGCCACCTGATGACCAACCCGGCGATCCTCGACCGCGACGGTTATGAAGTGCCCGAGGGCATCATGGACGCGGCGATCACGGCACTCAT